>NZ_JAVBIK010000001.1:1385000-2585000 GCF_032193805.1 Rhodoferax potami | reverse complement strand
CAAGGGGGAGAGTTCGCATTTGTCGTGTTTCAGGCCGCGGCCGGAGCCCACGTGTTTCCGGCTGAGACTGCGTCGCTGCTGATTGGCGCGGTCGCTGTTTCCATGCTGCTGAGCCCCTTGGTGCTGGTTGCGGTGGACCGCCTGTTGCTGCCGCGTTTTGCCGGTTCTGGCGGTACGCCCCTTGAGGAAATCGCAGAGCAGCAGGATGCACCTGTCATCATTGCCGGCTTCGGGCGCTACGGGCAAATTGTCGGTCGGGTCATGTTGGCAGAGGGCATCTCCACGACCGTGCTGGACCATGATGCCGAAATGGTAGAAGTCGCCCGCAAGCTGGGCTACCGCGTGTTTTACGGCGATGCAACCCGGCTGGATTTGCTGCGCATCTCAGGCGCGGAGCAGGCGAAAGTACTGGTTGTCGCTGTAGATGATGTGGAGCAATCGCTAGCGGTGGTCGATCTGGTGCGGGCCCATTTCCCCGGGCTGCACATCGTGGCCCGTGCCCGGGACGTCACCCACTGGAACCAGCTGCGCGAACGCGGTGTCACCTTGGTAGAGCGGGAGTTGTTTGAGTCGAGCCTGCGCAGCGCCCGTAGCGTGCTACAGCTGCTAGGGCAACCTGCCCATGTGGCACGCCAGACCGCCATGCGCTTTCGGCACCACAACCTTGCCTTGTTTGAAAAAATGCGCCCTCACTTTAAAGACCGCAGCAAGCTGATTGCCACCATCAAACAAGGCCGCCAGCAACTCGAAGAGCAAATGGCCCAAGAGCGGGCAGACCAGGAAAAACGAGATACCACCCGGTGGGTAGACTAATTCTCACCGTGCTAACCTTGAGCCCATGTTCAATCCATCCCAAGAAGACGTACGTCGATTTTTCTGCTCCACCTACGCCAAAGCCAAGGCGGGTCAATCACTTGAAGCTATCGAAATCATAGCGTCGCAATGGATGGACGAGCACCCCGAGTACCGCGAAGACTTTGCCAACCTGGACACCGCACTGGCCACGGTGTACGAGGCGACCGAAGGGCGCACCAACCCTTTTTTGCACTTGAGCATGCATTTGTCGATCAGCGAGCAGTGCAGCATCGACCAGCCGCGGGGCATCCGGCAGGCGGTGGAGCTGCTGACCCACAAACGGAACTCTTTGCACCAGGCCCACCACGAAACCATGGAGTGCTTGGGCACCATGCTCTGGGAAAGCCAGCGGGCCGGCCGGCCACCCGACGGTAATGCCTATATTGACTGCGTGCAGCGCCACGCCACCAAAGACTGAGCCAGCGCTTTCACGCAACTGTCACGGACCTTGTCACGCCGCTGCCATCATGCGGCGATAGCATGAATCTTCTGTTTTCAGGAGACTCTGTCCATGCAGGAATTTTTCAAGCAACTCAAAATCCAGCGCTGGGATGACCACCGCTATTACCACCACAGCCGCATCAACCAGTCTTTGCACTTGGTCAGCGCGATCAGCTTTGTGGTGGCCTATGCGCTGCTCTTCAAAGACCCCGCCGTAGCGGCTTTGGTCGCCTGGCTGATCTCGATGACGGCACGCCAATCCGGCCACTTTTTCTTTGAACCGCGGGGCTACGACGAAGTCAACAAGGCCACCCACGAATACAAAGAAGAGATCAAAGTCGGCTACAACCTGCAGCGCAAAGTGGTGCTCATGGCCATCTGGGCCGCAGCCCCGGTGATGCTCTGGATCGACCCGACCCTGTTCGGCTACTACGAGGCCACCACCGGCTTTGAAGCATTTGCCCGTCACACCGGCGAACTTTGGCTGGCCGTGGGCGTGGGCGGATTGATTTTCCGCACCGTGCACCTCTTCTTCATCAAGGACGTGATGTCCGGTCTGGTGTGGATGACCAAAATCATCACCGACCCTTTCCACGACATCAAGCTTTACTACAAGGCACCTCTGGCCCTGATGCGCGGCGAACTCATTGAGCCCCGCGGCAATATGGACCACGCACCCACCTGACCGGAACCCGTCGCCAGGTTCCGGCCCTCTGCGGCTCAGAACTTGGCGGCCAGCATCTCCCGCAGGATGCGGCGCTTGATGGCCTTGTGCGTCTGGGCGCCATCGGTCCACCACCAGCCATCCTGCTGCATCGCCTGACCCGCCGCCACAAACCGGCGGGTTACCTCCTCAAAGTCCGGATCGCTGAAATTCAGGCTGAAGATCATGCGACCGGTTCCCACCCAGCTCAAGGCCAGCCCTTGCAAACGCAAATAGTGCTGAAACAACCAGTGGTAGCAGCCGGGCTGCGTGTAGGTCACGGTCCAGATGGTCGACAGGTTGGCCGCACGGACCGGGAAGCCCGCCTTCTCCATGGCATGGTTGAGCTGCGATGCGCGGCGGTTCCAAACACCGTCCAGATCGGTGTAGAGCGCTTGTACCTCGGGTGTTTCGAGCCTGCGCATAAAGGCATTCATGGCGCCCATCACATAGGGGTGCGAATTGAACGTACCGCGGGCAAAGCAAATATCGGCAGGAGCGTCTTCACGGAAGCGGCGCATCCATTCGCGCTTGCCGCACAACACGCCGATGGGCAGCCCGCCGCCCAGTGTCTTGCCGTAGGTCACCATATCGGCACGCACGCCGAAGTATTCCTGAGCGCCACCGGGCGCCAGGCGGAAGCCGACAAACACCTCGTCAAAGATGAGCGCAATACCGCGCTCATCGCAAATCGTGCGCAGAGTTTGCAGCCACGCGGCGTAGGCCGCTTTGTCGAACCCGGCTTTGCGCGAACCGTCCAGCAAGGAGCCGTCGCTCGGCGCCGGCATGTTGGGGTGCAGGGCCTGCAAGGGATTGATCAAGATGCAGGCAATGTCACGGCGCTTGCGCAGCACCCGCAGAGTGCCCTCGCCCATCTCGGACAAGGTGAAGGTGTCTTTGGCCGTCATCGGGTTGCCGATGCCGGGCTGCACATCGCCCCACCAGCCATGGTAAGACCCGCAAAAACGCACGAGCTTCTTGCGGCCGGTGTGGTAGCGGGCCAGGCGCACCGCTTGCATCACCGCTTCGGTGCCGGACATGTGGAAAGACATCTCATCCATGCCCGAGGCTTTGCGCAGGCGCTGCACGTTGTCCACCATGATCGGGTGATATGCGCCCAGCACAGGGCCGAGGTCGCGGGCAATGGCAGCACCCTCGTCAATGCACTCCTTGTAAAAGTCATTGCCCATCAGGTTCACGCCATAGGAACCGGTCAGGTCGATGAACACATTGCCGTCCAGATCGGTCACGGTGACGCCGGAAGACGACTGCAAAAACGAGCCAATCTTCAAGCCCTGCTTAACCATGGACTTGAACTGGTAAGGCACGCGGTAGGCACTGACGAACTGCATGTCCGACAAGCCATCGATCACCGAGGCGCCCGCCTCCAGGGTCTTGGGGTAACGCTGCGCAATGCCTTGTACCAGTGCGGCAAATGCCGCTTTGCGGCGTGCCACCACATCGACTGGCGCGCCGTCTACGGCGAAAACCTGGTGCTCGTCATAGCTGTAGTTGGGCAGCAAAGAAGCCAACAAACGCGCATTACGCGGATGGCCTGCCAGCGAGCGGTGCTTGGCCAGCGACAGCTCGGCGCGCGCCTTCAGTTTGCGCAAAGCCGCTATGGCTGCCGCCGTGCCCACGCCAGCCAGCAGCAGGGTTTGGAGTTCTAGAGATTCATTCACGACATTCACCTTTCAATCCAACTTCACTATCAACAATCACCATGCAACTACGTGCACAGATTCAAAAAATCCTCAGCCAGGAAGACATGAACTTCCTACTGACCAACCGCATTCCGCGCCAGGCGCTCACCCGCTTTCTGGGGTGGTTCAGCAAGATCGAGCAGCCGCTGGTGCGTGATGCCTCTATCGGCATCTGGAAGTTCTTTAGCGACCTGGACTTGAGCGAAGCCAAAAAGCAGCGCTTTTCCAGCATGCATGACTGCTTCACCCGCGAACTCAAAGACGGCGCCCGTCCCGTATCGCAAGATGTGGATGCCATGACCAGCCCGGTCGACGCCATCATTGGCGCGAGCGGCCCCATCGAAGGCACCCGCGTGTTCCAGGCCAAAGGCTTTCCGTACACCCTGGAAGACCTGCTGGGCCCGGACGCCGACGTCAGCGAATGGCGTGACGGTAGCTTTGTGACCTTGCGACTGACATCCAGCATGTACCACCGCTTCCACGCGCCCCACGACTGCACCGTGGACGAAGTGCGCTACTTCTCGGGCGACACCTGGAACGTGAACCCGATTGCCCTCAAGCGGGTGGAAAAACTGTTCTGCAAAAACGAGCGCGCCTTCATCGGCACCCGGCTGAATGGACCCGGCCCATTGCAGGGACAACGGGTGGCGTTGGTTCCGGTGGCTGCAGTGCTGGTAGCCAGCATCCGGCTGCACTTTCTGGATGTGTTGTTTCACCTGAAATACACCGGCCCCAAAAAGATTGCCTGTAACGCGAGCTTCGAGCGCGGGCAGGAAATGGGCTGGTTTCAGCATGGCTCCACCGTGATCGTGCTGGCGCCCAAAGGCTTTGCGCTCGACGCAGGCTTAGAGCAGGGGTCGCGCGTGCGAATGGGCCAGCCGCTCCTTCGCTGGCAGGCCTGAGGCGTTCGCCCTGCTCGCGGGGACGGAAGCAAACGGCCGTCCATGGCGCTCCAGCACCGAGCGCAAAGTGTGCAAAAACGTATCGGCCACCGCATCCCAGCTGCGGTCGGCCACGGCTTTGGCAGCCGCCGCGCGGAAACGTGCGATGCGTTCAGGATCCACCGCCAGTTGCACTGCGGCATTGACGAAAGACACGTCGTCGCCTGTAGGCACCAACACCCCGTTGTTACCGCTTTCAATCAGCTCCAACGCTGCGGCACAGTCGTACGACACCACCGCCAGCCCGCTGGCCAATGCTTCGGGCACCACGTTGCCGTAGGTCTCCGTCATGCTGGGGAACAAAAACAGGTCGGCCGAGGCATAGTGCGCCGCGAGGTCGCCGCCTTTTTGCACACCGGCAAAGGTGGCTTCCGGGCACGCCTCGGTCAGCGCCTTGCGCAGGGGGCCATCGCCCACAAACACCAGCTTCACATCCGGCACACGGGCCTTGATGGCGCGGAACGCGGCCAGCACCAGCCCCACGTTTTTCTCTTTGGCCAAGCGCCCCACCAGCAGGATGACCGGCTCATCGCCCTGCACGCCCCATTGGCGGCGCAGCGCATCCGAGCGGTGTTGCGGGCCGAACTGCTCCAGCGCCACACCACGCGAGAGCAAGGTCACGTTCTCGTAGCCGCGTGCGGTGAGGTCCTGCACGAGGCTGCGGGTGGGCACCATGGTGGCTTGGGTGCGGTTGTGCAGTTTGCGCAGGTAAGACTCGATAGGCGTCTTCAAAAGGCCAATGCCATAGTGCTGCGAATAGCTCTGAAAATTGGTGTGAAACGAGCTGGTGATGGGGAGCTGCAACTTGCGCGCTGCCGCTACCGCGGACCAGCCCAGCGGGCCCTCGGTGACCACATGCACGATGTCGGGCCGGCGCTCCCCCCAGAGTTTGATCAGGCGGCTTTTGGAGGGCATGCCGAATCGCAGCTCACCGTAGGCGGGCAATGGCACGCCTTTGGATAGCACTTCGTCCAGGCCCTCGTGCTGCAAGGTGGTCTGCTCGCGCGATTGGCGCGGTCGCACCACTTGCACCGAATGGCCCTTTTGCAGCATGCCGTTGACGAGCCACCCCAGCGTCATGGCCACGCCATTGACTTCAGGGGGGAAGGTTTCTGTCACGACGGCAATCCGCAAACTGGAGAGCTGCGGAGCGAAGGACTCGATGAGGAGGTCGTCGGAGGTTTTCACACACCCGAGACTAGGTACCCCACATAACAACTTGATGATGCTTTTTTGACAGTTTGGCGTCGCTCACGCCACCCGCAGTGGCCACCATTGCCCGCGGTAGAGCCCACACACCAGCGCCATCCCCACAACCACCATGACGCCAAAGCCCCATATCAAGGTGTGCAAAGGCAGGTTGAGCGCCGTGACACCGGCGTAGACCATCAGCATGACCAACATGCCTGCGTTTTCATTAAAACCCTGCACCGCAATCGAGCGCCCCGCTGTGAGCAAGGTGTAACCCCGATGCTGCAGCAGCGCATTCATGGGGACCACAAAAAAACCCGCCATGGCACCCACCACAATCATCAGCACCGCGGCGGCATAAATCGACTGCACCCACAACATCATCGGTATCACGACACCCAGTAACAGCCCTAGTGGTAGCAGATGGACAGCACGCTCCAGCACCACAAATCGGCTCGCAGCCATGGCCCCGACCACGACACCCAGAGCGGTTACCCCCTGCAGGTAGGCCGCTTGATCCAACGGCAGGCCAAACGCCTCGTGCGCCCAACGCAACACCACGAGTTGCAGCGTCGCGCCTACCCCCCACAACAAGGTGGTAACCGCCATGGACATGCCCCCGACCTTGTCGCGCCAGAGCACCAGGTTTTCGCGCCAAAACCGCAACACCAACGTACGCGGGTGAATCGAATGGGCGTCGTAGCGGGCACCGCTATCGGGGATCCAGAGGCACACCACCATCGCAATACTGTTCAACAGCAGCAAGACCCACATGCCACCCGCATAAGCACTGCCCTCAGCGGGCTGCCAGGTCAGCAATAAAGGGCTGATCAAGAGCCCCCCCAGAACCGTGCCCAAGATAACGGCACACACCGTGGCCCCTTCAAAAAATCCATTCGCCCGCACCAATGCTGCAGGCGGCAGCAACTCGGTCATCAACCCGTATTTCGCCGGCGCGTAGAGCGCGGCGCCCCACCCTGCAACTGCAATGGCCAGCAGAGGGTCCACCCCCTGCAGCAATAGCAACATGGCAATCACCTTGAATGCGTTGGATAACACCATCACCCGCCCCTTGCGGAATGCATCTGACGCGGGCCCCACAAACGGCGCCAACACCACATAGAACACGGTGAAGCCGATTTTGAGCATCGGTATCCGCCAATCCGCCTCTGCCAACTCCATCACCCGGGCGATCGCCACAATCAAGAACGCGTTGTCCGCAAGCGTGGAGAGAAATTGAACACCCAACAACAAGTAGAACGCTCGGGGCATGGGGCGACTGGAGTTCGGCATAGCGTTGCGGAAAGTAAAGCTGCGCATGCTGCCCGTGGGTTATGAAGCCTGCGTGACACGCCCTCGTGACGCAGCCGTGTCATGGATTTGCCGCAATCCGTCCCTAGCATGCTGCGAAACTTGCTACCGGAGCCTGCCGTGCGACACCGACTTGCCCACTGGGCCACCCATGCGTTGATTGGCTGCGCGTATCTCAGCGTTCCGGTGGCTCCGGCCGTGGCCAGCCTGGTGTTTTGGCGGCGGCGATACCTGCTCCGCTACCGGACCACCATGCGCAAAACGCTGACCCATATTCAGGCGCTGCGGCAAGGCCCTGCACTACATTACTTCCGGGACGTGGCCGGCCAGGTGAAACAAGTGCCGGAGCACATTGAAGGTGAATGCGTGCAGTGCGGCAACTGCTGCATGAACCACCAGTGCATGTTTCTGGAGCCTGCAGGCGCAGAAAAATTCCAGTGCGGCATTTACCACTCCCCGCTGCGCCGTTGGTCCAACTGCGGCTCGTTTCCGCTCCACGGCCATGACATTGCCCGATACCAATGCCCCAGCTACTACGTCGCGGGCGGGCAAGGCAAGCCTGTCATCCCGATCCACCCGGTACGGGTTTAACGCGCCCCCAAACAAAAAGCCGCTGAAACAGCGGCTTTGAGGTGAGGGAGGTAGTGACGATTACTTGAATCGGTTTTGCGGCACCACTTGCAAATCGGAGGGCAAGGAGCCCACGTAATTCGCCAGCTCTTTGAGTTCAGCGTTGCTGAACTGCTTGGCGATACCACCCATGATGGCGTTGCCACGACCGATGTTGGCGTTACCTTCGACTTTGTAAGCCTTGAGCGCAACAAACAGGTAGTCGCTGTGCTGGCCGGCAATTTTGGGGTAAGTCGGGTCGATAGGCTTGCTCAAAGACTCGCCGTGGCAGGAAGCGCAGTTGCCTTTGGTCAGCAGTGCGTTGACCTTTTCAGAGGCTGCCGGCGCTTTGCCCAATGCAGGGGTACCGGCCACCACACCGCTGGCTTCGTAATAAGCCGCCAAGTCAGCAATGTCTTGGTCGGTCAAGGAGGCAGCGATACCTTTCATGGAGGGGTGCTTGCGCTCGCCTTTCTTATAGGCATTCAACGAGGCCGCAATGTACTGGCCAGTTTGCCCGGAAATCTTGGGGACCTTGTGGATTTCAGGGAAGCTGGACTGGTAACCCACGATGCCATGGCAGCCAATACACATGGCGTTCTTTTTGGCTCCCGCCTTCACATCACCCTGCACACCCTCAGCATGAGCAGCGAAAACGGTCACAGAAGCGACAAGCGCGGCGGACAGCGACAAGAGAAGTTTGTTCATTTTGCGATGACAATCACAGAGTGATGACGTGGTGGTTTTGTGAAACCATTATATCGAGAAGGCCCTCCGTAGAACCCCTATGTTTGATCGCTATCAAGCAGCAACACAGACGCTTTTGCTATGAAATTCACCGGTACCTCCAACTACGTTGCCACCCAGGACCTGATGCTGTCGGTCAACGCCGCCATCACCCTGCAGCGCCCTTTGCTCGTCAAGGGCGAGCCAGGCACCGGCAAAACCATGCTGGCCGAAGAGGTGTCTGACGCCCTGGGCATGCCCTTGCTGCAGTGGCACATCAAGTCCACCACCAAGGCCCAGCAGGGCCTGTACGAGTACGATGCCGTGAGCCGCCTGCGCGACTCGCAGCTCTCGGATGTGGATGGCGGTGAGCGCGTCAAAGACATCAACAACTACATCATCAAGGGCGTGCTGTGGCAGGCCTTCACCGCCGACCAGCCCGTGGCGCTGCTGATTGACGAAATCGACAAGGCCGACATCGAATTCCCCAACGACCTGTTGCGCGAGATCGACCGCATGGAGTTTTACTGCTACGAAACACGCCAGCTCATCAAGGCCAAGCACCGGCCGCTGGTGTTCATCACCTCTAACAACGAGAAAGAGCTACCCGACGCCTTTTTGCGCCGCTGCTTCTTTCACTACATCAAGTTCCCAGATGCGGCCACCATGCAGAGTATTGTGGATGTGCACTTCCCCGGCCTGAAAAAAGAGCTGGTCAGCGCCGCCATGAAAACCTTCTTCGAGGTGCGCAACCTGCCGGGCCTCAAGAAGAAGCCATCCACCAGCGAACTGCTGGACTGGCTCAAGCTGCTGCTGGCCGAAGACATTCCGGCCGAAGCCCTGCAAAGCAAGGACGACAAAATGGCCGTGCCCCCGCTGGTGGGTGCACTGCTGAAAAACGAACAAGACGTCACGTTGTTTGAAAAGCTGATGTTCATGCAACGCCACAACCGCTGAGCTAGACCCGATGAAAAATAATCCGTTGATTGAAGGCCTATCCGACGCCATAGGCTTTGTGGGTGGTGCACTGCTAGGCTTCTGGTTGGGCCGCTTGTTAGGACTTGATGTATTCGCACAGGGCTACGGAGCCGCCAGCATCGGCGGCATTGTGCTGGTGGGTGTGGGCGGGGGACTGGGCCTTCAGGCTGCGCGCCGCTGGCGCAATCGCAACCAGGACAAGGCAGACTAAGCCCATGGCATTCGTCGAACCCGTCACCCTGAGTGCCCGCGGCATCACTTTGCTGCCACTGGCGCTAGAGCATGAAGCGGGCTTGCGCCTTGCCGCGGCCGACGGCGAGCTCTGGAATATCCGCGTGACCTCGGTCCCCGAGCCGGAAAACACCCGCAAATACATCGAAGACGCGCTCGCCATGCGCGAGGCTGGCAACCGCTTTGCCTTCGCCGTCACAGAAACGGCCACCGGCAAGGTGCTGGGCTGCAGCAGCTACCACGATATCGTGCCGGCAGTGAAGCGCGTGGAAATCGGCTGGACCTGGTACGCCAAAAGCAGCCAGCGCAGCCACGTCAACACCACCGCCAAGCTGCTGTTGCTGACCCACGCTTTCGAGACGCTGGGCTGCCATGTGGTGGGCTGGCGCACCGACAACTTCAATTTCGCGTCCCAAGCCGCTATTGAGCGCTTGGGCGCCAGACGAGACGGCGTGATCCGTGGCCACGCCCTGCGCCGCGACGGCACCATCCGCGACACCGTGATGTACAGCCTGCGCAGCGGCGAGTGGCCTGAAGTGAAGGCACAGCTCTTGTACCTGTTGGACAAACCGCGCACCTGAGGGCACCCCCATGCTGCTGGACTTCTTCTACACCCTGCGCTCCGCCAAGCTACCCGTCTCGGTCAAGGAATACCTTACGCTGCTCGAGGCGCTGCAAAAAGGAGTGGTAGGACCCAACACGCAACCGGCGGATGATGAGGGCGAGGCCAGCGGCTACAGCATTGACGACTTCTACTTTCTGGCCCGCACCACACTGGTCAAGGACGAGAAGCACTACGACAAGTTCGACCGGGCCTTTGGGGCTTACTTCAAGGGCATCGAGCACGTCAGCGATTTCACCAAAGACATTCCAGCCGAGTGGCTGCGCAAAAATCTCGAGAAGTTTTTGACACCTGAAGAGCAAGCCAAGCTGCAGGCCATGGGCTGGAATGAGCTGATGGAGACGCTCAAGAAGCGCCTCGAAGAACAAAAAGAACGCCACGAGGGTGGCAGCAAGTGGATTGGCACGGGCGGCACATCCCCTTTTGGCGCTTACGGACAGAACCCGCAGGGCATCCGCATCGGGCAGGACAAGAGCCGCAACCGCAGCGCCGTGAAGGTCTGGGACCAGCGCGCCTACAAAGACTACGACGACACCCAGGAACTCGGCACCCGCAACATCAAGGCGGCGCTGCGCCGCCTGCGCAAGTTCGCCCGCGAAGGCCATGAAGACGAGCTGGACCTGGACGAGACCATCAGCAAGACGGCGGCGAATGCCGGCTTTCTGGACATCAAAATGCGCCCCGAGCGGCACAACAACGTCAAGGTGCTGCTACTGATGGATGTGGGCGGCACCATGGACGACCACATCCAGCGGGTGGAAGAGCTGTTCAGTGCGGCCAAGACCGAGTTCAAGCACCTGGAGTTTTATTACTTCCACAACTGCGTCTATGACTTCATGTGGAAGAACAACCGCCGACGCTTTGCCGAGAAGTTCGACACCTGGGACATCATCCGCAAGTACAACAAGGACTATAAGCTGATCTTTGTGGGCGACGCGACCATGAGCCCCTACGAGATTTTGCAGCCCGGCGGCAGCGTGGAATACAACAACGAAGAGCCCGGCGCCGAATGGCTGCAGCGGCTGATGAGCGCGTTCCCCAAATTCGCCTGGATTAACCCCGAGCCCCAAGGCGTCTGGCAGTACCGCCAGAGCATCGCGGTCATCCAGCAGCTGGTGCACAACAAGATGTACCCCCTCACCCTCAAAGGCCTGGAAGAGGCCATGCGGCACCTGACCAAGTAAGGCCCACGCCACTTCCGCCGCTGGAGCCCCGCCGCCCGATACAATCCCGCGTCCGGTCTTCGTAGTTCAATGGATAGAACGGCCCCCTCCTAAGGGGCAGATACAGGTTCGATTCCTGTCGAGGGCACCAAACAAAAGCCCGCAAGCACCCAAAGCCTTGCGGGCTTTTTCTTTTGTCTTTGCAAGTTATTCAGCTTTTCGCTTGAGATTTTGTACCCCCCTGCCATCAACACCCTTCGCCAAAGCCAGAAGGCCGAAATGGGGCGTTAATGAAATGCGAAATGTGCGTTTAAATAGAGAGACTTGTTCAAAACTCTTTCCAATTGAAATAGGGGTTTAACAAAGCGGCGTAGTCGAAAGCAAGTGGCTTGTGGGCAGTTGAACCCACCATTAGACTTACGCGATGGACATAACAACACTCGCAGCTGCACAGGAAAGCATTAAGGCTCTATTTCTCCTTGCTAAGGGGGCGACTGCGGCAGCAGTGGACCATGAGCTGAAAGGTCGCTTGATAGAAATTCAGGGCGCAATACTGGATACTCAATCCAAGCTAGGTGACGCGCAGGCAGAACGTCTTGAATTGCTACACCAGGTTGCGGTGTTGCGAGAGCAGGTTCGACAGAACGAGGTGGCCAAGGCTGCACTCGACTCCTACACACTACACGAGGTAGAGCCTGGGAAGTATCTCTACAGGTACTCAAATGACGAGCAAACCTGCGTGGAACACTTTGCCTGTCCATCCTGCAACAACGCTGGAAAAGTCACCGTCCTGCAATCGAAAAAGCTGGGCACTCAGCAGTTCCACTACTGGTGCCAAACCTGCAAGTTTGCACTAACAGTAGGCCCCTCTGACCCACCATTACCCGTTCGCCGTTCAGCTACCCCTCAACGAAACTGGTGACATTGAATGGGTGGCGGCGCGGTATGGACCTGATATTTGAGACTGGTACCTTTTTAAGCGCCGAATTTGCGCCATCACTTCGAGCCGTATTGCGAGCATTCAAGTCTCGTATGTAGATTGGCCGCGTCTCCGCACTCAACTTGGCCTTAGCAATCAGCAGAACGCAGGAGGTATTGGGGAATGCGCCCTAGTGGACAAGCGCTTAGACCTCTGATCACGCCACCCCCTCCACGGTTGACAGTTCCTTACGAATGAAGCACTTGGATGCGCTCTGCGGGTTCCTTCATTCCTGCCGACAGCACCAGCCACTTTTACATCAAATCAGCCTCTAGCGCCCATGGAATATGCGCAAGCAGCTATCAAAAAGTGAGTAAATCAGCGCTTGCGCAGCGCGATGATGTCTTCCCGCACCTCCGCAGCCCACGTCCTGCGGTCGCGCCCGTCGGCGGTTTGCGGGGTTCCAAACGTCACTACCGCCTGAATACCCTCGCTGCACAGCGTGCGCCACAGGGAGCCGAGCAGCGTGTCGTCGCCGATATAGCAAGGGGCAAAGCTTTGCTGGCCCTGCGCGTCGGCAAACTGCAGGGCGACCGGTTGGATAGGAGCATTCACCGCAATGGCGGCCTGGAGCAGGTTGGCGTGAAAAGGCAGCACATGGGTGCCGTCGCCGGTGGTGCCCTCGGGGAACACGGCCAGCACCTCGCCCAAGCTCAATCGCTCGGCCATATGGTGCACCACGCGCATGGCGTCGCGACGGGATTCGCGCTCGATGTACAGCGTGCCAGCGCCGGTAGCCAGCGTGCCCACCACGGGCCAGTGCTGGATGTCGGCCTTCGATATAAAGCGGCAATGCCGCGCGGCGTGGATGACCACGATATCCAGCCAGGAGATATGGTTGGCCGCCAGCAGCACCGGGCCACCGGTGGGTGGCGTGCCGTTTACTACCAATTTAATAGCTAGCCGCGCAAGCATGGCGTGCGCCCAGGCCTGAACCTCTGCATCACGCTCTGGCTGCGTCAGCCGGGGGAACACGGTGCGAATGCGCCACGCGCCCGCCAGCACGTGCAGGAGGACACGGCTGATTCGCCACAAGGCTTTGAGTTGGCGCATAGGCTTGTGGCTCGGTACGGCTTCAGGCTGCGGTGTAGGCCACACGACCACCAACCAGCGTAGCCTTCACGTGGCCAGGCAGCTCGTAGCCACCGAAAGGCGTGTGCTGCCCTTGGCTCACCAGTGCGGATGGCTCCACCACCCAGTGGGCGGCGGGGTCGAACACGCAAATGTCGGCCGCGCCGCCTGTTGTCAGGCGGCCTGCGCTGGCGGCAAAGGTGCCCAACGCGCTGCCCAACACGTTCGCAGAGCGGCTGGTGACGGTGGCCACCGCATCTGCCACGCCCAAGCCGCTCTCTTGCGCCCACTTGAGGGCCAGGCTCAGCAGCAGCTCTAGTCCAGTGGCGCCGGGCTCAGCTTCGGCAAAGGGAAGTGTTTTTTCATCCGCGCTGACGGGGTTGTGGTCGGAGACCAGCGCATCGATGGTGCCATCGGCCAGGCCGGCGCGCAGTGCATCGCGGTCGCGCTGCTGGCGCAAGGGCGGGTTCAGGCGCATGCGGCTGTCGAAGTAGCCAATGTCCACATCGGTCAGGTGCAAGGAGTTGATGCTCACATCGCAGGTCACAGGCAGGCCTTCGGCCTTGGCCTGGCGCACCAGCTCCACACCGGCGGCGCTGCTGATACGGCACAGGTGCACGCGGGCCTTAGTCGAGCGCACCAGCTCAAAGATGGTGTGCAGGGCAATGGTTTCTGCAGCCACCGGCACGCCCGAGAGGCCCATGCGGGTAGCCAAGGGGCCACTGGCAGCTACGCCCTTGCCGAGGTAAGCCTCTTGCGGGCGCAGCCACACGGTGTAGCCGAAGGTGCTCGCGTACTGCAGGGCGCGCTGGGTGACCTGGGTGTTGAGCAAGGGCACTTCGGCCTGGCTGAAGGCCACGCAGCCGGCTTGGGTGAGCTGCAGCATTTCGGTGAGCACTTCTCCTTGCAAATTGCGGGTCAAAGCACCGAGAGGAAACACGCGGGCCTGGTGCAAGCGCTCTGCGCGGTGGCGCAGCATTTCGACCAGACCGGCTTCGTCCAGCACTGGCTCGGTATCGGGCGGGCACACCACGCTGGTGACACCACCCGCGACCGCGGCGGCGGTTTCGCTGGCCAACATACCTTCGTGCTCGTGGCCGGGTTCGCGCAGGCGCACGGACAAATCGACCAGGCCCGGCGCGACGACGCAGCCTTGGGCGTTGATGGTGGTTTGCGGGGCAAAGCCGGCGGGCACAGTGCCAATGGCCAGAATGCGGCCGCTGGAGATGGCCACATCGGCCACGGTGTCAGTACCGCTGGCGGGGTCGATAACGCGGCCGCCTTGAATCAGAATTTGCATTGCTTCAGTCCTTGAATCTGGGGCCTCAGGCCTCGTTGCCCGCGACGATGCTCATGACCGCCATGCGCACGGCGATACCAAAGGTCACCTGCGGCAGGATCACCGCTTGTGCGCCGTCCACCACCGCAGAGTCGATCTCAACACCGCGGTTGATGGGGCCGGGGTGCATGACGATGGCGTCGGGCTTGGCGAGTTGCAGCTTCTCGGGCGTGAGGCCGAAGCTCTTGAAGAACTCGTGCGTAGACGGCAACAACGCGCCACTCATGCGCTCATTTTGCAGGCGCAGCATGATGATGACGTCGCAGTCCTTGATGCCCTCTTCCAAGGTATGGCACACCCGCACGCCCATCTGGGCCATGTCGGAGGGCACCAGCGTTTTGGGGCCGACCACCCGCACCTCAGCACAGCCCAGAGTGGTGAGCGCATGGATGTCAGAGCGCGCCACGCGGGAGTGCAGCACGTCGCCCACGATGGCGACCGTGAGGTTGGAAAAGTCTTTTTTGTAGTGCCGGATGGTGAACATATCCAGCAGACCTTGGGTGGGGTGGCCATGGCGGCCATCGCCGGCGTTGATCACATGCACATGGGGTGCGACGTGCTGGGCGATCAGATAAGGCGCGCCGGATTCGCTGTGACGCACCACGAACATGTCGGCCGCCATGGCGCTCAGGTTGGCGATGGTGTCCAGCAGGGACTCGCCTTTGGAGGCACTAGAGCGCGCGATATCGAGGTTGATGACGTCCGCACTCAGGCGGGTGGCAGCAATCTCGAAGGTAGTGCGGGTGCGAGTGCTGTTCTCAAAGAACAGGTTGAACACACTTTTGCCGCGCAGCAAGGGCACTTTTTTAACTTCGCGGTCGTTGAGCGACACGAAATTGGTGGCGGTGTCCAGAATGTGGGTGAGGATGTTTTTGGGCAGCCCTTCGGTGGACAGCAGGTGGATCAGCTCGCCGTGTTTGTTGAGTTGCGGATTGCGCTTGTACAACATGCTCAGGCCTCCTGCACATCAAAAGAAAATACACCTTCAGCGCTACGCGCCAAAGCCAGCGACTGGTTGGCCGCCAGGCTAACCCGCGCGGCCGCGAATTCGGCCTGGATGGGCAACTGGCGCCCTCCCCGGTCCACCAGCACCGCCAAGCGCACTTGCGCAGGGCGGCCGTAGTCAAACAGCTCGTTGATCACCGCGCGGATGGTGCGGCCGGTGTAGAGCACGTCGTCCAGCACCAGAATATCGGCGCCATTCACATCAAAGGGCAACTGGGTCTGGCCGCCGGAAGACAGGCCGCGTTTGGCGAAGTCGTCCCGGTGCATGGCGGATGAAATCGTGCCGTGCTTGCCTGCGAGTTTCAGGTCCGCCTGCAGGCGCTCGGCCAGCCAAGCACCTCCCGAGGTGATGCCCACCAAGCGGGTATCTGCATTGCACAACTGCTGTACGCCGCGCAGGAGTTCGCGGTACAGCGCCTCTGCATCCAAAGCCAATGTGGTCACGGGAGGTTCCTCAAAAATTGTTCCAAAATAATGCAGGCTGACATGGCATCGGCGTCTTTGGCGCCGCTGGCAATCGCCTCGGTGGTGCTGTAGCGCTCGTCCACCTCAAACACTTGCAAGCCGAAACGCCCTTGCAACTGGCGGCCGAACTTTTTGGCACGCGCCGTGTTTTCATGCGGGGCGCCGTCAGGGTGATAGGGCACGCCGATCACGATGGCATCAGGCTGCCATTCTTTGAGTTTGGCGGCCACACCGTCAAAGCGGGCGTTGCCTTCGGCATGGATAGAGCCTTGTGGCTGGGCGGTGCGCATCAAGCGGTTGCCCACCGCAACGCCGGTTCGCTTCAAGCCGAAATCAAAAGCAATGAAGGTCGTGAATGCCTCGGGAACGGGCACTACGGCCTCGCTCATGCGTGCCCCACTTGCTGAGAAATCATCCACGACTGCAGGCCGAGCAAGCCCAGCGCCCGGTCGTAACGCTGGTCTGCCGGCGTATCAAAAATAATGGCGTGATCTGCAGGTGTGGTGAGCCAGCTGTTTTCACCCAACTCGGTTTCCAACTGCCCTTCGCCCCAAGCTGCATAACCCAAGGTGACCAGCACACGTTTGGGGCCAGAGCCGATCGACAGCGCCTCGAGCACATCGCGGGAGGTGGTCATCTCCAACCCGCCGGGTATGGTCATGGTGGAGGCATAAAGAGATTCGCCGGCCTCAGGGCCTCCGGTAATCACGGGCTCGTGCAATACGAAGCCGCGCTCGGTTTGTACGGGGCCACCTTGGAATACCGGCTGTTCGAGCAGGTCTGCCCGCTGCAAGGTCAGGTCGATCTTGTGGAACAATGCCGTCAAGGGCATGTCTGCGGGCTTGTTGATGATCAGGCCTAAGGCCCCGCGCTCTGAGTGCTCACAAACAAAGACTACGCTTTTGGAGAACATCTCATCGTCCAGCCCGGGCATTGCGATCAGGAAATGATGGGTGAGATTGAAAGGTGCAGAATCGCCGGACATTCCCTGATTTTAACGGCTGACATGCAATCTGAATTCTCCAAAGGGCTGGTTTGGTTCCGCCGCGATTTGCGCACCCAAGACAACTCGGCCTTGGCCCTCGCTGCCGCATCTTGCGAGGCGGTGTATTGCGTTTTTGTATTCGACAAGGCGATCCTGAACCACCTGCCCCGGCAGGACCGACGTGTGGAGTTCATTCATGGCGCAGTTTCTGAACTGCACACCCGGCTTGGTGCGATGGCACCGGGCAGTGGCGGGTTGATCGTTCTGCATGCGGATTCGGTTGATGCGATTCCCGAGTTGGCAGCGCGCTTGGATGTGCAAGCGGTATTCGCAGCCAGGGACTACGAGCCTGCAGCCCTTGAGCGTGACACTGCCGTGCAGCAACAACTACTGAGCGAAGGCCGCCAGCTCAAACTGGTCAAAGATCAGGTGATTTTTGAAGAGCGCGAAGTTTTGACGCAGATGGGCAAGCCCTACGGCGTGTTCACCCCCTATCACCGCGCTTGGCTGGCCCGCATCGGGGCAAATACCGTGGCCCAACATCAGCTCCCCGAGAACATAGCGGCAGTATTGGCCCCGGTGCCTCATGAGTTGCATAGCTCCGTACCCTCACTGTCCTCTCTGGGTTTTGAGGAGACCAATCTGCAAACACTCGGAATGCACGGCGGCGAGTCCGCAGGTCAGACGCTGCTGAACGATTTTGTGGTCCGCATGGACCGCTATGGCGAAGCCCGTGACTACCCGAGCCTCAAGGGCCCAAGCTACCTGGGTGTTCATTTGCGCTTTGGCACCGTGTCCATCCGGGACTTGGTCAACCTGGCCTTGGAGCGGGTGCGCGCCGGGAGCCAAGGGGCATCTGTTTGGCTTGCAGAGCTAGCGTGGCGCGATTTTTATTTTCAGATTCTGGCGAACTTTCCCCGGGTGGCCCGTCACGCCTTCAAACCGGAGTACGACCACATCCAATGGGAGAGCGGCGAGCACGCAGAAGCCCTGTATGCGGCGTGGTGCGAAGGCCGCACCGGCTACCCGATCGTTGATGCCGCCATGGCCCAGCTCAACCAGACCGGCTATATGCACAACCGCTTGCGGATGGTGGCCGGAAGCTTTTTGGTCAAACACTTGGGGCTGGATTGGCGCTGGGGCGAACGCTACTTCGCGACCCATCTCAATGACTTTGACTTGTCTGCCAACAACGGTGGATGGCAGTGGGTCGCCTCGAGTGGTTGCGATGCGCAACCCTATTTCCGGATTTTTAACCCCGTGACGCAAAGCGAGCGCTTTGATGCGCAGGGCAAGTTCATCCGGCGCTACCTCCCCCAACTCGCGGGCCTGTCAGACAAAGCGATCCACGCGCCTTGGGCCGCCAAGCCGATGGAGCTGCTCGCCGCCGGTGTGGAGTTGGGCGTGAACTACCCCGCTCCCGTTGTGGACCATGCGCAAGCCAGGGAGCGCACCTTGGCGCGCTATGGCTTTCTCAAAAAGTCAGGGGATCAGGCGGGAACCGCAGCCGAGCAATAAGCCCGCACCAAGCCCAGCAGCTCATCTTCTGAGTAGGGCTTGCCGAGATAGTGATCCACACCGAGCTCGCGGGCGTGCTCGCGGTGTTTCTCGGCAATACGCGACGTGATCATGATGATAGGCAGGCCACGCAACTTGGCATCTGCACGGATGTTGCGAGCCAAGTCGAAGCCGTCCATGCGCGGCATCTCAATGTCAGACAAGACCACCGCAGGCACTTCTTCTTGCAAACGCTCCAAGGCCTGCAAGCCATCATTCGCCAGCGCGACCCGATAGCCTTCACGCTTGAGCAAACGCTGGGTCACACGGCGCACCGTGATCGAATCATCAACCACCAGCACCAATGGCAGCTGGGTAGCCGCAACCACTGTGGCTGTTTGCTGAGCCTCGGCTCGCTCTGTGCCTTGTGCACCGCGATCCTGGCGCTGAGTCACCAAGGCACGGGCTTGATCTCCGTACACCGATGCCAACGCGACCGGGTTGTAGATCAACACCACAGCACCCGAAGCCAGCACAGACATGCCTGCCAGGCCGGGCAAGCGGGCCAATTGTGGGCCCAGGTTCTTCACCACCACTTCGCGGTTGCCCAAAACTTCGTCGACGTGAACCGCCAGCCGCTGGCCCGCACTCCGGAAGATGGCCACCGGCAGAGTTTTGCCCGCCATTTCTTCACTTTGTGCGGACACTTGCAACAATGCTCCGCCCCAAAAGAAAGGCACGGATTCATCACCGAATGAAAAACTCTGCGCGGCATATGCGTCTTTGAGTTGCCCGCTGGGCACTCGCAACACGGTTTCCATGATGTTGGCCGGCACGCCGATGGAGAAATCTCCCATCCGCAGAATCACCACCTGGGTCACGGCAGTGGTCAGTGGTAACACCAGCTTGAACGAAGTCCCGGCGTTTGCTCGGCTTTGGGTCTCAATGCGCCCACCGAGCGCATGCACCTCTGCACGCACCACATCCATGCCGACACCGCGCCCGGAGAGCTCGGTGACTTCATCCGCCGTAGAAAAGCCTGGCATAAAAATCAGGTTCGCGGCATCAGCGTCGCTCATGGCGGCGCCCGACTCAATCAGCTGTTTGGCCTCGGCTTTGCTGCGGATACGCTCCAGATCCAGCCCGGCACCGTCGTCACTGAAGGTCACCGTGATGTCATTGCTTTCTTGCAAGACCCGCACCTGAATCGCGCCTGCCGCCGGCTTACCCGCGGTCACTCGCACTTCAGGCCTCTCAACACCGTGTGCCACCGCGTTGCGCAACAAGTGCTCAAAGGCGGGCGCCATACGGTCCAGCACACCGCGGTCCACTTCAATCGCGTCCCCGATGATGTCCAGCTTGACTTGCTTTCCGACATCTTTCGCCGCTTGGCGGACCACGCCATACAGGCGGTCTGACACGCTGTCGAATTCCACCATCCGGGTGCGGAGCAAGTCTTTTTGCAGTTCGCGGGCCTGGCGACCTTGTGCGATCAAGTCGTCCTCGGCGCCTTCCACCGAGCGGAGCAAATTGCGCTGCACAGTGGCCACGTCGTTCACCGACTCGGCCATCATGCGGGTCAGCTCTTGTACGCGTGTGAACCGGTCAAACTCCAGCGGGTCGAAGGCCTGTTGCGAGTCTTTGGTCTGCGCCAGTCGAGACTGCATTTGTGACTCGGCTTGCAACTCGACGTCGCGCAGTTGCTGGCGCAAGCGATCCAGGTTGCCCGAAAGCTCGCCCAGCGACATGCGGATCTGACCGATTCGCTCATCCACCCGCGAACGCGCAATCATGACCTCGCCCGCTTGGTTGACCAGCCGATCCAACAGCTGCGCACGCACACGCACCGATTGGTTACCTTGCGCGCGTGGCTGGGGAGCCGTAGCCGCCACTGCGGGCAATAGCTTGGGCATGCGTGCCGCTGCACCCGACTCAGGAGCCGTTGCCTCGGTTGCTAGCGTAGACACTGGGGGTGTCGGCACAGCCGCTTCTTGCTCCGCGTCCTGGAGCGCTCTGCCCAAGCCCACAAACACCGCCTGCATCGCATCAAAGCGGGTGAGCAAGGGCTCGAGTTGCAGCGATTGCAAACCTTCGGCACCCAAGGTCTCGATGGAGGACTCCATCCGGTGCCCCATTTCACCCAAGCGCATGGCACCCGCAAGGCGCGCACTGCCCTTGAGTGTGTGGAGCAAACGCATCACTTCTTGCCGGGCAGCCATCTCGTCGGGATGAGATACCCATTGGCGCAGTGCGGCACCTAATTGAGGCATCAACTCAGTGGCCTCTTCTTCAAAGATGGGCAGCAAGTCCACATCGAGGCTGTCTTGCGCGACCCATTCTTCATCATCCCCATCCAACACGATGAGGGGAGCAGCTTCTGGCAAAGGCGTTGGCGCGTTCACCGCCTCGGAGGCTGGTGTTTCGGGCGGCAAGGCCACATCCGCGGGGGCTTCGGGCTCGGCGAGCGGCACTGGCTCGGAAGCCACGGGCGCGACAGATTCGAGGCTGTTGAAGTCCGATTCCTCGTCCGGCTCTTGCAAGGTATCCCCGGACTCCATCACAGGTGCCGGGAACTCCGTTTCGGTGATGTCTTGCAAAGCTTGCAAAACGTGTGAATCCGCCTCTTTCACAAAACCTGCAGCGAACTGGTGCAGCAAGCGGCGAATGTCTTCAGCGGCGTCGCAAAACACATCTGCATGGTCTGCCTGCACTTGCCGGTGCAACTGAACATGCTGAAGCGCTTGCTCCAAGGCTTTGGCGGTTTCTGAAAGCGCAGTAAAGCCCACCGTCGCGGAACTGCCCAGCAAAGAATGGGCCAAAGAAATGACGGTATCGGACACCGGCTCTTGAAGCTCTATCGCCCACTCACCCAACTCTGTTTGCAGCCTGCGCGACCATTCATCGGCCTCGTTCAGGTAGACGTTGTAGAGCGGGATACTCATGCGCAGCGGGCCAATGACCTTCATGCCCTCATCAGGATCTGCAGAGACACGTTCAGGGAATTGCAGCACCAGCCCTGTGGTGGCGGGCGGCGATTGCTCTTCAACGAGTTCTTCGCTATCGAATTCCGCTGCTACAAGCTCTTCCGGCTCGTCCGGAGCATCTGCCACCGGAGCTTTACTGCTCTCCAGCTCGTTGATATCGAGCAAGCGGGTTTCCAGCGGCGCATGGATCGTCTGCGAAGGCGCATCGAAATCAGAAAAGTCGAAGTCACCCAAGTCGACGTCTGAGAGCTCGACGCTTTCCACGGAGTCCAACGATTGCGCAGTGGGCTCGGCAATATCCAAACTTGTCGCGTCGAAGTCGAAGATCTGTGTTGCCACGAAATCTGGCTTGGCTTCTTCGGGCGGCGGAGAAGGCAGGTCATCCAAAACGATAGACCCCATTTCGGTGGCCGCAAAATCGACCTGAATCTCTTCGAGTTCAGGCAACTCCAGATCCGAAGCTTCTTCTGCAGGTTGCTCGATCGACGGAGCGTCTTGTGCAAGCGAAGCCTCTGGCTCGATTAGGGCCTCATCCGAGGAAATTACCGCATCGGGAAGTTCTGACGGAATATCTAGAGCCACGCTTTGGCCATGCAATCGCAATGCATCAGCGGTGGCCCGGAAAGGCACAGAACTCCAGCCAGATGCTTGCCCCTGAGCGATATCAGCGACCCAGCGTGCCAAACCGGCGATGGCCTGGTCTGCGACATCCATCAGCGCGTTGCTCGCAGGCCGCTGTTCGGCCAACGATGTATTGAGGAGCTGCTCAAAGGCCCAGGATGCCTCGCCGAAGTCATCCAAACCGACCATGCGGGAACTGCCCTTGAGCGTATGGAACGCCCTGCGCAAAGTGGTTTGGTCTGCAAGATTGGTCGGGTCCAGACGCAATGCGGCAAGCGCCTCGCGTCCGCGCTCGATAACGTCACGGGCTTCTTCGAGGAAGATATCCTGGAGCTCTGCCGCATCGTCATCGTCCAAGTCCGCGGCGGCTGGCTGGATAGGCGCGCTGGCAGGAGTTGGAGACGCCGCTGCAACCGCTGCCAAGCTGGCCAGATCGTCTTGGACCTCGTCCTGCACGACCTCCACCTCTGGAACCACCATACGCTCGCGGCCCATCACGGGCTTGAACTCGCCAAGGCTCTCGTCATAAACGAAAAGGGTCTTCGCGAGCGAGCGCTGAAAGCTCAACATGTCGATTAAGAAGCCCAACGCACCCAAGCTGTTACCGAGCTTTTCAAACACGCCTGTGGGCGCGGTAGAAGCGTCGACCTCATCAACCAGCAGCTGTTCCACCGTCGTGCGCATCCGCAAAGCGGCGAGCGAGGGCTGATCCAACCCCAGCACTGAGAACACGCCGCGCATTTGGGCGAACTGCCCTGGTACGCTGCGAAGGGGACTTTTGTCGCGCGGGTCCCTAAAGAATTGATCCAGCGACTTTTCAATATCTCCCAGGGTCGTGCGGAGCTCATCCACCACACTGCCCATGGTCTGGCGATCACTCACGCGGCGGTACAGCTCTTCCATCCACGTTTCCAGCGGCTCCGGCTCTTCGCCGTCTGTCACATGCTGGAGTCGCTGCGCCAACCGGGCACTCCGCTCAGCCAACTGGTTGTCTGTGGGGTCGAGATCTTCGTAAGCCGCTTCGAGGTAAAGAATCGAAGTGGCAACTTCCATCGCCACCGCCGGTGTCGGCGCCACGCCAGAACGGGCAGTTGCCTCGATCACCTGCGACAAGCCGCGAGCCAACTCACCACTCTCAGGGTGCAATTTGGTCACGGCCTCCGAAACCGCAGCAAACTGTTCAGCTGCTGCTTTGAGGCGATTGACATCTCCACCTGCCAAGGCCGACCATGTCTCGGCAGCTGCTGCTATACGCTTGCGCGCGAGAACCAGCATCGCAGGGTCAAAGCGACCGAACTGCTCACTGACATAGTCCACTTGCTTGTTGCGGGTCAAGCCGTAAGCAGTGCGGACTGCCGTCAACACAGGTGCCACAGTGGGGTCCGCAGGTATCGCCCGAGAGCAGAAAAACACAATGTCTTGGGCAAGTCGCTCAGACACTGCAGTTTGACCCTTTGTCAGCGCCACATATTGCTGCAGGATGCGCGATGCGGCGCGCTTGGTATAGATGTCGCTATCAAACAGGTCTTGCGACATTCCCTCGAAATAGGCGCCGCAGACCATCCAAAAGGTGCGCTCTTCCATGGACTGCGCTGCGGCAGCCAAGCCCAGACTGACTTGCAACAAACGAAGCGCGGCCTCTTTTTCACCGTATTTGACGAGTCGCAACACTGCATGATCCATTTCCCGGCGGACCTGCGGGCCCGCAGTGTGCGGCTCCACACCTTCGGGCACCTGCACCGGGATCCATTGCCAGGCTGGTGGCCACAAATCCGCAGGGTGAATCCGTTCCGCGCCGGCCATCTCGAGCAGAACTTTGTACTGCGGGAACAACGCCACCGAGGAAGCAGACTTGCCCTTGATGACACCATCCAGGTATTCCGTCAGGGCGAAGCTGGCGCGCTCCATGGCGTTCGCCGCGTCATCGCTGCACTGCTCCGGCCTCTGCACGAACTTTTGAGCCAGTGTTTCCATGGCTCGCACAAACTTGGCAGGCGCCTCTAGGCCCACCATTTCCAATGCACCCACTGCTTGATGCAGCTGCTGGCGCGCTATGCGCAGGTGGCTGGCATCCAGCTCCGTCAAATCCGCTCCGCGGGCCATTTCAGCGTCGCGGACAAAACGACGCATCGCCTTGGTGGCTCCGTCTAGGGACTTGCGGAGCTCTTCGAGCACCCAAGCCAACGGCCCCAGGTCACCGATAGCGAGTTCGTTATCTCCGGAATCAAGAAGGTTGGACGACATGGGTTCAGGCACTCCTGGAAATCACGGGGCGGGAGGTCACGTGGGCACGCTATCAGGAAATCTTGAACCGGGACACCGATTGACGGAGTTCCTCGGCCATACGGGAGAGTTCACGCACTTGATTAGCAGTCGCGCGGGTACCTTCACCCGTCTGCTCGGTCACCGCAAAAATGTGCTGAATGTTGTCAGCCACCACGTTCGCCAAACCTGCTTCGCGGGAAGCAGCGTTCGAGATCTGCTCAATCAGGTCGGCCACTTGGCGGGACACCCGATCAATTTCAGTCAGCGCGGTACCGGCGTTATCGGAAAGCTTGGCCCCTTCCACCACACCCTGCGTGGAACGCTCCATCGCGCCGATGGCATCCTGCGTATCCGTCTGAATGGCCTTCACCAGCGCCGCAATCTGACGCGTCGCATCGGCGGAGCGTTCAGCCAGACGCTGCACTTCTTCCGCCACCACCGAGAATCCGCGACCAGCCTCACCTGCCGATGCGGCCTGAATGGCGGCGTTCAGAGCCAACACGTTGGTCTGCTCGGTAATGTCAGAAATCAGCTCTGTAATTTCACCAATCTCTTGAGAGGATTCACCCAGTCGCTTGATCCGCTTGGAGGTTTCCTGAATCTGGTCACGGATGGAGTTCATACCGCCGATGGCGTTTTGCACCGCCTGCAAACCGGACTCCGCCGCTTGCAAGGATTGACGGGCTACCGTCGCAGACTCTTGGGCTTGTGCAGACACTTCGTTAATACGGCCCGCCATATCAAGAACCGACTTGCCGGTTTCACGAATTTCGTGCAGTTGCTCGTTGGATGCTGCAAGCAGCTCGGTCGAAGTGGCATCCACATCTGCGGTCGTTTGTGCCACCCGGGCCGCCGTGTTTTGTACGTTCGACACCAGCGAGCGCAGTTCTTCCACCGTGTAGTTCACCGAGTCAGCAATAGCGCCGGTAATGTCTTCGGTCACGGTCGCTTCTTGGGTCAAATCACCTTCCGCAACCGTTTGCAGTTCGTTCATCAAACGCAAAATCGCAGCTTGGTTGGCGTCGTTCACACGCTTGGCTTCCTGTTCTTGGCGCTCCGCTTCCAAACGCTGGTCTTCGGCTACCACTTGACGCTTGCGGCTGTCTTGCAGCTGCACATAAGACAGTCCACCCGCACACACCAGCGCAAACAGCGCCGCCAAGATCAGCAATGCCAGAGAGGCGCCACCGATACCGGCTTGACCGGACAACTTGGCCTGCAAGTCTTCCAGATTGCGGCGCAAGGGTTCGCTATCCGCAATGATCGCGCCTTGCGCTTCACGCGCAGATACCAAGCCCTGCAAGTTACCCAAGATCGCGCCCGCTTGAACCCGGGTCTCTTCATACATCTTGATCAGTGCTTCGAGTTGCTCGCGGGTGGCTTCGTCTTTAGTGGCGGTGAGTCGGAGCTCGGTGCTTCCGGACAACAGCGCTTCTGAAATCTCCTTGAAGGTGTTCAAGTCCTTACCCAGCAAGAACACAGCTTCAGGGCTCACGCCCTCGGCGGTCAAGAACTCGTTGGAGGACTTGCCAATCCGCTGCGTCAACATCACCAACTGACCGACCGCAGAAATTTCAGCGGCAGGCGCGTTCTGTTGCAGCTTCAAGGAGGAAACGGTTTCCGCAACTTCCAGCAAGTCAGAGGACTGACGGTTAATCAAGCGGAGCGCAGACCCGATCTGGGTCAACATTTTTTGTTGCGCGATCACAGCCTTGGCGTTCTTGTCGGCGCGCTCTACGAGGGGGAGAACCTTGCCGAGCTCCGGCGCGTAATCTTCACTCAGCGGGTTGATGCGCATCTCGTCATCACCAGCCTGGAGACCCCGTACCGATTTCGACAGAATACTGGCACTGTCCGACACGTCAGGGAAGGCCTGGGCGCTGCCCACCACCGCCTGGGACACTGACTTCGCCAAGCGTTGCGACTGCATCAGAGACTGGCCTGTCGCACCCAATTGTTGAGCGACACGGTCCGATTGATTCAGCGCATAAAAAGTAACGCCGGCCAAAACAATCAATGCGCCCCCCAACAGAACAAACAACGTCCGCTGGTGCTCCACAACCGTCTTGCGCCCGAGCACCGGAATGGTGATCAAGTCGCCCTCTGTCGGCGCCGCCTCTTCAACTGCTGCCGCTGCTGCACCCTGCAAAGGCGCGTTCCGCGACTCGGGTTGCATCTCATTGTCTGTATTGACGATAGTCACATCGGGCATAGCCAAACTCAAACGCGAGTCCAGCTCAGAGTCAAGCTGCTTCTTAGAAAACAAATTCTTCAATTGATCGACGACAGACATGTTGAGACCTTACAGGTGAACTAAGCGGTGATGCTTAAAAACTGCGGAGACTGGGAGAGAACGCGCAAGTTGATTTCTTGCCAAGACTCACCCGCGCTATCGATGAACACATTCCCCAGGTAAGGCGGAGAGCCTTCTGCCGGACCATGTGACTGGGTGAACGCATCAGCGCCGCGCAGGCCGGACAAAACATCCACCTGCAACGCGCAATTCACATCCAATGCTGCATTGAGCGTCACCACACTGGGCTCCCCGGCAACTACCTGCCTGGAACCCACCCCGTCTTGCGCCAAATACGCCGCAAGATCGACGACTCCGAAAAGACCGCCCCGGATATTCATGACCCCCAAGAACCAGTCCACCGAGTAGGGGACCGCTTGCAGATGGGACACGGGAACGATTTCGCCGGACTGACCCAATGGAAACAGATACTTCCGGGCGCCGGCCTGCACGGCCAACCACGCCACCGACATACCTTCGGTCTTCGCAGCTTGCAAACGGCTCGCGAGCCGGGCTTGTAATTCTCGGAGTGCGTCTCTGTTGGCCATATCAAGTCGGCGTTAGCCCAGTGCCTTGATTTTGGCTAGCAACTCAGATGCATCGACCGGCTTGGTGATGTAGTCTTTGGCGCCCTGGCGCATGCCCCAGACCCGGTCGGTCTCCAGGCTCTTGCTGGTGCACATGATGATCGGGATGTCGGCATATTCAGGCGTGCGGTTGATCGCCCGCGTCAGCTGGAAGCCGTTTTGCCCGGGCATCACCACGTCCATCAAAATCAGGTGCGGACGGTCTTCTGTGAGACGCTTGAACGCCTCGTCAGCGTTCTCTGCCGAACGGACGCTGAATCCGTTCTTCTGCAAAATCTCGGTAAGAAACAGCAACTCTGTTTTGGAATCGTCAACGATCAGTACTTTTTGGATAGGCATCAATTCGCTCCTTGCATGGCAGCTCCGAATTGCTGAACCGCTTTCAGCAATTGGTCTTTGGTAAATGGTTTGGTGAGGTAGTCCTGCGCGCCGACCATGCGGCCCCGGGCTTTGTCGAAGACACCGTCCTTGGAGGACAACATGACCACCGGCACACTAGAAAATTTGGTGTTGCGCTTGATGATGGCGCAAGTCTGGTAGCCGTCCAGCCGTGGCATGAGAATGTCACAGAAGATGATGTGCGGCTGGTAATCATTTACCTTGGCGAGCGCATCGAAACCGTCCTCTGCCAACAGGACATCGTGCCCACCCTGCTTGAGAAAGATTTCCGCGCTACGTCTTATCGTGTTGCTGTCGTCTATCACGAGCACTTTGAAGGTGGGAATGGTCATACGTTAAGAGGAATGCTCCCCGCGTTGGCGAGATACGTCAGCACAAGCAAATTTCACACCCGCAAAGGGTGTCAGATCTGCACCATTTCAAAATCTTCTTTACGAGCACCACATTCGGGGCAAGTCCAGTTCATCGGAACATCCGCCCACAAGGTACCGGGTGCGATGCCATGGTCAGGCGCTCCGGCGGTTTCGTCGTAAATCCAACCGCAAATCAAGCACATCCAAGTTTTGGTATCAGTCACAGCTTATTGAGCCTTCAAATAGAATCCAACGATTGTATAGAGCAGGTTTTGTGAAAAAGACGACCGCCCATCTAAAGAACGCCATTCTGCACGATGACTTACCCTAATAGAGGCCTCTAGATGTCGGCATCCCTCCCCCCGAACTTGACGAAACCATGGACGACGACGGACCTTCGGCTTGCGTCATGGCATTCAACGCCAACGACCCGAGCGGTAGCGCCGGGACCTCTGCCGACCTCACTGCGATTGCGTCCGTAGGCGCCCATGCCCTGCCCGTGGTCACGGGTGCTTATGCCCGCGACACCACAGAGATCGTGGACCATTTCCCCTTTGATGACGAGGCGGTCACTGAGCAAGCCCGCATCATTCTTGAAGACGTTCCCGCGCAGGTCTTCAAGGTCGGTTTTGTGGGTACACCAGAGAACCTTTCTGCGATTGCGGAACTGGCCTCGGACTATGCCGATGTCCCGCTAGTTGCCTACATGCCCGACCTCTCCTGGTGGGAGGAAGACAAGATCGATTTGTACCAAGACGCTTGCACAGAGTTACTTTTGCCACAGACCACTCTGTTGGTAGGAAACCACAGCACGCTCTCGCGCTGGCTGCTACCGGACTGGAGCGCCGACAAAAGCCCATCAGCCCGTGACATCGCCAAAGCGGCCAATGCATTTGGTGTGCCCTACACCTTGGTCACCGGCATCCCGCTGCCGGACCAGTTCATTGATAACGTATTGGCCTCGCCCACCTCTGTGTTGTGCAGTGAAAAGTTTGAGCGCTTTGAAGCCATCTTCACGGGAGCAGGCGATACCCTCTCCGCAGCATTGGCAGCATTGATTGCCAGCGGCACCGAATTGAACGAAGCCGTGACCGAAGCCCTGAGTTACCTGGACCGATGCCTGGAAAACGGGTTCCGCCCCGGCATGGGGCACGTGATTCCAGACCGGCTTTTCTGGGCACAGCCAGAATCCGATGACGACGACGAAAGCACCATCAGTGCCCTTGAAGCCGATTTCGAAGTCCCTCCCAACTCCACCCGACACTAACTGGCAGAAATTTTGTGACAGACCGTAATTTAGAACTCTTTGAGCGCGCCAAGCGCGTGATTCCCGGTGGCGTGAACTCGCCTGTGCGTGCATTCAAGGCCGTGGGCGGCACACCACGCTTCGTGCAACGTGCCCAAGGCGCCTACTTTTGGGACGCCGACGGCAAGCGCTATATCGACTACATCGGCTCTTGGGGGCCCATGATCCTGGGCCACGGCCACCCTGCGGTGCTGGAGGCGGTGCAAAAAGCAGCGCTAGACGGCTTCTCGTTTGGTGCCCCCACCGAACGCGAAGTCGAACTGGCCGAGGCCATCCTTGCGTTAGTGCCCAGCATGGACATGGTGCGCTTGGTCAGCAGCGGCACCGAGGCCGGCATGAGCGCCATCCGCCTAGCCCGCGGCGCTACAGGCCGCAGCAAGATCTTGAAGTTTGAAGGCTGCTACCACGGCCACGCCGACGCACTGCTGGTCAAAGCCGGATCAGGCCTGGCCACCTTCGGCAACCCCACCAGCGCCGGCGTACCACCGGAAGTGGTGCAGCACACCCTGGTGCTGGAGTACAACAACATCCAGCAACTCGAAGAAGCTTTCGCCCTGCACGGCAAAGAGTTGGCCTGCGTGATGATCGAGCCGATTGCCGGCAACATGAACTTCGTGCGCGCCAGCGTGCCCTTCATCAAACGCTGCAGCGAGCTGTGCACCGAATATGGTGCGCTGTTTGTATTTGACGAAGTGATGACGGGTTTTCGCGTCGCCCCCGGCAGCGCCCAGCAGGTCTATGCCCGCAGCATTCCCGGCTTTGAGCCTGACATGACGGTCATGGGCAAGGTGATTGGCGGCGGCATGCCCTTGGCAGCTTTTGGCGGCAAGCGCGCGGTGATGGAGCAGCTAGCACCCTTGGGCCCGGTGTACCAGGCCGGCACTTTGTCCGGCAACCCGGTGGCTACCGCTTGCGGCTTGGCAACGCTGGCAGAAATCAGCAAACCCGGCTTCTACGAAGACTTGGGCCGCAAAACACAGTCCCTGATCAGCGGCCTGCAAGCAGAAGCCGACAAAGCGGGAATCGACTTCTGCGGCGACTCTGAGGGCGGCATGTTCGGTTTCTTCTTCTTCAAGGAACTGCCGCAAAACTACGCCAAGGTCATGACCACCGACAACGCGCGTTTCAACACCCTGTTCCACGGCCTGCTGGACCGCGGTGTTTACATCGCCCCGGCGCTTTACGAAGCTGGCTTCATGAGCGCAGCACACACCGATGCCGACATTGCAGAGACAGTCGCCGCGGCGGGTGACGTATTCAAATTGCTATCAAAATAGAAGCTACTCGCGCAAACAAAACAAGGGCTGGAAGCCGCTTTGGCTTCCAGCCCTTGTTTTATGGCGCCGTGGACTGCGCGCTCACTCGCCGACGTAGTTCTCTGGAAAGAAGTGGCGCTCGATCAGCTCAATCAGAATGTGCAGCACCTTGATGTGCAACTCCTGTACCCGGTCTGCGTAAGTGCCACCGGGGGTGCAGATGTACACTTCGCTCAAGGGCTCCAGCTTTTCGCTGCGCTTGCCGCTGAGGATGATGACCTTCATGCCCAGTACTTTGGCCGCCTCGGCGGCCTTGATCACATTCTTGCTGGTACCACTGGTGCTGAGCGCCACCAGGCAATCGCCAGGGCGGCCGTGGCCTTCAACGTAGCGGGCGAACACTTGCTCGTAGCCGTGGTCATTGCCCACACAGGTCAGGTGGCCGGCATCGCTAATAGCAGTAGCGCCCAAGGCTTTGCGGTCCTTGCGATAGCGGCCTGTCAGCTCTTCGGCAAAGTGCATGGCATCGCACATGGAACCGCCATTGCCGCAGGAATACACACGACCTTGGCTCTCAAAGGTGGCGATCAGCAGTTGCGCTGCCTGCTCGATGGTCGCCAACGCGGCCGGGTTGGCCAGCAGGTTGGTCAATGCGGTGTGCGCCTCTTGCAGGCTGGAGGTGATGTGGTTTTGCATGACGCCCATTTTCGCGCAATCCCCACCAGCCCGGATCAACAGCAGCGCAAGACCCGATGCTGGCCCGGCTCGAACCTTGATTTGCTATAAAAATAGTAGCTAGTTGCGCATATTTTGCGGGGGCTACATATCAAATAGGCATAAAAAAAGCCGCTCAAGAGCGGCTTTTGAATCGATACAGCCCCCTTCAATCCACGCGGGCGCCCGTGTCCTTCACCACTTTTTCATACTTACGGCGCTCTGCCTGCATCCACGCATCAAAGGCAGCGGGAGTGGAAGGTGCGGGTTCGGCGAACAAAGTGTTAAAACGGGTCTTGGTCTCAGGCGCTTGCAGGGCCGCGACGAAGGCTTGGTGGAGCTGCGCAATACGCTCCTTGGGCGTACCTGCCGGAGCGACCAGCCCCCACCATGTGTCAATCGCAAAACCCTTGAGCGTTTCAGACATGGCTGGCACCTCCGGCAGGGCTGCGCTGCGGCTGAGGGATGTGACCGCCAAGGCCTTGAGCTTGCCGGAGCGGATATTAGGCGCTGCCGTGGCCAGGTTGTCCAGATTGAAGTCCACCTGCGCGCTGAGCAATGCCAGTTGCGCAGGGTTTCCGCCGTTGTAAGGAATATGCAACGCGAAAATTCCGGCTTCTTTCTTGAACATCTCCCCCGCCAAGTGTCCGGCACTGCCGTTGCCGCCGCTGCCGTAGTTGAGCTTGGCAGGGTTGGCCTTGGCGTAAGCGATCAGGTCCGCCAAGGTCCCGATGCGCAGGCGCTGGGCCACCTCGGCATTCATCACCAGCACGTTGGGCACACGCACCATCTGCGTGATACCGGCAAAGTCCGTCGCTGCGTTGTAGGGCATCTTGGCAAACAGCCACGGGTTGACCGCATGCGTGGCGGTGGCCGCGATGCCGATGGTGTAACCGTCAGGCGCAGCTTTGGCCACCACATCCGCACCGATGTTGCCGCCGGCACCGGGGCGGTTTTCCACCACCACTGTGCCGAGGCTGTCTTTGACCCGCTCGGCCAGCACTCGGGCGGTAATGTCCAGCGGACCGCCTGCGGCATAAGGAACCACGAGGCGGATCGGCTTGTTCGCCCCTTGGGCCCAACTGCTAGAGACGCCCAACAAAAGGGTACCAACGAGAGTGACGAATCGCAAAGCGTTCATGGCAAGCCGATCAGTGGCGGAAGTGGCGCACGCCACTGAACACCATAGACACGCCGCGCTCGTTGGCCGCGTCAATCACTTCTTGGTCGCGCATCGAGCCACCGGGCTGGATGACACAGGTCGCGCCATGGTCCACCACCACATCCAAGCCGTCGCGGAAGGGGAAGAACGCATCGCTCGCGACGACCGTGCCAGCCAAGGACAGATTCGCATGGCCGGCCTTGATGCTGGCAATGCGGGCAGAGTCCAAGCGGCTCATCTGGCCGGCGCCCACACCCATGGTCATGCCGCCCTTGCAGAAGACGATGGCGTTGGACTTGACGTACTTGGCCACCTTCCAGGCGAACAGCAGGTCGTTCAGCTCTTCAGCAGTAGGCTGCTTGATCGTCACGACCTTCAAGTCGCTTAGCGCCAGCTCATGGTTGTCGGCCGTTTGCAGCAGGATGCCGGAGCCGATGCGTTTCATATCCATCAGGTTGCGGCCCTGGTCCCATGGCGTAGTGCCGCCCTTAGGCAGGTCGATTTGCAGAATGCGCACGTTCACCTTGGTCTTGAACACTTCCAGCGCTGCGGCTGTGAAGCTAGGCGCCATCAACACTTCCACAAACTGCTTGGAGATTTGCTGGGCACCGGCCTCGTCCAGCTCCGTATTCAAGGCAATGATGCCGCCGAACGCGCTGGTGGGATCGGTTTGGAAGGCCTTGCTGTAGGCCTCTAGGGCGTTGGCACCCACGGCCACGCCACAAGGGTTGGCGTGCTTGACGATCACGCAGGCGGGCGTGTCGAAGCTCTTTACACACTCCCAAGCTGCGTCCGCATCGGCAATGTTGTTGTAGCTCAGCTCTTTGCCTTGCAGTTGCTTGGCAGTGACCAGCGAACCGGGTGCGGGCATCAGGTCGCGGTACAGCGCGGCTTGCTGGTGGCTGTTCTCACCGTAGCGCAGGTCTTGCACCTTGATGAAGCGGCCATTGCTCTGGCCGGGGAACAGGTCCAACACCGGAGCCTTGTCGCCTGCGGGCACCTCGTCACCGATCTGGATAGCGGACAAGTAGTCACTGATAGCACCGTCGTACTGGCTGATGCGGTTGAAAGCCGCGATGGACAGGCCCAGCTTGGTCTTGTCGCTCACCACGCCGTTGGCCTTCAGCTCGGCGATCACGGTGTCGTACTGGGCCGCGTCGGTGAGCACCGCCACGTCTTTCCAGTTCTTGGCGGCGCTGCGCACCATGGCGGGGCCGCCAATGTCGATGTTCTCAATCGCGTCTTCCAGCGTGCAACCGGCCTTGGCCACGGTGGCCTCAAACGGGTACAGGTTCACCACCAGAAAGTCGATGGTGTTGATGTTGTGCTCGGCCAGTGCGGCCATGTGGGTGGGGAAGTCGCGGCGCGCCAGCAAGCCACCGTGCACGCGGGGGTGCAGGGTCTTCACACGGCCATCCAGCATTTCGGGGAAGCCGGTCATCTCCGCCACTTCGGTCACGGGCAGGCCTTTGTCGGCCAGCAGTTTGGCAGTGCCCCCGGTAGACAAGAGCTTGACGCCTTGGGCGTGCAGCGCTTGGGCGAGTTCAACGATGCCGGTCTTGTCGGAGACCGACAGCAATGCAGTTTTTTGTGCGTTCATAGTGCGGGAGTAAAGTAAAACCAGAAAACGTTTCACCGGGCAACCGCACCAAGGCGGATGCCGGTGGGAGGCTTATGCGAGCAGCTTGTGCTCGACCAATTTTTTGCGCAGGGTGTTGCGATTCAGGCCCAGCCATTGCGCTGCTTTGGATTGGTTGTGGTCTGCCTGCGCCATCACCACCTCCAGCAAAGGCTTTTCTACCGCGCGCACCAACATGTCATACATGCCGGCGGGCTCTGTGCCGTCGAGGTCTGCAAAGTAAAGCTCCAGGCTTGCGCGCACGCAATCATCCAAATTCGTGCCGCTCATATTGCCAATTCCGTCATGTCATGTCCCCTTGCCTGACCGTTCGCGGATCCCCTTGCAGGGATGCGATCCATTTTTTCGTTCAACGTGTCCAAATACGCCTCGACCGCCGCCACCTGGGAGGCGCTGTCTTCCAGCAGATTCATACCCTGGCGGAAATCCTCACCACCGGGTAAATCCTGCAAATACCATCCGATGTGCTTGCGGGCCGAGCGCACACCGATAAATTCGTCATAGAGGCTGTAGTGGTCGTAGAGGTGCTCGACCAACAGCTTTTTCACCTCGCTCACCAGCGGCGGTGCAAGGTGTGTGCCAGTGGCCAGAAAATGCGCCACTTCCCGGAATATCCACGGGTAACCTTGGGCGGCGCGGCCGATCATGATGGCGTCTGCGCCGGTTGCGGCCAGCACCTCACGCGCTTTCTCAGGGGTGGTGATGTCGCCATTGGCCACCACCGGAATGCGCAAGGCCGCTTTCACCGCCGCAATCGTGTCGTACTCGGCATGCCCCTGATAGCCCTGCTCCCGGGTACGGCCGTGCACCGTCACCATTTGCACGCCCACGGCCTCGGCCGCGCGGGCGAGCACCACCGCGTTCTTCTCTGCCTGGCACCAACCGGTGCGCATCTTCAGGGTCACGGGCACATTGCGGGGGGCGCAGGCGTTGACTACGGCCTCCACGATTTCGATAGCGAGCTGCTCATCCTGCATCAGGGCGGAGCCGGCCCATTTGTTGCAGACCTTTTTGGCGGGGCAACCCATGTTGATATCGATGATCTGGGCGCCACGGTCGATGTTGTAGACCGCGGCTTCCGCCATCATCTGCGCATCGGTGCCGGCAATTTGCACGGCGATCGGGCCGGGCTCCCCATCGTGGTTGGCCCGGCGCGAGGTCTTGAGGCTTTTCCACAAGTCCTTGCGGGAGGTCACCATTTCGCTCACCGCATACCCTGCGCCGAGCTTTTTGCAAAGTTGGCGGAAGGGCCGGTCCGTCACCCCCGCCATGGGGGCAACAAAGAGGTGATTCGCCAAAGCGAATGGGCCGATTTGCATGGGTATGAGGAAAGCTGGGGGCGTTAGAAAGCGTGAAGGCCCGCATTTCAGCGGGCCCGACCTGCATTCTAACTGCTCAAAATTTCAGCAATTGAAATGCGCAGGCACTTCACCGGCTGCCGCGCTCTGCTCCCTATACTGGGCCGCTATGGATGCTTGGCTTCACTCTTTGTTGCAATGGCTTTCGCTCCCCGAATTCGGGCTGAGCACGGTGTTTGCGGTCTCGCTGATGTCTGCCACCTTGTTGCCGATGGGGTCAGAGCCGGTTGTCTTCGGGCTCGTGCAGTTGCAGCCGGATTGGTTCTGGCGGGTTATTGCGGTAGCCACTGCCGGCAACACCTTGGGCGGAGCCATCACCTGGTGGATGGGCCACGCGGCCAGCCATCTCGCAAACCGGCATGGCCGCTCCGCCAGTCATGTGCGGGCGCTTGCCTGGCTCACACGCCTGGGGCCCAAGGCCTGCTTGCTGTCGTGGCTGCCGGTCGTCGGCGACCCTTTGTGTGCAGTTGCCGGCTGGCTGCGCCTTCCGTTTTGGCCGTGCGTGATTTACATGGCGATCGGCAAATGCCTGCGCTACATCACCATGACGGCGGCACTTACCGGGCTGGTGCGCCTGTGGTGAGTTGCGAGCGCAGTGCCAAGCGGCTGGCGAGGTCCATAAAGCCGGCGTCTGAGACATCGTCGGTACTCAAGAGAAAGTCCCGCGCCTCACCGGATTGGAGCTGGCGCATGGAGCGGTCGTAGTACCGGTCGTAGTGCTTGACCAGCAGGTCCTCCACCAACTCCGCATAACGCGACGCTGCCACCCACTCTTTCCACTGGTCCACTTGGGCCCTGCCACAGGTCGGGACCAAACGGTCCAGCTGATCCAACAGCGTGTCACTGTGCAGAAAGTAGGCATAGTCCTGCAACAAAAACTGCACTCTGAGTCCCACAGGCACCTCCAGCCCCCACCACTGGCCTTGCTGGATGCCTTGGTAAATCGAATCCGGCAATCGCAGCAAACCGATGCGCTTGCTTTCCGCCTCGACATACACCGGGCGCCCCGGGTCAAAGCTTGAGAGGGTGTAGAGTATCTGCGTCTCGAACATTTTCTGAGACGGCTGGGCCTGGTCCGGCAAGCCACCCAGTACCGAGCCCTTGTGGGCCGCCAGCGCCTCCAGGTTCAGCACCTGGTGTCCCTGGGCCTGCAAGGCTTCGAGCACCTTGGTCTTGCCCGAGCCTGTCGGGCCCGCCAGCACCTGAAAGCGGAATTGCGCGGGCATCCGCACCAATTCTTCGAGCACATGGTGGCGCCAGGACTTGTAGCCCCCTGACAAGCGCCGGGCCGTCCAACCCACCTCGTTCAGGATGTGGGTAAAAGAGCCGCTGCGCTGGCCACCACGCCAGCAGTACACCAGCGGCCGCCACGACTTGGGGTGCGCGGCAAACAAGCTGTCGATGTGCGTCGCTACATTGCGCGCGACCAAGACGGCACCGACCTTGCGCGCCTCGAACGGCGAGACCTGCTTGTACATCGTGCCGACGCGGATGCGCTCCTCGTCATTCAGCACCGGGCAGTTGATAGCGCCGGGAATATGGTCCAACGCGTATTCGCCGGGCGAGCGCGCGTCGATCACCGCATCAAAAGTGGACAACTGCTCGATGTCAGCAAACGTGTGATTCACAGAAGTCACGGGCATCCCCTCATTAACGGACCCATTTAACGGACCAATACCAATACCGTGCCCAGCACCGTGAGACCGGCGCCCCACCAAGCGCCCTGCGCAGGCGAGCGGCCCAGGTGCCACCATAACAAGGGCAGCACCAATACCGGCGACACAGATGACAAGATGCCCACCATGCCGACATTGCCACGCTGCAGCGCCAGCAGGATGAGGCTCATCCCCAAGCCCATGCCGATCATGCCGCTCAACGCGACTTTGCCCAACACAGCCAAAGACAAGGGGTTTTGGGTGCGCGCAACCGATGCGCCCGCCCACAAAAGCACCAAGTGGGCGGCACAAGTTGCCCCCACCCTCAGCACCGTGGCCGCGACCGGGTCCACGCCCGATGCCATCACCGGCTTGGCAATCAAAGAGCCGGTTGCCTGGCACAAGGCGGCCAACAGGCCCAGCGCGATCCCCGAGGGAATATGGCCGCGAAGCTGCTCCAAGGCGTGCGACTCGTCTTTGCGGCTGCCCAAGGCAATCGCCGTCATGACGCCGCCCACCACCAAAGCTCCGCCCATCATGGCCTGCGGCCCCATGCGCTCATCCAGCACCACAAAGCCCAGTAGTGCGCTGAACAAGGCGTGCGTGGCAAACAGCACTCCGGTGCGCCGCGGGCCCAGCCGGTTCATGGAGGCAAACAAGGCGGTGTCGCCGATGAAGATGCCGATCAATCCACTGAGAATCAAAACCCAGGCTTGCTCGGCATGGATGCTGTGCCAAGCCCCATTGAGCAGGACCACGGGCGCCAGCATCACAAACACCAGCCCCATGCGCCAACGGGTAAATGCAAACGCGCCGAGATGGCGCGCTTGGGGGGCTGAAATCAGCCCGGTCACCGCCCAGCAAGCCGCAGCGCCCAGGGCCAACCAATCAAAAGACAGCGTCACGCTGCCGCCGCGGCACGTGCCATCAAGAACTGAACAGGAAGTTCATCACGTCGCCATCTTTGACCACGTATTCCTTGCCTTCGGCGCGCATCTTGCCCGCGTCTTTGGCACCCTGCTCGCCCTTGTGGCTGATGAAGTCATCAAAGGCAATCGTCTGAGCGCGGATGTAACCCTTTTCGAAATCCGTGTGGATCACGCCAGCCGCTTGGGGGCCGGTGTCGCCCACATGGATAGTCCAAGCGCGGACCTCTTTCACCCCAGCGGTGAAGTAGGTTTGCAAGCCCAACAGGCTGTAGGCAGATCGAATCAGGCGGTTCAAACCGGGTTCGGTTTGGCCGAGTTCTTGGAGGAACTCCAGCCGGTCCGCATCGTCCATCTCAGAAAGCTCAGCTTCCATCTTGGCGCAAATAGCCACCACAGGCGCGCCCTGGGCCGTCGCAAACGCGGTCAAGCGGTCGAGCAAAGGATTGTTTTCGAAACCATCTTCCGACACGTTGGCCACGAACATCGCGGGCTTAGCGGTGATCAGGAAAAACTGCTTGAGCAAAGGCAACTCTTCTTTGCTGAAGTCCAGGGTACGCACAGGCTTGGCTTCGTTGAGCGCAGCTTGGCACTTCTCCAGAATCGCCACCAGCTTGATCGACTCCTTGTCGCCGGAACGGGCCAGCTTGGTCACACGGTGCAAGGCTTTTTCCACCGCCCCCAAATCTGCCAGGCACAACTCGGTCTGAATGACCTCGATATCGGCAATCGGGTCCACCTTGCCGGCAACGTGGATCACGTTGTCGTCTTCAAAGCAGCGCACCACGTTGATGGTGGCGTCTGTTTCGCGGATGTGTGCCAAGAACTTGTTGCCCAAGCCTTCGCCGGTGCTTGCACCCGCTACCAGACCCGCAATATCCACAAACTCCACGATGGCCGGAACAATGCGCTCGGGGGTGATGATGTCCGCGAGCTGCTGCAGACGCGGATCAGGCACCTCGACCACGCCCACATTGGGCTCAATCGTGCAAAACGGGTAGTTTTCTGCAGCAATACCCGCCTTGGTCAGCGCATTAAAAAGGGTACTTTTGCCCACGTTGGGCAGGCCTACAATGCCACACTTCAAACTCATAAAAAACCTCTAAAAACTGGGTGTCAAGTGTATGCCATACCTGTTCCTGCGCCTGTTGGTGGCGCTGGCACTTTGGGCGGGAGCGGGTTGGGCGCATGGATTTGTCGCCGATGCCCGAGCTACCAACCCGCTTTTTTTGACAGACAACAGCGAGCCATGGCCCCTGCGAGACAGCTCCATGCAATGGCTGGAACCGGGCCGAAACGCGACAGCGGCCCAAGCCTGGGCCGCGCCATTTGAAGCCGCCCACATGGCGCACGCTGCGCCCCTCAACGCCAACAACACCCTGTGGATCAAGCTCACGCTGGTTCGCGCAACCGGCAGCACCGGCCGGTGGACGCTGAACATTCCCCAGCCCTACCTTGACCATGTGGTGCTCTTTGAGCGGCAAGACGGCGCCTGGTACCCCCAAACAGCAGGCGACAAGCACGCCCAGCGCCACTGGAACGTGCGTGGCCTGTACCCCGAGTTTGAGCTGTACTTGCCGCCCGGACAGCCTACCGAGGTGTTGCTGCAGATTCGCAACTTCAAGCCGCTCGCCATCCCATTGCGCATGGTCCCGGCCAACCTGCGCGAGGGCCAACGACTGGCAGAGGGCATTGGCCTCGGCGTCATGTTCGGGCTGATCCTCACCCTGGCAGTCGTCTCACTCATGCGCTATGCAGAGTTCCGCAATGTGTCGGACCTGGGCGCCGCTCTTTACAGCGTGATGATTGCGCTCACGCTGGCGCAATTCAACGGCATCCTCAACTCGTTGCTCTGGCCCGGCGCCCCCTTGTGGGCAGACTACGCCAGCAGTGTGCTGCCGTCACTGGCTATAGGTGGTGTTTTGCTTTACGGGCGGCACCTGTATGCGCTCTCGAACCACTACCCGCGGTTTGACAAGTTGCTAGGCGTGCTGGGAGTTGCCGCAATCGCCTCAATTGCCTGCTACCTTTTCCTGGACCGCACCCTAGCGGACAAGGTCTCGGGCATCGTGATTCTGCTGGGCACTGCTTGCAGCCTGCTGGCCACGGCGTTGAATTGGAGGACGGGCTCCCCCTTGGGGGCTTGGCTGCTGTGGACTTACACCCCTAAATTCGCCCTGGTGATCTGGATGACGCTGGAGGCCGGCGGCAGTCTGCCCGCATTCTGGCCGCTGCGCTATTTGCTCACACTCACCGTGGCGGCGTCGGTGCCTGCCTTGGTCTATGCCTTGGGGCGCGCCACCCATGACCGCAAAGAAGTCGTGGCCCGGGCAGAACACCTCCCGACCCAAGACGCATTGACCGGCCTGCTCACTGCAGACGCCTTCCAAACCCACCTCACCGAGGCTTATGAACGCGCCGTCACCCACCGCGAGCCATTGGCGCTGGTTTTGGTGAACATCGCAAACCTGGATCACATCCGCCACAACATGGGAGATCCTGCCGCGGAGCAGTGCCTCTTGCGCGCCGTGATCAAGCTGCACCGGGTGCTACGGGATCTGGATCCGGCGGCTCGGGTAGGCAGCGCACGGTTTGCCCTGCTGCTTGAGGGTGTAGCTTCGCGGCAGATGCTGACCGAGCGGCTGGTCAAACTGGTGGCCTCGGGGCTGATTCCTTTGCAAGGCATGCCCACCGAGGTCACGCTGCAGTTCCAAGCTGCGTGCGTGCTCCTGCACGAAAACCCGGTCGAACCTGCACAAGCCCTCAACGAGTTGGCAGGCGTGCTGGCAGGAATCTCACCTCGAACCCGCCGGCCGATCCGTTTTCTGGAGCCTGTACCCACCCAACTGGCCAGCTTGCACTCCTCGCTGTCGAGCTGACCGCGGGCACAGCGCTCGCCTTGGCTGGCGTAACTTATGGAGCAGCGGCTCCATCAAACTGGTATGACGCAGCAACCGCCTGCCCCACCCGCAGCACCTGGCCTGCGCCGGCCTGCACGATGGCATTCATCCCGAAGGTGATCGCGCCGTTCAAGCGGGCGTCCCGGCGGTAGCTTTGAAGGGCATCCCCCACGCCGGGGTGGCTTTCGGCCGTGTCGGGGTCAATATGGGGTATCGGGCAGCGGGCGCACGGCTTCACCAAGGCAAGTTGCGCGGAGGTGGCGCGGCCCTCCTCGGCCGTGACCTGCAAGACCGCCATGTGGTCTTCATCATGTGCCTCCATTCCGCCCAACACCACATTGGGCCGGAAACGGCGCATGTCGACCGGGGGCAAACTCGCAGCCGCCAACCGGCTGTTGAGCGGCACCATGGACGCGTCGGTCGTGACCAGCACCGGATATCCGTCGGCAAATTGGGTGTACCCCTGCGCACCGCCGGTCCAGCGGGGGCTGCACGCCCGCCGCCCCTCGGGCGCAAAGCGCACCAGGCGCACTCCTTGGCAACCCAGCGCTTGCTGCAACCACAGAGCGGCGGCATCCCCCATATCGAGGGCATCCACTATGTCGTCCCAGACTTGGACCCGGGTTTGCGGCCCCTGCGCGTCGAGCGCCACCTCCAGCGGGCTCAGGCCGGGACACTGCAACTCCAGTACCTGTGCCAGCAGGCGCGGCTGCACCAGCGCCATGCGGGGATATTCGCGCTGGCTCACAAAAAGCCCTTCTGCATCCACCACCATCCAGTGCCGGTCCCACTCCAGCCCGGTGTCCAACAGGCGCGCATGTTCCACCGCGATACCGGCGAGCGATTTCACCGGGTAAATCATCAGCGCGGCAATGTGTCCGTGAATATCGGCTTCAAAGTGTGGGGTCATGGGGGTTTCCTGGTGCATAGAGCCAGCATTGTGCACAGCCCTCCTACAATGACCGAATGGCCCAAACCTATGACATTTGTATCCGTGGCGCCGGCATCGTGGGGCGCACCCTGGCGTTGCACTTGGCGGCTAAACGCCTGAAAGTGGCGCTGGTTGAGGCGACCACCAGTCACCCGTCTGGCCCGGATGTGCGGGCATACGCCCTGAACGCCCGCTCGCGCCAACTGCTGGAAGCCATCCGATGCTGGCCCGCCGACGCCCATGCCACTCCGGTATTGCACATGGCGGTCGTGGCCGATGCGGACGCCCAGGTCCACTTTGATGCGGCCCCGCAAGGCATAGACGCCCTGAACTGGATTGTGGACGTGCCGGTGCTCGAGCAACAGCTGGCCCAAGCCGTGCAGTTTCAACCCCTCATTTCTGTGGTCGATACCCCGCAACCCGCGACCCTGACCGTTGTGTGTGAAGGGCGCGCCAGCACCACCCGCGACGAGTTCGGCGTCGATTTCGAAACACATCGCTATGCCCAGACCGCCGTAGCCGCCAGGGTGGAGAGCTCGCTGCCCCACCAACAAACTGCCCGGCAGTGGTTTAGCGAAGGTGAAGTGACCGCACTTTTGCCGATGCAAGGGCAGGAAGGGAACTTTCATGCCCTGGTGTGGTCAGTGTCCCCAGAGCGCGCACAAGCCCTGATGCAACACACCGACCTGGAATTCACCAACGCCCTGCAAACAGCTACCCGCATGGCGGTGGGTACCCTGCGCCTGGCCAGCTCCCGCGCGAGCTGGACCTTGCAGCATGCCGTCGCCACCCGCTGGACCGGCACAACGACTCTAGACGGCCATCGGCGCGCCTGGGTATTGGCGGGTGACGCGGCCCACAACGTGCACCCACTGGCGGGCCAAGGCCTGAACCTGGGTTTGGGTGATGTGGCCGAACTGGTGCAGGTGCTCGACACCCGTGGCTACTGGCGCCCTGTGGACGATATGCGCTTGCTGCGCCGCTACGAGCGGGCCCGCAAAGCCGCCTTCGCCGTGGTGGGTGGCAGTGGCAACTCCCTGCAACAGCTGTTTGCCCACCCCCACGCCTGGGCGGAAAACGCCCGCAGCTGGGGCATGCGCGGCTTTGACCGTTGCACCCCGCTCAAACACTGGGTTGCCCGGCAGGCTATGGGCCTGTGAGCGCCTAGGTTCACCCCGCCTTTTTACTTTTCCGGAAATTTTGTTTATGCACTTCCCCCGTTTGTTTGCCACCGTGGGCCTGGCGCTCGCCGCCTTTGCCACGGGTGCCTTCGCCCAAGAGGCCGCCATCCGCGAGGCCATTGCCAAACGGGTGCCCCAGCTGAAGTCCATCGACGAAGTGCGCCCGGCCGGCATCCCCGGCTTGTATGAGGTCCGGGCCAATGGCGTCGAGATCTATTACACCGATGCCAAGGGCAACTACCTGATCCAAGGCAACCTGTACGAGACCAAAGGACTGCGCAACTTGACCGAGGAGCGGATCAACAAGCTCACCGCCATCAAGTTCAGCAGCCTGCCCATCAAAGACGCCTTCACCATCGTGCGGGGCAACGGCTCGCGCAAACTGGCAGTCTTTGAGGACCCGAACTGCGGCTACTGCAAGCGCTTTGAGCGCGATCTGCAAAAGATCGACAACGTGACGATCTACATGTTCCTCTACCCCATCCTCGGGCCGGATTCGACAGAAAAATCCAAGGCGATCTGGTGCAGCAGAGACAAGGTCGCGGCCTGGCAAGACTGGATGCTGCGCGACCAGCCAGCACCCGCCGCAGCAGCCATGTGCGATACATCCCCGCTGGCCCGCAATGTGGAGTTCGGCAAAACCTACCGCATCCAAGGCACGCCCACGCTGCTGTTTGAGGATGGCAACCGCGTGCCCGGTGCGATTGACGCCCAGCAAATCGAAAAACACCTGAAAGACGCCAAAAGCTAAAGCCCCAGGGCGCCCGGCGCGGGCCGGAGCCCTTCACAAATTGCTCCTGAATTCATAGCTGCTCGCGCAAGCATTGCGGGCGCCAACCGGTGTTTAGGCATGAAAACTTCGTCCAAGTCGTCCAAATCCCTCGCAACTGCTGCACCCGCATCCGCGGTGCACTACCGGATTGAAGTGCCCGATGTGCACAGCCACCTGTTCACGGTGCACATGACCGTGGCCTCGCCGGCCAGCACCCAAACCCTGCGCCTGCCGGCCTGGATTCCGGGTAGCTACCTGCTGCGCGAATTTGCCAAACATCTGCAGCAGCTGGAGTGTCGGCAAGCCGGCAAACGCATCCCGGTGACGCAGCTGGACAAAGCCACCTGGCAAGTCAGTTGCCGCACCGGTCTGCCGTTGGAGGTGAGTTACGAGGTGTACGCCTTTGACGCCTCGGTGCGCACCGCCTGGCTGGATGCGCAGCGCGGCTTTTTCAATGGCACCAGCCTGTGCCTGCAGGTGCCCGAAGCGGTGGCAGAGCCCCACACTTTGGACATCGCGCCGGTTGCCGGCACCACGGGCTGGCAGCTGGCCACCGGACTGTCGGCAGTCACCGTCGACAAGGCGGGTTTTGGCCTGTACTACGCCCCCGACTACGACACCCTGGTCGACTGCCCGGTGGAAATGGGGCCGTTCTGGAGCGGCAGTTTTGAGGTGTTCGGCATTCCCCACCGCTTTGTGGTGGCCGGCGCACCGCCCAGCTTTGACGGCGAGTTGCTACTGGCCGACACCCGCGCCATTTGCGAAGCGGAAATACGCTTCTGGCACGGTAACGCCCTTGAGCAGTATCAAAAAGATAGCGGCTCCCGCAATAAAGACGAGGGCCCAAGCCCGATTCCATTCAAAAACTACGTCTTCATGCTGGCCGCGGTGCACGATGGCTATGGCGGGTTGGAGCACAAAAACTCCACCGCCCTGATTTGCAACCGCAAAGACTTGCCGCGTCTTCCCCGCACCACGCTGGCCCCCACCACCCACAAGCAGCCCGAGGGCTACACCACGCTGCTAGGGCTGATCAGCCACGAGTACTTCCACACCTGGAACGTCAAGCGCCTGCGCCCCGCCGAACTCGCCACTTACGACTACCGCGCAGAGAACTACACCGAGCTGCTGTGGTTTTTTGAAGGCTTCACCAGCTACTACGACGACTTGCTTCTGCGCCGTGCCAAACGCATCGACAACGCCACTTACCTGAAGCTCTTGAGCAAGACCATCAACCAGGTCCAGCAAACCCCGGGGCGGCTGGTGCAAAGCGTGGCGCAAAGCAGTTTCGACGCGTGGGTGAAGTACTACCGCCAGGACGAAAACACCGCTAACGCCACCGTGAGCTACTACACCAAAGGTTCACTGGTGGGCCTGTGCCTCGACCTGACCCTGCGCGCAGAGGGCAAAACCCATCTCGATGCCGTGATGCGCGGACTGTGGACGCGCTGCGCCGGCGGCCCCATGGCCGAAGCCGACCTGCTGGCCGTGTTGCAAGACCTTGGCGGCCGCTCGTTTGCCAAAGACCTTGCGCGCTGGGTGCACAGCACCAAAGAGCTGCCTGTGCACGAACTGCTGGAGCAACACGGTGTGCAAGTCAACCGCGAGCCCGACCAGGCCGCCCAGCAACTCGGGCTGCGGGTCAAAGAAAGCGGTGGGCTGTTCATTCAGCAGGTGCTGCGGGGCGGAGCAGCCGAGAAAGCTGGCTTTGCGGCGGGCGACGAGTGGTTGGCCGTGCAGACCGAGGGCATGCCATGGCGCATGCAGGCCTTGGATGACCTGATGCTCTATGCCGGCAAGGCCAAGAAAGTGACGGCATTGGTTTCGCGCGACAAGCGCTTGATGCAGCTGACACTCACCCTGCCGGCCCCCACCCAAGCGGTGCGCCTGTCGGTGCGCGATACGGCAGCCGCCAACCGCTGGTTGGACGGCGCGTAAACCGCAGCTCGCGTCAGCGCGGCGCAAATTCGCTTGGCTATAGTGCGCCCAGCCCCCTCATTTCGACACAAAACAGGAGACCACTGAATGAGCTACGAATGCATCACCACCCGCGTGGAAGGCGACAAGGTTGCCATCATCACCCTGAACCGCCCCAAGCAGCTCAACGCCCTCAACGACCAGTTGATGGACGAGCTGGGCGCCGCCCTCAAGAGGTTTGACGCCGACCCCGCCATTGGCTGCATGGTGATCACTGGCAGCGAAAAAGCGTTTGCTGCGGGCGCCGACATCACCGCCATGGCCAAGTTCAGCTTTGCCGATGCCTACAAAGGCGACTTCATTACCCGTAACTGGGAAACCATCCGCGCGATCCGCAAACCGGTCATCGCCGCCGTGAGCGGTTTTGCGCTGGGTGGCGGTTGCGAGCTTGCCATGATGTGCGACTTCATCATCGCCGCCGACAACGCCAAGTTCGGCCAGCCGGAAATCAAGCTGGGCATCATCCCCGGCGCCGGTGGCACCCAGCGTTTACCCCGTGCGGTGGGCAAATCCAAGGCTATGGACCTGGCCCTGACCGGCCGCATGATGGACGCTACCGAGGCCGAGCGCGCCGGCCTGGTGAGCCGCGTGGTGGCGCTGGACAAGCTGCAAGAAGAAGCCTTGGGCGCCGCTTTGCAAATCTGCGCCTTCTCACAAGTGGCAACCATGGCGGCCAAAGAATCGGTCAACCGCGCCTTTGAAGGCACCTTGGCAGATGGCATTGCCTTCGAGCGCCGCATGTTCCACGCCTTGTTTGCGACCGCCGATCAAAAGGAAGGCATGGACGCTTTTGTGAACAAACGCGCTGCGAACTTTACGCATCAATAAATCTGGTCTATAATGCCGGTCTCGGTCGTATAGCTCAGTTGGTTAGAGCGCAGCATTCATAATGCTGATGTCGGTGGTTCAAGTCCACCTACGACCACCAAATCAAAAACCCGCAATTGTTCACACGTTGCGGGTTTTTTCATGGGCGCTCGCCTCGCACCCCCAGGCTAAGCCCAGCCCGACACCTAGAATTCTTGAAAACGATGCCACCGGCGTCGCCAGCCAAGCATGGCTGAACCTTCAAGAAAGCAGAACCTCAGGTGTGGAATCCAGAACATGTGGCTCAAACCGCCACCCAAGTCCTTGTCGAGTACCTCGGCGTGGCAGCCCGGTTTGTGGTCGAAGACGCCATGGATGCCACCGCATCCAGTAACGCCTTACCGCAAGCTAACCACGAAGCCCACCTCCGCTCGTTCCTGATCAACCTCAGCCAGCAGTTGCCTGCCGGACTGCCCAATGAACATATCCGCCAGACCATTCTGGAGCGGTGCTCGCCCACAGCCCCAGCCCCCATCACCCCTCTTCAAAAGTAAGCCATGAAAAAAACAACATCCATCAACCGCAACCTCACGGTGGGGCTGATTGCCATCATCGTATTTTTTATTTTGCAAGCCGCCGGCGTGCTGACCATGGGCCGCTACACCGAGCGGGAAGTGGTGGAGGTGGCGCGCAGGAACACCGTAGCCCAGGTGGACTTGGCCGATTTGTCGACCATGGCGCAGCAGATTCGCCGGTACGAAAAAGAGTACTTCATCTACGTGAACAACCCCGAGAAGCGCGCCCAGTACCAGAAGGAATGGACCGGCACGATGGAGAAGATCACCGCGCTGCTCGGTCGCATGCGCGCCAACGGCAGCAGCGCCTTGAGCGCTGATGACTTGGGCCGCGTGGGCCAGTGGGCCGCAGCAAGTGAGTTTTATGCGGCAGAAATGACCAAAGTGTTTGCCGAGGTGAACGCCCGCGCCAACAAGATGCAGGAAGAAGCGGCCACAGTCCAGGCCGCCGAACAGCAAGCCGCCAGCACCAAGGGCGCCAAGGCCAAAGAGGCAACACCTGTATTGGAAGGCACCCGCATGCTGCTGCCCGATGAAGCCAACGACCTGATCAAGGCGGGCAAAGACCGTTTTTCTGCCGAGCTGATCAAAGGCGTGGCCACCACCTTTGCCCAGAAGAGTGAAGCTACGCTGGCACTGACCACGGTGACCAACGAGGGGTTCAACAAAATGATCTACGGCGTCATGGCAAGCGTGCTGATTGGCATCGGCATTGGTGTGTACCTCTTGATCAGCCTGCCCAAGAGTGTGACTGAGCCCATCCGCAACCTGACGACCTTGGTCGACGCACTGAGCCGCGGCGAGTCCACCAAGCCGGTGGCCAGCATCAAGGTGCTGGAGTTCAAGAACCTGTCTGCTGCCGTGGAGCGCATGCGGATCGCGCAAGAACTAATGCTGCAGCGCCTGCAAAAGCCCCGCTGAACGACGGGCCCGGTAAAATCGGGCCCTTCTTTCATTCACAGCCTCTGGATACACACCATGAACCGCTGCCTTCGCGCCCTGAGCGCACTTACTTTGCTGGTCGCCTTGCCTCTGGGCAGCATGGCGCAAACCAGCCCCACCGCACAGCTCATTACCGACCGCAACGGCAACTCTGTGACGGTGCGGACGTTCCCATCCACCGCTGTGCGCGGTACTCTGCAGGTGGTGCAACCACCCGAAGTCTTGTTTAACAACGTGGTGGCACGCCTCTCCCCCGGCGCCCGGATCCGCGGGGCCAACGGCATGCTGCTGATGTCTGCCAGCGCCGTCGGACAGACCCTGCAAGTGATGACGGTCCTGGACAGCCAATCCATGCTGCACGACGTGTGGGTATTGAACGAGACTGAGGTCGCGCTTTACCCCACCAAGCCGTCGTACTCCCGATAAGCCGCCCAAGGGCTTATTCGCCTTTTCGGCCTGTAGCGCACTATCTGCCTGCGCCAGCCGCTCCTTTATTCATAGCATTTTCACGGGATACGTCATGTCCAAAAAAGTCTTTATCAAAACCTTCGGCTGCCAAATGAACGAGTACGACTCGGACAAGATGGCTGATGTACTCGGCGCCGCCCAAGGCTATGAGCCCACCGATGATGTGGAGCAGGCTGACCTGATTTTGTTCAACACCTGCTCGGTGCGCGAGAAGGCGCAAGAGAAGGTGTTCAGCGACCTGGGCCGCATCAAGCACCTCAAGGCCAAAGGCGTGCAGATTGGTGTGGGCGGTTGCGTAGCCAGCCAGGAAGGTGCCGAGATCATCAAGCGGGCACCTTATGTGGACGTGGTGTTCGGCCCGCAAACCTTGCACCGCTTGCCGGAGCTGCTCAATGCCCGCAAGGCGCTGGATAAGCCGCAGGTCGACATCAGCTTCCCCGAAATTGAAAAGTTCGACCATCTGCCCCCCGCCAAGGTGGATGGCGCCAGCGCTTTTGTGAGCATCATGGAAGGCTGCAACAAATACTGCAGTTACTGCGTGGTGCCGTACACCCGTGGCACGGAAATCAACCGCCCGTTTGAAGACGTGCTGGTAGAGATTGCCGGCCTGGCTGACCAGGGCGTGAAAGAAGTAAACCTGCTGGGCCAGAACGTGAACGCCTGGCGCAACGCCATGGGCGACTCGGGCGAGATGGCCGACTTTGCCACCCTGCTGGAATACGTGAGCGACATTCCGGGCATTGAGCGCATCCGCTACACCACCAGCCACCCCAACGAGTTCACACCCAGCCTGATCGCGGCTTACGAAAAGCTGCCCAAACTGGTGAGCCACTTGCATTTGCCGGTGCAGCACGGCAGCGACAAGATTTTGATGGCCATGAAGCGCGGCTACACCGCCATGGAATACAAGAGCACCATCCGCAAGCTGCGCGCCATCCGGCCCGACATGAGCATCAGCTCGGACTTTATTGTCGGCTTCCCCGGCGAGACGGACGAAGACCACGCCAAGATGATGAAGCTGATCCACGACATCGGCTTTGACAACAGCTTCAGCTTTATCTTCAGCCCCCGCCCCGGCACCCCGGCGGCAAACCTGCACGACGACACCCCGCACGACGTGAAGCTAGCCCGCCTGCAAGAGCTGCAAGCCGCTATCAACGCCAACATTGCCACCATCAGCAATCAGCGCCTCGGCACGGTGCAGCGCATCTTGGTAGAAGGCGGCAGCAAGCGCGACAACGGTGAGCTCATGGGCCGCACCGAGTGCAACCGCGTCGTCAACTTTGCCGGTAACCCGCGCTTGATCGGCCAGTTAGTGGATGTGACGATCACCGAGACCCGCAGCTACACGCTGCGTGGTGAGGTGCTGACTACTGAAACTTTTCCCCAGTGAAGGCCATGGCGCCACGCCACGACGCTTGCGCAGGGCGTAGCAAGTTTTACAAACCTGACGGCGTGGCTAGTCCATCGGCACTAGTGTGCGATGGACAGAAACTACCGGACTTTGAACATACTTCCAGCTCTTTTTTTAGGGAGTTTAAGTATGTTCAAAAGCTTCGCTGCCAGCGCCGCACTGGCACTGTCCGCTGTTGCCTCGCCTGCCATGGCGACTGCCATCCATGACGCCGACCTTTTCAAAGGTAACACCCTTGCAGCCAATGATGACGGGTACACAGGCCTGGTGGATATCGGCTTCAACATCAACTTTTACGGCCAGACCTTCAGCAAACTGTACGTCAACAACAACGGCAACGTGTCATTCACGACCCAACTGCCGACCTATACCCCCTTCAGCCTGCTGAGCACCAGCAATGCGATGCTGGCACCCTTCTTTGCCGATGTGGACACTCGCAATATCGCCAGCGGGCTCACCCAGTATGGCCAAGCCACCATCGATGGTCGCAAAACATTCGGCGTGAACTGGATCAACGTGGGCTACTACAACGCCCGCGCCGATAAAACGAATTCTTTCCAGTTGATCATGACGGACCGCTCCGACACCGGCGTCGGCAATTTCGACTTTCAATTCAACTACGACAACATCTCGTGGGAAACAGGCAGTGCCAGTGGCGGCGTCAATGGATTCGGCGGGTCCTCGGCCCGCGTAGGCTGGTCCAACGGCACGACCAACTCATTCGAATTGGCGGGCTCAGCCATCCATGGCGCCCTGCTCAATAGCGGGGCCAATGCTCTGGTACACAACCAGTTGAACGCCAGTGTGGATGGCCAATACAACTTCAGTGTCCGCAACGGCACAGTGATTCCTGCGGTACCAGAGCCCGAGACATATGCCATGCTGCTGGCCGGTTTGGGCGTGCTGGGCGCCGCCGCTCGCCGCCGCAAGTGCACAGTGAAAGCGTAAACACTTTCACGAGTCCGGGCGCGGTGCGGTCCGGAGAATGCCGGGCACTTGCGCGGCATCGATCAGTCCCCTTGCGAACTCCCGCGCTGCGGGTGTGAGGGCATCCATGCTCTTGCACACAAGAGAAACCCGCAAGGAGGGCAACGCCTCCGTGAGTGGCAGCGCCACCAGAGCGCTGCTCGTTTGTGGGTCTTCGAGCACTACGCTAGACATCAGTGCCACTGCGTCGGTCGTACGCAGAAGCGCCAAGGCAATGTAAATCGATTGAGCCTGCATCAATTGACGCGGCAAGCTACCCTCCAGAGACAACAGTGGATTGCTCAGAACGCGCTGACCGTAGCTGGGCACGATCCACAAGCAATCACGAAGAGGCTGCAACGTTCCCGACTGCGCCATCGGGTGTCCTTGTCGCGCAACAATGTGCAGTGGCGCCCGAAACAGTGCACGTCGCTCCCACGCGTCGTCTATCGGTTCATCCAGCTCGCTGATGACGACCAAGTCGTACAACCCTATGCGCCACAGATCCTGCGGCTCACTGAGAGACAACTCGTGCACATCGAGCCGCCCCCCCCGGGCGCGCCTTACGGAACGAGGCTAATGCAGGCGCAAGAATGCGGGCAGCAGCGCCCGAGCTGAAGGCCAGTCGCAAATCGCCTTGCGCACCATCCCGCATTTGAGCCAGTTCATTTTGTGCCTGCCTCCAATCTTCCAGCAGCCGCAGTGCTCGGCGGTACAGGGCCTCACCCGCCTCAGTCAGGGTCACTCCTTGGGTCTGGCGCAGCAGCAAAGCCATGCCAGCTTGGCGCTCCAACTCCCGGACAACATAGGTGACAGCTGGCTGTGTGAGCACAAGCTGACGTGCAGCCGCTCGAATGCTTCCGCATTCCGCCACGATACAGAAAACTTCCAGTTGCCCAGGATTGAGCTTCATGGCAAATCCGCCAGAGAGATAGAAAAAATTTATCTTAGCAGTTTAAATTTTGTCTTTTTTTTATCCCCCCGGGCTCCTACAGTGGCTGCGTTACTTCCAATGTTCCATTTATTTTTTTCGAGAGTCCCTGCCATGAAATTTCTCCGCATATTCACTTGTCGCATGCTTTGGCAAGCGACCTCCGGCCTCGCACTCGCACTGGGGCTCAGCACGGGTAGCCTCGCCCAAACGTCTCCCGTGCGGATTGTGGTCGGATTTCCAGCCGGCGGTGGCGTAGACGCGGCAGCCCGACATCTTGCAGATGCCTTGGGGCAGCACATGGGACAGCCCTTTGTCGTTGAAAACAAAAGCGGTGCGGGGGGACAGATTGCGGCGGTGGCAGTCAAACAGGCTACGCCTAACGGTCAAACGCTTTTTTGTCCAACGACCATACGGTTGTAATCGTTCCACAGACGATGAAAACGCCGGGCTTCAATCCGGCTACGGACTTGGTTCCTGTGGCGCGCATTACCCAAATTGCGTTCGGGCTGGCTGTTCCGCAGACGGCCCCGGTGCAACGCCTGAGTGACTACGGGCATTGGGTAAAGGACTTGACCGACCGCGGCGCAGTGGGTGTCCCAGCGCCCGCTAGCGTTCCGGAATTTACGACCCATTTAGTGGGACAGCACTTAGGCATAGCTACCCGCGCCATTCCGTACCGCGGTGGCGCCCCCATGGTGGCAGACCTGATTGGCGGACAGCTGCCGGCGGGAATTACTTCCATCAGTGAACTGCTACCCCAACAAAAAGCAGGGAAACTTCGCGTCATTGCAGTTTCAGGAACGCAACGTTCCGCCCTACTCCCCGACGCACCCACCTTTGCGGAACAAGGTGTGAAAGGTGTCGAGCAGTCTAACTTTTTAGCGCTCTATGCGCCCGCAGGAACACCCGCCGCAACGATCAAACGTTACCAAGACAGTGTTCGCGAAGTGCTCGGTCAAGCGGGCTTACGCGAAAAACTGGAAGGCCTGGGTATGCAAGTGGACTTTGCTGCCGGAGATGCCATTTCTCGCCAAATGGCGCAAATGACCGAAAGTTGGGGACAGCTGATTCGGGCCAGCGGCTTCAAACCACAATGACCGCAGACCCAACGACCGGCGCTACCAAAATGGAAGTGCAAACATCAAACCTATTCCCCATCGACTATGCCCAAGGACGGCGCAACTTCACCTTCGCGGCACATACAAAGAGATGCACTTTGACGTCTTGGGTACTGCCCGGGTACAAGGGCACACAGGGGGAGGAGCTCGCACTAGACAGTGCGTTTTTTCAGGCCGACACAAACAAGGGGAACGAGAGCCCACTGGTCATTATTTCAAGCGGTGTGCACGGTGTAGAGGGCTTGTGTGGCTCCGGTTGCCAGCACGCTTTGCTACAAGACGAAGATCTATTAGGCAAAGCACAGGCTGCCGGCGTAGACCTACTGTTTCTGCATGCGATCAACCCCTATGGGTTTTCGTACCTGCGCCGCGGCAATGAAGACAATGTAGACCTGAATCGAAACTGTATTGATTTCAGCCAGCCTCCCCCGACCAATCCGGACTATGAGGCGCTGGATGCGCTGCTAGTACCCGCGCATTGGCCCCCCGAGGCAGAGAACGAACTGGCGCTGGCAAGGACAGAACAGATCATGGGGACCCCAGCGTTCCGTCGAGCCGTCACATCGGGACAGACCAGTCACCCCAAGGGACTGTTCTTCAGCGGCCGCGAACCCAGTTGGAGTAACCGAACGGTGCGTCACATTTTGCAGCAGCACGGTTCAGGGAGAAAACGCATTGCCTGGGTAGACATCCACACCGGACTTGGACCGCGAGGTCATGGCGAAAAAATACATGCAGGGAAACCCACCCAGGAGGACATTCTGCTCAGCCGCAAAGTTTGGGGGGCCGATGTTGTCGCGGCATGGGAAGGGCAATCAGCATCCGCTCAAGTGAAGGGCCCGGTAGTAAGCTGCGTTTATGAGGAATGCCCCGAGGCAGAAATTGCCGCCATTGCCTTGGAGTTCGGTACGGTCCCGTACCATGACTTCATGATGGCACTGCGCGCAGACCAGTGGTTGCACCGGCAGGCCGCTCCTTCGGCGGCTCAAACCAGCACCATCAGACAGACTATGCGAGGCGCCTTTTATGTCGATGGGGATGACTGGCGCGGCATGGTGACCGCACAGACACGCGTCGCGGTGCTACAAGCCTGCTGGGGGATAGGTAACTTGTGATTACAAGTGGGGGGGGGAATCGCCCTCTCAGTCTGCTCAACGTGCGTTAAAAGGGCATTTTGGGCATGCCTTTCATGCCCCCCAGGCGCTTCATGAGCTTCATCATGCCGCCGCCCTTCATCTTCTTCATCATCTCTTGCATTTGCTCAAACTCCTTGAGCATGCGGTTGACTTCTTGCACGTGCACACCGGCGCCTGCAGCGATGCGGCGCTTGCGCGTGGCCTTGATGAGCTCGGGCTTGCGGCGCTCCAGCGGCGTCATGCTGTGGATGATGCCTTCCTTGCGCTTGATGTCTTTCTCGGCCTTGTCCATATCCACCTGACCGGCCTTGGCGGCCATGGCCGCAGGCAGCTTGTCCATCAGGCTGGAGAGTCCGCCCATCTGCTTCATTTGCTGGATCTGGGCCAAAAAGTCATTCAGGTCGAAACCTGCGCCACTCTTGACCTTGTCCGCCAGCTTTTTGGCGGCTTCGATGTCTACACCGGCGGTAACTTGCTCCACCAGCGCCACGATGTCTCCCATGCCTAGAATGCGGCCAGCGTGGCGCTCGGCGTCGAAGACCTCCAGTCCATCCAGCTTTTCGCTGGTACCAGCAAACTTGATGGGTGCGCCGGTTATCTGACGCACAGAAAGCGCAGCACCACCACGCGAGTCACCATCGGTCTTGGTGAGGATGATGCCGGTCAGTGGCAAGGCTTCCTTGAAGGCCTTGGCAGTGTTGACCGCATCTTGGCCCTGCATGGCGTCTACCACGAACAGCGTTTCGACCGGGTTCAACGCGGCGTGCAGGTTTTTGATTTCCAGCATCAAGGCTTCGTCAATCGCCAAGCGGCCTGCGGTGTCGACCAGCAGCACATCAAAGAAGTGCTTTTTGGCGTAATCCAGCGCGGCACGGCCGATGTCGACCGGGTTTTGATCGGGCGTGGAAGGAAACCACTCCGCGCCAGCCTGCGCCGTTACCGTCTTGAGCTGCTCAATCGCGGCGGGGCGGTACACGTCGCCAGAGACTGTCAGCACCTTTTTCTTGCGCTTTTCGATCAAGTGCTTGGCGAGCTTGGCGGTCGTGGTGGTTTTACCGGCACCTTGCAAACCGGCCATCAAGATCACCGCGGGCGGCTGGGCGGCGAGGTTGATGTCGCTCACGCCTTCGCCCATGGTGGCGGAGAGTTCGCGGTTGACGATACTCACCAGCACCTGGCCGGGCTGCAGGGATCCCAGCACCTCTTGGCCCAGTGCTTTTTCTTTCACCCGGGCAATGAAGTCGCGCACCACCGGCAAGGCCACGTCGGCCTCTAGGAGCGCCATGCGCACTTCGCGCAGCATGTCGGTGACGTTGGACTCGGTGATACGCCCCTGGCCTCGCAGGTCTTTAACGAGGCGGGAAAGTTTGTCGGTAAGAGCGGAGGCCATATTGAAGTATTCCGGCAGGCGCAACCTGCGGTGTGAGCCGGACAGTGCCGGCAGGGAGCAAAACGCTAAACTGTGCACATGATTTTAGCCAGTGCGTCCCCTACCAGCTTAGCCTTGTCGGTTTTGGCGGCCTGTTCTTATGCGTGGCCGGCACTCAGGGCCGCGCACCTGAGCTCCAACGCAGCACGTGCCTGGGTGGCGTGGGCCTGGTTTTTGCACGGGGCGGCACTCGCCTGGGGCCTGCTTTTGCCGCCCACCTACTTTGGTTTTGCCACCGCACTCTCCATGACGGCGTGGGTCGTCGCTGCGGTGTATGCGATTGAAAGCCAGATTTACCCGCAACTCCAAACGCGGTGGGCCTTGTCTGCCGTGGGTGCAGCGGCGGTGCTGTTGGCATGCATTTTCCCGGGCGCCCCCCTGCCCAGCACGGCCACCATTTGGTTGCCGACACACCTGGCCTTTGGCGTAGCCAGCTACGGGCTGTTTGGTACTGCCGTGGTGCACGCTTGGTTGATGAGTCGTGCGGAGGCCCGCATCCGCCAAGCCGCAGACCCGCACAGTGGTTTGCCCTTGTTGACTCTGGAACGACTGACCTACCGGTTTGTCGCGGCCGGGTTCGTACTGCTGACTGCCACGCTGGGCATGGGCTATCTGTTTGGCGATGTGGTCTATGGCAAAGGCCACGCATGGCACTGGGACCACAAAACCGTGTTCTCCGTACTGTCGTGGATCACGTTTGCCGTCTTGCTGCTGGGCCGCGCACGCTTTGGCTGGCGGGGCAAACGCGCTGTGGCGGTGCTCTACACCGGCAGTGTGCTGTTGTTGCTGGGGTATGTGGGATCCCGGTTTGTGCTCGAAGTCTTGTTGGGCCGGTCGGCATGAAGAATTTGGTGATCCTGCTGGTCATCCTCGGGGTGATCTGGTACTGGCGCAGCCACAAAGCCAAGCGCCCGCCCACTGCACCGCCGCCAGAGGCGCCGCCCAAAACAGGCAGCGTCGCAATGGGAGCTTGCGCGTATTGCACGCTGCATGTGCCCGCTAGCGAATTAGTGCAAGGCCAGCGTGGCGCCTATTGCAGCGCGGAACACCTGCGCTTGGCAGAAAACGGATGACGAACGACCCGGGCGAAAACTCGTGGTTTGGTGCGTCATCGCTGGAGGCGCCCCCCGAGCAAACGCCGGACACCAGTGACTTCAAGCGCCTATGGCAGGCCTTTATGACCGCGCGCTGGGTGCTGGGTGCCGCTTTGGTGGGCCTGCAAACTACGTTGTTTGTCACCAGCACCACACACAGCAAAACTTTGCTGGTCATCACAGCGGTGTACTTTGTCAGTACGCTGGGCGCGCGCTTGCTATTGCAACCCCGGCCTTTGGGCGGTGCGTTCAGCAAAACCTGGGGCGTGCTGATCGGGATTGATGTTCTGGTTTTTTCAGCGCTGCAATGGCTCAACGGCAACAACCTGAATTACCCCCCCCTGTTTGCCTTGCCGGTGCTGCTGGCCTCGGTGCTGGGCTCGCTGCGGCTGGCACTGGGCACGGCGGCTGGCGTGACCATGCTGCTGCTGGGCGGCGCCAGCTGGACACTGCTGGTCAACGACATCGACAACCCGGCTGCGTTTGCCCAGGCGGGGCTCAGCGGCATTGGCTACTTTGCGGTGGCCTTTTTGGCCAACCAACTGGCAACCCGCTTGGCCAACGAGGGGCGCAGAGCCCGGCAAAACCAATTGGCAGCCTCGATCCAACGCGAGGTGAACGAGTTGGTCATCGAAGCGATGCCCGAGGGGGTGGTCATTGTGGATCAGCGCGGAATCGTGCGGGCCGCGAACCCGGCGGCTCGTGCCCTGCTGGGCGACGAAGACCGGCTGCGCTCCGCACTTTTTGACCTGAAAGCAGACCCAGCATGGCGCCCGCTGTTGCTACTCACGCGGCTATGCCTTGGAAGTGGCCAAAGCCAAGAAGCCGAGGTAGAACTCGTACACGACCACGGCAGTGCGCTCAAGGTACTGGCACGGACCCGGCTTGCGGCGCCCCAAGGCATCGGAGAAGACAGTCTGTGTGTGCTGTTTTTGCAAGACCAGCGCCATGCAGAGGCCCGCATTCGCACCGAAAAGATGGCCAGCATGGGGCGCATGTCGACCGCCGTAGCCCACGAGATACGCAACCCCTTGGCCGCGATTGCGCAGGCGAATGCGCTGTTGTCTGAGGAGCTGCAGGATCCTAGGCAATTACGCCTGACCACCATGGTGAGCCAGAATGCCAAGCGGCTGGGCAAAATCGTGGACGACATTTTGAATGTGGCCCGTGCCCGCACCACATCTGCAGGCGAACACGACGCCTTGTATGGCCTGAGCGAGACGGTTCACCGCATGGTGCAAGACTGGGCACAACACAAGAGCATTGGCGGGCTGATTGGCATCGACATTGACCCCCGCCCACACGCAGTGCGCTTTGACCCGGAGCACCTGCGCCAAGTTCTGATTAATCTGCTCGACAACGCGCTGCGCTACGCGAGCAAACAGCCAGAAGCTGTGCAAATCACGGTGACCTACACCGACACTGCGGCTTGCGTCTCGGTGTGGAGCGACGGAGCCCGTATGGACCAAACGGTGGAGCGGCATTTGTTTGAGCCCTTTTTCTCGTCCGAGAGCCGCTCCAGCGGGTTGGGGCTGTACATTTCACGCGAACTCTGCGAACGCCACGGTGCCACCCTGCGGTACCAACGCAGCGCCCGCATCCGGAGCGGGCAACTGCACGAAGGCAATGACTTCACGCTAACACTGAGCCTTATCAAAGGCCCCATGACCCAGGACACCGACGGCAACTCTCTATGGCAAGCATCCCTGTACTGAACAACGCCCGCATCCTGGTGGTCGATGATGAGCCGGACCTGCGGACCTTGTATGAGCTCACGTTGCTGCGCGAAGGCCATCAGGTGGACACCGCTGCCTCGGTAAACGAGGCCTTGGATGCAGTCGCCGCCCATAAATATGACTTAGTGATCACCGATATGCGCCTGCCCGACGGCATGGGCATTGACATCCTGCACGCTCTGCGCGAACACAAAAGCAAAGAGCGCTGCATTGTGATTACGGCGTATGGCTCGGCCGAGAATGCAGTCGAGTCGCTAAAGGCTGGCGCATTTGATTACCTGACCAAGCCCGTGGACTTGAAGCAGTTCCGCAGCGCGGTGATGGCTGCCTTGGGTGGCACCAGCCCTGGCGCTAGCTCGCACACCGAGCGATCTGTTAAGGGCCCTGCCGACAGTGGCACAGAAGGCGCCAAAGCGCTGGAGCAGTTGGTCGGGCGATCTCACACCATGGTGGCCCTGAAGGAGCGTATTGCCAAGGTGGCGCGCAGCATGGCGCCGGTGCTGATCCGGGGCGAGTCGGGCACCGGCAAAGAGCTGGCTGCGCGAGCCCTGCATGCCAACAGCCACCGCGCCGCCGGGCCATGGGTGGCGGTCAATTGCAGTGCCATTCCGGAGTCTTTGCTGGAGGCGGAATTTTTCGGTGCCCGCAAGGGTGCCTATACCGGCGCGACACAAGACAGGCCGGGGTTTTTCCAAGCGGCCCACGGCGGCACGTTGTTTTTGGATGAAATCGGCGACTTGCCACTGGCGATGCAAGCCAAATTGCTGCGGGCGATTCAGGAGCGAAAAATCCGCCCTCTCGGCAGCAACCAGGAAGAGAGTGTGGATGTCCGCCTGGTCAGCGCCACCCACAAAGATCTGGTGGCGGAGGTTGCGGCACAGCACTTCCGCCAGGACTTGTATTACCGCTTGAATGTGATCGACCTCCAGCTGCCACCGCTGCGGGAGCGGAGAGACGACTTAGAGGCCCTCTGCCGGGCACTCGTCACCAGAATTTGTGAAGAAACGGGTGTGCCGGCGCCCACGCTGTCCGCAAGCTTGCTGGCGCAATTGAAAGCGCTGCCGCTCCCGGGCAATGTCAGGGAGTTGGAAAACCTGCTGCATCGCGCGTTGGCGTTGTCTGAAGGCGATGTTTTGGAACTCGACACCCATGGCCACGACTCCGAGCCCGCCCCCGTGGCACCGGCGTCTGAGCCCGGCTCGTTCAGCATCCCCGCCGATTTGCAAAGCCATTTGGACGCTCAGGAGCGTGAAATCCTGATCCACGTCCTGCGTGAGACCCGTTTCAACCGGACCGCTGCAGCCCAGCGCTTGGGAATAAGTCTGCGGCAAATCCGTTACCGGATGGAGCGCTTGTCCATCGATGTGCCCGAACATGACGATGGAAAATCGGAATAACCCCCCCCGCGAGGCGACCGGCAGCTGGTCGGAAGGCTGGTGGAGCGAAGCGCTCCACGAAACCTCTCCCAACTTCGGCCCACGGCCTGCAGATGCAGACACCGACTTGGTAGTGCTGCACTCTATCTCGCTGCCCCCCGGCGAATATGGAGGGGATGGTGTGCGCCAACTATTTACCAATACCCTGAACTGGGATGCGCACCCGTATTACCAAACGATCCGGGGCATGGAAGTCTCCAGCCATTTCTTTGTGACGCGCACGGGCACTGTGTGCCAGTTTGTCAGTTGCGATGCACGCGCCTGGCACGCGGGCGCATCCACCTATCGCGGAAAGCCCAATTGCAACGACAACTCGATTGGCATCGAGTTGGAGGGCATGGACAACGACTTGTTTACCGCCCATCAATACGAGAGCTTGGAGCGTCTGTGCGCGGCAATCGCGCAGAACTATGAAATTCAGTACGTCGCGGGCCATGAGCATATTGCGCCCGGCAGGAAGACAGACCCGGGTCCCGGATTCGAGTGGGAACGACTGAAGCTCTGGGGCGCGATTTCGGACTGGGAATTACCCGCTCCATGGCAAGAAAGCCACAACTCTTGAACAGATCGCCAAGCTTCTGAAAAAATTTTGGCGATCCTTCAGACGCCCCTGAAAGCGCGACACCCGCATCCATCGGGCCGTTCCACGCCAAATGCTGCTGCAAGCCGCATCAAACCTCATTCGGCTTGAAAACTTTACGCCAATCAAGGCTTTGATGCCCCCTTTCCGGCAAGTGGAATGCGAGGGGCAAAGGCCCTGATCAAAATACAAGGGTGCCGAGCAGATACACTACCGGTAGTGGGTTGCAAGCACCCCAGACCCCAGATATAGTGTGCCTTGGTTGATGCGCGGGTGCGAAGCCCCTTAGTCGTAGCAAGCCACGCGGCACACAGATCACACAAAAATACACCCGATTTAGACGAGGAAACTATGCAATCTATTTCCACGGCCGTACCCACGGCACCCGCCCCGCTGCTGTCCCCCGTTCCCGGCAACGAAACGCCGGCGACTCAGGCTTATTCGCACTACCAGATCATCCGCCGCAACGGCGCAGTGGTGCCATTTGAGCCGAACAAAATTGCAGTTGCCATGATGAAAGCGTTTCTTGCAGTGCACGGCACCCAAGGCGCAGCATCCGCCAGCGTGCGCGAGACGGTCGATGGCCTGACGCAGCAAGTGATTCGCGCGCTGGTGCGTTCCCGTCCGGGCGGCGGCACTTTCCATATTGAGGACGTGCAGGATCAAGTTGAACTGGGACTGATGCGTGGTGGTCACCATGAAATCGCCCGTGCGTATGTGCTGTACCGCGAGCGTCGCACCCAAGAGCGCGCCAAGCAAGTCGCCACCGAGGCTCCAGCTGCGCCGGTGATCCACGTTATCGACAATGGCCAGCGCGTACCTCTGGACTTGGCCCAACTGCAATCCCGCATCGAGACGGCATGCAGTGGTCTGGGTGCTGACGTCAAGGCTGCCCCCATCCTGGCAGAAACCATGCGCAACCTGTACGACGGCGTCCCTTTGGACGAGGTGTACAAGGCAGCCATCCTGGCAGCGCGGACCCTGATCGAAAAAGACCCCGACTACACCTACGCCACTGCGCGTTTGCTGTTCCACACTATTTCCCGCGAAGTGCTGGGTCGTGATGTGGCGCAAGCCGACATGCAGGAAGCCTATGCGGACTACTTCCCTGGCTTCATCAAGCGCGGCGTCGAAGCCGAACTGCTGGACGAAAAACTGCAGCAATTCGACTTGAAGCGCCTGGGTCAAGCCCTCAAGGCCAGCCGAGACCTGCAATTCGATTACCTGGGTCTGCAAACCCTGTATGACCGTTACTTTCTGCATGAAGGCAAGACCCGCATCGAACTGCCGCAGGCATTTTTCATGCGCGTCGCTATGGGCCTGTCGCTGAATGAAATTGACCGTGAAGCACGTGCCATTGAGTTCTATGAAGTGCTCTCTAGCTTCGACTTCATGTCGAGCACGCCGACCCTGTTCAACAGCGGCACCTTGCGTTCGCAACTGTCGAGCTGCTACTTGACCACCGTGCCAGACGATCTGGACGGCATCTACGAGTCCATCAAAGAAAACGCACTGTTGTCGAAGTTCGCCGGCGGTTTGGGCAACGACTGGACCCGCGTGCGCGCTTTGGGCTCCCACATCAAAGGAACCAACGGCGAATCACAAGGCGTGGTCCCCTTTCTGAAGGTGGTCAACGACACGGCTGTGGCGGTGAACCAGGGCGGTAAGCGCAAAGGTGCAGTTTGCACCTACCTGGAAACATGGCACTTGGATATCGAGGAGTTTCTGGAGCTGCGCAAGAACACCGGCGATGACCGCCGCCGCACCCACGACATGAACACAGCGAACTGGATTCCTGACTTGTTCATGCGCCGGGTCATGGAAAAAGGTACATGGACACTGTTCTCTCCATCGACCGTGCCCGACTTGCACGATCTGTTCGGCGCGGACTTCGAGAAGGCCTACGTGGCTTACGAAGAAAAGGCTGCTCGCGGCGAAATCAAGCCATCACGCACCCTGCAGGCCAGCGACCTCTGGCGCAAGATGCTGACCATGCTGTTTGAAACCGGCCATCCTTGGATCACGTTCAAAGATGCTTGCAACGTCCGCTCGCCCCAGCAACACGCAGGTGTGGTGCATTCGTCGAATCTGTGTACAGAAATTACACTGAACACATCCGACACCGAAACCGCCGTCTGCAACTTGGGCTCTGTGAACTTGCTGCAGCACTTGAAAGATGGTGCACTCGACCACGACAAGCTCAAACGCACGATTTCGACAGCCATGCGCATGCTGGACAACGTGATCGACATCAACTACTACGCCGTGAAAAAGGCGCGTGACTCCAACATGCGTCACCGTCCTGTTGGCTTGGGTCTGATGGCGTTCCAGGACAGCCTCTACGAATTGCGCATCCCCTACGCTAGCGAAGCTGCCGTTGAATTTGCCGACAAGTCCATGGAAGCGATCAGCTACTACGCCTACTGGGCTTCGACAGACTTGGCACGCGAACGCGGCAAGTACCACAGCTTCAAGGGTAGCCTGTGGGACAAGGGCATCCTGCCACTGGACACCATCGACATGCTGGCCACCGCACGCGGCGGCTACGTAGAGGTAGATCGCTCATCCACGCTGGATTGGGATGCTCTGCGCAACAAAATTGCAGCAGACGGCATGCGCAACTCCAACTGTGTAGCGATTGCTCCTACAGCGACGATTTCCAACATCATTGGTGTGGACGCGTCCATCGAACCGTGCTTCGGCAATCTGTCCGTCAAGTCCAACCTGTCCGGTGAGTTCACGGTCATCAACAGCTATCTGGTGCGCGACTTGAAGCAACTGGGCCTGTGGGACGACGTCATGGTGATGGACCTCAAACATTTTGACGGATCCCTCCACCCTATCGACCGCGTACCACAAGAAATCAAGCAACTCTACGCCACCGCTTTTGAAGTGGAAACACGCTGGCTGGTGGAAGCTGCAGCACGTCGCCAGAAGTGGATCGACCAGGCACAGTCGCTGAACATTTACATGGCGGGCGCCTCCGGCAAGAAGCTGGATGAGACCTACAAGCTGGCCTGGTTGCGCGGTCTCAAGACTACCTACTATCTCCGCACCATGTCTGCTACGCACGTGGAGAAATCCACCGTGAGCGCGGGCCGACTGAACGCTGTGTCTTCCGGCAATGAAAGCCAAGGTACACCCAAGATGTCGAGCGCACTTGAAGCCGCGGCGGCGGCTGCGCAAGAGCAGATGCAGCTATCGAGCAGTGCTGCCACCGACATCAAATTCTGTGGCGTGGACGACCCGACCTGCGAGTCCTGCCAGTAAGTTCATCAGCATCGCAAGACCACCTGCGATGCTCGTGAGCAACACAAATTTTCAGTGAATTGAATGAACGCTTTTCAATTCAATTCACTGCTCACATAATCCGAAGATTGGAAAAAACTATGTTGTCCTGGGACGAAGAAGTCAAGCCCGCATCGCCGTCGAATTACGCGCGCAATCCGTCTGAAAACAGTCAGGGCGCGCAGGCGTCGGTGTCGTCTGCGACAGGCAACTCGGCGTACAGCGCCACCATGTCCCAAGCAGTGCAAGTGGCCAAGGCCAGCGCCAGTGGCAAGCGCGTCAATGCATCAGACAAGCGCATCATCAACGGACAGACAGACGTTAACCAACTGGTGCCATTCAAGTACAAATGGGCTTGGGAAAAATACCTCGCCACTTGTGCAAACCACTGGATGCCACAAGAAGTCAACATGACCCGCGACATCGCGTTGTGGAAAGACCCGAATGGTCTGACAGAAGATGAACGCCGCATCGTGAAGCGCAACCTCGGCTTCTTTGTGACAGCGGACTCATTGGCTGCAAACAACATTGTGTTGGGCACCTACCGCCACATCACTGCGCCGGAGTGCCGCCAGTTTTTGTTGCGCCAGGCGTTTGAGGAAGCTATCCATACGCACGCGTACCAGTACATCGTGGAATCTCTCGGCCTGGACGAGAGCGAGATTTTCAATGCGTACAACGAAGTCCAATCGATTCGCGACAAAGATGAGTTCCTGATCCCCTTCATTGAAGCGATCATGGATCCCAACTTCCATACCGGCACGCCCGCCACCGATCAGACGCTTCTGAAGTCGCTGATCGTGTTTGCTTGCTTGATGGAGGGCTTGTTCTTCTATGTGGGCTTTACCCAGATTCTGGCGCTCGGACGCCAGAACAAAATGACGGGTGCAGCAGAGCAGTACCAGTACATCCTCCGGGACGAGTCCATGCACTGCAACTTCGGCATTGACTTGATCAACCAGCTTAAGCTGGAGAACCCGCACTTGTGGACACCGGAATTCAAGGCAGAGATCAAGACGCTGTTTGAAAAGGCGGTGGAGCTGGAATATCGCTACGCCGAAGACACCATGCCCCGTGGTGTACTGGGCATGAACGCCTCGATGTTCAAGGGCTACCTGCGATACATCGCCAATCGTCGTGCGACACAGATCGGCCTTGAGGCCTTGTTCCCGAACGAAGAAAATCCATTCCCATGGATGAGCGAAATGATTGACCTCAAAAAAGAACGTAACTTTTTTGAAACGCGTGTTATCGAGTACCAGTCCGGCGGCGCGCTGTCCTGGGATTAACTTGCTCGTTATGCCGTTAAAGTTTTCGCCACCTTTCGTAGATCGCGTGATCACAACGAAGGGTTGGCGTTACCAAGTTCATGCCACTGGAACTGCGTCCAGTGGCATGAATCGCTTTCTGCCAAATACGTAGCAGGAAGTGCTCTTTGCACCTTGAACAAGGAGAACATGATGGCAACTGCAAAAAAACCAGCGGCAAAAAAAGCCGCTCCAGCGAAAAAAGCAACCCCAGTGAAGAAGGCAGCCGCTCCTGCTAAAAAAGCAGCAGCTCCTGCGAAGAAAGCCGTAGTGGCCAAGAAGGCCGCTCCTGCCAAAAAAGCAGCAGCTCCCGCGAAAAAAGCCGTAGTGGCCAAGAAGGCCGCTCCTGCCAAAAAAGCAGCAGCTCCCGCGAAAAAAGCCGTAGTGGCCAAGAAGGCCGCTCCTGCTAAAAAAGCAGCAGCTCCAGCGAAAAAGGCCGTAGTAGCCAAGAAGGCCGCTCCTGCCAAAAAAGCAGCAGCTCCCGCGAAAAAAGCCGCAGTAGCAAAGAAGCCTGCAGCCCCTGCAAAAAAGGCGGCCAAGGCAGCCGCTCCAGCAGCACAAACCACACTGAATCCGCAAGCTGCGTGGCCGTTTCCAACGTCCAGCAAGCCTTAATAGCCTGCACCTACAAAAAAGCCCGGAACCTTGAAGGTCCGGGCTTTTTTTTGTTGCGACTCGCCTGTTATGGGTAGAAAGCCAACAAACGGTATCCAGAAACCCGCTCTGTTGGCGAAGCTGCTTTCACCGCAAGCGGCAATGACGCCGCGAACTCGGCACCTGGCTCCAACGTGGACGCCATCCAGCCGATATCCCGTGGCGCCAACACCTTGCGAATCATGCTTTGATCTTGCATATCGGTGAGCGTGAGCTCCAAAGAGGGAGGCAACACCGGAACCGTGCCGGTATTCTTGATGACCACATTCAAACGGTACACATCCGAACGGAGTTTAGTAAACGAAGAACTGTCGATCACGACCGCTTCAATCGACTGCAAGGGAGCCAGCTGGCATCCGGCCCACTCACACAGAACCTCCAGCGCCGGAACGGCTTCAGGCTGATAAGCGGCAATGCGGTCCCGCTCTACATACGTGTATTGCAATCCGAGGGCGAGCACCAGTAAACCAGCGATCCCAGCAAGACCCCACTTGACCAAGGTCCGGTCCCAAAACACCAGCCGGTCGCCTTTAGGCATAAATGAAAGCTTTGGCTCGCCAACTGCTGGAGAGGGAGTTGCTTGCGTATAGCGGGGCGCGGGCGAACCAAGGGCGTCTAGATCGCTTTTGTTATCAGACTCTAGAGGTGGCGCATCAACCTCTGCCCCTCCGGCGAGAGCGCTAGGGCTCTGGGCAAGGAAATCATCCAGCGCAGGATCGTTGTCAACCGGTTGAGCTGGTGCCGAAGACCAAGATTCAGGAAGCGGAGTCTCTGCGTCCAGCGGCTCAACAGCTACCTTTTCAGGTGGCGCAGCATCGTCAGACTCAAATCGCAAAGAGGCCGCCCAGTCCGGATCAGGACTGGTAGGTGCAGCCACTTCACGAGGCTCAGGCTCAGGCTCAGGCTCTGGAGTCGGTTGCGCTTCCGTTGCGGTGTGTAGATGGGCATTGGCATCAAACACCTCATCACATTGTCCACACCGCACCCAGCCATCTGAAATACGCAACTGGTCCGGCACGACTTTGAACATCGTGGAGCATGCCGGGCACTGGGTAATCAGACTCATTGCGTCACATTGTAGTGGTCGCAAACACCGTAGTTACACGGCAGCTGTCATCAAGATCCACCCGTCTTCAGTGTCTGCCACCGAGAGGGTGCAATAAGGCGCATAGGCCAGTTTCAGCTCGTCCGCTTGGCGCTCCAAAATTCCAGCCAGCACGAGGTGCCCGCCCTCCTTGACATGCGCACGCAACAAGGGCGCCAGCACTTTCAGTGGGGTCGCCAATATATTGGCCAACACCACATCGAACTCGCCCTGAGCCGCTCCGGGCAAACCGGCAGACAACTCCACCTGATTAGCCTGCGCATTCAGCACTGTGGAGTCGACCGCAGCCTGATCAATGTCGACCGCGATCACTTCAGTCGCACCGAATTTGGCTGCCCCAATCGCAAGAATGCCGGAGCCACACCCGTAATCCAGCACCCGGCCCGCAGCGCCGTGGCCTGCGATCCAGCGCAAGCACATGCGCGTCGTCGGATGCGTGCCGGTACCAAAGGCCAGTCCGGGGTCCAAGCGAATGACCTCTTTGGCCTGCGCGGGGGGCTCGTGCCATGTGGGCACAATCCAGAACTCGGGAGTAATCTCCACCGGCGCAAACTGCGACTGGGTCAAGCGCACCCAGTCCTGGTCTTCCAAGGCATCGATCCCCAGAACCTGGCAACCTTCAAAGAAATCCTGGGCCTGCAACAGCGCACAAGCCTCGTCGGCTTGCGTGCGCTCTGCAAACAAGGCAATCACCCGTGAGCGCTGCCATCCGTCTTTCGGCGGCGGCATACCGGGCTCACCAAACAATGCCTGTTCGGCATCCGTCTGGGCATCAGCGTCTTCCACGCTGACGCTCAGGGCATCCAATGCGTCCAGCGCATCACTCAGGTTTTCGACCCGGTCTTCGGGACACATCAAACGCAATTCAAACATGCAACGCCTTATCGCTTGTGTTGTTCCAGCCAGTGCTCCAGGTAGTGGATGTTGGTTCCACCGTCCATGAACTTGGCATCCACCATCAACTCACGATGCAAAGGAATGTTGGTATTGATTCCTTCCACGACCGTCTCCGCCAGTGCAGTGCGCATGCGGGCCATCGCCTGCTCGCGAGTGTCGCCGTGCACAATGATCTTGCCGATCATGGAGTCGTAGTTCGGAGGCACAAAGTAGTTGGTGTACACATGCGAATCCACACGGACCCCCGGACCACCCGGTGCGTGCCACATAGTGACGCGTCCCGGGGACGGGGTGAACTTGTAAGGATCCTCGGCATTCACCCGGCACTCAATGGCGTGACCGCGCACTTCAATCTGGCGCTGGGTGAACGGCAACTTCTCGCCGGCAGCCACCATGATCTGCGTCTTCACGATATCGATGCCCGTCACCATTTCAGTGACCGGATGCTCCACCTGCACGCGGGTGTTCATTTCAATAAAGTAGAACTCACCGTCTTCATAAAGGAATTCGAAGGTTCCCGCTCCGCGGTAGCCGATCTTCTTGCAAGCATTGACGCAACGTTCCCCGATGCGTTCGATCAACTTGCGGTTGATGCCCGGCGCGGGAGACTCTTCCAGCACCTTTTGGTGACGTCGCTGCATCGAGCAATCGCGCTCGCCGAGATACACCGCGTTTTTGTGCTTGTCCGCAAGGACTTGGATTTCAATGTGCCGCGGATTCTGGAGAAACTTCTCCATATACACCGCCGGATTGTTGAATGCCGCACCGGCTTCGGCTTTGGTCATGGCAACCGCATTCACCAACGCAGCTTCGGTGTGAACCACACGCATACCGCGCCCGCCACCGCCACCTGCCGCTTTGATAATGACTGGGTAGCCCACGGACTTGGCGATCCGCTTCATGGCAACCGGGTCATCCGGCAACTCGCCCTCAGAGCCGGGAACGCAGGGCACGCCCGCCCGGATCATGGCTTGCTTGGCAGACACCTTGTCGCCCATGATGCGAATGGATTCAGGGGTAGGCCCGATGAATTGGAAGCCGCTCTTCTCGACACGCTCGGCAAAGTCTGCGTTTTCACTCAGAAAACCGTAGCCGGGGTGGATTGCCTCCGCGTCTGTCACTTCAGCCGCCGAAATGATGGCAGGCATATTGAGGTAGCTCAGGCCCGAGGAGCCAGCCCGATGCAAACCGCCTCTTCGGCGAGCTTGACATACTTGGCTTCGCGGTCCGCCTCGGAATAGACCATGACAGCCTTGATACCCAACTCGCGGCAGGCGCGCTGGATACGCAGCGCAATCTCGCCCCGGTTGGCGACCAGAATTTTCTTGAACATGGGTGCTGCGTTTTATTCGATGATGAACAAGGGCTGGCCGTATTCCACTGCCTGGCCGTTGTCGCTCAAGATCTTGGTCACGGTACCGGACTTGTCTGCCTCGATTTCATTGAGGATCTTCATCGCTTCGATGATGCAGATGGTCTCGCCGACCTTGATCGAATCACCCACTTCGACGAATGGCTTGGCGCCTGGAGCGGACGAGCGGTAGAAAGTACCCACCATCGGCGACTTCACGGTGTGACCAGCGTCCACCACCGGTTCGGCAGCCACTGGCGTTGCAGCAGGTGCGCTGGCAGGAGCCGCTGCAGCCACGGGCGCTGCATACACAGGTGCGGGCGCGTAGCCCTGAACCACAGCACCACCACCCTTGACGATACGGACCTTGCCTTCGGCTTCGGTAATTTCCAGCTCCGACACATTCGAATCAGACACCAGATCGATCAAGGTTTTGAGTTTGCGTAAATCCATGGAATCTCCAACAACCGACATTTGTAAAACGGCGAATTTACAGCAAAACGCCGCCAAAAAACCATATCTCCACCCAAATCAAGGGAAAAGACTGGAAAAATGTCTAAATAAAATCGCCCCGAAAGGGCTTGAGACAGTGCTTCCGGGTCGAAAACACTAGGTGAGAGACTCTATTTTACCGCAGCCCAAGCGACCAAGTCTTCCGCGTGGACTCGACCCATCTTGCGCTGCGCAACCGCGCCATCCGAGGCCACCAACACAGAGAACGGCAGCCCCCCGGTCACATTACCCAGCGCGCGCCCGAGCTCCGTCCCCGACAAGCCCGCCAATGCCACAGGAAACTGGAGCGGAACCCGCTGCAAAAACGGCACCACCGCCTCTTTGCGGTCAATCGCCAACCCCAACACCTGCACACCTTTGGGACCTTGTTCGGTATGGAAACGATCCAACAAAGGCAGCTCATCCACACACGGAGGGCACCACGTCGCCCAGAAATTGATCAACACGGGGCGCCCTTGGAACTGTTGCATCGCCAAGTTCGTGTCTTGAGGCGTCTGCCATTGCTGCGCCCAAAAACCCGGTACCGGCTCCATCACGGAGGACGCTGCTTGCTGGCGCCACGACAAACCCGCCCCGGCCACAGCCGCCACCCCGGCGACCGCACCCCACAAGACCCTCCGGCGCTGGGCCGAAGGCGCTACCGCGACCGAATTTTCAGGAATTTGCATCATCCGACTCCAACAAGCGCTGAACTGCCGCCATATTGCCACGCCGGGCGCGACCACGCCCATCCGGCTGGAGTGCGCCACGGACATCATCCAGGTCATTGACCAAGAGATGCACCCCCACGTGCTCGCCCAAGGGCAGGCACATGGCATGGATGCTCAGAGCATCGACCATCTCCCCTTGCAGCCCCGGCACTGAGCGCACCTCAAAGCGCACACCCTTGTCAATCAACATGATCTCCGCCGATTTAGGATCATCACAAAACAACTGCAGATAAATATCGCTGTTACGGGTGGCTGTGCCCCGCCACACAGCCCCCCCGAGGTGCGGCCGGAACGACTCCAGCCGCTCCATCCATTGCACCGCCAGCTCGCGAAGGGCCCGCAACTCCTTGGGCTGGGTATCCGCACAGAAGATGGAGATGTACTCTTCGACAGCGGCCTCCACTTGGTCGTTGTCGGGCAAACCGGAACGGGGTGGCACCCCCAATTGCTTCACCGCACGGCGCTTGGCTGCACCGTACTCCAAGCCCTCTTCCACCACCATGCGGGCGGCAGTGGCCGCTATTTCTTCTTTCAGATCGTCCATGGCGCCATTGTGCCCGCCATCGCAAAGCCTTACGCATCGCACATTTGCTATCTTTTTGATAGCTTGATCCACATATTCTGCTTGGGTCAAACGCCAAAAAACTCCAGATTTTCCGTACCAATTGCCAACCGTAGAATACGGGCCATGCATATTCATATCTTGGGCATTTGCGGCACCTTCATGGGTGGCTTGGCCGCGCTGGCACGTGAAGCCGGCCACAAAGTAACCGGCTGCGATGCCGGCGTTTACCCCCCGATGAGCGACCAGCTACGGGCCCTGGGCATCGAACTGATCGAAGGTTTCGGCGCTGAACAAATGGCCTTGCAGCCTGACATGTTCGTGATCGGCAACGTCGTTAGCCGCGCGCGGCTCGCCGACGGCACGCCCAAATTCCCGCTGATGGAAGCCATTCTGGACGCGGGTGCGCCCTACACCAGCGGCCCGCAATGGCTGGCTGAACACGTACTCCAAGGCCGCCATGTGCTGGCTGTCGCCGGCACCCACGGCAAAACCACCACTACCAGCATGCTGGCTTGGGTGCTGGAATACGCCGGACTGCAACCCGGCTTCTTGGTCGGCGGCGTCCCGTTGAATTTCGGAGTATCGGCAAGACTGGGTGGAGGGCCGCCTGTGCCCGCTGCGCAGGTCAAGGAGGAGCCCGCCAAGCGGGCGGGGGACACGGAGCAGGGGGCGCAGGCGGCCCTCCACCCCGCCTCCGGAGCGAAACTCTTCGTGATCGAGGCCGACGAATACGACACCGCTTTCTTCGACAAGCGCAGCAAATTCGTGCACTACCGCCCACGCACCGCCATCCTGAACAACCTGGAATTCGACCACGCCGACATCTTTGACGACCTGGCCGCCATCGAACGGCAGTTCCACCACCTGGTGCGCACCGTGCCCGGCACCGGCCGCGTGGTCGTCAACGGACTCGAAGACAGCCTCACCCGGGTGCTGCACCAAGGCTGCTGGAGCGAACAACGCAGCTTCGGCGCCGCCGTGAGCGACTTCTCTGCCGTTGGCGAGCCCCACGACTTTGCGGTTCACCACCAAGGTCGCGAAGTGGCTCGGGTGCAGTGGGCCTTGGGCGGCGTACACAACCAGCTCAATGCGCTGGCCGCCATCGCCGCCGCAGAGCATGTGGGCGTTTCGCCTGCCGTCGCGGCCGAGGCCCTGGGCCAGTTCGTGAACGTGAAGCGCCGCATGGAAGTGCGCGCCACCGCTCCGTTGGCAGGGCAGCCGGGCAGCGCACCCGTCACCATCTATGACGACTTTGCGCACCACCCCACCGCCATCCGCACCACTGTCAACGGCCTGCGCCGGCAAGTCGGGAGCGGGCGCATTCTGGCCGTGTTCGAGCCCCGCTCTAACACCATGAAGCTCGGAGCCATGAAAGCCCAACTGCCCTGGAGCCTCGAAGAAGCCGACCTCGCCTTCTGCCACAGCGGCGGTTTGGGCTGGGACGCAGCCGAGGCGCTGGCCCCCATGGGCCCGCGGGCGCAGGTGGGCGACACCATTGACGCTGTGCTCGCCCAAGTGGCCGCCGCCCTGCAGCCGGGCGATCACGTGCTGTGCATGAGCAATGGCGGCTTCGGCGGCATCCACGCCAAACTCGCCAACTTGCTACAAACTTCATAGCTGCTCGCGCACTATCTATCTGCGCTAACGGCATATTTGACCCACAACCCATGCAAACCGATCCGAACTTTCAACTCCGCCTCCCGGAAGGCGCCCAATTCACCGACCTGAAACTGCGCCGTTGCGACGCCGAAGCCATCGACATGGACATGGACCTCGTCGAGCGCATCTGCCAACTCAACCAGTGGGATGCGGCCAAGGTGCGCGAGAACCCCGGCCCGGTCATCAGTACCATCTTGAGTGTCTGGTACAAAACCCACTTGGCTGCTGGCGGCACGCCGGACGCTGTGATGGAGTCGCTGCGGGCCCCTGAGCCGCTGCAATAAGGCACAAAAAAGCGGGCACAGAGGTCCGCTTGGGTAATGCAAGCCGGAGCGATCACTCCGGCTTTTTTATGGCGCCATCAGGCAGCGCGACGGGCCTTGACGGCGGCAGACAGCACTTCCAGCGACTCCACCGAATCGTCCCAGCCCAGGCAGGCATCGGTAATGCTCTTGCCGTATTCCAAGGCGGACGCATCGTCCTTGCCGGGGGTGAACTTCTGGGCTCCAGCGTTCAGGTGGCTTTCCACCATCACCCCGAAAACGCTGCGCGAACCGCCGCTGATCTGGCCGGCAATGTCTTTGGCCACATCGAGCTGCTTCTCGTGCTGCTTGCTGCTGTTGGCGTGGCTGCAATCCACCATCAGGGTCTGGGGCAACTTGGCCTTGGCGAGGTCCGCACAAGCGGCGGCCACATTCGCAGCGTCGTAGTTGGGCGCCTTGCCGCCGCGCAGAATCACGTGGCAGTCCGGGTTGCCGTTGGTTTGCACAATCGCCACCTGGCCGTTTTTGTGCACTGACAAGAAGTGGTGGCCACCGGCTGCAGCTTGAATAGCGTCGGTTGCGATCTTGATATTGCCGTCTGTGCCGTTCTTGAAGCCGATGGGCGCAGAGATACCGGAGGCCAACTCGCGGTGCACCTGGCTCTCGGTGGTGCGCGCACCAATGGCGCCCCAGGAAATCAAGTCGCCCAAGTACTGGGGGGAAATGACGTCCAAGAACTCGCTGCCCGCGGGCACGCCCAAGCGGTTGATCTCGATCAGCAACTGGCGTGCAATGCGCAGGCCTTCGTCAATGCGGTAGCTCTCGTCCAGGTAGGGGTCATTGATCAGCCCCTTCCAGCCCACGGTGGTGCGGGGCTTCTCGAAGTAGACGCGCATCACGATTTCCAGCGTGTCTTTGTATTTCTCGCGCTCGACCTTCAGGCGGCGGGCGTAGTCCAGCGCTGCGGCGGGGTCGTGGATCGAGCAGGGTCCGATGATGACCAGCAAGCGATCGTCCTTGCCGGCCATGATGTTGTGGATCGTGGCGCGGGTGTCCGAAATCAGGGTTTCAGTCGCGCTGCCGCGAATGGGGAAAAAGCGGATGAGGTGCTCTGGAGGGGGCAACACGGTGATGTCCTTGATGCGTTCGTCGTCGGTTTTACTGGTGCGGTCGGCGGGCTGGGCTTGTCCGTACCACTCACCGGTTGCAGAGGCTTTAGCGTTCATGTCAGGTCTCCAGAGTCCAAGTTACAAATAAAACAGGTTGAAAAAGGCATAAAAAAACCGCCGGGGGTGCCGGCGGTTTTGGGAAGATTCAGGACGTTTCTTTTGGGTACGTTCAGATCTCTCGACCGCCGGATGTGCGTGAGAACCAAAAGTAGCTAAAAAAGAAACGTGCGGAATGCATGGGGCTCAATGTAGCACAGGTTTCTGACAGCGGCTTACGCGGGCCCCTAGGCAGTTCCACCCACGGTCAAACCGTCGATGCGCAGCGTCGGCTGACCCACGCCCACGGGCACGCTTTGGCCTTCTTTGCCGCAGGTGCCCACGCCGGGGTCCAGCTTCATGTCGTTGCCGATCATGGAAACGCGCTTCAGGCATTCGGGGCCACTGCCCACCAGCGTGGCGCCCTTGACGGGGTATTGGATCTTGCCGTTTTCCACCCAGTAGGCTTCGCTGGCAGAAAACACAAATTTGCCGCTGGTGATATCCACCTGGCCACCACCGAAGTTGGGGGCGTACAAACCTTTTTTGATGCTGGCAATGATTTCTTCCGGCGCCTTGTCGCCACCCAGCATGTAGGTGTTGGTCATACGAGGCATGGGCAAGTGGGCGTAGCTCTCGCGGCGGCCGTTGCCGGTGGGCTTCACACCCATCAGGCGGGCGTTCATGCTGTCCTGGATATAGCCCTTCAAGATGCCGTCTTCGATCAGCACATTGCGCTGGCTGGGGTTGCCTTCATCATCCACGTTGAGCGAGCCGCGGCGGTCGGCAATGGTGCCGTCGTCCAGCACCGTGACACCCTTGGCTGCTACGCGCTGGCCGATGCGACCGCTGAAGGCGCTGCTGCCCTTGCGGTTGAAGTCGCCCTCCAGACCGTGGCCGATGGCTTCGTGCAACAGAATGCCGGGCCAACCGGCGCCCAACACCACGGTCATCTCGCCGGCAGGTGCGGGGCGGGCATCGAGGTTAGTGAGTGCAGCGTGCACCGCCTGGTCTACATAGTCTTCAATCTGCGCATCAGTGAAATACGCCAGCCCGAAACGGCCACCGCCGCCGCTGGAGCCCACCTCGCGGCGGCCCTTTTGCTCGGCAATCACGGTCACGCTCAGGCGCACCAGCGGGCGCACATCGGCAGCCAGCGTGCCGTCGGCACGGGCGACCATCACCACGTCGTATTCGGCCGCTAGGCCGGCCATCACCTGGATGATGCGCGGGTCTTTGGCGCGGGCCAGCTTCTCCACCTTGCCCAACAGCTCCACTTTGGCGGTGCTGTCCAGGGTGGCAATCGGATCCAGGCCGGCGTACAGCTTGCGGCCGCCTGCTATCTTTGGGGTAGCAGTCTTAACACGTTTTGTCTGGGCTGCAGCCGAAATGGTGCGCACGGTACGGGCGGCATCCAGCAGACTGGCTTCGGAAATATCGTCGGAGTAAGCGAAGGCTGTTTTCTCGCCGCTCACCGCGCGAACGCCCACCCCCTGGTCGATGCTGAAGGAACCGGTTTTGACGATGCCCTCCTCCAGACTCCAGCCCTCGGAGCGGGTGTACTGAAAGTACAGGTCCGCCTCGTCTACCTGGTGCGCCTTGATTTCGTTCAGCGCGCGGGTGAGATGACTCTCATCCAGCCCGAAGGGCGTCAGCAACAGGGATTTGGCCGTGGCCAAGCGTTCGATGGTGGGTTCGCGGGAGATCATGCGGCCATTTTAGGCCTCTGCACGACTGACGCAGTGGCTGTGTCGCCAGAGTCGGGGCCTGTTACAGGGGTATGGCCGCTCAGCGCTTCAAGAATTCCAGCAACGCCGCGTCGTCCATCCCGGCCAGGCCTGCCCGCACCGCTTGGGCAAACACCGCGCTGGCCGCTTCGCCCAGGGGCCCGGCAAAACCGGCGGCCTGTGCCGCATCCAGAGCCAAACGGGTGTCTTTGGCGAGCAGGGTCATGTGGGCGCGCGGCGCGAGATCTCCGGCCACGGCACGGCGCATACGGTCAGTACCGATCCAGCTCTGGCCACTGCTCTGGGCAATCACGTCCAGCGTGCGGCTGGCATCGAGCCCCAAGCGGTCGGCCAGCGCCATCGCCTCTGCGGCACCCACCAAGTTGATACCCGCCAGCAGGTTATTGACCAGTTTGGTGCGCGCGCCGTCGCCGGGCCGATCGCTGATATCAAACACCTTGCTGGACAAGGCCTCCAGCAAGGGGCGACATAGCGTCCGCGCGGCACCAGGCCCGGCCACCATGAGACTCATGCTGCCGTCCAGCGCACGCGCGGGGCCGCCGGACATGGGGCAATCCAGGGTCCAGACCCCTTGGGCGAGTAGCTCGGTGGCAATCGACTCCACATCGTGCGGGGCAATGGTTGGGCACAGCATGACCACATGGCCTGCGGGCAGGTGCCGGGCCAGTCCCTCGGTGCCAAACAGCACATCACGGACTTGGGCCGCATCAACCACACAGAGAATAGTTGCTATGCTTTTGGAAGCAGCTTGCGCAATATTTTCGGGGGCTAGCGCACCAAAAGGCAATATAGCCTCCACTTTGGCGCGGTCCAGATCATGGATGGCCGGGGCCCACCCCAGCTGGGCCAGGCGCTGCGCCATGGCCCCACCCATGTTGCCCACCCCGATCAGCGTGACCGCGAACCCCGCCACCTTAGCTTTGCACCAAGCGCTTGGAGTTGGCAATCGACATCAAAATACCGAGTGCCAGCCCCAGCGTCACCATGGCGGTGCCGCCGTAGCTAATGAACGGCAAGGGCACGCCCACCACCGGCAGGATGCCGCTCACCATGCCCATATTCACAAAGGCGTAGGTAAAAAAGATCATCGTCGCAGCACCTGCCAGCAGGCGGGAGAACAGGGTGGGCGCCTCCAGCGCGATCGCCAGACCCCGCAGGATCAAGAAGACGAACGCGCAGAGCAAAAACACATTGCCGATCAGGCCGAACTCTTCGGAGTAAGCCGCAAAAATAAAGTCGGTGGTGCGTTCGGGGATGAACTCGAGGTGCGTCTGGGTCCCCTTCATAAAGCCCATGCCGGTAATGCCGCCGGAGCCGATCGCAATCATCCCTTGAATGATGTGGAAGCCTTTGCCCAAGGGGTCTCGGGTGGGGTCCAGCAAGGTGCAAATCCGCTGCTGCTGGTAGTCGTGCAGCACAGACCAGCGCACCCCATCCGCACACAGCTGGGGCTCAAACACGACCAGCAACACAATGCCGACCACCGAGATCACCACGGGCGGAATCACCAGCTTCCAGCTCATGCCTGCGAAAAAAATCACGGCCAAGCCGGCGGCCATGACCAATAGCGAGGTGCCGAGATCGGGTTGCTTCATGATCAGGCCAACCGGGACAGCCAGCAAACCACCGGCCACCACGAAGTCGAGGGGGCGCAACTGCCCCTCGCGCTTCTGGAACCACCAAGCCAGCATGAGCGGCATGGCAATTTTCATGATCTCGCTGGGTTGGATCACCACCCCGACGTTGACCCAGCGCTTGGCCCCTTTCTTGGTGATGCCAAAAATCGCCACCGCGATCAACAGCGCCACCCCCACGGTGTAGAGCGGCACGGCCACCAGCATCAAACGCTGCGGCGGAACCTGGGCCACCACAAACATGATGGCGGCAGCAATCAGCATATTGCGACCATGGTCCTCAAACCGGGTGCCATGGTCGAAACCCGATGAATACATGATGAGCAAACCGGCACACGCCAGCATGAACACTGCAAAGGCCAAGGGCCCGTCAAACCCCGAGAACCAGGGCGCAATGCGCTGACGCAGGGAGACTTTTCCGAATTGGTACGACATAGCCTTGGATTATCCCCAAGCCGCCGCCCATTACCATCCCGACATGGCCATCACCCACTTGCTTTACCTCCACGGTTTTCGCTCTTCCCCTCAATCCCACAAGGCGCAAGCCATGGCCGCCTATATGGGCAGCCACTTTCCGCAGGTTCAGTGGTGGTGCCCGCAACTGCCGCCCTCCCCCCGCGTCGCCATGGCCCTGCTGATGCAGGGCATTGCCGACTGGCCCACAGCGCGCATGGCGGTGGTGGGCTCGTCGCTCGGCGGCTTTTACGCTACCCACATCGCAGAGGCGACGGGCTGCCTCGCCTTGCTGATCAACCCCGCGGTCGATCCGGCGCGCGATCTGGGGAAATACATCGGTGAAAACCGCCAGTGGCATGCGCCCGAGGAAAGTTTCTACTTTTTGCCCGAGTACGTGGATGAACTGCGCAGCCTGGAAGTGGGCGCCTTGCAACACCCCGATCGCTATCGCGCTATTTTGGCCAAGGGTGACGAGGTGCTCGATTGGCGCGAAATGCATGCCCGCTATGCCGACACCCGGCTCACCTTGCTGGAAGGGGGCGACCATGCGCTCACGGGTTTCGAGGCCTTTTTGCCTGACCTGGCCGCCTTTATGAGCCTGATGGGCGACACCGGCACGGGTGCCTAAAACCCTTCGGCTCCAGAGGCCTGAGCCGGCGGGTTCGGGACGACCCGTTTTGCGGGGACAATCCACCCCCTATGTTTGTACTGTTTGAAGAAGCCGGAAAATTCATGGCCGGTCGCGTCCTGTCCGAGGCAGAAGCCTCTGCACAGGTGGAGTTGGATTCCGGCAAGCGCGTCAAGGTCAAGTCGGCCAACGTGCTGATCAAGTTCGAAAAGCCCGCCCCTGCTGATTTTGTAGCCGCCGCCCAGGCGCAGGCCGCAGGCATCGAGCTGGATATGGCCTACGAATTTGCCCCCGACGAAGAATTCGGCTTTGCCGATCTCGCCAAAGACTATTTCTCGGCCCAGGCCAGCCAGGCCGAGCAAGCCGGCATGTTGTTCAAGTTGTTTGACACGCCGCACTACTTCCGCCGTGCCGGCAAGGGCCGTTTCAAGAAGGCGCCCGCCGACATCATTGCGCAGGCGTTGGCCGCCATTGAGAAAAAGCGTCTGATTGCCGAGCAGATCAACCAGTGGGCCCAAGAGCTGGCGGCAGGCACCTGCCCGCAGGCCATCAAGGACCAGCTGTATAAGATCCTGTTCAAGCCGGACAAAAACGCCCCTGAATACAAAGCCGTAGTCGAAGCCAGCCGCGCCACCCATATTGCGCCGCTGGAGCTGCTGCAAAAGGCCGGTGCGATTGCCTCGCCCTACCTGTTCCACTGGAAGCGCTTTTTGCTGGAGAACTTCCCCAAGGGCACCGGCTTTCCCGCCATTAGCGCACCGGCTATTGCCGACGAGTTGCCGGTGGCTGCCGTGCAGGCCTTTTCGATTGACGATTCGCAAACCACCGAAATTGACGACGCCTTGAGCGTGCAGGGCCTGGGGTCCGGCACCGTGACCGTGGGTATTCACATCGCCGCGCCCGGCCTGGCCGTGCAGCCTGGCAGCCCGGTGGACGTGCTGGGCCGCGCCCGCCTGTCCACGGTGTACATGCCCGGCTACAAGGTCACCATGCTGCCCGACGACGTAGTTCAGACCTACACGCTGATGGAGGGCAGAGATTGCCCGTCCGTCTCGCTGTACGTCACCTTCAACGAGGAGACGCTGGAGATCACCAGCAGCGAGACCAAGCTGGAACGTGTGCCGATTGCCCACAACCTGCGCCACGACCAGCTCGACAGCGTGGTCACCGAGCAGTGGCTGACCGACGCCTCGTTTAACCATGAAAATGACACCCAGCCCGCAGCAGGTCTGCGCGAGCAGCTATCATTTTTACACCGCTTGGCGCGCGACCTGAAGGCCAAACGCGAGATCGTGCGCGGCAAACCCGAGACCTTCAACCGCCCGGACTACAACTTCCGCCTGCAAGGCAACGACGGCGCTGAGCCACAAGGCGACGAGACCGTGCTCATCAGCATCCGCCAGCGCGGCGCGCCACTCGACTTGATCGTGGCCGAAGCCATGATTCTGGCCAACAGCACTTGGGGCAGCTGGCTCGCAGAGATGGGGGTGCCCGGCATTTACCGCAGCCAGGCGTCGCTGGCGCCCGGCGTCAAGGTGCGCATGGGCACCAAGGCCCTGCCGCATGCGGGTATCGGGGTCAAAGCGTATTCGTGGGCGACCTCGCCACTGCGCCGCTATACCGACCTGGTGAACCAGTGGCAGATCATTGCCTGTGCACGCCACGGCAAGACGGCGGCATTGGTGGCGCCCTTCAAGCCCAAGGACGCCGAGCTGTTCGCCATCATCTCCTCGTTTGACGCGGCTTACAGCGCCTACAACGGCTACCAGGGCGCCATGGAGCGCTTCTGGACCATGCGCTACGCACAGCAGCACGGCATCACCGAGCTCACCGCCAGCCTGTTCAAAGACGGCATGGTGCGCGCGGACGATATCCCGCTGGTGCTGCCAGTCTTGGGTGCGCAGGGACTGCCCCGCCACGCCAAGGTGCGCGTGAAGCTGGGTGAGATGGACCTCATCACTCTGGATGTGCAAGGCACGGTGCTGGAACGTCTGGATGCTCCGGTGGAAGCCGACAACCAGGACGAAGAGGACGACAGCGAAGACGATGTGGCAGGCCCGATCGCGATTGCGGTGGACGTGAACGAAGCGCCGGACGCCGGCGGTGATAATCCCACCCCGTGAATCTGCGCAAACTGACCACGCTCCAATGGGCTCTGGGTGTATCCATCGCGGTACACGCGGCGCTGTTGACCGTGCGTTTTGTAGACCCTGAGGCCTTTAACCGGGTGTTCGAGGACCAGCCACTGGAAGTCATTCTGGTGAACGCCAAGAGCAAAGAGAAGCCGGAAAAGGCCCAGGCGATTGCCCAAACCAATTTGGCCGGTGGTGGCGATGTGGAAAAAGGCCGCGCCACCAGCCCTTTGCCGCCCTCGGCGTTTACCGACATCGGCGACACCCTCGAAGAAGAGAGCGCACGCAAACTGCAAAGCCTGCAGGAGCAGCAAAACCTGTTGCTCGCCCAAGTCAAGAGCCAACTGGCCGCCCTGCCGCCGCCCGACCCCAACAAACTGGCAGACAAGTCAGACCAGGCCGAGCGCGAGGAAAAGCGCCGGCAGCTGATCAAGCTGTTGGCCGAAATCGAGCGGCGTATCAACATGGAGAACGCGCGCCCGAAAAAGCGCTATGTGAGCCCCTCTGTGCGTGAAGAGGTGTATGCGGTCTATTACGACCAGCTGCGCCAGCGTATCGAGGAAAAAGGCACCGACAACTTCCCCCAAAGCGGCGGCAAGAAACTGTATGGCGAGCTGACCATGATCGTCACCATCAACTTTGATGGCCGGGTCATCGACGCGGAGGTGGTACAGAGCTCGGGCAACCCGGTGCTCGACAAGCGCGCCCAAGCGATTGCCCGCTCGGCAGGCCCATTCGGCAACTTCAATGCCGCCATGCGGCGCCAGGCAGACCAGATTCTGGTGGTGTCCCGCTTCAAGTTCACCCGCGACGAGACATTGGAAGCCAAGGTCTCGTCCTCCGCGGCCCGATGAGATCGCTGTTGCGTTGGTTGCTGCTGTGTGGCGTGGCGTTTGTCTCGCTCCAGCTGTATTTTGTGGGCCGGATTGCCGCCATGGCGGTGATCGACCCGCAGTCCACCGCCTTTGAACGCTCCGAAGCTTGGCGAGTCGCCCGGGAGCGCGATACCTTCCGGTGGCGCCAGGAGTGGGTGCCTTACGAGCGCATTTCAGACAACCTGAAACGCGCGGTGATTGCCTCGGAGGACGATAGCTTCCGCCAACACGACGGGGTGGATTGGGATGCCTTGGAAAAGGCATGGGCCAAAAACGCCAAGGCAGAGCAGCGCGCCGAGCAGCGCCTCAGCCAAGGCAAGGCCAGCACCAAGCCCCCGAAGATTGTGGGCGGCTCCACCATTACGCAGCAATTGGCCAAGAACCTGTTTTTGTCGGGCGAACGGACCTTGCTGCGCAAGGGCCAGGAGTTTGTGCTGACCTTGCTACTGGAGCAGCTGCTGAGCAAGCAACGCATTCTGGAGATTTACCTCAATAGCGTGGAATGGGGCGAAGGTGTGTTCGGCGCGGAGGCCGCAGCTCAACACTATTTCCGCAAACCCGCCAGCAAGCTCAGCGCCTACGAAGCAGCCCGTTTGGCAGTGATGTTGCCGCGGCCCAAGTTTTTTGAAAAGACGCCTAACTCGGGCTACCTGAACAGCCGCGCTGGCACCATTGTGGCGCGGATGGCGGACGCGCAGCTGCCCTGAGTTTGTTTTTGGCTTGAGGTGCTGTTGCACTTGCCCGCAGCGGAGCAGGCATGAGCCCCGCCGCTCGTGTCCCCCGGCCTTCGGCCTCCTCCTTGACCTCGCTTTGGGACTCACGCCTGCTCCGCGGCTGGAAGGAAATGCTTCCCAACATTCATTGACTTGACCACACCATCGGAAGCGGTGGGCGGGGTGCTCTGCATAGTGAGGTCAAGGAGGAGCGCGCAGCGCGGGGGACACGAACGGTGCAGAACACGCCGCCCACCGCTTCCAGCCCCCACAAGAAGGCGAGCGCCACTAGAGCGACACAAAGCCCCAAAGCAGACACATCCGCTCTGTATCATCCCCGCCATGCTTGCCAAGTTGATGAGTTACTTTCTGTTGGGCCTGATCCGCTTTCTCACCGGTGCGCAAGCACGCTGGCACGGCTGCCCGCCCAAAGCAGAACAGCGGATCTACTTTGCCAACCACCAGAGCCACGCCGATCTGGTGATGATCTGGGCAGCCTTGCCCAAGGAATTGCGGCACATCACCCGCGCCATTGCCGCCAAAGACTACTGGACCAAGTCGCCCTTCAGGCAATGGCTCACGACCGAGGTGTTCCATGTGATCTACGTTTCGCGTGACCGCACTTCTGACGAAGACCCGCTGGAGCCGCTGATCGAAGCGCTGGCCAATGGTGACTCGATCATCCTGTTCCCCGAAGGCACACGCGGGCACACCGGTGAGCCACAGGCGTTCAAGGCCGGCCTCTACAACCTGGCTACCCGCTTTCCTAACGTGGTGCTGGTGCCCGCCTGGATCAACAATGTGCAGCACGTACTCCCCAAGGGCGAAGTGGTGCCGGTACCGGTGCTGTGCTCTGTGACCTTCGGCGCCCCCATGCAAGTGGCTGATGGCGAAGAGCGCCGGACGTTTCTGGACCGGGCGCGCAACGCCGTAGTGGCCCTGCGGGACGTGTAAGGCAAGTCCATGTACCACTACCTGAAAAATCTAGGCCCGACCCAGCAAGTGGGTGCGTTGTTCATTATTGTGTTTGGCCTGTTGCTGCTCTCCAGCATCGTGGCGTTTCTGATGTCCTTGCGGGAGCACGGCGACGATGAAACCGGCGACCGCAAGCGTGCAGAGCTGAAGAACCTGGACGGCATCATCCGCACCAGTTGGCTGATGGTGTTTGTGTTTTGGGTGGGGTGGCTGAGCGGCCCCTTGGTCGCCCTGAGCTTGTTTGGCGGCCTTTCATTCTTTGCGTTGCGTGAATTCATGACCCTGTCGCCCACCCGGCTGGGCGATCACCGCAGCCTGGTGTTGGCATTTTTCGTGGTGCTGCCCTTGCAGTACTGGCTGGTTGCGACCGAGCACTTCGACATGTTTGCGGTGTTCATCCCGGTGTATGTTTTTCTGGCCCTGCCGATAGCGAGCGCGCTGGCCAATGACCCGCAGCGTTTTCTGGAGCGCAATGCCAAGCTGCAGTGGGGCATCATGGTGTGCATCTACGGTATGAGCCACGTACCCGCGCTCCTGATGCTGAAGTTTCCGGGCTACGACCACCGGAACGCGTTCATGGTGTTCTTCTTGGTGCTGGTGGTGCAATTCTGCATGGCAGTGCAACACTTGGTGTCCCGCAAACTCAAGTTGCCACCGGCAGCCCCTGCCATCAGCATGAGCTTCAATTGGCCGAGCTGGTGGATCGGCGTGTTTTCGGCCAGCCTGTTCGGCGCATTGCTCGCCGGTATCACCCCTTGGGTGCCGGGTACCGCGTTTGCGTTTTCCTTTATCGCCTGCGTCGCAGGCACCATGGGCCACTTTGTCATGAAAGCGCTCAAGCGCGACCGGGGTATCCCGAGCTGGGGGGGCAATATGCGCGCAGTCACCGGTGCCGGCGGCTTGCTGGACCGGGTGGACGCCCTGTGCTTTGCGGCCCCGGTGTTTTTTCACTCCGCTCGGTGGTATTTTGACCTGTAGCGCCCGTAGATGTTGCGCGAGCAGCTCCTGAATTTATAGCATGCGAATTCTTGGTATTGACCCCGGCTTGCGCACTACCGGCTTCGGCTTGGTGGACGTCGTGGGCGCGGATGTGCGCTATGTGGCCAGTGGCACGATCCGCACCGAGCACCTCGATACCCGGGCCTTGCCAGCGCGGCTCAAAGTGCTGTTTGACGGCATTGGCGAAGTGGTGGCGCGCTATCAGCCCACCTGCGCCTCGGTAGAAATTGTGTTTGTGAACGTGAACCCGCAGTCCACCCTACTACTTGGCCAGGCCCGCGGAGCACTGGTCACAGCACTGGTGTGCGCCAACCTGCCGGTGGCGGAGTACACCGCGCTTCAAATGAAACAGGCAGTCGCAGGCCACGGCCGCGCTCACAAAGACCAGGTGCAAGAGATGGTGAAACGCCTGCTGCACCTGCCCGGTTTGCCCGGCCCCGATGCGGCCGACGCCTTGGGCCTGGCGATCACCCATGCCCATGCAGGCAAGTCCATGGCCATGCTGGCCGGGAGCAATGGTGTGGGTGGTAACGGGAAAATCCGTTATCGCGACGGCCGTAGCCAATGAATGCGGTTTCGAAATGCACGCCATCAAAATTTACGTTGGAATCCTTTTGGCCTTGTGTGCAGCAACGACGGCCGGCGCACAAACACTCACCGCTTATACCGAAGAGTGGGCGCCCTACAACTTTCAAGACGGCCGGGATGTCAAAGGCATCGCCACAGACTTACTGCGGGAGGCCTGCAAGACCGCGCGCGTGAACTGCAAAGTGGAAATGGTGCCGTGGGCGCGGGGCTACAAAATTGTCCGCAATACACCGGACACGGTGCTGTTCACCACCGCCCGCAAGCCCGAGCGCGAAGACCACTTCTTGTGGGTGGGGCCTATTCTGTCGCGTAGCACCTGGGTGTTTGCTCGACCCCACCCTGCAGATGCAGCCGGCACACGCGAGTTGAATAAGCTGCGCTTCGGGGTTGTGCGAGGCGAGGCGGCTTACCAGGACCTGCTGAATGCCGGGGTGGCGCCCGCCTCCATGCTGGAAGACAGCTCTAACGCCAGCATCCTGCGGCTGCTGCTGTCTGGCATGGTCGATGCGATGGTGGATACCGAGGTCGCGATGGCTTGGGCACTGCGCAGCAGCAGCCTCGACGCAAGCACGGTGGTCAAGCACAGCAATCTTGCAGACGAAGGCGCATATTTCTACGCGTTCAATCTCAAATCGAATCCCGACGTCGTGGGCCGTTTGCAGGCTGCCATCGACAAATTGAAGCGCCAAGGTCGGGTAGACGCCTTGGTGCGCCGTTACACCCAACCCTGATTCAAGGTCTGGGCTTGGTCAGGCCCGGGTATCCAACAAGGCGCCGGTCATTTTGTCGGCGGTTTTGAAAACCGCCAAATTGGCGATGAAGCTGTTTTTCGCCTGCAACTGGCTAACCACGTCTTGCTCCAGGGCATTGCCTACCTGCGAGGATTCGCGCACCGACGTGCTGACCCCGCCTCCGGCTTGGGCGGTTTGCACCGTGTCCTGGCGCTTAAACCCTTCAGTCGCCAGATTGGCCACGTTATTGGCGCTGGCTCCTAGGCGGGTTTGCGCCGCGTTCATTCCGGAAACAGCAATTGAGGAAATGGAGTTCATGGAAGGTGCGCCCTACGGTACCGTCTGCACATCGCAGACCCTTCCATTATCAACAGCGGCAGCACCGTGACAAGCACCCGCCGGATAAGCGGCCGTTACCAGGCCCGAACTGGCTGGGCGAAGCCCTGTGGTGCCTGCTTGACGTCTTCAAAGGTCACCACTTCCCAGGCCTCGGGGTGGGCTTGAAGCTCTCGCAACAGTTTGTTGTTCATGGCGTGACCTGACCGGCGGGCACTGTAGGCGGCCAGCAGGGGCTTGCCGACGATATACAAGTCGCCGATGGCATCCAGAATCTTGTGTTTCACGAACTCGTCGTCGTAGCGCAAGCCATCGGCATTCAGGACCTTGTAGTCGTCCATCACAATGGCATTGTCCAACCCGCCACCCAAGGCCAAGCCATTGGCACGCATCATCTCGACGTCTTTGGTGAAGCCGAATGTACGGGCACGCGCAATGTCACGGGAATAGCTGTCGGTACTCAAATCGAACTCGACTTTTTGACCGGTGGAGTCCACGGCAGGATGGTTGAAATCAATCTCGAAGCTGAGTTTGTAGCCGTGGTACGGGTCGAGACGGGCCCATTTTTCGTTGGCGCCTTCGCCTTCCCGCACTTCCACCGGCTTGATCAGGCGGATAAACCGACGCGGCGCGTTTTGCAACTCAATGCCTGCGCTTTGCAACAGAAACACGAACGAGGCGGCGGAACCATCCAGAATTGGCACCTCTTCAGCCGTGATGTCCACAAACAAGTTGTCGACGCCCAAACCGGCGCAGGCGGACATCAAGTGTTCCACTGTGTGGACCTTGGCATTCCCGCAGGACAGCGTGGAGGCCAAGCGGGTGTCTGTCACCGACTCGGCCGACACCACGATATCCGGAGCATTGGCCAAGTCGACCCGCCGGAACACGATCCCTGTATCCGGCGCCGCCGGGCGCAACGTGATCTCAACACGCTGGCCGCTATGCAGGCCCACGCCAACGGCGCGGGTCAGGGATTTGAGAGTTCGTTGTTTCAGCACAGGTCTATTGTAAAAGTAGCGCAATACGCCTCCGGAGCGGATGCCTTTGGCCAGAAACACCGTGGGTCCGGCTCAGCCTGGCCCAATGGTGTTGCCCCCTGCAAGGGGGAAAGCGGCCACACGCAGTGGGCAAGCCGGGGGGTGTACTCGGTCAATCCGCCTGCTTGCGCAAGAACGCGGGGATTTCGTAGTCGTCCATGCCGCCGCTCGAGAGCGCATCGACCTTGGCCGCTGCTTGGGTGCGGTTCGTACGCCACACGCTGGGCGTGGACATGCTGCCGTAGTCAGGCTGGCTCACCGACGATCCCACGCTGCCCATCGCGGGGCTTGCGCTTCCTGTGCTTGCCACTGTGTTCAGTGTGGGCACATGGAAAGGCACGTTATCGGTACCAGTGCGCAGCACTTGCAGCGGAGGAGCGGTACGGCGCGCGCCTTGACGGCTCAAGCCAGTGGCGATAACGGTCACACGGATTTCATCGCCCAACTTTTCGTCGTTGGCGGTGCCGTAGATCACGTGAGCATCGGCGGAAGCGCAAGCGCGGATGGTTTCCATCGCCATCTTGGATTCTTTGAGCTTCAATGAACCCTTGCAGGCGGAAATCAGCACGAGAACGCCCTTGGCACCTGACAGGTCGACACCCTCCAGGAGCGGGCAGGCCACAGCTTGTTCTGCGGCAATCCGGGCGCGATCGGGACCGCTGGCGGTGGCAGTTCCCATCATGGCCTTGCCGGGCTCACCCATCACGGTGCGCACGTCTTCGAAGTCGGCGTTGATCTCGCCCTTCACATTGATGATTTCAGCAATGCCGCCCACAGCGTTCTTCAGCACGTCGTTGGCGTGTGCAAAGGCTTCATCCTGTGACACATCTTCATCGAGTACTTCAAGCAACTTCTCGTTGAGCACCACGATCAGGGAATCCACATTGGCTTCGAGCTCGGCCAGACCGGTGTCGGCGTTACTCATGCGGCGACCGCCTTCGAAATCGAAGGGCTTGGTCACCACACCCACGGTCAAAATGCCCATTTCTTTGGCAACCTTGGCAATCACGGGTGCGGCGCCGGTACCGGTGCCTCCGCCCATGCCGGCGGTGATGAACAACATGTGCGCGCCTTCGATGGCTTGGCGGATGTCGGCCTCTGCCTGTTCCGCCGCTTCACGGCCTTTGTCAGGCTTGCTTCCGGCACCCAGGCCGGTACCGCCGAGCTGGATGGTCTTGTGGGCCGAGCTGCGGCTCAGCGCCTGAGCATCGGTATTGGCGCAAATGAATTCCACACCTCCCACCGATGTCGAGATCATGTGCTCCACCGCATTGCCACCGCCACCGCCTACGCCAATGACTTTGATTTGTGTGCCTTGGTTAAAGGCTTCTTCTTCGATCATTTCGATGCTCATGTTGTTACTCCTTGAATTGCAATATTGAATGGGTTGAAACCGGTTGTCGGGCAGAACTCAAGCAGCGACGGCCAAACGGCCTGCCAACAAGATGTCGGCGAGCAGGCGCTTGGCATGCTCGGCCTCCGGCTTGGGAGCCGGATGGCTGGTGAGGAGCTTCCACACCACGTCATCGCTGACACCGAAGCGGCACAACAAAATGTCGCTATCGGCAATGCTGGTTTTCTGACTTTCTGACAACGTTTTGATAATTTCTGCAGCGTCTTGCGACATACCCAGTATTTTCACAGCGGACTGGAGGTCCTTCTGGATAAAACTCTGGGCCATATTCAAATAAGCCATATTTGCATCGCGAATTTCGGCCTTGATTTGGGCTTTCATATTTGTCATCTCCTGAGATTCAATATTTTTCGACGATTTTTTTCCAACGACTGAGTGCAAACACGGTGGCGCTTTACGAAGGCGGGTCCTGCCCTCGATGGACCAGCACACGAACCAGCCCCCAGCAATGGCGGGGAAGTTGGTGAACCACAAACACGTTGGTGGCCGGTGTAGACATGGTTACAAGTTCCCCACAAACCAGTCCTTCACAGAACTGAAGGCTGACTTCATCGTGCCGGACTTCTGGGCAACCTTGTAACCCCGAAGGCGGGCAATGCGGGCCTCTTCGAGCAGGCCCATCACCGTGGCCGCACGGGGCTGCGCCACCATGTCGGCCAAAGCGCTGTTGTATTTGGGGATGCCCCTTCGCACCGGCTTGAGGAAGATGTCTTCACCCAGCTCCACCATGCCCGGCATGATGCAACTGCCGCCGGTGAGCACGATGCCACTGGAGAGCACTTCCTCGTAGCCGGACTCGCGCATCACCTGATTTACCAGAGTAAAAATTTCCTCGACCCGCGGCTCGATCACGCCCGCCAGTGCCTGACGGCTCAACATGCGCGGGCCGCGATCGCCCAGACCCGGCACCTCGACCTGGGTTTCAGGGTCCACCAACAACTGCTTGGCGTGGCCCGACTCGACCTTAATGTCTTCAGCATCTTTGGTGGGTGTGCGCAGGGCCATGGCAATGTCGCTGGTGATCAGGTCACCGGCAATCGGGATCACGGCGGTATGGCGTATGGCGCCGTTGGTGAAGATGGCGACATCGGTGGTACCAGCACCAATGTCTACCAGTGCGACACCGAGTTCGCGCTCGTCTTCGGTGAGCACCGACAGGCTGCTGGCCAGCGGGTTGAGCATCAGCTGCTCGACCTCCAGGCCGCAGCGGCGCACGCATTTGATGATGTTTTCTGCCGCGCTCTGCGCACCGGTCACGATGTGCACTTTGGCCTCCAAGCGGATGCCGCTCATGCCGATGGGCTCACGCACATCCTGGCCATCGATGATGAACTCTTGCGGCTCCACCAGCAGCAAGCGCTGGTCGGTCGAGATGTTGATGGCCTTGGCGGTTTCGACCACACGGGCGACGTCGGCTTGGGTGACTTCTCGGTCTTTCACCGCCACCATGCCGCTGCTGTTAATGCCACGGATATGGCTGCCGGTGATGCCGGTGTACACACGGGTGATCTTGCAGTCGGCCATCAGCTCGGCTTCTTTGAGCGCTTGCTGAATGCTGGCCACCGTCGCATCGATATTGACCACAACACCGCGCTTGAGCCCATTGGTGGGTGCCACACCGAAGCCGGCGAGTTTGAGCTCGCCTCCAGGCATGACCTCGGCCACCACCGCCATAACTTTGGCCGTGCCGATATCGAGGCCGACGACGAGATCTTTATATTCTTTTGCCATTGTGTTGCCCTGCTCCGTTTGCGCTATTTCTTGCCGCTATCAGCCGCTGCCAGCGTGGTGACGCCACGCAACTCTGACGGCATATCCGTTGACGTGACGCAGGTCTGCCGACTCCAGCGATCCGGGGCCGCGCCCGTAGCGTGAAGTCACTTGCGTCAACGTTTTCAAAAATTGTTGGAGTCGCTCCACCACGACATCCGGCCCACCACGGCCCAGTTCGATCACGGCGCCGCCGTCCAGGCGCGCGCGCCAACTGCCGCGGTCGGACAACTCCAGTTGCTCCAACGCCAGCTCCATGCCCGCAAAGGAAGGCGCCAGCGTGCGGTACATCTGCAATACCTCGTCGCTTTCGCCGTCAGGGCCGCTCAGCTTGGGCAGCTCTTCTTGCTCGACCTCGCCCACGTTGGCCTCGAAAACTTCGCCAAAGCTATTGAGCAAGCGCAGCTCGGGCTCATCGCCCCAGTAGGCGACCGCCACATGCTCTTGCAGTTCGACGCGCAAGCGGTTCGGAAACTCGCGCCGCACGACCGCATGCCGTACCCATGGCACCGCCTCGAAGGCAGCGCGCACACGGGCCAGATCTACCGAGAAAAAGGTCCCGCTCAAGCCGGGCGCCACATTGGCGCGCAGCGTCAACGGGCTGTTGTGACTCATATCCCCTGCCACGGTGATGCCCTGAATCGCAAACACCTGCAGCCGCCCCAACCATTTGCCACCGGCAACGACCGCAAGGACGACAAAGCCCACGAACAGGAGCGCAGCGGTCCCGTTCATGAGCTTGACGTCCAGCGGTGTGTCGGCGGCGGAGTTCACGCGTCGGCCTTCCCATCAGTGGCGGTGCTTTGCAGCAGGCGCACACACAAGTCTTCGTAGCTGATGCCTGCCGCGCGGGCAGACATGGGCACCAGAGAGTGACCGGTCATGCCCGGCGAGGTGTTGATTTCCAGCAGGTAAGGCGTGCGGGTCTTGGCATCAATCATCACATCCGCCCGGGCCCAGCCACGGCAGCCCAGCACTTGGTAGGCCTTGCACACCAGCGTCTGGATGGCTTCCTCTTCCCCTGCGGGCAAACCGGCGGGCACCAAGTATTGGGTGGTGTCGGTGAAATACTTGTTCTGGTAGTCGTAGTTGCCTTCGGGCGCGACGATGCGGATGACAGGCAGCGCTTCAGGCGCGGAGGTCGGGCCCCAGATCGGGCAGGTGACTTCGTCGCCGGCAATGAACTGCTCGCACAACACATGGCTGTCGTGCTGCGACGCGAGCGCGTAGGCAGCATCGCACTGGTCCGCCGTCATTACCTTGGTGAAGCCGATAGACGAGCCCTCGCGTGCGGGCTTGACGATCATGGGCGCACCGAGCGCTGCAAACGCAGCATGGGTTTCCGCGGCGCTCTTGACCTGTTGCCATGCGGGTGTCGACAAGTCCTCGAAGCGCCAGATGCGCTTGGTCATGACCTTGTCCATGGAGATGCTGGAGGCCATTACGCCGGAGCCGGTGTAAGGGATGCCCAGCAATTCGAGTGCGCCCTGCACCGTGCCGTCTTCACCGAAGCGACCGTGCAGCGAGATAAAGCAGCGATCAAAACCCTCGCGCTTGAGTTCATCCAGCGCACGTTCCGAGGGGTCGAAAGCGTGTGCGTCCACGCCTTGCGAACGCAGCGCCTTGAGCACGCCGGTGCCCGACATCAGCGACACCTCGCGCTCCGCCGAGGCGCCGCCCATCAGCACGGCCACCTTGCCGAGATTTAGATTATTTTGGCTCATAGCGCCCGTCCCTGCTGCGCGAGCAGCTCCTTATTTTGTAGCAAATCAACAATTCTTCCGGGCACGGCGCCAATCGATCCGGCGCCCATGCAGATCAACACATCGCCATCGCGCGCGTTGTCGATGGCGGCCAGAGGCATAGCAGCGATGTCGTCCACAAACAGGGGCTCCACCTTGCCTCCCACCCGCAGTGCGCGGGCGAGAGAGCGGCCATCGGCGGCCACAATCGGCGCCTCACCTGCGGCATACACCTCGGCCAGCAGCACCGCATCGGCACCGGCGCCAATGACCTTCACAAAGTCTTCAAAGCAATCCCGCGTCCGGGTGTAACGGTGCGGCTGAAAAGCCAACACCAGACGACGGCCGGGGAATGCCCCCCGCGCAGCAGCCAGGGTGGCCGCCATTTCGACGGGGTGATGGCCGTAGTCGTCAATGACCGTGACGACTCCACCGGATTCGCCCTCTTTGGCGGGCAAAGTGAGGTCACCATAGCGCTGGAAGCGGCGGCCCACGCCCTTGAACTCGGCCAGTGCCTTGATGACTGCTGCATCCGGAATGTTCAATTCCACGGCCACTGCAATCGCCGACAAGGCGTTGAGCACGTTGTGCAGACCGGGCAGGTTCAACACCACTTCCATGTCGGGCAGCACCACGCCGTTGCGGCGTTGCACGGTGAAGTGCATCTGGCCGCTCATGGCGCGCACATTCACGGCGCGGACTTCAGCGTCTTCGTTGAAGCCGTAGCTGGTGATCGGGCAGGTAACCTGCTCGCAGATGTCGCGCACCGCGGCGTCATCGGTGCAGAGAATGGCGGTGCCATAAAAAGGCATGCGGTGCAGGAAGTCGACAAAGGCTTTCTTGAGCTTGCCGAAATCGTGCCCGTAGGTCTCCATGTGGTCGGCGTCGATGTTGGTCACCACTGCCATCACGGGCAGCAGGTTCAGGAAAGACGCGTCCGACTCATCGGCCTCGACCACGATGTGGTCGCCACTGCCCAAGCGCGCATTGGCGCCGGCACTGTTGAGGCGGCCGCCGATCACAAAGGTTGGGTCCAGACCTGCTTCCGCCAACACGCTGGCGACCAGGCTGGTGGTGGTGGTTTTGCCGTGGGTACCAGCAATCGCAATGCCTTGCTTGAGGCGCATCAGCTCGGCCAGCATCAACGCGCGGGGCACGATGGGGATCTTCATCTCGCGGGCGCGAATGACTTCGGGGTTGTCGGACTGCACCGCCGTGGAGGTGACCACGGCATCGGCACCAGTCACGTGACCGGCCGCATGGCCCACATACGTCTTGATACCCAGGGCGGCCAAGCGACGGGTAGTAGCGTTGTCAGCGAGGTCGGAGCCGGAAATCTCGTAGCCGAGATTGCTGAGCACTTCAGCAATGCCGGACATGCCGGAACCACCAATACCCACAAAGTGGATGTGTTTAACGGCGTGCTTCATGTGGCCAGCTCCTCGCAGGCGGCGACCACCGCATCGGTGGCATGTAGTTTTTGCATCTTTTTAGCTCCCAGCGCCTGCTGCATCAGCGCAGGCCGCTCTGTTTTTTGTAGCATTACTGCCAAGGATTCGGGCGTCAGCGTGGCTTGCGGCATCAACCAGCCGCCCCCTTGCTCGACCAGGAATCGGGCGTTGAACGTCTGGTGATCGTCCACTGCGGACGGGAAAGGCACGAAAGCCGCTGGCGCACCCACTGCGGCCAGTTCGGTCACGGTGCTGGCGCCGGCGCGGCAGATCACCAGGTCCGCATCGGCAAATGCCAAGGCGGTGTTGTCGATAAACGGGGTCAAATGGGCTTGCACCCCTGCGGCGGCGTAGTTGGCGCGCAGTTCGTCAATTTGTTTCTCACCCGCCTGATGGGTCACGATGGGGCGCTGGCCCTCGGGAATCAAGGCAAGTGCTTGCGGCACGACCGTGTTCAGGGCGCGAGCGCCCAGACTGCCGCCCACCACTAGCACCTTGAGGGGGCCACTGCGGCCGGCAAAGCGCTGCTCAGGAGTGGGCAGATTCAAGAACTCGGCACGCAAGGGGTTGCCGATCCACTCGGCCTTTGGCATCACGCCCGGGAACGCCGAGAACACCCGATCCGCCACCCCGGCGAGCACCTTGTTTGCCAAGCCGGCCACCGAGTTCTGCTCGTGCAGCACCAATGGCTTGCCACACAGCACACCCATCATGCCGCCCGGGAAGGTGATGTAGCCGCCGAGGCCCACCACCACATCAGGGCGCACGCGCCGTACCACTTGCAGGCTTTCCCAGAAAGCGCGCAACAATTTGAAGGGCAAAAAGGCGAGGGCCTTCAAGCCCTTGCCACGCACACCGCCGAAGTTCACCAACTCCAGTGGGATGCCGCGGCTGGGCACAATACGGCTTTCCATGCTGCCGGGGGCCCCCAGCCAGTGGACGCGCCAACCTTTGTCGATCAGCGCTTGCGCCACTGCCAAGCCCGGGAAGATGTGCCCGCCCGTGCCGCCGGCCATGATGAGAGCGACTTTTTGCTTCATACCCGCCCCCCATGCATCAGCTGGCGGTTCTCGTAGTCCACACGCAGGACCACCGCAATGGCCACGAGGTTGATCAGAATGGCGGAGCCGCCGTAGCTCATCAGTGGCAGGGTCAGGCCTTTGGTGGGCAAGGCGCCTAGGTTCACACCCATGTTGATGAAAGCCTGAAAGCCCATCCACACACCCACGCCTTGTGCCACCAGTCCTGAGAACACGCGGTCCAAGGCAATCGCCTGGCGGCCGATGTGCATGATGCGTCGGGTCAGCCACAAGAACAGGCCAATCACCACCACCACGCCGACCAGACCGAACTCTTCGCCGATCACCGCCAACAAAAAGTCGGTGTGGGCCTCTGGCAGCCAGTGCAGCTTTTCCACACTGCCGCCCAAGCCGACACCAAAAATCTCGCCACGACCGATCGCGATCAAAGAGTGCGAGAGCTGGTAGCCCTTGCCCAAGGCATGCTTTTCATTCCACGGGTCGAGATACGCAAAAATGCGTTCGCGCCGCCATTCGGAAGTGGCGATCATGAGTGCAAACAACAACACCATCACCGCGGCAATCAGAAAGAACATGCGGGCATTGACACCGCCCAAGAACAGAATGCCCATCGCAATCACGGCAATCACCATGAAGGCACCCATGTCCGGCTCGGCCAGGAGCAGCAAGCCAATCACCGCCACCGCCACCGCCATCGGTGCGACTGCGCGGAAGAAGTGCTCTTTGACTTCCATTTTGCGGACCATGTAGTCCGAGGCGTACAAAAGCACCGCGAATTTGGCAAGCTCGGAGGGCTGAAAATTCATCACACCTAGCGAGATCCAGCGCTTTGCGCCATTCACGCCACGGCCCACACCGAGCACCAGAATCAGCAGGATCAAAGACACCACAAACAACCAAGGGGCTAAGCGCTCCCAGGTTTGCAGCGGGATCTGAAAAGCAATTAGCGCCGCGACGAAAGCCACCATCAACGACATGGCGTGGCGCACTGCAAAGTGGGTGTGGCTGTAGAAGGTGAATTTGGGGTTGTCCGGCATGGCGATGGATGCGGAATACACCATCACCAAGCCCCACAGCAGCAGCGCCACCGTGACCCAGACCAGGGGTTGGTCAAAGCCCTTGACTTGCGCTGGCGTGGTACTGGCAGCGAAAGACCCACGCCCGCCCAGGCGCACTGGCAGTGCACCGGCGGCCTCGGCCTCCTTGGGTGCAAACCAGGCTGCGAGCGCGCGGGGCATCAGCTTCATAGGAGCTGCTCCAATTCAGTGCCATTGGCCAAGGCCAGCTCTTTCACAGCCTCGCAAAACACCTGGGCACGGTGCTCGTAGTTCTTGAACATATCGAAGCTCGCGCAGGCAGGCGACATCAGCACCGCATCGCCTGCATGGGCCTTGGCATTGGCGAGTGTTACGGCTGCGGCCATGGACTCCGCATCCAACACCGGCACACCGGTGTGCTCGAGGGCCGCGCGGATCAAGGGGGCATCTCGCCCGATCAGCACCGCCGCGCGCGCATAGCGCTCGACCGGACCTGCGAGCGGGGCAAAGTCTTGTCCCTTGCCTTCGCCACCCAGAATCACCACGATGCGGCGGTCTGCACCGAGGCCCTGCAGTGCGGCCACGGTGGCACCCACGTTGGTGCCTTTGCTGTCGTCAAAAAACTCCACGTCGTTGAGCACGCCAATCGGCTCGACACGGTGAGGCTCACCGCGGTACTCCCTCAGGCCGTACAGCACCGCGGCCAATGAGCAGCCGGCGGAAGCGCACAAAGCCAAGGCGGCCAGCGCATTGCTCGCGTTGTGGCGGCCGCGGATGCGCAAGGCGTCTGCTGGCATCAAGCGTTGGATATGGATCTCTTGTTCTTCATCCTTGCGGCGTTTGCGGGTCTCGTCGGCCTCGAGGGCGCGCACCAGCCAGACCATACCGTTGACTTCTTCGATGCCGAAGTCACCGGGGCGTTGCGGCATGGTGGTGCCGAAGGTGATGTACGCCCGCTCTTGCGGACGCTGCAGGCGGACTCGCACCGGCTCAGGGCGCATGGCCATGACGACCGCGTCTTCGCGGTTCAGCACCAACATGCCGTGCTGGCCAAAGATACGGGCCTTGGCACCCGCATAGGCTTGCATGCTGCCGTGCCAGTCGAGGTGATCCTGGCTGATGTTGAGCACGACCGCAGCAGTCGGCTCAAAACTGCCTGCGGCATCCAACTGGAAGCTGGAGAGTTCCAGCACCCAGACTTCGGGCAGCGTGTCCGCCACGAGGTGTTGGGTCAAGGTGTCCAACAAGGTCGGGCCGATGTTGCCGGCAACCGCCACTGTTTTGCCCGCATGGGCGATCAGTTGACCGGTCAGTGAGGTGACCGTCGTTTTGCCATTGGTGCCGGTAATCGCCAAAACAGCGGGGGCGTAAGCGCGCTGGGCCCGCAAAGTCTCCAGACCCTGCGAATACAAGCTTAATTCGCCACCAACCGCGATAGAGCTTGCGCGAGCAGCTCCTAAAACAGGAGCAATGTCTGCAGGACTCAGACCCGGCGAACGGTATACCGCATGCAAGCCTTGTCCTTCGACCAGGCTGGCATCAAAAGGCCCCGCAACAAAACGGACCTGGGGCAGTTCGTGTTGCAACACTGCCAGCTGGGGCGGGGCGTCACGGGTGTCTGCCACGGTCACGTTGGTCGCGCCAGCGCGCACACACCAGCGCGCCATGGCAAGACCAGAAGCCCCCAAACCAAGGATCAGCACTTGCTGGCCGGCGAGGGGCGCAAACACCACAGGCTCAGCGGGCGCATCGGTGGACACCACCTCTTGCGCAACCGCCTCGGAAGCGAGTGCTGCGACCTCGGCCTCTTTGGCGTCGGTACTGTCCGCCTGGGTATCCGCAAAAATGCGGGCCACAAACTCGGCGGCATCTTTGGCCGCAGTCAGTGTCACGGGCAAAGCGATGGGAGCTGGAGCTGAGACTACAGGCACATCGGCTGGCGTCATTGCCTCTGCCAGCGGTTCGTCAGCAGGCAAATCTACGGCCGCGGCGCTCAGGGCCGGGTCGTGCGCGAGCCCGCCTGTCGTGTCGACCGGCGTGAGGGGGCTGTCTGCAGGATGTGGCTGCTCGGGGGTGTTCATCGCAGTTTCAGGGTGGAGAGGCCGACCAGGCAGAGCAACATGGTGATGATCCAGAAACGGACCACGACCTGGGTCTCTTTCCAGCCGGACTTTTCAAAGTGGTGGTGGAGTGGCGCCATCTTGAGCAGGCGACGGCCCTCGCCGAAACGGCGCTTGGTGTATTTGAAGTAGGTGACTTGCAGCATCACCGACACCGCTTCGGCCACAAAGATGCCGCCCATGATGGCCAGCACAATTTCCTGGCGAACAATCACGGCAATCGTGCCCAAGGCACCGCCCAGGGCCAGCGCCCCGACATCGCCCATGAAGACTTGCGCGGGGTGGGTGTTGAACCACAAAAACGCCAGCCCGGCGCCGGCCAATGCCGAACAGAAAATCAAGAGCTCGCCCGAACCGGGGATGTACGGAAAAAGCAGGTACTTGGAAAACACCGAGCTCCCGGTCACATAGGCAAAGACGCCCAAAGCCGAACCCACCATGACTACAGGCATGATGGCTAGGCCGTCGAGGCCATCCGTCAGATTGACCGCATTGCTGGAGCCGACGATGACCAGATAGGTCATGACCACAAAGCCGAGCACGCCCAAGGGGTAGCTCACCTCTTTGAAGAAGGGCAAAAACAAGCCCGCTTTCGGCGGAAGGTTGACATCGAAGCCCGAGGCCACCCAATTGAAAAACAGCTCCAAGACCCGGAGGTTGGAGCTTTCAGAGATGCTGAAGACCAGGTAGAGCGCGGCCAACAAGCCGATCAGGCTCTGCCAGAAATACTTTTCCCGCGAGCGCATGCCTTCCGGATCCTTGTGCACCACTTTGCGCCAGTCATCGACCCAGCCAATCGCACCGAAACCCAGCGTGACGACCAGCACAATCCAGACAAAACGGTTGGAGAGATCCGCCCACAGCAAGGTCGCAATCGCGATGCACAGCAAGATCAACACCCCGCCCATGGTGGGCGTTCCGCTTTTGGCGAGGTGGGTTTCCATGCCATAGCCACGAATTGGCTGGCCGATTTTCAAAGCGCGCAGACGGCGGATCACTACAGGCCCGGCCACCAGGCCGATGAGCAATGCGGTGAGGGCAGCCATGACGGCCCGGAACGTCAGGTACTGAAACACCCGGAAAAACCCGAGCTCCGGGGACAAACCTTGCAGCCATTGGGCCAGGCTCAGCAACATGTAAATTCTCCAAACAAATCAAGCGGCATCGGATACCACCTCCGGCGCAGATGGGGCCGACAAAGCCTCCACCACACGCTCCATGCGCATAAAGCGCGAGCCTTTGACCAATACGCTGGCCACGTCCGGCACCAAAGCATTCGCAGCCTGGAGTAATCCTTCCACGGTCGCGAAATGACGCGCAGTGGGCAGCTCTTGCACCGCAAAGGCACTCGCCTCGCCCAAAGCCAGTACGTGCTCTATGCCTGCAGCCCGCGCATAGCGGCCTGCCTCGGCATGAAAAACCGGGCCTTGTTCACCGACCTCGCCCATATCGCCGATCACCAGCAAACGGGGGCCGGGCAAATCGGCCAACACATCAATGGCGGCCCGCATGGAATCGGGGTTGGCGTTGTAGGTGTCGTCTACCAAAGTGAAGTCGCTGACACCATGCCGGACCTGCAGTGCGCGGCAGCGACCTTTGACGGGCAAAAAAGCCTCCAAGCCCTGTTGAACCGACGCGACCGGTACGCCGGCGGACAGCGCACAGGCTGCCGCAGCCAGCGCGTTTTTGACGTTATGACGGCCGGCTATCGCCAAGCGGAACTGCAGCATGCCCTGCGGGCTGTGGGCCTGTACCTGCCAAGAGCCGTCCTGCCAATTGGCATGTTGCAGCACCACCTCAGCGCCGGTGGACGCAGCAGAAAAACCGGTAACGGAGCGGCCTGCGGCCAGCTCACGCCAGAGGGGAGCAAAGTCGTCATCTGCAGGAAACACGGCAACGCCGTCGGCCGGCAAGGCGGACAGCACACTGCCGTTCTCGCGCGCAACGGCGTCGATGGTGTGCATGAACTCCAGGTGCTCCCGCTGCGCGTTGTTGACCAGCGCCACCGTCGGGCGAGCCATGGCCGCAAGGCCTGCGATCTCGCCGGGATGGTTCATGCCCAACTCGACCACGGCAATGCGGTGGGTTGAGCGCAAGCGCATCAGGGTCAGTGGAACTCCGATGTCGTTATTGAAATTGCCCACCGTAGCCAATGCGGCGCCGTCCGGCGCATAGGCATGCAAGATGCTCGCGACCATCTGGGTCACGGTGGTTTTCCCGTTACTGCCGGTGACTGCGATCAGGGGAATCTGAAACTGCGCGCGCCATGCAGCAGCGAGTGCGCCCAATGCCTGCTTGGTGTCAGACACTTCGAGTCGCGGAAGCCCTACGGGGTAGGCCGACGCGGGTAGACCGGCATGGCACAACACGGCGGCTGCACCTTTGGCCTGCGCCTCGTGCAACATGGCGTTGGCGTCAAAACGCTCACCCTTGAGCGCGACGAACAGATCGCCCGGCTCAATGGTGCGGGTATCGGTATGGACCCGGGCAATTCCAGCCGTGCTGTCGCCCACCAAGTGGGCACCAGGCAACAAGCGCGCGGCATCCGCTAGCGTCATGAACAGGCTCATGCAACAACTCCGTGGGTGGGCTGGCGCTGTGACAGCGCCGCTTTGGCGTGCGCCAGGTCGGAAAACGGCGTCTTGGTGCCGGCCACTTCTTGGGTCTCTTCGTGGCCTTTGCCGGCGAGCAGGACCACGTCTTGTGCGGCGGCCTCGGCAATCACTTGGGCGATGGCTGCGCCGCGGTCCACTTGCACGTCCACGTGCGGGCACTCCACCATGCCCAAAAGAATTTGCGCCACGATGGACTCAGGCCTTTCGCTGCGGGGGTTGTCGCTCGTCACCACGACACGGTCCGACAGCGCAGCGGCCACCGCGCCCATCAAGGGGCGCTTGGTGGCATCGCGGTCGCCACCGCAGCCAAACACACACCACAAGCGCCCGCCGCGGCTGCGCGCCACAGGCTGCAAGGCGCGCAGCGCCTGGTCTAAAGCGTCCGGGGTGTGGGCGTAGTCCACGGCCACCAAAGGCGCCGCATCCCCGCCCACGCACTCCATGCGACCCGGAACAGGCAGCAATGTGGAGCACGCGGCAACCGCCTCCGGCAATGCAATGCCCTGCGCACGCAAAGTAGCCAGCACGCCCAGCAAGTTGGACACGTTGTAGCTGCCAATGACGTGCGACTGCATGCGAATGACTTGCGCGCCTTCCACCACATCAAACGCGAGGCCTTTAGCGGTGTGGGACACATCGCGCGCCTGCAATCGGGCTGGCCGGTTCACACCGACGGTCCACAGGTCCAAGCCCGAGCTTGCCAGCTCGGCAGCCAGCTCGAGGCCCTTGTCGTCATCCACATTGATCACCGCGGCACGCAAGCCCTCCCAAGCAAACAGCGAACGCTTTGCTGCCCAGTAGGCGGCCATGCTGCCGTGGTAATCCAAGTGGTCTTGGGTGAAGTTGGTGAAGATGGCGGTATGAATCACAGTGCCTGTCATCCGCATTTCTTCAATGCCGATGGAGGAGGCCTCGATAGCACAAGCCGTGAGCCCTTGATCCACAAAGCTGCGCAGTGTCTTTTGCAACAGCACTGGATCCGGCGTAGTGAAACCGGTAGCGGTGAGCGCAGGTGGGCGGCCGACACCCAAGGTGCCGATCACGCCACAGGCCTTGGCTTGTGCGCCTTGAACTTGACCTAAGGCTTGCGCCAGCCACCAAGCAGTGCTGGTTTTGCCATTGGTACCCGTCACTGCTAACAGCGCCAACTCGCGGGATGGCGCACCATAAAACTCGGCGGCGATCGGGCCGGAGTCAGCTTTCAGGTTGGCATATAGCGCCACTTTTTCAGCATCAAAGCCAAAACCATATGCTCCGTCTTGGTCGACCACGCAGGCCAATGCGCCCTGCTTCAGCGCCGCAGACACAAAGCGGCGGGGATCAGTCGCCACGCCGGGCCAGGCAATGAAGGCATCTGTTGCAGTGAGGGTGCGGCTGTCAGTCGTCAGCCCTTGCACACCACGTGCGCGCAACCAGGCAACCACGGCGGCGGGATGGGTGAAAGCGGTCATCAGAAACTCTCCTCGACCGCCGAAGCCTGAATATGCGGCTGCACGGCAATATCGGGCTGGACGCCCAACATGCGCAGCGTTTGCTGCACCGTTTCACTGAACACCGGCGCAGCCACTTCACCGCCGTAGTATTTGCCAGCGCTTGGTTCATCCAGCATCACGCCGACAATGATCCGGGGCTCTTCAATCGGGGCCATGCCCACGAACCAGCTTCTGTATTTGCGGTTGCCGTCAGAGCCATAGCCCTTGCCGATCTGCTTGTACGCAGTACCGGATTTGCCACCCACCGAGTAGCCGATCGTCTGGGCTTTGGGAGCAGTCCCGCCGGGGCCGGCCGCCATTTTCAACATGTGTCGGACGCGGGCTGCTGTTTGTTCGGAAAACACCTGTACGCCTACTGCAGGCGTAGTGGTTTTCAGCAAGGTGGCCGGGATGATTTGCCCGCCGTGTGAAAAGACGGTGTAAGAGCGCACCATTTGAAACAAGGACGCAGACATGCCGTAGCCGTACGAGACCGTGGCTTGCTCAATGGGGCGCCACGATTTGTAAGGGCGCAAGCGACCGGACACAACACCGGGAAACTCGACTTGGGGCTTCTGGCCAAAGCCGGCTTGCGAAAAGGTTTGCCACATTTCGCTCGCAGGCATTTGCATGGCCAGCTTGGTCGTTCCCACGTTGCTGGAAACTTGCAGAACCTGCTCTACCGTCAACATCCCGTGGGGATGAGAGTCGCGGATCGTCGCGCCCGTGATCGTGATAGTGCCGGGGGCCGTGTCGATCATCGTGGTCGGCTTCACCCGCCCGGTTTCGAGCGCCAAGCCCACCGTGAAGGGCTTCATGACCGAGCCAGGCTCAAAGGTATCGGTCAGAGCACGGTTACGCAGCTGTTCACCGGTCAGGTTCTTGCGCTTGTCGGGCGTGTAGCTGGGGTAGTTGGCCAAGGCCAGCACCTCGCCAGTGATGGCGTCCAACACCACCACGCTGCCGGCTTTGGCTTTGTGGGTGGTCACCGCATCCCGCAGCTTCTGGTACGCAAAAAACTGCACCTTGCTGTCGATGCTGAGCTGCAAATCTCGCCCGGGCACCGGCGGCACAACCTCGCCCACATTCTCGACTGCCCTGCCCAATCGGTCCTTGATCACATGGCGCATACCGGCACGACCGAGCAGCTCTTTGTTGAACATCAGCTCAACGCCCTCTTGACCGTTGTCTTCCACGTTCGTAAAGCCGACGATGTGGGCCGCAGCCTCGCCTTCCGGGTACTGGCGCTTGTACTCTTTGCGCTGATAAATACCCTTGATGTTGAGCTCGGCTATTTTTTTGGCGATATCTGCATCGACCTGCCGCTTGATCCAGACAAACGTTTTGTCTTCGTCAGCCAGTTTTTTGGACAGCTCCGCCACGGGCATATCCAACAACTTGGCCAGCTGCGAGAGCTGGCCTTTTTCGAGATCGACATCCTCAGGGATAGCCCAGATGCTGGGCGCGGGTACGCTGGACCCCAGGATCAATCCATTGCGGTCCAGAATGCGACCGCGATCCGCGGGCAGATCGATCGTCCGGGCAAAGCGCACTTCGCCTTGCTTGATAAAAAAATCATTGGCATACACCTGGATGTAAGCCGCCCGGGCCACCAACCCGGTAAAGCCCAACGCAATGGCGCCCACCACAAACTTGCTGCGCCACACAGGGGTGCGGCTTGCCAGCAAGGGGCTGGAGGTGTACTGGATGCCCCGGCGTGTCACTCGGCACCTTTCGTTGGCACAGGGGCTTCGGCAGCGGCTTTGGTCGCCGGTGCGGTGTAGGTCACATAGCTGGTGATGGCAGGTGTCACCTGGCGCATCTGGAGCTTGTCGCGCGCGAGCTGCTGCACACGCGCAGAAGTGGCCTGCTCACGCTTGGCCACTTGCAAACGCCCGAACTCCGTCTCAAGGCGACGCGAATCAGCACGCGCCTTGTCCAGCTCAGTAAACAGGCGGCGGGACTCGTATTGCACGCCGACCAGGTACAGGGCGCTGATCACGACCGCCAACAGCAGCACGAGATTGATGCGGATCATGCCGGCATCCTCTGCGCCACACGCAGAATGGCGCTGCGGGAGCGAGGATTTGCAGCGACCTCCTCAGCCGACGGCTTGATACGCCCAAGCGCCTTGAGCTTCATGACCTTGGGTGCGGCAAAAGGGGCACGCCGGTCGTATTCATCCTTCGAGTGTTTGGCAATGAATTGCTTGACGATCCGGTCTTCCAGCGAATGAAAGCTGATCACCGCCAGCCGCCCACCGGGCTCCAGCACCTCGAGACTGGCCTCTAGCGCTTGTTGCAACTCCTCAAGCTCGGCGTTGATGAAAATCCGAAAAGCCTGAAATGTGCGCGTTGCAGGGTTCTGGCCCGGCTCGCGGGTTTTGACCGTGTCAGCCACGAGTTGGGCCAGCTCGGAGGTGGTTGAAATTGCCCCCCGTTCCTGTCGGCGAGCAACAATCGCCTTTGCAATTGCCCCAGCAAACCGTTCTTCACCGTATTCACGTATCACCTCCGTGATTTGATTGATCTCGGCCGTCTCCAGCCACTGGGCAACACTCTCTCCGCGCGTGGTGTCCATGCGCATATCCAAAGGACCTTCGAAGCGGAAGCTGAAGCCCCGCTCCGGGCTGTCAATCTGGGGGGAGCTGACCCCCAGATCCATCAGAATTCCGCCCACGCTACCGCCTGCCAGAACTCCAAGATTGGAAAATCCTTCGTGACGGATAGAGAAGCGGGCATCGTCGATCAGCGCTGCTTGTGCCACAGCCTCCGGGTCGCGATCGAACGCAATCAAGCGCCCATCAGCGCCCAGGCGCGACAAAATGAGCCGGGAGTGGCCACCACGACCGAACGTGGCGTCGACATAGGTGGCTTGGGCCGCTGCGGCAAATGGAGTGCCGCCGTCACTGAACAAGGCATCAACCGCTTCGTTCAACAACACGGTGGTATGGATCCGGGGAGCTTCCACCGTCAGGCCTTAAAAAGAAAAGTCCTTGAAGACGTCGGGCATGTCACCCTGCATCGCCTTGGCCTCTTGTTCGTCGTAGGTCGCTTTGTCCCACAACTCAAAATGATTGCCCATGCCAAGCAGCATGGTGTCTTTGGCAATACCTGCGGACTCCCGGAGTTCTGGCGAGATCAGCACGCGGCCGGTGCCATCCATCTCGACATCCATGGCATTGCCCAAAAAAATCCGTTTCCACCACTGCGCCGACATCGGCAATGCAGCGATACGCTCCCTGAACTTTTCCCACTCCGGACGCGGGAAAACCATCAGGCAACCGTGGGGGTGCTTGGTGATCGTGAGTTGTCCGGCAGCCGTCGCACTCAAGACGTCACGATGCCGTGTCGGCACCGACAGGCGACCCTTGGCATCAAGACTGAGAGACGAAGCCCCTTGGAACACGTAAAACCACCTTTGTACTGTGACAGCACTCAAACAGCAATTTCATGGCACTTTTCACCACTAAATTGCACTTTTTTGCACTGTATCAGCAAACGGCCTCATCGCAAGATGCCTTGCGCGAATTTTTTCCAATGAAATCAAGGACTTAGAAGCGTTTCTAAAGGCGGCGACGCCTTAAAAACCGTTCTAAATTAAGCACTTAGCAGATGCTCTGAAAGTGATGCTTGAAGGGACTACCGTTTATCCGCTTTTTCACAAATCACAGAATAAATCGGGACAAGTCTTCGTCCTGACTCAGCGCCCCGAGACGCTCATCCACGTAGCGTGCATCGATCTGGATGGTTTGGCCACCCAGGTCTCCCGCATCGAAACTCACATCATCCAGCAAACGCTCCATCACCGTCGCCAAGCGGCGAGCACCGATGTTTTCGGTTCGCTCGTTCACATCGAACGCGATTTGCGCAAGCCGGGTAATGCCATCCGCTGTGAACTCCAGCGATACAGACTCAGTGGCCAGCAAAGCTTGGTATTGCTTGATCAAAGATGCATGGGTTTGGGTCAAGATCGCTTCAAAATCTTGAACCGACAAAGACTGCAATTCCACGCGGATCGGGAAGCGTCCTTGCAATTCAGGAATCAGATCGCTCGGCTTGCTCAAATGGAAGGCGCCCGATGCGACGAACAAAATATGGTCCGTCTTCACCATGCCGTACTTGGTAGTGACCGTGGTTCCTTCGACCAAGGGGAGCAGATCACGCTGAACACCTTGCCTGGAAACCTCGCCCCCATTGCCCTCACCACGGGAGGTCACCTTGTCAATTTCATCAATAAAAACAATGCCGTTTTGCTCCAGGGTTTGGATCGCCTGGGTTTTGATGTGGTCTTCGTTGACCAGCTTGGCAGCCTCTTCCTCGGCCAGCAGTTTGGCGGCCTCTGCAATCCGCAATTTGCGGATTTGCTTCTTGCCTTGGCCCATTTGACCAAAGAGCCCGCGAAGCTGTTCGGTCATCTCCTCCATGCCCGCAGGCCCCATGACTTCCAAGCTCGGCGCTTGCATGGCGAGGTCTAACTCGATCTCACGATCATCGAGCTGTCCCTCGCGCAGCTTCTTGCGAAACGCTTGGCGCGTGGAGCTCTCGGGGGCGTCGGCTGTTGAAGTGGCGCTGGCATCGAACCGCGGAGGTGGCACCAGGATATCCAAAATCCGCTCTTCGGCAGCGTCTTCAGCCCGGCGGGCAACTTTGCGCTTCTCTTGCTCCCGAACCTGCTTTACGGCAATTTCTGCCAGATCGCGAATGATGGCATCCACGTCTTTGCCCACATAACCAACCTCGGTGAACTTGGTCGCCTCGACCTTGATGAACGGTGCATCGGCCAGCTTTGCCAGGCGTCGCGCAATCTCCGTTTTACCGACGCCAGTAGGGCCGATCATCAGAATATTCTTGGGCGTAATTTCATGACGCAAATCGCCCTCGACCATCTGCCGGCGCCAACGATTGCGCAAGGCGATCGCAACCGCACGTTTCGCCTGCGCTTGGCCAACAATGTGTTTATCTAACTCGGCAACGATGCCGCGGGGAGTGAGCGTCTGCATAAAAAACTTCGGGAAAAGCAGGAGTTACAGGGTTTCGATGGTGTGGTGCATATTGGTGTAGATGCACAGCTCACCTGCAATTTCGAGTGAGCGCTTCACAATATCCGCGGCCGGGAGATCTGAGTGATTGAGCAAGGCAACCGCAGCGGCTTGGGCATATGCACCACCGGATCCGATGGTGACGATCCCGTTTTCGGGCTCGAGCACATCCCCGTTTCCTGTAATGATCAACGACGCATCTTTGTCCGCCACTGCCAACATCGCCTCCAGCTTGCGCAATACGCGATCAGTGCGCCAATCCTTGGTCAACTCAATCGCCGCCCGCACCAAATGACCTTGGTGTTTTTCAAGCTTGGCTTCAAAACGCTCAAACAAAGTGAAGGCATCCGCCGTAGCACCTGCAAAGCCAGCCAGCACTTTGCCGTGATAGAGCTTGCGTACTTTCCGGGCAGAGCCCTTAACCACGATGTTGCCCAAAGTGACTTGTCCGTCACCGCCGATCGCGACCTGAACACCCGCAGCAGTTTTGCGCCGCACACTGATGATGGTCGTTCCGTGAAATTGTTCCATAGAGGGGGAGTTGGGGGTGAAGCAAAAGTTTGCAAGCGGAGAAATACCTTCCCCGCGCGAAACAAAATTTAAAGGTCGCGTGGCACAACGCGTGCGTGTTCGCTGATGCCAATCACATTGAAAAAAGCGGCAACCAAACGATGCACATCTTGAAACTGCACCATACAGCCCTCCGCCTGACGCGAAACGACCCAGTTCAAGATCGTTCCTGCCGCAGAGAAGTCGACCCGGACCAAAAATCGACAAGAAATCACAATGTTGTTGGACTGGTCGCGTGCGCTGTCCAGCCCCGCCAATAGTGCCGTTGTATCGCCGGCCACGACCCCGCGCAGCTCTTGACTGGTCAGGGTGACCGAGCCCACACCCATCGGCGAAGTCGAAACGAAATCAGCGGAAACTGCATGAGCAGAGCGGAAATGAACGGCTGAATAGTCACAGCGCGCCGGGGCCCATGCAGGGGGAGAAACCTCATAGGTGATGCAGTAGTCCAACGCCACCAGCTCAAAATCGTCAAGACACTGCAAAGCTCGTAAAACGTTTAAACGAACAATCCACCACGCAGAATCAACACTGCGATTGGCGGAAGGCGTCAAGAATTGCAGCGCCGTCAACAATTGCGATGCACCAGCGAACCGCAACGAGACGGGCTCGTCGCACAAACTGGCAAACAATCCAGAAAGCAAAGGCATCGCAGGGGCATCGATACGCTCAAGCGCAGTCCAGTCCAAAGTCCATGGCATAGGCTGAGTCGACAGCACGAGGCGCAAAGCCTCCATTCCTTGGACGTCCAAAAACTGAGGGCAGGACCACATCGGATCCGCTTCGACGTACTCTCCAGCCACTGGCTCTGGCACAAAGGGCGCCGCCAAGGTCGTTTCCGCACCGAACGCCGTGTTGAGCTGAACAACATCCCAACGAGGCACCCGCTCGTCCCACAGGTGCGCAAACTCTACGATAGCCCAATCAAAACGTTCACGATTTTGAGTGGCTCGGTAGAGGTCCATCAGGGCAGCTGCCCAGTTAAACGCCGTCGAGGCATCCGCCACACCGCGTCGCAACGCGCTGATCAGGCTACTTTCCGCCCCGTGATCGTCGCCATTGGCAAAGCGGATGGCGGCTTCCTCCAGTTCAGGATCAGCAGCCGCGTCGGAAACTTCCAAAGCCAGCAGCTTGGAAGTCGTGAACGAGAGATCAGAGGACTCTGTGGCTCGGGCGAATGAAGGCTTGCTCCCAGGCGCCTTAGACGCCGGTGGAGCAAACATTGGCTCAGTCGGCTGGCCCATTTGCGTAGCCGCATATTCCGTTTGCGGTGCGCTTGCTCCCGGCTGATCCGGTGCTCCGCGCATGATGGGCAATGTAGATGCAGCGGCGCCCCCCCCATACCCGGTACCAGCGGAGGCTCCACTCGCCGACAAAGACTGTTGTGTGTCACTGGCAGGAGGAACTGCGGACAGGCGCTGTTCACTCCCCGCATTCGCAGCGGCAGCAGCGTCTTGCTTGCCTTTCCACCACTGCTTGGACATCTGCGCTTCGATTTCGTCGATTTTCTTCAGGGTCACCGCACGACCGTCGGGGTCGGTGGGAATACTGCTCTGGAAAAACGAAGGGCGTGCAAGATTTGCGACCGCAGAGGGGTCTCTATTGCGCAGTTTGCGGAGCTGGTCGAATTCACGCTTGCGGACAAAGTCGTTTTGTCGCTTGCGCTCAATCATGGCCTTGAGAGCCTGCTTGTCGTAAGCACTATCCGGCTCCGTCTCGGTGCGAGAGATATCCGACCAGTCTTTGGTCGGATTGCGGACGAACATCGCCACTTTGGAAAGTAGGCCGGGACGTTCGTCTTTGGTTGCCATATCAGCGGTAGGTAGCCTGCGTTAAACGGGAATTAATCCCCGAACATTTTCTGCTTCAGCTCGCGGCGTTGCTGCGCTTCCAAAGAGAGCGTCGCCGTTGGGCGGGCGAGCAAACGACCGACACCGATTGGCTCACCGGTTTCATCGCAATAGCCATAGTCGCCGGAATCGATACGCCCGATGGACTGCTCAATCTTCTTCAGCAACTTGCGTTCGCGGTCGCGGGTGCGCAGCTCCAAAGCGTGCTCTTCTTCAATGGTTGCACGATCTGCAGGATCGGGCACCACCGAGGTGTCTTCACGCAAATGTTCAGTAGTCTCTCCGGCGCTCGCAAGAATTCCGCGCTTGAGCTCGGTGAGCTTCAGGCGGAAATATGCGAGCTGCATCTCGTTCATGTATTCGGAGTCGGGCATCGCCAACAGTTCAGCATCCGTCATTTCGGTCACCGTTTTGTTTTTCCAATTATTGGCAAGTTTCGCGTCTTTTTTCACGATAGCAGGAATTACGGGAGCAATAACAGGGGAAGACATGGAATGGTTATAACTGGCTTTGGCAGCCGTTGAGGCGACTGACTGCGCCATAGAGGGCACCGTGAGCTGGGCCAGTCGCGAAGACGGGCGGCCTGCTTTGGCAGGCACTGTGGGAGCCGGAGCAACCACCGGCGCGGCAACGGCCACCGGCTTGACAACCGCTTTTTCGGCGGCAGGCTTGGTTTTTGCAGGCGTTGCAGCAGCTGTTTTGGCGGCGGATTTCACAGGCGCTTTGTCAGCAGTCTTGGTAGTTGTTTTCACAGGGGCAGGAACCGTGGTTTTGACAGCGGCTTTGCTGCTCGGTGGTGTAGCGACAGGTGCTTTGGCAACGACTTTCGCAGTTGGCTTGGCAGCGGATTTTGCAGCGGCCTTGACGGCAGCTGGCTTGACTTTGGCAGGGGCTTCTTTGGCCTTGCTATCTTTCCCGGACTTCGCGTTCACTTCTTGTCTCCTGGCAGGTTCGGCCTGCACATCGTCGCTGGTGGCTGCAGCCACTCTGGAGGCTTTTCGAGGCCTCTCGGAGCGGGTTTCTTCGGCGCGCGAGTGTACAGGCTTACCTGAAGGAAAACCCATAAGTTGCAAAAGCGAGACAAACATAGCACCCCCTGCCCTCGTTCCATCCAAATGATCATGAGCAACGACGGCCGTGACAGCAGCCGTACGCAGCTCCCCTCGATACCGTTAAACCAAAGACTGCTCCATGCCTTGCAAGAAAATGTCTTTGGGCAGATCAATACCAATGAACACCATCTTGCTGGTGCGCACTTCTGCCTCACCCCACGCGGGGCCCAAATCGCTGCCCATGAGCTGGTGCACGCCTTGGAAGATCACCTTGCGGTCGGTGCCCTTCATATTCAACACGCCCTTGTAGCGAAGCATGCGCGGGCCATAGATATTGACGATGGCACCCAGGAAGTCTTCCAGCTTGGCTGGGTCGAACGGACGCTCTGACTTGAACACAAAACTCTTCACATCATCTTCGTGATGGTGGTGGTGACCGTGGGTCGCATGGTCATGGGCGTGCGACGGGTGGTCGCAATGCTCTCCATGGGCATGGTCGTGGTGGTGGTCATCGTCCTTGAGGAAGTCCGGATCAATATCGAGCTTGGCGTTGAGGTTAAAGCCGCGCAGATCAAATACTTCTTGGAGAGACACTTCGCCGAAATGCACCGCTTTTTGCGGCGCGCGCGGGTTCATGTGCTTGATGCGGTGCATCAAGGCATCCAGCTCCTTTTTAGATACCAAATCTGACTTGCTGATAAAGATCTGGTCGGCAAACCCGATTTGGCGGCGCGCCTCCTGGCGATCATTGAGCTGCTGCACTGCGTGTTTGGCATCGACCAAGGTCAGAATCGAGTCCAGCAAATAGGTCTCGGCGATTTCATCGTCCATAAAGAAGGTCTGCGCCACGGGGCCGGGATCGGCCACGCCGGTGGTCTCGATCACCACCCGTTCAAAATCAAGCTCGCCCTTGCGCTTCTTTTCTGCCAAGTCCTTCAAGGTAGTGCGTAAGTCTTCGCGAATGGTGCAGCAGACGCAACCGTTGCTCATTTGAATGATCTGCTCGTTGGTGTCGCTGACCAGAATATCGCTGTCGATATTCTCTTCACCGAACTCATTTTCGATCACGGCAATCTTTTGGCCATGGGCCTCAGCCAGCACGCGCTTGAGCAAGGTGGTTTTACCGGAACCCAGAAAGCCGGTCAGGATGGTGGCGGGGATCAAGCTCATGATTCAAATTCCAAAAATGGTGCAGTGCAAACAAAGCAACTGGGGAGTGTAGTCAGCAATTCAAGGGCACAAGGGCCAGTGGGGTCAGCGGCGCATCACCACCAGGCCTTTAAGGTACTCCCCTTCTGGGAAAGCAATCGTCATCGGGTGATCCGGCGCACCGCCCATGCGGTCGGTGATAAATCCGTCGACGCCCGCATCCGAGCCGGCTCCGGCAATGATTTTGTGGAAAAGGTCCGCACTGATACCGCCCGAGCAGCTGTAGGTAAACAGCACGCCACCAGGCTCCAACAATTTGAACGCCAAGCGGTTGATGTCCTTGTACGCCCGGGCCGCGCGCTCGGCGTGAGCCACTGTCGGCGCGAACTTGGGCGGATCCAAAATGATGGCATCAAACGTGCGCCCTTCGGCCGCAAAGGCTCGCAGGCTGGCGTTGACATCGGCATCCATGAACGTGGTCCGGCTCGCGTCAAAACCGTTGAGCGCCACATTGGCACGCGCTTTTTCAATGGCAGGACCACTGGAGTCAATCGATGTCACATGCCCGGCACCACCGGACAACGCAGCCACCGTAAATCCGCCGGTGTAGCAGTAGCAATTGAGCACCCGCTGGAAACCCAAGCGGCGGGTCGCCTCTGCAAACCGTTGGCGGCTGTCGCGCTGGTCCAGGTAAAAGCCGGTTTTGTGGCCCTCGGAAATGCTGAGCGCCAAAGTCCAATCGTGCTCGCGCAGCACCAGATCGGTGGGCCCCTCACCGCGCAACCAGCCGGTGGCCTCGGGCAGCCCCTCGAGCGCACGGCTGCTGGCATCCGACCGCTCATACAACTTGGTCAAACCCGTGGCGGAGAGCAGTGCATCGGCAATGGCGGACTTCCATTTCTCAACACCCGCTGAGGTGAACTGAGCGACCAACGTATCGCCATAACGGTCGACAATCAGGCCCGGCAAGCCGTCGGACTCGCCATGGATCAGCCGAACGCCGTCGCTTTTAACATCAAATCGGGCTCTGGCGCTTATAGCGCTTGCGCAAGCAGCTATAAAAAAGCTAGCATCAATCCGCTGCTTCTCGTCAAAACTCCAGACACGTGCACGTATTTTGGATTGCGGGCTGAAAGCTGCCCAACCCAAAAATGCCCCTTCCGCCGACTCCACCCGCACGGTTTCGCCGCTGTCGCCGCCCCCTTTGGCAATGGCGGACTCGAAGATCCAAGGATGACGACGCAACAAGGAGCGCTCTTTGCCGGCGCGCAGGCGAATGATTTTCATGGGGTGTATTGTCGCTTGAGGTGCGTCGCTGCCCGTAAGCGCGAGAGCAGACGCAGAAAACAAAAAAGGCCAGCAATGTGCTGACCTTTTTTGAAACCCTTGAGGGTGAATTTGGAGCGGGAAAAGAGTCTCGAACTCTCGACCTCAACCTTGGCAAGGTTGCGCTCTACCAACTGAGCTATTCCCGCGTTGCAAGACCACGATTATATGCCGCATTTTCCGACTTCGCAAGAAAGTCACCAACTTTTTGCAAAAAACCGCTATTTGGCGATCAGCGCTTGAGCTTGGCGCGGGGATGCGCGGCGTCATAAGCCTTGGCCAGGTGCTGAAAGTCCAGCCGGGTGTACACCTGTGTGGTGGTGATGTTGGCATGGCCCAGCAGCTCCTGCACGCCGCGCAGGTCGCCGCTGCTTTGCAGCACATGGCTGGCGAACGAGTGGCGCAGCATATGCGGATGCACCGGCACATTCAGGCCGGCAAGCTGGCTGCGGCGCTTCAAGCGCTGCCAGATGCCTTGCGCGGTGAGCCGGGTGCCATTGCGGCCGGTGAACAGGGCAGACGCGCCATCCGCACCAGACGCATGCACTGGTGCTGCGCCCCGGGTGCCTGATGGGCCACGCAAGTCCAGCCACCGTTGCAAGGCCTTCAGGGCGGTGGCGCCGACCGGCACACTCCGGCGCTTGGCGCCTTTGCCCAGCACATGGGCTTCTGCCGCCTGCAGATCGACCCAGCCTTTGGCGTCTTTGCCAGCCACGACATCCAGACCCACCAACTCCCCGACCCGCAGGCCGCTGCCGTAGAGCAGCTCCACCATGGCGGCATCGCGGGCCTCGAACCAGGCATCGTCATCACTTTCAAAGTCTGCGAATTGCACTGCATCGTCGACCGCCAGCGCTTTGGGTAGTGGCTTGGGGGCTTTTGGCGAGCGCACGTCTTGCACCGGGTTGCTGGGCACCAGCCCATCCCGCCCCAACCAGGCGAAAAAACCTCGCCACCCCGACAAAATCAACGCGATGCCACGGCCGCTGCGGCCCGCGACATGCATTTGCGCAACCCAGCGGCGGATGTGATGGTTTTGCACCTCGCGCAACCCGACATCGGCGCGCTCTGCCTGCTCGTGCAGGCGGGCCAAGTCCAAGGCATAAAGCTCGACAGTGCGCGCCGCCAAGCGCTTTTCAACCCGCACGAACTCCAGATACTTGTCGATCAGGGCACGATCGTCCGCGGGCATGGCGGTAATAACTGACTCAGCGTAAGCGCGAAAGGGCGGCGCTGGCGATCTCGCCGATACGGGCCAAAAACTCGGTTCCCATGCTGCTGTTGAAGCGCTGGGAGTCGCTCGACGCCAGCACCAACATGCCGAAAGCAGGGGCAGAGCTACCGGCGACACCGCTGCGCAACGGGATCAAGGCCAGAGAGCTCATGCCGGTCGGCTGGTCCAGCCAGCTCACGGCCTCGAAGCCGGTGTTGAGCCCGCAAAAGGGCTCATTCAAGGAGGTGGCAAATACCTTGGCGTCTTCACTCACCGCTTGCGCGGCAGGAATACTGGCAAAACTCTCTGCCAAGCCCCACAAGCGCAAACCCACTTGGGGCACCGCAAACTGATCCTGGATCTCCCGCACGATCTCAGTGGGCAGTTCTGCCGGGTTGATGGTGAGGAACAGCGAGCGCGCCCAACGCAAAATTTTGTCGGACAGGAGCACGTTCTCATTGCCGTGGCGGATCATTTCCATGATGCGCTGCTCCAGCAATTTGATTTTCTCGCGCAGCATTTCTGCCTGACGCTCTTGCAGACTCACCGCGCGGTGGCTGTGCGGGCTGGTGAACTGCACCGTAGCCAACAGCTCTGCGTGGCGCTGGAAGAAATCGGGGTTGTTCGCCAGAAAGTTGGCAATGTCGTCTTCGGTGATCGGGTTTGCCAAGGCTTGGTTGATAGGTGTAGTCATCGTGAGCAGAGTCAGGTTATTCGGGTAAATCAATTTCGCCGCGAAAAACAGTCGTGGCCGGGCCGGTCATGAACACCGATTGCCCGAGGCCCGCCCACGCGATGGTGAGCACACCGCCCCGGGTTTGCACGTCCGCCCGCGCATCCAGCAGCCCCAGACGAATGCCCGCCACGACTGCCGCGCAAGCGCCGGTGCCACAGGCCAGGGTTTCGCCCACGCCGCGCTCGTAAACACGCAAGCGCACTTCGCTGCGGCTCACCACCTGCAAAAAGCCCACGTTCACGCCTTGCGGGAAACGGGCATCGGCCTGCACGTGCGGGCCCCATGCGCCGACCGGTGCCGCATCCACATCGGCCACCAGGGTGACCGCGTGGGGGTTGCCCATCGAGACCGCAGCTATCAAAAGATGAGCACCCTGCGCTGGATCAACGCCGGCCAGAGGCCAATAACCCCATGAACCCATGGGCAGGAGGCTCAAGCCCGTAGCGTCAAAAGGAATCTCGGCCGGCTCAAACACCGGGGGCCCCATATCGACCGTGACACGGCCATCGGGGGTGAGCAGGGGCTCAATCACGCCCTTCATGGTCTTGACGCGGATGCGGTCTTTGGTCGTCAAACCTTGGTCGCGCACAAAACGGGCAAAGCAGCGGGAGCCGTTTCCACACTGTTCGACCTCGTTGCCATCCGCGTTGTGGATCACGTATTCGAAGTCGATGCCTTCTGCCGGAGAAGGCCGCACCGTCAAGATCTGGTCGGCACCCACGCCGAAATGGCGGTCGCCCAGATAGCGGTAATGCGCAGGGGTCAGGCCGAGGCGGCCACGGGTTTCGTCGAGCACCACGAAGTCGTTGCCCGCGCCCTGCATTTTGGTGAACTGGATTCGCATCGTTTCATTATCCCCGTTTGGCGTCACAATCCGCCGCATGGCCCGACCCACCTCTCTCTTGCCCGGCGCACTGTCGCCGGCATCCGCCTCGCTCGTTGACGCCTGGCAAACTGACCGCCCCACCCCATTGCTGCGCAATGTCTTGCGCCTGACCGCGCCCAACCCCGGGGTGATGACAGGCCCGGGCACCAACAGCTACCTCGTGGGAGAACCCGCCACCGGCTTCACGGTGATTGACCCGGGCCCCGCCGACCCCGACCACTTGCAGCGCCTGTGGCAAGCGGCCGCGTTTGAAGACGGCACAGGCGGCAACATCTTGCGGATTGTTTGCACCCACTCGCACCCGGATCACTCGCCCGGCGCCGCCCCGCTGCAGGCGCTGTGCCAGGGCGGCCCGCCGATTCTGGGTCTGCCTTCTGCGCCCACTGCGCGCGCGGCCAGTGCATTCACCCCCGATCGACCGCTATTAAATCAGGAGCTTCTCGCGCATATGCTGCCTGGGCCAGATGTAGAAAGTGCACTTAAACCGGTGCATACCCTGCAAGTGATCTACACCCCCGGTCATGCGGCCAACCATGTCTGCCTGTTACTTGAAGAGGACGGCCTGCTCTTCAGCGGCGACCACATCCTCAACGGCAGCACCACCGTGATTGACCCGCCAGACGGCAATATGCACGACTACCTGCAATCACTGGACGCCTTGAGCGCCGCCTGCGAGGCACACCAGGTGCAATTCATCCTGCCAGCCCATGGCCATGTGATGGAAGCGGCACTCGATGCGATTGCCCACCTTAAAGCCCACCGGCTCAAGCGCGAAGCAAAGATTGCGGCCGTCATGCAAGCGCACCCCCATGGCAGCATGGACGATTGGCTGCCCCTGGCCTATGACGACGTGGATCCGCGCATCTGGCCGGTCGCCAAGCGCTCTTTGCTGGCCCACGTCGAACGCATTTACGCACTGGATAACGAAAAAGGCCGGCCATGACCCGCAACACCCTCAAGCTCAATCCCGCAGCCAAGACCCCCAAGCGCCTGCCTGCGGGTCAGACCCCTGCACGCCAGGCCACCCCGGCCCCGCGCCCTGCTTCAGCGCCCTCCTCGGCGCCCCGCGCCAGCGCTGCGCGGCCGGTCGGCGCACGCCCGGCAGGCAACCGCCCACCCCGCAGCCATGACGGCCCGGCACACCCGCGCCCGACCGGCAACGCACCGCGCGATGGTGCCCCCCCTCGCCCGCTGCGCAGCCGACCTGCGGACGGCCATCCACGCGCACCTGAACGTGCGGGCGCTCCGCGTCCCCCACGGGTGGAATCTGCAGGCACTCGCAGTGCGGCGCGCCCTGCCAGTGGCGCCACTCCGCGGCAACGGCCTGCACCTGCGCCACTGCCGGACACCGGTGAGCGCCTGTCCAAAAAGGTCATGCAACTCAAAGACTGCTCACGCAAAGAGGCCGAGCAGTACATTGAAGGTGGCTGGGTACAAGTGAATGGCAAGGTGATTGAAGAGCCCCAACACCGGGTAGACCACGAGACCATCACCCTGGACCCCAACGCCAGCCTGATGGAACTCACTCCGGTGACGATCCTGCTCAACAAGCCTGCCGGGCACACCGACGGTCTGGAAGAGCTGCCCCCGACCCGCGCGGGCGCCCGCATGCGCCCGCCCGCCCGCGGCGCAAAAGTGCCGCCGCCCAATGCCCGCCTGCTGCTCACCCCCGCCCAGCATTGGGAGGGCGATGCCAGCGAGACCCGGATCCTCAAACGCCACTTCAACCACCTAGAAGCGGATGTCGAGCTCGAAAACGGCGCAACAGGCTTGGTCGTGTTCACCCAAGACTGGCGTACCACCCGCAAACTCACCGAAGACATGTCCACCATGGAACACGAGTTTCTGGTGGAAGTCCAAGGCGAGATCGAGCCGGATGCACTCAAGCCGATCGGCTACGCGCTCAAAGACGAGCGCTTGGATTTGCCGCAAGTGAAGGTGAGTGTGAACAGCACCACGCCCGAATCCAGCCGCCTGCGCTTTGCCATCAAGGGCTCACACCCCGGGCTGATTGCGTTCTTGTGCGAAAAGCGGCCTGCAGATTCTGGCCATGAAGCGCATCCGCTTGGGCCGCGTCACTCTGGCCGACCTGCCGGCCGGACAGTGGCGGTATTTGGCGGGCTGGGAAAAGTTTTAAGGGTCGATCAGCTCGCGATGTAGCTCTGCAGTTGGCTGATCGTCTGTTCGTGGTCTTTGATGATGTCGTCCATCAAGTCCCGGATAGAGATCATGCCCAGCACCTTGGTACCGTCGACCACCGGCAAGTGGCGGATTTTTTTCTGACTCATCAAGGCCATGCACTCCTGGGTGCGTGTCTTGGGGCCGACCACCATGACCTGCGAGGTCATGATGTCTTTCACTTGGGTGTCTTTGGAGGATCGGCCTGCAAGCGCGATTTTGCGGGTGTAGTCCCGCTCCGAGAAGATGCCGACCAGCTTGTCGCCGTCCATCACCATGAGCGCACCGACGTTGCAGTCCGCCAGCATTTCAAGCGCCTGGTAGACGCTGTCTTCCGGGTTCAGACTCCAGACAGAGCCCCCGTGTTTCTCCAACAGTTCCAGAATCGGTCGCATAGAGCCTCCGCCAAAAACACTGTGAAGACTCGACCATACAACAAATAAAGTGTGAAGCCCACCGATAAGCCGGATTCTGTGCATGGGGTTTCCCCCACGTGACCACCATTACTCTGGGCCGCTGGTCACCCAAACGGCTCGATGCTACCTACCCGCCAACTCCGGGGGCCCCGTCAACGTTGGCCTACTTGGTATTGCTGCGCGTAGAGATTGCCCGTTTCACCCGAACTAAATCGGCTCGTCTCTGTTGCTCTAATCCTCACCTTAGGGCCTGCCACTTGCGTGGCCGGCTTGTCAGTGGACAGTCGTTAACTGCTACGCTGCCCTATGCAGTCCGGACGTTCCTCCAGTGCTTGGTTTCCCAAATTGCACCAGCGGTGGTCTGGCGGGCTTCACCCCCTAATTATCGGGCCTGCCGGCGCCGGAATATCGATATGTGCAAACTGTCGCTAGCAATTCACGGCTTTGCTACAAAATAATCAGCTGCACACCCCATCACGGAGACACCCCATGGCATTCGACAACGTCCTGCAAACCATCGGCAACACGCCCCACATCCGCATCAACAAACTGTTCGGCAACAGCCACAAGGTGTATGTAAAGAGCGAGCGCACCAACCCGGGCGGCTCCATCAAGGACCGCATCGCCTTGGCCATGATCGAAGACGCAGAACGCAGCGGCGCGCTGCAACCCGGCGCTACCATCATTGAGCCCACCTCCGGCAACACCGGCGTGGGCTTGGCGTTGGTCGCAGCCGTCAAAGGCTACAAATTAATCTTGGTCATGCCCGACAGCATGTCGATTGAGCGCCGCCGCCTGATGCTGGCCTACGGCGCCAGTTTCGACCTGACACCGCGCGAGAAGGGCATGAAAGGCGCCATTGCCCGCGCTGAAGAGCTCAAGGCCCAGACCCCCGGCGCCTGGATTCCCCAGCAGTTTGAGAATCCCGCCAACATCGACGTGCATGTGCGCACCACCGCACTGGAAATCGCCAACGACTTTCCCCAAGGCGTGGACTACATCATCACCGGCGTGGGCACCGGCGGGCATCTGAGCGGTGTGGCCCAAGTACTCAAAGCCAAGTGGCCGCAGCTCAAGGTGTTTGCGGTAGAGCCCTCCGCATCCCCCGTGATCAGCGGTGGTGCACCGGCTCCTCACCCGATTCAAGGCATTGGCGCGGGCTTCATTCCCAAAAACTTGAAGACCGAGCTGCTGGATGGCGTGATCCAGGTCGAAGCAGAAGCCGCCCGTGAGTATGGCCGCCGCAGCGCGCGCGAAGAAGGTTTGCTGGTGGGCATCTCCAGCGGCGCCACTTTGGCCGCGATTGCGCAGAAGCTGCCCGAGATTCCCGCAGGCAGCACCGTGTTGGGCTTTAACTACGATACCGGCGAGCGCTACCTTTCGGTCGAAGGCTACTTGCCCACCTGACCCGACGCAAAAGGCCGCGGCTTACTTCAGCAGGAAGTTGCCGTGGTCTGCGTTTAGGGCAGTAGCCGCCGTGGCGGTTTCGTCTTTCAGCTCCACCCCGGAGAGCTGGCGCTGACGGGACTCGGCGAGCAGGAAGTGCAATTTGTAGGCGGCCTCCTCAACCACCAGCCCTGCGGGCCGCACATTGGAAATGCAATTGCGGCTCGCGTCCGTCAGCCCCACGCGGGGCATCCAGGTCAGGTACAGGCCCATGCTGTCCGGTGAGCTCAAACCGGGTCGCTCCCCGATCAACACCACCACCGCCTTCGCACCCATTGCCTGCCCGATTTCATCACCAATGGCGACGCGGGCTTGGCGCACCACACACAGGGGCGCGACCTTCCAATCTTCACCCGCCATGCGCTGGTGCAAAGCAGCCAAAAACGGTGCCGCATTTTGCTCGATAGCCCAAGCCGACAGGCCGTCTGCGATCACAAACGCCACATCGAACGGCCGTTCCTCCAAGGTCCCCTCGGAGGGGGCCAACGAATCGCGCGACGCTATGTCGAGCCGCCGCCCCAGATCGGGGCGCTGCAAGTAGTGGTTGCGGTCTGTCGCTGCGCTGTGGAGTTGAAGTACAGCGCCCGATAGGCCCGGCCAGGCAGCGCTGAGCTGCTCAGCCAGGGCGGAACCATCCAAACTGCGATGCACCGCATCCCGCGCCTGAGCGTGGGCCAATTGAAACGCAAGATGAGCGCTCGTAGGCAAGCTCACACCGGAGCGGCCCAAGGCAATGCGAGCATCGGTGAATTGGCGCAATGCCGCCCATGGGTTGGCGGTGACGGGCGACTGTGGATCAGACATGCATCACCTCAGGCCAAGGGCAACAAGGCTTGCTCGAACGCGGTGGGCAGCCCAGGCGGCAGCACCAAGTCGGCGCCCTGCCCCTGAAAAATATTCATACGCTGCAACCAAGCCTCGAATTCAGGTGCAGGCCGCAAGCCCAGCACCTTGCGGGCGTACAAGGCGTCGTGGAACGACGTGGTCTGGTAGTTCAACATGATGTCGTCCGAGCCCGGAATGCCCATCACGAAGTTGCAGCCCGCCGCCCCCAGCAGGGTGAGCAGCACGTCCATGTCGTTCTGGTCGGCCTCAGCGTGGTTGGTGTAGCAAACATCGCAGCCCATGGGCAGACCCAACAGCTTGGCGCAGAAGTGATCTTCCAGACCGGCGCGGATGATCTGCTTGCCGTCAAACAAGTACTCAGGACCGATGAAACCGACCACGGTGTTGACCAACAGCGGCTTGAACGCACGCGCCACCGCATAGGCGCGCGCTTCGCAGGTTTGCTGGTCCATGCCGTGGTGCGCATTGGCCGACAACGCACTGCCCTGCCCGGTTTCGAAATACATCACGTTGTCGCCCACCGTGCCACGCTTCAGCGAGAGAGCTGCACTCCGCGCCTCGGCCAGCAAGGCCAGGTTCAGGCCAAAGCTGCTGTTGGTCGCCTCGGTGCCACCAATCGACTGGAACACTAGGTCCACCGGCGCACCGCGCTCAATCGCCTGGATGGTATTGGTCACATGGGTGAGCACACAGCTCTGGGTTGGTATCTCGTAGTGCGCAATCACGTCGCCCATCATGTGTACCAGCTTCATCACCTGGGCCACGTTGTCAGTGGCGGGGTTGATGCCGATGACGGCGTCCCCACTGCCGTAAAGCAAACCATCCAGCAAGCTAGCGGCGATGCCGGTGGCGTCGTCGGTGGGGTGGTTAGGCTGCAGGCGCGTCGCCATGCGGCCGGGCAGGCCGATGGTGTTGCGAAACGCCGTGACCACCCGGCACTTCTTGGCCACCAAAATCAGGTCCTGGTTGCGCATGAGCTTGCTCACCGCAGCCGCCATTTCAGGCGTAATGCCGGGTGCCAGTGCCGCAAGAGCATCAGCGTCTGCCGCATCACTGAGCAGCCAGTTGCGGAAGTCTCCCACCGTGAAGTGGCTCACCGGCGCAAACGCCTCTGCGCTGTGGCTATCCAGAATCAAGCGGGTGACCTCGTCCGATTCATACGGCACCAAGGCTTCAGTCAAGAAGGTGCGCAATGGCAGCTCTGCCAGTGCCATCTGCGCCGCTGCCCGCTCCTGCGCGGTGTGCGCGGCCACCCCGGCCAGCATATCGCCCGAGCGCAAAGGCGTGGCTTTGGCCATCAGGTCTTTGAGATCCCGAAAGCCATAAACATGGCTTGCAACGGTGTGCTGATAAGGGTGGCTTGGCACGTCAATGAATCCGCAAAAAAACTGAAATCGAACAGGACCGGTTACTTGGCAACCGGTGCGCTCATGCCTGCCAACGTGGCGTCGGCGCGCTGTTGTCCGGTCATCTTAAAGTAGACATAGCCCAACACCAGGAAGCCCACAAACAAGCCGAAGATGAGCGGGTTGTAATAGATCATGGTGGCCATGCACACCAGCGCGCCGAACAAGGCAAAGGCCGGGAAGAAGGGGTACAGCGGTGCACGGAAAGGGCGCACCATGGCAGGCTCTGCCCGGCGCAGCTTGAACACACTGAGCATGCTCAAGATGTACATCAGGATGGCGCCGAACACCGACATGGTCACGATATTGGCCGTCAAAGACTGGCCGCCGATAGTGATGAAGGAGTCACTGTAGATGGCAGCTATGCCCACCACGCCACCCGCCAGAATGGCGCGGTGTGGTGTCTTGAAGCGCGGATGCACCTTGGCAAAGTAAGCCGGCAGATAGGCCTCGCGGGCCAGCGCAAAGATCTGGCGCGAGTAACCCAAAATGATGCCGTGGAACGACGCCACCAGACCGAACAGGCCCAGCCACACCAGCATATGCAGCCAGCCGCTGTTCTCGCCGACGATGAGTTTCATCGCTTGGGGCAGCGGGTCGTTGATGTTGGCCAACTTGGTCCAGTCGCCGGCACCACCGGCAAACACCATCACTCCGACGGCCAGGAACACCAGCGTCAAGATGCCGGTGATGTAGGCAATCGGAATCGAGCGCTTGGGGTCTTTGGCTTCTTCGGCGGCCATGGCCACACCTTCGATCGCCAAAAAGAACCAGATAGCAAACGGAATGGCGGCAAACATGCCGGGAATCGCGGCCCAGCTAAAATCATCGCTACCCGCCCAGCCGCCTTTGGTGAAGTTGGCCATCGAGAAGCCGGGGGACACCACCCCCATGAACACCAGCAATTCAAAGATGGCGATGACGGTGATCACCAACTCGAAGGTGGCGGCAATTTGCACACCGACGATGTTGAGTGTCATGAACACCAGGTAGGCGCCCAGGGCCGCGAGCTTGGGATCCAGCGAGGGAAACTGCACGTTCAAGTAAGCCCCGATCGCCAGCGCAATCGCGGGTGGAGCGAACACAAACTCCACCAACGTAGCCGCCCCGGCCAGATAGCCACCGGTGGGGCCGAAAGCCCGCTTGCTGTAGGCGAAGGGCCCGCCGGCGTGAGGAATGGCCGTGGTCAGCTCGGTGAAGCTGAAGATGAAAGTGGTGTACATCGCCGCGATGAAGAGCGCGGTGACCGTGAAGCCCAAGGTACCGGCCGAGGCCCAGCCGAAACTCCAGCCGAAATATTCGCCGGATATCACCAACCCCACGGCAATGCCCCAGAGTTGCAGGGTGCTGAGCACCGGTTTAAGCGTGTGCACGCCCGTGGAATGCGCAGATGACATGTAGGTTCTCCAACAAGGTTGAGTCAAGGTCCGATGCAGCTCGGCATAGGGTTTGCTAGCTGTGAATGTAGGCAGTCCCGCCATAAGCTGGTATCAAAAATCGGCAGACTTGCGGCGCGCACCTGGACGGTGCAAACCCGGACTGCATCACGGGAGAGAAGCTTCATGAACCCCATACCCCACACTGCAGCCGGTCTGCGCGTCGTCGAGGCCCGCGATGCGGACGAGCACGCCGCCAACCTCACCAACTGGGAGCAGTGCTACGACCAGACCACCTGCGGCACCTTCCACGGGCTGCTGGAGGAAATCCAGCTCCCCGGGATGCAGGTGTTTCGCGAGAGCACCAGCCAGGGTATGCGGCAGTCCTGCTGCGTGTGGCCTGATGCCATGTGGTTTGGGCTGCCGTTCTCGGCGGACATCACCCGCATCAACGGACGCACGGCGGCCCCCCACAGCGTGCTGGTGCGCCCGGGCCACCAAGAGTTTGAGCTGGTAACACCGGCCGACTACACCATCTTCGGCCTGGTGGTACGGCAAGACACCTTGCGCAGCGCCGCCCAAGCGCTGGGCTTTGATGTGGACTGGAGCCGGCTACAGGCCGCCGAAATACTGCACCCCTCTGCGGCAGCACTGAAGCAGTGCCTGCACACATTGAGTGCATTACTGCAACCCGATCACGGGGTGCCGGCCGATCCGGCGCACGCGCAAACTCATGCCCTGGAAGCCCTGCTGCCCTTGCTGGACACCGGCGTGGTGGATGCCGGGGTGCGCGACAGCTTCAGCCGCCGCCAGCGCATCGTGGCCGCAGCGCGGGATTACCTGCTGGCCCATCACGACCAGAGCGTGACCGTGCCCGACTTGTGTGAGCAGCTGCATGTGAGCCGGCGCACCCTGCAGTACTGTTTTGAAGACGTGCTGGGCATGACGCCGGTGCAAACGCTGCGCATCTTGCGTCTCAACGGTGCGCGACGCGACTTGCGCGGCAACCCGAGCGCGACGGTGCGCGACGTGGCTGCTGACTGGAATTTCTGGCACTTCAGCCAGTTCGCGAGCGACTACCGCAAACTCTTTGGCTACAGCCCCTCGGCCACCCCGCGCACCGGACTGCATTGATCCAGCCCGCGTAAAATCAGGGCCTTGCTTGATAACCACGAGCCCGTGCCATGATCCGAATTACCGAACTCAAACTCCCCCTTTCCGCCCTGCCCGTGGAGGCGCGCCGCGCCGCTGATGCGCCCGCAGAAACCGAGGCCGACCGCGCCCCGGTAGCCCACCCAGTGGAGGCCCTGCAAGCGTTGGCCGCCCAAGCGCTGGGCATTGCGAACACCGACATCGCCGACCTGCACATCTTCAAGCGCAGCTTTGACGCCCGCAAAGTCGACCTGCTGGCGGTCTACATCGTGGACCTGACACTGGCAGACCCGGCGCAGGAAGCCGCCTTGCTGATCCGGCACGCCAACCATCCGCACATCAGTGCCACGCCCGATATGGCCTACCGCATGGTCGCCCAGGCTCCCGCAGATATGCCCCTGCGCCCGGTCGTGGTGGGCTTCGGGCCTTGCGGCATGTTCGCGGCGCTGGTGCTGGCCCAAATGGGTTTCAAACCGATCGTGCTGGAACGCGGCACCACCGTGCGCCAGCGCACCAAAGACACCTGGGGACTGTGGCGCAAAAAAACGCTCAAGCCCGAGAGCAATGTGCAGTTCGGTGAAGGCGGCGCAGGTACCTTTTCGGATGGCAAGCTTTACAGCCAGATCAAAGACCCCCGCTTTCTGGGCCGCAAGGTGATGCACGAATTTGTGCAGTACGGCGCGCCCTCCGAAATCCTGTATGAAGCGCACCCGCATATCGGCACCTTCAAGCTGGTGAAGGTGGTAGAAGGCATCCGCGAGCAGATTATTGCCCTAGGCGGCGAAATCCGTTTTGAGCAGCGCGTCAATAATTTGCTACTAAATCAGGAGCACTCTGCGCAATCAATTCGTGGGCTAGAGGTCGAAAACCTTCAAGACGGCAGTGTGTATGAGTTGCCCACAAGCCATGTGGTCATGGCCTTGGGCCACAGTGCACGCGACACCTTTGCCATGCTGTACGAGCGCGGAGTCGCCATGCAGTCCAAGCCGTTTTCTGTGGGCTTTCGCATCGAGCACCCTCAAAGCGTGATCGACCGCGCCCGCTGGGGCCGCCACGCAGGCCACCCGCTGCTGGGTGCTGCCGACTACAAACTGGTGCACCACGCCGCCAACGGGCGAGCGGTGTACAGCTTTTGCATGTGCCCGGGCGGCACGGTGGTGGCCGCCACCAGCGAGCCGGAGCGCGTGGTCACCAACGGCATGAGCCAATACTCGCGCGCCGAACGCAATGCCAACGTCGGCATGGTGGTGGGCATCGACCCGCCCGACTATCCGGACAGCGAGGCCGCTTTTGTGCACGCCTTCGGCCCCGAGCGAGGCAAACGCTATGCAGAAGAAGCCGCAGCCCTGAAAGCCAAAGACCCGAAGGCCGCTCACCCGATGTCGGGCATTGCCCTGCAACGCCAGCTGGAAAGCGGCGCCTACACCTTGGGCGGCAGCACCTATGAGGCGCCCGGCCAACTGGTAGGCGACTTTATTGCGGCCAAGCCCTCCACCGAGTTCGGCAGCGTCACGCCGTCTTACAAACCCGGCGTGAAGCTGGGCGACCTGGCTCCTGCCCTGCCCGCCTACGCCATTGAGGCCATGCGCGAAGCATTGCCGGTGTTCGGCCGCAAGATCAAAGGCTTTGATATGGCCGATGCAGTGCTCACCGGTGTGGAGACCCGCACCTCCAGCCCCATCAAGATTCCGCGCGGCGAGGACCTGCAATGCACCAATGTGCGCGGCCTCTACCCCGCAGGCGAGGGCGCATCGTATGCCGGTGGCATTCTGTCGGCCGGCGTAGATGGCATCAAAGTGGCGGAGGCGCTGGCCTTGGATATGCTCAAGGCCCACTGACCGGGGCAGCTTCTGCTTACCGGAACACCTGAAACACAGTGGCGGCCTCGGGCTGAAGCGTTTGCAGCAGCCAGCCATGCAAAAGCATGGACGCAGCGACTCCGGGCTGCGACATGGGCTATCGACACGGCTTAAACGGTTCGTTTGAACAACGCAAGCAAGGTGCCTGCGGCCACAAACAGACCGCCGAACACCCGGTTCATGACTTTGAGGTGCGACTCGGACTTGAGTGCGCGCAGCACCCGGGCCGCCAGCGCGGTGTAGCCGGCCATCACAACCAGATCGGTGAAGGCCAGTGTGGCTGCGATGACCAGGTATTGGGGCAGTAGCGGCTCGGCTAGATTCAAAAACTGCGGCATCACAGCCAACAGAAAAACCGTGCCCTTCGGGTTCAGCGCATTGATGACCCACGCCCGGAAGATCATGGTGCGTGCGGCGACTAGCGGGGTCACTTCAGCCTGGGTGGCCAAGGGCACCGCGGGCGCTCGCCACTGCTGGATACCCAGCCACACCAGATACGCAACCCCCGCCCATTTGATGACCAGAAACGCCGTACTGCTGGCGGCAACCACCGCTCCCAACCCGACGCCCACCACCACAATCTGCGTCCAGATACCCAACACCAGCCCCAAAGTGGTGATGTAGCCGCGCCGGAAACCGTGGTTCAGCCCAGCACTCATGGCGGCCACGGCGCCAGCGCCCGGCGAGATGCTGATAGCCCAGGAAGCAGCAAAGAAGGCGAGCCAGGTAGCGAATTCCATAGGGCGAAGAAGTGAAATGCAAACAAGGTTTGTAGCACGTCAAAAAACAAAACCCCTTGGCGCATGCAGCGGCAAGGGGTTGGCTTAGGAAGTACAGCGGCTAGCGCCGCCGGGTTTACTGCCCGTTGCTAGCTTGCAGAGCTGCAATGCGCTGCTCGATAGGCGGGTGGGTGGAGAACAATTGACCGATACCACCCGCAATGCCCATGGCAGCAACGCTCTTGGGCAGCTCGCCAGGGGTCATGCCGCCCAAGCGGGCCAAGGCGTTCATCATGGGCTGCTTGCGGCCCATCAACTGGGCGGCACCCGCATCGGCACGGAACTCGCGCTGACGGCTGAACCAGGCAACCACCATGGCGGCTGCAAAGCCGAGCACGATGTCCATCACGATGGTCGTGACGTAGTAGCCGATGCCGGGGCCGCTGCTCTGCTCGTCGTTCTTGCGCAAGAAGCTGTCCACCGCGTATCCGACGATGCGGCTGATAAACACCACAAACGTGTTCATGACGCCCTGAATAAGGGTCATGGTGACCATGTCGCCGTTGGCGATGTGCGCCACCTCGTGACCGATCACGGCTTCAATTTCGTCGCGGGTCATGCCCCGCAGCAAACCGGTGGACACGGCTACCAGCGCGCTGTTTTTGAACGCGCCTGTGGCGAATGCGTTGGGTTCGCCTTCGAAGATGCCAACTTCGGGCATGCCGATGCCGGCCTTGTCAGCAAATTTGCGCACAGTATCCACAATCCAGGCCTCGTCGGCATTGCGGGGTTGCTCGATGATTTGCACACCCGAGGTCCACTTGGCCATAGGCTTGCTGATCAACAAGGAGATGATGGCGCCACCAAAACCCATGATCAGGGCGAAACCCAGCAAAGCGCCGAGGTTCAGGCCGTTAGAGGTCAAAAACTTGTTCACCCCCAGCAGGCTGGCGACCACGCCCAGCACAGCGACCACCAGCACGTTGGTCAAAATAAACAAAAAAATGCGTTTCATGGTTTTCTCTCGGAAAAGCGCCCTTCACGGGCCGTTAATGCAGATAGTAGGGGCGCGGGGCGTGAATTCAAGCACCCCGCTGCTTGAGCCCATGAAGTTTATGGGCATTCTGAACTGCTATTTTTTTACAAAGCAGTCAGGTCTCAAACCCGCCTCAAGCGGTGAGAATAGCCTGCTCTTCCCCCCACAAGCCCTTCTATGCACCTGATCAACCGTCGCACCCTCCTCGCCCAATGGGCTGCCGGCAGCACACTCATGGCCGCCACTGCAAGCTTTGCACAAACGGCCAAAGTCGTGGGCGCCAAGACCGCACCAGTGAGCAAGCTGTCGCAAAAGCTGCGGATTGTGATTCCGGCCAATGCCGGCGGTGGCTGGGACCAGACGGGGCGCGCCCTGGGCAGTGCCCTGCTCGCAACAGGCAGCGTCGACAACATTGAATATGAAAACAAAGGCGGCAAGGGCGGTACGCTCGGCTTGGCCTACTACGCAGAGAAATACGCCGCAGACCCCCACACCCTGATCATGGGCGGTACCGTCATGGTGGGCGCCGTGGCATTGCAAAAGCCCGCCGTTGACATGGCGGTGCTGGCTCCGCTGGCCCGGCTCACCAGCGACTACCTGGTGATGGTGGTGGCCGCCAACTCGCCGATCAAAACCGCGACCGACCTCTCAGCCGCCATGAAAGCGTCACTGAAAGCAGTACCCGTGGCGGGCGGCTCGGCTGGTGGGGTCGACCACATTTTTGCGGGCGTCTTCGCCCGTTCCGCCGGTGCCAACCCTGAGGATTTGGTCTACCTGCCGTTTGCGGGCGGCACTGAGGTAGCTGCCGCTGTGTTGTCGGGCAAGGCCGCCATCGGCGTCTCCGGCTTCAGCGAGTTCAGCGCACAGATTGCCAGCGGCCAGTTGCGGGCGATCGGCGTTTCGTCCCGCAAATCCTCGTTCGGCATTCCGTCCATGCGCGATCAGGGGCTGCAGCTCGACATGGCAAATTGGCGCGGCGTATTTACTGGGCAAGCCGTACCGGTCGCACGGAAAAGCGCCATGGTGGAGGCGATCCGCCTGGCGACCCAGCACGAAGAGTGGAAAGCCACGCTCAAGCAAAACCGCTGGGATGCCTCCTGGCTCGCCGGCAAAGACTTTTATTCGCAGATTGACTTCGACCTCACCACCGCACGGGTGATGGTGCACCTGCTCAAGCTGAAGGCCTGAGCGGCCGGAAGACGCTGGTGTCTTCATAGAAACCGGGCAGCGTGTTGTCCGGCCACCAGCCAGGCACGCCCAGCACCGGCAGGTGGGCAAAGGGCTTGGCAGCCAGCATGGGGGCACTCAAAGCCCCGGCTAACCACGCATCCAAATCCGCTATCGAATTAGTAGCTGCCTGCGCACGAAATACGTGGGCTGTGATCGGTTTTCGTGGATAAACCAGCTTTTCCAGCAGCGCGTGGCCGAAGAGGATCAACGTCGCCTCGGCCCACATGGGGCGCAAGGGGCCAAACAGGCGCGCCCAATCTTTGGCAGCCAGCGCATCCCACAACGCATCGGGCGCGATCAGCAGTGCCGCGTTTTCATCAAACACCGTGAGTGCGTCCCGCGCTGGGCCGCGTACCGGCTGGATGCCGGTCTGGGCGATCTGCTCAGCCTGCAGCCGGTTGAGCTTTTGCTTGGCGAGTGGAAAGTGCATCCAGCACAACCCATTGAAAAAATCGTGCAGGCCGTCCCGGGTCGGCACGCCCCCGGTGTCAAAAATATGCTGCTCATAAGCCGTGCCCGATGGCAGCTCATTTTGCGGAATAAAGCGCACCGGGGCCATACCCTGGGCATTCAGGGCCTGGGCGACGGTTTGCCCGGCGTCCACGCCTTGCGCAACGCGCTCGCCCGCGCCGCGCCAGGGCGAAAGCCACGGCGCAGCCCAGTCAATGGCTTCTAGACCAAACGCCACTGCAATGCTTCGCCTGCGGCCAGCGGCTTGAGGGTGGTCTCGCCGAAAGCAAAGCTCTCAGGCGGCGTCCAGGTTTCGCGTTGGAGCGTGATACTGCCGGTGTTGCGGGGCAGACTGTAAAAGTCTGCACCGTGGAAGCTGGCAAACCCTTCCAGCTGGTCGAGCGCACCTGCGGCATCAAACGCCTGCGCGTACAGCTCCATGGCGGCGTGTGCGGTGTAGCAACCGGCGCAGCCACTGGCGTGCTCCTTGAGGTGTGCCGGATGGGGAGCGCTGTCTGTGCCCAAGAAAAACTTGGGGGAGCCGCTGGTCGCCGCCTTGACCAGCGCTTGGCGGTGGGTCTCACGCTTCAAAACCGGCAGGCAGTAGTAATGCGGACGGATACCGCCGGTAAAGATGGCGTTGCGGTTGTAGAGCAGGTGGTGGGCGGTGATGGTGGCCGCCGTGAAGCGGTCTGCCGCCTGCACGTATTGCGCGGCCTCCAGGGTGGTGATGTGCTCAAACACAATTTTCAGCTCAGGAAAATCGCGGCGCAGCGGGATCAACTGGGTGTCGATGAACACCGCTTCACGGTCGAACAAGTCGATGTCGCTGCTGGTCACTTCACCATGAACCAAGAGCAACAGACCGGCCTTTTGCATGGCCTCCAGCGTCTTGTAGGTTTTGCGCAAATCGGTCACACCGGCGTCGCTGTTGGTGGTGGCGCCTGCGGGGTAGAGCTTGGCGGCCACGACACCAGCGTCTTTGGCGCGGGCGATTTCGTCGGCGGGCAGGTTGTCGGTGAGGTAGAGCGTCATCAAGGGCTCAAACTGCACACCGGCCGGCACCGCGGCCTGAATACGCGCCTTGTAAGCCAACGCCTGCTCGGCAGTGGTCACCGGCGGCTTGAGATTGGGCATGATGATCGCGCGGCCGAACTGGGCGGCCGTATGCGGCACCACGGTGCTCAGGGCGGCACCGTCGCGCACATGCAAGTGCCAGTCGTCAGGGCGGGCAATGGTGAGGGATTGGGGAGTGGCGGTGGAGGTCATGACCGCTATTGTCCCAAAACCCGCCGGCCTGTTTGAGAGGCCACACTACCGCTCAGAACGGCACGAAGTCGCTGGGGTACTTCCAGAAATCGCGCAGCAAATAGCTCACCGGCAGGTTTAGGGCCTTGTCGTTGGGCGGAATCGGCTTCAAAAACCATTTGTCGTAGATCGGCTGAATCTCTTTGCTGACGATCAGCCGGCGCATTTCTTCGTCGACCAGCTTTTTGAACTCCGGATCATTCTTGGACAGCATGATGGCCAAGGGCTCGGTCGTCAAAAACTTGCCCACCACCTTCAGGGCATCGGGCTTGGGGCGATTGGCGGCCAAACCGTAAAGCAACACGTCATCCATGACAAACGCATCAGCATCGCCTTTTTCGACCATCTCGACCGCCTTGGCATGGTCAGGCGCCTCCAGAATCGTGACCCCCAGCAGGCGCTCACGATTGGCTTGTTCAGCGGCCTTGAGCGGCGTCGTTCCTTTGGTGGAGACCAGTTTCTTGCCTTCGAGGTCTTCAATCCGGTCAATCCGTGCGTTGGCGCGCACCAGCAAACGGGCGCCGGTAATGAAGTGCGGAACCGTAAAGGCCACTTTCTCGCGCCGCTCGGCATTGTTGGTGGTGGACCCACACTCGAGGTCTACTTTGCCCTCAGCCACCATGGCGATCCGGTTTGCAGAGGTGACCTGCACCATTTCGACCTGCATGTTCTTGGCGCCGGTCTTCTTGCGCACCGCCTCTGCCAGCTTGAGGCACAAATCGACGGCATAGCCGACCGGCTTTTTGTCGGCATTGACATACGAAAACGGGATGGAGGATTCGCGGTGCCCGATCAGCAGCTTGCCACCAGCACCCACCCGATCAAGCACGCCTGCGGCATGCGCCCCGCCACCCCAGACTGCGGCCCCCAGGCAACTCAATAGACAGATGGCCTTGGCGGCATCCCGTACAGAACGAAAGGTCATGTCAACTCCAACGACATAAAGAATGAGGGCAGGTCTTGCACCTTACCCCGGGGTGCCGCTTTCAGCTTGTGGCAGCGATAAGCGGCAGTGCGGGGGGCAAGCAACTATCAGGCCGGCATGCTGCCTTGGGCGTGCAGGTAGTCCCACAGGGCCTGCGCTGAGCCTTTGGGCGCGCGCGCGTGGGCGCGCTGGGCTGCGCTGAGCCCGCGACCGGTCTCCCGCAAGGCCAAACGCTCGCGGTAGGCGCGCACCTCCATAGTGATTTGCAGACCTTTCATGTGCGGCGGCAAAGCACTAACCAGCTTTTTGGCACGGAGGTCTTTCTTGACCGCACTGTGCGGCAAAAAGGCGACACCATGCCCCTCGAGAGCCATGGCCTTGAGGCCCTCTGCCATATCGGTCTCATACACACGGTCGAAATGGATCGGAGCGTCTGCCTGCTTCAAGATGAGTTCCACCATCTGGCCCAGATAGGCGCCGGGTGCATAGCCAAGATAAGGCAAAGGCTGGCCCAGTTTGCCGGGCAAGCAGAACATCGGGTTGCCATCGGCATCCGGCTTGGAATACGGGGCCACGATCTCTTCCCCCAGGCTGACCATTTCATAGCGGTCTGCATCCAACTGGTAGGGCTGGGAGGGGTGGTGGTAGGCGATCAGCAAGTCGCAGCTGCCTTCCACCAGGCGCATCACCGCGTCGTGCACATTCAGTGCAATCAGCCGGCTCTTCATGGGGCCGAACTTCTCGCGCAACTCGGACACCCACGCCGGAAAAAACGTAAACGCCAGCGTGTGCGGCACCGCAAATTCCACGACGTCTTGGGCGGCAGTCGTATGCCCGCGCAGCATGGCGCGGGTGCTTTGCAGGGCCTGCAGCACCTCCAGGGACTGGTCGTAGAGCGTTTCACCCGCCGGTGTCAGCCGGGTCGGGTAGCTGCTGCGGTCCACCAGGTCGGTGCCCGCCCAAGCCTCTAGAGACTGGATGCGACGAGAGAACGCGGGTTGGGTGACGTGGCGCAGTTGCGCAGAGCGGCTGAAACTCCGGGTTTCAGCCAGAGACACGAAGTCTTCGAGCCATTTGGTTTCCATGGGCGCGCATTATGCGTGAAACGCATGGATTCACCATTGGCCCGGCAAACCGCCCCTACAAGTTGCCGGATTTACAGGTCTACAAGATAGAGCGCAGGCTCATGCTCCTTGTCCCAGCACAAGCTTGTGTTGCTTAGATTGACAAACCACATTTCCGCATCGATCAGCTCATGCATAACCCTATCGCCGGTATCCGCCTGCAGGGTCAGCAGTGCCATTTTTGGCTGGCTCTCTGCGCCCGGGTGAGAGTGCCCATCGCTGTCGACCGACCGCCAGGTGGGGTAGGTGAATATCTGCCCTGTAATTTTTTCGATCTTCATGGGATGTCCGCAAATTGATGCAGTGTCAACGGACCAAGACATCTGACCTCTTGGATGGCGCCAACCCTTATGCGTTGTAAATTGGGTGATCGAGATCATTCGCGCCCTCATTAAAACTTGACTCATATGACCACTCCCTCCCCAAAACCCCTCACCAGCAAAAGCCAACCACAGCGGGTGGTCGACAGTCTTCAGGCGCGCATCCTGGCGGGCGAGCTCAAACCCGGGGACCGCATTCCAACGGAGCCATTGCTGATGCAAGAGTTCAGCGTGAGCCGAACGGTGGTCCGCGAGGCGATGTCCAGCCTACAGGCCAGTGGCTTTGTGAAGACGCGTCACGGAATAGGCACATTCGTGCTGGAGCGGCCTGTGAACGGCGGCCTGCTGTCATCCCCGCCGCCAGAACTACATGTCAAGCAAACCCTTGCCATGCTGGAGTTGCGGATCAGCCTGGAATCCGAGGCCGCAAACCTCGCGGCCTTACGCCGCACGGAGACTCATTTGGCGGTGATGCGCGACGCCTTGCAGAGCTATCGGACCAACTGGCAGGCGGGAAAGAGCACGGTGGAAGACGACTACCGTTTCCACGCTGAGATAGCTGCCGCTACCGACAACCAGTATTTTTTGGAAGTGCTGGGCAACTTGGGCAATACCACCTTGCGCTCTCACTCCCACGAAGGCACAGGGACCGCCAAAAGCCATGCAGCGGCGGTCCAATTCGGCGAGGTACTCCCCATTTTGTCGGACGGAAAAGAGATCGCCCAACGCGAGCATGAAGCCATCTTCGACGCCATCGCGCGCCAGGATGCTGCGTCTGCCAAGGCCTCGATGTTCATGCACTTGAGCAACAGTCGCGAGCGACTGCGGCGCAAGATCGAAGCTGCCTAACCCCTCCGCCCCATCCCCGGTAGGGCTCTCACTGATTTTGGATTTCAGACTTTCTCCTAGACTTGCCTTCAGTCCTCCGACGTCTGACTTATGAAGAGTTGGCTGATTTCACACCAGCGAGAAGATTTGAAGTGGACCCTATTCCATCCATCCTGCTGCCGCTCACCCTGTGTGCATTGATCAGAGATGCATTTGCTAAGTCGGCACCGGCTCCCAAAATGTGTTCACCGTCGGTGTTCGGGTGCCTTACGGACCAGGAGAAATCCGGGCTTCTGTGCGCAACATCGACGAAACAGCGCGTAAATCTGCAACCGACGCCAGCTCCGACGTAGACAGCTTCCGCATCGGGATCGGTTACGCCTGGCTGCTGGATGCAACGACCGGCGTGCACTTCTCGCTGGTGCGCGACACACAGAAACGCTTTTACGCCAACGGCTCAGAAAAGAGCAATGCCTCGGGCGAAGGCGCTGAAATTTCTTTGCGCAAGACCTTTTAAGGGCGCACGTACTCCGGGTTGATAAAGGTTAAATTGCGACGGGTTGAGGGTCTGGCTTGATCGCTGGACCCTCTTTTTTTGCCGCTTTCAGGCTGGCAAGTTCTGCCCGGTCAATGCCAGATACGCATCGCGGGTGCCAACGCTCACCGATTGCAGCACCTGCTGATAGGCCGTCTTGTGCCGCGCCAGCAAACGAGCGGAGGCCACCGTCTTGGAGCGGCAATACCAATGGCAGGTGTGCTGCATTAAAAAGAGTTCTGCCGACAGGGTGAACGCACGGCGCTTGGGCGCCAAGCCCGCACGGTTTTCAACCACAGCGGCAATGCCACGCGCGTGCACTGCAAACGCTTCCCGCGCATCAAACCCTGCCGCTGGCCACCAGCGGGCCGCGTAAGGAATGGCGATGGGCAAACGGCTCACGCGTGTCGCGGACGCCTCCAGCGTGGCGAACTCGGCCGCAAACGCCGCGAATTGCTCGCTCAGGGTTTGCTCTTGCACCTCGAGGTAGCTCCAGACCTGTGCCTGGCGCTCGGCATCTTCCTCGCCCAAGGCCCGCAGATACCCGTCGGTGAGGCTTTCCATCAACTTTTCAATATCAAAGCGCGACAGCGTCGAACCCAGCAGGGCAATCCGCTCGCTCTGGTCCTTCTTTTTGGCCCACGCGAAAGCGAGTGCCGCTACCAATAACAACAGAACATCCATCACCTACTCCCCACTTTGTTGCAAAGCCCACATGGACGCGTAACGTCCATTGGCCAATAGCAGCTCGGCATGATTGCCGCGCTCGATGATGCGACCGGCATCCATCACCAATATCTCGTGCGCATCCACCACCGTCGACAAACGGTGCGCAATCACCAGGGTCGTTTTGTTGCGAGAAACGCCTTGCAACTCAGCCTGGATCGCGCGCTCATTGGCGCTGTCCAGCGCGCTGGTGGCTTCGTCAAAAATCATCACGGGCGGGTTCTTGAGCAGCGTGCGGGCAATGGCCACGCGCTGTTTTTCGCCCCCACTGAGCTTCAAGCCCCGCTCGCCCACCATGGTGTCGTAACCGCGAGGGGCCGCGGCAATAAAGCCGTGGATGTGAGCGGCCTTGGCGGCTGATTCCACCTCGGTACGACTGGCACCGGGGCGGCCATAAGCAATGTTGTATTCCACCGTATCGTTGAACAGCACGGTGTCCTGCGGCACGATCCCGATCGCCTGGCGCACGCTGCCTTGGGTGACGTTGCGGATGTCTTGCCCGGCAATGGTGATGCGGCCCTGCTGCACGTCATAAAACCTGAATAGCAGCCGCGCCAAAGTCGACTTGCCCGAGCCGCTGGGACCGACTACCGCAACAGTTTTACCCGCCGGTATCTCGAAACTGATGTGGTGCAGGATGGTGCGCGCCTCGGTGCCCGCAGCGGCTTGGCTGCCTGTCGGGTCATAGCTGAAGGTCACATCTTCAAACCGCACGCTGGCATCGGCCCCGCCGGCCGCCAGTTGCAGGGGGCGCGCATCCGGCGAATCCGCAATCTCGCGCTCACGCTCCATCAGGCTGAACATCTTTTCCAGGTCGGTCAGGCTCTGTTTGATCTCGCGGTAAATCACGCCCAGAAAGTTCAGGGGAATGTAGAGCTGGATCATGAAGGCGTTAACCATGACCAGGTCGCCCAGCGTCATGCGCCCGTCCACCACACCCTGCGTGGCACGCCACAGCATGGTGACCAGCGCGCTGGCAATGATGAGCTGCTGGCCGCTATTGAGCAGGCTCAGGGTGCGCTGGCTTTTGACGGCTGCCCGGCGATAGCGCTCCAGGTTCTCGTCGTAGCGGCGGGCCTCGAAGTCTTCGTTGTTGAAGTACTTCACCGTCTCGTAATTCAGCAGCGAATCGATGGCCCGGCTGTGCGCCGTGCTGTCCATCTCGTTCATCTTCTTGCGGAACTGGGTGCGCCACTCGGTCACGGTGACGGTAAAGCCGATGTACACCACCAGCGCAATGCCGGTGATCCAGGCAAACCAAACGTCAAACTTGACGGCCAGCAGCGTGAGCACCAGCGTCACCTCGATCAGGGTGGGTACGATGCTGTAGAGCGAATAGTTGATCAGCGAATGCACACCACGGGTGCCCCGCTCGATATCGCGCGTCATGCCACCGGTCTGGCGCTCCAGGTGGAAGCGCAAGCTCATGGCATGCAGGTGGCGGAACACCTGCAGACTAATGGACCGTGCGGCGCCCTCGGTCGCCTTGGCAAACACCAGCTCGCGCAGTTCGCTGAACAAGGACGTGCACAGCCGCAATGCGCCATACCCGACAAGCAGGGCCACGGGTACCACCAGCACTGCCGTGGCGTCACCGGGCTTAAGGGTCATGGCGTCCACCAGCTGCTTGAGCAGCAAGGGCACGCTGACGTTCGCCAACTTTGCCGCCACCATGAAGCCCAGGGCTGCGATGACCCGCCATTTGTAGGTCCAGAGGTACGGAAACAAGCGTTGCAACGTCTTCCAATCCGAGGAAGGTGGCATGCCGGGCGCCGACGGGGGAGCGGCAGGCGCGGCTGCAGGAAGACTAGAGGGTCGCATGGGGGACAATTCAGAGAAGTTTCAAGTCAGGATTGTGCCCATGTCTACTGTTCCAAGCCCCGCCCATGTCCAATTGCCCGTCGATCAGGAGTTGGTGCTCAAAGTCATCCCCATGCCGGGGGACTGCAATGCCAACGGCGACATCTTCGGCGGCTGGGTCATGGCCCAGGTCGATCTCGCCGGCTCCGTGCTACCCGCACGCTACACCCAGGGGCGTATGGCTACCGTCGCGGTGAATGAATTCATATTCAAGCAGCCGGTGCGCGTGGGCGACATCTTGAGTTTTTTCAGCAAAGTGAGCCGGATCGGACGCACCTCAATCACGGTCAAGGTCGAGGTCTATGCCGAGCGTTACCGGTCGCAAGGAAACTACACCAAAGTCACCGAGGCGTCACTCACCTATGTCGCCATAGACGACCAGGGACGCCCGCGCCCCATCAACAAAACCGGCGAATAACGCTACGTTTTTGATAGCTACCCGCGCATACAAAGCGGGCGCTACAGGCACGATTAGCAGATAACCCGCAGCAGGAAGCCCCGGCGCAAAAAAGGGCTTTCTAAGGGACAACGAGATCAGTGGGAACCCTATCGGCGATTGAAGAGCACCCCGCTATAACCGAACTGCACTTCCAGAGGAGACAACGTGCAGTTCCTTCAATTGCTGATCAGCGGCGTAGCACAAGGGTGCATCTACGGCCTGATTGCACTCGGCTTTGTATTGATCTACAAGGCCACCGAAACCGTAAGCTTCGCCCAAGGCGAGCTGATGATGTTGGGCGCCTTCGGCGGACTGGTGGGCATGACCATGCTGGGCATGCCTTACTGGATCGCTGTACCCAGCGCGATCCTGGGCATGGCCGTATTCGGTATCTTCCTGGAGCGCATGGTCATCCGCCCGATCCTGGGGCAACCCGCGTTTTCTATCGTGATGCTCACCATCGGCATCGGCTATGTGGCGCGCGGGCTGATCACCATGATCCCCGGTATTGGTACCGACACCAACGCCTTGGCTGTGCCCTACAAAGACGAGATCCTGAAGTTCGGCGGCAATGAGATGGGCATTGGCGCCCTGGTGCTCAACGTGGAACACCTCGTCATCATCGGTGCGACCGGCGTGTTGTGCGTGCTGTTGTTCGCCCTGTTCCGCTACACCAAGCTGGGCATCGCAATGCAGGCCGCCTCCCAGAATCAGTTGGCCGCGTACTACATGGGGATCCCGGTGCAACGCCTGAACGGCTTGGCTTGGGGTCTTGCCGCGGCGGTTGCCGCGATTGCCGGAATACTGCTCGCCCCCATCACTTTTGTGCACGCCAACATGGGCTTCATTGGCCTGAAGGCGTTCCCTGCCGCCGTGGTGGGCGGGTTCGGTAGCTTGCCGGGCGCCATCGTCGGTGGGCTTGTCATCGGGCTGGTGGAGTCTTTTGCCGGCTTCTACCTGCCCGACGGATTCAAGGACACCGCACCGTATGTGGTGGTGTTGGTTATGTTGATGGTCAAGCCGAATGGACTGTTCGGCGAAAAACTGCGGAAGAAAGTCTGATGCGTTTTATTTTCAAAACCGACTACGCGCAGGACATCAAGCTTGCCAAACACGGCGGTCACGTTTTTTGGTACAGCGCGCTTATCGTCCTGCTATTGGCGGCACCGTGGCTGCTGACCGAATACAGCCTGGCCCAGCTGAACCTGGTGCTGATTTATGCGATTGCAGGGCTCGGCCTGATGCTGCTGGCGGGCTTTACCGGCCAGTTCTCTCTGGGCCACGCCGCCTTCCTTGGCGTGGGTGCTTACACACAGGCCTATCTGGTGCAAATGGGAGTGCCCTTTGTGGTGGCACTTGCCTTGTCCGGCACGCTGTCTGCAGCGATCGGCATGGTGGTGGGTATCCCTGCATTGCGGCTCAAAGGTATTTACCTGGGCATGGCGACTTTGTCGTTCGGCTTCATCATCGAAGAGGTGTTTGCGCGTTGGGAATCTGTCACCGGGGGCAACGCGGGCAAGTCGGTCGCGGCGATCCGGATGTTCGGCTATGACCTGAGTAGTGGCACCGGCTTCTACTTTGTCTGCCTGGTGCTCACTGTGCTGTGCACCTTGGGCATTTTGAACCTGCTTCGCTCGCCTACCGGCCGGGCGTTTGTGGCGATTCGCGACTCTGAGATTTCAGCCCAGAGCATGGGCATCCATCTCGCGTATTACAAGACCCTGTCGTTCTCAATTTCAGCGGCTTTAGCCGGCATGGCGGGGGCCTTGTATGCGCACAACCTGCGCTTCATTTCGCCCGACCAATTCAACTTGCTGCAATCGATTGACTTGTTGTTGATGATTGTGATCGGCGGCTTGGGCTCGGTGCATGGGGTGTTTCTGGGGGCTATTTTCCTCATCATCCTGCCGCAGGGTATTTCGCTGAGCAAAGAGTTCTTACCGGAAATCATCGGTCAGGCTCCCGGTCTGAAAAGCGTGATTTACGGCAGCGTCCTGATTGCGTTTGTGCTGTTCGAGCCCATGGGCTTGTACGGCCGCTGGCTCAAGGTGCGCACCTATTTGCAAATGTTCCCGTTCTACCGCAAGGGCATGTTCAAGCGGCAGAAATCCTTCCAAAAGTCTGATCGCCTCAAATGAGCACCGACACATTACTCTCCGCCCAAGACCTGAGCGTGCGCTTCGGCGGCGTGCTGGCGGTCAACAAAGTCAGCTTCGACGTCAAGCAAGGTGAGGTTTTCACCCTGATCGGCCCGAATGGCGCTGGCAAGACCACGGTGTTCAACCTGATCAGCCGCATTTACACCCCCACGACCGGCAGCATTGCCTACCGCGGGCCGCAGGGCATGCTGCAACTGACCGATCAAGCGCCACAGGATGTGGCGTCGCTAGGCATTGCCCGGACCTTTCAGAACATCGAGCTGTTTGAGCACGCCAGCGTGCTGCACAACCTACTGATCGGCCGTCACACCCACCGCAAAACCAGCCTCTGGCAGGACTTGCTGTTCACCTCCGCGGTGCGCGAGGCTGAACTGAAAGCGCGGGAGAAGGCCGAAGAAGTCATTGAGTTTCTTGACCTGCAGCACTACCGCGACTCGTTGGTTGCCGGCCTGCCTTACGGCGTACGCAAGGTGGTGGAGATGGCCCGCGCCCTGTGCACCGAGCCCAAACTGCTGTTGCTCGATGAGCCCTCCAGCGGCTTGAATGTGGAAGAAACCGACGACATGGCATTCTGGATCCAGGACATCAAAAACGAGTTGGGTATCACAGTGCTCATGGTGGAACACGATATGAGCCTGGTATCCAAGGTGTCAGACCGGGTTTTGGCCATGAACCAGGGCGAAGTGCTGGCCATGGGCAGCCCCCGCGAAGTGCAAACGGACCCTGCGGTCGTGGAAGCCTATTTGGGCTCGATCGACGATGTGTCGTCCTTGCGCCGCCAACCCGCGCGGGAGGTTGCATGAGCACCCTGCCCCCACCTATCAGCGACCAGCCGGTGCTCAAGCTCTCGAACGTTGAGAGTGCCTATGGGCCGATCAAAGCCATCCGTGGTGTGAGCTTGCAGGTGCGTCGTGGCGAAATAGCCACGGTGCTCGGCTCCAACGGAGCGGGCAAGACTACGATTCTGAAAACCATCTCGGGGATCATCGATCCGCGCAAGGGCTCGGTCGAATTCAAGGGCCAGGACATCACGGCGCGCGATCCAGCCCACATCGTGCAAGAGGGCTTGAGCCACGTGCCTGAAGGGCGTGAGGTTTTCCCCCTGCTCAGCGTGCATGACAACCTGCTCATGGGGGCCTTTACCCGCTCTGACCGCGATGGCGTTGCCAAAGATATCGCCACGGTGTACGGCTATTTCCCGATTCTGAAAGAGCGCGCTACCCAGGATGCGGGCTTGCTTTCAGGCGGGCAGCAGCAGATGCTGGCGATCAGCCGCGCGCTCATGGCCGACCCCGACCTCATTCTCCTGGACGAGCCCAGCCTAGGCCTGAGCCCGAAACTCACCAAGGAGATTTTCGAGATCGTGGTGCGTATCAACCGCGAGCGCGGCACCACCATCCTGCTGGTCGAACAAAACGCCAACATGGCGCTTAACGCCTCGGACTACGGCTACGTGCTGGAAAACGGCCGTATCGTCATGGAAGACACCTGCGCCAACCTGCGCGAAAAAGACGATATCAAAGAGTTTTACCTTGGCATGAAGGAGGACGGTGTGCGCGGGGAACGTCGTTGGAAAAAGAAGAAAACCTGGAGATAGCAGCATGAACGGACTCTGGGACACCAGCAACATCCAGCCACAAAGTGGTATTGCCATGACCGGTGACACGATACCGGCCATGTTCTGGAACGCCGTGGCCGCCCGTGGCCCCGACATCTGGCTGCGCCAAAAGCACCTAGGGCTCTGGCGTAGCTGGACATGGAACCAGACGGCCGAAGCCGTACGCGAAATTGCAGGCGGATTGATCAGCCTTGGCTTTGAACAAGGCCACACCGCATCCATATTGGCCAACACCGTCGTCGAATGGGTGTGGGCGGATCTGGCTGTGCTGTCGGCGGGTGGCGTGTCGAACGGGATCTACCCCACCGATGCGCCGAGCCAGGTGCACTACCTGTGTGAAGACTCCACCACCAGCATCTTGTTCGTCGAAGACGATGAACAACTCGACAAAGCCCTGGAAGTGCGCGCGCAGTGCAGCACCCTGCGCAAAATCGTGGTGATGGACATGGAGGGCCTGCGTGGCCTTGACGATCCGGACGTCATCAGCCTTGACGCCCTGCGCGCACTGGGCCGCACCTACAACGCAGCCAACCCGAACGCAGTAACCCAACGCAGCGCCAACTGCAAACCCGAAGACCTGGCGATTCTGGTCTACACCTCAGGGACCACGGGCAAGCCCAAAGGCGCCATGCACTTGCACGAAGGCCTGGTTTACGCGATCAGGGGATACAACACCCTCATCGCACAAGACGCGCGCGATGAGCGCATGTGCTTTTTGCCTCTGTGCCACATTGCTGAGCGGCTGGGTGGTGAGTACTTCTCGCTCTATACCGGCGCCAAACTTAACTTTGTAGAAAACCCCGAGACCATCCCCGAGAACGTGCGCGAGATCGCCCCCACGGTGTTCACTGCAGTGCCACGGGTGTGGGAGAAGTTCTACTCGAGCGTCATGATCGCGCTCAAAGAGTCCGGCAAGATCCAGCAAATGGTCTATGGCTGGGGTATCGGTGTGGGTGGCCGCATCGCCGATCTGGTGCTCGCGGGACAACCCGTGGGCGCAGGCCTCAAGCTGCAATTCAAACTGGCCCAAGTACTGGCGCTGAACAACGTGCGCAAGCTGATCGGGATCCATCGCTCACGGTTCCTGATTACCGGTGCGGCACCGATTTCACCGGATCTGGTCCGTTGGTATTTGGCGCTGGGCGTCCCCATGCTCGAGGTCTGGGGCATGACCGAGACCTGTGGCGCCTCCACCGGCGTACCGGCCGGCAAAATCAAACCCGGTTCGATCGGCCCGGCAGCCCCCTTCAACGAGGTCAAGCTGGACCCCGCGACCGGTGAAATCATGGTGCGGGGCAAGAATGTGTTTGCCGGCTACCTGAATCTGCCGGAGAAGACGGCGGAAACTATCACCGCCGATGGCTGGCTGCACACTGGGGACGTGGGCGTGGTGGATGGTGACGGTTACTTCCGGATTACCGACCGGATGAAAGACATCATCATCACCGCTGGCGGCAAGAACATCACCCCGAGCGAGCTGGAGAACGACCTGAAGTTCTCGCCGTACATCACCGATGCGGTGGTCATTGGCGACAAGCGACCGTTCCTGACCGTCATCGTCATGATCGACCAGGAGAACGTGGAAAAGTTTGCGCAAGACGCGGATATTCCGTTTAGTAACTACGCGTCGCTCACCCGCGCCCCTGAAGTGCAGGCCCTGATTCAGGCGGAACTGGACCGGGTGAACAAAAAGTTTGCGCGCGTCGAGCAGATCAAGAAATTTTTCTTGCTGGAAAACCAGTTGACCGCGGAAGATGAGGAACTCACCCCCACCATGAAGCTCAAACGCAAGCTGGTGGAGAAGAAATACGAAGCCCGGATAGAGGCCATGTACCGATAGCAGCTGTGCTGCACCCCTTTGCAAAGAGAACCAACGAGGAGACACAACCATGAAACTGCGTACCGCCATCGCACTGGGCACCCTGGCCCTGACCGCGACTTTTGCTAGCGCCCAACAACAAGGCGTGAGCAAAGACGAAATCCTGCTGGGCTCCATCCAGGACCTCTCCGGTCCCTTGGCCGGCTTCGGCAAACAATCCCGCGCCGGCATGCTGCTGGCCGTGGACGAAATCAATGAGCAAGGGGGCATCAACGGCCGCAAGCTCAAACTGCTGGTGGAAGACTCCGGCTACGACCCCAAGAAGGCCGTGCTCGCTGCCCAGAAGCTGGTCAACCAGGACAAGATTTTCATGATGGTCGGCCACATCGGCACCGCCCAGAACATGGCGGCCATGCCGGTGCAATTCGAGAAGAACGTGATCAACTTCTTCCCGATCACCGCCGCCCGTGAAATGTATGAGCCCTTCAACAAGCTCAAGTACTCGTTTGCAGCCCCCTACTACGACCAGATGCGACTGGCCGTGCCCAAGCTGGTGAAGGAAAAAGGCGCCAAGAAGGTCTGCACTTTGTACCAGGATGACGACTTCGGACTCGAAGTGCTCAAGGGTGGTGAAGACGGCTTGAAGACCATCGGCATGGAATTCGCTGAGAAGACCTCCTACAAACGTGGAGCGACCGACTTCTCATCCCAAGTCTCCAAAATGCAGGCCGGCGGTTGCGACTTTGTGGTGCTGGGTACCATCATCCGCGAGACCATCGGCGCCATCGGCACTGCTCGTAAGCTGGGCTACAACCCCACCTTCATCGGCTCGAGTGCGGCCTACACCGATCTGATCCACAAGATCGGCGGCAAAGCCATGGACGGCCTCTACGCCGCCATGACCGTGCAGAACCCCTACACCGATGAGCAAACCCCCGGCATCCGCTTCTGGGCCAACAAGTACAAAACCAAGTTCAATGAAGATCCCACCGTCTTCTCGGTCTACGGCTACATGATCGTCAACACCTTTGCCTCTGCGGCAAACAAGGCCGGCAAGAATCTGACGACGGATTCCTACATCAAGGTCATGGATAGCATGACCATTCCGGCAGACATGTTCGGCGCCCCCGTGCAGACTTTCACTGCCACCAAACGCCTGGGTAGTAACGCTTCGCGTCTCTCCCAGATCACCGATGGCAAATGGAAAGTCGTGTCTGAGTATGTGAGCGACGCGCCTGCCAAAAAGTAAGCTGCCGCAAGCGACACAAAGGCCACCCACGGGTGGCCTTTTTTTATGGGGCCACCCGCGGGTGAGCACCCTATCCCAAACCCATGGTGGAGGGTTAATATGGTCAGGCGGTATTTCTTGTGGAGTCCATAACGCCTTCGGGCAAGGTTTGAGTGCTTCCACCATGGATCGACGACACCTACTGTCCACCTTAACCACCCTCCCCCTCGGGATCGCTTCGGCCTCCGTGGCAGCGCCTCCTTGGCTGCTTGACGTGATTGATGTGATTCCTTACGGCTTCGTTCAGCCCAATGGATCCATCACCGGTGTCATGGCTGACTTTGCGCAGGCGCTCTCGAAAGCCTGCGGACATCCCATAGAAACGCGGCTGGTGCCGATTGCCCGTGCGTTGCAAAACATCAATCGCGGGTCGTCCGACCTCACCATCTTGCTACCGGTCCCGGGTTTTGATTCCGAAGTCCAATCTATTGCGCGATTGACCCAATTGGAAGTCGAAGTGCTCCCGCGCAAAGGTCTGGTCCTGGACAGCAGGGCTTCGCTGCGGGGCTTGCGCATTGCCAGCTTGAGCGGTGGCGCAGGCTACGGAATGATTGCCGATTTGGAAGGCGTCTTGCATCAACGCACCAACTCGCTGTCGTCCATGTTGCAGTTGCTTCGCAGCGGCCGGGTGGATGCGGTTGCAAGCGTGCGCCACTCTTTACGGCAGGGACTCCTCGAGGAAGGCATGCGCTCCGCCGACTTGGGAGCGGCGTTTGTATTGGGGCGGCTGGACCTCAACCTATGGGCCACCGCCGGATTTGCGCAAGCAGACCGCACACGTCTCGCCGAAGCCGCCAGCAAAATCACCCGGAGTGGGCAGGCAGCAAAGATCGTGGCGCAATACGCCAACAACGCCTGAGCGGCCTGTCAGGAGACGATGTAAGCCGCGGACCCAGTAGACAGCAACTTGCCATCCGCGCCCAGAAACTCCATGCGGGTAGACGCCACACGTGAGCCCAGGCGCATCACCTCAGCGTGTAACTCGAACGTTTCGCCGATGCCGGGGCGCAGGTAGTCAATTCGCAAATCGATGGTGCCCAGCTTGCCAAAGCGGTGCAGGCGCTGCGAAGGCGCTTCGTCCATGTGACGTGCGCCAATGGCCGCCATCACCGCCAGGCCGCCCATGGCATCCAGCCCTGCGCTGATCACGCCGCCGTGTATGCGGTTGTAGGCATAGTGCCCCACCAGCTCCGGGCGCATGGCAATGCGGGCCTTTACTTTGTCAGGGGTGATGGAGCTGATCTTCAAGCCCAGCATCTGGTTGAAAACGATGCTCACTTCAAAGATGCGGGTCAGGCCTTCGATGAACTCCGGCTCAAAAACGATGGGCGCTGCGGCTTGCTCTGCATGGGGGGTTTTAGGCATGCCGCATTCTCACAGGCCGAGCTGACGGCTTGCCAACTCTTTCATGATCTCCTCAGCGCCGCCGCCGATCATCATCACCTTCACTTCGCGGTAAATGCGCTCGCAGGCCGTGCCCCGCATGTAGCCCATGCCACCCAGAATCTGCACGCCCTGGTCAGCGCAGAACTGCATGGTCTGCGTCGCATGGTTCTTGAGCAGGCACACCTGCGCCACCCACTCTGCACCCTTGGCAGACTTGTCGCCGCGGTCACCGGCGTCCGCCCGGGCGGCCACCGCATGCAGCCAAGCGCGGGTGGACTCGATACGCATCTTCATGTCCATGAACTTGTGGCGGATCACCTGGTGATCAATCAGCGCAGTGCCAAAGGTTTTGCGCTGCTGAGCCCAGCTCAAGGCTTCGTCGTAACAGCACTCCGCAAAGCCCAGCGCCATGGCTGCCATGGACAAGCGCTCGCCATTGAAGTTGGTAAGGATGATCTTGAAACCCGCCCCCTCCTCGCCCACGAGGTTGGAGGCCGGCACCCGCACGCCGTCAAAGCGCAACTGCGCGGTGTCTGAGCAATGCCAGCCCATTTTTTGGAGGGGTCTGCGCGACAAGCCGGGCGCATCGCCGGGCACCATGAGCATGGAGATGCCACCTGCTCCCGATTTCTGACCTTTGTTCTTCAGGTCGGTGCGCACCGCCACCGTGATCCAGTCGGCGCGCATGCCGGAGGTGATGAAAGTTTTTTCACCATCCACCACGTACTCGTTGCCCTCCAGGCGGGCCGTGGTTTTGAGTGCCGATACATCGGTGCCCCCACCGGGCTCGGTAATCGCCAGCGCAGCAATCTTGCGGCCGGCCAGCACATCGGGCACCACTAGCTGCTGCAAGGCCGCAGAGCCATGGCGCAGCACCGGCGGCAAACCGATGTTGAGGCTGAACAGGCTGGCCATCAGGCCGCCGCTGCCCCCGTTGCGGGCGAGCGCAATCGTGAGCGCGTTGCGCAGCGCCCAAGGCGCCGGTGTGCCGCCAAAGCGCTCCGGGTAGCCCAGCCCCAGCCACCCCAGATCGGCAGCGCGCTGGTAAAGGCTGCGGGGGAACTCCCCTGCCTCTTCCCAGTCCGCCAGATGCGGGGCCACCTCGGCCTGGATGAAGCGGCGCGCCGCGTCTTCCACGGCAGCCACATCCTCGGGGCCGAACTCCTGCGCCGACTCAGGGAGCGCGCTCATGACTGAAACACCTTGGGCGTGCTTGCGCGGTGAAAGCCGTTGAAGGGCTTGATGGCATCGCGGGCTTGCGCCTTTTCGTCCGCCACGCGCATAGGCCAGCCCATGCGCACTTGGGGCCGTGCACCGTCGATGCGCAGCGTGGTTCCGCTGATGAACGCTGCTGCAGGGCTCAGCAAAAACACAATGCCGGCGGAGGTTTCGGCCTCGGTGCCAAAGCGGCCCAAGGGCACGGTCTTGGCCATTTCACGCAGCATGGGACCCATTTCGGGCGGATAGTGGTCCATGCCGCTGGAGGCGATGTAGCCTGGCGCAACGGCGTTCACCCGCACCCCACGGCCTGCCCACTCGGTGGCTGCAGTCTCGGTAAAGCTCACCATGCCGGCGCGCGCGGCACCACTGTGCCCCATGCCGGGCATGGAGCCCCACATATCGGCCACGATGTTGACGATGGCGCCGCCATGCTTGCTCATGCTTTGGCTAAAGCATTCCCGTGCCATCAAAAAGCCGCCGGTCAGGTTGGTGTTGATCACCGCCTCCCAGCCCTTGGCGCTGATGGCTTCCAGCGGTGTCATGTACTGGCCGCCGGCGTTGTTCACTAGGCCGTCAATACGGCCGTGCTGCGCCACGATGGCAGCCACGCAGGCCTTCACGGCGTCTTCATTGCGGATGTCACACACATGCTGGCTGACGTTGCCACCGTCCTCGGTGATCTCAGTGGCCGCTTTCTCCAGCTTTTCGGGCTTGCGGCCTATGAGCGCCACGGTGGCGCCCAAGGATGCCAGCTCATGGGCTGTGCAGCGGCCGATGCCGGAGCCGCCACCGGTAATCACCACCACTTTGCCAGCGAATAAGCCGGGCGCGAAGACAGAACCGTAATGCATCACACCTCCTGAATGAACATGGCGACGGCGTGTCCGCCGAGCGCTTCTACCGTGGCCCCTTTGGCGGGGTCGAACCATTGCACCGACCAGTTGAGCGCGCCCAGAATCAGCAGGCGCGCCACGCCCACCGGCGCCTTGAGCTGGCCGCTGTCCTGCAGGGCCTGCAACACCGGCATCCACAGGGCCTCGTAGGCGGCAATCAGTTTGTGCAGCACCTTGCGCTGCGGGCGCTGCAAGGAGCGCCACTCATATAGCATGACCGGCACAAAGTCATTACCCGGCCCGAGCAGCACCTCAAAGTGCGCATGGACGAGGCGGCGCAGTTTGTCGGCCGGGCTCAGTGCGGCATAGGCCGCGTCACCTAGCACCCGCTGCTGGTTGGCCAGCGCCGAATGCATGCCCGCCTCCATGACGGCGAACAAGAGCGCGTCTTTGCTTTTGAAGTGGTAGAAAGGCGAGCCGCTCTGCATGCCGGCCGAGTTGGCGATGTCGCGGGTGGTGGTCGCGGCGAACCCTTGGCGGCGGAAGAGCTGGGCTGCGGCCTTGAGCAGCTCGTGGCGGCGGTTGCCGTCATCGCGCTCGTCTTCGGTTTTGCGGGGACGGCCACGCGGGCGTTTGGCCTCGGGTGGGGCGGCATCTTCAGCGGGCGCGGCAGGCAGGGTCTCGGTAGGGGTCATGTGTCGACCATACCAGCCCCACCTATTTTCAGCAAGCGCTTGCTTGGCAAAAATACTCAGGGAAAACGCGAGTGTCTTGGCGCTTTTTAGCTGAGGTGCAAAGGCAGCACCCCAGCTTCAGATTGCTATTATTTTAGGAGCTACTCGCGCAGATGGAACGAGCGCTAGCAGCCCAAAACACTTGAAAGTCAGACCTTGGTGAAGTCTGGCTTGCGTTTCTCCATAAACGCGGTGAACGCCTCTTTGGCAGAAGGCTCACCCAACATGCGACCGAAGCTGACGGCTTCTTCGTCGATGCGGGCCAGCACTTGCTCCATCTGCCCTTTCTTGAGCAGGCGCTTGGTTTCGATCAGCGAGGCGATGGGCTTGGCAGCCAGCTTGCGGGCCTGAGCCTGGGCGACGGCATTGGCTTCGGTGGGCGGTACCACGCGGTTAGCCAGACCGACTTCGAGGGCGGCTTCGGCCATGAAGGGCTCGCCCATGAGCAAGGCCTCGGCGGCACGGTGGTAACCCATCATCTGGGGCACCAGCAGGCTGGACGCCGCTTCAGGGCACAGGCCCAGGTTCACGAAGGGCATGGAGAAAGCTGCGTTATCACCTGCGTACACCAGGTCGCAATGGAACAGCATCGTGGTGCCGATGCCGACCGCCGGGCCGCATACCGCCGCAACGATTGGCTTGGGGAAGGCCGCCAGAGCCCGCAAAAAGCGAAACACCGGTGCGTCCTGCGCCTTGGGCGGTGCGCCCAGGAAGTCGCCGATGTCGTTGCCGGCACTGAACACGGTGGCGTCGCCCTGGAACACCACCACACGCACCGCAGCGTCGTCACGCGCCGCGTCCAGCGCGTCGGCGCAGGTGGCGTACATGGACTGGGTGAAGGAGTTCTTTTTTTCGACCCGGTTCAGGGTGATGGTGGTGATGCCGGCGTCGGTGTGGATCAGGATGTCTTGCATAGTCGCTCGCTCAAAAAGGGATGGGTGATTGGATCACTGTTTGTAATAGACGATCTGGTGCGTGGTCACCAGCAGCACACCGGCTTCGTTCCAGAGCTGACTGCTCTGATCAAAAAAGCCGTTGCGAAAGGCTTGCGCCTGCGCTTGCCCCAGCAGATAGCCGGTACCGGTGGCAGCCAACTGCTCGGCGCTTGCATGAAAGTACACCGTCAGCGACACCGTGCCCACAGGCACATGGGTAGCCCGGCGGATAAACACACGGGGGAAAAAGACGTCTGAAATGCAGGCCAGCGACGCAAAGTCCAGGGGACGCGGCGGATTGTCACGCACCCAGATTTGGCTCAGGCTGCTGTGGCCGCTGCCATCCCACACCGCGGGCAACTGGCCGGTCACCGGCAGCTGCTCATAGCGCTTCACAAACTCCATGGGCGCCATGACTTGCGGCGGCGGTACTTCGGCGGGTGGCGGGCACAGGGGCATGGGCTCTTCGTCCACGCCCCAGGTCTCACGGCGCACGGCGGTCACCGCCGTGCCGGTCATGACAATCGCATCCCCCTGCTGGATCTCGATGGTCCAGTGCTGGGTCGACCGGTTGGTGCGCGCCGCGCGCGCCATGACGGTGAAGGGGCCGTCGGCCAGGGCCGCGCAAAAATTCACCGTCAGCGACACCGGGTCGCCCAATCGCTCCGGGTGCTGCAGCACTCCGTTCAGGGCCTGTGCCGCAGTGATGCCGCCAAACGGCCCCACCATGTTGGCGTACGCCGGGTGGGTGTGGCCTGTCCAGCTGCCATCCGGCTGCGCTTGCAGCGCGATGGCTTCATCAAAAACGTGGGTACTCATTCAAGCGATCTCCAGATGGCTGCGGAGCATACAGCCCCATGCAAAAGGCCACCCGAAGGTGGCCTTGGTGTGACGCGCTTTACACGCGCTCAAAGATGCCGGCAGCCCCTTGGCCTGTGCCTACGCACATGGTGACCATGCCGTACTTCAGGTTGTTACGGCGCAGTGCGTGGATAACGGTAGCCGCACGGATGGCACCGGTAGCGCCCAGCGGGTGACCCAGCGCAATCGCGCCACCCATGGGGTTGACCTTGGACGGGTCCAGACCCAAGGTGTTGATGACGGCCAGCGACTGGGCGGCAAAGGCTTCGTTCAGCTCGAACCAGTCGATGTCGGAGTGCTGCAGACCGGCGTAACGCAGGGCGGCAGGGATGGCTTCGATCGGGCCTATACCCATGATTTCAGGTGGCACACCACGGGCCGCAAAGCTCACAAAACGGGCCAGCGGAGTCAGGCCGAACTGCTTGACGGCTTTTTCGCTGGCCAGAATCAAAGCGCCTGCGCCATCGCTGGTCTGGGAGCTGTTACCGGCGGTCACGCTGCCGCGGGCAGCGAACACGGGCTTGAGCTTGGCCAGGCCTTCGATGGAGGTGTCGGGGCGTGGGCCTTCGTCGAGGTTCACGGTACGGGTGCGGGTGGACACTTCGCCGGTTGCCAGGTTGGGGGTGCGCTCGATCACATCGATGGGCGTGATCTCGTCAGTGAACTCGCCGGCCTGCTGGGCCTTGATGGCGCGCAAGTGGGATTCAAGGGCGAAGGCGTCTTGCATTTCGCGTGTCACCTTCCACTGCTGGGCGACCTTTTCTGCGGTCAGGCCCATACCGTAGGCGATGCCGACGTTTTCGTCGCGGGCGAACACTTCGGGGTTGAACGAGGGCTTGCCGCCGCCCATGGGCACCATGCTCATGGACTCGGCACCGCCGGCGATCAAAACATCAGCCTCGCCCACACGGATGCGGTCTGCCGCCATCTGAATGGCGGAAATGCCCGACGCGCAAAAGCGGTTAACGGTGATACCGCCCACGGGGTGGTCAAACGCCAGGCCCACGGCTACGCGGGCCATGTTCATGCCCTGCTCGCCTTCAGGGAAGGAGCAACCGATGATGGCGTCTTCAATTGCCTTGGGGTCCAGGGTGGGGACTTGCAACATGGCGCTGCGCAGGGCAGACACCAGCAACTCGTCAGGGCGGGTGTTACGGAAATAGCCGCGGCCGGAACGCCCGATGGGCGTGCGCGTGGCGGCAACGATGTAAGCGTCTTGGACTTGTTTCATGAGGAAACTCCTTTATTTTTTCGGGGTGGGTATCCACGCCCAGATGAATTCACATTGAATGGGCTGTTCGCCCGATTCGTCGCTGACCAGTACCGGCACGCTGACCTCGCCCTTATCGCTTTGCTGCATGAGCTGGCGTTGCGCATCCGACAAAGTGGCCACTGCGCGCATGGCGCCTTGGGCACGTCGTTTGAAGTCGATGCGCATCGTCTTGGCTAGGGGCAGGCAGTCGTCCCGCACATTCATGCCCACCACCATGCCGGTTGCCGTCTCGGCCAGCAGCGCCATGGCAGCGGCATGCACGCCCTGAATGTGGTTTTGCACGCGGCGCACATTGGCCACGGCAATCTCCACACGTTCAGGCGCCATGTGTGCGAAGTTAAGGCCCGCAGTGCCGGTGAACGGCACCGCACGGCCCATGACCTTGTTGCGCAACCAAGGACGCAAGGCCGCAGGCACGCGGTCCAGCTTGGCAACCGAACGCGCCAGCCGGTTGGGCCGGGCGGTCGATGCGTGGGCAGCGGGAATGCTCATGCCGGCGATCAGTTACGCACCGGCTTGCCGGTGGACATCATGCCCATGATGCGTTCTTGCGTCTTGGGGTGGGTCAGCAGGCTGCAGAAGGCCTTGCGTTCCATGGCCATGAGGTATTCCTCCGTCACCAGGGTGCCGGCATCCACTTGGCCGCCACACACCACCTCTGCAATCAGCAAGCCGATATGGAAATCGTGCGCGCTGATGAAGCCACCGTCGCGCATGTTGACCAACTGGGCGCGGATCGTGGCAATGCCACTGCGACCGGCCACAGGGAAGCTGCGCTTGTGCGGTGCACGGTAGCCGGAGGTGTACAAAGCCTTGGCTTCGTTGATGGCCACGAACAAGAGCTCGTCTTTATGGGCCACCACCACATCGCTCTCCAGCAGGTAACCCAACTTGCGGCTTTCGAGCGCACTGGTGCCTACCTTGGCCATGGCCGCAGCGGTGAAGCCTTCGGTCAGGAAAGGCAGCAGATCCTTGGAGGTGGACAGTGCCATGTTCTCCGCGGCGCGCCGTGCAATGTAGGTCAGGCCGCCGGCACCGGGCACCAGGCCCACGCCAACTTCCACCAAGCCGATGTAGCTTTCCATCGCCGCCACGCGCTTGCTGGAGTAAACGGCCAGCTCGCAACCACCGCCCAGCGCCAATCCGCGGATGGCGGAAATGACGGGCACCTTGGAATAGCGCAGCTTGAGCATGGCGTTTTGCAGCTCGGCTTCTGCGCCTTCGATGGCTTTGGCGCCACCGATCATGAAGGCAGGCATCATGCCTTGCAGGTCGGCACCGGCGGAGAACATCTCGTCCGGCGACCAGATCACCAAGCCTTGGTATTCCTTCTCGGCCAGCTCCTGGGCTTGCAGCAGGCCTTCGATCACGCCGCCACCGATAGCGTGCATCTTGGTCTTGATGCTGGCAATCAGCACCGGCTCATCCAGCGTCCACAGGCGGATGGACTCGTCTTCAAAAATAGTCTTGCCTGCTGTCTCGGCCTTGGGCGCGTTGGAGCCCAATACGCTTTCGGGGAAGTGCTGGCGCTCGTACACGGGCAGCTTGCGCACCGGTACAAAGGTGCCTGTGGTGGGGTTCCAGGAACCTGCCGCGGTGTGCACACCACCGGCATCTGCCACGGGGCCTTTGAACACCCACTCGGGCAGCGGCGCTTTGCACAGGGCCTTGCCGGCGTCGATATCTTCTTGAACCATCTTGGCCACTTCGAGCCAACCGGCCTCTTGCCAGAGCTCGAAAGGGCCTTGTTTCATGCCGAAGCCCCAGCGCATGCAGAAGTCCACATCGCGGGCGTTGTCGGCGATGGACGCCAGGTGAATGGCAGCGTAGTGGAAGCTGTTGCGCAGGATGGCCCACAGGAACTGACCCTGCTTGCCTTCGGCATTGCGCAGGAGCTTCAGGCGCTCGGCGGCTGGCTTCTTGAGCATGCGGGCGTAGACCTCGTCGGCCTTCTCACCACCGGGCACGTACTCTTGGCTTTCGCCGTCGAAACGCAGCACGTCGCGGCCGACCTTCTTGAAGAAACCGGCTTTGGACTTCTGGCCCAGGTTGCCCATTTCCAGCAGCGTCTTGAGCACCACAGGGGTGGCAAAGCTCTCGTAGAAGGGATCGGTGTCGATGCTGAGCGTGTCTTGCAACGTCTTGATCACGTGGGCCATGGTGTCCAGGCCGACCACGTCCGCAGTGCGGAATGTGCCGGAGGATGCGCGCCCCAGCTTCTTACCGGTCAGGTCATCGACCACGTCATAGGTCAGGCCGAAGTTTTCCACTTCCTTCATGGTGGCCAACATGCCGGCGATACCGACGCGGTTGGCGATGAAGTTGGGGGAGTCCTTGGCACGCACCACGCCCTTGCCCAGGGTGCTGGTCACAAAGCCTTCGAGCGCATCGAGGTAGTGGGCTTCGGTGGTGGGGGTGTTGATCAACTCCACCAGCGCCATGTAGCGGGGCGGGTTGAAGAAGTGGATACCGCAGAAGCGGGGCTTGATTTCTTCTGGCAGCGCTTCCGACAGTTTGGTGATCGACAGGCCGGAAGTGTTGGACGCAACAATCGTGTTGGGGCCGATGAAGGGCGCGATCTTTTTGTAGAGGTCCAGCTTCCAGTCCATGCGCTCGGCGATGGCCTCAATGATGAGGTCGCAGTCGCGCAGCTGTTCGAGGTGCTCTTCGTAGTTGGCTTGGCCGATCAGGCCAGCGTCATCCACCACGCCCAAGGGGGCGGGCTTGAGCTTCTTGAGGTTCTCAATAGCACGGGTGACGATGCCATTCTTGGGGCCTTCTTTGGCGGGCAGATCAAACAGCACCACGGGTACTTTGACGTTGACGAGGTGGGCTGCGATTTGCGCGCCCATCACGCCTGCGCCGAGCACGGCGACTTTACGGACTTGGAAACGGGACATAGGTTTTCCTGAATTGGTTTACTGGATGCGGGTCCAGGTCTGCGTGCGGCCGAAGAAGGCGATAGAACCGCGCATCTCCAGCTTCTTGCCACCTTCGATAGGGGTGAGGCGGGCGTTGTATTCCTTGCCCTCTGCGGGGTCGAGAATCTTGCCGCCGTCCCAGACCTCTTTGCCTTCCACCTTCTTCACGCCACGGATGATTTCAAGCCCGACGATGGGCTTGCCTTTACGGTCATCTTTGCACTCGTCGCACTTGTCTTCGGGCTTTGCCGCAGGGTCGAGCCGCTTCTCGATGCGGGCGGTGACGACACCGCCTTCTTCGACGATGCGGATTTCCGACTTGGCCTGGCCGGTTTTATCGTCCACTTGGCGCCACAAGCCCACAGGGCTCATTTGGGCCATAGCGGCAGTGGCAGTCAGGCCGAGAGCAATTACGAGCGATGTGCGAATCATGAAAGTCTCCTGTCGTTTTAAAAGTGGATGGGGCAAACGCAGTGATTTTTTAAGCCAGAGCGGCGTTGGTGTCCATCAAAACTTTGGAGCCAGTGCGGGCAGTGCGCATCAGGGTCGCGGTTTCGGGGAACAGCTTGGCGAAGTAGAAGCGTGCGGTCTGCAGCTTGGCGGTGTAGAACGGATCGGTGCTACCGGCCGCAATTTCACGTAAGGCCACTTGGGCCATACGGGCAAAGAAGTAGCCGAACACCAAGTGACCTGCCACACGCAGGTAGTCCACGGCGGCGGCGCCCACTTCGTCAGGGTTCTGGAAGCCCTTGAAGCCGACTTCGGTGGTGAACTTGGTCATCTGCTCGCCCAGGATGGCGATCGGGGTGATGAATTCAGCCATCTTTTCGTTCACGCCTTCTTCGGCCACCAGCGCGCCGACCAGCTTGCCGAACTTCTTGAGGGTGGCGCCGTTGTTGCCCAAGACCTTGCGGCCCAACAAATCCAGAGACTGGATGGTGTTAGTGCCTTCATAGATCATGTTGATGCGGTTGTCGCGCACAAACTGCTCCATGCCCCATTCCTTGATGAAACCGTGGCCGCCGAAAACTTGCATGCAAGCGTTGGTGGCAATGTGGCCGTTGTCGGTCAGGAAGGCTTTGGCAATAGGGGTCAGCAAAGCGAGCATTTCGCCAGCGTCTTTGCGGACTTTTTCATCGGGGTGGTTGTGCTCTTTTTCCAGCAACATCGAGCAGTAGACCTGCAAGGCGCGGCCGCCGTCTGCGTAGGCACGGGCAGTCATCAGCATCTTGCGCACATCAGGGTGCACGATGATAGGGTCTGCGGGCTTGTCTTTGGCCTTGGTACCGGAGAGGCTACGCATCTGGATGCGGTCTTTGGCGTAGGCCAATGCGTTCTGGAATGCAACTTCGGTGAGACCCAAAGACTGGTTGCCCACGCCCAGACGGGCAGCGTTCATCATCACGAACATGCCTTGCATGCCCTTGTTGGCCTGGCCCACCATGGTGCCCACGGCGTCTTCCAGCACCATCTGGCAAGTGGCATTGCCGTGAATGCCCATTTTGTGCTCGAGGCCGCCACAGTAAATGCCGTTGCGCTCGCCCAAGGAGCCGTCAGCATTTACATGGAACTTGGGCACGATGAACAGGCTGATGCCTTTGATGCCGGGAGGCGCATCGGGCAAACGTGCCAACACCAGGTGAATGATGTTGTCGGTCATGTCGTGCTCGCCGGCGCTGATGAAAATCTTGTTGCCGGTGATCTTGTAGGTGCCGTCTGCCTGTGGCTCGGCCTTGGTGCGCATCAAGCCCAAATCGGTGCCGCAGTGAGGTTCGGTCAGGCACATGGTGCCGGTCCACTCGCCGCTGGTCATCTTGGGCAGGTAAGTGGCTTTTTGCTCAGGGGTGCCGTGCGTTTCCAGCGCGGCATACGCACCGTGGGTCAGGCCGGGGTACATGGTCCAGGCTTGGTTGGCGCTGTTGAGCATTTCGTAGAACATGCCGTTGACCACATAGGGCAGGCCTTGGCCGCCGTACTCAGGGTCGCAGGCAAGTGCAGCCCAGCCGCCGTCGATGTACTGGCGATAGGCTTCCTTGAAGCCCTTGGGGGTGGTGACTGCGTGAGTGGTCTGGTCGATCGTGCAACCTTCGGTGTCACCGCTGATGTTCAGGGGGAACGCCACTTCGGCAGCGAACTTGCCGCCCTCTTCCAACACGGCGTTGATGGTTTCCACATCCATCTCAGCGTGTTTGGGGATCTGCTGCAGGTCTTGCGCCACGTTCAGCACTTCGTGCATCACAAATTGCATGTCGCGCAGTGGGGGGGTGTAAGTAGGCATGTTGCTTTCTCCTGATGAACTGGGTGGGTATGGGTGGGTTTAATTCGGGGTGACCGGGGTCACGGCATATCGCGCAAGGATGTTGGAAAAGCCCTGATTCGCGCGCTCGATGGAACCGGGGTTTTTGAGAAAACGGGCCTCGTAATGCAAGGCGAGGATCAGGCCGTGGATCTCAAATGCCATTTGCTGCTCATCGGCATCCGAGCGCAGGTGACCACATTGCTTGGCCAAAACGACGGCGCGGTACAACGCGCTGAGCCAGGTTTGGACCGAGAAGGCCAGCGCATCACGCACGGGGCCTGGTCGGTCATCGAATTCGACGGCACCGCTGATGAAGATGCATCCAGATTGGATTTCTACCGCGACACGCTTCATCCAATTGCCGAATAGCGCTTGGACGCGAGGCAACCCGCGATCAGCATGGAGTGCCGGGTAAAACACTTCTTGCTCGAAGCGGCTGAAGTATTCGCGAACCACCGAGATTTGCATCTCTTCGCGGGAGCCAAAGTGTGCAAACACACCGGATTTGCTCATTTGGGTGACTTCTGCAAGCACCCCGATGCTCAAGCCTTCGAGGCCAATCTGCGTAGCGAGGCCCAAAGCGGCCTCGACGATAGCGGCCTTGGTTTGCTGGCCTTTTTGCATCGCACGTCGAGCGGGCGCGCGCTTGGCACCGGGCTCGGTAGAGGAGTGCTCGATAGCGATTTCAGCGGCAAGCGACATAGACGAGTGGTAATCAAAATAGAACGATCGTGCTATTTTGCAGCATTTCACTCGACACTGTGAAGTACCCACCCCCTCTAGAGGGTCACTCCTAAGGCAAACTAGGGTTTACCCCAGCATCAAACCCAATGCGCTGTCGAGGTGCTCCGACGGCAAGCGCTTGAACCCGGATCGGGCAAAGCGCTGCAAGCGGCCCGCCACAAAAGCCACCGCCGTAGAAGCTTGAATTTGCGCATCGACCGCACCCACCTGCGCCGGTGCCGCCAAGCGGCCATCCCGCAGGCATTGCTTGACCGTGGCTTCCACTTTGTCAAACAGCGCGTTCATGCGCTGCTGCAAGCGCTCGTGCTCCAGCACCAGTGCGTCCCCCACCATCACACGGGCCATGCCGGGGTTCTTCTCGGCAAACTGCACCAACATGCTGAGAATGCGGTGCGACTGCCGCACGCCGACATCGGGGGCGGGGTCGGCGGCCTCTTTTTCAATGATCTGGTTGATCAGCGAAAAAACCGTCTGCTCGATGAAATCAATCAAGCCCTCAAACATTTGCGCCTTGCTGGCGAAATGCCGGTACAGCGCGGCCTCGCTGACCTCCAGCCGCGCGGCCAATGCCGCGGTCGTAATGCGTTCGCCACCGGGTTGCTCCAGCATGCTGGCCAACATTTGGAGAATCTGAACCCGGCGCTCTCCGGGTTTGGGCCGCTTGCGCGTTGGCGCGTCGGCAGATGGTGTCTCAACAGAGGTATCAGTCATGGCACGTCTGGTCTCAAGGGCTAGTTAGTGTTCACTTAAATTCTCGCACGCGCAACGCGCCTGACTTTTCAAGCGAGGGGAAAGCGGAGTGTCACCCGCAGCCCCTTGCCTCCAGCACCTGCCTGCAACTCCAACTGGCTGCGGTGGACATGGGCGATTTCGCTGGCAATGGCCAGGCCCAAGCCATTGCCCTCCACGGCGGTACCCGCTACCCGATAGAAGCGCTCCAGCACCCGGTAGCGCTCACCGGAGGGCACACCGGGGCCATCGTCTTCGACCTCCAGAAATGCCTGGCCTTGTTGCCCGCAACGGATCGTGACCCGGCCGCCCTCTTGCGTGTATTTGATCGCGTTGTCCACCAAGTTGGTCATCAGCTCGCGCAGCAACCACTCCTGGCCACTTACATGAACCGGGCTGACATCCAGCCCGAGGTCTATTTGTTTGGCCATGGCCGCATCCAGCTGGGATTCCAACAGCGTTTCACACAGCTGCAAGAGGTCCACGCGTTGCAGTGGCTGAATGTTGGCGCTGCGCGAATCCGCCCGCGACAAGGCCAGCAATTGATTGGCAAGCTGCGAAGTGCGCCGCGCCGCATGGCGAAGCCGCAAAACCTGATCCGCTCCTAAAGTGATAGCGTTAGGTGCAGCTCTTTCGGGGGCTATTGCCGCTTTTCCCTTACTTCCATGCGGATCCACCACCTGCGCCCATGCCTCGACCTGTGCTTGCAAACCGGCAAGCGGGGTGCGCAATTGGTGCGCGGCATCCGCAACAAACCGGGCCTGGCTTTCTGCCTGCGCATTCACCAGGCCGAACAAGCGGTTCAGCGACTCCACCAAGGGCCTCACCTCGTCTGGCGACGCATCGGGGTCAAGGGCGGACAAATCCCTCGGGGAGCGACGCTCCAAAGCCTCGCGCAGGGTTAGCAGGGGACGCAAAGCGGTGCCCACCGCCCAACGCACCGCAAAAAATCCGGCGAAAGCCAAAATCAAGTTCGGTAGCAACACCTTCAACGCCAGCAAACGCAGCCATTGCTGGCGGGGGTCGGAACCGTCGGCAAGCCGCACCACGAGCTCACCCGCCACGGTTTGCACCCTCTGGCTGACGATGCGGTAGGTGACGCCCTCAAACTCCTGGCTCGAAAAAGCAGGCTCCTTGGTGCTGGGCGGCATACCGTAGAGCCAGTCGGCCCCAGCGCGCACAACGCCATCCATGCCAACGACGGCCATGGCCGACATGCCGGGGCGGCTATTCAAAAACTCATCAACGGGCGGTGCCGTGAGCAGCACCAAGGCCGGCGACGCCAGATCGCCCTTGGCAACCACCGAATCCGCTAGCAAAGGGACCATGCGGACCAATTGCCGGTCTTGCTGCAAGGCGGCACTGTCGGCAGAGCGAAAGTCAAACCACGCGTTCAGCATGGCCAACAAAAACAAGGGGAGCAGTAGCAGCAACAGCAAACGCCGCTGCAAACCCTTGGACATGCCAGAGGGGACCACTCAGGCCGCGGCTAGTTCTAGCCGGTATCCGAAACCGCGGATAGAGCGCAACGCCACGCCATGCGGCTCTAACTTCCCTCTGAGCCGGGAGATGTACACCTCCACCGCATTGGGGGTGATTTCTTTGTCCCAGCCTGTCAGCGCCTGCAGCAGCTTGTCTTTGTTTGCGGGCTTGGGAGCCTGCAAAAGCAGGTACTCCATCACAGTCCACTCCCGCGGACCGAGCTCAAGCGCAGTAGCCGCCGCACCGTCTACCCGGATGCAAGCGACGCGCTGCGCGGTATCCAGCTCCAGCGGACCAAAGCTCAGCACCGAGGAAGTGGCCGCCTGGGACCGCCGCAGCAAAGCCCGCAAGCGCGCCAACAACTCAGGCAGCTCAAAAGGCTTGACCATGTAGTCATCCGCGCCCATGTCCAGCCCCTGGACCCGATCCTGCAGCGCATCACGCGCGGTGAGGATCAATACCGGCATGGTCTGGCCTGACTTGCGCATCGCTTGGGTGAGCGAGAGGCCATCCATATTCGGCAAGCCGATGTCCACAACCGCCACATCAAACGACTCTGTGCTGGTGACCTCCAGCGCGCGCTCAGCACTGCCCACCCAGTCGACGGCATAACCGGCGTCAGACAAACCCAGTTTGATGCCGCTGGCAACCATCACGTCATCTTCTACAAGTAACAGACGCATCAATTACCTTTCAAGCCCAAGTGATATCTGCGCAAGCAGCTACAAAAATGATAGCGACCAAATTCAATGGGAGCGGATCATAGTGCCGAAGGCTTGATCCGTCAGGATTTCGAGCAGCAGCACATGGGGCACCCGTCCATCGATGATGTGGACCGAGTTGACACCGCTTTTGGCCGCATCCAGCGCACCGGCGATTTTGGGCAACATGCCGCCGCTGATCGTGCCATCGGCAAACAACTCATCAATCCGCTGGGCGGTCAGGTCTGTCATCAAGGCGCCCTGCTTGTCCAGCACGCCGCTGATGTTGGTCAACATCATCAGCTTTTCGGCCTGGAGCACCGTGGCCAGCTTGGCAGCCACCACATCGGCGTTGATGTTGTAGCTCTCGTTGTTCTCACCAAAACCAATCGGGCTGACCACCGGGATGAATGCATCGTCTTGCAAGGCTTTCACCACACTGGGATCGACACTGACAATATCCCCGACCTGACCCACGTCGTGTTCTTTGGTGGGGTCTGCGTTGTCAAGCATCTTGAGCTTCTGGGCGCGGATCATGGCGCCATCGCGCCCGGTCAAACCGACCGCCTTGCCGCCAGCCTGATTGATCAAACCGACGATATCTTGCTGGACCTCGCCGCCGAGTACCCATTCGACCACTTCCATGGTTTCGGGATCTGTGACCCGCATCCCTTGGATGAACTCCCCTTTTTTACCGAGGCGTTTGAGCAGACCTTCAATTTGAGGCCCGCCACCATGCACCACGACCGGATTGATACCGACCAGCTTGAGCAACACCACGTCTTCCGCAAAGGCTTTTTGCAGCGCGGGATCGGTCATGGCGTTGCCGCCATATTTGATGACCATGGTCTTGCCATGGAACTTGCGGATGTAGGGCAAGGCCCGCGCCAGAATCTGGGCCTGGTCAAAAGGGGCGATGGTCGCGGCGGCGGGGGAAGAAGCGTCGGTCATGCAAGACATCCGTTGGGAGAGACATTGGAAAAATTACAGCGGCGGATTGTGCCGCACTGCTCCCGGAGCACACCCCGCAACACCATGCGAGAGCCGAGCATGCAACCGGGCTCGCAACAGCAAAAAGCTTACGAAGCGCTGCTGGCGGTAGTGCCGTCTTGAGGAGCGATCGCAAAGCTCTCTTTAGGCTGACCCTGGGCAATCAAAGCCGACAGCCACTTGGGAGTCAGGCCACGTCCGGACCATGTTTCTCCATTAGGGCCGCGATATTTGGCAGCAACGCTTGCACCCGCCTTTTTGTCTTTTTTAGCGGCTTTGGGTGCGGCTTCTTTCGACTTTTGTTTGGGACCCTTGGAGGGCTTGGTAGTTTGCAGGTCTTTGACCGTGATACCAAAAGCCTGCATTTTCACCAGGATCTCTTGCACCGTGCTGTGAAATTCTTTGGCTTTAATTTCATTTGCCTGTTTTTGCAGCTTTTCGATTTGCGACTGAATATCGATGAGATTAGACAAAATTTACTCCTAAAACAAAAAAACACGGTCGAATTCTCTCATAAGAGTAGATTTATCTCTAGATAGTGCATTGAATGGTGCAACAAATAGAGGAACGCCCTAGTGGAGAAAATACGCAGTAAGTATGGGGTCTACGCATTAATGACCGTTTGACTTTCACGGCTTGCGCACTCTTCTTGGGCATATTTGCCGCGGGAGCCCCCCCCCAAGGCGAACTATTTATTGCAGCGGCGTGACATTTACCGAATTCAAGGGTTATGTACAAAACCTGCGTGACCCGATGCACTCACACAGGGAGGCCAAAACGAATGCCCCCCTGCTGGCGACAGTAAATACAGCTTAGAAATGAATACCCCGCATCATTTGCTGCATGGCAATGGCTTCGGGAGATAGCTTCGATTTTTCCCCGGGTTTGGCCCCTTTTGCTGCGGAGGAGTCCGGGAACATTCTGAAGCTGGTATTCATGGCGATCTGGGCAATACGAGGTACCAACGCATGCATCACCTGCCCCGTAATACCAAGCCGAGTGGCAATCCGCACCGGTTTACTGATACAGGCATCGGCCACCATATCGGCCGCTTGCTCGGGCGAGAGGGTGGGCACATTGTTGTAAATACCGGTGGGGGCAATCATTGGTGTGCGCACCAAAGGCATATTGATGGTGGTGAAACTGATACCTTGATCCGCAAACTCGCTGGATGCGCAGCGTGTCCAGGCATCCAGCGCAGCCTTGGAGGCCACATAGGCGCTGAATCGCGGGGCATTGGTCAGCACGCCAATGGAGCTGATATTGACCACATGCCCTTTTCTCTTGGCCACCATACCCGGCAATAAACCCATGGTCACCCGCAAGCAACCAAAATAATTCAATTGCATGGTGCGCTCGTAGTCGTGGAAACGGTCATAACTCGACTCGATGGCGCGGCGGATGGAGCGACCCGCGTTATTGATCAAAAAGTCCACGCCTCCATGGTTTTCAATCAACAAGGCCACAAAACGGTCGCAATCGGCCATATCGGCAATATCTGCGGGGTACGCCACAAAGTTATACCCCTTGGCCTTGGCTTCCTTGCAGGCCTCTTTCAATTTATCCACGTCGCGACCGCAGATGATGGTCGTGGCACCCGCCTCCGCAAACTTATGGGCCGCTGCCAGCCCGATACCGGATGACCCTCCGGTGATCAACACCACTTTGCCCCCCACAGTGCCTCGCAAGGTGCGGTCAATATGTAAATCGGGGTCGAGGTGACGCTCCCAGTAGTCCCACAGCTTCCACGCGTAATCCTTGAGATTCGGGCACTCGACGCCCGTGCCCTTGAGCATTGCCAAAGCCCCCCGGCAATCAAAGCGGGTCGGGTAGTTGATGAAGGTCATCATGTCTTCGGGCAGGCTCAGGTCCTTCATGATGGCACTGCGCACCCGCCGCACCGGTGCCAGCGCCATCAGGCTTTTGGTCACGCTACGCGGAATAAACCCCAACAAGGCAGCGTTCACAAATATGTTCATCTTCGGCGCATGTGCAGCCTTGCTGAAAATATCCAGGACATCACCCACCCGGTAGCCGACGGGATCTACCAGGTGGTAACACTGCTTGGCGATCCCTTGCTTGTGGCTGATCGCGTTCAGCGCATCGACCACAAAGTCAACCGGAACAATGTTGACCCGCCCCCCTTCCAGGCCGATAGATGGCATCCATGGCGGGAGCAACTGACGCATGCGTTGAATCAGCTTGAAAAAATAGTACGGACCATCGATCTTGTCCATCTCGCCGGTAGTGCTGTCGCCGACTACCATGGCGGGGCGGTACACCGACCACGGCACCTTGCATTCTTTGCGCACGATTTTTTCACTCTCGTGCTTGGTCATGAAGTAAGGATGATCGTAGTTTTCCGCTTCTTCAAACATATCCTCGCGGAATACGCCTTCATACAGACCCGCGGCAGCAATCGAAGACACATGGTGGAAATGGCCCGCATCGATAGCTTTGGCGAACTCCACCGTGTTTCGCGTGCCGTCTACATTCACCGCGATCTGAGATTCCTCATCAGCCTCCAAGTCATAAACCGCAGCCAAATGGTAGAAGTGATCCACCTGCCCTTTCAGGGTTTTGACGGTCTCTGCAGAAACTCCGAGTTTTTTTCCTTTGAGATCGCCAAAAACAGGAACGGCCCGCCCTTGGGACTTGCTGTCCGTCAGCCCCCAATACTCCCGCAACCCCGCTACCTTTTCTTCACTCTCTTGCCGGATCAGGAAATGCACCGTAGCGCCTTTGCGCTGCAACAACTTCTTGACCAGACGTTTACCAATGAATCCTGTAGCTCCCGTGACGAAATACCGCATACATGCTCCTGTTAATGAATTTATTCTGACGGACTTTGGGCTCGCGGATTTCATCGTTAACCCGACTAACCCGCCGGCTCCAATACTGCAGGCAATACGGTTGCGAACGACCGTGCTTCTTAGTGGAAGCCATCTACACACCCGCGGGTTCAGCGCTTAGAGTCATTCCCACGCAAGTGGAGACACCCACCCTTGCTGCACGTCACACTCAAAAGAGGAGCTCTCATGGTCAAGAAAATTCAGAAAAACAAACCCGCCCCTGCCGCCGGCAGCCCCTTGTCGGCATCCGTCAAGGACTCTGCACAACAGATCTGGCAAGCCGGCCTCGGGGCATTCACCCGCGCCCAAGCAGAGGGAAGCAAAGCATTCGAAGCCCTGGTGAAAGAAGGCGTCAGTATTCAGCGCAAGACCCAAGCTGCGGCGGAAGACAAAATCAACGAAGCCACGGCAAAAATGTCCACCATGGCCACCGATATCAGCAGCAAGGCAACCGGACAGTGGGACAAACTGGAAAACATTTTTGAAGAGCGCGTGGCCAAAGCGCTCCACAAACTCGGCGTCCCGTCTGCCAAAGAAGTGACATCGCTTATCGAGCGCATTGATGCACTGAACCATGCCGTTCAACAGCTGTCCGCACAACCCAAGTCGTCCACAGGCAAAGCTGCAAGCAGCTCACCGGCAACACCACTGAAGAAAAAGGCGGCGGCCAAAAAAGTGACGGCTCCCGCTGCAACCAGCAAGCCGGCTCCGCCAAGAAAGCACGCGCTCCACGCGCAGCTGCCAAAAAAGCGTCCGCCACTCCGGCCGCTGCCAAGGCCAGCGAATAAATACCACCCAGCCACACGGTTGAAAGAAAGAGGGCGCGCGAGCGCCCTCTTTCACGTCCGGCCACCTGTTGCAGCGCAGCATTAAACCCCCTTTCCAAACACTACACTGCACCGCATGAAGGCACCACAACGCACCCGCCCCAAAATCGCCATGGCCCTGGCCGGCGGCGGTCCGCTAGGCGCCATCTATGAAATAGGTGCGCTGTGCGCCCTGGAAGAGGGCCTGGGGGGCATCGACCTCAACCAACTGGATCACTACGTCGGGGTATCTGCAGGGGGATTTATTGCTGCGGCGCTGGCCAACGGAATGACTCCGCGACAGCTTTGTGCCTCTTTTATTGAAAACGATCCGCGCTCGGGTGATTACTTCGATCCCTCGTGGCTGATGGAACCCGCCTATGGCGAGTTTTTGCGCCGCGGCCTCCTGGTACCAGGACTGATGGGGGCCGTCGGCTGGGACATGCTCCGCGGTCGCGCCTCTTTGGTACAGGCGCTTGAGCGCATGGCGCCCGCGCTGCCGACCGGTGTTTTCTCTAATCGGCAGATTGATACACAACTCGCGCGTTTGTTCAGCAAACCGGGAAGAACGAATGATTTCCGCCAACTCGCCTGCAAACTCACACTGGTAGCCACGCAACTCGACAGTGCACAGGCCGTCGCGTTCGGCAGCAATGGCTGGGACCATGTACCGATCTCCAAAGCAGTTCAGGCGAGCTCCGCGCTGCCCGGCTTGTTTCCGCCCGTCGTGATTGACGATCAGTACTACGTCGACGGCGCGATGAAGAAGACCATGCACGCCTCGGTGGCCTTAGAGCAGGGTGCTGACTTGCTCTTGTGTCTCAACCCTTTGGTGCCCTTCGATGCGAGTTCGCCACAAGCCCATGCGCAAGACGCGGCAGGCGCCTCCAGGGGAAGCCGCCCCATTCCCCGCATGGTGGACGGGGGCCTGCCCTCCGTGATGAGTCAGACCTTTCGCTCGATGATCCACTCCCGCATGGAGTTGGGCATGAAGCACTATGCCCACGCCTACCCGCACACCGATATCGTCTTGCTGGAGCCGGACCACCGCGACCCGGAGCTGTACCTCGCCAACACCTTCAGCTACGCACAACGCCGGCAGCTGGCCGAGCACGCGTATCAACAGACGCGCGCCCTGCTACGCGCCCAACGCGCTCGCCTGTCGGAACAACTACTCCGCCACGGCATCACTTTGAATTTACCGATACTCAACGACAACACACGCCAACTCATCGCGCCGAGCCCACCAACGTCACGCTGGGGCCAAGCTTTGGGTACATTGGAGGGCGTTATGGAAGATCTATCGCAAGTGGTTCACCACAAGACTATGTTGAGGCACTGACCCATGGTTAAAAAAGCGCCCCGACGCACCGCTGAGCGGATTCTGGAAACCACCCTGGAGCTGTTCAACCGCTTTGGTGAGCCCAACGTTTCGACCACCTTGATTTCTGCCGAGCTGGGCATCAGCCCTGGCAACCTGTATTACCACTATCCAGCCAAAGACGAGCTGATCAACTCGCTGTTTGACCGGTACGAGCGTGCGCTAAATGAACTGCTGAACGCCAGTGACAATGTCCGCGACGTGGAAGACGCATGGTTCTTCATGCACACGCTGTTCGAGCTGATTTGGCAGTACCGCTTCCTGTACCGCGATTTGAACGACTTGCTCAGCAAAAATCGCCGCCTGGAGACCCATTTCCAGAGCGTTTTGAAGAACAAGACCCGCTCCATCCGCGCGATGCTGGAGTGCATGGCGCGCACCGGATCCCTGCAAATGGACATCCGCGAGATGGAGCCCACAGCCACCAGCATGGTGGTGGTGCTGACGTATTGGCTGAGCTTTGAATATGTGCGTGACCCCCGCAACGCCTTGGAGCCCGCAAGTGCCCAAGCGGCGCTCTTGCGGGGTGGCCAACATGTGCTCAACCTCCTGGTACCGTACCTGCAAGTCCAACAACGCAACCACTTGCTGCAACTCAGCGGTGCGTACCAGGCGCCTTGATGCTGGGGGCGCTCGACTGGCAACCTTATCCGCATGTGCACTTGCGTGCATTGGATGCCGTCAATTTACCGGCGCATTGGGCCGCATTGCACGCCGGCGACGCAGAGCCCCTGCCCTCCGACCCTGAACTATTGTCAGCATGGGCGCTGTTCCACCGCGGGGAGTTTGAGGCCGCATTTCATGCGGGCCGCTTGCTGGGCTATGCCGGCGTCACTGTGGCCAATAAGGCTTGCCTGATCCATGCAGACTTTTTGGAGCCCAGTGAAACCACCCGTCTCAAGCTGTATTGCGACACGGCGGAGCGGGCACTCCGGCAGATCAATCACGAACCGCACAACCCAAACGCGCATTACTTTTATGGTTATGCACTCGGTCGCTACAGCCAAGGCACCAGCGTGGCCCAAGCCCTTGCGCAAGGGCATGGCGAAAAGATAAAAAAAGCGTTTGAAACGGCGATTGCATTGCAAGCGCTGCATGCAGATGCCCACCTGGCGCTGGGCACTTTTCATGCGGAGGTGATTGACAAGGTCGGAGCGATGATTGGCAACATCACCTACGGCGCCCACCCGGACGTTGCGATTCGACACTTTCGCGCAGGCATGGCCCTGATACCCCACGCGCCCTTGGCCCTGTCCGAATACGCGCGCGGCTTGCTAATGCTCGATCCGGAGGCCCACGAGGCCGAAGCAATGGAACTCTATGCGAGCGCCGCAGCGGTCAGCCCCAGAGACGCCATGGAGCACCTGGGCGTCCTGCAAATACAGGCCGAACTCGCAGACTGATCACTCGCCCCAGGGCAGCATCAAGGTCAATACCGACAGCTTGGCAAACTCCGGCTCAAACTGGTCAATGATTTTTTGAGGATCCGGGCACAGCGTGGCATCCGTCACGACGCCGAACTGCACACCGCCGCCGTAACTCAAAATAGAAACGCCCAAGCCGACGGACCCGCTCTGGGGCACCCAGAACAGGTTTTCCTCGATCGTAGAACCGCAGATTTTGAGTTTCTCCCGTGGTCCGGGCACATTGGTCATCACGGCCGTGGTCTTTTTGGAGAACAAGCTCAGCAAAGCATCCTGCGCCGGCTTGATCAGCAAACCAGCCACTGCCAACAAACCGAAGGCCAACAGTGGCTGCATGCTGCCTTTGAGGCCGCGCATGCGGGCACGCACCTCGTACACCCGCTCTACCGGGTTATCCAAGCCGATGGGCAGCACCAAAGGCGCAAGCCCGAACTGGTTGCCCAGCTTGTAGGCATGCTCCAGCGGTCGCAAATTGACCGGCACCATCGCCCGGATTTCCTTGCCGCTCACAGCATCGCCCTGCTCACGCAAATAGGCACCAATGGCGCCTGCCACGCAGCTCAGCAACACATCATTGATGGAGCAATTCAAGGCCTTGCCCACGGCTTTCACCTCTTCCAGTGGAAGCGGCGCACACCAAGCTACCCGCTTGGCATTGCCAGGCTGCCCTTTGAGGCGCGTGGGCGAATCGTCCGGCATCAGGGCCAAGGCTGCCAAGTCGCTCACGACCTGGTAGGCCATCTTGGCCATGTCGACCGAGCTGTGCATGCCAGACTCCATGCCCTTTTGCGGCTCCATCAGCAAAGACATGGACTTCACCGCGCCATCCCCGGCAGCACCCAGTGCTTTCACTGCCAGATGGGTAAAGGGTTTGAGCAGCGCATCGCTCAGCCATTCTTCTGCGCCATCCATCCCTTGGGCACGTGCCGCCTTGCTGCGGCGTTGGGGCGGCGGGCTACCGCCATCCACCAGAGACTGGGTCACCGAGATCAGGGCAATGCCATCTGCAATGCAGTGGTGAATCCGCACCATCAGGGCAGAGCCGCCCTTATAGTTCTCGACCAAATGAAACTGCCACAAGGGGCGGTCGCGATCCAAAGGCTCCATCGTCAAGGCGGCAAGGCGCTCTTGCAAAGCCTCCTGCTCACGCCCGCGGGGTTTTTTCGCCAAGGTTTCGGTGACCACATGGCGATCGAGCTGAAAATCGGCGTCCTCTACCCACGTCGCGCCGGCCGCGTCTTCCACCACCCGCTGCTTGAATCGAGGGTACTTGAGCAGGCGCTCTTCGACGCGCAACTTGAGGTCCGCCAAGGGCAGGCCCGGCTTGGTCACCCACACACCCACGATCATCATCAAGTTGGCACTGGAGTCCATGCGTAGCCATGCGGTATCGACCTTGGACATGCGTTCACCCTGCAAGCCCAAAGTGCCTGCGACGGCATCCGCCACATTTTTCTGCACTGTGCCGGCGGCCTTGCGGGCACGGCGCGTCACACTTTTGGCCACTGGGGCGACCGGCGCTACCGTTTCAGCGATCGTGCTGCGGGCCTTGCTTGCAACCTTCTTGGCAATAACTCGGGTGACCATGGTTTCTCCGAACAGAACACGTGTGGGGGAAGCTGCCTATTCTGGGGGTAAAACGCCGCTTAAGATACGGGTCAGGCACCTGCATGCATCGGGTGTTCCCCTAGTTTCTTGCATCTCACCGAACGGAGAAAACCATGGCCGATTTGAAAGCCGCTTTTGAAGCCGCTGTTGCCAATTCCAAAAATTTGAGCGAGCGCCCTGACAATGGCACGCTCTTGAAAATCTATGCGCTTTACAAGCAAGCGACTGCCGGTGACAACACCGAAAAGAAACCCGGTTTCGCTGACATGGTGGGACGCGCCAAGTGGGATGCTTGGAATGGATTCAAAGGCATCAGCAACGATGACGCCATGCAACAGTACATCGACTTGATCGAATCTTTGAGCTAATTCAGCCAGTAGCGCCCGCAGAATATGCGGGGTCTGCTATTAAAAAAGTAGCGCTTGCGCTACTTTTTTTTCGCCACTGCTTTGGTGGCTGCCTTGGTCGCTGCTTTCGTGGCAGCTTTGGGCTTGAGCAGTTGATCGAGGTTTTTGACAATCTCGCCTTCAATCTTGTCTTTGAAAGCACCCAGCAAAAAGCCCAGTTTGGCGCTGAGTTCAAACTTGGCTTCGCTCACCTGCAGCATGCCGCTCACGCCTGAGCGCTTGAAGATCACTTCATCTAGGCCATCGCCCTCGACATAGGTGCACTCCATATCGAACTCCTGTTCGGCCTGTTCCGCCCACTCAAAGGCAATCTTGCGGGCAGCCTCAAAACCCAGGCTATGTTCGCGCAGTATGTGTATGTCCGCCACGGATGCTCCTCTTGCCAGTATGCTGTAGTTGCTGCAATCGCAGCCCACCACATCATAGAACTACTGCGGCCCCTGCCATGCTCTACAAATTCAAATCTAAAGTAGCCAGCGACGTCATCATGCTGGAACCCAATGGCCGGCAGATCCTGACCCTCTGGGGGCGTACGGACGAAGACAGCCTGCGCAAGGGGATTTTGCTCGCCGCGGACATGCCTGCGGCCATCAGCGCCGTCGAGGAGGCCATTGCCAAAGAAGAGGCACACCGCATTCAGGCGGCACTCGAAGCGCAAGAAAGAGGGGAAGAAGCCGCAACACCAGAAGGGGTGAGTTTGCGTCAGCGAGCCTCACCCTTGCTGGATATGGCCCGCCGCTGCCTGGCAGCAGGCAAAGACATAACATGGGGCGTTTGACCCTGCGACTGAGTCAAACGCGCCAGTGCGATCCGCTTAGTCGGCGTAAACGCCTGCGGCCTTGATGATCGGTGTCCACTTGGCGATTTCAGCCGCCACAAACTTCTTGTGCTCAGCGGGTTCGACACGCTTGTCCGTCACCACCACTGCGCCCAGCGCTTCTTGCTTTTTGATGAACTCAGGGTCTTTCAACGCGGCCTTGAGTGCAGTGTTCAGCTTGGTCTGAATATCAGCAGGTGTGCCTTTGGGGGCGTACAGGCCGTGCCAGATCGTCACTTCAAAGTTGCTCAAACCTTGGCTTTGCAGGGTGGGCAGTGTCTTGAGGGCTGCTGTCGTGAGGGGCTTGGATGTAGTCACTGCGTAAGCAGTCACTTTTTTGCCTTCAATCTGCGCGGTGGTGTTGGTGGTCTGATCGCACATCAGATCAATCTGGCCACCAATCAGGTCGGTCATGGCCGGGGCAGTACCTTTGTAAGGCACGGTGGTCATGTCCACTTTGACGGCATTCTGGAACAGCAAGCCGCACAGGTGAGAGGCGGAGCCGACACCGGCGTTACCCAGGTTGATTTTGCCGACGTTCTGGCCGATCCAGGTGGTCAACTCTTTGTAGGACTTGGCTGGCAGGTCGGGCTTGCCGATCAAGGTCATGGGCACGTCATTAATCATGCCGAGGTATTCAAAATCAGACTCGACCTTGAAAGGCATATTGCGCAGCAAACCGGGCATAGTGCCCATCGCAATGTGGTTCAGCAACAAGGTGTAGCCATCCGGTGCCGCCTTGGCCACTTTGCTGGTGCCGATGGAGCTTCCGGCGCCTGCGGAGTTGTCGATGATGATGCTGACGTCACCCAGCTGCTTGCGCAGCGATTCGCTCAGGTCACGTGCCACGCGATCGGTAGGACCACCTGCAGCAAACGGCACCACGATGGTGATGGGCTTGGCGGGGTATGCCTGCGCGAAGGCAGATACGGACAGCATGGCTGCGGTTGCAACGAGTAATTTTTTCATTGGTTTGTCTCCAGTTGAGGGATCTCAGTTTAGCGCGCACTGTTGCGCTCTGTCATGCGGGAAGCACTCAAGTCACGGGGTCTTTTAGAAGCCCCTAGATTTGCCGGCCTCAATTTAGCGGGACTTGAAAAACCTTGTAACTGTGGCGTTCAACAGCTCGGGAAAACCCTCGGTACAGGCAACGCGGCCACAACCGTTACTGATACGTGCGGGCGTCTTCGATCACTTTGCCATCGTTGGCAAGGCTTCCGGGGCTCACGAGGCTGACGTCTCCCCGCAGCTTGGTGACATCCCGTACCGCGTCTGCCACGCGCTGGGCCAAGCCCTCGTGGGAGCCATCGACTTCAAGCATCAAGGTCATCCGGTCATTGGCCATTTCACCGCTAACCACCAGGCGCGCCTTGCCAATCTCCGGGAAACGCTTGACCACTTCGTCAATCTGTTTGGGATGCACGAACATGCCGCGCACTTTGGTCGTCTGGTCCGCACGCCCCATCCAGCCCTTGATTCGGGTGTTGGTGCGCCCCGTCGGGCATGGGCCACTCAGCACGGCTGACAAATCGCCGGTGCCAAACCGTATCAGGGGGTAGTCCGGGTTCAAGCTGGTTACCACCAACTCCCCAACTTCGCCCTCCGGCACCGGATCGCCCGTGCCGGGCCGGACGATCTCGACAATCACCTGCTCATCCAGCACCAAGCCTTCGCGGGCACGGGTCTCGTACGCAATCAGCCCGAGGTCCGCAGTGGCGTAGCACTGATAGCCATCGACGCCATGGGCCGTGAACCAGTCACGCAACGACGGCGGATAGGCCTCGCCGCCAAACATGGCTTTGGTCACGCTGGGGAGTGCCACACCCATCTCTAAGGCTTTTTCCAGAATGATTTTCAAGAAGCTGGGGGTACCGATATCAGCCGGCGGGCTGCAGTTCGGCCATTGCCTGCACCTGCTGCTCGGTCTGGCCCGTGCCGCCCGGAAACACGGTACACCCCAAGGCATGGGCGCCGGTTTCCATCATCGAGCCGGCAGGCACAAAGTGGTAGCTGAAACTGTTGTGGATCAACTCACCGGGGCGAAAGCCCGCGGCATAGATGGCGCGCGCCATGCGCCAGTAGTCAGGCGCGGTGCCTTCGGGCTCATAAATCGGACCCGGGCTTGCAAACACCCGACGCATGGCGGCACCAAAACCAATGGTGCTGAAGCCGCCAAACACATTGCCCGCTTGCGCACGGGCCGATTGTTGCAGCGCTTGCAGCTCTGACTTGCGGGTGACCGGCAAGCGCGCCAGCGCCTCGCGGTTCACGATGGTGCCGGCATCGACCCCTTGTAGCACCGCCGCAAACGCCGGGCTGTGCTGTTGTGCATGGGCTACTTGCCGGGGCAGGGCTGCCATGTGGGCCGCATGGCGCTCGGCCTGCGAACGGGTTTCCAGGGCGTCGTAGGCAGGGGTCATAAGCACTCCATCGGCATTTCTGCTATTAAATCAGTAGCTACTTGCGCTTATTTAATGAGCGCTAGCACCATATTTCTTATAAATTTCAGGCCAGCCAACGCTTGCGGCGTTTGTAGCTCTTGACGTCTTTAAAGCTCTTGCGCTCGCTGCCGCCCACCCCGAGGTAGAACTCTTTGACGTCTTCATTGCTGCGCAGGTCTGCGGCCGCGCCGTCCATCACCACCCGGCCGCTTTCCATGATGTAGCCGTAATCGGCGTACTTCAAGGCCATGTTAGTGTTTTGCTCGGCCAGCAAAAATGTGACCTTCTCTTTAGCGTTGAGGTCTTTTACGATCTCAAACACCTCTTCCACAATCTGTGGCGCCAGGCCCATCGAAGGCTCATCCAGCAACACCATGCTGGGGTTGGCCATCAGCGCGCGGCCAATGGCACACATCTGTTGCTCACCGCCCGAGGTATAGGCCGCCTGGCTGGTGCGGCGGGTCTTGAGGCGAGGAAAGTAGTTGTAAACCTTCTCGAGGTTGGCCGCCACCTCGGCCTTGCTCTTGCGGGTGTAACCGCCGGTGAGCAGGTTTTCTTCGATCGTCAGGTGGGCAAAACAGTGCCGTCCTTCCATGACCTGCACCACACCGCGCTGCACCAGGTCGGCAGGGCTCAGGTTTTCGATGCGCTCGCCGCGCAGCTCGATACTGCCCTTGGTAACCGCGCCCCGCTCTCCGGCCAGCAGGTTGGAGACGGCCCGCAGCGTCGTGGTTTTTCCCGCCCCATTCCCCCCGAGGATGGCCACAATGCCGCCTTCGGGCACCTGAAGGGAAACTCCCTTGAGCACCAGAATGACGTGGTTGTAAATGACCTCAATGCCATTCACGTTGAGAACGATGTTTTTCGGTTCCATAACTCAGCCTTTTTGACCAGATGAAAGCCCCGATGCACGGCGCTTTCATCTGGAGAGTGGCATGCGGAGCAAGCCACCCTTCCAGAAACACCGCGGAACCGGCTACGCCGGGCCGCTGGTGTTGTCCCCCGGAGGGGGGAGAACCGCTACACGCAGTGAGCGGTCAACGGGGGTGCTTTCAAGACTGGCAGTCGCTACCCGCGCGGCGTGTGAGCTTTTTCTCAGCGGCATACTTGTCCGCTGCGGCCTTCACCATCGGCTTGATGATTTGGTCGTCGGCTTGCATCCAATCGGAGGTCCAGTCGAAAGACTTGCCGTTCCAGGTGTGAACACGCGCCCATGCCGCGCCCATGTGGTCTTGGCAGCTGGTAGAAATCGGGCGCATCACGCCCTTGAAGCCCAGAGCATCCAACTTGGGTTGCGTCAGGTTCAGGTTCTCATAACCCCAGCGTGCTTGCTCTCCGGTCATGACCTTGCCCTTGCCGAAACGGTCCTGGGCAGCGCGCACGCCTTCCACAGCCAGCATGGCGCTCATCATTCCGCGCATGTAGAGCACCTGGCCGACCTCTTCTTTCGGTCCGGTACCTTGGCCCTTGCCATGGAGCTTGTCCAAGACCTCTTTGATGACAGGCGCGCCAGTTTCGGCACCGTGCTGCATCATCACGGCGTTGTAGCCCTTGGCACCTTCACCGACGTCTTTCACGTCAGGTTCAGCACCAGCCCACCAGACGCCATACATTTTGTCGCGTGGGTAACCGGTGGCTTGCGCTTCCTTGAGGGCGGTGGAATTCATGACGCCCCAGCCCCAGTTCAGCACGTAATCGGGGCGGTTTTGACGGATTTGCAACCAGGTCGCCTTTTGCTCAACACCGGGATGGGTCACTGGCAACAAGCTCAGCGTAAAGCCGTGTGCCGCTGCTCGCTCTTGCAGCAAGGGGATCGGCTCTTTGCCGAATGGGCTGTCGTGATAAACCAAGGCAATCTTCTTGCCTTTGAGCTTGTCATAGCCGCCTTCTTTTTTGGCGATGTGCTGAATCAATACGTCAGCAGCCACCCAGTAGGTGCCGGCCAAAGGAAAGTTCCACTTGAACACGCCGCCATCAGCCGATTCACTGCGACCGTAGCCAGCAGTGATCAATGGAATTTTGTCTGCGGGAGCCTTCTCGGTCAGCGCAAACGTGATACCGGTCGACAGGGGCTGAAACACTGTGGCACCCTTGCCTTTCAAACGTTCGTAGCACTCGACACCCCGGTCGGTCGCATAGCCAGTCTCACACTCTTCAAACGAAAGTTTCACCCCATTGAGGCCGCCGCGGGCGTTGACCAGCTTGAGGTAATCCACATAACCATTGGCAAAGGGAACGCCATTCGGCGCATAGGCACCCGTGCGATACACCAGCACAGGAAAAAATTGCTCCTTGTCCTGGGCGAAAGCTGACGAGGTACCCACCAGAGCGGACACCCCGGCGGCAGCCACACTGGCGGCGATTGCGAGTTGACGAAGCTTCATGTTGTGTCTCCTAAGTTGGTTGAAGCGAGAGAGGAAAGCCGGACTTTCAAAGAACGGAGATGTCTGAACATCTCAATGCGGGAAAGGCCAAAGACGCATTTTTTGCTTGCCGATAGACCAGAGCTTGGCCAGCCCGTGCGGCTCCACAATCAGGAACCAGACGATCAAGGCACCGAACACCATGTACTCGGTGTGCGAGACCAGCGCGGTCGAAATACTGACGCCGAACAGGTCGCCCACCGCTGGCAGGAACTGGTTCAAAAAGATGGGCAAGATCACAATGAATGCGGCCCCGAAGAAGCTCCCCATGATGGACCCCATGCCGCCGATGATCACCATGAACAACAACTGAAAAGAGCGATCAATCGAGAAGGCCGCAGGCTCCCACGAGCCAAGGTGGATAAAGCCCCACAACGCCCCGGCCACACCCACGATGAAAGAACTCACGGCAAAGGCGCTGAGCTTGGCGTACACCGGACGAATACCGATCACCGCAGCTGCCACGTCCATATCGCGAATGGCCATCCATTCACGACCGATCGCAGAGCGCACCAGGTTCTTGATCATCACGGCGAATAACACCACGAAGGCCAGGCACAGCAAGTATTTGTCGACGGGTGAGTCAATCGTCCAGCCCAGGATGGACAGGTTGGACACCGACACCGAGCCCGATGCGTTGTTGTTGGTAAACCAGCCAATCCGCAAGAAGGCCCAATCGCAGAAAAACTGCGCCGCCAAAGTCGCTACTGCCAAATACAGGCCTTTAACCCGCAAGCTCGGTATCCCGAAGAACATGCCAACCAGCGTTGCAAAAAAGCCGCCACTGAGCAGGGCTACGATCAAGGGAACGCCCTCGATCCGGACATAGGTGTTGTAGGCCATGTAGGCACCCACCGCCATGAATGCGCCGGAGCCCAACGAGATCTGCCCGCAATACCCCACCAGTACATTCACACCCAAAGCTGCCAGGGACAGGATCAAGAAGGGAATCAAGATCGCACGAAACATGTACTCGTCGACCAGCATCGGAACCACAAACACAGCGATGGCCAACAGCACCAGGAGGCCCCAACGGTCTTGCACGATGGGAAAAATCTGCTGGTCAGCGCGGTAGCTGGTTTTGAACTGACCGTTCTCTCTGTAAAACATGAAGTAGCTCCTTAGACGCGGTCAATGATTTTTTCGCCGAACAAGCCTTGTGGCCGGAACAGCAGGAATACCAGCGCCAGCACATAGGCAAACCAGATTTCGATACCGCCGCCCACCATCGGGCCGAGGTACACCTCGGACAGCTTCTCACCGACGCCGATGATCAAGCCGCCAATAATCGCGCCGGGCACTGACGTGAGCCCACCCAAAATAATCACCGGCAGGGCCCGCAAAGCGACGGTCGTCAGCGAAAACTGAACCCCGAGCTTGGAGCCCCAAATGATCCCTGCCACCAAGGCGGTGATGCCTGCGACGCACCACACGATCACCCAGATGCGGTTCAGTGGTATGCCGATACTCTGTGCAGCCTGGTGGTCATCTGCCACAGCGCGCAGCGCACGGCCGGTACTGGTTTTCTGGAAGAAGAGCGACAGTGCTGCAACGAGCACAGCAGCCACGACAGCGGCAATCACATCCTCTTGATTGACCAGCACGCCACCTTCAAATACCGACTCAAACAAGAAGATCGGGTCTTTGGGCATGCCCACATCGATCTTGTAAATATCGCTTCCGAAGATGGTCTGACCCGCTCCGTCGATGAAGTAGGTAATACCCAAGGTCGCCATCAGCAAGGTCACCCCTTCCTGGTTCACCAGGTGGCGCAACACCAAGCGCTCGATAAGCCACGCCAAGACGAACATCAAAATCGCCGACACAAAGAAGGCCAGCAAATTACCCAAGAACTTGCTCTCCAGCCCCAGCCACTGAGGGATCCACACAGAGAAACGTGCCATGGCCAGTGCCGCGAACAGCACCATGGCCCCTTGCGCGAAGTTGAAAACGCCAGAGGCTTTGAAAATCAGCACAAAGCCCAGCGCCACCAGGGCATACAACATGCCGGCCATGAGGCCGCCAAACAGTGTTTCTAGAAAAAAACCCATGATTCCATTCCCTTCAGTGGCTGGTGCCGAGGTAGGCACTGATCACATCGGCGTTGTTGCGCACTTCGTCGGGGGTGCCATCGCCGATTTTTTTACCGTAGTCGAGCACCACCACACGGTCGCTGATGTCCATGACCACGCCCATGTCGTGCTCGATCAACACCACCGTGGTGCCGAACTCGTCATTCACATCCAGCACAAAGCGGCACATGTCCTGCTTCTCTTCGACGTTCATGCCGGCCATGGGCTCGTCGAGTAACAGCACCTGCGGCTCCATTGCCAGCGCGCGGCCCAAGTCCACCCGCTTTTGCAGGCCGTAGGGCAGTTGGCCCACCGGGGTTTTGCGGTAGGCCTGGATCTCCAGAAAATCGATGATGCGCTCCACCGCCTCGCGGTGTTGGATTTCCTCGCGCTCGGCAGGGCCGATGCGCAGGGCCTGCATCAGGATGTTGCTTTTGATCTTGAGGTTGCGGCCGGACATGATGTTGTCCAACACGCTCATGCCCTTGAACAAGGCCAAGTTCTGGAAGGTGCGGCCAATGCCCATGGTGGCCACTTGGTGGCTGTCCATATGTTTGAACTGCTGACCACGGAAGGTGATGGCACCTTCCTGGGGGGCATACACGCCATTGATGCAGTTCAGCATCGAACTCTTGCCCGCGCCGTTAGGTCCGATGATGGCGCGGATCTCGTGTTCGCGCACATCAAAGCTGATGTCGGTCAGCGCCTTCACGCCCCCGAAACGCAGGGAGATGTTTTTGACGTCGAGGATGACGTCACCGATTTTCTTTTCGCTCATGCTGCAGCCTTTACGGGGGCAAAGGTTTGGGTATCTTCGATTCGCAGCGTGGCGCTGACGCTGCCGGTGCGGCCGTCTTCAAACTTCACCACGGTCTCAATGAATTGGGTGCTCTTACCCTCGTACAGGGCATCCACCAGGACTTGGTATTTGTCGGCGATAAAGCCACGACGGACCTTGTTGGTGCGGGTGAGTTCGCCATCGTCGGCATCCAGCTCTTTGTGCAGCACCAGGAAGCGGCTGATCTGGCTGCCGGCCAAGAGGGCATCGGCACTCAGGTCGGCGTTGACCTTTTCCACGCACTCTTTGATCAGCTCATAGACCTGGGACTTTTGCGCCAGATCGGTGTAGCCCGCATAGGGCAAGTTGCGGCGCTCGGCCCAGTTGCCCACCGCGTCAAAATCGATGTTGATCAGCACACACACCCGGTCGCGGCCATCGCCATAGGCCACCACCTCCTTGATGTGCTGGAAGAACTTGAGTTTGTTCTCCACGTATTTGGGCGCAAACATGGCGCCGTCAAATGCACCGCCCTTGATGCGCCCCACGTCTTTTACGCGGTCGATGATCTTCAGGTGCCCCTGCGCATCAATAAAGCCCGCATCGCTGGTGTGATACCAGCCGTCGGCCGTCAACACCTCGGCAGTAGCGGCAGGGTTTTTGTAGTACTCCTTGAGCAGTCCGGGCGACTTGACCAGGATTTCTCCGTTATCCGCCACCTTGATCTCCACCCCCGCGCAGGGCACACCCACGGTGTCGGCGCGGGCCTGGTTGTCCGGCTGCAAGCACACAAACACCGCCGTCTCGGTAGACCCGTAGAGCTGCTTGAGGTTGATGCCAATCGAGCGGTAAAAAGTAAACAGGTCGGGGCCGATCGCCTCGCCGGCGGTGTAGGCCACCCGCACGCGGCTGAGGCCCAAGGTGTTACGCAAGGGGCCGTAAACAAACACATTCCCCAGGGCATACAAAGCGCGGTCAACACCCGACACCTCCAGCCCATCCATCAGGGCCGGGCCCACGCGCTTGGCCACATCCATGAAGTAATGGAACATGTTGCGCTTGATGCTGCCCGCGTCTTCCATGCGGATCATCACGCTGGTGAGCATGCCCTCAAACACCCGGGGTGGAGCGAAGTAGTAAGTCGGCCCGATTTCCTTCAGGTCGATGGTGGCAGTCGCGCTGCTCTCTGGGCAATTCACCACATAGCCGCAAGACAACCACTGCGCGTAGCTGAAGATGTTCTGCCCGATCCAGGCGGGTGGCATATAGGCCAGCACCTCTTCGGCGCTGGTGAGCTTGTCGAAATCAGCACCGGCGCGCGCCCGGTTGAGCAAAGAGTCGTGGGTATGCACCACCCCTTTGGGGTTGCCGGTGGTGCCCGAGGTGAAGAACATGGCAGCCACATCGGTGTGCGTGATCTTGGCCACTTCATCGCGGAAGAAAGCTGGGTGAATCGCCGCAAAGGCTTTGCCTGCCGCCTGCAACTCGTCCATACCAGCCAGCCCGGGCTGGTCGTAGTTGCGCAGGCCGCGTGGGTCGTCAAAGTAAATGTGCTGGAGCTGTGGGCACTGCTCGCGCACCTCCAGCAGTTTGTCGACCTGCTCCTGGTCTTCGGCAAAGGCAAAGCGCACTTCGGCGTTGTTGATCGGGAACACACACTCGGGAGCGGCAGCGTCTTGGTAGAGCGGAATAGGCACAGCGCCCAGGCTTTGCACGGCCAGCATGGTGGCGTACAAGCGGGGGCGGTTGGCCCCCACCACCACCATGTGGTCACCGCGCTGCAAGCCTGCCTGGTGCAGTCCGGCCGCCAGCTGTTCCACCATCACTGCAAGGTCACCCCAGCTCAGTGATTGCCAGATGCCGTATTCCTTTTCGCGCATGGCAGCGGCCTGCGGACGCTGACTTGCGTGTTGCAGCAGCAGCTGCGGAAATGTCGTGTGCGTACCCATTGCGTGTCACCTCGTTATGGCCCGCGGTGTGCTCGATGCGGACTTTGATATGACCCGAATAGTAGGACTGCATTTGACGCCAAGTTGTCGTTTGGACGACAATTCAAGCGAATCTCGGTAGGTGTTTTCCCTTCGCTGAATGGCAACTTACACGCCGGCACCATGAAGCTCTCACCATGTCCACCCCACGCATCGCATCCGCCACTGACGCCACGCTGCACCAGCGCCGGCGCCCCCTCACACCCGCAGAGCTGGACGCAATTCCCTGGCTGAATTTGCTGGCCCCTGCCGACCGGGAGCGCGCAGTCGATGACCTGCGCATTGCCGAGGCCGAGCCCGGTGAATACATGTGCCGCATGGGGCGGCCGGTGACCTACTGGTTTGGCGTGATCGACGGCCTGCTCAAGATGAGCAGCGACAACGCCGAAGGCCAGACCATGACCTTCACCGGCGTGCCGCCCGGCGGCTGGTTCGGGGAGGGCACCGCCCTCAAGCGCGAGACCTACCGCTACAACATCCAGGCCCTGCGCAAGAGTCTGGTGGCGGGGCTGCATGTAGACACTTTTCATTGGCTGCTCGATCACTCAATTGCCTTCAACCGCTTTGTGATGAACCAGCTCAACGAGCGGCTGGGCCAGTTCATTGCCGCCCGCGAAATCGACCGCATGACCAACCCCGACATCCGGGTTGCGCGCAGCCTGGCCTCGCTGTTCAACCCGGTGCTCTACCCCGGCGTGGGTGAGGTGCTGCGCATCACCCAGCAGGAGCTGGCGTACCTGGCCGGCCTCTCGCGCCAGCGGGTGAATGAAGCACTCAACGCCCTGGAGGCACAGGCCGTCATCAGGGTCGAATACGGTGGCTTGCGCGTGCTGGATTTGCAAGCCCTTCGCTCCAAAGTGTTTACCCGCCCGTTGACGTAGCGCACCTCCTCGAAGATGCGCCTCAACCACAGGGAATCACCATGCTGACAAGCGAAGAGCTGGAAGCACGCAGGCAGGACTTTCGCCTGCTGGAGCGCATCAGTCTGCCGATCTGGGTGTTCGATATCGACCAAAGCCAGGTGCACTGGGCTAACGATGCCGCGCTCACCCTCTGGCGTGCAGAGAGCCTGTCCGAGCTGTGCAGCCGCGACATGGGGGCAGACATGTCGGCCTCAGTGGCCAAGCGGCTCAAGCAATACCAGAGCGACTTTGTGCAGGACGGCGCCAACTTCAGCGAGCAGTGGACCATTTACCCCGCTGGCGTGCCCATCTCCATGAATATGCAGCTCAGCGGCATCCACATGACGGACGGGCGCATGGCCATGCTGTGCGAAAGCCGCATCATTGAACCCGACCGCCCCGAGGCGCTGCGCTCGGTAGAAGCCTTGCTGCACACCGATGTGATGATCACCCTCTACGACCGGGAAGGCGGGGTGCTGTACCGCAACCCCGCAGCCCGCGAATCGGTGCCCAACCTCAACATGCGCATGGCCGAGCGGTTTCAGGACATAGAAGCGCTGGAGCGCATGCTGGCCATGCTCGAGCTGAACGGTGAGGCCACCCTGACCCTGCCCACCCTCACCACCCGCAACCTGCGCTGGCACGAGGTGTCGGTGCGCCTGTGCCGCGATGCGGTCACCGGGCGCGATGCGGTGCTGATGAGCGAAGTGGATGTGACGGCCATCAAGCACGCGCAAGACCACTCCCAGTACCTGGCGCGGCACGACTCCCTGACCGGCCTGCCCAACCGCAGCCATGTGATGCAGCGCTTTGCCGACACCTTGCGCGACATGGGAGAAGGCGTGACCGAGGCTGCGCTGATCTACATCGACCTGGACCACTTCAAAGACATCAACGACACCCTGGGCCATGCCGCGGGCGACGCCCTGCTGGTGCAAGTGGCCGAACGGCTGCGCTTGATTACCCGCAGCAGCGACATGGTGGCCCGGCTGGGCGGGGATGAGTTCCTCATCCTGATGGTGGCGCACAACATCCGCGACGAGGTGGAGCGCGTGCGTCAGCGCCTGAGCAGCACCGTAGCGCAGCCCATTCAACTCCATGGCACCGAAGTCATCGTCACCCCCAGTGTGGGCGTGAGCTTTTACCCCGAACACGGCCAGGAGCTGGACACCCTGCTGCGCAATGCCGACCTGGCCATGTACAGCGCCAAAGAGAGCGGCCGCAATGCGCTCAACATCTTCGAGTTACCCATGGCGCAGCGGGTGCAGCAGCGGCTGGAGCTGGAAACCGAGCTGCGCCACGCCCTGACCCGCCAAGAGTTTGAGCTGTACTACCAGCCACGCGTGGATGTGGCCACCGGCCTAGTGCGCGGCGCCGAAGCGCTGATCCGCTGGAACCACCCGCTGCGCGGCGTCGTGGGGCCGGACGCCTTCATTCCCACCTGCGAGAGCACCGGCATGATCAATGCCCTGGGCGACTGGGTGTTTGAGCAAGCTGCGCGGCAGCAAGTGCAGTGGGCCCGTGAAGGGCTGGACTTGAAGATTTCCATCAACCTCTCTCCCCGCCAGTTCCGCGACCCGGAGTTGCTGAACCGCCTGGCCCGCATCGTCACCGCCAGTGCGGCGCAACCGGCGCGGCTGGAACTGGAGCTCACCGAATCGATGCTGCTCGGCGTGGCACCCCACACCCACGAAACGCTGGACGATTTGCGACGCATGGGCTTCTCGATCAGCGTGGACGACTTCGGCACCGGCTACTCGAACTTGGCCTATCTGAACCGGTTTCCGATCCAGGTGCTGAAGGTGGACAAAACCTTTGTGCAAGACATCGAGGCCAATCTCCCGGTGGCCGAGCTCATCGTCTCGATGTGCCGCTTGATGCAGCTCCACATCGTGGCCGAAGGGGTGGAAACACCGGCCCAGCTGGCGTGGGTGCAGGCCCAAGGCATCGAGCAATACCAGGGCTACCTGTTTGCCAAACCTATGCCGGCTGCTGCTTTTGTGGCCAGAGTGCGGGCCTAGTGCATGCGCCAGCTCCCGGGAATGAGAAAATACAGGCCATGACAAACACCACAGAACGCCCCACCCTGCCCGACCACCTTTCTGCCGACCCGCGCAGCCCGCACCATGTGGCGGCCGTGTTTCAGCACGACATCGGCATCCGCTTCAATGACAAAGAGCGCAACGACGTCGAGGAATACTGTGTCAGCGAAGGCTGGATCAAAGTGCCCGCCGGCAAAACCGTAGACCGCAAGGGCAAACCCCTGCTGATCAAGCTCAAGGGCAAGGTCGAGGCCTACTACAACTAAGCCCGCAGCCAGCCACTATGGCCCATGAAGACCGGGACGGGGACCCCAGCCAGCAGCGCGAGACAGACAAAGAGCGCCAGCTGGAGGCCACCCGGGCCCGGTTTTCTGCCTTCAGTCGCAACCATTTGAGCGCATCCCCACCCTCCGCACCGCGCCAGACCGGCCTGATTCCGCTCATTCTGTTTTGGTGCGCGGTCATGGGCTTGCTGTATGCCGGCATGACGTACTACCTGCGCCCGCAGCAGGTCCGGATACAGGCCAACGGCGATCTGGTCATCCAGCGAGCTCCGGACGGACATTTTTATGCACCGGGCCGCATCCAAGGCCGGGAGGTGATGTTTCTGGTGGATACCGGGGCCTCGCTGGTGACGGTGAGTGAAACCTTTGCGCGCCAAGCCCAACTCACAGGCGGCACTTCCACTGTTTTCCGCACCGCCAATGGCGACCGGCCCGGGCGCATTGTGGAGGGAATCCCCGTTCAAATCGGCCCGGTAGAAGTCAACCGGGTCCGGATCGGCATTGGCCTGTCGGTGGGCGACGACAATCAGGCCTTGCTCGGCCAATCCTTTTTGTCCAAGTTTGACGTCATTCTTGGAAAAGACCAGATGGTCTTGAAACCTCGCTAACACTGGCATCCGCTGCCGATTAGTAGCAAAATCTGCCTCTAGCGCTCATGGAATGTGCGCAAGCAGCTCCTAAAAACATAGCATCCGCACCATGACCGAACCCACTTCGCCCCGCCCTGTTTTGCGCCGCGCGCCTCCACCGGCCGCCCATGAAGCCGCCCTCACCACGGGCGCACGACGCGCCCCACCTCCAGCAGCCAACCGCCCTTCAGGCAACCGCGCCATTCCCCAGGGCCAGAGCAACACCGCCGCCCATGGCGCCGGCGGCACCGTGCGACTGAACAAGCGCATGGCCGACCTCGGCATGGCGTCCCGCCGCGAAGCGGACGAGTGGATCGGCAAGGGCTGGGTCAAGGTCAACGGCAAGGTGGCCGAGATGGGCATGCAAGTGCTGCCAGATGTGCGCATCGAAATTGACAAGCAGGCCCAAGGCCAGCAGGCCAACCAGGTCACCATCCTGCTCAACAAGCCACTGGGCATTGTGAGCGGGCAGGCCGAAGACGGGCACGAGCCCGCCATCAAGCTGATTCAGCCGCAGAACCGCTGGCGCGATGACAACGCGCGCTTCTTTTTCCACGGCAGCCAGCTCAAAAGCCTGGTGCCCGCGCCGGCTGGACATTGACTCCACTGGTTTGCTGGTGCTCACCCAGGATGGCCGCGTGGCCCGCCAGCTGATCGGTGAAGACTCGGTCATGGAGAAGGAATATTTGGTGCGCGTGGCCTACACCGGGGTTGCCAACCCCAGCGCCGCGAATTCGCCCGCCGCCACCTATCCCGGCTTGCCCGGCCGCGGCCAGCCTCAGCAACTGATCCGCCTGGACGATGACGACCCGATCACCAGCGACGTGCAAAGCGTTTTCCCACCCGAGAAGCTGCAACTGCTGCGCCACGGCCTGAGTCTGGACGACCAGCGCTTGAAGCCCGCCAAAGTGGAATGGCAGAACCCGGAGCAGCTGCGCTTTGTGCTGACCGAAGGCAAAAAACGCCAGATCCGCCGCATGTGCGAGCTGGTCGGCCTGAAAGTGGTGGGCCTGAAACGGGTGCGCGTGGGCAAGGTGATGCTGGGCAATCTGCCGGTGGGCCAGTGGCGCTACCTGCAGCCGCACGAAAAGTTTTAAATACAAGGCGCTTATGCCCACACCGCCCCGCACCAAGGTCTCTGCCAAAGCCATCGCCACAGACCTGCGGGGCGCAGCCCAGCTGGCCACCCAGGGCACCTTAGGGCTTGCCCGCATGGCCGAAGGCGTGCACCAGTCGGTGCTTGGCACGTTGGGCGCACGGGGCGACACCAGCAGCACCCAAACAGGCAGCCACCCGCAAGCCACCGGCCTGACCGGCTGGGTCTACAGCGCAGTGCGCGGCATCACCACCCTGGTCGGCAAGTCGGCAGATACCGCCTTGCGCGCCCTCACCCCTTTGCTGGAAACTGCTGGCGCACAACCCCCTGAATCCCCCCAACGTGCCGCCGTCGTGGCTGCGCTCAATGGCGTGCTGGGCGACCACTTGGCCGCCACCGGCAACCCGCTGGCCACGCCCATGAGCTTGCGCTTTAACGGTGTTGTGCTGGAGCCCGGCCACATGCCGGCCCCGACAGCGGTCAACTGCAAGCTACTGATCGTGCTGCACGGCCTGTGCATGAACGACCTGCAGTGGGAACATGCGGGAGCAGACGGCACCCCCACCAGCCACGCCGCCGCGCTGGCGCAAGCCCATGGCTACACCCCTGTTTTTGTGCGCTACAACACCGGCCTGCACACCTCAGTCAATGGCGCAGCGCTGTCAGAAAAGCTAAGCGAGCTGGTAGCGCACTGGCCTGTGGCGGTAGAAAGCATAACCGTGCTGGTGCACAGCATGGGCGGGCTGGTGGCGCGCAGTGCCTGCGCCCAAGCGCAAACCGCTGCCACAGTGGTCGCATGGCGCCCTTTACTAAAGGCCTTGGTGTTCTTGGGCACACCCCACCACGGTGCGCCGCTGGAGCGCGCGGGCAATTGGGTCGATGTGGTGCTGGGCAGCACGCCGTATTCACGCCCGCTGGCCAAGCTGGGCCAGCTGCGCAGCGCCGGCATCACCGACCTGCGCTACGGCTTGGTGCAAGCGTCCGACTGGCAAGGCCACGACCGCTTCCGCCGCCAACCCGGCCGGCGCACCCACCTGCCCCTGCCCGAGGGCGTGGCCTGCTACACCGTGGCCGCCACCGTAGCCAAACCGCGCAGCCTGCTGGCGGAGCGCCTAGTAGGCGACGGGTTGGTGCCCCTGCAGAGCGCCCTGGGCCGGCACGACGATGCCGCCCGCACCCTGCGCTTCGCCAAAAACCAGCAAGCCGTGGTGTACCGGCTCCATCACATGGAGTTGCTTAGCAGCCCTGTGGTGCGCGACCTGTTGGTCAATTGGTTGGCCTGAGCCTGTCACGCCTGTCACAGCTGCCACTCAAGCACGGCGCTCCGCATCTTCGAGGGCCAGCAGCAAGCTGGTGCGGTACTTGCGGGCGACTTCCTGCCAATGCAGGCCGCTGATCGCTACCTCCAGAGCCCAAAGCAAGTTCAAGCTGGCGTTGCCGCCTTGGCGCTTGACTTGGAGGTAAGCCGCCACCGAACCCAGGCGATGCAGGTCTGCCAAGGTGTGGATGCCTGCAGCGATCAGCATCGCCTGTGACTTGGGGCCTAGATTGGGAAGACGGGCAAGGTGGCTGACCATGGGCGAATCTCGTGACCGCTAACTGGGTGCGGATACGGCTGTCGTATGAATTTCTCGAACCCAAAAACCTAGAACGGACCGGATACCTCGCAGCTCAACTCGCTGACCCGTCACTGGCAAAGGGCCGACAACACGCCCTTGCACACAAGCCTCACCGGTGGCGCCATCTAGGCGAAATGTGAAATCCTGTTTACAACCTTTCCCCGATGTCCGGACAGGCTCTGCCTTCAATACGACCGCTGACACTCCAGTTTGGAGGGAACCTGTGAGGTAGGCCAAGCCATAGACATAGCCCAAAGGCGCTGCAACAAGTACACCTGCAAGGGATAGTGCCATCACCGGAAAACCCAGCAGAACCCGAAATATGTGCGTCGGCATTTTGTGTTCCAGCCCAGCACTGAGGCGGCTATGCCAAGACGGAATGCACCAAAAGCCCAACAACAGAATTCCGCCAAGGGCAAAAATCAGCCGCCATGCCCAAATTGACAGTCGGGTCGTAGCAATCAAGTACTCCGTCATTTCAGCGGTCAGACCAAAGCCCAAAAGAATGAACAGAAAAAAGGCGACAGCTAGCCGGACACGGAGTTTCTTGTTTTGAAGCATTTGGCAATGCTAACCATCTGCCCAGCCTCTTGAAACCCACCCCGGCGCCCATAATTAAGGGTTGCCCGCGTCGCAAGCGAAATGTCTGGCGGCGCACATCGCTTTTTTGAGACTCAGAGACGGAACTATGACCAAGCAAACCATGAATTTCCAGGCCGAAGTAGCCCAGCTGCTGCACCTGGTGACGCACTCCCTGTACTCCAACAAAGAAATTTTCCTGCGCGAGTTGATCTCTAACGCGTCCGACGCTTGCGACAAGCTGCGTTTTGAAGCGATCAACAACAGCGGCTTGTACGAGAACGACCCCGAGCTGAAGGTCAAAGTCACCTTCGACAAGGACGCCAAGACGCTGACCATTACCGACAACGGGATTGGCTTGTCGATGCAGGAAGCCATCGACAACCTGGGCACGATTGCCAAGAGCGGCACCAAAGACTTTGTGAGCAAGCTCAGCGGCGACCAGAAGGCCGACAGCAACCTGATCGGCCAGTTCGGCGTGGGCTTTTACTCCGGCTTTATCGTGGCTGACAAGATCACCGTCGAATCCCGCCGTGCCGGCTTGAAGGCCGATGAAGCGGTTCGCTGGGTCAGTGACGGCGGCGCCAGCGGCGGCGGCGCGTTTGAAGTGGAAGGCATTACCCGCGAAGCGCGCGGCACCAGCGTCATCCTGCACCTGCGCGAAGACGCTACTGACTTCGCCCAAGCCTGGAAGGTCAAGGGCATCATCAACAAGTACTCTGACCACATCAGCCTGCCCATCCAGATGGAAAAGGAAGAGTGGAAAGACGGCGAGTTGATCACGCCCGGAGACGAGAACGGCGGCCGCCAGCCCGGTGGCATGGTCAAGACCGGCGAGTGGGAAACCGTCAATAAGGCCAACGCCATCTGGGCACGCGCCAAGAAAGACGTGACCCAAGAGCAGTACGACGATTTCTACAAGCAGATCAGCCACGACTTTGAAGCGCCCCTTGCCCACACCCACAACCGGGTGGAAGGCAGCACCGAATACACCCAGCTGCTGTACATCCCCGGCAAAGCGCCCATGGACCTGTACAACCGCGATCACAAGGCCGGCTTGAAGCTGTATGTGAAGCGCGTGTTCATCATGGACGACGCCGAAGCCCTGCTGCCCAGCTACCTGCGTTTTGTGAAAGGCGTGGTGGATTCCGCCGACCTGCCCCTGAACGTGAGCCGCGAGCTGCTGCAGGAAAGCCGCGACGTAAAAGCCATTCGCGATGGCAACACCAAGCGTGTGCTCTCCATGCTGGAAACCTTGGCCAAGAACGACAAGCTGCCGGAAGCCGCCGACGGCGTAACAGACGTCCTTAGCGCTGAAGAAAAGGCCGAACAAGAGGCCAACCTGGGCAAGTACACCAAGTTCTACGCCGAATTCGGCGCGGTGCTCAAAGAAGGCCTGGGCGAAGACTTCGGCAACAAAGACCGCCTGGCCAAGCTGCTGCGCTTTGCATCCACCACCAGCGACACGGCCACCGTGGCACTGGCCGATTACAAGGCGCGCATGAAAGAAGGCCAAGAGGCCATCTACTACATCACCGCCGACACACTGGCCGCCGCCAAGAACAGCCCGCAACTCGAAGTATTCAAGAAAAAGGGCATCGAAGTGCTCTTGATGACAGACCGCGTGGACGAGTGGGCCCTGAACTACCTGCACGACTTTGACGGCACGCCGATGCAAAGCGTGGCCAAAGGCGCAGTGGACCTGGGCAAGCTGCAAGACGAGTCTGAGAAGAAGGCGGCTGAAGAAGCTGCCGAAACCTTCAAGCCCGTGCTCGCCAAGCTGAAAGAAGCACTCAAGGACAAGGCTGACGACGTGCGTGTGACCAGCCGCCTGGTGGACAGCCCCGCCTGCCTCGTGGTGCAAGACCATGGCATGAGCACCCAGCTGGCGCGCATGCTCAAGCAAGCCGGCCAGAGCGCACCCGAAGTGAAGCCTGTGCTAGAAGTGAACGCCGATCACCCGCTCGTGAAAAAGCTGGACGGCTCGGTGCACTTCCACGACCTGGCCCACATCCTGTTCGACCAGGCCTTGCTGGCGGAAGGTGGCCTGCCAGCAGACCCCGCCGAGTACGTGAAGCGAGTGAATGCGCTGCTGGTGTAAGGCCAACCGAGAACAGGAGGCAAATCGGCCTCCAACCCTCGTAAAAGGGCCACAATACGCTACTTAATTAATAGCAAAATGTACGCCAAGCCCCGACATCGGATGATGTTCGGGGCTTTTTAATGAAGTACAGGCGTTACACCCCGTGCACCGGCCTTCCTGTAAAAGCCTGCACCTGATTACGACCGGCCGCCTTGGCGGCATAAAGCGCCTGATCAGCCTGGTCGATCACCGCCTCCAGCGACTCGACGCTATGGCTGGTTTGCCCGGCCGGGGCACACGCGTAGCCGACTGAGAACGTAAAGCGCACATTGCGCCCATCTTTCATGCGCACAGATTGCTTGCCCGCCTCGTCCACCAAGCGCCGGGCAAAGCGGCCTGCCTCTTCGGCAGAGCAGGCGTGTAGCAGCACACAAAACTCCTCCCCGCCGTAGCGCACCGCGATGTCTGACAGCCGGGTCCACTGCGACAGCATGCGGGCGGCATGTGCCAGCACCGCGTCTCCACCGGCATGGCCGAAGTTGTCGTTGATGCGCTTGAAGTTGTCCATATCCACCATCACCAGTGCATAGCCCTGCGCTTGCAAGCGGGCCGCCTTGGTGGAGACCATTTCAAAGAAAGCGGTGCGGGTGTAGAGACCCGTCAGGCCATCGCGGCGCAAGCGGTCGCGCATCTCGGAGTGCATGCGCTCACTCACCATCACAACAAACACCACCGTCACCACCGTGAAATACAAAGCCCCCACACACAGCGCCACGATCTGCGTAGGAGAGTTCGCAACCGTCGACACCTGCACGGCATTCCCGTTCAGTGCCATGCCCGCCCTGACAAAGAACACCAGTGCACCCAGGCCGTGCATCAGATTCAACACCCTTCGCCAATGCGCCCCAGAGCGCCCGCGTGCGCCCCTCACCATCCACGCCGCCAACACCAGCTGAAAACCCATCGCCATCGACATGGAGAAAACCCCGAACTCGGGCGCGGTTTCCAGGAAAAACACCGCCAAAACACCCGACAAGCCAACCGCACCGCTCAAAACCATGCTGCTCAAGGGCGCCGAGACCTTCAAGAGCTTGGCGTAGGCCAGCATGGTGAGTGGCACCACGGCCAACATCGTCAGGTTAGCAAGCAGATAGGTCAAAACCCAGGGGCCAGTCCCCCGAAAAAAGAACAGGAAAAAAGCAAGCGAAGCCAGGGCCAGACTTGCAGACCACTCATGCAAACCCAAACGCCTAGAGCCACTGCCCCGCGCGAGCAGCGCACAGAGGATGGCGAGACTGAACGCCAAGAGGCTGATGGCGAAAACCAAAGTCGCGGCGTCGAGCCGCAGGTGAACCGTCGTGTACAAAACCGCTCCCTGAAAACGGATGGGCTTTCCTCTGCGGGAATGGCCTCGACATCGCGTGTTGATATCAACGACTGAGCAAATATTGTTCCATGCGCCGGGGGCTGCAGAACTGAAAAACGCTGTTTTTCTAAACTTGCCCCTCCGACTACAGCCCCGGGGGCGCGCCGATATCATGGGCCCCTCATTTCCAGCACTGCCACCGGCAGCCCGTACCTGTGGACACACCTCTTTTGAGCGAATCGGAGATCCGCCACCGCATTTGGCAGGAGTTACAGCGCGCAGTACCTGACCGGCACCACGAGTGGCGCACACCTGTGCTGGCCACTCTGGGGGTGGATGGTGCGCCGCAAGCACGCACTGTCGTGTTGCGCCACGCCGATGCCGGGCAAGCCGTGTTGCACATCTACACCGACAGCCGCAGCCCCAAAGTCGCCGAGCTGGAGGCCGCCCCTCAGGTGAGCCTGGTGTTCTGGAGCAAGCGATTGAGCTGGCAGCTCCGTGTGCGGGCGCAAGCCACTGTGGTGCGCAGCGGCCCGGAGGTGGACGCGGTGTGGGCACGTATCAGTACCTCCGCAGCCGCTGGGGACTACCTGTCGGCTCAGGCACCGGGTGCAGCACTGGAAGCGGCAGCCGACGCGCGCGCCGGGAGCCCCGGCGGAGCCCACCACCTCGCACTCATCAAGCTGCAGGTGCACGAGATTGACTGGCTCGAACTCGCACGAAGCGGCCACCGCCGCGCCAGCCTGACCCGCACCAAGTGGACATGGCGGGTTCCCTAAACCCGCGTCGCAAACAAGGCCTGCGGCATTGCGCTACAACCGGGGCTGCCAGCATGTTCTGGCGCTCTTGAGCAGCCCATGCCCGCAGCGATCCGCCCCTCTTCCCCGACACCATCAACGGCCCCTGAGCACGCAGCCGCCCCACCCGCTGAACGCTCGTGCGACGGGCTCACGGTCATGTTCGATGGCTCCTGCCCCTTGTGTCGACGTGAGATCGGGCTCTACCAGTCCTTAGCGTCTTTGCAGCCGGTGCAGTGGCTGGATGTGAGCGAAGTGCACAGTGGGCTGGAGCCTGCAGAGCAAGCGCGTTTGCTGGCACGTTTCCATGTGCGGCAGGCAGACGGGCGCATGCTCAGTGGCGCGGCCGCTTTTGTGTCTTTGTGGCTGGCCATGCCGGGCTGGCGCTGGCTGGGTCGATTCGGGCGGTTGCCGGGGGTGACTCCGGTGCTCGAGTGGGCCTATGTCCACTTTTTGCGCTTCAGGCCCCATTTGCAACAGTGGGTGCGGGCCGCTGAGCTGGCGCACTTGCCCGCCGACATGGTGGCCGACCTGCGCTCAGACCATGCGGGCGAGACCGGCGCCGTTGCGGTGTACCGCGGCATGCTGTGGGCCTCGCGCCACCCCGACATTCAAGAGCTCGCGCGGCGCCACCTGCAGACTGAACAAGAACACCTGGAAGTCATGAACGCCTTGCTGCCTCCCCTGCGCCGCAGCTGGCTGCTACCCCTTTGGAGGCTCGCAGGTTTTGTGACCGGCGCACTGCCGGCGCTGGTCGGACCGCCTGCGGTGTATGCCACTGTTGCGGCGATCGAGACCTTTGTCGATAAACACTACCAAGACCAACTGGACCGGATTGCGGGCCGACCCGAAGCCGCCACGCTGCAAAGGCTCTTGAGCGATTGCCGCAACGACGAGCGAGAACACCTTGAGGAGGCGAGCAACAAACTGGTCGCAGCACCGGGCTGGGGTGTCAGGGCGTGGTGCAGAGCGATTGGCGCTGGCTCGATGATCGGCGTGTGGCTCACACGGCGCATCTGATCAGGGTGTGAGGCGCCCCGTCACGGCCCAGACACCATTGCGCCGGCCGAGCACCACCGCCTCGCCGGATGCAGGTACCACGCCGGTAATGGCGGTGATGTTGACTTGGTGGGTCACCACCACCAAGAGCCCTTTGCCCGCCCAGGCGTTGAGCAATGCCCGGGCAGCTTGGGTTTGGGTCGGGGCAGCATCCAGCTCACCGAAAAATGAATTGAATGCAGCCTGGTCCAAGCGCTGGCCCGGGAAAGCGAGGTCGGCGGTTTCACGGGTCCGGCACCATTGGGAGGACCAGACCGCCTCAACGGGCACCGGGAGCTGCCGGAAAAACTTGCCAATGCGCACCGCTTGCGCCCGCCCCTCGTCATTGAGGTTGCGCTGGGTGCTGCAGTCATTCAACACGAATTGCGCGGGGTCACCCACACCGGGTGCCAAGGCATGGCGGACCAGTACCACGCTGCCGGGCTTCAACTCTGCTCCAGCACCACTGGCATTCACGGCACCAGCAGCGAATGCCGCGGACCACGCAAGTGACACAAAGAGAAGGCCACGAAACCAATGCTGCAAATTTTTCATGGGGCCATTTTTTCAGACCTGTTCGCCAACAGCAGGCACGCCCATAAATGCCCCTTTAGGCGTAGTCGTCAGCGACCCGTGCATCCGCAAAACGCAGCTTGATCGACGCCCTTTCGTCCGTGGCGGCCAGCAGCGCCTCGACACAGGTCTTGTCCAGCAAACCCTTTGCCGCCTCTGCACGCAGCTCGGTGCACACGGCGTCGTCATTCCAGGAGTCCTTGTAGGCACGCCGGTTACTGAGCGCGTCGTACACGTCCGCCACCGCCACAATGCGTCCCTCCAGGGGAATCTGGTCCATCGTGAGCCCGCGGGGATAACCGGACCCATCACCACGTTCGTGGTGGGTCGCCACAATGTTGCGCATGACCTGCTCCTGCAGGCTGCCCACCAGCCCCAAGTCCTGGCTGATGCGACGGATGATGCTTTCGCCCATGGGCACATGGCGCTTCATGATCTCGTATTCCTCCGCATCCAACCTGCCGGGCTTGAGCAGGATGTGATCCGGGATTCCCACTTTGCCGATGTCGTGTAGCGGTGAGAACAACTCCAAGTACTCGATGTACTCGTCACTCAGGCCGTGGCTCTGCGCCAGGGCACGCGCCATGATGCGCGAGTAATACGCAATGCGCTCCAGGTGCTGACCGGTCTCGAAGTCCCGGGAGCGGGCCATATCCACCGCCACCTGAATCGCGCTCACAATGCCGCGGGCTAAACGGCGTTGCGTCAAAAACAGGTGGGCAATCAGATCGGTGAATTCGACCAATTCCTCCACATCAGCGTCGGTAAATGCATGGAGCTGCTTGGCATCGTAAAACAGGAAGCCTGCCAATTCATTGCCCTGATAAATGGGCGTGGTCACGCTGGACTGGTAATGGTGGAGCTTGAGCCAGGTGCTGTGGGAAGAAGACTGGAAGTCTCTGGCTATGTCGTGGATCACCCGCGTGCCCCGCTGCCGGGCCATAGCGCTGAGGGTAGGCACATCGGCCAGTGCGACCTCGTGGTGCAGCGGGCGGCCATCGTCGTGGCTACTGCTGACCAAGGTTTTCAAGAGCCCGGTCTGCACATCGTGAGCGACGACCGCAATCCGGTCGACCACCGCGACGCGCGTGCTGACCAGACGATGAATCATCTCTAATTGGGAGGCAAGCCCTTCACGGGGCGGGGCTTCGACCACATCGTGCGGCGAAAGCGCAGACAAAATGGGGTACAACTTCATGGCAGCCATTGTTGCGCGATATGGGCGCCTTGCGTAAAAATTTGGCAAGTCTGTTCCGACACCCATTTGATTTTCAACCTCACTCTACGACCCACTATGAAAACCAGCCTCCGTATTTCCTGTGTTGCTCTGGCCTTGTTGGCCCAGGGCGCATTTGCCCAAAACGCTGTCACGGCAGCCGCTGCCAAAGAAGATGGCGCCGTCGTCACCGCCAGCGGGCTGGTGTACCGCAGCCTCAAAGAAGGCACCGGGGCCAGCCCCAAAGCCACTGACAAGGTGACCGTGCATTACAAAGGCACTTTTCCGGATGGTCGTGAATTCGACAGCTCGTACAAGCGCGGCCAGCCGATTGATTTCCCGCTCAATGGCGTGATCCCGTGCTGGACCGAGGGTGTGCAGCGCATGAAAACCGGCGGCAAAGCCAAGCTGACCTGCGCGCCGGACATCGCTTACGGTGCCCGTGGCGCGGGTGGCGTGATCCCCCCGAACGCAACGCTGGTGTTTGAGGTGGAGTTGTTGGGTGTGAACGGCAAGTAATTGGTGTGACGGCTGCTCAGACTGGGTCCGCGCGATTTCTAGTTTGAACGGCCACTACACGGATAACCCGCCCCCCGAAACGCTTTTGCCATGTCACCCATCCGCATATTGATTGCTGAAGATCACGCCATGCTCGCAGACGCGTTGCAGATGCTGCTCTCCAGCCAAACCGACATGCACTGCGTGGGTGTCGCACCCAGTGGCCAAGAGGCAGTAGAACTGGCAGCACACCTTCAGCCCGATATCCTCCTGTTGGATCTTGGTATGCCGGGGCTTGATGGCTTGGGAGTGATGCGAGAGCTCCAAGCCGCAAAGTCTGCAACCCGCACCCTCGTGGTGACTGCACGCATGGACTCTGGCTCGGTAAGGGCGGCACTTGCGCTGGGCGCAGCAGGGTATTTGCCGAAGAACGAGAGCGGTAGCGAACTGCTGCTTGCCATCCGAAGAGTTGCAAAGGGTAGGCGCTACATCAGCGCTGATATCGCCAGTCTCTTTGTCGATGACGCCGAATCCCAGAATACTGAACACAAGCTCACCAGCAGCGAAACAACCATCCTGCAATTGGTGGGTGACGGCCTGACCAGCAAGGAGATAAGCCTGAAGCTCAACATCAGCGAAGGCACAGTCCGCAAACACCGGGAGAATCTGCGCAACAAGCTCGGTATCCGCAACAGCGCAGAAATGGCCGCCTATGCGATCCGCACACAGAGCGGAACCACCACTCCCGGCGAGCTGTAACGCCATGTGCCGGCATCAGGGAAAGTCTACCGGCACGTTTTGGTTGCGAGTACTCACGCCACACAGGGTAAACACAGAACCCCGCCCGGGCGCGCTTCGCAACGTGATGTCTGCCCCCAGGTAAGTGGCTTGTGCCTTGGCGATTGCCAAGCCGAGGCCATGGCTATCGCTGGCCTTGCGGTCGTCAAAACTGCGATAAGCATCAAACAAGTACGCCTGTTGCGGCAGTGGTATGCCACACCCACTGTCTCGAACCTCAATACACAGTTGCCCGCCTTCGCGATACAGAGTCCTGCGACGCACCCCCACGTACACCACGCCCGCACCCGTGTGCTTGATGGCATTGCTGATGAGATTTTGCAAAATCGATTCGAGCATCCGCCGATCAACCCACACCGACTTGCAACGAAGACTGTCCAAATTTGCAAAGCGCAAACGGATCCCTTTCGCAGCAGCCTGATGTTCGAACAGCGTAAGCAACCCGGCAAACAGCCCCGCCAGAGACACTTGCTCTATATGCAGTCGCAGCGCACCAGACTCCAGACGCGACAGCTCGAGCAAGCGACTGACCTGCCCGTGAAGTTCGCTGAGGGCTTTTTCCATTTTTGGAGTCACGCTCTCCAGAACGCTGACCTTATCTGGAGGCTCTGTATGCCGCAAAACGCCAAGGTACAAACCGATCGCACGTATCGGCTGCTTGAGATCGTGACTCACGCCGGCCAAGAACAGTGACTTGGTTTTGGACGCGCTCTCTGCGGCAGCTTTGCGCTCGCCCAAGTCCGCAATCAACTGCTGATTTTCGAAGCGCAGTCGGATCGACTCCCGATGCATTCGATTCGCTGCATACGCATATTGTGAGGTGACGACCAGAAACAGCACGTTCAAACCGACCAGCATGAAGTGCTCTTCGCTACCCGCGCGAATCAGCAAAAACAAATAGGGCAGATGCGTGGAAAGGACAAACAAGAAAAAAGTCGGCAGGTACACCGAGGTCGGCACCACGGCTCCCACAACGATCACCGTCATATACGTCGCAAGAACCATCATCGTGACGGGATCTTGCGCATCAAAGTACAAACAGGCGAACACGCCGGATACAGCCCCCGTCGGCACTGACGGCCACGCGTATTGATGCAGGATCGTTTTGTGCACGCCATGCTCATGGAGCCGCCTGCGCATCTGCGCCTCAATCCAGACGCGCACACCAACCGTTGCAAGAGTCCAGACAGTCCAGAGTGCGATCAGCCAAACAGCTGCTTTGCCCAGCAGCAGCCCGACACATACCACTACCAAGAGAAGTGCACCTGTAATCGGAAACGGTAAATCAATCAACAAATGCCGAGCGAAGGCCTGCTCCTGGAAAGCCTGGAGAGTCATTGCCTGCGCTTGTCGGGTCATGGAGCTCAGCCTCTTGAGAGTAAGGGGACGTGTTACAGATTCTTATCAATCGACAAGACAAGCACAACGTGCCCAGCGTTGAATTCCATGCAATTTCTACCGGCATAGTCCGACCGGACTAACAGCAAGCCCATCCGTGCGTTTCATACGCACAAGTGCGTATGAAACCAGCGCCGTCTACGCATGCAGGCGCATTGCGACCCGCCATTGCAACTTTTAGTCTCCCGTCATCAACCACTGTCGCGCAAAACTCGACAACACACAGGGAGCCCACATGTCAGCTATCCAGTCCATCTTCCAAAGAACGATTGCACTCACTCTCCTCCTGTGGCTGAGCACTACGGCACAGGCCGCAGCCCGCTCTCCCTTGACGGTTTACAGCGATCAGGCCAGTTTTTTGAATGCAACCGGCCCCGTTCAGGCGGAAACTTTTAACGCCCTAACTGTGGATCAACCTGCCAACAACCTGAACCTCGGGGCCTTCACAGCGCACAACAGCATTTCTGTGGATGCGCCCAATCTCAGTTACAGCGTGGATGGAACCAGCAACCTGTTTGTGAACACCACGTCCACGTGGGCGGATTTGGTTTTCGACAGACCGGTCGTTGCTTTTGGCGCCTGGTTCGCAGGCATGAACCCGACCGGTCGGCCCTACTCCAGCATCCGGATTGACGCAGCCGGCTTGGCAGGCTACGGCTCGTACAGCCACCTCGGTAGCTACCTGCCACCAACAGCCCCCATAGGCACTTTGCAGTTCATCGGCTTCACGTCAAGCCAAGCGTTTAACCGCATTGTTTTTGAAGGCGCCCTTTGCTGCAGCAGCAGCTTTGCCATAGACAACGTGGTGTACACGGAAGCACTGGCTCCGGTGCCGGAACCCGAAACCTATGCCCTGCTGCTGGCAGGCTTGGGGCTGATGGGCGCCGCCGTGCGGCGTCGTAACAGCGACGCTTAGAACGCAGTAAATCTGGTCATCTCCAGGTTTTGACTGTCGGACAACCAGAGACAAAAAGAAGATTCGCATCACACCCAGGCGCTCTACCCAACAACTTTTTCAGGGGAAACATCCATGTCGCACACCATCTTCAAATTCAAATCCACTCTTTTGGCGGCCCTGCTCTGCAGTGCTACCGCCGCAATGGCAGCAACGCCTGCCAGCCCAAGCGTATTTTTTGGGCCAACGCCCTATTTGTCGTCCTCGGACATTCCTATTGGCTTCTATTCAGCAGCAGGTGCCACTGTGCTCGACAATTTGGAGGACGGCAGCCTCCACTCCTCTCTGATCGGTAGCGGGGGAGGGTCAGTATTGGCTGCCGGCTTTGCTGGGATCCGCGACTCTGTGGACAGCGACGATGGCGTGCTGAATGGCACCTGCGGCCCTCAAACTGCAGGGCGCTGTGTAAGCTGGTTCAATGGCAATGGCAACTCAGGTGCCACATTCACTTTCCAGGGTGCTGGCGCTTTGCCGACAGCGTTCGGACTGGTTTGGACCGATGGCGCAGGCACCGTTACCTTTAGTGCAATGGATGCCGACGGACAGAGTTTGGGCAGCATCAGTTCCAGCAGTTTTCCTGATGGCAGCTTTGCCGCCGGCACCGCCGAAGATCGATTTTTCGGCGTGCAGTTCGCCGGCGGCATTCGCTCCATCACCATCAAAAATAGCGGGGGCGGTATTGAGGTGGACCACATCCAATACGGGCAGATGGCAGCTGCTGTACCTGAACCCGAAACCTATGCCCTGCTGCTGGCAGGCTTGGGGCTGATGGGCGCCGCCGTGCGCCGGCGGAACCGCATGGGCACTAACCGGGCTCTAGACTGACCACTGCAGCAGCGGCTGCAGCACGCTGGCCCCTAGCTTCTTGGAGCGCTGGCCGCTCCAACCGGTGGTAGGGTCGGGCAGGTTGACGTTGTCTTTGAAGGGCATCTCGATCGTCAGGGCCATGCAGCCGAATCGCTGGGCGATCCAGTTGGTGGCCAGGGACAAGTTGGCCTGACCGGCCGGCACGCGGCCGTAGTTGAGGGTGTCCTGGAAGTCGGGGCAGGTGCGCATCCAGTCGGTTTTGAAGTCGTCTTCCAGCTCGGCAATACGCGGGGTGTAACCCGGTGTGCCCTCGGAGCCGACCACAAAGTTGCAAGGCAGCGCCTCATCCCCGTGCACGTCCAGGCACAGGTCCACGCCGGTGGACTCCATGGCCTGGCGCACCAAAGCGACTTCGGGTGAGCGCTCCATGCTGGGGGCCGCCCACTCGCGGTTCAGGTTGGCGCCGGCGGCATTGGTGCGCAGGTTACCCAGCACCGCGCCATCCGGATTCATGTGGGGCACCACATAGAAATTGCAGCGCTGTAACAACGTGCGACTCACCGAGTCATCGGCATCCAGCAGGCGCTCCAGAAAGCCTTCGATGAACCACTCCGCCATCGTCTCGCCGGGGTGCTGGCGGGCGATGAGCCACACATTCTTTTTTTCGGCCTCCAGAAGTTGGGTATGGGGGTCTGCAATGCGCAGCAGGCTCATATCGCGCCCCTGCACGGTACTGCCCAATCGCTGCAAGGTGACCAGCGGAGAAGCGCTCGCAGCAGCCAGCAAGTCGAGATGCTGCTCGTAAGAGTACGGCTCGAAATACGCGAAGTAAATGGCATTGGCCTGCGGTGTGACGCGGGCGGTCATCACGGTGCCGTCGTAGTGGGTGTCTATGCGCCGCCAGTGCTGACGGTCTTCGCTAGCCAGCACCTGGTACCCCTCCCAGCCTCTAGGGTAGGCGGATTCGGAGGCATTCATGAACCGCAAAGTCGCCGCCTGACCCGCTGCACCCTGCAGGCAAAAGTAAAACCATTGGGCGAACTCGGCAGCCGTGTCGGGGCGGATACGCAGTTGGATATCGTGCGCCACGTCCGCACGCACCACTTCAATGGCACCGGCATCGAACTGCGAGGAAATAGAGAGTTGGGGCATGGTCAAAATGGGCGTTAGCGCTCGCAGAATATGCGCGATGCGCTCCTAAAAATATAGCACTTTACTTCGGAACCACGACCTTGACCAGCTGACCCACTGCAGGCTCACCGCCGCCGTAGTAGCCGTTGATCAGGCGCAACTGTTGCTCGGGGCGCGCAATCGGCGAGTTTTTGGCGAGCTCAGCGAACCCGCCCTTGGGGTACGGCGCCGTCTTGATGACCCATGGCCGGGCCGCAGCGCGGTCTTGGGCTGTCAGGGCGCGAAAGCTGCCCTCGGCCTCGCGCAAACCTGCGCGCGCACGGGCCAGGGCATTGGCATCCTTGGCCGTGGATTGCAGCAAATACACCCGGTCGCCGGGGCCGGTGATCACTGTGGCCTCCACCGGCATGCTGCTGCCGTTGGCACCTGCCCGCGCACCGGTGAAACGGGAGGCTTGCAGCCCGTTGATGGTGGTGGGCTCCAAGCGGCCCTGTGTAGGCTTGAGCAGGTTGCGGACCACATCGGCCGGCGCCTTGCCAGCCGCAGAGGGCACTACACGCACCAGCAGCGCAGCATCACGGGCGGTGTTGATAAAGGCGAGTTGCTCCGGCTCGTTTTGCACATACCAGCCCGCCGGTGCGGTAAGAGCCAAACCAAGAGGCTCATGGTAAAAGTTCTGGCCCCGCACCAGCCCCTGGTCGGGGCTGTCACCAAAGTTCATGCTTTGGATGGCCTGCAGATAGCGGTTGCGGCCATCATCGTCATAGCGCTCACGGGTCTGGTACTGCGCGGCCAGGCGGCTGATCGTTTCCAAGCGCTGGTCGTTGCTGGGGTGGGAGGACAACCAATCGCCCTTGGCGGGTACGGGGCGCCCTTCAGCTTTGGCCTGGTCTGCGGCAAACAGCTCCTGGTTTTTCAAGACCTTGATCACGTCAATCATGTTGCGCGGGTCATAGCGGGTGCGAAACAGGTACTCCGCCCCCAAGCCATCCGCCTGCAACTCTTGCTCACGACCGTACGAGGCGATATAGCCTGCCGCCACGTTTTGGGAGACCTGCCCTGCCAGTTGCCCTGCACCGGCGACGCCGTAAGCCTCTGCCACCGCACCCAGCACGCTGGCGGCCAACACACCGAGCCCGGCGTTTTGCTGACTGGTGGCCCGCTGGGCGCCGTGGCGCGCAGTCACGTGGCCGATTTCATGGCCGATCACACCGGCCAAGTCGGCCTCGCTGTCCATGTACGCCATGATGCCGCGGGTGACATAGACATAGCCGCCAGGCAGTGCAAAGGCATTGATCTCCGGGCTGTCCAGCACCGTAAAACGCCACTGCAACTGGCTGCGGTGGCTTTGCCCCGCCAGGCGCTGCCCCAGAGCATTGACATACGACTGCAGCGCGGGGTTGTTCACCACACCATATTCCTGCAACACCTCTTGGTGCCCCTTGGCACCTTCGGCGACTTCGGCTTCTTCGCTCATCGCCGAGCGCTCTGTTTGCCCCGTGACCGGGTTGACCACATTGGTGCCACAGGCCACCAGCAATGCGCTGCTGACCAGCGCTGTAACCATCCAAGAACGCATGCACCACCTCATTTGAACGCGCTTGCGCGCTGTCCGTCAATTTTAGGAGAGCCCCACGGAGCTTGTATGCCACTCGGTGCGGTCCCGTCCGGCTGCTTTCGCTCGGTAGAGCGCCAAATCCGCCTGATGCAGCAGACGGCTCAAAAACACCATGTCCCGCTCTTTGTGCAAGGTGTGCTGGGCGCACACCACACCAATGCTGACCGTAATCGGTTTTTGGTCCACCAGCACCTTTTTCACCATCGCGTGCGCACGAGTAGCGACAGAGCGGGCGCCATCCGGCGTGGCTCCCGGAAGCCAGATGGCGAACTCTTCACCGCCGTAGCGCACTACCAGGTCGCTGCCCCGGCGGCTGGCCTGCAATTGCTGGGCCAATTGCTGCAATACCCGGTCGCCCTCGTCATGGCCATGGGTGTCGTTGACGCGCTTGAAATGGTCCACATCCACCATCATCAGGGCGGCGGGGGTCCCGATCGGCGCTTGGCTCTGCCAATGCGCCACCGCCCGCTCCAGGGCTCGGCGGTTACCCAGTCGGGTCAAGGGGTCTGTTTCACTCAGGGTCGACAACTCGCGGTTTTGCGACTCCACAAACTCCGTACGTTGCGCCAATTGCGCATGCAAGGTCCGCAACTCCGCGTTTGCTAACGACAACTCCGAGGCCAACCGCTGCGCACGGGCTCGCGCCTCGAGCAGCTCAGCCTCAAAGCGGCTGCGCTCACGGGCTACATAGAACACCCAAAAAATGCACTCCTGCTCATTCCACAGGCCATGGCGCGCATTCACCATGACCGGCACTTGCTCCTGGTTGTGGGTATTCAAGTGCAAGTACATCTCTTGCACCATGCGGTGGCGCAGCATCATGGGCCAGACATGGGTTTGCAGAAAGATGCGGCTGGAGCCAGGCATCAACGTATCGATATACCGCCCTGCCCAACTGGAGGTGTCGCCCCCAACCAGCGCCAGCAAATCAAGATTCGCCTCTTTAATATGACCGGATGCATCCGTCACCAGCACAGGGCTGGGCAGCAAGTCTAGGTAAGGTTTCAAAGAGTCGCCAAGGTGGGTGGTTGTCAGGCCGGCAAATAGTTGCGCATCGCATCTATCACCAGTTGCGGGTGCGACATATGACTGCAATGCCCGACCACATCAAGCACCTGCAAGGTGCTGTTGCGCAAGTGGCTGTGCAAATACTCGCCCACCTCCACAGGTGCCAGCGCGTCGTGCCGGTGCTGCAGGATCAGGCTGGGGCAATCCACGTACTGCAGATCCGCGCGGTTGTCGGCGTAAAAGGTGGCCTCCGCAAAAATGCGGGCCATGATCGGGTCAGTCGAGCAAAAGCTGTCTGCTAACTCGCTGGCGACCGGACCGCCATTGCTTTCACCGGAGATCACGGGTGTCAGGTAGTTCGCCCATCCGATGTAGTTTTGATCCATCAAAGCCAGCAGACCATCCAGGTCGGTGCGCTCGAAGCCACCCACGTAGTCAGGCAGATGGTTCACAAAACACGGGGAAGGCCCCACCATGATCAGCCGCTCAAACAAACCGGGGCGGGCGATCGACGCCAACATGCCAATCGAGCAACTCACCGAGTGGCCCACAAAGGTAACGCCACTGGTCAGATCCAGCGCCTCACAGACATCAAGAACGTCACGGGCATAGCCATTGAGCGTGCTGTAGCGGCGGTGGTCAAAGTCCATGACCGAAGACGCGCCACTGCCCACATAGTCAAACAGCACGACCCGGTAACCCTCGAGAAAGGCCGGCGCAACCTGCGACCACATGTTCTGGTTGCACCCGAAACCGTGGGCGAAGAGCAGCACTTTGTCGCCTTCGCCTGTTACTTTGACGTTGTTCCGCTTGAGTATGTCCATGTTCTTTCGCCTCGCGCTGCTGCCAAAATCGTGGACGGAGTCTAAAACATTGTCCAAGCTGTGCGGGAATATTGTTGAAGATTCAAGGGCATTCAGCCCGGAGACCTGGCCCCAGAGTAGGGCTGCGAGGGGGTACCCCCGATAATCGGCAGATGACTGCTTTCTCTACTCTCCCCCTCGCACCTGCCACGCTGGCCAATTTGCAACAGCTGGGCTTTGATGCCATGACGCCCATCCAGGCTGCCAGCCTGCCGGTGGCGCTGGCCGGCAAAGACCTGATTGCCCAAGCCCAGACAGGTAGCGGCAAGACCGCTGCGTTTGCTTTGCCGCTGCTGGCCAAGCTCAACCCGCGCTGGTTTGCGGTGCAGGCCATGGTGCTTTGCCCCACCCGGGAGCTGGCAGACCAAGTGACTGTCGAGATCCGCCGTCTGGCCCGCGCACAAGACAACATCAAGGTTGTCACCCTGTGTGGCGGCGTGGCTACCCGCGGCCAGCGTGCCAGCTTGGAAAACGGCGCCCACATTGTGGTGGGAACGCCGGGCCGCATCATGGACTTGCTGGAGCGCGAATACCTCACCCTGGAAGGCTTGAACACCCTGGTGCTGGACGAGGCAGACCGCATGCTCGACATGGGCTTTCTGGACGACATCACTACGGTAGTGCGCCAGTGCCCGCCAAACCGCCAGACCTTGCTGTTCTCGGCCACCTACCCCGAAGGCATTGAAAAGCTGGCCAAGCAGTTCATGCAAGACCCCCAGCAAATCAAAGTGGCCGCCCCCGTGGCCGACAGCACAATTGAGCAGCGCTTTTTCGAGGTGGACCGCGAATCCCGTTTCACCGCAGTCAGCAGCATCCTCAACCATTTCCGCCCGGTGAGCACCATTGCGTTTTGCAACACCAAGCAGCAGTGCAACGAGCTGGTGGACAAGCTGGTCGAAGACGGCTTTGTCGCCCAGGCCCTGCACGGCGACCTGGACCAGCGCGAGCGCGACCAGGTGCTGGCCCAGTTTGCCAACCGCAGCTGCTCGGTGCTGGTAGCCACCGATGTGGCCTCGCGCGGGCTGGATGTGAAGGAACTGGACATCGTGATCAACGTGGACATCACACCCGACCCCGAAGTGCATGTGCACCGCATCGGCCGTACCGGCCGCGCGGGGCAGAAAGGCCTGGCTCTCAGCCTGGCCAGCATGCGCGAGATGGGCTCAGTCGGCAAGATCGAGCAGTACCAGAACGCGCCCTCCGTGTGGCACAAACTCGATGAGCTCACCCCGGCGGGCACAGGCCGGCTGTTGCCCCCCATGATCACGGTGCAGATCGCCGGTGGCCGCAAAGAAAAAATCCGGGCCGGTGATGTGCTGGGCGCCCTGACCAACGAAGAAGGCGGCCCCGCCTTCACCCGGGAGCAGATCGGCAAGATCCAGGTCACCGAGTACTGCACCTTCGTGGCGGTCGCCCGTGATGTTGCCCAGCAGGCTTGCAACAAACTCAATGCCGGGCGCGTCAAGGGCAAAAGCGTGCGCGCGCGCCTGCTGTAAATCCAAAGCAGCGCCCCCACAGCGGCGGAGCGTGGGGGCGCTTCTTGTAAGGGAAATTCCTACACGCTTTACAGCGCACGCCTGACTCCATTTTTTGGAACAGGTGACTACAGTTCTCCTAAGCGCCAAAGCTTTCTACGGCGCAATCCATAGACGGAGAACTGCCATGAAAAACACTGCTACCGACCTCAACCCCTTCAGCCTGATGATGGAGCCCGAACTGGTGTTGCAAACCATGGAGCGCTCTCAACAACTGCGCGGCCTGCGCCGCCACAAGCTGCGCCCCCTGGACAAGCCCCTGATTCCGTACACCAAAGAAGCGCTGGCTGCCCGCGCCGCCTTTGACGCCGCGATCGACGCGGAAGACTTCGAAGCCCACGCAGACAGCTTCCTGCTGAACTGACGACACCGGGGGCGGCGGGGGGTCAATCAGGAATCACCGCCGTCACTTCAATCTCAACTTTGGCGCGGTCTTCCACCAAGGCTTGCACCTGGACTGCCGTCATGGCGGCGTTGAAGCTGCCGATGATCTCGCGGAATGCTTTGCCAATCTCAGGGTAAGCAGCTACATATTCACGCTTGTCCGTGACATACCACGTCATCCGCGTGATGTGTTCGGGCTTTGCGCCCGCCTCGTTCAAAACTTCCACAATATTGCGCAGCGCCTGGCGGACTTGACCTGCCAGATCGTCAGTGTGGAACTCACATTGGGCATCCCAGCCAATCATTCCCGCCACAAAAACCATTTGACCTCGCGCCATCACGCCATTCGCGTATCCGCGCGGACGGGCCCAGTGGGCGGGCTGAAGAACTTGGGTCATAACTTGTCTCCTGAGTGTTGTTGCCAACGCGCGATGCCTTCGAGCACATCGGCGGGTATGGGAATAGAGCGGTCATCGGCCAAGGAAGTCGTCACGATCACCGCCTGGGCACGCCAGCGGACCGAGGGCACCACCTCGGTGCCACAGCACTCCACACCCAGTGTGAGCGAGCGCTTGCCCACTTTAAGCAAGCGAAGTTGCAAGACGATGTCCTCCCCCATGCGGCTGGGAAACTTGAAATCGCATTGAAGCGAGGCCATCGGCAAGCCCAGGCGACGTACACCGAGGAATTGGGCATAGTTCACCTGCAGGCCTTCGGTGAACCAATCTTCGACCAGCGCATTGAGCATGACGAAGTACTGCGGATAAAACACCATGCCTGCCGGATCGCAGTCAGAGAAACGGACCCTGCGACGAACCTGAAAGGTCACTTGGGCCAAAGGTGAGTCCGGACACACCACCACACTCACACCCCGACATAGCGATGCCAGACCTCGGGCTGAGCGGCCAGCGCCGCGGAATCCCCGTGCCACGCAACCCGCCCCCGCTCCAGAATCGTGTGGTGGTCGGCCAACGCAACCAACCTTTGCACATACTTGTCGATCACCAGAATACTCTGGCCCGCCGCCTTCAGGGTAGACAAGCACTGCCAGATGTCCTCACGGATCAAGGGCGCCAGGCCCTCAGTGGCTTCATCCAGAATCAGCAAATGCGGGTTCGTCATGAGTGCCCGGCCGATTGCGAGCATCTGCTGCTCGCCACCGGAGAGTTGGTTCCCCATATTCCGGGCCCGCTCCTTCAGGCGTGGAAACAGGTCATACACCCGGTCCAGCGTCCAGGGCGCTTTGCTGTGGCAACGGTTTCCGGCAAACGCCAGCAAATTTTCTTGAACCGACAGGCTCGAGAAAATCATGCGCCCTTCCGGCACCACCGCCATGCCCATACGGGCTATTCGATCCGGTCGCATTCCGTCAATGCGTTCGCCCAAAAACCGTATCACCCCACCGCGCGGCGACGTCAACCCGGTAATGGAGCGGACTGTCGTTGTCTTTCCCATTCCATTGCGACCGAGCAACGTGGCGACTGCGCCTGAGCGCATGGAAAAGCCTACGCCAAATAGCACTTGGCTACTTCCATAAGCAGTTTGCAAATCCTCGATTTCCAACAGTGTGTCCACGAATAATCCTGTCTTGGGTCAGTGCGCAACCGCGTGATTTGCCTCATCACCCAGGTAGGCCTGCCGCACCTCCGGGTTATCTTTGATTTCCTGGGCGGTGCCCGTAGCGATTACCCGCCCGGACACCAAGGTCGAAATGCGGTCAGCCAGGCGGAACACCGCATCCATGTCGTGCTCTACCAGCAGAATCGTTTGCTCGCCACGCAAACCACTCAGAAGCTCCACCATCTTTTCCGACTCATCGGGCCCCATGCCTGCCATAGGCTCATCCAGCAGCAGCAATTGCGGCTTCACGGCCAGCGCCAGACCCAGTTCCAGCTGACGTTGTTGACCGTGGGACAGCGCGCCCGCCAAGGCCTGCAACTTGCTATCGAGGCCAATGCGACGGGCTACCGCATCTGCTTGCGCATAACGGTCCGACTCCCCCCGCGCAGGAGCCCAGAAGCGCATGCTGCTGCCGGTGCGGGCTTGCACCGCCAAAGCCAGGTTGTCCAACACCGAGAGCTTTTTAAAAATACTGGTGATCTGATAGGACCGCACCAACCCCGCCAACGCCCGTTGGTGCATGGGCATGCGGGTTACATCACGCCCGCCGAAGAAAATCGCGCCTTCATCCGGACGCAATGCGCCTGATATTTGATGAATCAGCGTCGTCTTCCCGGCCCCGTTCGGACCGATCAGTGCGTGGATGCTTCCGCGCTCGACCGCCAGCTCCGCGTGATTGGTCGCAACCAATCCTCCAAAGCGCTTGACCAATTTGTCGACATGCAACACGCGCTCAGCCATGCGCCCTCCCCCAACTACGTGCCATCAAACTCGCCAGGCCATTGGGAGCCACCAAGACCACCAACAAAAGCACCGCCCCCAAGCCCAGTTGCCAGTGAATCGTGTAGTGGCTCAGCAACTCTTCCAGCAACAGAAAGAACACCGCACCCGTCAGTCCACCGTACAAATAGCCCACGCCACCCAGAATGACCATGATCATCAACATGCCGGACTGGCTCCACTGCATGAGAGAGGGACTGGCGAAGCCCCCGAGGTTGGCCATCAAAGCGCCTGCGAGGCCGGCCAGAGCGCCAGCCAGCGTGAAAGCCACCAGCTTGTAGCGGTACACCGGGAATCCGATGGCCATCATCCGGCTCTCGTTCTCCCGAATGGCTTGCAAGGTGTGGCCAAAGCGGGCATTCAACAATCTGGCAACCAGAAAGATCGCTACGACAACGAGCGCCAGCGTGACATAGTAAAAATGCCGATCCAAGGCGAGGTTGATGGCCGGCGCGATGGCGGATCGCGCAGCCATCGTCAGACCGTCTTCTCCGCCATAGGCCTTGAGCGACACCACCATGAAGTACAGCATCTGGGCAAATGCCAGAGTGATCATGATGAAGTACACCCCTTGGGTTCGCAGGCTGATCGCTCCAATGACCAGAGCACCCAGCGCACTGACGCCCATGGCAAGTGGCCAAGCCAGCCATGCACTGGCTAAGCCTTCCTGCATGCCGATGGCCACGGTATACGCCCCCAAGCCGACAAAAGCGGCATGCCCGAAGCTCACCATCCCCCCGAAGCCGAGTATGAGGTTCAAGCTGGTTGCAGCCAACGCAAAGATCAGAATGCGGCTGGCGAGCGTGACGTAAAAATCCCCCCCAGCGCGCCGGCCAGAAAAGGAAATGCGACCAGCAACGCCAACAGGGGCAGCGACCAGCGCAGGTGCAAAGAATGGTCCAAGAGGCTGGACGGTGATGCATTAGCCATGGGTAGGAAACAAGCCCCGTGGTTTGAAAAACAAAACGGTCGCCATCAGCAGGTAAATGAGAATGGACGCCACCGCAGGTGCCGCATTCGCCGCAGCCTCGGGCGACATCAAACGGGAAAAGAGCAGCGGCATAAAAGTGCGACCAGCGGTGTCAATGACACCCACCAGCAAAGCCCCCAGAAAAGCGCCACGGATGGAGCCGATGCCACCGATCACAATGACCACGAAGGCCACAATCAAAATGCTCTCTCCCATGCCGACCTGAACCGCCAGCACCGGCCCGAGCATGCCACCCGCTACACCACACAGTGCCGCTCCCAACGCAAAGATGGCAGTGAACAAGGCGGACACATTCACCCCCATTGCCATCGCCATTTCACGGTTAGCTGCGCCGGCCCGCACCTGCATCCCCAAACGGGTGCGCGTAATGAGCACATACATCAGCAAGGCCACCAACAGCCCCACTCCGATGATGAACAGGCTGAACGAGGAGTAGAAAAAGCCCGGTAAAACTTCGACCGGCCCTGCAAGCATATCCGGCGTGTTCAAGGGGACCGGTTGTGCGCCCCAAATCAGGCGAACACCTTCGTTGCACATCAACAGAATGGCGAAGGTACCCAGCACCTGCGAAAGGTGATCGCGTTGATAAAAATGGCGCAGGATGCTGAGCTCCAACACCGCACCGAATACCCCCGCCCCCAAAACCCCGCCAGCGAGGCCCCACCAATAGCTCCCGGTCGCGGCCGTGATCGCCGCAATCAGATAGGCCCCCACCATGTAAAGGGAACCGTGGGCAAGGTTGATCATGTCCATGATGCCAAAGACCAGGGTCAGCCCGGCGGCAAGCAGGAACAACATCAAACCGAACTGCAGGCCATTGAAGGCCTGCTCCAACAAAAGAATTGAATTCATGGGCAGAAAACGGTGCGCACGGAGTTCAGCCGGGCATCTTGCACTGGCTTGCGTAGGCGTCTGCGTGCTTCTTCAGGACTGCACCCATCATGCGGTTGGTCACACGCCCTTTGCTGTCTTTGGTGATTACCCGGAGGTAGTAGTCCTGAACGGGGAAGTGGTTGTTGTTGAACTTGAATGCGCCACGCACGGAGTCAAACTTTGCAGCTTCCAGCGCTTTACGCACTGCGGCCTTGTCCTCAAGTTTGCCCTTGCTGTCGCGAACTGCGGCGTTGATCAATTGGGCAGCGTCATAGCCTTGGGCAGCATAGAGGGTAGGCAAACGGCCGTATTCCTTTTCGAACTCGGCGACAAACTTCTTATTGGCTGCGTTGTCCATATCGTGCGCCCATTGGCTGGTGTTGAACATGCCCAACATGGGCTCGCCCACGGCCTTGATCACATCCTCATCTCCTGAGAAACCGGGACCAAACAGGGTCATGTCTTTGGACAAGCCTGCAGCCACAAACTGCTTGATGAAGTTAATCCCCATACCGCCGGGCAAAAAGATGTACACCGCATCCGCCTTGGATGGCCGCAATTGTGAGAGCTCAGTGCCGAAGTTGAGCTGATTTAATGCAGGCAATGATTCAGAGGCGACTTCCCCCTTGTAAAAGCGCTTGAAGCCGGTGAGCGCATCCTTGCCGGCAGGGTAGTTGGGCGCAATCAGTGCGACCCGCTTAAAACCCTTGTCCTGCACCACTTGTCCTGCCGCTTCATGCATGTTGTCGTTCTGGTACGAAGCACTGAAGAAGTAAGGGTTGCATTGCTCACCAGCGTACTGCGACGGTCCCGCGTTGGCGCTGATGTAGAAGGTCTGAGATGCAAAAGTGGGCGCTCCGGCGGCCAACATGACGTTGGAGAAAACAATGCCGGTCATGAAGTCCACCTTGTCGCGCTTGACCAAGCGATCTGCAGTTTGGCGCCCTACATCCGGGCTGGCCTGGTCATCGGCCACGATCACTTCTGCGGGTCGCCCCCCCAGCTTGTTACCTGCCAGCTTCACCGCCAGCTGGAAGCCGTCCCGGATATCTACGCCCAAACCGGCGCCAGGCCCTGAAAGCGTGCTCAACAAACCGACCTTCACAGGTTCTGCCGTTTGTGCCATGGCAGTCATGCTGGTTGCGATGCAAGCCGCCAACAAGGTTGAGCGGACACTGAACTTGGAGACAAGAGACATGGAAGCCTTTCAGGAGTTAATGGAAATCGTCAGGACTGGCGTTTGCCATTCTGACCTCAAATATCACGCAAAAGAAAACGCTGCAGCTTGCCGGATTGGGTCCGGGGCAGTTTTTCCATGAAAGCGATCGCGCGCGGGTACTTGTAAGGGGCCATGGTCTTTTTAACAAAGTCCTGCAGTGCCTTCACCATGGCCGCGTCTGCCGTATTTCCTTGGTGCAACACCACATACGCCTTGACGATCTGGCCGCGCTCTTCGTCAGGCACGCCAACGACCGCGCATTCCAGCACTGCGGGGTGTTGCATCAGGCCTTCCTCTACGTCCGGTGCCGCGATGTTGTACCCGGCAGAAATAATCATGTCGTCGGTACGGGACTGGTAGAAAAAGTATCCGTCCTCATCCATCACATAGGCGTCGCCCGTCATGTTCCAGCCGTTCTTGACGTAAACCCTCTGACGCTCATCGTTCAGATAGCGGCACCCGGTCGGCCCTTTGACCGCCAGCTTGCCCACCGTACCCGGTGGAACCGGATGGCCTGTCGCATCCATCACACACGCTTCATAGCCCGGGATGACTTTGCCGGTAGCTCCCGGGCGTGCATTGGCCTCGTCCGCGGAGATAAAGATATGCAACAGCTCTGTCGCACCGATACCGTCAATCAGTTCCAGTCCGGTTGCCTCGCGCCACTGTGTGCGGGTGGACGCGGGCAAGGCTTCGCCAGCGGAAACGCATTTGCGCAGCCGGGATGCGCGCACCTCCGCACCACGCGCTGCCATCACACGGTATGAGGTCGGCGCGGTGAAGACCACGGTGGCGCCATAGTCGCGAATGCCATCCAGCAACTGGGCAGGCCCGGCCTTCTCGAGCAAGACGGTCGAGGCACCGATAGACATCGGGAAAAGCACCAAACCGCCCAAGCCGAAGGTGAAGCCCAATGGTGGACTGCCGATGAACACATCGTCCGAGCTGGCTTTGAGCACTGAGCGCGGCCAGCAGGCACAGATGGCCATGACATCGCGGTGGAAGTGCAGAGTCGCCTTGGGAATGCCGGTCGTACCGCTGGTAAAGCCAATCAGGCAGGTGTCATCGGCGGCTGTGTCCACGTTGCTGTACGGTTCGCTGTGCCGCGTCATGAGCGCTTCCAGCGATTGATCGCCATGCGCATTGAAGCACCGGATGTGCTTCAGGCCGGCGCTTGCCTGTGCCGCCCCCAATAGCTCGTCCGCAAGCCCGGCATCGCACAAGGCATGGCTGATTTTCCCGATGTCGATGATCGGCTTGAGCTCCTTGGTGCGCAGCAAGGGCATGGTGGCCACCACAATGCCCCCGGCTTTGACAATACCGAACCAGCAGGCCACCGACATAGGCGTATTGGGGGCATGCAAGAGCACACGGTTGCCCGGCACCAGGCCCATGTCACGGGTCAACACATGGGCAATACGGTCGGCCCGGTCCTGGAGTTCCCGGTAGGTCCACTGCGTGTGGCCCCCCCGTACACAAGGACGATCACCCCGCCCTTCATTCACATGACGGTCCAACAGCAAGGCGGCGCAATTCAGTTGGGCGGGGAACTGCAACTCCGGCAGATTGAAAAGAAAGTCCGGTTGCAACTCCGGAGGGGGAAGGTTGTCGCGCGCAAAAGTGTCCAAGTGAGCAGTGGGCATGACGTCTCCGGTTCGTTGCAATCGGTGGCTCAGGTCGGTTTGTGCAGTGAGGAGTAACCGGTGTCCCTGAGCAGTTCGCGGGCAATAATCAGTTGCTGCACCTCGGTGGCCCCCTCATAGATCCGCAGGGCCCTGATCTCGCGGTACAGGCGCTCAACAGGCACCTCAGAGACCACCCCCATGCCACCCCACAGCTGGACAGCCGCATCGATGACATGTTGAGCCCCCTCGGTGCTCACCATCTTGGCCATAGCGGCCTCCTTGGTTACTGGCCGGCCCTGATCCCGCTGCCAGGCAGCCCGGTACACCAGCAATGCAGAGCTGTCGATGGTGGTAGCCATCTGGGCAAGCTTGGCCTGGGTGAGCTGAAAGTCGGCCAACGTCTGGTTGAACATCTTGCGCTGCGTGGCGCGATGCAAGCCTTCAGCAAGCGCCCGCCGGGCAAAACCCAACGCCGCTGCGGCAACAGACGTGCGGAACACATCCAGGGTCCGCATGGCTACCTTGAAGCCCTCGCCCGCAGCGCCGATACGCTGGCTCAGAGGAATACGACAGTTGTCAAAGCGCAGCGTCCCCAACGGGTGGGGTGCCATGACATGAATCCGCTCGCTCACCGAAAAGCCCGGTGTATCCGCATCGACAATAAATGCACTGATACCTCGCGCGCCGGGCGCTTCTCCAGTGCGCGCAAACACCACATAAAAGTCTGCGATGCCACCATTGGAAATCCATGTCTTGCAGCCCTGCAGCACCGCGTGGTCACCCTCGACCCGCGCAGCACACTGCATTGCAGCAACATCCGAGCCGGCCTCGGGTTCCGACAGTGCAAAAGCAGCAATCGCGTCACCGCGGGCCACACGCGGAAGGTAGGCCTCTTTTTGCGCAGGGCTTCCCGCCAGGCTGATAGCACCAGAGCCCAAACCCTGCATGGCAAACGCGAAGTCCGCCAGACCGGAGTGACGCCCCAGCGTTTCACGGATCAGACAAATACTGCGCGTGTCCATGCTGTCCTGCGCACCGCCATAGGCCATGCCGCCCACCGCGTGGCGAAGCCAGCCCCCTTGCCCCAAGGACCGGACTAGCGCACGGCATGCGGCATCCACATCCGCCTCGTGATGCTGCGGCACATGGTTCGTCGCCCAGTCATCCAGCGCTTGCGCCAGATGTGCGTGGTGCTCCTCAAAGAAGGGCCATTGGAGATAACTCGTGTCGTACATGTCAGCCCCTCAGTTGCCCTGGAACACCGGTTTCTGCTTGGCCACAAATGCCTCGTAGGCTCGATTGAAGTCCTCGGTCATCATGCACAGCGCCTGGGTTTGGGCCTCTGCTTCAATGGCCTGGTCCACCGACATACTCCACTCCTGATGCAACATCGTCTTGGTAAGACCATTAGCAAAAGTTGGGCCTGATGCGAGCTCAGCAGCCAGAATCTGCGCTTGCTCCGAAAGAGCTTCCGGCAAAACTACACGGTTGAAAAAGCCGCTGCGCTCTGCTTCGTCCCCACCAATAGATCGACCTGTCAGCAACCACTCGCTGGCCCGCCCTTGGCCAATGATGCGCGGCAACATTGCGCAGGCCCCCATATCGCACCCGGCCAGCCCCACCCGGTTAAACAGGAAAGCTGTTTTGCTGCGTGCTGTGCCGAGCCGCAAGTCCGAGGCCATGGCCATGATGGCGCCAGCCCCCGCACAAATGCCGTCAATGGCGGCTATCACCGGTTGCGGACAAGCCCGCATGTTCTTGACGAGGTCGCCCGTCATCCGGGTGAACATCAACAACTCGGGCATCGCCAGTTGCATCAAGGGGCCAATGATTTCGTGCACATCCCCCCCGGAGCAAAAATTGCCGCCGGCCCCTTGCAGCACCACCGCATGCACATCGGTGGCATAACGAAGCTGTGCAAACACATCACGCAGTTCGGCATAGGACTCAAACGTCAGCGGATTCTTGCGCTCCGGACGATTCAGCGTGATGGTGGCCACTCCTTTGTCACAGGTCCATGCGAAATGCTGCGCGGCATACCCTGCCATGGTGCGGCGGTTGCCTGCCACCAAGGCAGGATCAATATGGGTCGATGTGTGCTTGCTCATAAAAATTCTTGGTTGGGAATCACGATGCAGCGCCGGAGGTGCCGCTCAGGGAGGAGGCCTGCTTTTCCATGACATGTACGCGCAAATGGCCCAGCTGCTGGTACATCTGCGCAAGGGCGGGCGAGCCCAGGCACGCGAACAACTCCAAAATCCATTGCTCATGCGCTTGCGCCATGGTTTCAAACTGGGCTCGCCCCGTCGGCGTGAGGTGCACGATCCAGGAGCGGCGATCGGTCGGACTGCTGGCCCGTGCCACCCATCCATCCCGCTCCAACTCATCGGTCAGGCCGGTTACGTTGGCACCTGTCACCATCAAATGACTGGAAAGCTCTTTCATGCGCAACCCCTCAGGGGCACGATAGAGCTGCGCGAGGTAGTCAAAGCGAGGCAGACTGGTGTCGAACTGGACCCGCAAACGGCGACGGATTTCGGCCTCAATCTGGTGGGTGGACGACAGCAAGCGCAACCAGAGTTTCAGCGCTGCATGGTCATCTTTGGCAGTGCGCGCTTCGTAGCCCAACTCGTCCGCGGCGTTCAGCAAATCCAGGCTGGTGTCTTTTTTCATAGGTCTCTTGTTTTAGTGCATCACTTCACCACCGCTGACTGCGATGGCCTGACCGGTCATGGCCGATGCTCCGTCTCCGCAAAGCCAACGCACCGTATCGGCCACCTCTGCCGGTTGCACAATGCGGCCCTGCGGGTTCCCAGAGGCAAACTCTGCGCGCGCCTGCTCCTCGGTGCGGCCGGTCTTGGCCATCACATTGGCGATGCTGTCGCGCAGAATGTCGGTTTCGGTGTAACCGGGGCAGACGGCGTTCACGGTGACACCTTTTTTGGCGTACTCCATTGCCAGCGAGCGGGTCAAACCCACCACGCCATGCTTGGCTGCGCAATAGGCGGCTACATAGGCGTAGCCCACCAGCCCTGCCGTACTCACCACGTTAACAACTCGTCCCCAGCGGGCCGCCACCATGTCGGGCAGTGCAGCCTGCGTGCAATGGAAAGTGCCGGTGAGATTGACCGCTAGCATCTGCTGCCACAGCGCTGCATCCGTTTTGGCGAATGGTGCGCTGTGTGCCTGGCCTGCGTTGTTCACCAGCACCTCCACCGGGCCGAACCGGGCCTTCGCAGCGACAAAGGCAGCAGCCACGGACGCGGCATCCGCCACGTCAGCTTGCACGGCATGCATGCCATCGGGGTAAGGGGCGGCAACCGCCTGCAGTACCTCCAGCCGGCGCCCCACAATGGTGACCCGCATTCCAGCGGCCACCAACGCCAGTGCGATGGCCTCACCAATGCCACTGCCGCCCCCGGTTACCAGGGCGTGCCGTGATGGAGATGCGTCGGTTCGCGTCATCGCTTAGGCCTCTGCTGCGCGGGCTGCCGACGCTTGGGCTTGTGCCGCTTGTGCGCGTTCGCGCTGGAAGATGGACTCCATCTGCTGCTTGCCTGCACGGTACTGCTTGGGCCAAGGCTGCGGCGTGTAGCCGATCTTGGCAGCCTCGGTCAGTGTCCAGGCAGGGTTGGCCAGGTGCGGCCTTGCTACCGCACACAAATCTGCCCGGCCCGCAGCGAGGATGCTGTTGGCATGGTCGGCTTCGCTGATAGCACCGACTGCAATCGTCGGAATACCAGCCTCTTGACGGATACGGTCTGCAAACGGCGTTTGGAACATACGGCCATAGACAGGCTTTTCCTTCTTGCTCACCTGCCCTGAAGAGCAATCGATCATGTCTGCGCCGGCCTCTTTGAAAGCGCGGGCTACCGCGACCGCGTCGGCCGGTGTAATCCCGCCCTCCACCCAATCATGGGCCGAGATACGTACAGAGATCGGCTTTCCTTGCGGCCAGACACGGCGCACGGCACGGAACACCTCCAGGGGATAGCGCAGCCTGTTGGCAAGGCTGCCGCCGTAGGCATCGCTACGGGTGTTGGTCAAAGGCGAAATAAAACTTGAGAGCAGGTAACCATGGGCGCAGTGCAGCTCCAGCCAATCCGCCCCCGCCTCATCTGCCATGCGTGCGGCCGCAACAAACTGGGCAGTAACAGCATCCATGTCCTCGCGTGTCATGGCTTGGGAGGTTTGGCTCACCCCCTCCAGGTACTGGTAGCCCGAGGCGGCCAGCAAAGGCCAGTTTCCCTCGGGTAGCGGGTGGTCGATACCGCCGCCCTCCCACGGGACACAGGTAGAAGCCTTGGCTCCGGCATGACCGAGCTGAATCCCAAATTTCGCATCCGATTGGGCGTGAATCCAGTCTGCAATACGGCGCCACGCGGCGAGGTGCTCGGGTGCATACAAGCCGGGGCATCCCGGAGTGATGCGTCCTTGGGCTGACACACATGCCATCTCCGCGAACACCAAACCGGCGCCGCCCAAGGCCCGTGCGCCGAGGTGCACCAGGTGGTAATCCGTGGGCGCACCATCCACTGCCAGATACTGTGCCATCGGAGACACCACGATGCGGTTTTTCAGGGTGACGTCGCGCAGGGTGTAGGGTGTGAACATGGGCGGTGGAGCCGGACGCTCCGCCGGCACAGCCAGACCAGCGCGATCCGCAAACCAGCGCTCAAACTCGCCCAGCCAACGGGCATCACGCAGGCGCAGGTTTTCGTGGCTGATGCGCTGGCTGCGGGTCAACATTGAATACATGAATTGCGGCCCGTCCAGCTGGTCGCAATAACGCTCCCCGCAAACCTCAAACCACTCCATCGCATTCCACGCTGCGTTTTGCAAACGCAACACATCCACATTGCGCTCGGTCTGGTACTGCGCCAAAACGCCCGGAATGACATCGCGCGTTTGACCATGACTGCGAAAAAGGTTGGCCAGCACAATGGCATCTTCAATCGCCAGCTTGGTGCCCGAGCCGATGGCGAAGTGCGCGGTGTGAACCGCATCGCCCATCAACACCACATGGCTGTTGCCATTGAAGGTGTGCCACTGCTCGCACTTGACGCGCTGGAAATTCAGCCACGCCGAGCCGCGCAAGTGGCGGGCATTGGTCATGAGCTTTGCGCCACCGAGGGTCTTGGCAAACAACTGCTCACAGAAGGCAATGCTTTGCTCCTGGTCTGCCTGGTCCAGGCCGTGAGCCAGCCAGACGTGCTCCGGGCATTCGACAATGAAAGTGGTGGTCTTGTCGTCGAACTTGTAGATGTGGGACTGGAACCAGCCGTGCTCCGTCTTTTCGAAGGCGAAAGTAAAAGCATCAAACAACTTGTGGGTGCCCAGCCAGATGTAGCGGTTGGGCCGCACCACGATATCGGGTTTGAAAACATCCTGGTACTTGCTGCGAATGCGGGAGTTGATGCCGTCGCTGGCGATGATGAGGTCAGCATCCGGGTAGTCCTGGTCACCTTGGGCTTCCATCTCAAACACCAGCTTCACACCCAGCTCTTCGCAGCGCGCCTGCAGAATGTTGAGAAGCTTCTTGCGGCCAATGCCTACAAAGCCATGGCCTCCGGAGCGGATGCGCTGCCCCTTGATCTCCAGCTCAATGTCATCCCAGTGGTTGAAGGCCTGCTGTATCTCGGCCGCCGTTTGCGGATCGTGGATGCGCATGTTGTCCATGGTGGCATCCGAAAACACCACGCCCCAGCCGAAGGTGTCGTAGGGCTTGTTGCGCTCTATCACCGTGATGTCGTGCGCCGGATGGGCCTGCTTCATGAGAAGCGCGAAATACAAACCCGAGGGCCCGCCGCCTATGCACACGATCTTCATCTTTTCTCCTTGATGACGGGGCAAACGAATATTTGCCCGAGCGCTTGATCTACTTTAGTAATGAATAGTTTAAAAGTAAAGTACTTTCGCTGAAAAGTGCGCTCCTGAGTTACCCTAGGGCAGCACCGCAGTCCCGCTTTAGACTGTGCTCCACCATTTTTCAAACCTCTAGCACCATGCTCTACCGCGACTTTGACACCCAGGCGCAGATCGACGCGCAGTACAACCCCTCCATCGCGCTGCCCGACCCGTCTGCGCCCGGCAAGCACTTTGCCGCGCAGGCCGAAAAAGCCCGCAGCACCCTCAAGCACCATGCGGGCATCCCCTTCGGCCCCACGGTGCATGAGACGCTGGACATCTTTCCGGCGGACGTGCCCAACGCTCCGGTCTTCGTGTTCATCCACGGCGGCTACTGGCGTGCCTTCCAGAGCAAAGACTTTCATGGCGTGGCCCTGGGCCTGCACGCCAGCGGCATCACCACCGTGGTGGTGAACTACGCGTTGGCGCCGTTTGTCACGATTGACGAGATCACCCGCCAGTGCCGCGCAGCCGTGGCCTGGACGCTGCGCAACATCCAACACTACGGTGGCGACCCGACCCGCGTGGGCGTGGGCGGCCACTCCGCCGGCGGCCACCTGGGTGCCATGTGCCTGCAAACTGCCTGGGACACCGACTACGGCCTGCCACGCGACCCGCTCAAGGCGGGCTTACTGTTCAGCGGCCTCTATGAATTGGAACCCCTGCGCTACAGCTACCTGCAACCGATGATCCAGCTGGATGACGGCATCATCCGCCGCCAGTCCCCCACGCCCAACCTGCGCGCGTGCCCTACGCCTACCTGGGTGATCTGGGGCGGCCAAGAGTCGGGCGAATTCGCTCGCCAGTCCACCGGCTACCGGGATGCGGCAGTGGCATTGGGCAACCCGGTGGAACTGAGCGCCATCGAAGGTGCCGACCACTTCACTGTGATCCACGGGCTGGAAGACGCCACCAGCCCGGTGTGCCGCTGGCTGCACCATAAGCTCACTGCCTAAGCCGCCATATTCAAGCCAAATATGGCGCTAGCGCACATAAAACATGCGCTAGCAGCTATCAATACCATAGCAAATTACCCTGCGATTGGTGGCCGGCGGCGGTCCTCGCGCAGGGCATGGCTGCGCAGGTAGCTCACCCACTCGTCCAGGGGGATCGGGCGGCTGAAGCAGTAGCCCTGCAACTCGTCGCAGCCCAGCGCCGTCAGGGTCTGGGCGGTGGGCAGGTTCTCCACGCCTTCCGCCACCACCTTCAGGCCCAGTGTGTGGCCCAGCGCAATCACCGCGTGCACGATGGCGGCATCGGCACTGTCTTCCAGCATGCCCAACACAAACGACTGGTCGACCTTGAGCTTGTCGATATCAAAGCGCTTAAGGTAGGCCAGGCTGGAGTAGCCGGTGCCGAAGTCGTCAATCGCTACCTTCACGCCCAGCGCCTTAAGGGCCGCCACTTTTTGTTGGGCAGCGACCGGGTTGTCCATCAGGTGAGACTCGGTGAGCTCCAGCTCCAGTTGGGCCGGGGGCATGCGGGTATCGCGCAGCACCGCAATCAGCTGATCCACCAGCTCCGGGTCGGCCAGCTGGGCGACCGACAGGTTGACCGACAGCTCCAGCCCCTTGCAGACGCCTTGGGCCTCCAGGGCCATCCAGTTACGGCATGCTTCGCGCAGCACCCAGGCGCCTATGGGTTTGATCAAGCCACTTTCTTCGGCCACATGGATGAACTCGCCCGGCGGCACCTGGCCCAGCAGCGGGTTTTTCCAGCGCAGCAGGGCCTCGGCACCCTGCACCTTGCGGGTGCGGGCGTTCAGCCGCGGCTGGTAGTGCAGGCTGAACTCGTCATTGGCCAGCGCCTGGCGCAGCTGGGTCTCCATGGTCTGCCGCGCCAACACCCGCTGGTCGGTCTCGGGGGAAAAGAACCGCGCCATGTCGCGGCCGGCTGATTTGGCCTCGTACATGGCCGCATCGGCACGGCGCATCAGCTCATCCTGGTCCAGCGCGTCATCGGGAAAGAGGGCCACGCCCACACTGCACGACACCGAGAGCACATGGCCATCGACCGTTGCGGTCTGGCGGATGGACGGAATCAGCCGATCATTGACCAAGGCGTGCAGCTCATCCAGGTCGCCCACATGGCGAAGCACAATCACAAACTCGTCGCCGCCCAGGCGGCTCACAGTGTCATCGGTGCGCACTGCGGCCGACAGGCGGCGCGCCACGGTGCGCAGCAGCCCGTCGCCAATATGGTGGCCCAAGGTGTCATTGATGGCTTTGAAGCGATCGAGGTCGATAAACAGCACGGCTACCTTCTCGCCGCTGCTGCGCGCACTCACCAGGGCTTCGCCCAGCCGCTGCTGGCACAGGGCGCGATTGGGCAACTCAGTCAGCACATCGTGTTGGGCCAAAAAGCGGATGCGCTCTTCTTTGGCCTTGCGGTCGGTGATGTCGATGGAGATGCCGATGTAGTTCACCACCTCGCCGCTGGTGGCACTCTTGTGCACCGAAGACACCATCAGCCAGGCGGGATAGGTATCGCCGTTTTGTTTGCAGAAGCGCACTTCGCCTTGCCAGTCGTTGTGGCTCTCCAACTCGGACCAGACCGCGTCTTGCGGGGTCTGCATCACAAAGCTCAAGTCGCGGCCCAACGCCTCGTAAATGTCGTGCCCGGTGCTGCGGCAGAAGGCATGGTTCACGCTGATGATCTTGCGGCTCTCGTCCATGATGATGATGCCCTCGCTGGAGGCTTCAAACACCTTGGCCCACAGCTCGAGCCGCTGCTCCATCACCTTGAGCTTGTTGATCGGGGTGAACGCGGTGAGCACCGCGTCGCGCCCCTGGTAGTTCAGCCGCCGGGCGGACAGCACCGCCCACGACGGGGTGGCGCCGCCGTGCCAGCGCACCTCGAACTCGTCCACTGCATCAAAGTCAGCCAAACGTTGGAAAAAACGCCCGCGCACCCCCGGCTCCAGGCCATGGCGCCACGGGTCATCGGTGCGGCCGCCTAACCAAGGTCGGGCCGGGGTGTTGACGTGCAGCACCTCGTGGTCCGGCACCGAGGTCACCACAATGGGGATAGGAAAGGCCTCCACCAGCTCGCGCTGGGCCTCTGCCGCGCGAGCGCTGGCAGCCAGCTCTTGCTGCACCAGGCGATCGCGGTCCAACTGCGCCAGCATGCCGTTGAATGCGGAAAAGAGTTGGCCGATCTCATCACGGCTGTGCCACTCGGCCCGCAAGGTGTAGTCCGCGTTGCGCCGCACATCGTGGGCGACGCGGGCCAAGCCCTGCAGGGGCTTGGCGATCTGGCTGGCCACCAGATACACCAAGCTCAAAATGCAGCCTAACAGCAGCAAGGCCGTGCCCAGGTGGATCCACATGCGCTGAAACAAGGTATCCACCCGCTGGGTCAGCAAGAGTTCTAACTGCGCAATACCGGTCTGCCAGCTCACCGACAGGTCTTGCAGTGCCTGCTGGGAGCTCGCATCGAGACGGTCTATCTGCTCGGGTGTGATGTTGGCGGTGTTGATGTCCCGCACAGCGCGGGTGAACTCGACCAGCGACTGTTGCAGCGCGTCGCGCCCCGGCTTGAGCGCCGCCCGCAACTCGGGCGTGCCGGCCAACCAGGCTTGCTCGTAGTCCGACTCCAGACCCTGCTGCACCGCATCCAGCCGGCCCAACACCGTGAGCAACTGGGCGTTGGGGCTGAAGCCGCGAACCCGATTATCCCAATGGCGCATCAGGTTGTGGGTGTCCAACATGACTTGCAGCAGCTCCGGCAGGCGCAACAGGGTCAGCGACATCACGTAGTAGCTGTCGAGGTCCGGATCCAGAATCAAATTGGATTGATTGCCCACAACCGTGAGCAGGTCCCGGGCTTGTGCCACCAAAAGACCGTGCTCGGGCGCCGATGGGGTTGCGGCGAGCATGGCGTGCAGGCGGGCCGAAGGGCCGCCGGTGTTGAGTTGGCTGTCGTAGTCTGCCTGCGCCAGCTCCATGGCTTGGAGGGCATGCGCCCGGGCGGCCGGGGCGTTACCCGGAGCGGCGAGGATGGTGTCCATCACGTTGTGCCGCACCACCTCGGTGTAATTGGCGCCCACAATTTCTTTGCGGGCAAAGTCGATGGCGAGGTACTTTTCGTGGATCAGGATGCCGGAGACATAGATGACCGCCGTCAGATCCAGCAGATAAATGAGTGTGAGCTTGCGCCCGACACTCAAGCGCCCCAACCAGTGCGAAATTTTTGACAACATATGCAAGGCCCGATCCTCAGAGCCACCCGCCACGCGGGTTCCAACGGCTCAGGGCCTTGCAAGCAATAAGCGCACCAGAGGCTTACATATTGCGCCGGTACTGTCCGCCCACCTCAAACAGCGCACTCGTGATCTGGCCCAGCGAGCACACCCGCACCGCGTCCATCAACACCTCAAACACGTTCTGGTTGTCGATAACGGCCTGCTGCAACTTCTTGAGCATGGCAGGGGACTCCGCAGCGTGCAACGTGTGGAAGTCGGCCAGACGTTTGAGCTGGTTTTGCTTTTCGTCGTCGGTGCTGCGGGCGAGCTCCAGCTTTTCCATCACCTGGTCGCCATGCGGGTTGCGGAAGGTGTTCACGCCGATGATGGGCAGCTCGCCGGTGTGCTTGAGCATTTCGTAGTGCATGGATTCGTCTTGGATCTTGCCTCGCTGGTAGCCGGTCTCCATCGCACCCAACACGCCGCCACGGTCGGCAATGGCTTCGAACTCTTTGAGCACCGCCTCTTCAACCAGCTCGGTCAGCTCTTCGATGATGAAGGCGCCCTGGCTCGGGTTTTCGTTTTTGGCCAGGCCCCACTCGCGGTTGATGATGAGCTGGATGGCCATGGCGCGGCGCACCGAGTCTTCGGTGGGCGTGGTGATGGCTTCGTCAAACGCGTTGGTGTGCAGGCTGTTGCAGTTGTCGTAAATCGCAATCAGCGCCTGCAGCGTGGTGCGGATGTCGTTGAACTGAATCTCCTGCGCGTGCAGGCTGCGGCCGCTGGTTTGGATGTGGTACTTGAGTTTTTGGCTACGCTCGTTGGCGCCGTATTTCTCTTTCATGGCCACGGCCCAGATGCGGCGGGCCACGCGGCCCATGACGGTGTACTCGGGATCCATGCCGTTGCTGAAGAAGAAGCTCAGGTTGGGCGCAAAGTCGTCAATGTGCATGCCGCGCGCCAGATACGCCTCCACAAAGGTGAAGCCGTTGGACAGGGTGAACGCCAGCTGGCTGATGGGGTTGGCCCCGGCTTCGGCAATGTGGTACCCGCTGATGGACACGCTGTAGAAATTGCGCACGTTGTGGTGCACAAAATAGCTGGCAATGTCGCCCATCACCTTGAGTGAAAACTCGGTGCTGAAGATGCAGGTGTTCTGGCCCTGGTCTTCTTTCAGGATGTCGGCTTGCACCGTGCCGCGCACATTGGCGAGCACCCATTCCTTGATTTTGGCGACTTCGGTGTCCGTGGGTTCGCGGCCGTTGTCGGCCTTGAATTTGTCGATGTTCTGGTCGATGGCCGTGTTCATGAACATGGCCAGAATCGACGGCGCCGGGCCATTGATGGTCATGGACACACTGGTGCTCGGGCTGCACAAGTCAAACCCGCCGTAGAGCACTTTCATGTCATCCAGCGTAGCAATGCTCACGCCGCTGTTACCCACCTTGCCGTAGATGTCGGGGCGCGGGTCAGGGTCGTTGCCGTAGAGCGTGACCGAGTCGAAAGCGGTAGAGAGGCGCTTGGCCGCCATGCCGCTGGACAGCAGCTTGAAGCGGGTGTTGGTGCGGAAGGCATCGCCCTCGCCCGCGAACATGCGGGTCGGGTCCTCGCCCTCGCGCTTGAAGGCAAAGGTGCCTGCGGTGTAGGGGTAGCTACCGGGCACGTTGTCCAGCATCAGCCACTTCAGGATTTCGCCATGGTCCTCGTACTGCGGCAAAGCCACTTTGCGGATGGTGGTACCACTCAAACTTTTGGTGGTGAGTGCAGTGCGGATTTCTTTGTCGCGGATCTTCACCACGTACTCGTCACCCGCATAGGCTTTTTGCATCTCGGGCCACTGGGCCAGCAGCTTGCGCTCGGCCACGCCCATGCGCTCTACACGTTGATCGGCCAGATCCGCCACGGCTTGCACCGCGCCTGCTTTGTCGGGGTCCGACTCGCGCAGCATGCGGCCGCTTTCACGCAGTTGCTGGATTTCGCGGGCCAGCCGGGCTTGTTCTTTGGCGCGTTTCTTGTAGCCCCGCACCGTATCGCTGATCTCGGCCAGGTACCGGGTGCGCGCTGCTGGCACCACCGGCGTCTGGTTGGAGCTGTGACGCACGCTCACCCGGGGCAAACAGCCGTCCTGGAGCGACACGCCCAAGGCCTTAAGGCGTGGCAACACCGCTTGGTAAAGGGCGGTCACGCCATCGTCGTTGAAGCGGGCGGCCATGGTGCCGAACACCGGCATCTGCTCGGTGGGGGTGCCCCAGGCTTCTTTGTTGCGCTGCACCTGTTTGGCCACGTCGCGCAGCGCATCGCTGGCGCCCTTGCGGTCAAACTTGTTGATCGCCACAAACTCGGCAAAGTCCAGCATGTCGATTTTTTCGAGCTGGCTGGCGGCACCGAATTCGGGGGTCATGACGTACAAGGGCACATCCACATGCGGCACGATGGCCGCATCGCCCTGGCCGATGCCAGAGGTTTCGACCACGATCACATCAAAGCCGGCCACCTTGCAGGCTGCAATCACATCCGGTAGTGCCGCGCTGATCTCGGAGCCGAAATCCCGCGTAGCCAGGCTGCGCATGAATACCCGGGAGCCCTGCTGCCATGGCGAGATGGCATTCATGCGGATGCGGTCGCCCAAGAGCGCGCCCCCGCTCTTGCGGCGGCTCGGGTCGATAGAGATCACCGCGACGCGCAAAGCGTCGTTCTGGTCTAGCCGCAGGCGGCGGATCAGCTCATCGGTCAAGCTCGACTTGCCAGGCACCGCCGGTGCCGGTGATACCCACAACCGCTATCTTTTTAGTAGCTGCTTGCGCACGCATATCCTGCACCAGAGCCGGATTGAGCTTGGAAGCCTCTGCTGCCGTCAGCAGCTGGGACAGCGCGCGCCAACTGGCCTCTGTGTGGCCCTGAATCGCCGACAAATCGGTGGGTGCCAAGGCGGTGATGTCTTTGTCGCAGCGCATCACCATTTCGCCGATCATGCCGGCCAGCCCCATGCGTTGACCGTCTTCCGGGCTGTAAATGCGGGCCACGCCATACGCATGCAGCTCCCGGATTTCGGCCGGCACAATCACACCGCCACCGCCGCCAAACACCTGAATGTGCGAGCCGCCACGCTCACGCAGCAAGTCGACCATGTACTTGAAATACTCGACATGCCCGCCCTGGTAAGAGCTGATGGCAATGCCTTGCACATCTTCCTGCAGGGCTGCTGTGACCACCTCATCGACACTGCGGTTGTGGCCTAGGTGGATTACCTCTGCACCCATGCCTTGCAGGATGCGTCGCATGATGTTGATGGCTGCGTCGTGCCCGTCAAACAGGCTGGCTGCGGTGACAAACCGCACTTTGTGGGTCGGGCGGTAATTGGCCAGGGCTTTGTAGTCAGCAGACAGATCGGTCATGGGGTACTCACAAAGGGTTGCCGCGTGCAGCACGCGTGATTGACGTTTACGTAAACGTCAACTGTAAACCAATCACCCTCACGGTGGCTTACGGCCTGCCCTAGGGTAAGTACTTAGCACTGAGCGCCATTGGCTCTCGTCTGCGGTGCTGAATCCGGTAGAGTGCGACTTATCAAGACACTGCTTGCGGCACCATGACATTTCTCGCGCTGGACATCGGCAACACACGCCTCAAATGGGCACATTACGCATCCCCCCGCCCCGGCGCAGCCTTGTTGGCACAAGGTGCCGAGTTTCTGGAGAACATCGACAAGCTCGCGGATGGTGCCTGGAGCGGACTGCCCTCACCGCGCCATGTATTGGGGTGTGTGGTGGCTGGAGATGCCGTCAAACGCCGGGTACAAGAGCAGATGGACCTGTGGGATGTGGTGCCGCAATGGGTGGTCTCCAGCGAAGCCGAAGCCGGCTTGCGCAATGGCTACGACCACCCCACCCGCCTCGGGGCGGACCGCTGGGTCGCGATGATCGGGGCCTACCACCACATGCTGAGCCAAGGCCCGGCGCGCCCCATGGTGCTGGTCATGGTGGGCACAGCGGTGACGGTAGAAGCCATCGATGCGCAAGGCAAATTCTTGGGCGGGCTGATTCTGCCCGGCCACGGCATCATGCTCAGAGCACTGGAGTCCGGCACCGCCGGCTTGCATGTGCCGACGGGCGAGGTGCGTGATTTCCCGACCAACACCAGCGACGCACTCACCAGCGGCGGGACCTTTGCGATTGCGGGGGCGGTAGAGCGGATGGTGCAACACGTCAAAGCCCACTGCGGTGCAGACCCGGCCTGCATCATGACTGGCGGCGCAGGCTGGAAGATGGCCCCCAGCATGACCCGCCCGTTTGAACTGGTGGACAACCTGATTTTTGACGGCCTGCTGCAAATGGCAAAAGACCGCTATGCCGTTGAACTGACGCCTTGATGTCAGACGTCCGTCGCTAACCACTCTTCAGCCAAACGCACCCAGAAAGTAGCGCCCAAGGGCAGCAACTCGTCATTAAAGTCGTAGCTCGGGTTGTGCAAGGTGCAAGGCCCGGCGCCGTGGCCCATGGTGCGGTGGTCACCATCTCCGTTACCGATAAAGGCGTAGCAGCCGGGTTTGGCCTGCAGCATGAACGAAAAGTCTTCGGCGCCCATGGTGGGCTCCTGGGTGTAGACCTTGTCCGCGCCGACGATGCTCTCCATGACTTTGCGGGCAAATGCGGCCTCTTTGGGCGCATTAACCGTGGGCGGGTAGTTGCGCACAAAGGCAAACTCAACCCGGGTGTTGAACGCGGCGCACAGGCTCTCGCTCATCTCGCGCATGCGACGCTCAATCAGGTCCAACACTTCGATAGAGAAAGTGCGCACCGTGCCTTGCAGTTCGCAGCGGTCGGGGATGACGTTGGTGGCTTCGCCGGCGTTGATCATGGTGACCGAGATCACGCCCGCATCAATCGGCTTCACATTGCGACTAATGATGGTCTGAAAACCCTGCACCAGCTGGCAAGCCACCACCACCGGGTCGATGGCGTTGTGCGGAATAGCCGCATGGCCGCCCTTCCCCCGGATGGTGATCTTGAATTCGTTGCTGGACGCCATCACCGGGCCCGCGCTGGACGCAAAGGTGCCCGCTGCCATGCCCGGCCAGTTGTGCATGCCGAACACTGCTTCCACCGGAAACTGCTCAAACAAGCCGTCCTTGATCATCTCGCGGGCGCCACCGCCGCCTTCTTCGGCGGGCTGGAACACCAAGTACACGGTGCCATCAAAGTTACGGTGCTTGGCAAAGTGCTGGGCCGCTGCCAGCAGCATGGCGGTGTGGCCGTCGTGCCCGCAGGCGTGCATCTTGCCTGCATGTTTGCTGGCGTGGGCAAAGGTGTTGAACTCTTGCATGGGCAGGGCGTCCATGTCGGCGCGCAAAGCCAGTGCGCGGTTAGAGGTGCCGGCTTTCACAATGCCCACCACCCCGGTGGTGCCCATGCCGCGGTGGATCGGAATGCCCCACTCGGTCAGCTTCGCAGCCACCACATCAGCCGTGCGCACCTCTTGGAAACACAGCTCCGGGTGGGCATGGATATCTTTGCGCAGGGCCGCAATTTCGGGGGTGTTGGCAACTATGGGCTCTATCAGTTTCATGGCAAGTGTCCTCCGCGGGGACAGAAATGTCCCGTTTGTGTCATCGCAAGAGCATACGCAATTCGGTAAAGTCCGCACATGCACTCAGACACTCCCGCGACCTCTCACACCCCCGCCACTGCAGCCACCCAGATTCTGGGCGCCTGCCCCCACGACTGCCCGGACACCTGCTCGATGCTGGTCACGGTGCAAGACGGCATAGCGATCAAAGTCCAGGGCAACCCGGACCACCCTGCCACCAATGGCGCGCTGTGCACCAAGGTATCGCGCTACACCGAGCGCACCTACCACCCCGAACGCCTGCTGCACCCGCTCAAACGCGTGGGGCCCAAAGGATCCGGCCAATTTGAGCGCGTGAGCTGGGACGAGGCGCTGAACGACATTGCGAACAAGCTCCAGACCATTGCTGCCCGCGACCCGCAGGCCATCCAGCCCTACAGCTACGCCGGCACCATGGGGCGTGTGCAGGGCGAAGGCATGGCAGCGCGCTTTTTCAACAGAATAGGCGCCGCCCGGCTGGACCGCACTATTTGCGCCTCGGCAGGTGCTGAAGCCCTGACCTTCACTCTGGGCAACAAAGTCGGCACCAAGGTGGAGTTCTTTGCGGAATCCAAACTCATCCTGATCTGGGGCAGCAACTCGATTGCCAGCAATGTGCACTTCTGGCGCCACGTGCAAACCGCCAAACGCAATGGCGCACGCATCATCTGCATCGACCCGCGCCGCTCCGAGACGGCCGAGAAATGCCACCAACACATTGCCCTGCTGCCCGGCACCGATGCCGCCCTCGCGCTGGGCCTGATGCATGAGCTGATCACCCACGACTGGCTGGACCACGACTACATTGCCCGCCACACCCTCGGCTGGGAAGGGCTGCGCGCGCGCGCCCTGCAGTGGACGCCCGAGCGCACCGCAGAGGTGTGTGGCATCAACGCAGACGAAGTGCGCGCGCTGGCCCGCGAATACGGCCAGGCGGCACGCGCAGGCGAGCCTGTGGCCATCCGCATGAACTATGGTCTGCAGCGGGTGCGTGGCGGCGGCAACGCGGTGCGTGCGATTGCCTGCCTGCCCGCTTTGGTGGGCGCCTGGCGGCACCGCGCCGGCGGCGTGTTGCTGTCCAGTTCGGGCTATGTACCCACCCAGACCATGGCGCTGGAACGACCCGAGCTGCTGGCTGGCCGCACACCGCGCACCATCAACATGAGCACCATTGGCGACGACCTGCTGCGCCCGGCCAGCCCCGAGTTCGGCCCGGCGATTGAAGCCCTCATCGTCTACAACAGCAACCCCGTTGCGGTGGCACCGGAGTCCGCCAAGGTGGTGCAAGGCTTTGCGCGCGAAGACTTGTTTACGGTAGTGCTGGAACACTTTCAGACTGACACCGCCGACTACGCCGACTACGTGTTGCCCGCCACCACCCAGCTTGAGCATTGGGACGTGCACAGCAGCTACGGCCACACCGACATCCTGCTCAACCGCCCGTCGATTGCCCCGCTGGGCGAGGCGCGCACCAATACCCAGTTCTTCCGCGATCTGGCGCAGCGCATGAGCTTCACCGAAGACGTGTTTGCAGAATCTGATGAGAGCCTGTGCCGCACGGCCTTTGGCGACAAGGTGGACTTTGGCTTGCTACTGAGCCAGGGCTACGCGCCCCTGCCCGTTTCCGATGCCCCGTTTGCCGATGGCGGCTTTCCAACACCAAGCGGCAAGTGCGAGTTTTACAGCGCACGCTTGGCTGCGCGTGGGAACGACGGCCTGCCCGACCACCTGCCCAACTACGAACCCGCAGGAGCGGATGCGAGATACCCGCTGGCGATGATCTCGCCGCCCGCACGCAACTTCTTGAACTCCACCTTTGTGAACGTGAAGAGCCTGCGCGATATCGAAGGCGAACCCCTGGTGGAACTGCATGAAACCGATGCTGCGCCACGCGGTATTGCGGACGGGGATGAGGTCACGGTATTCAACGCCCGCGGGACCCACCGCTGTGTGGCGCGCGTGTCCGCCCGCGCACGCCCCGGAGTGGTCAACGGCCTGGGCATCTGGTGGCGCAAGCTGGGTCGCGACGGCACCAATGTGAACGAGCTGACCAGCCAACGCCTGACCGACATGGGCCGGGCGCCTACGTTTTACGACTGTGCAGTGGAGGTGAAGAAAAGTTAGCGCTTTTTGCGCCCGAAATTGAGCAGGCGGGTGGCGATGAAAGTCTCCACCATGAAGCAGATCAAGGCGCTCAAAAAGCACACGACACCCCCAACAAACGTAAAGATGGAGATACGTAAGCCAGGGAAGTCAATCGTCTCGCCAAGGAACAACACTACGATGGTGAGGCCGATCAGGAACGCACAGGCTGTTAGCAACGCAATACTGGAATTCGCTAGCAAACCGCGCGTTCGCAGCTCCGCGAGTTCGGTATAGCCATCTGCATCTTCCGCAGGGTGGGCGCCCTGCTTGATGCGAGTTTCCACATTGCGCGCCCGGTCGATGATGCGCGCCAATCGTCCGGCCACCGCCGCAATCATGCCGGACACTGCTGTCAAAAGAAAGACGGGCGCAACCGCCAGCTGGATTCCGTGGGAGACCGCATCCGGCTCAAGGGGGAAGGGCATTGCATACACCTCAATAAAAAACGCCATGCCGTCTCATGCCGGCATGGCGTTGCATTGTAGGTCGGGGCTCTATCTCTGTTGGGCCAATTGCTGCTCCAACTGGTGCAGCACGCGGTAGCAGTCCAACACGCGGCCTACGCTGGAGTTGGGTTCGCGCCCCTCTTTGATGGCGGCAAAGAACTCGCGGTCTTGCAGCTCAATACCGTTCATGCTGACGGCCACTTGGCTCACATCGATCTTCTCTTCCTTGCCGGTATACAGGTCGTCGTAACGGGCGAGGTAGGTCGCTGTGTCGCCGATGTAGCGGAAGTAAGTGCCCAAGGGGCCGTCGTTGTTGAAGCTCAGTGACAAGGTGCAGATGGCACCATTGGCAGCGCGCAGCTGGATGCTCATGTCCATGGCAATGCCGAGCACCGGGTGGATGGGGCCTTGGATGGCGTTGGCCTGCACGATGGGGCTGTTGGCCTGGTAGGCAAACAAGTCCACGGTGTGCGCAGCGTGGTGCCACAGCAAGTGGTCGGTCCAGCTGCGGGCTTGGCCTAGCGCGTTGGTATTGGTGCGGCGGAAAAAGTAGGTCTGCACGTCCATTTGCTGGATGTTGAACTTGCCAGCCGTGATCTGCTCATTCACGTACTGGTGGCTGGGGTTGAAGCGGCGGGTGTGGCCGCACATGGCAACCAGACCGGTCCTCTTCTGCTCGGCCACCACGGCATCGGCGCCGGCCCAGCTGTCGGCCAGGGGAATCTCCACTTGGACGTGCTTACCGGCTTTCAAACAAGCCAATGTTTGCTCGGCGTGCATCTGGGTCGGGGTGCACAGAATGACGGCGTCCAGCTCGGGGATTGCCAGGCTTTCAGACAGCTCGGTGGTCACATGGCCTATGCCGTACTTGGCGGCCACTTCTTTGGTTTTGTCCAACTCACGGCCGATCAGGGAGATAACTTCCACGCCCTCAATATTCTTGATGCCGTCCAGGTGTTTGACGCCAAAGGCGCCGGCGCCCGCGAGGGCGACTTTGATGGTTTTGCTCATATCAGTTGTTTTCCAGAATCAAATGTCCTACGGCCGTGTTGCTGGCGGGCACATGGTAAAAACGGTGCTTAACCCTCACGGAATTTGCACGGGCTGCTTCCAAATCTGTAGCATCGTAGGGCACATCAGACATGGCGCCGCGGGCGATCAGCCACATCACCAGCTCAATGCCTTCGCTGCCGGCTTCGCGCACGTAGTCGATGTGAGGCGTAGCGGCGCAGGCGGCGGGGTCGGCAATCATCTGGTCTAGCCAGGCGTTGTCCCACTCGCGGTTGATCAGGCCGGCACGGGCGCCTTGCAACTGGTGGCTCATGCCGCCGGTGCCCCAGATGTGCACATTCAGGTCTTCGTCGTAGCTTTCCACCGCCTTGCGGATGGCCTTGCCAAGGTTAAAGCAACGCTGGCCGCTGGGCACGGGGTACTGCACCACGTTCACCGCAAACGGAATTACCGGGCAGGGCCAGCTGTCCTTGGCCGGGTCTTTTTCACCGCACATCAGGCTCAGGGGCACGGTGAGGCCGTGGTCCACATCCATCTTGTTGACGATGGTGAGGTCAAAGTCCTGCTGGATCACCGAGTGAGCAATGTGCGAAGCCAGGTCAGGGTGGCCTTGCACCTTGGGCACCGGGCGAGGGCCGAAGCCTTCGTCGGCGGGGGTGTACTCCGCGGCCGTGCCGATGGCGAAGGTGGGAATCATGTCCAGGCTGAAGGCGGTTGCGTGGTCGTTAAAGACCAAGAAGATCACGTCAGGCTTGTTGTCCTTCATCCATTGCTTGGAGAAGTCGTAGCCGGCAAACAGCGGCTTCCAGTAGTCCTCCTGGGTCTTGCCCAGGTCCATAGCGGCGCCGATGGCCGGCACGTGGGAGGTGAATACAGAGGCGGTAATTTTGGCCATGGGGTTCAGTCTTTCTTGCCACCAACGGTGGATTGCTGGCCTTGGGGTTGGCGGTGGGCCTGGGCGTCGCCGTCCTCACCGATGTAGCGATTGCCTTCGGCCGAGCGGCCACCGGCCAGCATCATGGCGCGGTACTCTTCTTCGGTCATGCCGGTCATGCTGCCGGCCATCTGCTGAAAGCTGCGGCCATGGGTGGCGCCGATCTTGGCCAGGAAGTAAATATTGCCGCCGAGCTGCATGGCGCGGTTCAGGTCCATGTCGATCACGGCCTGACGTTGGTCCTCGCTCATGGGCCATTCGTTCAGGTAGGCGCGCTGGTCGGCCTTGAAGCGCGCGCGGTTGTCGGCCTTCATCAGGCTCATGCAGAACTGGTTGAGCCAGTAGCCTTTACGGCTTTGTTCGGCATCAAAAATGATGGTGCCGGGGATGTCCTGGTAAGGTTTGTCGAGTGCCATATCAGTCTTTCAGGGTTTCAGGCCAATAGAGGCGGTTGGGGTTGTCCACCAGCAGCTTGCGTTGCAGCTCTGGGGTGGTGGCGATATGGGGAATAAAGTCCACCAGCAGGCCGTCATCGGGCATGTGGTCCTTCAGGTTGGGGTGCGGCCAGTCGGTACCCCACAACACGCGATCAGGGAATTGCTCCACGATGCGCTTGGCAAACGGAATCACATCGCGGTAAGCGTGTTGCTCGCCATTCAAAGCTTTGGGGCCACTAACGCTCAGGCGTTCGGGGCAGCTCACTTTGCTCCACACATTGCTGTGCTCACGCATGAACTTCTCGAACAGCGCAAACTGCGGGCCGTCCACGGGCAGCGACACATCAGGCCGGCCCATGTGATCCACCACCACCGTGGTCGGCAGTGCGGTGAAAAAGTCCCACAGCTCGGGCAGGTCTACGGCCTCAAAGTAAATCACCACATGCCAGCCCCACTTCGCAATGCGGCCGGCAATTTCCATCAGCTCGTCCTTGGGCGTGAAGTCCACCAGGCGCTTGACGAAGTTGAAACGCACGCCGCGCACACCGGCGTCATGCATGGCCTGGATTTCTTTATCCGTGACGCTGCGCTTGACGGTAGCCACACCGCGCGCCTTGCCATTGCTGGCGATCAGCGCATCCACCATGGCACGGTTGTCGGCGCCGTGGCAGGTGGCTTGTACGATGACGTTCTTCTCAAAGCCCAAGTGGTCGCGCAAGGCGAACAGCTGGTGCTTGGACGCATCGCACGGCGTGTACTTGCGCTCGGGCGCATAGGGGAATTCGGCACCGGGGCCGAACACATGGCAGTGCGCGTCGACAGCGCCTGCAGGCAGTTGGAAGGTAGGCGTAGATGGGCCGGTGTACCAGTCCATCCAGCCAGCAGTTTTGGTGAAGTCACCCGAAGTAGGTTTGGTCATAGCGGGCTTTCAGTCGATGTACTTCAAACCCAGCGCAGCCAAGGGCTCCCGCATCTTGTACATGTCCAGCCCCAGCACGCCGGCGGCCAGCTTCTCGCGCTTTTCGCCTTCGAAGCTCTCGCGCTTCTGGGCAGCGGCCAGCGTGGCAACGGCTTTGGCTGCGGGCACGCACACCACGCCGTCGTCATCTGCCACGATCACATCACCCGGGGTCACCAGCATGCCGGCACACACGATAGGAATATTCACCGAACCCAAGGTGGCCTTGATGGTGCCCTTGCTGCTGATGGCCTTGCTCCACACGGGGAAGCCCATGCGCTGCAGCTCTTTCACGTCGCGCACACCGCCGTCAATGATGAGAGCGCGCGCGCCGCGGGCTTGGAAGGAAGTCGCCAACAGGTCACCGAAGAAACCGTCGGTGCACTCTGCAGTGACGGTCGCCACCACGATGTCGCCGGGCTGAATCTGCTCAGCCGCCACATGCATCATCCAGTTGTCGCCGGGTTGCAGCAGCACGGTCACTGCGGTGCCGGACACCTGCACGCCACTTTGGATGGGGCGCATGTAGGGCTTGAGCAGGCCCACGCGACCCATGGCTTCGTGCACGGTGGCAGAGCCCAAGGCGGCCAAGCCGTCTGCGGCTGCGCGGTCTGCGCGGGTGATGTTTTTGTAGCAAACGCCTAGTTCATACATATTCAAGACTCCTTCATATTTCTGGCTGCATTTCTCACTGGACCTGCTTTTCGCTGGGCCCGCAGCAGAGCAGGGGTAAGTACCTCCGCTCATGTCCCCCGCCCGCTCCAGCGGGCTCCTCCTTGACTTCGCTGCGGCACTCACCCCTACTCTGCTGCTGCGAAGGTGTTTATCTGGTCATCGAATTCCAAACACGCGGGTAAGGCTCGGAGTGGCTATGCGTTTTGCGGAGGTCAAGGAGGAGCCCGCAAAGCGGGCGGGGGACACGCAGCAAAACGCATAACCATCCCAAACCCTCCGAGAGCAGCGCGAAACCAAGTTACTGCCCCTTAGCCTTCAAAACCGCATCCAGCCGCGGAAACACGCGCCGCGCATTACCTTCGTAAATCTGGAAACGGTCTTCGTTGCTCAGGATCTTGGACGCTTCGATGTAGCGCTTGGTGTCGTCGTAGTAGTGGCCGGTTTGCGGGTCAATGCCGCGCACCGCCCCAATCATTTCAGACGCAAACAACACGTTCTTCACCGGTATCACCGTGTTCAGCAAATCAATGCCGGGCTGGTGGTACACGCAGGTGTCAAAGTAAATGTTGTTAAGCAAATGCTCTTCCAACAAGGGCTTCTTGAGCTCTTGCGCCAAGCCGCGGAAACGGCCCCAGTGGTAAGGCACGGCGCCGCCGCCGTGAGGGATCAGGAACTTGAGCGTGGGAAATTGCTTGAACAGATCACTGGTCAGGCACTGCATGAAAGCAGTGGTGTCCGCGTTCAGGTAGTGGGCGCCGGTGGTGTGGAAGCAGGCGTTGCAGCTGGTGGACACGTGGATCATCGCGGGGATGTCGTACTCCACCATTTTTTCGTAAATGGGGTACCAGTGCTTGTCGCTCAAGGGGGGCGATGTCCAGTGGCCGCCACTGGGGTCGGGGTTCAGGTTGATGCCCACGTTGCCGTATTGCTCCACGCACTTCACCAGCTCGGGAATGCAGGTGGCGGGATCCACACCGGGGCTTTGCGGCAGCATGGCCGCGGGAATGAAGTGGTCGGGAAACAGCTGGCTCACGCGGAAGCACAGCTCGTTGCAGATGGCCGCCCAAGTGGCGCTGGTGTTGAAGTCGCCGATGTGGTGGGCCATAAAGCTGGCGCGCGGGCTGAAGATGGTGAGGTCAGAGCCCCGCTCTTTCATCAGGCGCAGCTGGTTGGATTCAATGGTTTCGATCAGCTCGTCATCGCTGATTTTCAGGTCGGCCACCTTGGGGCCCAGTTCGGGCGTGGACAGGTTGGCGATCTGGGCGTTGCGCCAGTTCTCCAGCGCCTTGGGGGCGGTGGTGTAGTGGCCGTGGCAATCAATGATCATGGAAGTCTCCGTGGATGTTGTCAGTGTGTGTGCTTAAGCGGGCTCCATGCCCTGGCGCAGCTTGGCGGCGGCGGCTTGGGGGGATGCCATGTAGTCCAGCAGCGCGCGCACTGCGGCGGCTTGGCTGCTATGGGCGCCGAGCCCCGCAGAAAAGGTGGTGGTAATTTGGATGTCAGCGGGCAGCGGCCCAACGATGTGGATACCTTGCACGTGAATCAGCTCGCTGAGCTGCTGAAAGCCCAACGCCACTTCGCCCCGCGCTACCAGCGTGCCCACCGGCACGCCGGGGGGCGCTTGCACGATGCGGCTTTGAATCTCGTCGGCAATGCCCCAGCGCTCAAACAGTTTGGCCAGCGCCACGCCGCTCGGACCGGTGGAGTAGCTCAGAGTCGGTGCGGCCAGCACGGCTGCACGCGCAGCAGCTTCCGAGCCGATGTCGGGCGCCGCAGCACCCTCTTTCACCGCGACGGCCACGCCGGAATGCACCAAGTCAACCCGGCTACCGGCCACGAGGTGGCCTGCCGCCAACAGCTTCTCGATGGCGTCCGACGCGAGAAACACGATGTCAAACACCTCGCCCGCTTGCACCCGCTTGGCGGCGTCTACTCCGCCCACCGACTCCAGCGCGAGGTGTACGCCGGTGGCCGATTCATAGGCCTCAGCCAGCTCGGTCAACACCTGGCGCGTGGCCATGGAAGAGATGGCTTTCAAGGTCGATCCAGCAGGGGCGTGGGAGGGCGAGGCAGAGATTTGCATGCTGGGTATTCTGGTCGGGCGGGCACGCTTTGATAAGCCGAGGGCTCGACTAGCAGCTATCACATATCGGCATAATTGACGCGCAGCTATTCTCAGAAGAAACTCCCCCACTCCCGAAAGCCGCTATGGATTTGTTGCTATGGACTTGAAACAGTTGGAATACTTTGTTCGCGTGGCCGAAATGGGCAGCTTTACCCGCGCCTCGATCTCGCTGGACGTGGCCCAGCCTGCGCTGAGCCGCCAGATCCGCCTGCTGGAGGTGGAGCTGCGCCAGAACCTGCTCACCCGCAACGGCCGTGGCGCCGTGCCAACCGAAGCCGGCAAGCTGTTGCTGGAGCACGGCCGCGGCATCCTGCATCAGGTACAACTCACCCGCGAAGAAATGGGTGCGGCGCGCGGTGCGTTGGCCGGAAGGGTGTCCATCGGCCTCCCGCCCAGCCTCTCCAAACTGATCACCGTGCCGCTGGTAAAGGCCTTTCGCGAGGCACTGCCCCAGGCCCACCTGACGCTCACCGAGGGCTTCTCGGTGCAAATGCACGAAGGCCTGCGCCTGGGCAACCTCGACATGGCGGTGCTTTACAACCCGGGCCAGAGCACCGATCTGGAAATGAGCACGCTGGATGAAGACGAGCTCTCGCTCATCTCGCACAACCCCAGCGGCGGCAAAAAAGGCAAAGGAAAAACTGCGCCCGCCATCAGCCTCAAAGAAGTAGCGGCGCTACCACTGATACTGCCCAGCCGGCCCAATGCCTTCCGCATCCTGCTCGAAGGCGAAATGATGGCCTTGGGCCGCCGGCCTGACGTGCTGCTGGAAGTCGACGGGCTCAATGCCATCTTGAACCTGGTGAAAGAAGGCATGGGCCACGCAGTGCTGCCCAGCTACACGCTAAGTAATTTCGACAATCCAGAAACTTTCACGGTGCAGTCCATCCACAGCCCGCGCATCATGAGCCAGCTGATGCTGGTATGGTCCGCCCGCCGCCCGACTACCCAGACCCAGCGCAAGGCGATGGACGTGGTCAGCAAGGCGGTGCTGGAAGCGATTCACCGATAGCCTACAGGGGGTAGTGCTTCAACACCCACAACAGCACATTCAACGTGAAAAACGAGCCCACGGTGGCAGCTAGCAAGGTGGCGGCGCTCACCTCTTCATGACCATACTTCAGCGCGAGGATGGGATAAATGCCCAGCATGGGCATGGCGGCGTAGAGCAAGGCGGCGGTGCGCAGTTGCGGATCGGCAATCGGCACTACGAAGGTGAACGCCAGAAACACGCACAGCGGGTGCAACACCAGCTTGCCGATGGTGATCTGACCCACCAGCCTGCGCTTGCCCTTGAGCTGCAATCCCACCAGGGCTCCGCCGATGATGAACAACGCAAGGCCGGTAGTCACTTGCGAGAACAAGGTAATGGTGCGTGCCACCGGGCCAGGAAGCACCCAGCCCATCACCGACACCAGCAGTGCCAGCGGAATCACTACCAGCATGGGTGTGCGCACCCAGCCCCGCACAATATCCAGCAACACGGTGCGCCAGCGGCGGTGGCCGCCGGCATCGGCGTTGTCGGCCAGCGTGAGCAGCACGGGCAGCTTGATGAGGTTTTCAAACACCATATTGAGCGCCAGCGCCACCGGGGCAATGCTGCCCAGCACTAGCTGCGCCACCGGGTAACCCATGTAGCCGCTGTTGGAGCATGAGGTGCCCATGGCGAAAAAGGCGCGGTAGCTGCCGGTGCTGTGGTTCACATAACGGGCCCAGAGGTAACCCGCCAGCATCATGACCGCGGAGCCGAGGCCATAGGCGAGCAGGTAGTCCATGTGCATCACGTCGGCCAGCGGGCGCTGGGCAATGGCATTGAACAAGAGCGCAGGCAAGGCCAGGTTGAGCACAAATTTGCCCAACACACGCAAATCAGGTTTGCTGAACACCCCCATGCGGGTGCAGAGGTAGCCCATGGTAATGCACAGGTAAATGGGGCCGGTGATGGCCAAGATATCGAGCATCAGAACCTGTCAGTGGAGGGAGCAGCGAGTAAGAAACTGGTCGCTATCATCATCAAATACCCTTCCAGCCCATACAGAATATGCGTCAGCAGCTCCTGAAATAATAGCAAAACTTACAGGCGCGGCACACCCGACTTGGTGATCACCTCGCCCCAGCGCTTGATCTCGCTACCCAGCAACTCGCCCAACTTTTCGGGGGTAGAGCCACGGGCAGACACATTCAGCTCAAACAGCTTTTTCTTCACATCGGGGTTAGCCAAGGCGGCTTGCACCTCTTTGTTGAGGCGGGCGATCACGTCTTTGGGCGTTTTGGCGGGAGCCGCCAACGCGTTCCAAGACGACACATCGAAGTTGGCCACGCCGCTTTGCATGACGGTGGGCACATCGGGCACCTGCGCAGCGCGCTCGTCACCCAGAATGGCCAGCGGGCGCACCGCCTTGGAATTGACTTGGCCCATCATGGGCCCGAGGATTTCGATGGCTACATCCACCTGAGAGCCACGCAGGGCGGTAGTGAGTGCAGGCGTGCCGTTGAAAGGCACGATCAAAAAGTCCAGCCCGGTGCGCGACTTGAATAGCTCAGCCGCCAAGTGCTGGGTGCTGCCGATGTTGATGGTCCCCACGTTGAGCTTGCCGGGGTTGGCCTTGGCAAAGGCCATGAGCTCGCCCAGGTTCTTGAAAGGCGCGTTGGCCGAGGCCAGCACCGCGAGGTCAAAGAAACCCAAGGTGGACACGGGCGCAAAGTCGCGCTGGGCATCGAATGGCAGTGTTTTGAACAGGCCCGCGCTGACTGCGGTGCCGTTGGACATGAGCAGCAGCGTGTGGCCATCGGGCTCCGCCTTGGCCACCGCCTCGCCCGCACCTACACCACCGGCGCCCGGCTTGTTGTCGATGATGACCGGCTGACCCAACGACTCGGAGAGCTTTTGCGCCACGGTGCGGGCTGTCAGATCAGCCACACCGCCGGCACCAAAGGGCACCACGATGCGGATCGGTTTGCTGGGGAAAGTGTCTGCTGATGCGGGCAATGCAGCGACAAGTGTGGACAGAGCCATGGCAGCGAGAGCGCTGCGGCGAGTGAAATGATTCATAACTGCCACCTTTTTATACAAAAAGAGCCACTATCCCATACAGGATATGCGCGAGCAGCTCTGTTTTTAATAGCAAACAAGTCTCTAGCGGGCCACACCCAACAACTTATCCAACAGCTCGGGTTGCTCCCGCAAACTCTGGGCGGTGCCGCTGTGCACGACGGTGCCACGGTCCAGCACCGCCGCGGTGTCGCTGATGGCCAGAATCGCTTGCGGGTGCTGCTCCACGATGATGGCAGAGAGGCCCTCTTCGCGGGTAATGCGGCGAATGGCACGTAACAACTCCTGCACGATGATGGGGGCCAGGCCTTCGCACGGCTCATCCAGCAGCAGAAGCGTGGGGTTGAGCACCAGCGCGCGGCCCACGGCCAGCATTTGCTGCTCGCCACCGGAGAGCTGGGTGCCCAGGTTGGTCTTGCGCTCGGCCAGACGGGGAAATAGCTCGTACACGCGCTCGGGGGTCCACATCGCGGCCTTGCGGCCGGCACGGGCCGGGCGAGCCACCGCGGTCAGGTTTTCATCCACCGTAAGCGACTTGAAGATATTGCGCTCTTGCGGCACCCAGCCGATACCGGCCGCTGCCCGCTCGTGCTGGGGCATTTTGTGAAGTTCGGCCCCGCCTAAGCGCATGGTGCCGCCGTGCTGCCGGGTGGCGCCAGCCAAGGTGTTCATGAACGTGGTTTTGCCGGTGCCATTGCGGCCCAGCAGCGCCAGTGTTTCGCCCTCAAAGATGGACACTGACACGCCGTGCAACACCACCGCCTCGCCGTAGCCGGCAGACAGGTTTTCTACTTTGAGCAGCTCGGTCATGCGTGGGCTCCTTCGCCTTCGGCGTGGCCGAGGTACACCGCCTTGACCTGCGGGTCATTGGCAATTTCTTCGGGGTTGCCCTCGGTGAGCATGGTGCCATTGACCAGCACCGTCATGCGATTTGCAAAGCTGAAGACCAGATCCATGTCATGTTCAATCAAAAGGATGGACACATCCGCCGGCAGGGCTGCCACGGTTTGCAGCAGCTCTTCGCGCTCGCCGGCAGGCACACCGGCCACAGGCTCGTCGAGCAAGAGCACGCGCGGCTCGCAGGCCAGCGCAATCGCAATCTCCAGCAAGCGGCGCTTGCCGTAGGCCAGCACCCGGGTTTCCTGGTGCATGACGCTGCTGAGGTGGAACTGCTCGAGCAGCTGCTCGCACCGCTCCACCACGCTGCGGTCTGCCCCCAACGCTTGCCACCACTTGCCGCCCAGCCCCTTGTGCTGGCTGACCACCATGGCTAGTGTTTGCATCGGGCTCATGCTGTCAAACAGCTGGTTGATCTGGAAGGTGCGCACCATGCCACGGCGCACACGCTGGTGCGGTGCCAGATGCGTGATGTCCTCACTCTCGAGCACGATGCGGCCTTCCGTGGGCTGGAGCACGCCGGTCAACAGGTTGATGAGCGTTGTTTTGCCGGCGCCGTTGGGGCCGATGAGTGCATGGCGCGCACCTTTTTGCAGGTTAAGCGTGACGTTGTTGGTGGCAGTAATGCCACCAAACTTCATCACCAGCCCTTGCGCGCTGAGTACGGTGTTGGAATTCATGGAGCTAGAGGTGGCGCTCATGCAGCACCTTCCTTCTTCTTGGAGGACGATGTGCCGAACCAGGTCCAGGGGCGCACCACACGCTCGCGGCCCACCAGCATGAGCACCACGAGGAAAAGGCCGATCCAGAAGGTCCAGTACTGGGGGGTGATGCTCGATATAGCGTCCTGCAACACCTTGAACACGATGGCACCGATGACGCCGCCATACAACCAGCCCACGCCGCCGATGACCAGCAGCAACACCAAGTCTGCTGAGCGGTGGAACTCAAACACGTCCAGCGAAGCAAAGCCGGTGGTCTGCGCCAGCAGTGCCCCGGCCATGCCGGCAGCACCTGCAGCTACCGTGTAGGCCACTGCGATGCGGCTGGCCACGGGAATGCCGATGGCCATGGCGCGCAAACGGTTGTCATGAATGGCCTTAAGCGTGCTGCCGAAAGGCGAGTTCACAAAGCGGCGTGCCAACACAAACATGATGAACAACACCACGATGGAATAGGTGGCGGCCGTGCTGCCGTACAGGTCGAACTCGAAGCGGCCGAGCAAGGGGCCCATCATCACGCCCTGCAGGCCGTCGGCACCGCCGGTAAGCCAGTCGAGCTTGTTGGCCAGTTCCATCAGGATCAGGCCGACGCCCATGGTCACCATGAGGCGGGTCAGGTCGGTACCGCGCTGCACCGTCACACTGCAAATGGCACCCAGCACCGTGGACACCGCCATGGCCACGGCCAAGCCGAACAAGGGGTCGGGGTTGATGTGCTTGGAGAACAAGGCTGCGGTATAGGCGCCCATGCCGAAGAAGGCCGCATGGCCCAGCGACACAATGCCGGTGTACCCGAGGATGATGTCCAGGGATAGGGCAAACAGCGCGACGATGGCAATCTCGTTGATGATGAGTGCGTGGGTGTTCATGACCCAGGGCAATGCCAGGGCCACCGCCCAGAGCAGCAGCTCCCACCAGCGCCAGCGGCCGGCACGCATCAGGATATTGGTGTTGTTCATGGAGGAAGAGACCGGGGTGTTCATGCTTTGCCACCTTTGCGCACAAAGAGGCCTTGCGGGCGCCAGACCAGGATGATGATCATCAGGCTGTACACAATGAAGGCGCCAAGTTTGGGGATGTAGTACTTGCCTGCGACGTCCGCAATGCCCAAGAGCAACGCTGCCAAGAGCGGGCCGGTAATGCTGGAGGTGCCGCCCACGGCCACCACGATCAAGAAGTAAATCATGAACTTGAGCGGGAATGTCGGGTCCATGCCCAGTACGTCAGCGCCCAGCGCTCCGCCCAGACCGGCAAGACCGGAGCCCACTGCAAAGGTCGCCAGAAACACCACATTCACATTGATGCCCAAGCCGGCGGCCACACGCTGGTCGTCCACCGAGGCACGCAGGCGGCTGCCGAAGCGGGTTTTGGTCAGGATGTGCTGCAGAGCAATGGTCAGCGCTGCACACACGGCAATGATGAACAGGCGGTAGTGGCCCATGCCCAGCATCCAAGCGCCCTCACCGATTTCAGTGCGGCCTTTGAGCCATTCAGGCAACTGCATGATCTGCTGGGTGGAGCCCACAAAGTAGTCCACCGCGGCCACCGCCATGAAGGTCAGGCCGATGGAGAACATCACCTGGTCCAAGTGCGGCCGTTTGTACAGCGGGCGGTACAGCGTTCGCTCCAGAACAGCGCCCAGCAATGCCGAGGTGACAAACGCGATGGGCAGGCACAGCAAAAAGGGAACATCGAGGCGCTGCATCAGCAGCACGGTGACGTAACCGCCCACCATGGCAAAGGCGCCGTGCGCGAGGTTCACGAAGTTCATCAGCCCCATGGTGACGGCAATGCCGACCGCGAGGATGAACAACAACATGCCGTAGGCAATGCCGTCGAAAAGTATGGTCAACATAAAGGTAGTTTCCGGGTCAATCTTGCTGGTGAGCGGCCGAGTTTGGGCAACAAAAAAGCGAGGGCGTTGCCATCGCTTTTTGTGCCTGCAGACTGCCGCCCACTGCTTAACGCATGGTCAGCGATCAGGGGAGTCGGTTAACGGGCTTTACCCGGGTCTTTGACGTCTTTGATGACATCAAATTCCACGTTGTAGAGCTGGCCGTCTTTCCTCTCCACTTTGCGCAAATAGATGTTCTGCACGATATCGCGGGTCTGGGCGTCGATGAAGATCGGGCCGCGTGGGCTCTCGAAAATCTGACCCTTCATGGCAGCCAACAAGGCATCGCCACCGCCTTGGCCCTTGGTGGCCTTGAGCGCCTCGTAAATCACGCGCATGCCGTCATAACCACCCACCGCCATGAAGTTGGGGCGCAGGTTGTTGTTGGCCTTTTGGAACGCATCAACAAACTTCTTGTTAACAGCAGACGGGTGCGCGGCAGAGTAATGGTGGGAGGTCACCACGCCCAGAGCGCCGTCGCCCATGTCGTTCAACTGATCATCATCCGTGATGTCACCGGTGCCGATGAGCTTGATGCCGGCTTTGTCCATGCCGCGCTCGAGAAACTGTTTCATGACTGCTGCGCCGGCGCCGGATGGCACGAAGACGAAGAGCGCATCGGGCTTCAGGTCACGCACCTTTTGCAAGAAGGGCGCGAAATCAGGGTTGCGCATAGGTACGCGCAACGTGTCCACCACCGTACCGCCGTTGAATACCAGGCGTTCTTTGAAGAACTTTTCTGCGTCCAGGCCCGGGCCGTAATCGGACACCAGGGTCACGACCTTCTTGATGCCGTTCTTGGGCGCCCAGTCTGCAATCGAGACCGATGCCTGAGGCAGTGTGAAGCTGGTGCGCACGATGTAAGGCGAGGCCTCGGTGATGCTCGAGGTGGCAGCGGCCATTACCACCTGGGGCGTTTTGGACTGGGTAGCCAAGGGCGCGGTTGCCAAGGCAGAGGGCGTGATGCCGAAGCCGGCAAGCACGTTTACCTTGTTATTGACGATGAGCTCTTGCGCCATGCGCTTGGTCACATCAGGAATGCTGGTGTCGTCCTTGATGATGAGCTGGATTTTTTTGCCCGCAACGGTGTCTCCGTTTTGGGCCATGTACAGCTTGGCGGCCGCTTCAATCTGGCGACCGGTAGTGGCCTGCTGCCCGGTCATGGGCAGGATCAAGCCGATTTTGAAAACATTGTCTTGTGCAAAGACAGTGGAACCGGCGATTGCCAACGAGGCCAATGCGGTTGCGCGGAGGAAGTGGCGTTTGTTCATTTGTTGTCTCCTGAACGGTTTTTTGAATCACACTGCGTGCGACTATCGCCCTTTACAGCCCCTATTGCAACTGCGGATACGCACTCTTAGTTATTCCATTTTGCAATATCCGGCCCGTTGTTTCGCTTTTAACAATTCGATTGTGTAAGCCCGCCTCAGAACGGTTTGACTTCGGCCAGCTGGCGGCGGAGATGGGCGTTTTCGGCCTCTAACTGGGTAACGCGCTCGCGCAGGGCTTCCATGGTCCACTCAACAGGCGCTTCCCCAGTGGCGGTTTCGACAGCCGCGGCTGCCGAAGGCTGGTGGGCCGCCATGGCCTCGCGAGCGACCCGCTTGGCGTCCCGCACCCGCTTGGCGGCTTGCTTCAGCTCATCTTTGCCGGCACTGGCCGCGGCGACTTGCTCTTGTTCGGGCAAGCTGGCGACTGCGGCTGCTGCATTGATCGAGATCACACCAGACTTCACCGCTGCCACCAATTCTGGTGCGGCTTGTTTTTGGATCTTTTCGATCATCACCACTTGGCTGCTGCTCAGGCGAGCCGCTTTGGCGAGATCTTCACGGCTCTTGAAAGCACCTTCCTCACCGGCACCCGCGGATGGCGTGGTGGAAGCGGCTTCGTCGGTGGCATTGGCAGCCTCTTCGCCGCCTGTGCCGGGCTTGTCGGCAAGCGCGGCCTGTCGGCGGGCCGTGAGGATTTCCCGTTTACGCAGGGCAAGGACACCGCGCTGAAAGTCCGAAACGCTGCGGCGTCCGAGGTGCTGGTCAATCATCCACAGGTGCACATCGTCCATGGACTTGAACAGACTGCTCTGCACTGTTTGATAGGGCAAGCCGTGCTTTTGGCAGATGCCGTAGCGGTTATGTCCGTCGACCAGCACATCTCCCCACAGGACGAGGGCATCGCGGCACCCCTCTGACAGAATGCTGCGCTCCAAAGCGGCATGCTCCTCGGGGGTAAGAGGGTCAATATAGGCTTTGAGTTCTTCGTTGACGATGATGTCCATACCGGGTGTGCCTACGCAAAAGGGCTGGATTGTAGGTGCTGGAGCCCCCTAGGCCTTGGCTGCGAAGTGGTCGATGTATTGCATGAAGGCCGTAGCCAATGGGGAGAGTCGCTTGCCCCGGAGGTGCACGGTGTACCAGTTGGACTCCACGGGAAACCCCTCCACCCCCAGCACAGTAAGGCCTTGGCCTGCAAGGTCAGGGCCTAGCGCGTGCTGTGACACCACAGACAAGCCTAACCCGCCAGCAACGGCCTGCTTGAGCGCCTCGTTACTGCCCATTTCAAGACGTAGCCGTGGCACAAAGTGGTGCTTCGCAAAGTGGGCATCGGTGGTGAGCCGCGTTCCTGAGCCTTTTTCCCGCAGAACAAAACGCTCTGCGTGGAGGTCTGCCAGCATGACATGTGTTCGTCCTGCCAAGGCATGTCCTACGGGCGCAATGAGCACCAAGGGGTTGGGCAGGAAGGCATGGATCACCGCATCAATATCAACCGGGGGTTTGGACATGATGTAGAGGTCGTCCACGTTGTCGCGCAGGCGCTGCACCACGCCATCGCGGTTGAGTACCTCGAGCGAGATCTCCACATCAGGGTGCATACGACAGAAATCGCCTAACAAGCGTGGAGTGAAATACTTGGCAGTGCTGACAACGGAGAGGCGTAATCGACCTGCCGTGAGACCCTTCTGGGCAGCGATGGCTTGTTTGAAGCGATCCCACTCGTCCAGAAGGTTCTTGGCCGTGTTTTCGAGTTCGCGGCCAGCGTCGGTGAGCTGCAGCTTTTTCCCCGTGACTTCATAGAGCGGCAAACCCACAATCTCTGCCATCTCTTTGAGTTGCATAGAAACAGTGGGTTGGGTGACATGCATAGCCCGCGCGGCTTCGGTGATGCTGCAGTGCTCGGCTAGGGCCAGAAAGGTCTTGAGTTGGCGGAATGTGATGTTCATAGTTTTTAGTCTATGTTCAATTCGATTATTTTTGATTTTGCCTTATGCATGCTTGTTCGTACCATCGCAGGACTCTTTCTGTAGGTGTGCGATGCAAGCTTTACTCGATCCGGCCATTTTGTTTTTTTTGCTAGGTTTGACCGCTGGATTTCTAAAGTCGAATCTTGAGATTCCTCCCCAAGTGTCCCGCTTCCTGGCGCTCTATTTGCTGATGGCACTCGGCTTGAAGGGTGGGTTTGCACTTTCTCAGTCGGGTTTTGGCAGCGAGGTGGGGTTGGCGCTGGGGTTGGCCCTGCTCTTGGCGGTGATCATTCCGGCACTGAGCTTCTTGTTGATGCGCAGGCTCATAGGGCAGTTTGATGCGGCTGCCGTAGCCGCCACCTACGGCTCCGTCAGTGCGGTGACCTTCATCACCGCGATCCAGTATCTGGAGGGTCGCAACCTTGCCTTTGGCGGCCACATGGCTGCGGCGATGGCGCTGATGGAGTCGCCTGCGATCATTTTTGCGATTGCACTGGCAAGCAAGATGCGGAGCAAGCTTGCCGTCCAGCCCGGGCCTCAGGCAGTCGCACCTATGGGCTTCAAAGGGGTGCTTCATGAGTCGCTCACGGACGGCGCACAATTTCTGCTCTTGGGCTCAATCGCAATTGGATTGTTGACAGGTCAAGAAGGCAAGCTGGCCATGGAGCCCTTCACCGGAAATCTGTTCAAGGGAATGCTCGCGTTTTTCTTGCTGGACATGGGCGTTAGTGCAGCCAAGAACCTGCCCAAGCTGAGGGGGCAGACGCCGTGGATCTACGTATACGCTCTCAGCGCACCCCTGGTCCATGCCGCGTTGGCGCTAGTGCTGGGGTTTGGCTTGGGAATCAAGGCTGGAGATTTGGCACTTTTGATGGTACTGGCGGCGAGTGCGTCTTATATTGCCGTACCTGCGGTGCTGAAACATTCCATGCCAGAAGCGAATTCAGCCTTGTACTTAGGCATGTCATTGGGGATTACGCTGCCGCTCAACCTCGTGATTGGAATCCCGCTGTACGTGTACGTAGCCTTCCGAGTCGCTGGCGCGTGAACCTAGCCCCGTTTCCAATGGCTCTCAGGATAAGGCAGCAGCGCTTTTGCAGCTTCAATGCGTTCGCCCATAGGGAGCGACGTATTGTTCATCGCGGCCCACAGGAATTCGGCAGGTCCTCGCCATTCTGAAAGTGGGTCCACTCTGTTTCGGCGGTCTGACCCATCAGAACGCTCTGCCATATAGGGTGCCGCATCTTTTCGGCTTAAGGAGTTCATAGCGTCCAGCTGCTCAAGTACGAAGTCCATCTGCGCCCGAGTCATGGGCGAAAGCCGGGAAAGAATTTCGGCTTGTTGATCGCGCACCGGGGGGACATCGACCCAAGGCTCATCGCCAAAAACAGCTGCTAGGTCCCGTGTAACAAAGGCGGACCAATGGTCTGTTCCCGACATGCAGGCGGGCACTGCGGTAAACAGTCTATTACCATGCAGGCTCAGAGGCTCACAACTCGGATACCAAGAGACCCGGTCTTGGGGTAGTCCGTCCAGAAATCGTTCACGCAACGCCATCAGAAAGCGTTCGCACGTACTGCTTGAAGCCGGTTGGGATAACGAAAACCAAAGCTGAATGCCATCGCGGCCATTAACGGCGATAGCGGGGGCCGGCATGCCCCATTCACTAACGAAGGCGTGCCATAAGACCGCAAGAGTTGACCATTCGCTCGGCGTACTCAGTTGCAGAATAAGCGCTCTGGAATCATCTTGACTGACGCCCTTTGCCTCCGCACAGGCCTGCAGGCCATAGAGGCGCTCAAGCTCACCAGAAAGCCGGTCCTGAACCACTTGGAGCCCAGGAGAAATCAACAGAAGCCTTGCCCAAGGACAAGCTTGAGCTTGTGCATGTTATTACTTAGCTTCTAGCTCAGCCAGCTCTTTACAGGAAGGTGCACAAACGGTGTGTGACTTCCCGATCAACTTACGTGTTTTAAGGAACTGACGTGAACGATGCTTTCCACACAGAAAACAAGACATAGTCGCGGCCCCGAGGTAAGAAGACTCGAGGAACGGTGAGCCTCCTGCTTTGGACTTGTAATTCAGACCATCATTTACGATGGTGTCTTTGGTCGGTGATTTGGCCATCTAACTTCTCAAAATCAAGCTACTCACGCTTGTGGTGGGGATACTGCGTAAGCGAACGGAGTACTGGTCGAGGCGAAGAACGAGCTCTTACCCCTCAAACGGCCCAAAATTGTGCCATAAACAAAAAAGGCCCACCGAAGTGAGCCTTTTTTGCCGTGGTAAACCACGTGTCTATTGGTTGCGGAGGCTAGATTTGAACTAACGACCTTTGGGTTATGAGCCCAACGAGCTACCAGGCTGCTCCACTCCGCGTCAAGACTTTAATTATAACCTATTAAACCTTGGCTTCTTCAGAAGTTGCAGAAACTTCTTCAGAACGTTCAACTAATTCGACCAAAGCCATAGGCGCATTGTCACCCACGCGGAAACCCATCTTCAAGATGCGTGTGTAACCACCAGGACGAGCCTTGAAACGGGGACCAAGCACATCAAACAGCTTGGTCACGCTATCCCGGTCGCGCAAACGGTCAAATGCCAAGCGGCGATTTGCAACGGTAGCTTCTTTGGCCAAAGTGATCATAGGCTCCACCACGCGGCGTAGCTCTTTGGCCTTAGGCACTGTAGTTTTGATGGCCTCGTGCTGAATGAGCGAGTTCATCATGTTGCGCAACATCGCCAAACGATGTGAGCTAGTGCGATTCAATTTACGTAAACCGTGTCCGTGACGCATTTTAATTTCCTTCAGTTATTTAACAGACAGCCGTATCAGGTACTGTCCGATGCACGGAACCCTTCGCAGGGTTCAATTTATTAACGCTTCTCGAGGGAAGCTGGAGGCCAGCTTTCCAACTTCATTCCCAGAGTCAAACCACGGGAAGCCAAAACTTCCTTGATCTCATTCAGGGACTTACGACCCAAGTTTGGCGTTTTGAGCAACTCGTTTTCGGTTCGCTGAATCAGGTCACCGATGTAGTAAATGTTCTCGGCCTTCAAGCAGTTCGCAGAACGGACTGTGAGTTCCAATTCATCCACTGGGCGCAACAAGATCGGATCGAATTGCGTATTGCCACGGGGAACTGGAGCAGTAAACGCATCCAATTCGCTGCCTTCCAGCTGGGCAAACACTGCCAATTGCTCGACCAAGATTTTAGCGGAAGCGCGAACTGCGTCTTCAGCGGTCACTGCGCCGTTGGTCTCAATCTCGACCACGAGTTTGTCCAAGTCAGTGCGTTGCTCTACGCGAGCGCTCTCGACTGTGTAGCTTACGCGCCGAACCGGAGAAAAAGACGCATCCAACACAATACGGCCAATGGACTTGCTTGGCTCGTCAGCATAGCGACGCATGCTTCCGGGAACGTATCCGCGGCCTTTTTCAACCTTGATTTGCATGTCGAGCTTGCCACCATATGACAGGTTCGCAATGACGTGCTCAGGGTTGATAATTTCTACATCATGTGGAGTCTGGATATCAGCGGCAGTGACTACACCTTCGCTGTCCTTACGCAAACTCAATGTGACTTCTTCGCGGTTGTGCAACTTAAAGACAACGCCTTTGAGGTTCAACAAAATGTTTACAACATCTTCTTGAACACCATCAATCGAAGAGTACTCATGCAACACGCCTGCGATTGTCACCTCTGTCGCAGCAAAACCTGGCATAGACGACAACAGAACGCGACGCAGCGCATTGCCGAGTGTGTGTCCGTAACCGCGCTCGAAAGGCTCCAAGGCCACCTTCGCGCGATTCAATCCAAGCTGTTCAACGCTGATCGACTTTGGCTTCAACAAATTGTTTTGCATGCAAACTTCCTCTCAATACCCCCGACTCGTTACATCGGTAAGGCTGGTGAAGTACCTTTGCCACGGTGCCCCGTAACAAAGGAACGATTACAAAAACCCGAAAATATTAGCGGGAATACAATTCAACGATCAGCGATTCGTTGATGTCAGCACCGAACTGGTCACGGTCAGGAACAGTTTTAAATGTGCCTTCAGCCTTCTCAACGTTCACTTCCACCCATGCTGGCAAACCAACTTGCTGGGCCAATTGGAGAGCTTCAACGATACGGTTTTGCTTTTTGGACTTATCGCGAACAGCGATAACGTCACCAGCCTTTACCATGTAAGAAGGAATATTCACAGGCGCGCCGTTCACGGTCATCGCTTTGTGAGACACCAGCTGACGCGCTTCTGCACGTGTAGAACCGAAGCCCATACGGTAAACCACGTTATCCAAACGGGACTCCAGCAAAACCATCAGGTTCGCGCCTGTGTTTCCGCGACGGCGATCGGCTTCAGCAAAATAACGGCGGAACTGACGCTCCAAAACGCCGTACATGCGTTTGACTTTTTGCTTTTCGCGCAATTGCAAACCGTAATCAGAGGTACGTGCACCAGAAGTGCGGCCGTGTTGACCTGGTTTGGAGTCGAATTTAGCCTTGTCTGCGATAGAACGACGAGCGCTCTTCAGAAACAGGTCCGTGCCTTCACGGCGAGATAGTTTGGCCTTGGGGCCGAGGTAACGTGCCACTTGAACTTCCTTTTATGTCATCTGACGCGTAGAAACGCGCAAGCCACCAACAAAAGTTGGTGGCGGTGGGCTTGGTTGAGATTAGATACGGCGGCGCTTCTGAGGGCGGCAACCGTTGTGCGGCACAGGAGTAACGTCAGCAATCATGTTGATGCGGATACCCAATGCTGCCAAGGCACGAACCGAAGATTCACGACCTGGGCCTGGGCCCTTGATCTCGACGTCGAGGTTCTTAATGCCTTGTTCCAGAGCTGCACGACCAGCCACTTCAGACGCTACTTGAGCAGCGAACGGAGTGGATTTACGCGAACCCTTGAAACCCTGACCACCGGACGAGGCCCAAGACAAAGCGTTGCCTTGACGGTCCGTAATGGTGATGATGGTGTTGTTGAACGAAGCGTGCACGTGTGCAATGCCGTCAGCAACGTTCTTGCGAACCTTTTTGCGAACACGTTGTGCTGCGTTATTAGCGGGAGCCTTTGCCATAGTGGTCTCTCAATCCCTATTATTTCTTCAAAGACGCAGCAGCCTTACGTGGGCCTTTGCGTGTACGTGCGTTGGTACGTGTGCGCTGACCGCGCATCGGCAAACCGCGGCGGTGACGGAATCCACGATAGCAACCGATGTCCATCAAACGCTTGATGTTCATCGTTGTTTCGCGGCGCAGATCGCCCTCGATTGTAAACTGAGCGATCTGGTCGCGGATCTTCTCAAGATCGGAGTCAGTCAAATCTTTGACCTTCTTCGAATAAGCGATGCCACAAGCTTCGCAGATCTTGCGTGCGCGGGTGCGTCCAATACCAAAGATGGCAGTCAAGCCAATTTCAGAATGTTGGTGCGGCGGAATGTTGATGCCAGCAATACGTGCCATTTTCGTCCTCTAAAACTCTTGCAATTAACCCTGACGCTGCTTGTGACGTGGATCTGTACAGATCACACGCACAACGCCTTTGCGTCGGATGATTTTGCAGTTGCGGCAAATTTTCTTGACCGAAGCCGAAACTTTCATTTTCTTCTCCTAAAACTCTTCGCCAAGTCCCGACTTTGAATCGCGCGGAACAAGCGCTATAACTTGATACTAAAACATCTACCGTTCCAGCCAGGCTGGTCAGGCTTCATTTCAACTATGAACTACCTGACTCAAGACGCCTTGAAGTTCGCCTTTTTCAGCAGTGACTCGTATTGCTGGGACATCATGTAGTTCTGGACTTGAGCCATGAAATCCATAGTGACCACAACAATAATCATTAACGAGGTTCCACCGAAATAAAACGGGACGTTGTACTTCAGGATCAAGAACTCCGGCAACAAACACACAAAGGTAATGTAGATCGCACCAGCCAGCGTCAACCGTACCAAAATCTTGTCGATGTACTTTGCTGTCTGATCACCAGGACGGATCCCGGGGATAAACGCTCCGCTCTTCTTCAAGTTATCTGCTGTCTCACGGCTGTTAAAAACAAGCGCTGTGTAGAAGAAACAGAAGAATACGATGGCAGCCGCATACAACATTACATAGACAGGCTGACCGGGGCTCAATGTCGCCGCGATATCTTTGAGCCACCGCATCGACTCACCTGAACTAAACCAGTTTGCAATCGTTGCGGGCAGCAAAATGATCGAAGAAGCAAAAATCGGAGGAATAACACCCGCCATATTCAGCTTCAAAGGCAAATGGGACGATTGACCACCGTAAACCTTGTTACCGACTTGGCGGCGAGCATAGTTCACAAGAATCTTCCGCTGCCCACGCTCTACGAACACCACAAAGTAGGTAACTAACGCAACAACCACAACGATAAGCATTGCAACGATCGGGCCCATGGAGCCTGTACGGACAAGCTCAAGAAGACCACCTACGGCGCTTGGCAAACCTGCAGCGATCCCACCGAAGATCAGAATCGAAATTCCGTTCCCCAGCCCACGCTCAGTGATTTGCTCACCCAACCACATCAAGAACATGGTTCCTGCTGTTAAGGTCACTACCGTAGTCATTCGAAAGCCAAAGCCAGGCGAAATGACCAATCCTGCAGACGCTTCCAACGCCACCGCAATGCCCAAGGACTGGAATAACGCCAACCCTAAAGTGCCGTAGCGGGTGTACTGGGTAATCTTACGACGACCACCTTCGCCCTCTTTCTTCAACTGCTCAAACGCAGGCAACACGTAAGTGAGCAACTGCATGATGATCGAAGCAGAGATATAGGGCATGATGCCCAGAGCGAAAATTGTGAAGCGCGACAAAGCTCCGCCGGAAAACATATTGAATAGACTCAATATGCCGCCTTGCTGACCCTTGAATAACTGCTGCAATTGGGCCGGATCAATACCGGGGACAGGTATGTGTGCCCCCAAGCGGTAGACCACGAGCGCCAACAACAAGAAAACAAGCCGGCGACGGAGGTCACCGAACTTGCCTGCCTTGGCTGTTTGTGCTGCGTTTGTAGCCACTAGTTACTTTCGCGTGCTAATTAAGCGACTGCGCCGCCGGCAGCTTCAATTGCAGCCTTGGCTGCAGCTGTAGCACCGATTCCGCTTAGCTTAACGGCTTTAGTAATTGCACCGGTATTGATGACTTTCACCACCTTGGCCAATTCACCAACAGCGCCAGCTTGCTTCAGAGCCACCAAGTTGACTTCTTCCAAGCCAAGGGCTTCCAAAGCGGTCAAAGTGATCTCTGCATTGAACTTCAAGAGATGAGACTTGAAGCCACGCTTAGGCAAACGGCGATGCATAGGCATCTGACCGCCTTCGAAACCAACTTTGTGGTATCCGCCAGAACGTGACTTCTGACCTTTGTGACCGCGACCAGCAGTTTTACCAAGGCCAGAACCAATGCCGCGACCGACGCGACGCTTAGCGTGCTTGGCACCTTCAGCGGGCTTGATGTTATTCAGTTCCATCATCAACCTCTTAAAGCACCTTGACCAGGTAGCTGATCTTGTTAATCATGCCGCGCACTGCTGGCGTGTCTTGCAACTCGCTAACACTGTTGAGCTTGCGCAGACCCAGGCCGCGCACAGTGGCGCGATGGGACTCTTTGGTACCAATTGGGCTACGCACCAATTGGATCTTCACAGTTTGTTGTGTAGTCATTTGAAGTCCTCGATTAAGCGAAGATCTCTTCAACCGTCTTGCCGCGCTTGGCTGCTACTTCAGCTGGTGTCGTCGACACAGACAAAGCATCCAAGGTTGCACGAACCATGTTGTAAGGGTTGGAAGAGCCGTGGCTCTTGGCTACGATGTCAGTGATACCCACGACTTCGAAAACGGCACGCATTGGACCGCCGGCGATGATGCCCGTACCCTTTGGTGCTGGAGCCATCATCACGCTTGCTGCGCCATGGTGACCCATCACTTTGTGATGGATAGAACCATTCTTCAACGTTACCTTGATCATGTTACGGCGAGCTTCTTCCATGGCTTTCTGCACTGCTGCAGGCACTTCCTTGGACTTACCCTTACCCATACCAATACGACCATCACCGTCACCAACCACAGTCAGAGCAGCGAAACCGAGAATACGGCCGCCTTTCACGACTTTGGTCACGCGGTTGATCGCGATCATCTTTTCGCGCAGACCGTCCTCTGGACCCTCGGCCTTACCTTGCATTTTTGCTTGAACTTTAGCCATCTTAATTTCCGATCTGCTTAGAACTGCAAGCCAGCTTCACGCGCGGCATCAGCCAACGCCTTGACGCGACCGTGGTAGGCGAAACCGGAACGGTCAAACGCCACCTTTTCAACGCCAGCTGCCTTCGCTTTTTCAGCGACGCGCTTACCGATGATTTGTGCTGCTGCGACGTTTCCGCCTTTGCCAGTTGCACCGAGGCACTTGCGAACTTCTGCTTCAGCAGTTGATGCGCAGGCAATCACTTTGCCGCCGTCGCCGGAGATAACGCTGGCATAGATGTGCAGGTTTGTACGTGTAACAGTCAAACGTGCGACGCCTTGCGTTGCAATACGGATGCGGGTCTGACGTGCCCGACGAAGACGCTGCTCTTTTTTGGTCAACATGATGCAGCTCCTTATTTCTTCTTCGTTTCTTTGATCGTGATCTTCTCATCCGCATAACGGATGCCCTTACCCTTGTAGGGCTCAGGTGGGCGAATAGCACGGATCTCAGCGGCGATCTGACCCACACGTTGGCGGTCAGCACCTTTGATCAAGATTTCAGTAGGTGTCGGTGTGGCCACAGAAATACCGGAAGGCATTTCAAGGTTCACTGGGTGCGAGTAACCAACAGCCAAGTTCAACTTGGTGCCTGTTGCTTGCGCCTTGTAACCCACACCAATCAGGCTCAGCTTACGCTCGAAGCCTTTGGTAACGCCAACGACCATATTGTTGACCAACTGGCGGAAGGTGCCAGTCATTGCGTCAGCTTCACGAGAGTCGTTTGCGGGTTTGAAGCTGAGCTTGCCAGCTTCATTTTGGATATTCACCAGGCTGTTTTGAGCCAATTGCAGGGTGCCGCCAGTGCCTTTCACGCTGATTTGACCAGCTTGAATGGACACTTCAACACCTGCAGGAACGGTGACGGGGAGTTTGCCTACGCGGGACATTCTTTATTACTCCTGTAGCGTTAAGCGACGTAGCACAGCACTTCGCCACCGACACCGGTAGCGCGCGCTTTGCGATCTGTCATAACACCCTTCGGTGTAGTCACGATAGCAACACCCAAGCCGTTTTGGACTTGAGGAATCGCTTCGCTGCCGCGGTAAACGCGCAGGCCAGGACGGCTCACACGCTCAATACGCTCGATCACAGGGCGACCGGCGTAATATTTCAAGGCGATTTGCAACTCGGCTTTGCCACCTTCGGTGGAAACCTTGAAGCCATCAATGTAGCCTTCTTCTTTCAACACTTGTGCAATTGCGATCTTCACTTTGGAAGAAGGCACGGACACTGTTGTCTTCGCAACCATTTGTGCATTGCGAATGCGTGTCAACAGGTCGGCGATTGGATCACTCATACTCATGTTCAGTTCTCCTATCGCTTACCAGCTGGCCTTGACAATGCCGGGGATCTCGCCAGCAAATGCCATTTCACGGATCTTCGCGCGAGCCAGACCGAAGTGCTGGAACGTCCCACGGGGACGACCCGTGATGGAGCAGCGGTTACGCTGGCGAGTGGGGTTTGCATTACGGGGCAACTTTTGCAGACCCAGACGGGCTGCAGCACGCTCTTCGTCAGAACGTTTTGCGTCACCAGCGATAGCCTTCAGTTCCGCATATTTCTTAGCGTACTTAGCAGCCAACTTGTCGCGCTTGAGCTCGCGCTCGATTAAAGCCATTTTAGCCACAGGTCACCTCAGTTCTTGAACGGGAAGCGGAAGCCAGCGAGCAGTGCCTTGCACTCTTCGTCTGTCTTAGCCGTCGTGGTGATGCTGATATTGAGGCCGCGCAAGGCATCAACCTTGTCATATTCAATCTCAGGGAAAATGATCTGCTCTTTAACGCCGATGTTGTAGTTACCACGGCCATCAAAAGCGCGACCAGAAATACCACGGAAGTCACGAACGCGGGGCAAAGCCACGGTCACGAAACGATCCAGGAATTCGTACATCTGAACGCCACGCAGAGTCACCATGCAACCGATAGCCTGGCCTTCGCGGATTTTGAAACCAGCGATAGCTTTCTTGGACTTGGTCACCACGGGCTTCTGGCCTGCGATCTTGGTCAGGTCGGACACAGCGTGATCCATGACCTTCTTGTCGGCAACGGCTTCGCTCACACCCATGTTCAGGGTGATTTTGGTCAAACGTGGCACTTGCATGGGCGAGGTGTAGCCAAACTTGGCTGTCAACTCAGGCGCCACTTTTTCGCGGTAGTGTTGTTGTAGACGTGCCATGTTTATGCCACCTTGATTTCTTCGCCGCTGGACTTGTAAACGCGAACGCGTTTGCCATCAGCCAGCACCTTGATACCAACACGGTCAGCCTTGCCGGTTGCCGCATTGAAGATGGCAACGTTGGACTGGTGAATAGGCATGGTTTTTTCAACGATGCCGCCGGTTGTGCCCTTCATAGGGTTTGGCTTGGTGTGCTTTTTCACCAAGTTGATGCCCTCGACGACTACGTGAGAGTCGTCAGCGCGCAAGGAGATCACTCCGCGCTTACCCTTATCGCGACCTGCGATAACGATGACTTCGTCGCCTTTGCGAATCTTGTTCATGGCGGGTCCTTACAAAACTTCAGGAGCCAAGGACACGATCTTCATGAACTTTTCAGTGCGCAATTCGCGGGTCACTGGTCCGAAGATGCGGGTGCCGATAGGCTCCAACTTGGCGTTGAGCAACACAGCTGCGTTGCCGTCGAATTTCACCAAAGAACCGTCGCCACGGCGGATGCCCTTGGCAGTACGAACTACTACAGCGCTATAGACTTCGCCTTTTTTGACGCGTCCACGTGGAGCAGCTTCTTTGATGGAAACTTTGATGATGTCGCCGACGCTTGCATAGCGACGCTTCGACCCGCCCAGCACCTTGATGCAGAGAACGGATTTCGCGCCGGTGTTGTCGGCAACTTCCAGTCGAGATTCAGTTTGGATCATTTCATTATTCCCAACTTGCACCTGGAGCTGCTTTGCCACACTGGCAACTACAAAACCAAGTCAGTCTTGGGCCCGCTATCCGTCGCACAAACCACTTGCACGATTTCTATTTGGGCAGAACCTTCAGCTTTTTCAAGCGAAGCCCACTATTGTGCCAGTCCTTAAACCGGCAGTCAACTACTTTTAAACCGGAATTTCCATGTATTGGCGTGCCAAGGCTACAAATTCTTGGCATTCCGACGACATTCCGGTCTCCTCTTCGAGGATTTCAGCAACCTTCACTGCAACCGACGCCGCTAATCGGGCATCCAAAAACAGCATGCGGCAACGGCGTGCCAGTACGTCTTCCACTTTAATTGCGTATTCGTACCGAGCCGCGTATCGCACCATGGCTTCTGTCAACCCCGGAGCTATTTCGTTTTGTGCACCCTCAAGCGCCAAGACAGCTGCGTAATCCCATCCATAAGAGTGGGCACCTTGCGGTGCCGCCATGGCGCTTTGGGCGACTTCGCCTCCCTGGGCACCCTGCAAACGCAGGTTTTCAGTCACCCCGGCGGGGCGCGAGTCAATCAGTTGGTGGTCTGCACACTTTGCTAGGACGTCTTCGGCCATGGCGCGGTACGTCGTCCATTTACCGCCTGTCACTGTCACCAAGCCACTGCGACTTACCAACACCGTATGCTCACGACTGATCGTCTTGGTGTTTTCACCATCATCGGCTTGCGATTTGACCAATGGACGAAGCCCAACCCAAATGCTACGGATGTCAGAGTGGGCAGGCGCTTTAGTCAAATACCGTGCGGACTCTCTTAATATGAAGTCCAACTCCTCTTTGAAGGGCTTTGGCTCTCGGTCGAGGTCAGCTCGCGGCGTATCCGTGGTGCCAAGAATCACTTTTCCAAGCCAGGGCACGGCGAACAGCACGCGACCGTCTTGCGTTTTCGGCACCATCAGAGCGGTGTCGCCACCCAAAAACTCGCGATCCACAACGATATGCACGCCTTGGCTTGGTGCGACCATGGGTTTGGTAGGACTCCGGCCATCGTTGGGATTTGCTGCGCCATCTTTTTCCCGGAGGCCATCGACCCAAACGCCGGTAGCGTTCACCACACATTTGGCACGAATAGTGAACTGCCGACCACTCAAGGTGTCTTCACATTCGAGGCCGGAGATCTTTCCATCCATATAAGTCAAAGACTTGGCAGCGCAGTAATTAACCAAGAGCGCCCCCTTCGACGCCGCGGTCCGCGCTATGGACAGTGCGAGACGGGCGTCATCAAACTGTCCATCCCAATACTTCACGCCTCCTTTGAGGCCGGCAGGCGCAACCCGGGGCACCAGGCGCTGAGTCTCCGCTGCGCTTAAAAACTCCGTTTTACCCAACCCCGCCTTGCCTGCGAGAAAATCGTAGGCAGTAAGCCCCGCTCCGTAAAAGGGCGTTTCCCACCATTTGTAAGAGGGCATCACAAAAGCCAAAGGCTGCGCAAGGTGTGGCGCGTTCCGTAACAGCGTCGTGCGCTCATGCAACGCCTCTCGCACCAGGGATATATTTCCCTGCGCCAAATAGCGCACCCCGCCATGCAGAAGCTTGGTCGCCCGTGAAGAGGTCCCTTTTGCAAAGTCGTGAGATTCGATCAACACTACACGAAAACCCCTGGCTGCTGCATCCAAGGCAACACCGAGCCCCGTCGCGCCCCCGCCTACTACGGCAAGGTCGTACTCTTGGGGCTCTGCAAGACGGTTCAGCAAGTCTGCTCGCATCGTCGTATTGCTTGAAGGGGTGGCGCTCATAGGGTTCACTCAATATCCAAATTCTCAGGCATTTCTGTTGCGCCCATGCCTACGGGCAAAGGGCGGCTGAAGTCGCAAGGTCTGCGCTCCTGCCGCCCTTTTCTTCAAGAAGACTTAACGCACTTTTCCATTTTTCCAGGCGTTCAGCAGCGTGTCGTAAGCGATGGTTTCACCCTTCGGCTTTTCGTTTGCCAATTTCTTCCAAGGGGCGCCCTTATCGCTCAGCCACTTGTCGGGGCTGCTCTTGGCGTTCAACTTGGGTGGGCACACCGCCATACCGGAGCGCTCCAAACGAGCCATCACGCTGTCCATCTCTTCTGCGAGGTTATCCATCGCAGCCTGGGGTGTCTTCTCACCGGTCACAGCCACGGCAACGTTCTTCCACCACAGTTGCGCCAACTTGGGATAGTCAGGCACGTTGGTTCCGGTCGGGGTCCACGCCACGCGCGCAGGGCTGCGGTAGAACTCCACCAAACCACCCAGCTTAGGCGCCATGTCGGTCATCGCCTTTGACTGGATGTCCGATTCGCGGATAGGTGTCAGGCCCACAATGGTCTTCTTTAGCGAAGTGGTCTTGGCAGTTACGAACTGCGCATAGAGCCATGCGGCGGCGACTTTGTTGGCATCATGGTCTTTAAAGAAAGTCCAAGAACCGACGTCCTGGTAGCCGTTCTGCATGCCCTGCTTCCAATACGGACCATTGGGGCCTGGGGCCATGCGCCATTTTGGAGTTCCATCGGCATTCACGACAGGCAAACCGGGCTTGATCATGTCCGCAGTGAAAGCGGTATACCAAAAAATTTGCTGCGCAATCTGGCCCTGTGCAGGCACGGGACCGGCTTCGCCAAAGGTCATGCCGATCGCTTCTTTCGGCGAATACTTTTTCATCCAGTCGATGTATTTCGTCAATGCATAGACTGCCGCCGGAGAGTTGGTCGCACCGCCGCGGGACACCGAGGCGCCCTGGGGAGTGCATCCATCCGCAGATGCGCGAATGCCCCACTCATCGACCGGTTTGCCGTTTGGAATACCGATATCCGCAGTACCCGCCATGGACAGCCACGCATCTGTGAAGCGCCAGCCCAGAGAAGGATCCTTCTTGCCGTAATCCATGTGGCCGTAGATCGGCTTGCCATCAATCGTCTTGACGTCTTCACTGAAGAACGCAGCAATGTCTTCATAGGCGCTCCAGTTCAAGGGAACACCCAACTCATAGCCGTATTTGGCCTTGAACTTTGCCTTCAATTCAGGCTTCTCAAACAAGTCCGCGCGGAACCAATACAGGTTGGCGAACTGCTGGTCTGGCAGCTGGTAGAGCTTTTTGTCCGGCCCGGTCGTGAAACTGGTGCCGATGAAATCCTTCAAATCAAGACCCGGGTTGGTCCACTCTTTGCCGCCGCCTGCCATGTAGTCGGTCAGATTCATGATCTTTCCGTAGCGGTAGTGGGTCCCGATCAGATCAGAGTCCGTAATCCAGCCGTCATAGATGGACTTTCCGGACTGCATGGAGGTCTGCAGTTTCTCGACGACGTCACCTTCGCCGATCAGATCGTGTTTGACCTTGATACCGGTGATTTCCTCGAATGCCTTGGCGAGTGTTTTGGACTCATATTCGTGGGTTGCAATGGTTTCCGACACGACGGAAATTTCCTTCACGCCCTTGCCCTGCAGCTTCTTGGCAGCATCGATAAACCACTTCATTTCAGTGGCCTGCTGCGCTTTGCTCAAAGTAGAAGGCTGGAACTCACTGTCAGATCCACTTCTTGGCGGCCGCCTCATCGGCCCAGCTCTGGGACCCCAGGGCACAAGCCATCGCGACAGCCAATACGGAATATCTCAATTTCATTGTCAATCTCCTCGTTGTAGTGCAACCCTGTGAAAGAAAATGCAACGACCCCAGGGGGCGACAAGCCGCTGCTGAAATCCTTAGATCAACCCTTGCGCATGACCCAAGCGAGTAGCGCCATCGATGCCACAAAGCTGAACCAGATAGAAGGTTCAGCCTCCAAACTGAGCCACTCCGTCAGCCGGCCACTCACCCCGACAAAAGCCAAATTCACATAGGCCGCACTGAGCAGTCCTACAAACAAGCGGTCACCCCGCGTCGTCTCCATCGGCAGGAAACCCTTGCGCATGGTGGTCGGGGACTTCAACTCCCAGACCGTCATCCCGATCAGCATCAGGGCGATGCACACAAAAAATACAGCCACCGGTGTGGTCCACGCCATCCATTCAAACATCGTGAACTCCCTTTAAACACGGCCCATCGCGAAACCCTTCGCGATGTAATTGCGGACAAACCAGATCACGATGGCCCCCGGCACGATGGTCAACACACCTGCCGCAGCGAGCGTGGCCCAGTCCATCCCCGAGGCCGAAACGGTACGGGTCATCGTGGCAGCAATCGGCTTTGCATTTACGCTGGTCAGCGTACGTGCCAGCAACAATTCCACCCAGCTGAACATGAAGCAGAAGAACGCAGCCACCCCGATGCCGGCCTTGATCAGCGGAATAAAGATACGGATGAAGAAACGCGGAAACGAATAACCGTCGATATAGGCTGTTTCATCAATTTCCCGGGGGATGCCACTCATGAAACCCTCAAGAATCCAGACCGCCAACGGAACGTTGAACAGCAAGTGGACCAAGGCCACAGCGATGTGGGTATCCATCAACCCCACCGAGGTATAGAGCTGGAAAAATGGCAGCAAAAATACGGCAGGCGGTGTCATCCGGTTGGTCAACAACCAAAAGAACACATGCTTGTCACCCAGAAAGCTGTAGCGCGAAAACGCATAAGCCGCCGGCAGTGCCACCGTCAAAGAGATGACGGTATTGATCCCCACATAAATCAGGCTGTTGATGTACCCCGAGTACCAGGCGGGGTCGGTCAATATCGTCTTGTAGTTGTCCCAGGTGAAGTGATCCGGGAAGAGCGTGAAACCCGCAAGAATCTCGTTATTCGTCTTGAACGACATGTTGATCATCCAGTAGATGGGCAACAGGGCGAACACGATGTACGCCATCATGAACAACGAGCGCTTTTGAAACTTGGGCTTATTCATGGCCACCTTCCTTCGCCTGGGTGCCTACGCGCTGCATCCAGTTGTACAAAATAAAGCACATCAACAAAATGATGAGGAAATAGATCAGCGAGAACGCGGCGGCCGGGCCCAGATCAAACTGCCCCACCGCCTTCTGCGTCAAAAACTGCGACAAGAATGTAGTGGAGTTCCCCGGGCCGCCGCCGGTCAATACAAAGGGCTCGGTGTAGATCATGAAACTGTCCATGAACCGCAAGAGCACCGCAATCATGAGCACCCCACGCATCTTGGGTAACTGCACATAGCGGAATACATCCCACTTGCTGGCACCGTCAATACTTGCGGCTTGGTAGTACGCGTCAGGAATCGAACGCAGTCCCGCATAACCCAACAAGGCGACCAGCGGAGTCCAGTGCCACACATCCATCAGCAGCACTGTGAGCCAGGCGTGCAAGGCATTGCCCGTGTAGCTGTAGTCGATGCCCATGCCTTGCAGGGCCGCTCCCATTAGGCCGATATCGGTCCGCCCGAAAATCTGCCAAATCGTGCCCACCACGTTCCACGGAATCAACAACGAGAGCGACACAATCACCAAGGCTGCTGACGATTTCCAGCCATGTGCCGGCATGGACAGCGCCAACAAGATGCCGAGCGGCAGCTCAACCGCCAATACGGCAAAAGAATAAGAAATCTGCCGCAACAAGGCACCGTGCAGCTCTTCGTCGCGCATGATGGCGGCGAACCACTCAGTGCCCACAAAGACCCGGCGCTCCGGCGAAATGATGTCCTGCACCGAATAGTTCACAACCACCATCAAAGGCAGGATGGCTGAGAAAGCCACACAAATCAGCACCGGCAAAATCAGGAACCAGGCCTTCTGGTTCACCGGCTTGGTTGTCGTACTCATGCCACGATCTCCTCATTTTGGTAGAAGCACGTTTGGGGGCCCATGACCTGCATCCACACCGCGTCGCCGGGGGCCCATAAAGTTGCGTCCGGCGCAAGGCGGGCCTTGAGCACCTGCCCTTCCCGGGCAACGCTCAGAATGACGTGCGTACCGACGTCCTGCACCTGCGTGACTGTCATCGGCAGCGCCCCCACGGCACCGGCCTCGGCTACCCGCACATGCTCCGGGCGCACACCCAGCTTGTAGGCGCCTTCTGGCAGCGCACGGTTGGCGGGCATATCCACGGTCGCGCCAAGGGTGTGAAAACGCCCACCCGTGTGCTGTCCCGACAAAAAATTCATGCCCGGTGAGCCAATAAAGTGCCCTACAAAGGTGTGCTTGGGCCGCTCGAACAGATCTGCAGCAGACCCCACTTGAACCGCACGTCCGCGCGTCATCACCACCACCTGATCGGCGAAGGTCAAAGCCTCCACCTGGTCATGGGTCACATAAATCAAGGTGAGCTTGAGCTCGTGGTGGATCTGCTTGAGCTTGCGGCGCAGTTGCCACTTCAGGTGGGGGTCAATGACCGTCAACGGTTCATCAAACAAAACCGCAGACACATCGGGACGCACCAGCCCACGACCCAGTGAAATTTTCTGTTTCGCGTCGGCGGCCAAGCCCGCTGCGCGTTGGTTCAGCTGGCCACTCATCTCCAGCATCTCCGCAATCACCCCGACCCGTTTCTTGATCTGGTCGGCCGGCATCTTCCGGTTGCGCAGGGGAAAGGCAAGGTTCTCCGCCACCGTCATGGTGTCGTAAATCACCGGAAACTGAAACACCTGAGCGATGTTGCGCTGCTGGGGTGTCATCCGGGTCATGTCCTGCCCGTCAAAGCGCACCGTACCTTGTGACGGCGTAACCAGCCCCGACATGATGTTGAGCAGCGTGGTCTTTCCGCAGCCCGAGGGGCCCAAGAGCGCGTAAGCACCTCCATCCTCAAATGCCATCTTGAGAGGCAACAGGGCGTAATCGCTGTCCTGCTGGGGGTTGGGCCGGTAAGCGTGGGCCAAATCAAGTTCTATGCGAGCCATATCAACGTCCTTTGCCGCGCACCGGGGCCATCAACAACAAGCCTTGTGCATCAAACACATAGACCTGCGCCGGGTTGAAGTAAAAAGTGACCGCTTGACCGAGGTCGAAGTGATGCACACCCGTCAGCTGCGCGACCAGCTCCCCCACCGGGGTCTCGAAATGCACAAAGGTGTCTGTGCCCGAAATTTCTGCCAACTCCACCCGCCCGGCCAAGGCAATGTCGCCATCCATCCAGTGCACCCGCAGTGCGCTGGCACGCATGCCCACCGTGAGGGCTTGTGGCGCCACGGCCGGCAAGGCCATGGGGATCAATGCGCCTCCCGTGAGTTGCACACCACCAGTTGCAGGCTGGGCCGCCAGCAAGTTCATGGGCGGGTCACTAAAAGCACGAGCCACCCGGATGGAGCACGGCGCGTGAAACACCTCTGCCGTGGGCCCGTATTGCAGCAACTCACCTTGATCCAGCACCGCGGTATAGCCGCCCAGCAAAAGGGCTTCGCCGGGCTCAGTGGTCGCATAAATGACCGTGGAGTCCCCTGCCGCAAACAAAGCGGTCAGTTCATCGCGGAGCTCTTCACGCAGTTTGTAGTCCAGGTTCACCAAAGGTTCGTCCAGCAACATCAAGGGCGCACCCTTGGCCAGCGCCCGGGCCAAGGCGACGCGTTGCTGCTGCCCCCCCGAGAGCTCTGCCGGATAGCGGTCCAGAAACATCTCAATGTGGAGCTTCTCCGCCAGCTCGCGGACGCGCTGATCGATGTTTTTCTCGCCGCGCAGCTTCAGAGGCGAAGCGATGTTGTCGCGCACCTTGAGCGAGGGGTAATTGATGAATTGCTGGTAGACCATGGCCACGTTGCGCTCCCGCACGGGCATGCCGGTGACATCTATACCGTCTACACGCACGATGCCGGCCGTGGGCACATCCAAGCCGGCCATGATGCGCATCAAGCTGGTTTTGCCCGCTTGCGTAGCACCCAACAGCACCGTCACCGCACCACTGCGTGGAGCGAGCGTCATGTCATACAGCCAGGTTTGCGGACCGACTTTCTTGCTGATGCTTTCGAGATTCAATTGCATCACGCCACCTTTTTTTGTTGCATTGCGAATCCGTAGATTTTCGAATTTGCAAATTATTGTTCGTTTTGATTCGTTTTTTCTTGGTGATTACCCTGAAATAATTCCTTTTGATTCGTTTTATAGTCTGGGCGCCTACAAGCTTTGGGGGTACAAATACGCATGAATCCAAATCCCCGACAACTCACACTGCTCTCCGTCGTCCAGGCCAAAGGCACAGTGACGGTCGATGAATTGGCAGACACGCTGGGCGTCACACTGCAAACCGTGCGCCGCGACGTACAGCGCCTGGCAGACGAGGGCTTGCTGGCCCGCTTTCATGGCGGCGTCCGGGTGCCAAGCTCCACCACCGAAAACCTGGCCCACCAACAGCGCGAAAGCCTCAACGCCGATGGCAAGCAGCGCATTGCCCGCCAAGTGGCGCAAGCCGTACCCAACGACTGCTCCCTGATCCTGAACATCGGAACCACCACCGAGGCGGTAGCCCGCGCCCTGCTGCACCACACCGGTTTACGGGTCATTACCAACAACCTGAATGTGGCCAGCATCCTGAGCACCAATCCGCGCTGCGAAGTCATCGTGGTCGGTGGCGTGGTGCGCGGCCGGGACCAGGGCATCGTGGGCGAAGCCGCTGTGGATTTCATCCGCCAATTCAAGGTGGATTTGGCGCTGATTGGCATTTCCGGCATCGAGTCTGACGGCACCCTGCGGGACTACGACTACCGCGAGGTCAAGGTGGCACAAACCATCATCTCCCACGCCCGCGAGGTCTGGCTTGCTGCCGACATCAGCAAATTCAACCGCCCCGCCATGGTCGAAGTCGCCACGCTGTCGCAAATCGACCGACTGTTCACCGACGCACAGCCACCGGCGCCGTTTCCTGCGTTACTCGAAGAAGCACAAGTACGACTCGACGTGGCTCAGGCCTGAGCCCACCGCCACAGCGACGCGCTTTGCCGCACACCCACCTTTTCTGACCCTACGCTTATGACCTATATCCTCGCGCTTGACCAAGGCACCTCCAGCTCCCGCAGCATCGTGTTTGACGAGGCGGGCCACACCGTGGCGATGGCCCAGTTGGAGCTGCAACAAATCTACCCCCAGCCCGGCTGGGTCGAACACGACGCCCAAGAGATCTGGCGCATCCAGCTCGCCACCGCACGCGAAGCGCTGGCCAAAGCCGGCATTACCGCCGCGCAGGTCAAGGCCATCGGCATTACCAACCAGCGCGAGACGACGGTTGTGTGGAATCGCAAAACAGGTGTCCCCATCCACCATGCCATCGTCTGGCAGGACCGGCGGGCAGAGCCCACCTGTGCCGACTTGCGCGAGCGCGGGCTGGCCGACACCATCCAAACCAAAACCGGCCTCCTGGTGGATGCGTATTTTTCAGGCACCAAGCTCAAGTGGATTCTGGACAACGTGCCCGGCGCACGCGCCCAAGCCGCCCACGGAGAGCTCGCCTTCGGCACCATCGACAGCTGGTTGATCTGGCAGCTGACCGAGGGCCGTGTGCACGTCACGGACGTAAGCAACGCCTCCCGCACCATGCTCTTCAATGTGCATACCAATCTGTGGGACGACGACTTGCTGGCCGCGCTGGACATTCCGGCCAGCCTGATGCCCGCGGTGCAACCCTCGGCCTCCCTGTTCGGGGAAGTCGTGCCCAGCCTCTTCGGCCATGCGATTCCGATCGGTGGCGTGGCGGGTGACCAGCAAAGTGCGCTGTTCGGCCAAGCCTGCTTCAAAGCCGGCATGGTCAAAAACACCTATGGCACCGGATGCTTCATGCTCATGCACACCGGCAGCACCTTCCAGACCTCGCGCAACGGACTCATCACCACCAGTGCAGCCCAAGCCAACACCCAGCCCCAATACGCGCTCGAAGGCAGCGTGTTCGTAGGGGGAGCCGTGGTGCAGTGGCTGCGTGACGGGCTGCACGCCATCCAGGGCAGCGGCGAAGTGCAAAGTCTGGCGCAAAGCGTGCCCGATTCAGGCGGCGTGATTGTGGTGCCCGCCTTTACAGGTCTGGGAGCACCCTATTGGAAGCCTGATGCACGGGGCTCGATTACAGGCCTTACCCGGGGCTCTACCCTTGCCCACATTGCGCGGGCTGCTCTCGAAAGCATAGCATTCCAAAGCGCGGCACTCTTGCAGGCCATGAGCCGCGATGCTGTCAGTGCAGGTGCTGCTGCCGTGTCAGAGCTGCGGGTGGATGGGGGCGCGTGTGTCAATGACTTGCTGATGCAATTCCAGGCTGACCTTCTGGGCATTCCGGTGGTGCGCCCTGCGGTGACCGAAACCACAGCCCTAGGGGCCGCCTACCTGGCCGGCCTGACCACGGGCGTGTACAGCAACACTGACGAGTTAACCCAGCTGTGGAAGGCCGAGCGCCGCTTCCTCCCCACCCTGCCGCCCGCACGCGCCAAGGAGCTGATGGAGCGCTGGGAGCACGCAGTGCGCCAGACCACCCTCTAAACTCGGGCGCTCTGACTTTTCAACGCACAGGACTCAGCATGGGCAAGCGCATTGCATTCATCGGCGGCGGCAATATGGCCAGCGCCATCATCGGCGGGCTGCTCCGCCAAGGGTTTTCGGCCGCAGATATCGATGTGGTGGAACCCTGGGCAGAAGCTCGCACCCGGCTGGCAACCGATTTCGGCCTGCAGCCGCAGCCCGAAGCCGGCGCCTTTTTGGCCGGCGCAGACCTGATCGTTTGGGCGGTCAAACCCCAGACCTTCAAAGAGGCCGCCGCGGCGGTGAGCAACCACAACCGCACAGCCCTCCACCTGAGCGTGGCCGCAGGCATTACCACTGACAGCATTGCCACCTGGCTGGGCAGCGAACGCATCATCCGCACCATGCCCAACACACCGGCATTGATCGGCAAAGGAATCACGGCTCTCTTTGGCCGCACGGGTGTCACTCAGGCGGACAAAGACTGGGCCAACGAGGTAATCGCTACCACCGGCGCCACGGTCTGGCTCACGGCGGAAGCGCAGCTCGATGCGGTCACCGCCCTCAGCGGCTCCGGGCCGGCCTATATGTTTTATTTCATGGAAGCCATGACCGATGCGGGGGTCCGCATGGGGCTCAACCGCGTCCAGGCGTATCAACTGGCTGTGGCCACCTTTATCGGCGCGGGCGAACTGGCACGTGCCTCCTCTGAAGCACCTGAGAGCCTGCGCGCAAAAGTCACCTCCAAAGGCGGCACCACCTATGCGGCCATCACCAGCATGGATGAAAGCGGCATCAAAGACCTGTTTGCCAAAGCCCTGTTTGCCGCACACCACCGTGCCGGCGAGCTCGGTGCGGAGTTCGGCAAGGCCTGAGGGCCGCCTGTCGATGTAACAGTTGGTGAAGCTGGGGCTGCGCCGCTACGATGTGGCGCATGCGCTCTGACACCCGACTCCTTCGCTTCGCGCCCCTGTGGGGCTTGTGTGTGGCCCTGCTCTCACTAAGCGGCTGCGCACCCCTACCCTCGGGCGGGGTGGCAGACGGGCCGGCCCCCACGGCGCAGGCCCGTTATGAATGGCTGAACCGCATCACCTGGGGGGCCAACACCGCCACCGCCCGGGTAGTGGAACAACAGGGCAGCGCGCGCTGGCTGCAGCAGCAACTCCAACCCCAAGGCGCCAGCCTGCCCGAGAGCGCCCAGGCCACCGTCAGCGCCATGACCATCAGCCAGACCGGCTTGACCGATCTGGTGCACACCATGGAAAAGCAGCGCAAAGACGCCGATGCACTGCGGGACGACGTAGCCAAAAAAGCCGCCCAGCAGGCCTACCAGCAAGAGCTCAACCGCCTCGCCCGCGAAGCCGCCACTCGCCATGTGCTACGAGCGCTCTACAGCCCGGCGCAGGTGCAAGAGCAAATGACATGGTTCTGGCTGAACCACTTCAATGTGCACCTCAGCAAGCACAACCTGCGGGCGATGCTGGGCGACTATGAAGACAGCGCCCTGCGGCCGCACGCCCTTGGGCGCTTCCGCGATCTGCTCGGCGCGGTGAGCTACCACCCGGCGATGCTGCGGTATCTGGACAACGACCAGAATGCCGCAGGCCGCATCAACGAAAACTTTGCCCGCGAGCTGATGGAGCTGCACACCCTGGGGGTGGATGCCGGTTACACCCAGAAAGACGTCCAAGAGCTGGCCCGCGTGCTCACCGGGCTGGGCGTCAACATGAACAGCGGCAACCCCAATCTGCGCAAAGAGTTAAACCTCTTCTATGTGCGCAAAGGCATTTTTGAATTCAATCCCCAGCGGCATGACACAGGGCCCAAGGCCCTGCTGGGCCAAGCCATCACCGGCGAGGGTCTGGCCGAAATAGAGCAGGCGCTGGACCTGCTGGCACGCCACCCGGCGACGGCCCGGTTCGTGAGCCGCAAGCTTGCGACCTTCTGGCTGTCTGACACCCCGCCCCAGGCCCTTGTGGACCGGATGGCAGCCACTTGGCGAGCGACCGATGGCCAGATTGCCCGTGTGCTGGAAACACTGTTTACCGCGCCGGAATTTACCAATGCCCGCCCCACCAAGTTCAAAGACCCGATGCGCTATGTGCTGTCCTCGGTACGGCTGGCGTATGACGACAAAGCGGTGCTCAACGTTGGCCCGGTACTCAACTGGATCAACCGCATGGGACAGCCGCTCTACGGCCGCCAAACGCCTGACGGCTACCCCCTGGTCGCCAGCGCGTGGGACAGCGCCGGCCAACTCACCACCCGGTTTGAAATTGCCAAGGCCATTGGCTCTGGCAGCGCGGGCCTCTTTAAATCCGACGGCCCGCAATCGACCGAAAAAGCCGCATTCCCCCAGCTGGCCAATGCGCTGTATTACCAGGCCATCCAAAGCGGCCTGAGCAGCGCCACCCGCGCAGCGCTCGACCAAGCCAACTCGCCGCAGGAGTGGAACACCTTCCTGCTGGCCGCCCCGGAGTCCATGCGCCGCTAGCGCTCGAGCGCGCTTGCCCCCAGACTTCGGCCCCAACCGCCACACACCCCGCTTCAGGAGCCAGCACCATGCAACGACGTCACTTTCTGCACACCGCGCTGCACACCGGTGCAGCTGCTGCCCTGGGCCTGCCCGGGGTGCAACTGCACGCGGCCACAGGCCCGGCCACCGGGGCACCCCGGTTTTTGATGGTGTTTTTGCGCGGCGGCATGGATGCGGCCAGCCTGCTCCCCCCGGTGAGCAGCAGCTTTTATTACGAGGTACGGCCTGACATCGCCATCGCCAAACCCGACGCCGACCTGACCAGCGCCCTGCCCCTCACCGCCGACTGGGGGCTGCACCCGGCCCTGCGGGACACCCTTTACCCGCTCTACCAACAAGGCGAACTCGCCTTTGTGCCTTACAGCGGCACCGATAACCTGTCGCGCAGCCACTTCGAAACGCAAGACAGCATCGAGCTGGGCCAGCAAAACCACAGCAGCACCGCCTATGGCTCAGGCTTTCTGAACCGGCTGGCAAAGCAGCTGCAAGGGCGCCCCGCTGTTACCAGCCCCGCACCCATGGCGTTTACTGACCAACTGCCGATTGCGCTGCAAGGCGAACTGCGCGTTCCGAACACCAGCTTGCGCAACCTGACCAAACCGTCGGTGGACACGCGCCAGAGCCGCATCATTGCCGCCATGTATCAAGGCACGGCCCTGGAGGGCACGGTGCAAAGCGGCTTCGCGGTGCGTGAGCAAGTGATGCGCGAAATGTCAGCCGAGATGGATGCCGCCAGCCGCGGCGCCATTACCGCCAAAGGCTTTGAGCTGGAAGCCCGCCGCATCGCCCGCCTGATGCGCGAGCAATACGCGCTGGGCTTTGTGGATGTGGGTGGCTGGGACACGCATGTGGCCCAGGGCGGCGCGACCGGCTATCTGGCCAGCCGCCTCGACGAGCTGGGCCAAGGCCTGGCCGCTTTTTCTCAAGAAATGGGGAGCGCTTGGCGCAACACCGTGGTGGTCGTCATGAGCGAGTTCGGCCGCACTTTCCGGCAGAACGGCAACCGTGGCACCGACCATGGCCACGGCAGCGTGATGTGGGTGCTAGGTAGGGCGGTGCGCGGCAAGCAAGTGGTCGGCGAGCAGGTGCAGATGACGGCGGCCACCCTGTTCCAGAACCGCGACTACGCGGTGCTGAATGAATACCGCAGCGTGTTGGGCGGCATCTTTAAACGCCAGTGGGGTCTGAGCGACAGCCAGCTCAGCACCGTTTTCCCTGGGTTCAAGGGCGCGCGCGACTGGGGTCTAGTCTAAACGGCCACGCGTCGCAAAAGACTCGCGCGCCTGTCACACAGGGTTCACGGTGAGGGCGCAATCTGTGCAGGCGGCATGTTGCCGTGATTCACAAAAAAGCGAGCCCTGAATGACCCAAGACACTTCCCCCGTGGCCGACACCGTGGCAGACGATCTGGTGGACGACGACTTTGAGACCATCGGCGACTACCACCGCATGGCTGCCCAACACTTCCAGGCCGCCGCCAAACACCATCTGGCCGCTGCCGCAGCCGATGACGAAGGCGACGACGAAGCCAACGCCCGCCACGCTTTTCTGGCCTACCGCCACCAGCTCAACGGCGTGCAGTGCGCCGAGATCGCCATGATGGAAAGCGACAGCCTGGACGATCCGTTTGACGTTCCTTCGGAAGACGACGGCCAGTAGTCCGCTGCACGGGATCATGAAAAGCGGGATTTGAGCGCTAGCCGGCTCAATGGTTTTGACCACCGCACCCTGTAAATGAAAAAACCCGCTGAAACTCAGCGGGTTTTTTCATTTGAAGTCGAGTACTTTTAAGCGCGCTTACGGCGGCGCACCAGAGCCCCTATCGCGCCTAAACCAGCCAACAACATGGCGTATGTCTCAGGCTCGGGTACAGCCGCCACGTGCAGTGCACCCACCAACGAAATGGAGGGAACAGTTCCGCCGGGGGCCACTGTATCGAAGCCAATCGACTGGTATTGCAAGTTTGCGCCGTTAGCGATGCCGAATGCCGAGAAGTCAACCAAGGCAACGTTCAACGCATAACCGCCAGCGGTGTAGCCCGTTGCAACCGTTTGAAAAGACAATGTTTGTGCGCCGAAGCTAACTTTCACAGAGTCTGCAATGCCGAGTTCAAAAACAGCCAAGTCTGCACCGGCACCATTGAACACATTGTTATCGGTGAAACCAAGCAACAAACTGGCACCGGGTGTGCGAGAGTACGCATAGGTCCCAGGGTTAGTGTCAGTCAATACTTGCGCCAAAGTGCCACCGGAGGTGGTATAGCTACCAAACGAGTAATACAACGCATCAGCGAACGCGTTGTCCGCGAAGCTGATGCCACCCACTGTAGTAGTCGCACTGGCACCGAGCGCGGATGCGGCCAACGCAATTGCAGTTAAAACACGTTTAATTTTCATAAGAGCTCCCATTTGAACCGGGATACACCGGCGATTAGCGCTAATTTATTTCGCTGCCAAGGCGCTCGCAATAGTTCTTTCGGATGTCTGCAAGCACTAATCCCGAAGCACGGTTCGTTGCCAATACCCCGGCGCGCTGTAACGTTCCTTGATGAAGTCAATCCACAAGCGCACCCGCAGGGGCATGTGTTTGCGTTGGGGGAAGACCGCATAGATGCCATTGGGCGGAGCGGCGTAGTCCTCCAGCACCGCGACCAAACGGCCTGCGGCGATTTCGTTCTCCACCTCCCAGGTGCTGCGCCACGCGATGCCGTAACCCCCCAGGCACCAGTCGTGCAACACCTGCCCGTCGCTGCAGTCCAGCGGGCCGGCGGGCTTGAGGTAAATCACCTCACCCGCGTCTGCACGCTCGCCTTTAGCCGCGGGCAGCTTGAAAGCCCAGCCCCGGGTTTGAGATGCGTCGCTGGACAACGTGAGGCAGTGGAAGCGGCTCAAATCGGCGGGCGTTTTGGGCGTACCGTGGCGCTTGAGGTAGGCCGGCGTGGCCACGCACAAGCGGCGGTTGTCGGCCATGCGCACGCTCACGAGCGACGAATCGGGCATGTCACCCACGCGCACGGCGCAGTCAAAGCCCTCGCCTGCAATGTCCACCACGCGGTCGCTGAGGTTGAGCGAAATCGTCACATCCGGGTGCAGCTCGCGGAACTTGGGTACCAGCGGCGCCACATGGCGGCGGCCGAAGCCCGCAGGCGCCGTGATGCGCAAATGGCCCGCCGCCTTCACGCCCCCAGCGCTCACGCTGGCCTCGGCGTTAGTCACGTCCGCGATGATGCGCTGGCAATCCTCCAGAAACGCACTGCCCTCGTGCGTGAGCGTGATGCGACGGGTGGTGCGGATCAGCAGCTTCACGCCCAAGCGTTCTTCTAGAGCGTCCAACCGTCGACCCATGATGGCGGGCGCAACGCCTTCGGCATTGGCGGCTGCGGTCAAACTGCCGCGGGTGGCCACCGAGACGAAAGATTCGAGTTGCTTGAGCTTGTCCATCTTTAGCTCCGGGAGGCCTGAACGGCAGTGCGGTCTGCGCAGGTCAAGGAGGAGCCCGCGAAGCGGGCGGGGGACACGGAGCAGGCCGCACTGCCGTTCAGGCCTCTGGCGCACGCCAGATATGCGCAAACCGCTATATTTTTCATAGCACTACGCCTTGCACATGCAGTGCCGCCACTTCGCCCGCGCTGTACCCCAGGCTTTGCAGCAGCGCGTCGGTGTGCTCGCCCAGCTTGGGCGGGTCCAGCCGCAGGCCGAGGCGCTCGCCATCCAGCGTCAAGGGCAGCAAAGGCACTTGCGTCTGGCGGCCATCAGGCAGCTCCATGGGCGCCAGCCCCCCGGTGGCTTGCAGGTGCGGGTCGTCAAACAAATGCTGCGGATCGGTGATGGGCGCAAAGGGCAGGCCCACTTGCTCAAAGCGCTGCGAAAGCTCTGCGCGGCTGAACTGCGCCAAGCGCGTGCGCAACTCGGGGATGAGCCAGCTGCGCGCCAGCACACGGTCGTTGTTGGTGGTAACGCGCGGGTCGGCAAACAGGTCGGTGTAGCCAAAGGCCTCGCAAAAGGTTTTCCATTGCCCGTCGCCCACCACGGCCAGAAAGATCTGCTCGTTGTTTTTGACGCTGAACACATCGTAAATGCCCCAAGGCGAGATGCGCTCGGGCATGGGGGCTGCCGCCTTGCCCGTCACCGCAAACTGCATCATGTGCTGGGCCACGAGGAAGATGTTGTTCTCGAAGAGCGCGCTTTGCACTTCCTGGCCCCGTCCGGTCTGCTGACGCTGCATGAGGGCAGCCATGGCGCCCACGGCACCAAAGATGCCGCCCATGATGTCGTTCACGCTTGACCCAGCGCGCAGCGGATCGCCGGGGCGCCCCGTCATGTAGGCCAGGCCGCCCATCATTTGCACCACCTCGTCCAGCGCCGTGCGGTGGTCGTAAGGGCCGGGGAGAAAGCCTTTGTGGCTCACATAAATCAGGCGCGGGTCCAGCTTGCTCAAAGACGCGTAGTCCAAGCCCAGCTTTTGCATGGTCTCGGTTTTGAAGTTCTCGCTCACGATGTCGGCCGTAGCGATCAGCTTGAGCACGATCTCGCGGCCCTGCGGGCTTTTGAGGTCCACCGCAATGCTCTTTTTGTTGCGGTTGAACAGCGGGTAAAAACCGGCGCCGCTGCCCAGCAGCTTGCGGGTGCTGTCGCCCGCCAGTGGCTCGACCTTGATGACATCCGCACCCAAGTCGCCCAGCGTCATGCCGCAAGTGGGCCCCATGACCATGTGGGTGAATTCAACGACGCGGATGCCCGCGAGGGGGAGAGCTGAGGGTGAACGGGTGTCGGTGGTCATGCGGTGCGGTCAATAACGCCAAGCCCTGCGGATTGCAGAGCAGAAACATCGGGGCCTGCCTGACACCGCAAGGCATCAGGCAGGCCACAAACTTTACGTCAATTATCGACAGCGCTTGGCGGCGTGCGGTGCAGCATCGCCACCGGTGTGGTGCAAGCCGCACCCGGGCTCGCACCACACCTGGAAGGAAGCAATCGCTTACGCAGCGCGCCTGCGGCGGGCTACAGCGCCCATCAAGCCCAAGCCAGCGAGCAGCATGGCGTAGGTTTCGGGCTCGGGCACAGGGGCTGTCAACACAATCAGCTGCGACTTGGCGTTTGCGGGTGCGCCGCTAAGTTGGTCTTGCTCGGCCAACAGGTAAATGGTGTCGTGTTCGTCAATCGTCACACCTTCAATCGCGTTGCGGGCAGCGATGTGGGTCAGGTCCAGGCGGCTGACCACCGTGCCGGCGCGGGTGACTTCGATCAACTCACGCGAATCGCCGGGGGTGGTACCGGTGCTGAGCACCAGCAAATTGTTGTTGCCCAAGATGGAGAGCGTTTGCACATCGGACAGTTGGGACAAGCCAAACAAGCTCGTCGCACCGGTGAATGACGCATTAGCAACCGCATCCGGAGATGCCACCGTGGAGAAGCTCAGGTTGTTGAAGATACTCAGCGCAGCCGGGTTGTCTTGTTTGGCTGTGACATAGCTGCCGTTACGGGCGTCGTAGCTCAGGCCCTCAATACCCACATTGCCAATCGTCGACCCCACAGAGGCAAAAGGCACTGTGCCCAAGTCGACCGAGCCACCGGCGGTGTAGCTGAAGCGGTAGATGTTTTGCAGGCGCTCCTCGGCCACAGCGAGTACGCCATTGCCTAAGTAGGCCAAGCCTTCTGAATCGTTACCGGGATTTTTGCCATTCACACCTGTGCTGAAAGCGCCCCAACCGGTGAACGCCATCGAACCTTTTGACTTGCCATCAAGTGACATTTCAATCACGCCCTTGCCCTCGTCACCAATGAAAAACAAGGTGCCACGGTCCTGCGCATAAGTGATCGCAGAACCCTCCAAGCCGGAGACACCGCCCACGCTCAGGTCGAGTCCGTAGGTGTTTTTGACGGTGTAGTTGCTCAGGCTGAACGACTGCGCAGATGCGGAGACCGAAGCCAATGCCAAAAGGATGGCGGAAACCGTGGTTTTGATATGCATGAAGAGACCTGTGAGGACAAAACGGACTTCGCCGCGCACGGGCCCCATGCCCGCCGAGGCTGAACGAGCCATGCTAAAAATACCGTGTGACAGTACGGTGTCGAAAAGCCGGTTTCCTCTGATCCGAACGGACTAGGGCTTCCGGTAAATCCCGCTGTTTGATGGCCTTTTTTGCTTAGACCGTGTAGTCCAGCACCAGTACATCGTCCAGCGCCGGCTTGAGCTGCTCGACAAACAGCAGGTGATCAGGGTGCGGCAGATAGGTCGCGCGAGCGGCCTCATCGGCAAAGGTGAGGTTGAAGCAGTGGGTAAAGCCTTTGGCCAAGCCTTCGGGACTGTTATTGGTGCCCCATTCCAGGCTTTGCACGGCGCTGATCTTGCTTGCCAATGCGGTAAACGCGGCCTCTAAGGCTTCAACCTCAGCGGGTACCGTGCTGGCTTTGAACTTCAGCAGCACCAGATGGCGTAAGGGCATGAACTACATCCTAAAAAGTCACAAATAGATTGATATTCTTCCATATAGTAATCTGCAAAGGATGGAATACAGTACATCCATAGCTTGAGGGTATTCCCCCTCGTGCGACCCGTTTTCACTTTGTTGACCGCCCCTTCCTTTGAAAGGCCCACCATGACGACAACTACCCCCCGCAAGACCGAACGCACTGCTGAGCACCGCCTGCAAGTCGCGACCAGCCTGCACAGCTTCATCCAGGACAAAGTGCTGCCCGGCACCGGCATTGCGCCTGAGGCTTTCTGGAAAGGGTTTGACGCCATCGTGGCAGACCTGGCCCCCAAGAACATTGCCCTGCTCGCCGAGCGCGACCGCCTGCAAACCGAGCTGGACACCTGGCACAAAGCCAACCCCGGCCCCATCAGCGATATGCCTGCGTACAAGGCTTTTCTGGAAAAGATCGGCTACCTGGTCGAGAGCCCCAAGAAGGTAAAGATCACCACCAAAAACGTGGACGCAGAGCTGGCCACCCAAGCCGGCCCGCAGCTGGTGGTGCCCGTGCTCAACGCCCGCTACGCGCTCAACGCCGCCAACGCCCGCTGGGGCAGCCTGTATGACGCGCTGTATGGCACTGACGTGATCAGCGAAGACAAGGGCTGCGAAAAAGTGGGGCCCAAGGGCTACAACCCTAAGCGCGGCAAAAAAGTTATTGAATACGCCCGCAACGTGCTGGACCGCTGCGCACCGCTCAAGAAAGGCTCGCACGTGGGCTCCACCGGCTACGCCATCAAGGGCGGCGACTTGGTCGTTACCCTGAAGGACGGCTCCACCTCCAAGCTGGCCGACAAGGACCAGTTCGTGGGCTTCCAGGGCTCTGCCAAAGATCCTTCCAGCGTGCTGGTGATTCACAACGGCCTGCACCTCGACATCATCATCAACCGCGCTACGCCCATCGGCAAAACCGATGCCGCCGGTGTGAGCGACCTGGTGCTCGAAGCAGCCCTCTCCACCATCCTGGACCTGGAAGACTCCGTGGCCGTGGTGGACGCCGAAGACAAAGTGCTGGCCTACGGCAACTGGCTGGGCATTCTGCAAGGCACGTTGGTCGAGAGCTTTGAGAAAGGCGGCAAAACACTGACCCGTGGCCTGAACGGCGACCGCGTGTACACCGCGCCCGACGGCAAGAAAGACGTCAAGCTGCACGGCCGCAGCCTCATGTTTGTGCGCAATGTGGGCCACCTGATGACCAACCCGGCCATCACCTACACCGCTGCCGACGGCTCCACCCAAGAAATCCCCGAAGGCATCATGGACGCCGTGGTCACCACCACCATCGCCCTGCATGACCTGAAGAAGACCAAGAAGGACGCCATCCGCAACTCGCGCAAGGGTTCGGTCTACATCGTCAAGCCCAAGATGCACGGCCCCGCAGAAGTGGCGTTTGCCGCTGAGCTGTTCACTCGCGTGGAGCAGATGCTGGGCCTGCCGGACAGCACCGTGAAGCTGGGCATCATGGACGAAGAGCGCCGCACCAGCGTGAACCTGAAGGCCTGCATTGCCGCCGCCCAAAGCCGCGTGGCCTTCATCAACACCGGCTTCCTGGACCGCACCGGCGACGAGATGCATACCGCCATGCAAGCCGGCCCATGATCCGCAAAGCGGACATGAAGAGCAGCGCCTGGATTGCAGCCTACGAGAAGAACAACGTGCTGGTGGGCTTGTCCAGCGGCCTGCGCGGCAAGGCGCAAATCGGCAAGGGCATGTGGGCTATGCCTGACCTGATGAAGGCCATGATGGAGCAGAAAATCGGCCACCCCAAAGCAGGTGCCAACACCGCTTGGGTGCCAAGCCCCACCGGCGCCACGCTGCACGCCCTGCACTACCACCAGTTGCTGGTGAGCGACGTGCAAAAGGAACTGGAAAAGACCAACTACGAGAAAGCCCGCCCCGGCATCCTCGACAACCTGCTGCAGATCCCGGTGACTGCCACCCCGAACTGGACGGAAGCTGAAAAGCAAGCCGAGCTGGACAACAACGCCCAAGGCATTCTGGGTTACGTAGTGCGCTGGGTGGACCAAGGCGTGGGCTGCTCCAAGGTGCCCGACATCAACGACATCGGCCTCATGGAAGACCGCGCCACCCTACGCATCAGCAGCCAGCACATGGCCAACTGGTTGCACCACGGTGTGGTGACCAAGGCCCAGGTGGAAGAAACTTTCCAACGCATGGCCGCCAAGGTGGACAAGCAAAACGCCGGCGACAAGCTCTACACCCCCATGGTGGGCAACTTCAAGGGCGCGGCCTACCAGGCAGCGACCGAGCTGGTGTTCAAGGGATTGGCGCAGCCAAGCGGTTACACCGAGCCGCTGTTGCATGCATGGCGCTTGAAGGTGAAGGCGGCTGCTTAAACCGCCCAAGGCGAGCAGCTCACTATCAATTTAGGAGCTGCTCGCACACTATTCACCTAGGCAATCGTCTGTTTCCATGCTTTATCGGCACGGTGGAGCTAGGCAACAAATCCGGAGATATCCGCCGTCAAATCCGGGTGTCCAGCGAAAAGCTCAATCACGAAGTCAACAAAAGCACGCACCCGCGCGGGCAGTTGTTTGCGAGTGGGGTAGTGAATGAAGAGTTGAATGTTCTCAGCCACGCTATCGGGCAAAAGCACTTTGAGCTGCCCGTTGCGCAGCATGGGTAGCGCCAGTGGCTGGGGCAGTTGGGCAATTCCCAAGCCACCGCTACAAGCCTGCGCCAAGCTTCGAAAATCGTTGCAAATAAAGTGACCCGGCAACTGTAGAAACCGCATGCTGCGTGCTCCTGCACCGGCTTCGCCGCCACGGGTTTGAACGATAAAGGGCGTGGTCTGCTCCCGCCCGGTGATCTGCATCAGCAGCGCTTGGTGCTTTTCCAAATCCTCCAAGCTCTGCGGTAGACCCGCTTGCGCCAAATACGCAGGCGATGCGCACAAAAGTAACCGCAGCGGCCCGAGCGGCCGCGCCACAAATGCTGCATCGTCCAGCGCGCCCACCCGAATGCCGACATCAAAACGCTTGTTGATCAAAGGGCTGCTGTCTTCGCTCAACTCCAGCTCCAGCGCGATGCCCGGATAGCGCTGCAGAAACTTGGGCAAGAGCGGGATCAGGTACAGATACGCGACCGGCGAAATCACGGTGGCTCGCAACTTGCCGCTGGCACTGCGCGCATCGCTGGCGACTTCTTTACAGGCCGCATCGAGCTGCGCGAGTGGAAGGCGGCACTGCTCCAGAAAAGCTTGGCCTTCCGGTGTGAGCTGTAAGGCGCGGGTGCTCCGCGCGAGCAGGCGCACACCCAGGGCAGCTTCCAAGCGGCTGATGTTTTGACTGACGGCTACTGCGGAAATACCGAGATCCTTCGCCGCTTTGGCAAAGCTGCCGAGCTCAGCGGTGCGGGTGAAGTTAAGAATGCCTCGAAGACTTTGCATTCGTGGAATTCTCAAGCACTACGCGCATATTACAAAGTTTTAGTTTGGTATTTATGAAGCATTAGGTCAGTTGCACAACACTTTGGCGACTTTTAGAGTTCATCCATGCTCAATTTCGGGCTGATTTTTGAAAGTACCTGACCATGAAATACCTCCTTTTGTGCCAAATGCAACCCGCCGCGCTGACCGACGTACCCGATTCGGCCATGCAACAAATGATGCAAGCCATGATGGCTTACAACCAGCAACTGATACAAGCTGGCGTGCTGATCGCCGCTGGCCAGCTTGCTCCACCAGAATCCGCCCAGCGGGTGTTTGCCGAAAAAGGCCGGATCAAAACTGAAGAGGGCTTCGCCCTCAAAGGCGACACACAAATCGGCGGCTACTACCTGATCGACGTTCCCGGCGAACCAGAGGCCACAGGCTGGGCGGCCAAATGCCCAGCCACCCAGTTTGGCGCGCTGGAAGTACGCCAAGTGGCGTACTCACCTGTCTGAACTCGACCATTTCATCAACGCCAGATACGATGAACCACACACTGCCCCAACCCTCCTCCCTCAACAAAGAAAGCGCCAGAGCCATGCAATTCGAAGCCAGCATCACCATCAATGCCCCAGCAACCACTGTGTTCGCCCTTTATGCCAATGTCGCGGGCTGGCCCGTTTGGGACCCTGATTTAAAAGCGGCGAGCCTGGCTGGCCCCTTAGTTTCAGGTGCGGTGGGCGAGGTATCGCCCCACAGTGGGCCCAAGTCTGCACTGCGGTTTGTCGAAGTGATTCAGGGCAAAAGCGTGCGCATGGAATGCAAATTGCCCTTGGGGATGATGCAATTCGACTATGAGTTGCAAGCGCAAGGCGCCAGCACCGTCGCAACGCATCGCACTACGTTCTCAGGCTTTCTTGCCCCTCTTTGGAGTCGCTTGATCGGCTCCGGCATGAAGAAGACGCTGCCTGCTGCCCTCGCTGGCCTTAAACGCACAGCAGAGGCAGCTTAAAGACCAGGCGCCCATGCATTCCGTTGCTGTGACCTTGTTTTTTGCAGCGTGCTGCGCATTGATGCAGTGCCTGCTCACTGTATTGGTGATCCGCCGCCGGCTGAAAGCGGGAGTCTACTTCTTGGACGGCGGTGACGACCCTTTGCTGCGCCGCATCCGTGCACACGGCAACTTTGCCGAAACAGCGCCGATGGCTTTGCTGCTGATGGCGCTGCTGGAATTCAGTGGTTTGGGTCGCGTGTGGTTGATAGTTTTCGGGGTCGCCTTGCTGCTAGGCCGCGTCATCCATGCAACGAGTTTGCTGACGAACCATGCAGCCTGGAGCCGCAGCTTGGGTATGGCGCTCACCATCGGGGTGATAAGTATCGAAGCGGTATGCGGGTTGTGGTTGGTTTTTCGCTGACTTTCCCTAACCCTCTCGTGGGTGGAGCAAGGTCCCCAAAAGCCCGCGCCCAACAATGCGATGGCTTTCGCGCGACACTCGGGGAGTCCACTAACAGAGACCCAGAACATGCACCCGGAAGACGACACCCCACCTCAGCGGCCACGTTGGCTTGCGGCGGCACTTATCGTGGCGGTGCTTGTGGTCGTCGCAGGCATGCTGATCGTGGGCTGGCGCACGCTGCAGGCCGACAACAGCAAAGGCGAAACGATACAAAGTGCCGCCGTACCTGCAAAAAGCGCCAGCGGTGTGGTGGCGGCAACGTCACCGGCTGCCCCCGCTGCTTCGCTGGCGCTGGGCCAAGCTGCTGTTAAGGCGTCCAACTGTATGCGCTGCCATGGCGTGGACAGGCGTTATGTCGGCCCCGCATTCAATCAAGTGGTTGCGCGCTATCAAGACCGACCGGATGCGGTGGACTACCTGGCGGGCAAGATTCGCAATGGGGGCTCTGGCGAGTGGGGCCGGGCCCTGATGCCCCGCCACCCGCAGCTCAGCGAGGAGCAAGCGCGGCAGATGGCGCAGTGGGTGATGTCGCTGCCCCCGGCAGTGCAATGAGCTACAGCAAAACCTAAAAACGCTACGTTTTTAGTAGCTACCTGCGCATATTCCATGGGCGCTAGAGGCCCATTTCATACTTCAATGCGTTAGGCTGCGGCCATGTGTCGGACCGCCCGGATGTCGTCCGGACCGGTACGGCAGCAGCCACCAATCATGCGGGCACCCTTGGCCTGCCAGCGCGCAGCCATCTCCGCATAAGCATCCGCCGGGTTGCAGGCACCGGTCCAGACCTTGCCTTGGGCGTCGTAGTGTTCACCCGAGTTCGGGTAGACCAGTACCGGCTTGGTGGTGCGGGCCTTGGCCTGCTCCACCAGGCTGGCCACGTGCTCAGGGGCCGTGCAGTTCACGCCGATGGCAACGATGTGCGGGAAAGCCTCCAGCGCGGCCACGCAATCGGCCAAGCGCTCGCCCTGCACGTTGTGCTCGCCGTCTTTGCAGGAAAAACTGATCCACGCAGTGATGTTGTTTTGTTCTGCGAGCACATCGGCAATCGCCAAGGCCTCGTCCAGGCAGGGAATCGTCTCGCAGGCCAGCAGGTCGGCGCCCGAGGTGGCCAGCACCTGCATGCGTTCGCGGTGGAAGTTGGCCAGCGCCGCACGGCTCAGGCCGTAGTGACCGCGGTACTCCGAGCCATCCGCCAGCATGGCGCCATAGGGGCCTACCGACGCAGCCACCAGCGGGCGCAGGCGCCCCACGCGGTTGGCAGGCTCGGCCCAGAAGGCATCGCGCGCCTCAATGGCCAAGGTAACGGACAGGCGCATCAAGTCCGCGGCCTCCGCCCGGCTCATGCCTCGGCGGGCAAAGGCTTCAAAGGTGGCTTGGTAGCTGGCGGTGGTGGCCACATCGGCCCCGGCGGCAAAGTAGTCCGCATGCACCGCGCGAATGAGTTCGGGTTGCTCGATCAGCAGCTTGGCGGACCACAGCGCGTCATTCAAATTGGCGCCGCGTCGCTCCAGCTCGGTGGCCAGGGCACCGTCCAGCACCATCAGGCGGTCGTGGGCGAGAAAACTATTCAGGGGATTCAGCAACATGGAGATCATTCAAAAATTCGAGGATGAGCTTAGACAAAGCGCCTGCGCGGCGGCGGCAATTTGCTGGGCCTCTGTGCAGACAAGCAGCTCAGGCAGCGTGGCTTTTGCGGCGTCGCTCCAGAAAATGCACACCCGCCGAAATCAGCAGGGTCAGCGCGCCATAGACCACGCCAGCCAACACCAGCGCATCCGTGGTGTAGGACTCATTAGAGAGGCGGCGGGCCACTCCCGTCAGGTCAAACACAGTGATCGTGCTCACTAGCGCTGTGGCTTTGAGCAAAGACACCACTTCGTTACCCAAAGCAGGAGTCGCAATCCGCAAAGCCTGCGGCAGCACGATACGGCGCAGCAGAGTGCCGGACGGCATACCAAAGGCCCGAGCCGCCTCGGTTTGGCCAGCGGGAATGGCCAGAATGCCGGCGCGGATGTCTTCGGCCATGTAGGCGGCAATGTTCAGCGTCAGGGCTATGAGCCCGCAGTAAAACTCGTCTTCCAGCACCACCCACGCAACGGACGCCCGCACCCACTCAAACTGACTGAGCCCGTAATACAGCAGGAACATTTGCACCAGCAGCGGCGTGCCCCGAAAAGCGGCGCCATACAAGCGCACCAGTCGCCGCACCACAGGCCCGCCGTGGGTGGCGCCCAGTGCCAAGCAAAGCGCCAGCACCAAACCGGCAGCCCCTGAGGCAGCCCACAGCTGCAAGGTGACGACCAAGCCCTCCCACAGCTCGGCACGGTTGTCCTGCAGCAGGACGAAGATGTCGGTAAACCAGGCGTCCATAGCTAGCTGCGGTGAGCCTGATAGGGGCGCTGCGCCCGCCGCTCCAGCGCGGAAACCAGCGGGTCAGACAGCGCCAGCAGGCAAAAATACATCACGGCTGCCGCCATCAAAAACATAAAAGGCTGATGCGAGGCCTGCGCCGCCATGTTGGACTTTTTGAGCAAGTCTTCCAGACCGACCACCGACACTAGCGAGGTGTCTTTGAGCAGGGATTGCCAGAGGTTGCCCAGACTGGGAATGGCGATGCGCCAGGCCTGCGGTAAGCGCACCAGGAAGAAGGTTTGCACCGGGCTCAGGCCCAGCGAGCTGGCGGCTTCCAGCTGCCCGCGCTCCAACGCCACAAAGCTGCCGCGAAACACCTCGGAGGAGTAGGCACCCAGCACCAGCGCCAGAGACACCACGCCCGCAAAAAACGGGCTAATGTCAAACGCGCTGTCAAAGTGGTTGTTGATAAGGTTCGAGAGCCCGAAGTAGCACACCAGCACCACCAGAAACTCGGGCACCCCGCGCAGTACGCCGGTGAGTACCGCCACCGGGCGGCGCAGCCAGGCGTAGCGGCTGAGCTGGCAGGCCGCCAGCACCAAGCCCAGGGCCAGCCCGCACACCAGGGCGGCGCAGGCCAATTGCACGGTCATCAGCGCACCTTGCAGCAGCTGGCCCGTGTAGGCCTGCAAAACATCCATCTCGGCTCCGGGAAAGCGCGGCCACCGCCCGCTCGGGGCGGTGGCGGCCTGTCAATTACTTGCTAGCGGGAGCAATGCTAAACGGAAACACTTTCTTGTTCTCCGCAGCGAAGGTGCCATCGGTCAGCACTTTCTTGATGGCGGCGTTGAAGCGGGCCTTCAGGGGGTCACCCTTGCGCACAGCAATACCGGTGCCTTCGCCGAAAATTTCTACGTCGTTCACCGGCTTGCCGGCGAAGTCGAAGCCCTTGGCCTTGCCGGTTTTCTCCAGCCACTCGTAAGCAACGGTGGTGTCGGTCAAGGTGGTGTTCAAGCGGCCGGCTTCCAGGTCCAACCAGATAGCGTCCTGGTTGGGGTAAGACTTAGTGGCGACGCCGGACTTGGCCTTGGGCAGGCGCTTCTTGAAGTAGGTCTCGCTATTGGAGCCGCTGTACACGCCCACGGTCTTGCCGCGCAGGGTGGCCGGATCTTCGTTGATGCCGGAGCCCACTTTGGCTACGTACTGCACCGGCGCCAGGGTGAATAGGTCGGTAAAGTCCACCGCTTTTTTGCGCTCAGCAGTGATGGACATCTGGGCCAGCACGGCGTCAATCTTCTTGGCTTTGAGCGCGGGGATGAGCGCATCGAAGTCCATGGTCACGTACTCGCACTTGGCTTGCATGTGCTTGCACATCGCGTTTCCCAACTCGATTTCCATGCCCTTGAGTTGGCCGGTCGCATCCTTGTACTCAAACGGCGGGTAGTCGGACAGGGTGCCGATACGCACCACGTCTTGGGCTTGGGCCAAACCAGCCGCTAGGAACAGACCACCCAACAAGGCTTTCACAAACTGACGCTTCATTCTTTGTTTCTCCATCCGGGCGCCCCACCGCAAGACGCCGCTTTATTCACCCAACACTGCGTTTTCAAGACGCAAAGGAAACTCAAGTTTCGCCCAAAGAAATAACGGCAGGCGGCATATTCGGCACTTTTCACGCGGCAAAACGGCACACAAGGCACCTTGCACGCCGATGGAGCCCAACACCCCACGCTGCCTACAATGCACCGATGGAAACGCCTTTGGACCCCTTTGACCGGAAAATTCTGGAGTTCGTGCAACGCGATTGCCAAGTCAATGCAGAAGTGATTGCCGAGGCCGTCGGCCTGTCCGCATCCGCGGTGCAACGCCGCCTGCGCCGGTTGCGGGCGGAGAAGGTGATTACGGCCGAGGTAGCCATCGTGGACCCGCAGGTGGTGGGCCAGCGCATGCAGTTCATCGCCGGCATCGAGCTCAAAGACAACTACGAGGCCCTGCCCCGCATCCGCGTATGGGTGCAAAAAGAGCCTGAAGTGCAGCAGCTCTTTTACGTCACCGGCGCGGTCGACCTGGTGATGGTCATCCTGAGCAAAAGCGTGAAGGAGTACGACGCTCTCTCCGCCCGACTCATGGCCGAAGTGCCCCAGGTGATTCGCATGACCACCAATGTGGTGATCGATGCAATGAAATCCGACCTCTATGTGCCGGTGGACGAATAAGGCCGCCCGTCACCGGCAACAAGACCTGGTGCTCACCAAGCCCTGAAAGGGTGTGTTGCGAGGTTGGAGTTGAAATAGCGGGCATCGTGGGTGACCTCTGCGCCCAGCCAAGCGGGGTGCTCAAAGGCCTGGTCTTCGGACGCCAGCTCCAGTTCTGCGACCACCAAGCCCGCGTTGTCGCCCGCAAACTCGTCGACCTCCCAGCGCATGCCGGCATGCAGCACGATGTAGCGGGTCTTCTCAATCAAGGGGCCATCGCACAAAGCCAGAAGCGCAACCGCATCCGCGCACGGGATCGGGTACTCAAACTCAGCCCGACTGGCGCCGGTACTTTGGCCCTTGACGGTTAGATAAGCAGCATCCCCAGCCAGGCGCACCCGTACCGTGCGTGCTTTGTCCCGATTCAGGTAGCCCTGCCGGTACAACACGCCACTGTCGTTGCGCCAAGCGTCCCCGCTCACCAAAAACTTGCGTTCGATCTCAATCCCCATGAAGCACTCCGTGTGTGAGCTGCGGGCAGCGGATGGCTACACTGCCAACACCATGACCACTCCGCCAACCATCAACCCTCAAGTGTGCCCTGTGTGCGGCAAGGCGAACCAGTGCGCCATGGAGCTTGCGAAATCTACCGGCCAAGCGCAAGGCCCTTGCTGGTGCACGCAGGTGAGTTTCAGCGCAGAACTACTCGGCCGCATTCCCCCGCAAGCTCAGGGTTTGGCCTGCGTCTGCGCAGATTGCGCTACTCAATCTGGTGCAGCGCCGTCAGATTGATCAGTGCCGAAATCACTTCAGCTTTGAAGCCGACCCGTTTGGTAGCGCCATCTGAGTAGCCCCCATTCAAGATCAGGGTCCGGATGTACTCCACGCAATCCCGGTGGCCCCAGAACCGCTCGATCGCCAGGGCAATGCGGATGTGGTGCTCCGCGATGATGGCCATCTCATGGTCAATACGGGCCTGCAAGGGCCGCTCGTTCAGAGGCAGGGGGCGCGTGTCCAAGTCATCGTCTTCCCACTGCAAGGAGGGGAAGCCGGTTTCGGTGTAACGAGAGTCTTTGGGGTCAGTCACCAGAGTTCACTTAGGTGGTTCTGCTCACACTTTACCCCATGCCCCTTGTCTTCGCAGCGCAAAAATACGGCGGCACAATGGGCGCATGACCAGCCATCCCTCTTTCATCGCACCCGCCCGATTCACCGACGCCGCCGCTGCGCTGGCGCAGGTTCACGCCATTTACGACCAAAGCATCGCCCATCTGCGCCAAGCGATGCAACGATTTGTGGCCGGCGAGGATCTGGGTGGCCATGTGCGCGCCTGCTACCCGCTGGTGCGCATCCACACCGACACCGTGTCGCGCAAGGCGGCGGCCGACATTGCTTGCCTGAGCTACGGCTTTGTGGCAGGCCCCGGCCGTTTTGAGACCACGCTCACGCGGCCTGACCTGTACCACCGCTACTACCTTGAGCAGTTCCGCTTGCTGCTGCAAAACCACGGCGGTGAAATTGAGGTGGCCACCAGCAACCAGCCGATTCCGGTGCACTTTTCGTTTGCAGAGCATGACCATGTGGAAGGCCAGATGAGCGCCGAGCGCCGCACCCTGATGCGCGATGTGTTCGACCTGCCCGACCTCGCCGCCATGGACGACGGCATTGCCAACGGCACCTACCAGCCCCGCCCGGGCGAGCCCCTGCCGCTGTCGCTGTTCACCGCGCCGCGCATGGACTATTCGCTGCACCGCTTGCGCCACTACACCGGCACCGGCCCGGAGCACTTCCAGAACTTTGTGCTTTTCACCAACTACCAGTTCTACATCGACGAGTTCATCGCGCTGGGCCGCAAAGCCATGCAGGACCCGGACAGCGAATACATCGCTTTTGTGGAGCCCGGCAACATGGTCACCCGCCGGGTCGGTCTGCCGGCAGAGGCCGCAGACGCACTGGGCAAAGAGCCCCCCCGCCTGCCTCAAATGCCCGGCTACCATCTGGTCCGGGCCGACAACGCGGGCATCACCATGGTGAACATCGGCGTGGGTCCGGCCAACGCCAAAAACATCACCGACCATATTGCCGTGCTGCGGCCGCATGCGTGGATCATGCTGGGCCACTGCGCCGGCCTGCGCAACAGCCAGCAGCTGGGCGACTATGTGCTGGCCCATGGCTATGTGCGCGAAGACCATGTGCTGGACGAAGAGCTGCCGCTGTGGGTGCCGATTCCAGCCCTCGCGGAGATCCAGGTGGCATTGGAGCAAGCCGTGGCCGATGTGACGCAGGTCAGCGGCAGCGCACTCAAGAGCATCATGCGCACCGGCACCGTGGCCAGCACCGACAACCGCAACTGGGAGCTGCTGCCCGACAACCAGCCCCAGCGCCGCTTCAGCCAAAGCCGCGCGGTGGCGCTGGACATGGAGAGCGCCACGATTGCTGCCAACGGCTTCCGCTTTCGGGTGCCCTATGGCACCTTGCTGTGCGTGAGCGACAAGCCGTTGCACGGCGAAATCAAGCTGCCCGGTATGGCCAACCACTTCTACCGGGAGCGGGTAGATCAGCATTTACGCATCGGCATCCGCGCGCTAGAACTGCTGCGCTCACAAGGTATAGACCAGTTGCACAGCCGCAAGCTGCGCAGTTTTGCGGAAGTGGCATTTCAATAATGACAACACCGAACTCCACTTTTTTCGAGGTCGACCGCCTCTACAAGCGCTATGGCGATGCCGAGGTCGTCAAAGACCTGAGCTTCAGCATCGCACCGGGCGAGTGCCTGGGTGTGATCGGCCCCAACGGTGCCGGCAAAACCACCACCATCCGCATGTGCTTGGGCCACACCCTGCCCGATGGGGGCACGATCACTGCGATGGGTTTGCAGATGCCCCATGAGGCGATGGCCATCAAAGCGCAACTGGGCGTGGTGACCCAGTTCGATACCCTGGACCCGGACTTCACTTGCGCCGAGAACCTGCTGGTTTATGGCCGCTACTTTGGCATGAAGGACGCTGCCATCAAGGCCCGGATTCCGCAGCTGCTGGAGTTTGCGGCTCTGACCCACAAGGCCAACGCCAAACCCGGCGAACTGTCCGGCGGCATGCGCCGCCGCCTGAGCTTGGCCCGCGCACTGGTGAACGACCCCAAGCTGCTGCTGCTCGACGAGCCCACCACCGGCTTGGACCCGCAGGCCCGCCACCTCATGTGGGAGCGCTTGCAGGTGCTGCTACAGCAAGGCAAGTCGATCCTGCTGACCACCCACTTCATGGACGAGGCCGAGCGCCTGTGCAACCGCCTGCTGGTGCTGGACCATGGCAAAAAGATTGCCGAAGGCACCCCGCGCGACCTGATTGCCGCCCACCTAGAGCCTGATGTGGTAGAGGTGTTCGGCGTTGGCGCCCACGCGCTGCTAGACAGCCCCTTGCGTAGTTTGGCTGCGCGGGTGGAGGTGAGCGGCGAAACCGTCTTCTTCTACACCCAGGACTCCGCCCAGTTGCTGCAGGCGTTGGTCGCTTATCCGCAGTTGCGCACCCTGCACCGCCCGGCCAACCTGGAAGACCTGTTTTTGAAATTGACCGGACGCCAGATCCGGGAGGACGCCTGATATGAGCACCCCCACAACTGCCCGCCTTCTCAAACCCCAGAGCATCTGGCGCACGCCCGAGCTATCCATGCGCTTCTGGCCGGTGTTTTTGCGCAACCTGCTGGTCTGGCGCAAGCTGGCCATCCCCAGCCTGGTGGGCAATATTGCCGAGCCGCTGATGTGGCTGGTCGCCTTCGGCTACGGCATGGGTGCGCTGGTCGGGCAGATCACGGTGAACGGGCAGCAAGTGCCCTACATCCTGTTTCTGGCCAGCGGCTCGATTTGCATGAGCGCCATGCAGTCTGCCTCGTTTGAGGCTTTGTACTCCGCCTTCAGCCGCATGCATGTGCAAAAGACCTGGGACGGCATCATGAACGCCCCCGTGAGCCTGGACAACGTGGTACTGGCCGAAATGCTGTGGGCGGCTTTCAAGTCGCTGTTCACTGTGACGGCCATCTTGGGTGTGATGTTGGTGCTCGGTATCAGCCACAGTCCCAAGCTGCTGGTGGCCTGGCCCATATTGCTGGGGGTGGGCATTACATTTAGTTGCATTGCGCTGATCTTCAATGCGCTGGCCAAGGGCTACGACTTTTTCACCTACTACTTCACGCTGTTCCTCACGCCCATGATGTTTTTGAGTGGTGTGTTTTTTCCCTTGGATCAATTGCCATCTGCGGTGCGGGTCGTCGCCGACTGGTTGCCCTTGTCCAACGCGGTGGCCTTAGTGCGACCGCTGTTCATGGATCAGTGGCCTGCGGATGCGGTGCGGCATCTGGCGGTACTGGCGGCCTATGCTGTGGTGTCGTTTTGGGTGGCGTTGGCGCTTACGCGGAAGCGGTTTGCCAAATGATGAGGTGTCTGGTTGACAGCGGAAGCCGAAGTTCAGAAATTCACCCGAATGGGGATATTCAGCGCCTTACTGGAACGCCAAAGCTAGTTTGGCAAACCGCGGGGCTTGTTGCTATATTTATGATAGCAACTTGCGCACGCTGGATATGAGTGAATGCCGATTTTGCTAGACCACACTGCCACTTTATCCCGCAGCGCTTTGCGGCATAAATTACGTTATGCATTAAGGAGGAAATAATGGGATATTTTCAAGGCTTAACCAACGCAAGCTTCAAAAAAGACCAAAAAGGCAATACGGTATTTTTCCCTTGGGGAGTTCTTGGTAGGGGTCGAGTTATTCCAGACGAACCGACTGAAACAAAAGTTCGTGCTTTTCTTAGTCGTTACTACAAAGTGTCTCTACCAACAATGATTGTTGTTGGCGTAGTCGTAGGATGGGCTTGGTCTTTCCTTCTTATTCCAATCTTTGGTGCCTGGTTTTACTTCGGCTCAAAATCGCTGGTTTCCGAGTACCCTTACAGCGAAGACAAACTAACCCTCAAAGAGGGCTACACAAGCTCAGCGGCAGGTCACAACAAGGTAACTTTGTGGCTTCTCTTCACGTGCTCCACTTTGTTTGTTTTGGCTGGCATTTTCATCGCGAGCGTCGCCACTTCTCCCAGTCAAATAGTTATGGGCTTATTCACGGCCATCTTTTTCGGTGCATGCAGTGCCGCAATCGGGTACATGCTAAAGATGAAACGTAATGCATAACACCGCGTTCCAGGGGACGCGCTACAGCGGGCTTCGCCCGCCTCCGCATGTCCTTGAACTTCGACATTACAACTGCTTCTGAACGCAACGAATTTCTGCATTCAATCTGGAACCATCTTTGCGCCAGATGCCGTCCCTAGCTTGTGGCCGGGGCACTTCTCTTCATAAGTACCCTCCAGCGCCCGTAGTGAAAGCGCAAGCAGCTATCAAATAGATAGCATCAATGCTGCATGCGAATACACCTTTTTGCCCCCCCACAGGCCCATCCTTACCCATCGCCCCAAACCGATCATGGCTTTCACCATTAAATTGCACACAATTTAATTGCCAACTACAATTCAACCCATGCCCAGCAAACGCACCCTCCCTGCCAATGACGCCGCCCTGCGGCTGGACAACCAGTTGTGCTTTGCGCTGTACTCCGCATCGCTGGCCATGACCAAGCTGTACAAGCCCTTGCTGGACGCCCTGCAGCTGACATACCCGCAATACCTGGTCATGCTGGTGCTGTGGGAGACCGATGGTCTGAGCGTTTCTGCCTTGGGCGAGCGCCTGTTCCTTGACTCCGGAACGCTCACGCCCTTGCTAAAGCGCATGGAGGCCAGCGGCCTGTTGCGCCGTCAGCGCAGTGCCCAAGACGAGCGCCGTGTGGAAGTGTTTGTAAGCCCCGAAGGCCGCGCCCTGAAAGCCAAGGCCATCAGCATCCCGGCTTGTGTCGTGGCCGCCAGCGGCTGCCCCGTGCCGGAGCTCATGGCTCTCACTGGACAAGTTCAAACCCTGCGTGACCGGCTGACCGGCTCACACGGTTAAACCCCTTCACGATTACCCCCAACCGCTGCTGACGCAGCTTTTATGAAAGAAGCACCATGGTCAACAAGATCGAAAAAGTCATCTACACCGCCCACGCCACCTCCACTGGCGGCCGTGACGGCACCACACGCACTTCCGACAGCCTGTTGGACCTGAAGCTGGCAGTGCCGAAAGAAATGGGTGGCGCTGGCGGCGGTGTGAACCCTGAGCAGCTGTTTGCTTCCGGCTACAGCGCTTGCTTCATTGGCGCCATGAAGTTTGTGGCCGGCACCCAGAAGATAGCCCTGCCTGCGGACACCAGCATCAACGCATCGGTAGGCATCGGCCAGATCCCCCAAGGCTTCGGCATTGAAGTCGCCCTGGAAGTCAGCATCCCCGGCATGGACCGCGCTGCTGCGGAAGCCTTGGTGGCCAAAGCCCACGAAGTCTGCCCCTACTCCAACGCGACACGCGGCAACATCGAAGTGAGCATCACGATCGTTTAATCGCGATCTGCCCTGCGGTGCTCCGGCGCCGCAGGCCCCACAAGCCGGCACGCCTCAGGGCGCGTCGGCTTTTTCTTTGCCGCTTGCAGTTTGCTGTGCATGCACCTCCTCGCGCAAGTGCCGCACCTCCAGGCGCAGGGCATGGATTTCGCGCAGCAACTCACTGTCCACCGCGCGCTCTTCCACCTCCACCAGCATGGCCGCTACCGACGCGGTCACCAGCGACAGCACCGCCAGCCCCATGAGTACCACCAGCACCGCAAAAAAGCGTGAAGCGTGTGTGCTGGGCACAATATCGCCATAGCCCACGGTCGCCGCCGTCGTGAAAGCCAGCCACAAGCCGTCGCTATAGGTTTCTGCGCGTGGCTCCAGCACCCAGAAGCCCAGGCCCCCGATGCCCAAAATCAACATGCACAGCCCCAGCGAATACGCCAGACCCCGGCGGCCGATCACGAGTTTGTGGAGTTTGACTTTGCGCATGCAAGCACTGTAAGAGTGCCCGGAGCGGCAGACTTTGACCTGCATCAATCGGTGCAAGCCCCTGCGTCTGCAAACTTGGTGTCAGCCCGGCGGAGCATGATGCGCAGATCACCCGAATAACAACGATGGAGACGCGATGAGATTGGCTTTGTTGTCCGACATACACGGCAACCTGCAGGCATTGGAAGCCTGCCTGGCCCATGCACGCGCGCAAAAAGCACAGCGATTTGCATTCTTGGGGGACATGGTGGGTTACGGCGCACAGCCGGCAGAGGTGGTGCAGCGCATCATGCTGCTCACCGAAGAAGGCGCCATCGTGCTCAAGGGCAACCATGACGCCATGGCGGTCGCACCCCCTGCAGTACCCAAAACCATCGGCGACAGCACCGCCGACTGGACGCACCGGCAACTCAGCAGCAGCCAACGGGAATGGATCGCCGCCCTGCCCCTGACCCACCACATGGACACGGTGCTGCTCGTACACGCCAGTGTGGACGCCCCGGAACTCTGGCGCTATGTGTACGATGAGCGCAGTGCCACCGAGAGCCTGAACGCTGCCGGCGCGCTACCCGATGTGCGCTATGTGTTCGGCGGCCATGTGCATTTGCAAAGCCTGTACTACCGGGGCACCAGCGGGCTGATGAAGTTCACCCCGCAGGCTGGTGTGGCCGTACCGGTGCCCAAACACCGGCACTGGCTGAGCACCGTGGGCTCGGTCGGCCAGCCGCGCGACGGCAAGCCTGAAGCCATGTACACCCTCCTCGACACCGAGCGCCAACAGCTGACCTTTTACCGGGTGCCGTATGACCATTTCGCGGCGGCCACGGCCATCCGCGCAGCGGGCCTGCCGGATTTCTTCGCCCAGCGCCTGGAGCAAGGCCGATGAAACTACTCGAACCGGGCGAGGTGCTGGACGGCTTCCGTATTGAAGCTTGCATCCACTCCGGCGGCATGGCCCATATTTACCGGGTCGTGTATGCCGACGGGCGGCCGGGGCCCGGCTTTGACATGGCCATGAAGGTCCCCCGCATGACCGCGGGCGACGGGGCGGAGAACATCGTCAGCTTCGAGGTGGAGTGCCAGATCATGCAAGCCCTGAGCGGCCCGCATACCCCCCGGTTTGTAGCCGCTGGCGATCTGGTGCACGTGCCCTATCTGGTCATGGAATACGTGCAGGGGCGCACCCTGCAGCACTGGCTGGATGGCCCACAACTAGATGTGGCCGACATCACGCGTCTGGGCGCAGCCGTAGCCCGCGCCGCCCATGCACTGCACCAGCAAAACACGGTGCATCTCGACCTCAAACCCGCCAATGTGCTGATCCGCGAGGACGGCAGCGCAGTGCTGCTGGACTTCGGGCTCTCTTGCCACGCGCACTTTCCGGATCTGCTGGCCGAGCAATTGCGCAAAGCGGTGGGCTCGCCGGCGTGGATTGCCCCCGAGCAGGTGGTTGGCGTGCGGGGCGACCCGCGCAGCGATGTATTCGCCATCGGTGTCATGCTCTACCAGCTCTGCACCGCAGAATTGCCCTTTGGGGAGCCGCTGACCCAGGCCGGCCTGCGCCAGCGCTTGTGGATGGACCCGGTGCCGCCACGCAAGCGCCGCCCGGAAGTGCCTGCCTGGTTGCAAGAGGTGGTCTTGCGCTGCCTGGAGCCGGAGGCCGCCAAGCGCTACCCGTCGGCCGCGCATCTGGCCTTTGACCTGGCACACCCGACCCAGGTGCATGTCACCCAGCGCGGCACCAACATCCAAGGCACCCCGTTTCGCACCCATTTCAAGCGATGGATCAAGGCAGCGGGCATGCACTACCAGCCCAGCCCCTTGCCGGCCCAACAGCTCGAAGAAGTCCCCATCGTCATGGTGGCCGTGCCGCACAAAGATGCGAGTGACGCCACCCTCTACAGCCTGCGCCAGGCGGTCGCCAGATCACTGGGCACCCGGCCGGGCGCACGGCTGGCGTGTGTGACCGTCATCTCCGGCAGCCAGACCAGCGCCTCGGACGACAGCAAGAGCGAAACCCATGTGCACCGGCGCTACCTGAGTGCGCTGCGCCAATGGGCCCAGCCGCTGGACCACCCCGGCCACCAGATGTCGTGCCATGTCCTCGAGAGCAGCGACGTGGCACAGGCCCTGCTGGACTATGCGCGGGGCAACCAGGTGAGCGTGATCGTCATGGGGGCGGCCACCCACGGGCTCAAGACCCAACGCTTTGTCGCCACGGTGCCGATCAAGGTGGCAATGGAGGCGCCCTGCACCCTGATTCTGGTCAAGCAGGCCTTGCCTTTCGAGCACTTGGGTGCAGACGTACGCACCACCGCGTCAGCGGGCTACTCAGACTCCGACGCCGAGTCGGGAGGCCTCTCCGGCTACGGCGACGACCTCGGCCCGCTAGGCTGAACGGACTGCCGGGAGCACCACGCCCGGGCGGCAAAGCGGGGGACAATGCCCGCATGAACTCCCCCACCGCGCCCGGCGCCGCCCATCCCTTTGAAACCCTGACCCCGGACGTGGTGCTCGACGCGCTGGAGAGCGTGGGCTTGCGTGGCGACGGGCGGCTCACCGCCCTCTCGTCGTACGAAAACCGGGTTTACCAGGTCCAGCTCGAAGACGGCGCGCCGGTGGTGGCCAAGTTCTACCGCCCCGAGCGTTGGAGCGATGCACAAATTCAGGAAGAGCACGACTTTGCCGCCGAGCTGATGGCGGCCGAGATTCCGGCCGTCGGCCCTTTGGTACTGAACGGCCAGACCCTGCACCGGTTTCAGGATTTCAGCTTCAGCGTGAGCCCGCGCCGCGGCGGCCGCCCACCTGAACTTGACGATGGTGAAGTGCTGGAGTGGATCGGCCGCTTTCTGGCGCGTATCCACACCGTAGGCGCGCGCCGCCCGTTTGTGCAGCGCCCCGCACTGGATGTCCAGACCTTTGCGGTGGAGCCGATGCAGTGGCTGCTCGCGCACGACTGCGTGCCACTGGATGTGCAGACCCTCTGGAGCAAGCGCTGCCAGGAAGCTATTGATTTGATAGCTACTCGCGCAGATATGGCGGGCGCTACAGGCCAAAACAAGACCAATTCCAGCGGTATACGCCAGCTGCGCCTGCATGGCGACTGCCACCCCGGCAACATTCTCTGGACGCCGACCGATGCCGCGGCCAGCGCCGGTCCCGGCCCGCATTTTGTGGACTTGGACGACGCGCGCACCGGCCCGGCAGTGCAAGACCTGTGGATGCTGCTCAGCGGCGACCGGCAGCAGCAAACCCGGCAGCTCGGCATGCTGGTCGATGGCTACGAGCAATTCCGCGAGTTCGATCGCCTAGAGCTGGCCCTGATTGAGCCCCTGCGCACGCTGCGCCTGATTCACTACAGCGCCTGGCTGGCGCGGCGCTGGAGCGACCCGATTTTCCCGGTGAACTTCCCGTGGTTTGGCAGCAGCGATTACTGGAAAGGCCAGATCCAGATGCTGGAGGACCAGATCGAGGCCATGAGCGACAACCCCCTGATCGTATGAGCGAGGCCTTGAGCAACACCCCGATTGCGCCGGTCTGGTGGACCGTGACCCACTTCGGCTCGTCCAGCCTGCTGTTGCCGGCGTTTGTGTTGGTGGCATTCGGGCTGTGGCGCAGTGGCGCACAGGCCGCTGCCCGCCACTATGTGGTGGCCATGACGGCTGCGGTGGCACTCACCGTGACCAGCAAGTGCCTGTTTTATGGCTGGGGCATCGGCATCGCCGCGATCGACTTCACCGGCGTGAGCGGCCATGGCCTGCTGGCCGCGGCCATATTGCCCTTGTTGCTACGGGGTTTGCCCGGCCGGTGGGGGCGCGAACTCGGCGCTCCGCTGGGTGCCGCGCTGGCCCTGCTGGTGGGCGTTTCGCGGGTCGTGGTCGGCGCGCACAGTGTGAGTGAGGTCGTGGCCGCCTGGCTGCTCGGGTTGGCGGTCAGTGTGCCGGTGGTGCGGCGTTTGGGGCAGGTGCCTTTGCGGCACCCGGCTTCCCGGTGGGCGCCCTGCCTGCTGGTGCTGGCCTTGAACACCAGCACCGCCACGTACCTGCCGACCCATGCGATGGAGGTCCGGATTGCGCTCTGGCTCTCGGGCAAGGTCCAACCGTTTCGCCGGCACCAGTTGCATCAAGCGGCACCAGCACCTGCCACCTTGGCCCCGGCTGTGCCGGCCGGTGCCCATTAAGCGAGTACGTCAGTCACGCCATACCGCGGTGCATAGCCCAGCAGGCGGGCGGCCTTGGCATGAGAAATCAAGGGCTCGGCGCCGGTAAATTCAGCCGCGAACTGCGTTACTTCGGGCCAGAACTCGGCCATCAAGGCGCGGCCATCGCGGCCGGTCCAGTTGTGCGGGCCGGTGATGAAAAAGGCTTCGTGCTGCTGCTCCAGCTCGACTTCGAGCGCCAAGCGGTGTGCAATAGCCACATCGCGGGCATCCACAAAGGTCCACAAGTTTTTGTACCAGTTGGGGTACTCCGCCACCAGCGAGCGGTAAAACGGGCGCTGGGCATCGTCCGGCAGCCAGACCCACGGCATGCGCAGGCACACGGTGCGCAGCCCAAAGCGATCGGAATAGGTTTTGCAGATTTGCTCACTCACCACTTTGCTCAGGCCGTAGGGGTCCTGCGGGCGGGCCGGGTGGGCCTCGTCCACTGGGATGTACAGGGGCGCCAGCCGGTGCGCCGCAAAGGCAAAACCCATGGTCGATTCGCTGGAGGTGAACACCACCTTGGCAAGGCCATGCTGGGCAGCGGCTTCGAGCACATTGAAGGTGCCGTTCACATTCACATCAAACACCCGTTTGGCCGGGTCATTGAGCGGGTGCGGAATGCCCGCCACATGCATGACCGCGTCATAACCGGCCATGGCTTGCAGCACCGCATCGAGCTGCAATACGTCAACGGCATGGTGCGCCACATCATTGCGAGCAGGGGCTGCCAAATCGAGCACCCCCACGGTGTACCCGTGCTGCACCAGATCGTCCACAATGTATTTGCCGACGGCCCCGGTGCCGCCTGTAACCAGAATTTTTTTCATGGCGCCATGGTAGCGGCGCCCACCGTTCCCGGAGTGAAGCGCGCGTGACAACCCTGAACCTGATAGGTGCCGGCCGTGTGGGCCGCACATTGGCCACCTTGTGGACACGGCATGGCGTGTTCGAGATTCAAGATGTGTTGACCAGCAGCTTGGCGAGTGCACAAGCCGCGTGCTCCGCCATGGGCGCGGGCACGGCGGTAGCCACCATGCAGGCCATGCGTCCGGCCGATGTGTGGATGGTGGCGGTGCAGGATGCGCGGATCGCCGAAGTCGCCAGCGCGCTCGCCGCCACGCAACCGTCCGGAACCGCTGCCCCCATCGTCTTTCATTGCAGCGGCGCCCAGAATGCCGGCAGCTTGCAGCCCTTGGCCGACGCGGGTTGGCGCACGGCCAGCGCGCATTGCATCTTGAGTTTTGCAGATGTCGGGTTGGCGGTGCAGCAGTTCGCGGGCACGGCGTGTGGGCTGGAAGGTGACACCTCCGCTTGCGACACTTTGCGCTCGGCATTCGATGCGATTGGCGCGCAGACGTTTGGTGTGGCTAGCGAGGACAAAGTGCTCTATCACGCGGCGGCAGTGTTTGCGACCAACTTTCTGCCAGTGATCCAGTCGGTCGCAGAAGCTGCCTGGACCCGCACTGGTGTACCCGCCCACTTGCTGCCGCACCTGCGTGCGACCTTGTTACGCAATGCGGTGGACAACATCACCCGGCTGGGTCCGGCCGGTGCGCTCACAGGCCCTGCTGCGCGCGGCGATGGGGCCGCCATCGAGCGGCAGGCCGCGGTGGTGAAAGCATGGGATGTGCCTAGTGGCGACGCCTACCAGGCCCTCAGCGCATTGGCGCTGCGGCTGGCAGGGCATTGAAATTCCGCAGCGTTTTACTGCGGGCGCAGAGGCCAGGCGGCCCAAAGCTCAGGCGCCCAGTGGGCAGCCCCTCCGGCCAGAGCGGCCAGGACTGCCAACAAAACCACGCCCAGAACGACACCTGAGAGCATGGCCAAGCCGTCTTCAAACACCAGCCCCAAGCCGATAAGCAACAGGGCCGCTGCCGGCACGACATTGCCGAACGGAATCGGCAAAAAAATGATCAGCGCCATGGCCGCCACAAAGGGCGCAAGCCAGACACGGTGACCGGGCTGTAGCCACCAACGCTGCCGGGTCCGCATGACCCGGGAGGCTTTTTCATAGAGCCACGCCAAGGTGTTGAGCGCACGACGCGCCATGGACGGCGACAACTGGAAGCGGCCCACCTTGCGGGGCATGACCAGGCGGGGGTAATAGCGCCAGATCATCCAAGCCACCATCACCATCCCCATGGAAAGCAACATGCCCGCGCCGGGCACGGGCAAGAGGCAGGGAACTGCGAGCACCACCAGCAAGGCCCCCGGCCCTGCCCGGCCATGCAGCCGGAACAGTTGCTGCAGGCTCAGCGGCTGGTCCTGCAGCGCGGTGGCTGCAGCCCGCAGCCGTTCGGCCTGCGTGTGGTGAACGCTCATGCGTGGTTTTCGTTCTTGCTGGTGCGCACGCTCAACCACATGGTGGCAGCCAGGATACCGATCACCACGCCCAAGGACACGCCCACCGGAATCTTGTAGATATCGATCAAGCACATCTTGGTACCAATGAACACCAGGATCACAGCCAAGCCGTAGTTCAACAGGTGGAACTTGTTAGCGACAGCTGCCAGCAGGAAGTACATCGCACGCAGACCCAGAATCGCAAACACGTTGCTGGTCAAGACAATGAAAGGGTCGCTGGTGATCGCGAAGATCGCAGGAATCGAGTCCACCGCAAAAATCACGTCGGTCAGGGCCACCAAGCAGATCACCATGAACAAAGGCGTTGCGATCTTCTTGCCGTTTTCTACGGTCCAGAATTTTTCGCCGTCGTAGTTCTTGCTCACGGGCAGGATCTTGCGCAGCAGCTTCAGGGCGGGGTTGTCATCCAGGCTAGGTTCCTGGCCTGCAGCCCACCACATCTTCACGCCGGTGAGGATCAGGAAAGCGCCGAACACATACAAGATCCAGTGGAACTCAGCCAACAACCAGCCGCCTACCAGAATCATGATGGTGCGCAACACGATGGCACCAATGATGCCGATCATCAGCACCCGCTTCTGGTAGTGCGTAGGCACCGCGAAGTAGGTGAAGATCAGCAGGAACACAAAGATGTTGTCCACCGCCAGCGATTTCTCGATGAGGTAGCCGGTCAGGAACTCCAGCGACTTGGTGTTGGCGATCTCAGTCGAGCCGGTGGTGTCTTTGACAGCCCACCAGAACAAGCCGTTGAACAAGAAGCTCAAGGCGATCCAGATCAGGGACCAATTAAGCGCCTCTTTGACGCCGATGTCATGGGCGCCCTGCTTTTTGAGGACAACGAAGTCGACGAAGAGTGACACCAGTACGATGCCAATGAACGTGGCCCATAGCCACAGCGGTGCGATTGTTTGCATGTGCAAGACCTCGAAATGGTTGAAACATTCCCTGTAGGTCTTGCGGGAGAGCGCCATGTGGCGCCTCTGCATGTTCCGGCCGGGGCAATGAACCACCCGCGACGTACTGACGAAACATGCAACCCCGGCACCTGCGCGCCGGGAATGCTACTCCCCTAAAGGTGTGCGGATGATGGCAGAGACAAAGTAATCCCCGCAAGCACTCAGGGCATTCCGGGCCTCAGAATGCTATCAAATCAATAGCTACCAGCGCAATCAATTAGAGCGCCAGAAGGCTATTTGGCTTGAAACATGGTCCGCCAAACCAATCGCACATACCCCAACAAGCTGAGCACGGCCACCACCGTCAGCACCTGTTGGTGCACATGGTTTTCAGCGAAATCCAACTCTTCCGTCACCAGGTGGTAGACCGAGAGCGCCACCAAGACGGCGGCCACCTGGATGCCCTTGGCGTTGGGCGCGAACTGCCGCTCGGACAGGCGTATCCACACTTGGTGCCCCAACAAACCGGACAACAGGCCCAAGCTGGTCCCCACGACCACATCCCCGGGCCAATGGGCACCCACCGCAATGCGCGACAAACCTGCGCCGGCCGCCAGCACCATCAGCACCCAGCCGAACTGCCGGCGCTGCACCGGGGTCAGTGCGTAGTAAATGCCGGAGGCCACCGCGAAAGCGGTGAGCGTGTGCCCGGAGGGCATGGACACGTTGTGCAGCAACTCGCCGACCACCCGCATCTGCGCGTTATCGACCACTGCGGCCGGGCGCGGGCTCTCAATCAGGAACTTGCCGGTGCGGGCAAACAAGACCGCAAATGGCGCGGCGCACAGCCAGGCCAACATCAAACGCGGAGCGAGCACCAACAAAGGCGCCGTGACCGCCAGCAAACCCCAGCCATTGCCCAACAAAGAGAGTCCGGTCCAGAACTCTGCCGCCAGGGGCGCACACCACTGGTTGATCGCCACAAACAGGGCGGGCTCCCAGGTCTGCAACCACAGGGGCGTGCCGAGTACAAAAATGACCAAAGGCCACCACCAGCTGTGGGGGGCGACCGGGCTGGCCAGAGCGTGAGGGCTTGTGGAGGTGGACAACATGGCGTTCAGTTCCGGGAAATGGGCGCGAGTGTAAGGCGCGGCTGCGGTGTGGCGCCTGCCCAGCCGCGGCAATCGTAAAAACGGAAGCGGGCCAATGGCATGCCGATGTGCTGCACCGGCAGGCTTTCGAGCAATTGGCAAGTGGCAAACCCCTGCGCTCCCACCGGCGGGTCGTAGGCCATATGCGACCAGTCCACCAGCAACGCACCTTCGCCTGCGGGCAACGGACCGGACCACAGCTGGAATTGCGAATCGCCCTCCTCCAGCACAAACACGGGCAGTGGCCGCGCGTACCAACCCAGGCGGCTCGCCAATGTCCAGTTTTGCACCGCCACCCGCGAGAGCCCGTGCTGAGCAGCCAAAGCGCTGGCGCGGGCGCCGGCCTCGTCCCAGCCATGCAGGTCTGCAAAAGGATTGGGTTGGGGCGCCACCGCGGCGTCACTCCGGGGCACCAGCGGCCAACCGGCACTGCCCATCAGGCCCAGCAAGGCCAGGCACACCACCGCCTGCAGCACGCCCAGACCTTTCAGCACCGCGCGCATGCGCCCTTGCCAAGCCAGTGCCAGCCCCATGCCTGCGAACGGGGTCAGCGCGACCCAGGCAGGCGCTGTCCAATGCGGCAGCGCAGTGCCACCTCCTGCCATGTAGGCAAAGATCACGAAGGGAACAGCGAACAGGCCCACCAGGCTCCGCATGGCCTGCGGAGCGCTGTGCCACCCGACCACGGCCCACCACCACAAAGGCCCAAACACCACCGCTTGGGTGAGCAAAAAGCGCAGCACATGCACGGCCTGCCACACGCTGCCTTTGCCATGCGCCAGCTGGTAGGCAAACGATATCCAGCCGTTCTGGGCGTTCCACACCAAGACCGGGCTGATCAGCAGGGCCGCGAGGGCCATGCCGCCCCACAAGGCCGGCACACGAAACAGCCGCCAGCCATGGGCTCGCACAAGACACAGCGCAATGGCCACCGCCGTGAAAACCGCCGTGTATTTGGCCAGACCTGCCAGCCCTAGCAAACCACCCATCACCCACCACGGTGCGCTGCGGTGCATGGCACCGGGCTGCATCAGGGTCCAGGTCTGGTGCATCAGAGCAACTGTCAACAGCATCAGCAGGGTGTCGGGCAGCAAGCCAATACCCAGCACATGCAACAAAGGCGCCAGCGCCAAGGCCATAACCGCAGCCAAGGCCGCTTGGTTCGACTTGGCATGTCCTGCCCACATCCGCAAAGTCAGCCGGTGTACACCCCAGACGGTTAACAGCCAGCACAGGCCGGGCACCAGGCGCAACACCGCAACGGGGGCATTCAACGCCACCAAGGGCATTTGCACCCAGCCCACCAATGGGGGATGGTCGAAGTAACTGAGCGCCGGATGGGCGGCATACAAGAGGTAATGCGCCTCATCGACCGACAGGCCCAGCACCGCACCCCACACGGCGTGCAGCAAAAAAACCAGCCACAACACCCGATGGGCGATCCAATGCCTGGAAGGAGGGAACAAAAATTGCAAAGGACGAGTCGGAGGAAAATAAGAATCCCGCAGTCTAATCTGCGCGCCTTATCCCCTTTGAAAGAACACCATGCCCACCTACCACGTTGAAATGTTTGAAGGTCGCTCCCCCGAGCAAAAGAAAAAGCTGGTGGAAGAAGTGACGCGGGTCACCGCGGAAACGCTGGGTTGCTCGCCGGAGGCGGTGGACATCATCATCACCGAGGTGAAGCGCGAAAACTGGTCGACCGGCGGCAAACTGTGGTCTGAACCACGCACGTGAACCCCATCCTGCGGAGTAAACTGTTTCCATGTGTCAATTGCTAGGAATGAACAGCCGCTTGCCGGCCAGCCTGACCCTGAGCTTCACCGGGTTTTCGCAACGGGGCGGCTGCACAGACCACCATTCCGATGGCTGGGGCATCGCTTTCTTTGAAAGCGAAGGCAATCTGCCCGGCAAAGCAGCCCGGCAATTTGTGGACAAGGAAAGTGCAGCAACCTCGCCGATTGCGAAGATGCTCAAGTCCTACCCGATCAAAAGCCACAACGTGGTGGCGCATGTGCGCAAAGCCACCGTCGGTGCGGTGACCCTCGAGAACTGCCACCCCTTCACACGGGAACTCTGGGGCCGCTACTGGGTGTTTGCCCACAATGGCGACCTGAAAGAATTCCAACCGCCCTTGCACGGCAGCTTCAAGCCGGTCGGCAGCACCGACAGCGAACTGGCATTCTGCTGGCTGCTCCAAGAGCTCAACAAATCGCATGTCACGGTGCCCTCGGTCGAGGAGTTAACCAACACCCTGTCGGAGTTGGTGCCCCAAATCGCGCGGCACGGGACCTTCAACTTTTTGCTCAGCAACGGTCAGGCGCTGTGGGCCCATGCCAGCACTAAGCTGTGTTACGTGTCCCGGCAACACCCGTTCCCAGAAGTACAGCTCAAGGATGAGGATGTGACGGTCGATTTGTCTGACCTCAACGGCCCCGAGGACCGCCAGGTGATCGTGGTGACCGAACCCTTGACGACCAATGAGGCTTGGGTGGCCATGGAGTCGGGTGAGTTGCAAGCCTTTGTTGAAGGCCGGCCGGTTATGCGCGCTGTGTGCAAAACCACCCTGACGGCCGCTGCGGCTGCGGCTGCGGCCCAGCGACAAGCAGAAGAGGCTGCCAAAGCCGCAGCCCTGGCAGCCCCTGCTGCGAATTAACGATCACACGACCTGCTGCGGGTGAATGGCCATAGGGCCGCACCCGCGTCGCACTTAAGGCTTGCAGCCGTACTGGCCTTTTTTGCTGTTCTCAAAATAGCTCAAGTCGCCGCTACACACCGGCTTCACGGCGGGGAATGCGGTCCCGGCCTTGGCCGCGCAGGTGAAGGTACCGGTTTTGGCGTTGAGTTTGCCGGACAGCTTCCAAGGCTTTTCGCAGACCTCTGCAGCTTTCACAGCAGCGGACGCCACGGGCGCGGCGGCTTTTGCAACCCCGGTGACGGTGATGTCGACCGCCCGCTCTGGGCCGCCGCAATTAGGGTGGTTCTGGACGTTCTTGCCGCCCAGCGTGACATGGTAGGAGCCCGGCTTGTCAAAGGTGCGGGTGATCACCAAGGGCACAGGGGTGCTGACGTTACTGACGGCGTCCTTGAAGGTGCCATCACCAAAGCCCACCACGAATCCGCAGTAGTTGGCGTTGATCACATCAATGTTGGCCGTGATGGTCACGGGCTCGCCCACTTTGACGTTGGTGGACGACGCCGTGATCGTGCCAAGGAGCTGGGCTTGGGCAGCGCCGGCGAGCAAGAGGCTTGCGGCAGTCAGGATGGAAGCGAGAGTACGTGATGTCATGGGGCGGTCTCCAAAGAATTGCGAGCCGCTGCACCCGGTTGGCCAGCGCGCTACAGCAGCCATTGTGTGACTAGCTCGCCCATAGCGCTAGGGGCTGATTGGCCGCTTTTGCAGCGAAACCGGCTATCTGTGAACTATGTCAGCCCCCAATGCGGACTTATTTGGCAAACAAACGGCCGATGTCCGAAAACGCTTTCACTTCAATCGCGTTACCCGAGGGGTCCAAGAAGAACATGGTTGCCTGTTCACCCGGCTCGCCTTTGAACCGGATGTAGGGCTCAATCACGAACTCCGTGCCTTGCGCTTGCAGGCGGGATGCCATGGCCTCCCAATCCGCCATGGGCAACACAATACCGAAATGGCGCACCGGCACGCCATGGCCATCGACCGCGCTGCGGGCCGCACTGCCGCATTCGCCAGGTGAAAGGTGGGCCACGATCTGATGCCCATAGAAATTGAAGTCGATCCAATCCGGGGAACTGCGGCCCTCGGGGCAGCCCAGTGTCTCGCCATAAAACCGGCGGGCGGCCGCGAGATCGTGCACCGGAAAAGCCAGATGAAAAGGCGACAAAGGCGCCGGGTTGGTAGCAGGCACCGGCATCACCACCGCAGTAGATTCAGACATACAGACCTTTCAAAAAAAGGAATAGGCTCAAACGCCGGGGTGAGCCGCCACCGCCGCTTCCAGCGCGTCGATAAACATCACCGGCACATTGAAGCCTGTTTGGTCGGTGATCTCCTGGAAGCAGGTCGGGCTGGTGACGTTGATTTCGGTCAGGCTGTCACCAATGATGTCCAAACCCACCAAAAGCAAGCCACGTGCGGCCAAGATGGGCCCCAAGGCTTCTGCCACCGCACGGTCGCTGTCGGAGAGCGGCTGAGCCACCCCTTTGCCCCCTGCAGCCAGATTGCCGCGCACCTCACCCCCTTGGGGAATGCGCGCAAGGCAAAACGGTACAGGCTTGCCGCCGATGACAAGCACCCGCTTGTCACCTTCACTGATGGCGGGCAAAAACTTCTGCACCATCAGGGTCTGGGCACCGTCTTTGTTGAGGGTCTCGATGATGCCGCCGAGGTTCAAGCCATCGTCTTTGACGCGGAAGATCCCCATGCCGCCCATGCCGTCGAGCGGCTTCAAAATGATGTCGCGATGCTCGGCATGAAAGCGCCGCACATCCTCAGCATCCCGTGTCACCAACGTCGGACCAATGAACTGGGGGAACTCGAGAATCGCCAGCTTCTCGGGATGATCCCGCAAAGCCCGCGGCTTGTTGAACACCTTGGCACCCTCGCGCTCGGCTTGCTCCAAGAGGTGGGTGGCATAAAAAAACTCGCTATCAAACGGCGGGTCTTTGCGCATCACCACACAGTCGAAATCTTTGATGGCCTGCGGGCGTTCGTCCGGCTTGCTCTGGGCTGCGGTGAACCAGACATCGGACTCACCGGTCAGGGTGATATCCCGCACATAGGCGGTGACCATGCCGCCGCGCTGCCACATGATGTCTTTGGGCTCGCAGGCGCTGATGCGGTGGCCGCGCTTCTGGGCCTCGCGCATCATGGAAAAGGTGGTGTCTTTGTAAATCTTGAAGGATTCCAGCGGATCGGCCACGAAAAGAATGTGCATGCTGTCTCTTTGCAAAAAATAAGGGTGCTGCCCCAAGGAGGCAACGGAGCCCGTCAAGCCTTGCTTGAGGGCACGCGACCGGTATGTTGCACCAAAAGCGCCAACACGCCTGCCACCACACCCCAAAAGGCGGAGCCGACGCCGGCTATTACCACCCCGCTCAGGGTGACCAGAAAAGTAATCAGGGCCGCCTCGCGGTTCCGCTCGTCTTGCACCGCCGTGTGCAAGGCGCCACCAATGGTGCCCAGCAACGCCAGCCCGGCAATGGCCGCCACCAGCTCTTTGGGAAAGGCCGTGAGCACGCCGGTAATGGCGGCGCCAAAGAGGCCAATCACCAGATAAATAGCCCCGCAAGACGCAGCAGCGGTGTAGCGCCGTTCGGGCCGGGCATGTGCCTCTGGCCCCATGCAAATGGCAGCTGTAATGGCGCTGAGATTCAGTGCGAATGCACCAAACGGAGCCAGCACCAGCGTCATTGCGCCCGTAAGGGTAATGACCTTGGACACGGGGATACCAGCGTCGCCCCCTTGTGCTCGGCGGTCTGCAAAGCCCGCCGCCTGAATCGCCGCCACCCCCGGTAGATTTTGCGACGCCATGGTCACCACAAAAAGCGGCAGCGACATGCTGATGAAGGCCGCGAGCGAAAACGCCGGCGCCACAAACACCGGCATAGTGAAGCCAAAATGAATGTCCGTGCTGATGAATTCAGCGCGAGCAGCTACAAAAACAATAGCAATCAGCAGCGTGAGCGGCACGGCATAGCGCGGAGCCCAGCGCTTGCCCGCCAGGTAAGTCACCAACATCAAGCCCACCAGAGGCAGGGCAGTTTGCGCCGCGGCAAAACCCTGCAAACCAAACCGCGCCAACACCCCGGCCAACAATGCAGAAGCCAGCGACAAAGGGATCTTGTTCATCACCCGTTCGAACCAACCGGTCGCGCCTGCCACCGTGATCAAGACGGCACACAGGATAAAAGCGCCTACGCCGTCCGCCATGGTGAATCCGCCGGCGGTCGCAGCGGTCGCCAGCACCGCGGCACCCGGAGTGCTCCAGGCCACCATCACCGGCTTCCTGAGCCAAAGGGAGGGCAACAAGGTGCACAACCCCATGCCGATGCCCAAGGCCCACATCCATGAGGCCACCATGTCCGGCGTGGCGCCCAGCGCCAGCGCTGCCTGGAACACGATCGCCACCGAACTCGTAAAGCCCACCAATACTGCCACAAAACCGGCCGTGAAGGCCGAGAGACTTAGGTCTTTGAAAAAATGCATGGGCAGATTGTCAACGACCTGAGCAACAGCGGAGCGGCGGGGCTCCATCGCTTAGATTTCGATTTTGGAACCCAGCTCTACAACCGAGTTGTTGGGCAAATTCAAGAAGTCGGCAGCGCCACTCGCGTTGTGGTGCATCTGCGCAAACAACTTTTCACGCCACGGCGCCATGCCCTGACCCAAGGTAGGCACCACCGTATCGCGCGACAGAAAGTAGCTGGTGGTCATGGCGTCTAAGGCGCAGCCGCGGCCCCGCATCTGCTCCAGGGCCTTGGGCACATCGGGGTCGTTTTTGAAGCCGTAGTTGATGATGACTTGCCAGCAATCATGGCCAAGCGACTCGATCTGCAAGCGCTTGTCCAAGCCGATCCACGGCACCTCGTGGCTCTTGACCGTCACAAACAAATTATTGGCGTGCAATACCTTGTTGTGCTTGAGGTTGTGCAGCAGGGCGTTAGGCACACTGCCTTTGTCTGCGGTCAAAAACACGGCTGTACCCTCGACCCGTGCGGGTGGACTAACAAAGACCGCTTCCAGAAAGCTCGATAGATCCAGCGAATCGGCACGCAGTTTTTCGTTGAGCAGTCTGCGGCCGTCTTTCCAAGTCACCATCAGCGTAAAGATCGCGCCGCCGATCGCCAGCGGGAACCAGCCGCCTTCAAAGAACTTGAGCAGGTTGGACGTCCAGAAGGCGAAGTCCACCACAAAGAAAAAGCCGGTGGCGCCGATGCACAGCCACAGCGGATACGTCCAGTTGTAGCGGATGACATAGAACGTCAGGATGGTCGTGATCAGCATATCGGTACAGACCGCAATGCCGTAGGCCGCCGCCAGATTGCTCGAGGACTTGAACATCACCACGGCCAACACAATCGCCACGAACAAGCCCCAATTCACAAACGGCATGTAAATTTGGCCGGTGTCTTTGACGCTGGTGTGGTCAATCCGCAAACGGGGCAGGTAGCCCAATTGGATGACCTGTTTGGTCACCGAGAACGCGCCCGAGATCAAGGCTTGCGATGCGATCACAGTGGCCATGGTGGCAAGGCCGACCAGGGGCAGCAACGCCCAATCAGGCGCCATCAGGTAAAACGGGTTTTTGACCGCCTCCGGGTAGTCCAGCAACAGGGCGCCTTGACCGAAGTAATTCAGGGTGAGTGCCGGCATCACGATAGAAAACCAGGCCAGGCGGATCGGTTTTTTCCCGAAATGCCCCATGTCGGCATACAAGGCCTCGCCGCCGGTCACGCACAAGACCACCGCCCCCAGAATGATGAAGGTGGTGCCGGGGTTGTTCCACATGAAGCCCAAGGCGTAATGCGGGCTGATCGCCCACAAGATCCGCGGCTGGTCAATGATGTGGCTCACGCCCAGAACAGCGATGGTGACGAACCAGACCACGGTGATCGGGCCGAAGAACTTGCCAATGCCGGCTGTGCCACGCTTTTGCACGGCAAACAGGCAAAACAAAATCACCAGTGTGAGCGGGATCACAAAGCGCTTGAAGCCCGGAGATATCACCTCCAGACCCTCCACGGCAGACAGCACCGAAATGGCCGGGGTGATTACCCCGTCGCCATAGAACAAGCAGGTTCCAAAGATGCCCAGCAGCAGCAATACCCGGCGCAGCTGTGGTTTGTCTTTAACCGACTGGGACGCCAGGGCCAACATGGCCACCAGCCCGCCTTCGCCATGGTTGTCGGCCCGCAGGACGAGAACCACGTACTTGATGGAGACGATGACCGTCAGGGTCCAGAAGAAGATGGAGAGAATTCCGTAGATATTCTCTTCCGTGAAGGGGACATGGCCGGAGCCGAAGACCTCTTTGAGCGCGTACAGCACACTAGTGCCGATGTCGCCGTATACAACGCCGATGGCACCAAGCGTGAGTGCCGCGAGAGACGATTTGGATGCTGACACAAAAACCCCCGGCCTGCATGAAGCGCCGGGTTCCGTTCCTTGAGGGACCGCTATTTTGCGCTTTGTAAACCGGCCGGCAAGTACCAAACACGCGTTTCTCGGGCTTTTTCGCTCCGTGTTGCACTGCAGCAACTTGGAGCATCTTGGGCCCGAGAGGGCTTGACGGCGGTCAGTCGTAGCGCTCTGCGTCGGGGTCAGTGGCTTCCAGCTCGTAGCTGGCTGCCAGCATGGCTAGGCGGCCAATCACCCCGTACATGTAGAAGCGGTTGGGTGCACTTCCACCGGGGCGCACACCGGGCTGAGGTAAGTGCGTACTCTCAGCGAAAGCCAGTGGCACGTAGCTGGAGCCAGGGGCGCTGAGGTTCTCGTCGACCCCGCGTTCGGCATGCATCCGGTAAAAGCCACCCACCACATAGCGGTCCATCAGGTAGACCACCGGCTCGGCCACCGCATCGTTGACGCGCTCATTGGTAAGCACCCCTTCTTGCAGAATCAGCTCCAGAGGATCGGGCCCGGCTTCCAAACCAGCGCCCATTTTGCGGAGTTTGGCCTCTAAATCTTTGGTGTCGCGCACCGAAAGAATCGTGTTGCCGCTGGTCCGGTTGTCCGCCTTGATCACGAGGAAGGGCTTTTCCTTGATCCCGTATTCCTTGTATTTTTTCTTGACCTTGGTCAGCATGCCCTCGATGCGGCTCACCAAAGCGGCAATCCCCTCGGCACTTTGCAGATCCACCACGCCGTAGGGTTCGAACATCGGCGTCATCAGCCAATGGTCCACACCGATCAACTTGCCAAAGCGCTTGGCCACCTCTTCGTAGCAACGGAAGTGGGTGCTTTTGCGGCGGGTCGACCAACTGGCGTGCAGAGGCGGCAGCAGGTACTGCTCATGCAAGTCTTCGAGAATGCCCGGCACGCCAGCGCGCAAATCGTTGTTCAGCAGAATGGTGCACGGGTCGAAATCTTTGACCCCCAAACGACCTTTGGTGCGCACTACCGGGTCCAGGGTGATCGAATCGCCGTCGGGCAAATCAATTTTGGTGCTTTTCTTGATGTCTGCGCTGATCGAACCGATACGGACATTCAAACCGGCCATGTTGAAAATGCGCCCCAACTGGGCCAGATTCATCAGGTAGTAGGTGCTGCGCAGGTTGTTGTCAGGAATGATCAGCAGGTTGCGCGCTTCAGGGCAGATTTTTTCAATCGCCGCTTGGGCCGCCTGCACGGCCAAGGGCAGCATGGCAGGGGTCAGGTTGTTCCAGCCACCGGGGAAGAAGTCGGTGTCCACCGGCGCGAGCTTGAAACCCGCATTGCGCACATCGACGGCGGTATAGAACGGGGGCGTGTGCTCCATCCACTCCAAGCGGAACCAACGCTCGATCGCAGGCATGGAGTCCAAGATCCGCTGCTCGAGTTCATTGATAGGACCGGTCAACGCGGTAATGAGATGGGGAACCATGGAGTGGCTTTCTTTGAATAATCGTGACCGGTCAGTTTACAACATGACTGGCTAGGCTAGTAAGTTTCAGTTTAGTCATCATTCGCACACTGCGCGACGGAAAATCCGCGACGCATGGGGCTCAGGCTCTCACTTCGCCCTCGCCCAGCACCACGTATTTCAGCGAGGTCAGGCCCTCGATGCCCACCGGGCCCCGGGCGTGGAATTTGTCGGTGCTGATACCGATTTCTGCCCCCAAGCCGTACTCAAAGCCATCGGCAAACCGGGTGCTGGCGTTCACCATCACACTCGCCGAGTCCACTTCGCGCAAGAACCGCTGGGCGTGCACGTGGTTGGTGGTCAGGATGGCGTCGGTGTGGTGGCTGCTGTACCGGTTGATATGGGCAATCGCTTCGTCCACGCCGTCCACCAACTTCACGCTGACGATGGGGGCCAAGTACTCTTCATACCAGTCTTGCTCGGTAGCGTCTGTGACGTTGGCACCGGCAACACCTTCGAGAATGGCTCGCCCTTCGGCATCGCAGCGCATCTCGACACCCTTGTCCGCGTAGATTTTGCCGATCAGCGGCAAAAACTGGGCGGCTACACCGCGCGCCACCAGCAGGCCTTCCGTCGCATTGCAAGGGCTGTATTTGTTGGTTTTGGCGTTGTCTGCCACTTTGACCGCCATGGCGATGTCGCAAGGATCGTCCACATAGGTGTGGCAATTGCCGTCCAGGTGCTTGATGACAGGCACCTTGGCATCGCGGCTGATGCGCTCAATCAGTCCCTTGCCACCGCGGGGGATGATCACATCCACGAACTGGGGCATCGCGATCAACTGCCCCACCACCTCGCGGTCGGTGGTTTGCACCAGTTGCACCGCATCGGCAGGCAAGCCGGCTTCAGTCAGGGCCTGCTGCACCAGCTTGGCCAGTGCTTTGTTGGAGTCAATCGCCTCCGAGCCGCCCCGCAAGATGCACGCGTTGCCGCTCTTGATGGAAAGGCTGGCAGCCTCGATGGTCACATTCGGGCGGCTCTCGAAAATCATTCCGAACACCCCGATCGGCACCCGCATCTGGCCCACGCGGATGCCGCTGGGCTGCTGCTTCATGCCGATGATTTCGCCGATTACATCGGCCATGGCAGCCAGCTGCTCGCAGCCTTCGGCACAGGTTTCGAGCACTTTGGGGGTGAGCTTGAGGCGATCCACCATCGGAGCAGACAGGCCGTTGGCCACAGCCCGCTCAATATCCTTGGCGTTGTCCACCTGCAGGGCTGCGGTGTTCTCGCGCAGCAGGCGGGCCAAAGCACGCAATGCTACGTTTTTCATAGCAGATGGCGCACGCGCCATGAGGGCGGATGCCACTTTTGCTTGTGAACCAAGGGCCAGGGTGTATTCGGTGGTGTTGGTGGCGTTCATAGCCTGATTTTCGCAGAACACAGAAAGACCCGATCCAGCCCTGCCTACCCTTTGCCTAGGCTGCCCGACCAGCGCTCCAGATCCTGCACCACACCGCCCAAAGCCAGCGCATCGACCACCACCGCAGACCACACCGGTGAGGCCACACGCACGCCGGATTGAAACAATGCCTCTTGCATGCGCTGCTGGATCTGGTGCTGCCATTTGGCAGCATCCGGCATCCCGCCCAGAGAGGCGAGCACCCGCTGCTTGGCCTCCACCATGCCTTGCACACGCATCAGCCGCAGCAGGCGCGTCTGCATCTCAGCTTGGGTAGACACACGGTCGGCCTGTCGGTGGATCGCTTCATTGAGCAACATCTCGGTCACCAGTGCCTCGTCTTGGCAAGTGCGTGTCCAGACGACCTCACCCTCAAAATGCTGCAAACTGCGTTTGAAGGCGACTGAATTGGCATTTAGCGCATGGGTATGAAAAAAGCAGAATCCACGCTCATTCCACTGCTGGGCCTCCACGCGGTGCCAATCCGCCTCATGCCGGTAGTGCAGGCGTATGGAGATTTGGTTGTGGCGCTGCACATGCCGCTGGGCAGGGGTGGCATCGGTCACACCTGTCTCCTGCCGGGGCCTCAGCGACGCATGCCGCCGGCAGATGCCGGATGGGCTTGGCGGCCGCATAAGGCGCAAACCTGCAGCGCCAGCCGGTGCAAGGCTTGCCAGCCACTGGCTGGCCAGTCGGGCTGCTTCAGGCCTTTGACAATGCCGTCCACCACATGGGCGGACTGCAAGAGCTCTGCCAAGGTGCGCTCAGACAGCTTGGGCAGCACCCGCTCGAACAGGCGCTCTTTGACGCCCCAGATGCGGTTTTCGCGCAGGGCCATCGGCAAGGGGCGCCCCTGGCCCATGGCGTCTTTGACACGCTTCAAGGAGCGAATATCTTCGGCCAGGGTGTAGTGCACCAGCACTTCGGCCTCGCCTTCGGCTTGCAATCCATCGAGCATGCGCTGCACCCGCGCTGCCTGGCCGGCAAGCACCGCTTCGGAGAGCTTGAACACGTCGTAGCGCGCCACATTCAGCACGGCGCTTTCGACCTGCGCCAACGTCAACACGCCGTCACCGGTATTCGCCGGATACAGCAGGCCGAGTTTTTGAATTTCCTGATGAGCAGCCAGCAGGTTGCCCTCCACACGGTCAGCAAAAAACTGCAGGGTGCGCTGCCCTTCTTCACCGGCGGCCACTCGCTGCCCTTGGGCGCCCAGGCGCTGGGCAATCCACTGCGGCAAGGCGTTGCGCTCAATCGGATCGACCTGAAGCGAGATGCCATAACTCTCCAGCGCGGAGAACCAGGCGCCGGACTTGGTCATCTTGTCCAAGCGCGGCAGCATGACGATGGTGAGGGTGGAGTCGTTGCCCTGCGCGGCTTCGGCCAACTGCTGCAGCGCAACGCTGCCGTCTTTGCCCGGCTTGCCACTGGGGATGCGGATTTCCACAATCTGCTTGTCGGCAAACAGGCTGAGTGAGCCGCCTGCGGCAAGTACCTCGCTCCAATCGAAGTGGGCACCGGCCACGGTGTGCGAGGTTCGCTCGGTGTAGCCCTGGGTGCGGGCCACTGCGCGGATCGCATCCAGCGCCTCTTGCTGCAGCAGCGGCTCGTCACCGTGCAAGGTGTACAGGCTCTTGAGCCCGCGTTGCAGGTGGTTCTGGAGTTGGTTGGCCGCGACTTGCATAAGGTGGTGAGTTTACTTGGCACACCTGCCCTTGCACAGCTGCGGCGCAGGGCTTAGGCGGCCAGCTCCAGCGTTGCAGCCGATGGCGCAAGTACGGTACACAGCAGCGCTGTCGCCGCGCGGGCGGTCTGCCCCCCAAAGTCGCGCAAGGGGTTGTACTCGGTGAGTTCCATCGCCACAAACTGCGGATCGTGACTGCAGCCGTCAAGGGCCTGAAGCGCATCCGCGAGGCGAATGCCCTGCTCGACCGGCGTGCCGGTGCCGGGCGCATCGCGCGGGTCAAGCCCATCGAGATCGAAGCTGATGCCCCACCCCGCAGTACCCGTCGACGCAATAGCCCGAGCCTCGGCAAAGCAGGCGGCAAACCCGCGCTCCAAGACCTCAGGCATGTACATCACGCGCACGCCCAATTGGTTGAGCAAGGCCGGCTCGTAACTGCGGGCACCGATGATGGCGACCTGCGAAGGCAACAACTTGCCGCGCCAGCCAAATAGATCCGTCATCCCCACCGAACCGTGACCCAACAGCGCCGCCAAGGGCATGCCATGAGGGGCTTGCGTATCGGAGGTGTCGGGGGTGTGGGCATCCAGGTGTGCGTCGATCCAGACCAGCCCCACTCTGCCTTGGGGGCGCAGATGTTCTGCCACAGCACTCCAGGTGCCCACTGCACACGAATGGTCACCGCCCACCACCAGGGGTTGCTGCCTGTGGTGCAGCACCTGCGCCACCGTCTGGGCCAGATGCTCCGAGAACCCTTCAATCGCACCCAATCGGCTGCTAGCCAGCATAGGCTGGGCACTCACCGTCTCGCCCCAGGTCACGGTACGTCCGGTCGCTGCCAAAGCGCGCTGCAGACCATGCTCTTTCAGGGCGTTGGAGCCCCATTTGCATCCGCCATCGCTGGCGCCCTCGCCGACCGCTGCGCCGACGATGTGTAACACCGGCTGGCTCATGCGGCTTTGCGCAATGGCGCAGGAACGGTGGTGGCACAAGCGAACAGGTCTTTGGGATCTGCCAGGTCGGGCACCAGTTGCACGGTGCTGCCTACGCCCAGCTTCTGGGACAGTGCATGGACATAGCGCAGAGCCGACAAATCCTCCAGGGCAAAACCCACCGAGTCAAACAAGGTCACTTGTTCGGCGTGGTCCCGGCCTGCAGCGTGGCCAGCCAGTACCTGCCAGAGTGGGTGGGTTACAAAGTCCGCAGGCATCTGCTGCAGCTCGCCCTCGATGCGCGTCTGGGGTTCAAACTCCACGAAAACTTTGGCCTGATTCAGGATGGAGGCCTCCAGCTCGGTCTTGCCTGGGCAGTCGCCGCCCACGGCATTGAGGTGCATGCCGGGTTCGATCATGTCCGCCGTCAGGATGGTGGCATTGGTTTTGTCGGCGGTTACCGTGGTCACGATGTCGGCGCCGCGCACCGCTTCACGGGTCGAGGCACAGCGCACGATGGTCAGCGCGCCAGACTCGGTGTACGGGCGCAAGTTCGCCACCAGCTTGTCGCTGGCCTTGGGGTCCACATCGAACACGCGAAGCGTGGTGATTCCCAGCTGCGTCATGAACGCAATTGCCTGGAATTCACTTTGCGAGCCATTGCCTATCAGGGCCATGGTTTTGCTCTCGGGGCGAGCCAGCACTTTGGCCGCCATGGCCGAGGTCGCAGCCGTGCGCAAGGCGGTGGTAATGGTGAGCTCGCTGAGCAACTCGGGGTAACCGGTGGCCACATCGGCCAGCACGCCAAAGGCCATCACGGTGGACAGGCCTTGCAACGGGTTCTTGGGGTGGCCGTTCACGTATTTGAAGGCGTACAGCGCGTTGTCGGACACCGGCATCAGCTCGATGACACCGTTGGTGCTGTGGTTGGCAGTGCGGGGGGATTTGTCGAAGTCCTCCCAACGCAAAAAGTCTTCACGGATGGTCTGGGCCATCTCGGACATCATGGGGGCCAGACCGTGCTGGCGCACCAGGGCTTGCATGTCATGGACGTCGATATAGCGGGTCATGGGCTTCTCCTCAGGGCAAAGTGCCGCGAGGGGATGCGGATTCCGCATCTACCGCAACGCCGGCAGCTGCACCTAGTCTAGGCCTGCCAGCAGGGAGTTAAGCGACGAAGTCGGGCTGGCAAAGCGCGCAAACCGCTGCCGGCCCCGAATGCCACATCCGAAACGGAATTGCCGGTAATTAGCGGGTCGTACGGACCATCAGGGGGAAGCCGGCAAACTCTTTCACGGTTTGCAGCTCGGTGCTGGTCACCACCTTGTCGACACCCAAGCCGACATCGTCAATCCAAGTATTGGTCAGTTCACGGTAGTGGTTCAAGTCACGGCAAGCCAGGCGGACCAGGTAATCGTAGCGGCCACTCACCAGGTAGCAGGCGATCACCTCCGGGCAGGCGACCATGGCCTGCTCAAAGCGCTGCACCGTCGCCTGGCGCTGGTCCTTGAGGGCAATTTCCGCAAACACCGACACATGCTCACCGATGGACTGGCGTGCCAGCAAAGCCCGGTAACCTTCGATGTGCCCTTCGTCCTCCAGCTTGTGGATCCGGTTCAGGGTCGCACGGGCCGACAGGTTGACCACCTCTGACAAGGCCTGCGCGCTCATACGCCCGTCGCGCTGCAGCAACTCCAGCAAGGTGTGATCGACCCGGTCCATGGCCACCTTACGGATTCAGGCTTTTCACAGCCGCAATACGGCGCAGCAACTGCTGCACGATATCGGACTGCATATCGCGGTAAAGCAGCGCCTCTTCCGCCTCTTTGGCCAGCACAGCAGATTCGTTGAAGCTGACGTCCCGCTCCTGCAAGATGTCCGTGGGCTCAATCAGGTCCTGGCCTTGCGAGGTGCGCATGCGAAAGCGCACCTTGATCCGCAATTGGTATTCGCGCACCTGGCCGGAGGCGTTGAGGGCCACGATCACCTTTTCGCGCGTTTCGCCCAAGATATCGACAATCACCTCCGGAGGCACACCGCCCGCAGCAGGCGCCACCGGCCGCACCATGTCGCCCAGGTAGCGGCTGAGCTCCGAGGCCACCGCCGCGCCCTTTTCGGGCGTGACCGCAATCGTCTCAAAGGCGTAGTTTTGTTTGCCGCGCAGCTTGAAGCCGCAGCCTCCCAGCAGGGCAGCCACAGGCAGCGCAAAAAGCGATCGGCGTTGCAGCATGGTGATCAGACGACGATGTTGACCAGGCGACCGGGCACCACGATGACCTTCTTGGCAGGAGCGCCTGCTGCATGGGCGATGAACACCTCGCTGGCCAGCGCAGCGGCTTCAATGGCGGCCTTGTCAGCCGCTGCCGGTACACGCACCGCGCCGCGCAACTTGCCGTTGATTTGCAGCACCAGCTCGATCTCGTCTTGCACCAGAGCCGCTGCATCCACCTGAGGCCAAGGGGCGTCCAGCAGATCGCCCAATGCCGACGAATAGCCCAACTCCGACCACAAGGCGTGGGACAAGTGTGGAGTGGCGGGATACAGGCAACGCAGCAGAATGCCGAAGCCTTCGATGAGGGCCACTTGCGCACCCGCACTGTCCAGGGCCTTGAAGCCTTCCAGCGCGTTGATCATCTTCATCGCGCCTGACACCACCGTGTTGTACTGCATGCGCTGGTAGTCAAAGTCCACCTGCTTGAGCACGGTGTGCATCTCCAGCCGGAGCGCCTTGGCTTCCTTGCCGAATTCCACATCATTCAGGCTCTTGGCGCCCGCTACGCTTGCGCGAGCAGCTACTGAATCCATAGCAGACAGTTTGTAGCCAAAGTTCCAGACACGGCGCAGGAAGCGGTAGCTACCCTCCACCGCCGAGTCGTTCCACTCCAAAGTGGCCTCGGGGGGCGAGGTGAACATGGTGTAGATGCGGGCGGTGTCTGCACCGTACTTGGCGATCAGCTCTTGCGGGTCCACACCGTTGTTCTTGGACTTGGACATGGTGCCCACGCCCTCGTAGTCGATGGCAGTGCCTACCGGCAGCATGCCATCTGCGCTGTCGACTTCAGTAATCAGCTTGGCGCCCACCACCTTGCCGGCCGCATCATGCACATGCTCCACATCCTTGGGCCAGAAGTACTCTTTGCCACCCTTGGCTGTACGGCGGCTGTAGATGTGGTTGAGCACCATGCCCTGGGTCAGCAGCTTGGTAAAGGGCTCGTCCACCTTCACCAGACCCAGGTCGCGCATGACCTTGGTCCAGAAACGGGCGTACAGCAAGTGCAAGATGGCGTGTTCGATACCGCCGATGTATTGGTCCATCGGCATCCAATAGTCCGCCCCGCCGGCCACCATGGCGTCCGGATTCTTTGGATCGCAATAGCGCATGAAGTACCAAGACGAGTCCACGAAGGTGTCCATGGTGTCGGTCTCACGGCGCGCAGGCTTGCCGCACACCGGGCAGACCACGCCCGCGTGGAAGCCTTCATGCTTGTGCAGCGGGTTGCCGGAACCATCGGGCACGCAGTCTTGCGGCAGGACCACGGGCAGGTCTTTCTCGGGCACCGGCACGGCGCCATGTTCATCGCAATGGATGATCGGAATCGGCGTGCCCCAGTAGCGCTGGCGGCTTACGCCCCAGTCGCGCAGACGCCAGGTGGTTTTCTTCTCGCCTAGCCCTTGGGCAGCCAGGTCTGCAGCCACGGCATCGACCGCTGCCTTGTAGGCCAGTCCATCGTATTTGCCAGAGTTAACTGTGACCGCGCGCTGCTTGTCGCCATACCAATCGGCCCAGGCGTCCAACGAGAAGGTTTCGCCCTCAGCGGAGACGACCTGCTTGATCTCGATGCCGTATTTCTTGGCAAATGCAAAGTCACGCTCGTCGTGCGCAGGTACGCCCATCACGGCGCCATCGCCATAGCCCATCAACACATAGTTGCCGACCCACACAGGCACGGCCGCGCCGGTCAGCGGGTGGGTCACAAACAGGCCGGTGTTCAGGCCCTTCTTCTCTTGCGTGGCCAGCTCGGCTTCGGTGGTGCCACCGGTCTTGCACTCTTCAATGAAAGCGGCCAGCGCCGGGTTGGTTGCTGCAGCATGCGCAGCGAGGGGGTGCTCGGGCGCCACGGCGCAGAAGGTCACGCCCATCACCGTGTCCGCACGGGTGGTGAACACATACATACGGCCGTCACCAATCAGCGCACCGCTCGCGTCCTTGATGTCGTGGGTGAAGGCAAAGCGCACGCCCTCCGACTTACCAATCCAGTTTTCCTGCATCAGACGCACGCGGTCGGGCCAGCCGGTGAGCGTGGCCTTGTCGTTGCCCATCTGCACATGGTCCAGCAGCTCTTGCGCGTAGTCGGTGATCTTCAGGTAGTAGCCGGGGATCTCGCGCTTTTCGACCACCGCACCGGTGCGCCAGCCCTTGCCGTCAATCACCTGTTCGTTGGCCAACACGGTCTGGTCCACCGGGTCCCAGTTGACCACTTGGGTCTTGCGGTAGGCAATGCCTTTTTCCAGCATCTTCAGGAACAGCCACTGGTTCCACTTGTAGTACTGCGGGTCGCAGGTGGCGACTTCACGGCTCCAGTCGATGGCCAGACCCATGGCCTGCATCTGGCTCTTCATGTAGGCAATGTTCTCGTAGGTCCACTTGGCAGGGGGCACTTTGTTCTTGAGTGCCGCGTTTTCGGCAGGCAACCCGAAGGCGTCCCAGCCCATGGGCATGAGCACGTTATGGCCGTTCATGCGCAGGTAACGGGCCAGCATGTCGTTGATGGTGTAGTTGCGCACATGGCCCATGTGCAGCTTGCCGCTGGGGTACGGCAGCATGGAGCAGGCGTAGAACTTCTTCTTGGGCTTGCCGTCCACGCCCACTGCGTTCTCGGTCACACGGTAGGCGGTATCGCCATTCCACAAAGGCTGTGCCCAATGGGCTTGCGCGGCTTGTTCTACGTCGAGGTGCTGGTACTTGTCTTGCATGGGGAGTGAGCAGCAATGGCGCTGCCAAATAGAGAGGCTTGGTGCGATTTTAGGCGCTGCACTGCGCCATGGTTCAGGGAGCTGCTGTCGGCCGCGGTTCGGCCACGAATCCGATCTTGCTCAGACCCGCTTTTTGGGCCAACCCCATCAACTCCACCACCTGCCCATAGGGCACCGTGGAGTCGGCACGCAACTGGACTTCTGTTTGGGGGTTGCGTTTGGCGGCCTCTTCAAATGCTTTGCCGACAGCAGGCTGGTCGAACGGCTGCTCGTTCACATAGACTTGCCCCGCAGGATCCACGGAAACCGCTATAAATTGAGGAGCATTGAGCGCTTGCCCTCCTTGGGCTTGCGGCAGGTTTACCTTGACGGCGCTCACCATCAAAGGTGCGGTGATGATAAAAATCACCAGCAGCACCAGCATCACGTCGATCAGCGGCGTCATATTGATGTCGCTGATGGGTTGGGGTGCATTGGAGCGCTCCAGGCGACCAAAAGCCATGGTCAAGCCCCGTTGCCGCGCGTGAGTAACAACTCACGCAGATCCAGCGCAAAACCTTCCAGATCGGCCTCGATACGCCCGATCAGTCGTCCGAAAATGTTGTAAGCCAACACGGCAGGAATCGCCACCGCCAAGCCTGCGGCCGTCATGATCAGCGCTTCGCCGACGGGACCGGCGATTTTGTCGATGCTGACCTGGCCACCGCCCGTGATACCGACCAGCGCGTGATAGATCCCCCACACCGTACCCAGTAGCCCGACGAAAGGCGCTGTGGAGCCCACCGTGGCCAACAACACCTGCCCGGCTTGGAGACGCTGCAACACACCATGCAAGGCATCGCGCAGCACCCGGGTGAGTTGCTGCCCGCGGTCACCGGCACTCGCCAAGGTACCTGGCTGTTGAACTTGAGATGCCTGCACCAGGGGAAGGACCAAGCCCTCGCGGTCAAAAGCCGGCAGGGCAAGCAAAGCGCCTTGCATATCCGGTGACTGCCAAAAGGCGGCGGTACTGCGGGACACATCGCGCGAGGCTCGCTGCAAAAGCCAGCCTTTCCAAAAAATCACAAACCATGCGACCACCGACATGCTGAGCAGAACCAGTGCAACACTGGTGTGGACCGCATCCCCCTGGAAGATGATTTGCAGCGCACTCATTTCAAATTGAGTACATCAAACATGTCATACAAACCGGGTGCGCGGCCAGCCAGGAAGCGCACAGCGCGCAAGCTGCCTTGCGCATAGGTGGCACGGCTGGAGGACTTGTGGGTGATCTCTATCCGCTCGCCAGTGCCGGCAAACAGCACTGTGTGGTCACCCACGATATCGCCACCCCGGATGGTGGCGAAGCCGATGCTGGAGGGATCACGCTCACCGGTCACGCCATAGCGCTCGTACACAGCGCATTCCTTCAAATCACGACCGAGGGCGTCGGCAATGACTTCGCCCATCTTGAGCGCTGTGCCGGAAGGAGCATCCACCTTGTGACGGTGGTGGGCTTCCACAATCTCGATGTCATAACCGGTAGAAAGCGCTTTGGCCGCCATCTCCAACAGTTTCAAGGTCACATTGACCCCGACGCTCATGTTGGGAGCCATCATGATAGGAATGGACTTGGCGATCTCGGCGATTTCGGCCTTTTGCTCGTCAGTAAACCCGGTGGTGCCGATCACAGCGGCAACCCCCAGCTCGCGGCACACATGCAAATGCGCCAGAGTGCCTTCTGGCCGGGTGAAGTCAATCAGCGCCTTGCTGTTTTTTAGGCCTTCACGCAAATCAGAGGTGATCAACACGCCAGCGGCTTTGCCGGAAAACGCGCCTGCATCCAAGCCCAATGCGGCACTACCCGCGATATCCAATGCGCCAGTCAAGGTGCAATCGTCTGCAGCGCGCACGGCTTCAATCAACATCTGGCCCATGCGGCCGGAGGCACCTGCGATGGCAATGGTATGGGTCATGGTCTAACTATTCGTCAAAGGGAGATCAAAGTCCGCTGGGCTCCAGCGGCGGGTAAGCGGTACCGGAGTTGCCGGAAGACGGCGCGGGCGTGACGGCGCCATCACCCCGCTTGGGCGCGGGAAACTTTTTCAACGCATCCTCGGACGCAGTCAAAGGCGGTAGCGGGCCCGCGACCGCTTTCGAGCGCAGGGTGGACACAAATTCTGTTTCACTGGGCAACTCGTCCGCTTCAATACGGCTGATCGCATCGTTGGCAAAAAACACGGTGACCTTGCGGGCCTGTGGCTCACTGCCCTGGCGCTTGAGCGTGAACACGTAATCCCAACGATCGGCGTGGAACAAACTGGTCAGCAAGGGCGTACCCAGCACGTCCTGCGCGATGGCGCGGGGCATGCCCACGCGCAACACCGCCAACTGCTCGCGGGTCACTACATTGCCCTGCACGATATCGATTTTGTAGGGTGTCATCACACCCAAGGCTTTGTCGCTGGTAGAGCGGACCGATCCGCATGCGCCCAGCGTTGCCAAAGACAAGACAACGGCGGTAGTCCGGAGACTACGGATGGATATAAGGGGCATGAAAATTGAAGAACGATATGATCGCGGCATTGTAGCGGTTGGCCCCAATTGGCCTGTCCGATGACCACGCCAGGAATGTGCTGATGAACAATATTGACGAACTGAAAAACACCGGCCTGAAAGCCACTGTCCCCCGCCTGAAAATTCTGGAGGTCTTCCAGCGCGGCACCCAACGCCACATGACTGCCGAAGACGTGTTCCGGGTCTTGCTGCAAGAGCGCTCCGATGTGGGGCTGGCCACCGTGTATCGCGTGTTGACGCAGTTCGAACAGGCCAGCATTCTCAGCCGCAGTCATTTTGAAAGCGGCAAAGCGGTCTATGAACTCAACGAAGGGCAGCACCACGACCATTTGGTGTGCCTGGATTGCGGGCGCGTGGAAGAGTTTTACGACGCCGAAATTGAAAAGCGCCAGCAAGCGGTCGCTAAGTCCAAAGGCTTTGCGATTGCAGACCATGCACTGAGCCTATACGCCCACTGCACCAAGGGCGACTGCCCGCACCGGAACGCTACGAACTAGTAGCCCTGCGCCATGGCTTTGCGATGGCGCTCCACAAATTCCTGGTAGGTATCGATACCGCGCAACTGCAAAATCGTGTTTCGCACCGCAGCCTCCACCAACACGGCGATGTTGCGGCCTGCCACCACCTGAATCACTACTTTGCGGACTGGAATCCCGAGCACGTCTTGTGTGAGGGGCTCGTAGGGAATGCGCTCGTAGTCTCGCTCCAAGGTTTCGCGGCGAACCAGGTGCACGATCAACTTCAGTCGCATTTTCCGGCGAACCGCTGTTTCTCCAAAAATACCGCGAATATCGAGCAAGCCGATCCCACGGACTTCCAAGAGATTTTGCAAAAGCTCCGGGCAGCGACCTTCAATCGTCGTCTGGTTAATGCGGAAAAGGTCCACTGCATCGTCGGCCACCAAACCGTTGCCGCGCGAGATCAGCTCCAAGCCCAATTCGCTTTTACCCAGACCGGATTCACCGGTGATCAACACCCCAAGACCCAGAATATCCATGAACACACCGTGCATGGACATGCGATCTGCAAAGTGCTTCGACAAATACGCCCGCAGCACATCGATCACAAAAGCGGACGACTCTTTGGTCGCGAACATGGGAATCTGTGCGCGCTCACACATGGCGAGCAGCGCTTGTGGGGCCACTTGCCCGTCGGCTAGCACCAATACGGGCGGCTCCAAGGTCACGATACGTGAGATGCGGCGGGCACAGTCCTCAGGGGTTGCGTTGGTGATGTAGGTAATCTCCCGCTCGCCCAGAATCTGCACGCGATAAGGATGGATGTAGTTGAGGTAACCCACCAAGTCGGCACCAGACCTGGCAGCTTTAATAGCGACCTCGTCAAAGCGGCGCTCTGAGGCACCCAAGCCTGCCACCCACTCCCACCGCAAATGCCCCCGGAATTCTTCGAAAAGGGCGTCAGCGCTTACGGCGGTAGGTTTCACGGCAGTACCAGGCTCGGCAGTGGGGTGTTATACAGCTCTCGCCGATTGCCAACCGGCAATCAAACCGTGCAACTGGGTCGCGTCTGCGCAGCTGGTGATTTGCTCGCGAAGCACGGAATCACTGAGCAACTCCGCAATTTCGGAGAGGATTTCCAAGTGCTTTTGTGTAGCCGCTTCGGGCACTAACAAAAAAATCAGCAAGCTGACAGGCACATCATCGGGCGAATCAAACCCGATAGGGTGAGCCAGCTGAAACACGGCCGCCATCGGTGACTTGAGGCCTTTGATGCGGCCATGCGGAATGGCGACACCATGACCCAAGCCTGTTGAGCCCAAACGTTCACGAGAAAACAAGCTGTCCGTTACCAACGCCCGGCTGAGGCCGTGCAGGTTTTCAAACAGCAAACCCGCCTCTTCAAATGCGCGTTTTTTGCTGGTGACATCGACTTGCGCAAGTACTTGCGAAGGAGGGAGGATGGACGCGAGGCGGTTCATGGTAAGGAGCGGATTATGCACATAAAAAAACCGCCCGTACTAGGGCGGTTTTAGTGTTGTGGACTCAATTGCAACACTACATCAGACGTTTCGGTGCCTCGTGGTGGTGATTTTGCAGCCGGTCTTTGTGCCGAACCACTTGGCGGTCCAGCTTGTCGACCAGATCATCCACCGCGGCATACAGGTCTGAATGCGCGCTCTCGGCAAACATGTCGCTGCCTTTGACGTGGATATTGCATTCGGCACGTTGCCGTCGTTCCTTTTCCTTTTGCTTTTCAACGGTGAGCAGAACCTTGACATCTACCACTTGATCGAAGTGGCGCATGATGCGATCGAGCTTGGTCGTGACATAACTACGCAGGGCCGGGGTAACTTCAAGGTGGTGACCGCTGATCGTCAAATTCATAAATAACCTCCAGTTGCTCTCAGGGTTGAAAAAGCTTCCTGCCACTCGGGCAATCAGCACTCAAACTTGTTCACCAAATTGCGGTCTCGTTGAACTCACTATGCGCCCGTTTCGGCCCAAATGCAAAAACTTTTTGTAATGCACCGCAACAAAAATGGACTTATTCAAGACGGCTTGGCCAGGCCCTGATGAAGGTTCAGTCTAACCGCAACAAACACCGCCAAAACGCTGGCTACCGCACCGATCAAGGCGGAAAGCCAATAGTTCTGCACTAGGCCGGCCGCATCCCGGCTAATGATGTACCCCCCCACCAACGCGGCCAAGCCCATGGCGGCGGATTGCACCGATGCGTTCAGCGTCATGAAGGTGCCCCGTAAAGCCGGGTTGGCAGCGGAAGTCACCATGGCCATTCCGGGAATCATGCGACCACTGCCGCACACAAAAAACAAGGTGGACACCAGCAAAGCACCGGCCATTCCCACACGGCCCAAAAGCGTCAAGCCCACTAAGGGCAAGACAAACGCCAAGGCAATCGCGCGAAAGGTATTGAACTTGCCCCAACTATCCGCCAAGCCACCGAACCAGCGCGCGGTAATCAAGGTCGCAACGCCACCGCACAAGTACACATAAGGCACCTGATCCGCGCGCAAACCCACATTGGTTTGCATAAAGATCGTGATGTACGGGATGACAGTGAATCCGGAGAACATCAGCAAGGCCGAAAAGCTGAAGGCCTTGAGGTGGTTCCGGTCTTGCAGCACCTCCGATATCCGGCCCCAGGCAGATGCATCAGCGTGACCCTGAAGGTGGCTATTCAATGCAGGCAGGGTCAAGAAAGCAAACACTGCGAACAGAACGCAGATGGCGGCGATCAAAAGAAACGGCATGTGCCATCCAAACTGTGCAGCCAGAAACAACCCCAGTGGAACACCGGCCACCGTAGACACCGAGAAGGAAGTCATCACAACACCCATGGCACGACCACGGCGCTCAAAAGGAATGACATCACCCACAATGGTTTGGCTCAAGGCGGACAACACCCCGCCAAAAAGACCGGCAAACACCCGCGCGACCATCAAGGCCTCGTAACTGGGCGCAATGCCGCAAGCCAGGGTGGAGAGCGCAAACAAGCTGTACAACACTAACAGCAAGCGCTTGCGATCAAACTTGTCAATGTAGGTCGAGGCCAGCAGGCCGGACGCACCACCCGCCAGCGTATAGGCCGAGACCAACAGGCCGAACTGGGCATCACTGATGCGAAACAGGCTGGTCAATGCCGGCCCGAGAGGCATCATGATCATGAAGTCGAGGATGTTGGTGAACTGGATGCCCGCCAGTGTGATTAGCAGCCAGCGTTCGCGCCGGGGAGTCATGGAGAGAGGCATCGTAAAAAGAGTCGCTGGAGAACAGAATGGGCACTTACTCTAGCAGTCTGTGCGGTGCGATAATTTCTGCTTCTGAATTACCGGAGAGCACTCCTTGGAAACCTACCCTAGTCGGTAGCTTTCAACTCCCACCACTGCATCGGGGTTGAAAGCACCCAACACCCGATTGCAGCCAACATCACCTGGGAGTGAGCCATGCTCAATATCTTTACGCTCGCCAACGGGCGACTCTTTCAAGAAGAAATCGAGTCGCTGGAAGAGCTGTCCAAGTTCCAGCCCATTTGGGTCGATTTGGAATCCCCTACGCTCGAAGAAAAGCGCTGGGTCAAACAGTACTACGGACTGTCGATCCCGGACGACGCTATGGACGAGGACATCGAAGAGTCCGCCCGCTTCTACGCGGAAGACAACGGTGACCTGCATATCCGCAGTGACTTTTTGATTGCCGATGACGATGAGCCCCGCACCGTCCGCGCCGCCTTTATCTTGAATTTGGTCAACGACGACCTCAAAAGCAAAGGGGTGCTTTTCTCCATCCACGATGAAGACGTCCCGGTCTTCCGGCTGCTGCGCATGCGTGCACGACGCGCCCCGGGCTTGATCGAAGACGCCAAAGAAGTATTGCTCAAGCTGTTTGACGCGGATGCGGAATACTCTGCAGACACGCTCGAAGGCATTTACGACGAGCTGGAGAAAGTCAGCAAAAAGGTGCTGTCCGGCAACGTGACGGATGCGATTGCCGGCGAGGCACTCGGCGCAATTGCCCGGCACGAAGATTTGAGCGGCCGGATTCGCCGCAACGTGATGGACACCCGGCGCGCGGTGAGCTTCATGATGCGCAGCAAAATGCTCAATGCCGAGCAGTTTGAACAGGCGCGGCAGATTCTGCGCGACATTGACTCGCTGGACTCGCACACCGCATTTTTGTTCGACAAAATCAACTTTTTGATGGATGCGACCGTCGGTTTCATCAACATCAACCAGAACAAAACCATCAAGATCTTTTCGGTCGCCAGCGTGGCCTTGCTGCCGCCGACCTTGATCGCCAGCGTCTACGGCATGAATTTCGAGTTCATGCCGGAGCTCAGGCAAACCTGGGGCTACCCCTACGCACTCGGGCTGATGATTGCCAGCGCCATGGTGCCGATGTGGTATTTCCACCGGCGCGGCTGGCTGCGATAAGAGCCGTTTCAGCCTCTAGCGCTGGGAAATGGTGCGCAAGTAGCTATTGTTTTTATAGCAATCGCAGCATTTTGCGCACGATAGCCAACGCATAGACACTGGCAGTCTCCCGCACGAACTGCGGGAAATCGGTGTGGGCAGCGTCATCCGCACGGTCCGAAATAGTGCGAATCGCCACGAAGGGCACTTGATAGTCTGCACAGACTTGGGCTACCGCAGCACCTTCCATTTCCACCGCCAACGGATGGAAGCCTGACGCTGCAGCAGCTGCCAGCAGCGCATGCACCTCACTACTGGCACTCACGAAGCGGTCACCGCTAGCGATCAGTCCACAGTGCAAGTCTGCGCGGTAGCGCCCGCCGCGCAGATCCGATTGAACCTCGCGAACCGCCGCACACGCGGCCTCCAGCAACAAGGGATTCGCCGGAAACAAGGATTGGCCCGTCAATGGAATCTCGTATCGGGGGAACAGCGGGGAGGCGTCCATATCGTGCTGCAAATAGTGGCTACCGACCACCACATCACCCACTGCCACCCCGGGCCCGGTACCTCCGGCAACCCCGGTAAACACCATCCGCTGGACACCCCACTTGGCGATCAGTGCGGTGGCGGTCAGGGCCGCAGCCACTTTGCCAATGCGGGACAGCGTCAGCACGACCTCCTGACCGTCCAGATGCCCCAACCAGAAAGTGCGCCCGGCGTGCTCCACGCACTCCACCCGGGTCATACACTCCACCAAGCCGGTCTGCTCCTCGGCCAAGGCACTCAGAATAGCGATCAAGGGGCTTACTTATCCCGCAGCTCGCGGCGCAAAATTTTGCCGACAGGCGTTTTGGGGAGATCTGTCCGGAACTCCACCACTTTGGGTTGCTTGTAGCCGGTGAGGTTCTCTTTGCAGAAAGCGCGCACGTCTTCTTCGCTCAGGTTGGGATCTTTTTTGACGATCACCAACTTTACGGCCTCGCCGGTTTTGGCGTCTGCCACCCCGACACAGGCGCACTCCAACACACCGGGGATCTGGGTGACCACATCTTCCAGCTCGGTGGGGAACACGTTGAACCCACTCACCAGGATCATGTCTTTTTTGCGATCTACGATTTTGAAGAAACCGCGGGCGTCGACCACTCCGATGTCACCGGTTTTAAAGTAGCCATCGGACGTCATGACCTTGGCCGTCTCATCCGGCCGCTGCCAATAACCCGCCATCACTTGCGGGCCTTTGATGGCAATCTCTCCACTCTGCCCTTGCGCGACCTCTACGCCCTCATCATCCAAGAGCTTCATGTAGGTGCTGGGCAAAGGCACACCGATCGTGCCGGTGAATTCCGTGGAGGTAATCGGGTTGCAGCTCACAGTGGGCGAGGTCTCGCTCAGGCCGTACCCTTCGCAAATAGGGCAGCCGGTCTTGTCAAACCACAGCTTGGCCACACCACTCTGCACTGCGGTGCCACCGCCCACTGCAACTTTCAAATGGCTCCAGTCCACCTTGTTGAAGTCAGGGTGATTGGCCAACCCATTGAACAGGGTGTTCACCGCAGGCAGGCTATGGATAGTGTGCTTGGATAGCTCTTTCAGTACCCCCGGAATGTCACGCGGGTTCGGAATCAAAATAAGTTTGCCGCCGGTACGGACCGACAGCATCATACCTACCGTAAAGGCGAACACATGGTAGAGCGGCAAGGCACACACCGTGGTGGGCTGCTGATCAGCGGGCACCTTGGCCATGGCCGGCGCATACCAGGCCTCTGACTGCAATGCATTGGCGATCACGTTGCGGTGCAAGAGCACCGCACCTTTGGACACTCCGGTCGTACCGCCGGTGTACTGCAGGACCGCCACATCGTCCGCCTTGATTTCGGGCTTTTTGAAGGGCGCTTTGGTGCCACGGGCAATGGCCTCATTGAAACGTACCGCATCGGGCAGGCTGAAAGACGGCACCATCTTTTTGACGTTGCGGACCACGTAGTTCACCATGGTGCCCTTGAGCAGGCCCAAGCGGTCACCCATAGAACACAAGACCACGTGCTTGACCGGCGTAGCGGCGATGCACTTCTCCAGGGTGTGGGCAAAGTTCTCAATGATGACGATCGCCTTGGAGCCGGAGTCCTTGAGTTGGTGCTCCAACTCACGGGCGGTGTAGAGCGGGTTCACATTCACCACGACAAAACCGGCCCGCAAAATGGCGGCTACCGCAATCGGGTACTGCGGCACATTTGGCATCATGATGGCGACCCGGTCGCCCTTGCTCAGACCCAGGCCTTGCAGGTAGGCGGCAAACGCCAAGCTCAAACTATCGGTCTGACCGAAAGTGACATCTTTGCCCATGAAGTTGTAGGCCACGCGGCTTTCGTATTTGCGAAAGCTTTCTTCCAGCAACGCCACCAAGGAGGAGTATTTGGCAGGGTCGATGTCAGCAGGCACACCTTGTGGGTAGCTGCCGAGCCAAACGCGTTCAGTCATGTCTTGTGTCTCCGGTCAATTTTTATGCAGCCTGCTATTTTGATGCAGACGAACAAGCCCTCCCACGGTGTTTACCTTAGGCGGGCTGTACTTAGGCGTGCGCCTCTATTCGATGGCTTTACCCATGTCCTCGACGACTTTTTTGGCGTCGCCGAACACCATCATGGTCTTGTCCATATAGAACAACTCGTTGTCCAAGCCGGCATAACCCGCTGCCATGGAGCGCTTGTTCACGATGATGGTCTTGGCCTTGTAGGCCTCCAGAATCGGCATCCCGTAAATCGGACTGCCTTTGATGTGGGCAGCGGGATTCACCACGTCGTTGGCGCCCAGGATGATGGCCACATCCGCTTGGCCGAATTCGCCGTTGATGTCTTCCATCTCAAACACCTGGTCGTAGGGCACCTCGGCCTCAGCCAGCAGCACGTTCATGTGGCCCGGCATACGGCCCGCTACCGGGTGGATGGCGTATTTGACGGTGATGCCCTTCTCGGTGAGCTTGGCAGCCAGTTCTTTGACGGCGTGCTGAGCGCGGGCTACAGCCAGGCCGTAGCCGGGCACGATCACCACAGTCTCGGCATTGCCCAACACAAAGGCGGCGTCGTCCGCGCTGCCGCTTTTGACGGAGCGTTGCACCGCGGCACCTGCCGGACCGGCAGAGGCATCGCCGCCGAAGCCGCCCAAAATCACGTTGAAGAACGAGCGGTTCATCGCCTTGCACATGATGTAACTCAGAATAGCGCCGCTGGATCCGACCAGAGATCCGGCAATGATGAGCATGCTGTTGTTCAAGCTGAAGCCGATGCCCGCTGCCGCCCAGCCGGAGTAGCTGTTGAGCATAGACACCACCACCGGCATGTCGGCACCGCCGATGGGGATGATGATGAGAACGCCCAGCACGAAACTGAGCGCCAGCATCACAAAGAACGCAGTCCAGTTTTCGGTGAAGGCAAACATCAAACCCAAGCCCAGCGTGGCAAGACTCAACACCAGATTGAGCTTGTGCTGACCGGCGAACTGCACCGGTGCGCCCTGGAACAAGCGGAACTTGTATTTGCCGCTAAGCTTGCCGAATGCAATGACCGAGCCGCTGAAGGTGATGGCGCCAATGGCCGCACCCAAGAACAACTCGAAGCGGTTGCCGGTGGGGATGGCCTCGCCCTTGGCCGCAATGCTGAAGGCCCAAGGCTCAGCCACCGCAGCCACGGCAATGAACACCGCCGCCAAACCGATCATGCTGTGCATGAAGGCCACCAGCTCCGGCATTTTGGTCATTTCCACCCGCTTGGCCATCAGCGTGCCAGCGGTGCCACCCACCAGCAAGGCGCCCAGCACCCAGGTCATGCCGTCTTGGCCAAGTTGCCCTGCGAGTTTGAAGATCAAGGCGCCGGTCGTGAAGACGGCCACGCCCATACCCACCATGCCAAACACATTGCCGCGAATGGAAGTGGTCGGGTGCGACAGGCCTTTGAGCGCCTGAATAAAGCAGACACTGGCAAAAAGATACAACAGAGTGACGAGGTTCAGGCTCATTCTTTGGCTCCTGCGGTGGGGGCTTTCTTTTCTTTTTTCTTGAACATTTCCAACATGCGGCGCGTCACCATGAAGCCGCCGAATACATTCACCGCAGCAAGCGCGACCGCCAACACGCCCATGGTTTTACCGAGGCCTGTTTCCGTCAGTGCAGCGGCCAGCATGGCCCCCACAATGACGATGGCGGAAATGGCGTTGGTTACGGCCATCAAGGGGGTGTGGAGTGCGGGTGTCACGGTCCAGACCACGTGGTAACCCACGTAAATGGCCAGCACAAAGATGATCAGGTTCAGGATGGTGGGGGAAACCATTTCCATGGTGTCGCTCCTTAAGTAAGGGTGGATTCGGGGATATGCGTAAACACGAGCCTGTGGAGTGGCGCTTACTTGCGGCGCACTTCGCCGCCTTGTGTCACCAGGCAGGCTGCCACGATGTCGTCTTCGAGGTCGATATGCAAAGCGCCTTCTTTGTTGAGGATCAACTTCAAGAAATCCAACACGTTGCGCGCATAGAGGGACGAAGCATCTGCCGCCACCAGTGCTGGCAGGTTGGTTTCGCCGATCAGGGTGACGCCATGTTTGACCACGGTCTTGTCAGCCTCGGACAGCGGGCAATTGCCTCCGCCGTTCGGACCTTTGCCCGCAGCAATGTCCACAATCACCGAACCGGGCTTCATGGACTTGACCATGTCTTCGGTGATCAGGGTGGGGGCTGCGCGACCGGGAATCAGCGCGGTGCTGATCACCACATCGGCCTGCGCCACGCGCTTGGCAACTTCAGCTTTCTGGCGGTCCAGCCAGCTTTGGGGCATGGGTTTGGCGTAACCGCCCACGCCTACAGCGGCTTCTTTTTCTTCATCCGTCTCGTAAGGAACGTCGATGAACTTGCCGCCCAAGGACTCGACTTGCTCTTTGACGCTGGGGCGCACATCGGAGGCCTCGATCACCGCCCCGAGGCGCTTGGCGGTGGCAATCGCCTGCAAACCGGCCACACCCACCCCCAAAATCACCACGCGGGCGGCTTTGACCGTACCTGCGGCCGTCATGAGCATCGGGAAAAAGCGCTGATATTTGTCGGCCGCCATCATCACGGCTTTGTAGCCGGCGATATTGGCCTGGCTGGAGAGCACATCCATGCTTTGTGCACGGGTGGTGCGGGGTGCGGCCTCGAGGGCATAGGCATTGAGCTTGGCGGCTGCCAAGCGCTGCAGGCCTTCTGCATCAAACGGATTGAGCATGCCCACCAGGGTGGCACCAGGCGCCATCAACGCGGCTTCTGCCTCTGTAGGGGTACGAACCTTGAGGACCAGGTCGCAGCTGAGCGCACCCGCCGCATCGGTGATGTCGGCGCCTGCAGCCAAATAGGCCTCGTCCGTCACACTGGCCGCTACACCGGCACCGCTTTGGATACGAACCGTGTGCCCTTGGGATTTCAGCTTTTTGACTGTTTCCGGGGTCACGGCAACTCGGGTCTCGCCCGCTAGTGTTTCAGCGGGTACGCCTATCTGCATGCGGCTCTCCTATAAAGGTTGGATTCAAGCTGTCAGCAAGCTTACATGAGTTTCCCTGCATTCAATAGGGCTAAAGTTGCGAGTTTCGCCAAAGACTTTTGCGCTAAATGCACATAATCCGCCATGACTGAACGATGGAAACCCAGTGTGACAGTGGCCGCGGTAATTGAACGCGACGGGCGCTTCTTGTTGGTAGAGGAGCACACCCCAGAGGGTCTGCGGCTCAACAATCCGGCGGGCCATCTGGATCCGGGGGAATCGCCCGCCCAAGGCTGCGTGCGTGAGACGCTGGAAGAAACTGCCCACCTTTTGGAGCCCACCGCCTTGGTGGGCGTCTACCTCTCGCGGTTTGTGAGATCCAGCGCAAGCGGTACCGAAGACATCACTTACGTGCGGTTTGCTTTTTGCGGAACGGTCGGTCCAGCCATTGACGGGCGCACCTTGGATACCGGCATCGTCAGAACCTTATGGCTCACGCCCGAAGAGGTTCGCGCCAGCCAAGAACGGCATCGCAGCCCCCTGGTCTTGCAGTGCATGGAAGACTACCTGCGCGGTCAACGATTCCCCTTGTCCATGGTGTACAGCGACCCCAGCCTGCAAGGCGCGCCAGAAATGCTACAAAAAGCATAGCTAGATGCGCACACTAATTGGGCGCTAGAGGCCTTTTTTATCCCAAAAACTCCATACGGGTCTGCCGACTAAAATGCAGGCATGAGCAAGCAACGAATTGTGGTGGGACTGAGCGGCGGCGTCGACTCTGCGGTCACGGCCCACCTGTTAAAGCAGCAAGGCCATGAGGTCGTCGGCATTTTCATGAAAAACTGGGAGGACGACGACGACAGCGAATATTGCTCCTCCAACATCGACTTCGTGGATGCCGCAGCCGTGGCCGATGTGCTGGGCATTGAAATCGAACACGTCAACTTTGCAGCCGAATACCGTGACCGGGTGTTTGCGGAGTTCTTGCAGGAGTACCAGGCCGGGCGCACGCCCAACCCGGACATTCTGTGTAATGCAGAAATCAAGTTCAAGGCGTTTTTAGACCACGCCATGCGCTTGGGTGCTGAAAAAATTGCGACAGGGCATTACGCCCGGGTGCGCCTCAATGAGGCCAGTGGCCAACATGAGTTACTCAAAGGCCTAGACCCCGCCAAGGACCAGAGCTACTTTTTGCACCGGCTGAATCAGGCGCAATTGTCCAAAACGCTGTTTCCCGTGGGTGAGCTTCATAAAACCGAAGTGCGCCGGATTGCAGACGAGATCGGGCTGCCCAATGCCAAGAAGAAAGACTCTACGGGCATTTGCTTCATCGGGGAGCGCCCTTTCCGCGACTTTTTGAATCGCTACATCTCCAAAGAGCCCGGGCCGATCAAAAACCCCAAAGGCCACACCATCGGGGAGCATGTAGGCCTGTCGTTCTACACCCTGGGCCAGCGCCAGGGCTTGGGCATTGGTGGCATCAAGGCCAAAGGTGTGCAGCGCGGCGGCGGCGACCACAACCCTTGGTTTGTGGCGCGCAAGGATTTGGACAACAACACCTTGTGGGTCGTTCAGGGCCATGACCACCCTTGGTTGCTATCAGAAACCTTGTCGGCGCTGAACGCAAGTTGGGTTGCAGGCACACCGCCGGCCCCGCAAACTGCAGGGGCAAAAACACGCTATCGCCAAGCCGATGCACCCTGCACATTCCAAGCCGATGCACCGGCCACGTTCGCATTGCAGTTTCCACAGGCGCAGTGGGCCGTAACGCCGGGACAATCCGCGGTGCTGTACCAAGGCGAGGTTTGTTTGGGCGGGGGCGTGATTGAGCAGGCCTCTGCACTGGCGAGGTGAAAGCCCGCTGCACTGCCATCGCCTCAGCAAATATTCGTAAAAACCAGGGCTTTTTTGCCTTCGAAATTTGAAGTTGCAGTGCTAGTATGGTCGCGCTTGGGCGCACGCTCCAGCCCACCCGTTACCTTGAGGATGTGCCTGTTATGTTTCACGTACTGAGAAATGAAGATGGCTCGATCGCCTCGCTCGCTCGTACGGAAAGACCCGGCGGCGAACTGCTTCCGGATGACCACCCGGCGATTCAGGCGTTCCTGAAAGGTAGCGGGAACGTGTCCAGCTTCAGCGAGGCGGACGCAGAGTTTGTGCGGGTTCTGGAAGACCTGATCGACACCCTGATTGTGAAAAACATCATCCGGCACACCGATCTCCCCGTCGCCGCACAGCAGAAAATCACCCGTCGCAAGGGCCTGCGCAATCGAATGCAAGGCGCTTTGAATCTATTGGACGATGACCAACGTATTATCTGAATGACCGTGCAATTGCCCACCTCCGCCGTAATCACGCCGCCCCCCCACAGTGGCTGGCGTATCAGTGAGCACAGCACCCACGTCGATCCTCTGCTGGATAGTTTGGTTTCGCTGGCGCGGATCTACGGGATCACGACAACGCAAGCCGCCGTGTCAGCGGGTCTTCCCCTAGAGAACAACCTGATCACCCCGGCGCTGTTTCCCCGCGCTGCGGCCCGGGCAGGGCTGACTGCCCGCTTGGCAAGACGCAAACTAGACGATCTGCGCCCTGGACTCTTGCCGGTCATTTTGCTTTTGCAAAACAAACAGGCTTGCGTGTTCCTAGAATGGGTAGAAACCGATCAAGCGCGCGTTCGTTTTCCGGAGAGCGGCGAGTCTGGTGACGTGATCAGTCGCAAGGATTTGGAGGCTTTGTTTTCGGGAGTGGTGTTTTTTGTCCGCCCGGTATTCAAATTTGATCCACGAACCCCAGCCACCGGCGAGCTCAAATCCAAACATTGGTTCTGGAGCGTCGTATTCCAGAATTGGCGCCTGTACCGGGACAGCTTGATTGCAGCACTGCTGATCAACCTGTTTGCGCTGGCCATGCCGATGTTTTCGATGACGGTGTATGACCGCGTAGTCCCCAACCGCGCGGAAGAAACACTCTGGGTGCTCACGGTAGGTGTCATTCTGATGATGCTGTTTGATACGGTGCTGCGGACGATGCGTGCCTATATATTAGACACGGCCGGTAAGCGGATTGATGTGACATTGTCTGCACGCATCATGGAGCGGGTGCTTGGCTTAAAAATGTCTGACCGGCCAGCGTCGGTCGGGTCATTTGCCGCCAACCTCCGGGCGTTTGAGTCTGTTCGCGACTTTGTGGCCTCGGCCACGATCACCACGCTGGTTGACCTGCCCTTTGTGCTGGTGTTCTTCCTGGCGCTTATCTGGATCTCGCCCTGGCTGGCGATACCGCCGCTCGTCTGCATCGTGCTGTTATTGATTGTGTCCCTGATTACCCAGCGCAAGATGCAAGAGCTGGTCGAAACCTCCCAACGGGCCACATCCCAGCGAAACGCAACCTTGGTAGAGAGCTTGGTGGGTATTGAAACCATCAAATTCATGGTGGCGGAAAGCAGCTTTCAGCGACAGTGGGAGCAGAGCACCGTGTTCTTGGCGCAGACCAGCACAAAGCTGAAATTGCTGTCCAACGGAACCATGAACTTTGCACAGGCCATGCAGCAATTGGTGTCTGTGACCAGCATCATCGTGGGGGTGTATTTGTTGATTGCCAACCAGGTCAGCATGGGTGCCATCATTGCTGCGTCCATGTTGGCGGGTCGCGCGATGGCGCCATTTGGTCAGGTCGCAGGCCTTCTATTGCAGTACCACAGCGCAAAAAGCGGCTTGGCGTCGGTAGACATGCATATGCAACAGCAACCCGAAAGAAGCGAAGACACCGCGTACCTTCACCGGGGCAGCTTTCAAGGCACCATCGAGTTCAAGAATGTGAGCTTTACTTACCCGGGGCAGCAGCAATCGGTATTGAGCAACGTCACGTTCAAAATCCAGGCTGGTGAGAAGGTGGCCTTCATTGGGCGCATTGGGTCGGGCAAATCTACGATCCAAAGACTGATTTTGGGTCTGCAGCAACCGACTGAGGGCGCGATCCTGATCGATGGCATCGACGCGCGGCAGATTGATCCTGCCGAGCTGCGCCGGGCCGCAGGCTTCGTATCGCAAGACGTGAGCCTCTTTTACGGCACTTTGAAAGAAAACATTGCGCTGGGCGCGCCTTTCGCAGACGACCAAGATATTCTGGCTGCAGCTGAAGTCGCGGGAGTTACAGAGTTTGCCAACAAGCACCCCAAAGGCTTTGACATGACGATCGGCGAGCGGGGTGAGTCCCTCTCAGGTGGGCAGCGGCAAGCGGTCGGCATCGCACGAGCTGTTCTCAATGACAGCCCGATGCTGCTTCTCGATGAGCCCAGCAGTGCGATGGACCACCAAAGCGAAGACGCCTTGAAAAGCCGCCTGAAGCGGTTCTGTACCGGCAAAACCATGCTGCTGGTCACGCACAGGACCTCGCTGCTTGAATTGGTGGACCGGCTGATCGTGATCGATAGCGGCAAAATTGTCGCAGATGGCCCCAAGGCACAGGTGGTAGAAGCACTGCAAAGTGGTCGAATCGGGAGGGCTACTTGATGGACACCCCACCCAAAGGCAAAGCCTGGTGGACGCGGTTGTGGGAGCGCGTCTATGGCTTCTGCTCCCCTGCACTAGACCGTGCGTTGGACCTCACGGCCGCAAAAAAAGCGAGCCTCGACAGCGACTTCGACGCCAGCGCAGACTGGGCCATTGCAGAGCAAACGCCCCATGGGGCAAGAATAGTGGTTTGGCTTAGTGCATTGACGGTCGCTGTTTTGCTTGTGTGGGCTGCATTGGCTGAACTCGATGAAGTCACCCGCGGCGAAGGTAAAGTGATTCCATCGCGGCAGATTCAGATTTTGCAAAGCCTAGATGGCGGCATCGTCTCCGAGATATTGGCCAGAGAGGGTCAAGTGGTCAAAACCGGCGACCTTTTGCTGAAGGTGGACCCGACACGAATGGTGTCATCCCTGCGTGAAAACCAGTCGCAATACCTGTCCCTCTTGGCCAAGGCCGCCCGCCTGAAGGCTCTGGCGGAAGGCTCGCGGTTTGTGCCCCCTGAAGAAGTGCTCAAAGAGGCGCCGTTGCTGGTCGAGCAAGAGAGGGCCCTTTATGAATCACGCCGTGCCGAATTGGATGCGACAGTCGGGGTAGCGCGTCAACAATCGTCCCAACGATCGCAGGAGTTGATCTCTGTGCGCGCACGGCGGGAGCAAGCAGCCCAAAGCTTTACCCTTACCGCCCGTGAGTTAGAGCTCACACGTCCACTGGTCAAGTCCGGCGCTGTTTCTGACGTGGAGCTTCTGCGCTTGGAACGGGATGTCGCCCGGTACCGGGGTGAAAGAGACAGTGCCAACTCGGACATTCCACGGCTGGAATCTGCTGTTGCGGAATCCAACCGAAAAATCCAAGAAGTGGAATTGACCTTCCGTAACATTGCGCGCTCTGAACTGAGTGAAACCAGTGCAAAACTGAGTGCCTTGTCTGAAGGCAGCACTGCACTTGAAGACCGGGTCAAACAAACCGAGATCCGATCTCCGGTCAACGGCACTGTCAAACAATTGCGGGTCAATACCGTAGGCGGGGTAGTACAACCGGGTAAAGACTTGATTGAACTGGTTCCCTCTGATGACGCACTGCTGCTCGAGGCGCGCGTGTTGCCCAGAGATATTGCATTCTTGCGCCCCGGACAGAAGGCATTAGTCAAGTTCACCGCTTATGACTTTGCCGTCTACGGCGGACTGGAAGCAACCCTCGAACAGATCAGCGCGGATAGCGTCATTGACGAAAAAGGGAATGCCTTTTTTGTGGTCAAAGTTCGCACGCTCGCCACCACTATCGGACAAAAGAACCTGCCCATCATTCCTGGAATGGTGGCGGAGGTCGATATTCTTACAGGGAAGAAGTCAGTACTGGCTTACTTGATGAAGCCTATCCTGCGAGCCAAGTCCAACGCAATGACTGAACGATGAGACAAAACTTTGCGCCCCTGCTTGTTAGCAGCGATCCCGGCCTACTAAGGCACTGGCGAAGTGCGCTAGGCATCGAGTCGCCGATAGAGCTCGGCAGTTTCGCGGCCTTGAAAGGCTTGGTGCGCCGAACTGGTGACATCGTCTGGCTGGATTTGGCAGTGGCCGATATTCCCCCTGGTCTGACCCTATTTGGAACGAGCTGCTGCAACAGAAAAAGCTCCGGATTCTGGCCGCCAGCTCGCACCCTAAAGACGACGAGGCCATGATCGCTCTCGACAGAGGGTGTGCGGGCTACTGCCATGCATTCGCAGATCCGGAAACGCTTCTTCAGGTCCACCAGGTGACTTCGGCCGACCATGTGTGGATCGGGCAACAACTGATGCAGCAATTGATCCAACGGGCCAATAGCGCAATGCCGGTGAACAAACCGGTCTCGACCCATTGGGCAGAACAACTGACCTCACGGGAGCGGGAAATCGCATCCCTCGCCGCACATGGCGCAACCAACGCGGTCATTGCAGCCCGATGCGACATCACCGAACGAACAGTTAAAGCGCATTTGAGCGCTGTCTTTGAAAAGCTACGCGTCACGGACCGCCTGCAACTTGCGTTAAAAGTTCACGGGATCCAATAATTTCCGAAAACCTGTACTCCGGGACAATAGCTAAGACAGTTCAAAGGCTCTACATTGGTCAGTATTCAATGCTGACTCTGGAGTTTTTGACATGGCTACATCCCAAGTTTCCGCCCAAGCCCGTGGCGTCGTCGTAATTTTGCAAGGCAACGCATGGGTCGTTTCTCCGGACGGAACCAAGCGTGCTCTCAAAGTCGGCGACGAAATCCAAGAAGGTCAAGTCGTCATCACCGAGAACGGGACTCGCTTAGAGTTGGCTTTGCCCAATGGGCAAGCCATCAGCTTGGAAGCCGGCAGAGAGCTGTTGATCGACGCCAATCTGCTCGGATTGAGCCCTACCGATGCCACTGAAGCCGCCTTGCGGGACCTGAATAGCGGTTCAGCAGCCATTGAACAAATCATTGCGTCAGGCGGAGACCTGAGCACACAGCTCGAAGCGACCGCGGCCGGCCTCTCAGGCGGTGATGCTAGCGACTCTCATAGCTTCGTCCGCGTGATGCGGATCAATGAGTCCGTGGGTACCGCATCCATTGATCGCGGCGCTGACACCCAAGAAACAGTCTTTGTGCAAGAGAACGCAGCCACGCCTGCGGCACCAAGCATTGCCAGCATCAGCAGCCCTGCACAGACTGAAGGTAATACCTTAGTTTTCAATGTTGCGCTGAATGCAAGTTCCTCGGTGGTTTCGACCTTTTCATTCAATTTGGGAGGTGGCTCGGCGATCAACTCGGATTACGGAAGTCCAACATTCAGCAATGGGGTCACGTTCGACCCCATTGGAAAAACGATTTCCGTCCCGCCAGGCGTGATCGATTTCACTGTCTCTGTGCCAACCACAAATGATTCTGTCTTCGAGGGCAATGAAAGCGTTCCCATCGAGATCGGCGGAGTCACTGGGACCGGAACAATATTGGATAACGACACCCCCTCTCTGGTCATCACCGGCCCCGCAACCGTCAACGAAGCCGCAGGCACCCTGACCTACACCGTCACCCTCTCCAACGCCGCCAGCGCCCCCATCACGGTGGCCTATAACGCCGCCAGCGGCACCGCCACTTCCGGCACCGACTTCGCCTCCACCTCCGGCACCCTCACGTTTGCCCCCGGTGTGACCAGCCAGACCTTTACCGTCGCTATTACCAACGACACCACGTTTGAAGGTGCCGAGAACTTCTCCGTCAATCTGTCGGCCCCCACCGGCGGCGCCACTATTGCCACCGGCACCGTGACCACCACCATCCGCGACGATGGCACCGGCTCGCCTCCGGGCGGCCCCACCGACAACGACACCCCCGTCTTGTCCGTGGCCAACATCTCCGTCGCAGAAGGCGCCAGCGCCGTCTTCACCGTGAGCATCTCCAACCCCAGCACCAGCCCGGTGGTTTTCACACCATCGCTGGCCAGTGGCTCTGCCACCCTGGGCACCGATACCGCCGCCGCAAGCAACCTGGAGTTCAACAGCGGCACTGTCGCCTCTCCCGTGTGGACTCCTGTGACCGGCGATGTGACCATCCCCGCAGGTGCGACCTCCGTGCAGCTGCGCCTGGCCACCACCGATGATGTGATCTCTGAAGGTAACGAATCCTTCTCCCTCACCGCCACTCCGGTCTCCGGCGCCACCACCACGCCTGCCTCCGGCACCGCCACCATCACCGATAACGACGGTACGCCCCAGTTCTCCATCAATGACGTCACCGTCAATGAGGGCGCAGGCACCATCTCCTTCACCGTCACCCTGTCCAACCCAGGCGCCAGTGCGCTCACCGTGGACTACGCCACCGCCAGCGGCACCGCCAGCGTGGGCGGCGCCGGTAGCGACGTCACCGCAGGCACCAGCGCTTTGGCTGGCACCTTGACCTTCGCCCCCGGCGTGCTCACCCAGACCGTGACCCTGAACGTCACCAATGACACCGTCTACGAGGTCAGCGAAGCCTTTACCGTCAATCTCTCCAACGCCTCTGCCGGCTCTGCCATTGCCGATAACTCCGGCTCCGGCACCATCAAGGACGACGGCACCGGCTCGCCTCCGGGCGGCCCCACCGACAACGATGCGCCTAGCCTGGTCATCACCGGCCCCGCAACCGTCAACGAAGCCGCAGGCACCCTGACCTACACCGTCACCCTCTCCAACGCCGCCAGCGCCCCCATCACGGTGGCCTATAACGCCGCCAGCGGCACCGCCACTTCCGGCACCGACTTCGCCTCCACCTCCGGCACCCTCACGTTTGCCCCCGGTGTGACCAGCCAGACCTTTACCGTCGCTATTACCAACGACACCACGTTTGAAGGTGCCGAGAACTTCTCCGTCAATCTGTCGGCCCCCACCGGCGGCGCCACTATTGCCACCGGCACCGTGACCACCACCATCCGCGACGATGGCACCGGCTCGCCTCCGGGCGGCCCCACCGACAACGACACCCCCGTCTTGTCCGTGGCCAACATCTCCGTCGCAGAAGGCGCCAGCGCCGTCTTCACCGTGAGCATCTCCAACCCCAGCACCAGCCCGGTGGTTTTCACACCATCGCTGGCCAGTGGCTCTGCCACCCTGGGCACCGATACCGCCGCCGCAAGCAACCTGGAGTTCAACAGCGGCACTGTCGCCTCTCCCGTGTGGACTCCTGTGACCGGCGATGTGACCATCCCCGCAGGTGCGACCTCCGTGCAGCTGCGCCTGGCCACCACCGATGATGTGATCTCTGAAGGTAACGAATCCTTCTCCCTCACCGCCACTCCGGTCTCCGGCGCCACCACCACGCCTGCCTCCGGCACCGCCACCATCACCGATAACGACGGTACGCCCCAGTTCTCCATCAATGACGTCACCGTCAATGAGGGCGCAGGCACCATCTCCTTCACCGTCACCCTGTCCAACCCAGGCGCCAGTGCGCTCACCGTGGACTACGCCACCGCCAGCGGCACCGCCAGCGTGGGCGGCGCCGGTAGCGACGTCACCGCAGGCACCAGCGCTTTGGCTGGCACCTTGACCTTCGCCCCCGGCGTGCTCACCCAGACCGTGACCCTGAACGTCACCAATGACACCGTCTACGAGGTCAGCGAAGCCTTTACCGTCAATCTCTCCAACGCCTCTGCCGGCTCTGCCATTGCCGATAACTCCGGCTCCGGCACCATCAAGGACGACGGCACCGGCTCGCCTCCGGGCGGCCCCACCGACAACGACCAGCCTACGGTTGCTGTGTCGGTCTCTCCTGCCAGCGTGGCAGAAGATGGCGCCACCAACCTGGTGTACACCTTCACCCTGAGCAACCCGTCTGCGTTTGCTACCACGGTGAACTACACCCTCAGCGGCTCGGCCACTAACGGCACCGACTACACCGGCTCGGCCGTCACAGGCACTGTGACCATTCCTGCAGGTTCGACCACGGCCACTATCACCATTGACCCCACCGCGGACACCACGTTCGAGGGCAATGAAACGGTTATCGCCACCATCACTAGCGCCACCAGCAACGCAGTGGCTCTGACAGCTACGACCGCAGCGGCCACGGGCACTATCACCAACGATGACACCGCTCCTGTGGTCTCCATCGCCGTGACTCCAAGCACCATCGCTGAAGACGCGGCTGCCGGTAACGTGATGACCTACACCGTCTCCCTGAGCAACCCCAGCTCTGTCGATACGGTGGTCACTTACACCCTCACTGGCTCTGCCACCGAGGGCACCGACTACGTCACCGCTGCGACCCGTACCGTCACGATTCTGGCCGGGCAGACCTCTGCGACTTTCACGGTCGATCCGACCAGCGATACCGTCTTTGAGTCCAATGAGTCTGTGATCGCCACTGTGACTAACGCCACCGGCGGAGCCACTGTCAGTGCGACCAATAATGTCGCCACCGGCACTATCACCGACAACGACCAGCCTACGGTTGCTGTGTCGGTCTCTCCTGCCAGCGTGGCAGAAGATGGCGCCACCAACCTGGTGTACACCTTCACCCTGAGCAACCCGTCTGCGTTTGCTACCACGGTGAACTACACCCTCAGCGGCTCGGCCACTAACGGCACCGACTACACCGGCTCGGCCGTCACAGGCACTGTGACCATTCCTGCAGGTTCGACCACGGCCACTATCACCATTGACCCCACCGCGGACACCACGTTCGAGGGCAATGAAACGGTTATCGCCACCATCACCAGCGCCACCAGCAACGCAGTGGCTCTGACAGCTACGACCGCAGCGGCCACGGGCACTATCACCAACGATGACTTCGCCCCTGTATTGGATCTGGACACAAACAACTCCAGCACAGCCACAGGAGCGAACTTCATTACGAGTTATACTGAGAATGGTGCTCCTGTCTCGATTTCTGACTCAGACATCACCATCACGGATGCAAATGGCACCAACCTCGCAAGTGCCACCATTACGCTGACAAACGCTCAAACAGGCGATATATTGGCTGTAGGAAGCTTGCCTCCAGGCATTGCCGCATCCATCGCGGGCAATGTCATCACCCTGACGGGGAATGCTAGCTTGGCGAATTACCAAGATGCCATCCGCGCCATCACGTTTGCCACTACTAGCGAAAACCCCAGCACCGTTGCTCGCACGATCGAAGTGGTGGTGAATGACGGGGCGAACGCTTCAAACACCGCAGTTACAACAATCAATGTGGTCAGCGTAAACGATGCACCAATAGTGATTAACCAATCTGCAAACGTCTCCGAGGAAGGTTTAGCAACAAGCTTGGCGGATACCACCGGATCACCGGACACCACAAACTTGAAGACTGTTAGCGGCACCTTGGTTTCGACCGATGTTGATAGCCCGAGCGCGACTTGGTCTTTCACATCCGCCCCCTCGGGCATCACTTCAAACGGCGTTGCGGTGGTCTGGACATTGAGCGGGCAAACCTATACGGGGCGGGCCGGCTCGGTCGATGTAGCAACCATTAGCCTGACAAGCGGCGGCAATTACACCTTTGATTTGTTAGCGCCAATTGATCACACAGGTGCTGGTGAGGATGTAAGGGCACTCAATTTCGTCGTCAACGCAAATGATGGCGCATTGAGTGGCAGCGGTACGCTGACTATCAATGTTGAAGACGACTCACCATCCGCAAGAGCGGTTAGCCACAACATCTATGTCGGCGTAGACGCCCTCAGCGTAAACACATTGCAAGCCGGCTTCATCAACGCTGTCCTGGATAGCGGCACTGCGATTGCGGCGACAGAGGGAGGGGATACCGATGCTGTCAAACGCAGTCTCGATTTGATACAACTGTGGAACGCAAACGCGGCGTGGATTTGATACACCGTTATGTGGGGTGATTGGTTGTTTTGTCTTTGCTTGGCGCCTCTAGGCTGCTTGCTCCTCCTGTGTATCAAGGTGACTGCGTTTTCGTTTGAGTAGGGCATTGCTGCTGGCGGCAATCACACCGGCACGCCGCTTATCTTTCAGGCGATAGGAGTCTCCTGAGATCGGGACCACATGGGCGTGGTGGAGCAGTCGGTCAAGTAGCGCCGCTGTCAGCGTTGCATCGTCTGCAAATGTCTGGTCCCATTGCCCAAACGGCAGATTGGAGGTCAGGATGAGACTTCCCACTTCATAGCGTTTGGCAATGACTTGGAACAGAAGATTCGCCTGTTCCCGATTCATGGGTAGGTACCCGACTTCGTCAATGATCAACAGCCGGTAGGGACGCACGATGCGTTTGATAGCCTCTTCCAGGGTGTTCTGCCGTAGTGCCGTGCTCAGTGTCATCAGCAGATCTGCCGCCGTGATGAAACGCGTCTTGATTCCAGCCTGGGTTGCCCTGTAGCCCAAGGCGATGGCCAAGTGGGTTTTGCCCACCCCACTGGCGCCCAGCAAGACCACGTTCTCGCTGCGCTCCACGAAGGCCAGACTGCCAAGCTCCTGCACCAGAGTTTTGGGCACACCGCTGGCAAACTGGAAGTCAAACTCATCGAGCGTCTTGATGGCGGGGAAGCCCGCTATGCGCGTGAGCATGGCGCGCGTTCTCTCCACCCTGGCCAGAGCCTCGCCACGCAAGGCTTGCTCCAGGAACTCCAGGTACCCCAGCTCTTTCTTGGCCGCCATTTGCCCCAAGTGGGCAAGCTGATCGGGTAAGTTGAGCAGGCGCAGCTGATCACACAGTTCACGCAGTCTTTCCATTTGCAGGCTCATGGTCGTCCTCCTGCTGAGGCTTGGTTGTGCACCAGCGTGTCATACATCGCCAGAGGATGCTGCAGGCCTCGCCATGCCGCGGCTGGAATTGGCCGGACTGCTGCGCCGCTACCGGTGACTTTTTGTAATTGACGCACTGTTCGCCCACTGTAGGCGCTGGGGATGGCCAGCAGATGTGCGCGCTCAGTTTGCAAAGCCAGTGCCGGCACACACCCAGTGGTTCCGTGGATCCGCACATTGGCAACGTCACGCAGCCAGGTGCGCATTTCCCGATTGGCTGTGTCCGCGTCCACCACCAAGCCTTGCTGCTTCATACTCGCCACCAATGGCACCCAGAAGCTGCGCCGGATGTAGCCATTCATGCGTTCGACTTTGCCCTTGGTCTTGGCCCGATAGGGCTTGCACACCCGCGGCACAAAGCCATGGTGGTGCGCAAAGTCAGCAAAGGCACCCTGGAACTGGTGCAGGTTCTTGCCGTAGGCGTCACGCTTGAGGATGACGGTCTTCATGTTGTCGTACAGCACTTCACGGGTGACTCCACCAAAGCTCTCGAACGCCCTGACATGGCACGCCAGTAGTGTCTCCAGCTTCATGTCTGTGACGAACTCCGCGAAGGTCGCCCGGCTGTGGCCCAGCGTTGCCACAAACGCCGCCAACATGCCGTCTTTATGCCCAGCCTTGCGGAACTCGATCCAGTCCATCTGCATTTGCTCACCGGGCTGGGTCTCGAACCGCACAACCGGATCCGGGCGCGCCTGTGGACGCAACTCCTTGAGGTACTCCTGCAGGATGCGCACGGAGCCCGTATACCCCTGTGCGGCAATCTCACGCTGCAGCACCGTTGCTGGAATCCAATCAGGCTTGGCCGCCTGAATACGTCCAGCCAGGTAGTCCTTGAATGGATCGAGCTTGCTCTTACATGCCGGCAGTTTCTTCATGGCCGGCGGACCACCCTCCAAATACTTACGCACCGTGTTGACTGCCATACCAGTTTGCACCGATATCTCGCGCAAGCTCAGCCTGTGTTTCCTTAATACCTTGAGTTCCATGTACTCCTCGTTCGTAATCATTGCCAGTCCCATCCATGGTTCGGATGGCTTGGCACGTTAGTCGAGGTGTATCAATTCCTCACCGCGTTCTCGTGTCATTTTCATACTGCGCGTGACAATGCCCAGCGCGAGGTGTTGCGGTGGGGTACGGGCAACACGCAATCGGGCTACACATTGGTGGACAACACCTCTTTCACTTCAGCGGCAGGTAGCGCTGTTGCGTTGAATCAGTTATTCCAAGTTGGCACTTTTACCCATAACAACTTCCCAGTTGGTGGAAGCCCACTTAACTTCACTGACCTGACATTGTCATTCAATGTAGTGATAAACGGAGTAACCACGAATGTGCCTTTCACCATTCGCCTAGACCATACGGAAACTCCAAACACCAGTACTCCAACGGATGATGCTTCCCGTGACATCATCACCCTACCTACCTCTAGCTCCACAATCAATATTGCAGGACAAAATTACGTCGTCAATTTCAATGGTTTCAGAGATGCAGACGGCAATTTGGTCACGCAAATCTTTACACGGGAACAACAGGCGTCCAGTTTTGGAATCTTCGCTTCGATCACTACCGTTGAACCATTGCCCACCGCAACCGGAAACGTCTTTGCTCAAGGTGGGGCAGACGGGTTGGCGAACTCCGGTGTCGTCTGGAGCGGCACAAGCAGCTTCGGTTCATTCGTTGGTAATAGTGACGGGACTTACACCTTCACAATGAATGAAGCGACACGTGGTGCCATCAGGACGGGTGATCAATTAACCGCCACCTACAACTACACCATTACAGATAAAGATGGAGATACATCCACGAATGTCTTGACATTGAATCTGAGCGGTCATCAAAACTTAGAAGGGACTGCCGCCGCGAATACTTTGACCGGCAGCGATTCCGTGAGCGATATTATTTATGGCTTTGCGGGTAATGACACGATAAACGGCAGAGCCGGTAATGATGTCTTAATTGGCGGAGCAGGGAACGATTCGCTCACAGGCGGAACAGGGTCAGATACTTTTAAGTGGTCTCTCAATGACCAAGGAACCAACGCTACTCAGGCCGTAGACACTATTACCGACTTCAGCGCTGCAACCTTTGCATCCGGCGGCGATCGTATTGACTTGCGTGATCTGTTATCGGGTGAAAACAGCGCGACTTTGGACAAGTACTTGCATTTCAGTACAAACGGTACTGAGACTGTGCTCCAAATCAGTACATCGGGCGCCTTCACTGCAGGGCATTCGATTGGAGGAACATTTGCGGATGTCACGAACAATACAGTCCAGCGAATCGTGTTCTCCGGTGTAAACCTTACGGCTGGGTTCACCACTGACCAGCAATTGATCAACGACTTGATTTCAAAAGGAAAGTTGATTACTGACTAATACGGTCCGCACCAGAAAACCGGAGAGAGTCCCTCTAAGGCTCTTCGGTTTTCCCCAAACCACACCGCCCATTCGGTGATAGTGAGCGTAATCGCTCGCCAACGATCACTGATGGCAATATGTTCGTCCGATCCGTGCGCTAAAAGCCTTATTAATCCTTTGTTCGTACAGAATTGGCCACTTTTCCTAGCACATGCCCTGTGGAAAGGGAGGCAAGCCCCTTAGGATTAAGCGCCATCAGGAAAGTGGTGAGATCGCAGAGACTGCATACGCGGCATGCTTCCAAATGTCTCTCGGCTGCTGCTGCAACACACTTCTCTTAATCAAGAGAAGTGCTGCGCCCTAAAGAGACTTGCCCCACTGCGGATGACAATCAAGCAGAGGGAATATCCTTCACTGCAGGCCCAGTTACGCCATCAAAACCCAATGACTTCAAAGCACTGATCTCAGCATCGGTCGAACCCCCCTCAGCCAAGACCACGAGTCCAATGTTGTGAGCAATACCGCAAAGACCTTTCAAGAAGGCTGCGTTACCCGCATTGGCATCAACGCCCCGCACGAAACTGGAGTCCACCTTCAAATAGTCGAGACCTAAGTCATGCAACTGCCCGATTTGACTGAAGCGGTGACCAAAGTGCTCTAAACCCACGTGGCAGCCGTACAACTTCAGCTGCGGGCATAGCGCCCGGAATGCCTCCAAATGCTTGAAGGCACCTTCCTCTGCCACTTCAAGCCAAAGTCGATCAGCGGCTCCCGCACTTTGGCGAACCAAAGTAATCAGCTTCGGGATGAAAGAACGGTCATCCAGGGAGCTCGCGGAGAGATTAATGGCCAAGCCCGGCAGCGCAGGCGTCCGCGCAAGATCTTGCAACCCAAGTTCCACCGCCTTGAGGTCCAAATCGGCGGTCAACTTCAGTCGCTCTGCAATCGGTAAAAAACGCCCGGCCGGCAACCACTCTCCGCGCTCGTCAAACATCAAACGCAAAGGGCACTCGCGGTGCGATAGACCGCCAGACATAGTCATAACAGGGAAAGAAATGAGGCGCACCCAGCCATGCTCCAAAGCACGTCGGATCATGATGGCCCACTGGTCTGCGGTGCGAGGTAAATCATCATCTGTAGATACGCGAGCCTCTTGCACACTGTTCGCCTGGGAGGCCTCGGCAGTCGCCAGCGCACTGTCAATCCGAGCCAGAAGCTCACCAATGTTTTCGCCTTGGCTGAACCGTCCATAGCCCACTGCTGCTGTATTACCACCCTCCACAAAGGGAGCAGCCTCTTTAATTAGTACCTGGATGAGTCGGCTTGCGAGCTCTTGCCCTTCCACGTTGGCTGGCACCAAAAGCGCAAAATCAGCACCGTTCAGTCGGGCAGGCACGCTCTCTGAATGGGCTTCGGCTACCCGCTTGAGGACACTCCCAGTCAACTTCAGGAAGTCGTCCGTTGCTGCACGCCCCAAGCGCCGGTTGATACCTGCCAGATCCGCCAAACGCACCATTAACAGCAAGCCACCTGAGGAGTCTTCCGAATCCATGCTTTGACGCAATCGCGCCATGAAATAAGCGCGATTGGCCAATCCAGTCAAGTTATCAAAATTTGCCTCCTGCCTGACTTGCTCAAGGCGAAGGGCTTCATCATCAAACATCGACTTTAGGCGCCCGACCGTTGCATTCATGGCGCTGGCCAGCTGCTTCAGCTCTGGTACCTTGGGCTCTTCCACCGTCACGAAGCGTCGCTGCGTAATGGCCGTCGCTTGTTCGATCACCGTATCCAAGGGTCGCCGCAAGCGCCCCAATACCGAGCTCCCCAGCCAGCCGCCCACCAAGCCCGCTAAAGCGAGTGCCAGTGTCATGTCACACGCACTCTTCCACAAAGCACCATACGCAAATCGGCTATGGCTGATCAGCGTAACCGTGCCGAACTGCTTCCAGCCATTGGATATCTGCGCCTGCCCCGGAGCTGATTGAATCGGAAGCAATGCCGCAAACCATGCGGGTGCATCGAACTCTCCCTGTGGAGCAATCCGCTCCGAAATCACATTGCCCGTCGGATCCAGCACACGCACAAGTTGGTAGTGACCGCTATCAAACAACGAAGCAGACACCAAATCTACACTCACAGGATCCGGATCACTCTGGCTTAACGCGAGCGCCAGCGCCGTGGCATTGTCAGTATTCTTGATCGCCAGTTGCGACTCCAGATAGCCCCGTGCCGATAGCAGTGATGCCAACAGGCCCCCAACAAGGGCCAGCAACATGCTGGCAATGATCGCCAGCCACAGTTGTCGGTACATAGACATGGGTATTTCCTCTTCCTACTAAATTACTCAAAGCCTTCGGCCTTAGCCCGGCGTAACAAATCTTCCCAACGCGACAAACGCCCGGTGCCCCCCGCAGCAGGGCTCGCGCCCGCAGCCCCGGTAAAAACGCCCGTACTGTTAAAACTAAACACCGGCACCAAATCCGGGCGACGCGAAGCCGGCTTGATCTCACCGACCAAGTTATCCATCACCAAAGGTTCTGCGTCTGGCGAGGCATAAAACGCCAACACCATGTGCGCTTGTGTGGCATCCGACGTTCCCGTCTTGGCGCGCACGTAGATAAAGCGAAGCTTATCGGGCGCCACCCCGATCTGAAGGAGTGAGAAGTACTTGGCAATCGCGAAATCTTCGCAATCTCCGGCACCACGCCCCAGCGTTTCGACAGGCGTCGCCCAATAATCTGTTTGCCCCCACACGGCCGTGTCTTCGCCGAACTGCACCTGTTGATTCACGAAACTGTTGACGCGCTTCAGACGCTCTGTGTCCCCCAGATCGTTCAACGTGGGGAGCAATTTGCGCCATGCATCGAATCGGGGTTGAGCAGCCGCACCCCAACGTTGCAAAAACGAAGCCTGCACCGCATCAATGCCAGCCCCCACCTGAATGCTCAGCATCGCAGCGCTCAAAAGCACCCAAAGTAACAGCCGTTGCGCAGGCAGCGGACCGCCGGCACAAGAAACCGTTAATTTGTTAAAGACGATGCGCATTAAGAAAAAATAAAAAAACGGGCGTTTATCACAGAATGGCTGGTCACATTTTGGCCCAAAGGGTTAAAATTGCAAGCAGGACCAGACTTCGTTAGCATTTGTAACAACACCTTGTTTTTGATTACGACCACCCTAGTCACCTGATGCCTAGGCCAGAAAGCCGAAAAAAAATGACACATCGCACTCCGTTGGCTCTTGCAATCGCCAGTATTTTCTTCACCGGTTTTTCCAATGCACAGCCTGCGACGCAGCTATCTACTGCGGTCGAGAAGGCAATCCTTGAAAACCCGGAAGTAAAACTCAAGCACAAGAACCTGATGGCCAGCTCCAACGAGCGCGCCGTGGCGGAAGGCGGATTCAAGCCGCGTATCGACTTGGAGGCTACCGTGGGTGAGAAATCCACGTTCTCCCCCGGTTTGTCTGGAGATCGCGCGTACTCCAACTCGACCGCTAGCTTGCAGTTGCGGCAAACCCTGTTTGACGGCTTTGCCACCGCAAGCGATGTGCGGCGCCTGGGCTACAGCCGCATGGCGGCTTACTACGACCTCTTGGCTAGCAGCGACAACATTGGCCTAGAAGCAGCACGCGCCTACTTGGATGTGCAGCGCTTCCGTGAACTGGTCGAGCTCGCCAAAGAAAATTACGCGAACCACTTCGATGTGTACACCCGCCTGGAAACGCGGGTTAAGGCGGGTGTCGGTCGTCGGGTGGACTTGGAGCAAGCCTCCGGGCGCTTGGCCCTGGCCGAGTCCAACTGGCTGACCGAGGCATCCAACCTGCATGATGTTTCTTCGCGCTACCAGCGTTTGGTTGGTGAACAACCCGCCGCGAACCTCAGCCCCATCCCTAACTTGACACCGTCGCTTCCAGCGCGCGAGAACTATGTGGGTAACGCTGTGCGCGGTAACCCCGAGTTTCTGGGTGCGGTATCCAACATTCGGGCATTCCGTGCCGATGCTGAATTGCGCAAGGCTGCAAACTACCCAACCTTGGAGTTCCGCGCGTCGCAGAGTTTTGAGACAAACCGCTCCGCAGTGACCGGCGACTACCGCGACTCTGCGGTTCAGCTGGTGCTGAACTACAACTTGTACCGCGGCGGCTCTGACCAAGCGCGCATTCGCCAATATGTAGACAAGCTCAACGCCACTTACGATCTCCGCGATAAAGTCTGCCGGGATGTGCGCCAAACTGCCCGAATCGCTCTGAATGATGTGGCAAAGCTCGAGTCCCAAATCGGCTTCCTGAGCCAGCACGAACTCTCCACGTCCAAGGCGCGTGAAGCCTACCGCCAGCAATTTGATATCGGCCAACGCTCCTTGCTCGATTTGCTGGACACCGAAAACGAGTATTTCCAAGCACGCCGTGCGCTCGTCAATGCCGAATACGACCTGTCGCTCGCCAAAGCGCGCGTTCTGGGTGTGAACGGCACTTTACTGAGTGCACTCAAACTCCGCCCCTTGGAAGTAAGTGCACCTATCGAAAACGGTGGCACCGATGCCAACGATGACGCGATGCTGTGCGCCAGTGACTTGGGCCCCGACATCGTTCTAGACAAGAGCACCTTACCCAAGCCCACCTTGGCAACGCCAGAAGCTGCGGTAGTACCCGCACCGGCTCCCCTGCCTGTGCCTGTGGTTCCTGTTGCGCCTAACAAGGCTTTGTGTGATGCGGTGGCGCCTTCCGTTGAAAAATGGATCGCATCGTGGAATAGCAAAGACATCAATGGCTATTTCAGCGCGTACTCCGACAGCTTTGTACCTGCACAAGGCCTGAGCCGTTCGCAGTGGGAAAGCTTGCGTAAGAAGCGGGTGGGCAAGCAAGGTGGAATCTCTACCGTGCTGAAAAATATCACCCCCGCGCGCTGCGATGGCAAGACAACCGAAGTCTCTTTCACCCAGGAATACGGGTCCGATGATTACCGCGATACCGTCGAGAAAACACTCTCGATGGAATACGTGAACGGCGCCTGGAAAATCTTGAAAGAAACCGTGACCAAAGGCCGCACCTTCTAAGCGGCAGGCCTCCACGAAAAAAGCGACCCTCGGGTCGCTTTTTTTATGGGCTTTACCAAGCGGCAGAGCCGCTGTTGCAAGCCAAACTCTGGTGCCCGAGTCTTAGAACGGAATGTCGTCGTCCATGTCGTCAAAGCCGCTGGCCGGGCGAGGGGCCGGCGCCTGGCGAGGCGCAGGGGCCGGAGCAGCAGCGCGCGGGGGCGGTGCCATGCGGCGGGGTGGTGGCGCCCCCCCTCATCGCCCGCATCCGAAGGGCCGCCCATGCCTTCACGACCACCCAGCAATTGCAGCTCGGTAGCCACGATATCGACCGTATTCTTTTCAATACCGGACTGATCGGTGTATTTGCCGTATTTCAAACGCCCTTCGACGTAGATAGGGCGGCCTTTTTTAACGTACTCACCGGCGATCTCTGCCAAGCGGTCGTAAAACGTCACACGGTGCCACTGGGTATCTTCTACGGTTTCGCCCGTATTGCGGTCTTTGCGACGGCTACTGGTGGCCACACTGACGTTCGCCACCGCCTGACCGGAGGGCAAGTAGCGGATTTCAGGATCGCGGCCGCAATTGCCGACCAGAATGACTTTATTGACGGATGCCATGGTTTTCTCCAGATTAGTCGCAGATTATCCCGCCTTTGCCGCAGGTTTAGCGGCAGGCGCCTCCATTCGCCACGCGACGAGCAACCATGCCACCATGGCGCCACCACTGGCCACAAACAAGGCCTGAGCTCCGGCAGACTTGACCAACCAACCGCCCAAAGCGCCCCCAGCAAAGAAACCCAGGGACTGCAAGGTGTTGTAAACCCCCAGTGCCGCACCACGGGCCGAGGCTGGCGCCGCCTTCGAGGCTAGGCTGGGCTGACTGGCCTCCAGCACATTGAAGCCACAAAAAAACACAAACAACACCAGACCCATAGTCCAGATACTGGGCCCGGCCTGGGTGAGCAGCCACAGCGCCACTTGCACCACCGCAATCAGCCCAATGGCGGACAAAAACACCGCACGCAGATAGCCTTTTTTCTCGAGCGGAAAGAGGGTGGACCCCATGACGAAGAACGAGGCCAATACCGCCGGCAGGTACACCTGCCAATGTTGATCGCGCGCCAATCCCGCTTGCACCAACATGGCGGGCAACGCCACCCACATGGCCAGTTGCACCGCATGGAGCACAAAAACACCAAAATCCAATCTCAGCAAAGCCGGGTGGCGCAGCACGGCGAGCACACCGCTTCTGGCTTGGTCAACCTGCTGCAGTGGCGCTGGCGGAACCCACCAGATCACCACCGCGACTCCGCCCAGCGCCAACGCGGAGGTCAGGGCAAACAAGCCGTGCAAGCCGATATGGGCCGCGAGCAAGGGAGACAGCACCAGAGACACGGCAAACATCAACGCGATACTCGCCCCCACCAAAGCCATGGCTTTGGTACGCACGATGTCCCGGGTCTGGTCTGCCAACAAGGCAGTCACCGCTGCGGAGATAGCCCCTGCGCCTTGAACTGCTCGGCCGGCTACCAGCCACTCCAGGGTAGGCGCCCACGCGGCCACAGCACTACCGAGCGCAAACACCAGCAATCCAACCACCATCACCGGCTTGCGCCCGAACCGGTCGGAAGCCATGCCGAAGGGAATCTGCAACAAGCCCTGCGTCAGGCCATAGACGCCCATCGCAATCCCCACCAGCGCCGCATCGTCCCCACCGGGGTATTTGCGGGCTTCCAACGCGAATACCGGAAGCACCAGAAAAAGCCCCAGCATCCGCAACGCAAAAATCAGTGCCAGCGATGCACTGGAGCGCCGCTCCAGCGGGGTCATGGTGGTATCGGAATCAGTGGGGACGGACAAATCGGTCACTCTCAAGCGTTAAAGGGTGGCAGAAACCGGAGGGTGACGCCACAGCCCGACATTGTCTATCATGGCGGGTTACTCTTCCGGCGGCCACTCTCTTGAACTCCTCTTCTGACGACGGTAAATATCTCGCCCGCGCTTTGCAGCAGCAAAACATCAGTGTGCGGGGTGCGCGCACCCACAACCTGAAGAATATCGACATCGATATTCCGCGAAACCAGTTGGTGGTCATCACCGGCCTGTCGGGCTCGGGCAAGTCCAGCCTCGCGTTTGACACCCTCTATGCGGAGGGCCAGCGCCGCTATGTGGAGAGCCTCTCGACCTACGCACGCCAGTTCCTGCAACTGATGGACAAGCCCGATGTAGACATGATCGAAGGGCTCTCGCCCGCCATCAGCATCGAGCAAAAAGCCACCAGCCACAACCCGCGCTCCACCGTGGGCACGGTCACCGAAATTCACGACTACCTGCGCCTGCTGTTCGCACGCGCCGGCACCCCTTACTGCCCTGACCACGACCTGCCCCTGCAAAGTCAGACCGTCAGCCAGATGGTGGACGCCGTGCTAGCGCTACCCGAAGACACCAAGCTGATGATTCTGGCGCCCGTGGCGCGGGAGAAGAAAGGGGAATTCCAGGACCTGTTTGCCCAGATGCAAGCACAGGGCTATGTGCGATTCCGGCTCAATGGCAAGCCCTATGAAGCGGAAGACCTGCCTGAACTCAAAAAAACCGAGAAACACGACATTGACGTAGTGGTCGACCGCATCAAGGTGCGGCAGGACCTCAAGCAACGGCTGGCCGAGAGCTTTGAGGCCGCCCTGCGCATTGCCAGCGGCCGCGCGATTGCGCTCGAAATGGACACGGGCGTGGAGCACCTGTTCAACGCCAAGTTCGCATGCCCGGTGTGCAACTATTCGATTGCGGAGCTGGAGCCGCGGCTGTTTTCGTTCAACTCACCGGTCGGTGCCTGCACGACCTGTGACGGTTTGGGCCAACATGAGTTTTTTGATCCGGCCCGCGTGGTGGCCTTCCCCACTTTGAGCCTGGCCAGTGGCGCCATCAAAGGCTGGGACCGGCGCAACGGCTACTACTTCAGCATGCTGGAGAGCCTGGCCAAGCACTACGGGTTCGACATTGACGCCTCGTTTGAAAGCCTGCCGCACACGGTGCAGCACGCCATCCTGCAGGGCTCCGGCGCTGACGAGATCAAGTTCAGCTACATCATGGATTCCGGCGCTTCGCAGGGCAAGAAGGTCACGAAAAAGCACCCCTTCGAGGGCATCATCCCCAACATGCAGCGCCGCTACCGGGAGACCGACTCTGCCGTCGTCCGGGAAGACCTGGGCCGCTTGCGCAGCACCCAGCCCTGCCCGGACTGCGGCGGCTCCCGCCTACGCAAAGAAGCCCGCCATGTGAAGATTGGCGAAGGCACCGAGGCGCGCGCGATCTACGAGATCAGCCACGTCACGCTGCGCGAAAGCTTTGAGTACTTCAACAGCCTGCAGATGCCAGGCGCACGCGGCGAAATTGCAGCCAAGGTGATCCGCGAAATCGGCCTGCGCCTGAAGTTCCTGAACGACGTGGGCCTGAACTACCTGAGCCTGGACCGCAGTGCCGAAACCCTGTCTGGCGGGGAGAGCCAGCGCATCCGCTTGGCGAGTCAGATCGGCTCAGGCCTGACCGGCGTGATGTATGTGCTTGATGAGCCCAGCATCGGCCTGCACCAACGCGACAACGACCGCCTGATCGGCACCCTGCAGCACCTGCGCGACATCGGCAACAGCGTGCTGGTGGTCGAGCATGACGAGGACATGATGCGCGCGGCCGACCATGTGATCGACATGGGCCTGGGCGCGGGCGTGCACGGCGGGCGGGTGATTGCCCAGGGCACGTTTGACGAGGTCAAGGCCACCCCAGCGTCGCTCACCGGCCAGTACCTGGCCAAGACCCTGCAAATTGAAGTGCCTAAGCGCCGCACCCCTTGGCTACCGGTAGTGGAAGAGGCCAAGCCGGTTGCCAAAGGTGCCGGCGAAAGCGCCCCCAGCAAGGCAGCATTGGCCTGGGCGGAGCGGCAAGCGCAGCACATTGCCACCCAAGGCGAACTGCAAGCCATCCACATCACCGGGGCCACGGGGCACAACCTCAAACACGTGAGTGTGGACTTCCCGGTCGGCTTGCTGACCTGCGTGACCGGCGTGTCCGGCTCAGGCAAATCCACGCTGGTGAACGACACCTTGTACGCCGCGGTGGCGCGCCAGCTTTATCGTGCACACGACGAGCCAGCGGCCCACGAGAGCATCGATGGCATTCAGTACTTCGACAAGGTCATCAACGTCGACCAGTCGCCCATTGGCCGCACGCCGCGCAGCAACCCGGCCACCTACACCGGCCTGTTCACGCCCATTCGCGAGCTGATGGCGGAGGTGCCCACGGCGCGCGAACGGGGCTACGGCCCGGGCCGCTTCAGCTTCAACGTGGCCGGTGGCCGCTGCGAGGCTTGCCAGGGCGACGGCATGGTGAAGGTGGAGATGCACTTTTTGCCTGATGTGTATGTGCCCTGCGACGTATGCGCCGGCCAGCGCTATAACCGCGAAACGCTGGAAGTGCTCTACAAAGGCAAGAACATCGCCCAGATTCTGGATATGACGGTGGAAGCTGCCTACGAGTTTTTGCACGCGGTGCCCACCATCGCCCGCAAACTGCAAACGCTGCTGGATGTGGGCCTGTCCTACATCCGCCTCGGGCAAGCGGCCACTACGCTGTCCGGTGGCGAGGCACAGCGTGTGAAGCTGGCCTTGGAGCTGTCCAAAAAAGACACCGGCCGCACGCTCTATATCTTGGACGAGCCCACCACCGGCCTGCACTTTGCCGACATTGCGCTGTTGCTCAAAGTGCTGCACCAGTTGCGCGATGCGGGCAACACCATCGTCATCATTGAACACAACCTCGATGTCATCAAAACCGCTGACTGGCTGATCGACATTGGCCCCGAAGGCGGCGCAGGTGGTGGCACCGTGGTCGGTGTGGGCACGCCGGAAGACATTGCCGCCAACCCGGCCAGCCACACGGGGCGCTATTTGAAGGCGCTGCTCTGAAAGAGAATGCAGGCGCCTTTTTTAACAGAAAAAGGCTCTAGCCCTTATAAAACATGCGCAAGTAGCTACAAATTCAGTAGCAAGTATTGGGTGAAAAATCAAACGCTGGCAGCAGCCAGCTTGCGATACAGCGTCTGCCGGCTGATGCCCAGCTGGCGGGCGGCCAGCGACACATTGCCGCGCGTGGCCTCCAAGGTCTGCTGGATGGCCACTTGCGAGAGTGCTTGCAAGCTCTGGGGCACCTGTACTGCCGCGGGCTGAAGCCCGAGTGGTGCAGCCCCTGCAACCACTGCCGGGCCCGGGGAGCTCGCCGCCGCCACCGGCGCTACGGCTTGTAGCGCCTCCAGCAGGTCGTCGGGCATGTGCGCCCAGTCCAGGGTGTCTTCGCTGTCTTGCAACATCGCGCAGGCAGTGCGCAGCACGCTGGCGTATTGCCGCAGGTTGCCCGGCCACGGATAGGCCGCCAGACGGCTGAGTAGCTCCGGGGCGACCTGCACTCCCAGAGCGGGGCTCAGGTCACTCAACAGCCGCTCGGTGAGGGCTGCGAAGTCACTGCGATCGCGCAGGGCAGGCAAGGTAACCGTCAGGCCGTTGATGCGGTAGTACAGGTCGTGGCGGAACTTGCCATTGGCCGCCGCTTCAGCCAGCTTGCAATGGGTGGCGCACACCAGCGCAAAGTCCACCGCCACGGCTTTGCCTGCGCCCACCGGGGTCACGGTGCGCTCTTGCAGCACGCGCAGCAAACGGGTTTGCATGGTCAGTGGCATATCGCCGATTTCGTCCAGAAACAAGGTGCCGCCGTGGGCCTCGCGCAAGCGGCCGGGGCTGCCCTCTTTGCGCGCACCGGTGAACGCGCCCGCCACATAACCAAACAGCTCGGACTCGATCAAGCTCTCAGGGATGGCGCCGCAGTTAATGGCCACAAAGGGACCGTCACGGCGCGGGCCACTGGCGTGCAGGGCGCGGGCAAACATCTCTTTGCCCACGCCGGACTCGCCCTGCACCAGCAACGGGATCGGCTTGGCCACGATGCGGCGCGCCTTGTCGGCGGCGCTGCGCCAGCGGGCATCGCCCGTGTCCAGTGCGCTCAGAGCGTCGACGCCAGGCTTGGATGCAGGCGTGGCGGCAGCCGCTGGTGCGGCGTGGCTGATAGCGGGTAGCACCGCAGGATCGACCTGAATCTGCGCGAACACGATGGCGCCGTTGTGCAGTCGCAGTTGCTGGGCTTGCAGAGGCCGGCGCTTGTGGCGGGAGAGCAGGTCGTCCAGCCGCACATCCAGCACACGCTCCAGCAAGGTGGCACCGATGTCGCCGGTGTTGAGCCGCAGCAGCGCCAGGCCCACGCGGTTGGCGCCCACAATCCAGCCGTCGTCGGAGAGAGCGATGATGCCTTCGGCCACACTGCCGATGCCCTCCGGGTGCGCGTGCAAATGCAGCCGGATATTGCGCTTACAGGTGGCCACCATGAGGCGGTTTTCAATCATGCGGGCGGCGGTGCTGACCAACCCCAAGGTGTGGGCGTGGCCATTGCGGTGGTCGCCGGAGATATCCAGAATGCCGCTCAACTCGCCAGTCGCCGACAAAATCGGCGAGGCCGCGCAAGTCAAGAAACCATTGCGCTCCAGGAAATGCTCCGAGCCATGGATCTCTACCGCACCGCGCTCCGCCAGCGCGGTACCGATGGCGTTGGTACCCCGGTGGCTTTCGTTCCAAGATGCACCGCTGGTCAGTGCCACCCGTTCGGCCTTGTCTACAAAATGCGGGTCGCCCAGGGTGTGCATCAACATGCCGGCGGAATCGGCCAGCACCACCACGCTCTGGCTTTGGCGCACCTGGTCAAAAACATATTCCATGACCGGGCGCGAGTGGGCCAACAGCGCATGGTTACTCGCCAGCACATGGCGCAAATGGTGGGTGCTGGCATGTTCGGGCGAGACCCGGGCAGTGGGCGCCAAACCGGCCGCCATGCTGCGGTGCCACGAGCGCGCCAGCCGCTCATCCACGATACCGGCCGGGCACTGCCCGGTTTCCAAAAGCTGCTGTCGGGCCTGACGTAAGGCCAGCAAAGGGGAAGGTGATCGCACGTTGTCTCCTGCGCGGAGTCATGTCGCCCCGCTCTGCGTTTCAGTATGGGGGTTGTGTGCGCAGGGAGCAATGGCACAGACCCTCAAAACTGTCCGACTGTTCCATTTTGTGACACCTGTCACTGTGGCAAAGCGTGACAGCACAGGTTAGCGGACACTGGCGGACGAACCTGCAGACAGAAAAAACCCAATGAAATCAACGCTGGTCATGCGCACCTGCAGGTGGCACGCCTCTTGAGTCAGAAGAGCACCTGCCGGAAGCCACTCCGCAGGAAATCAAACCAAGCACAAGAGGACGACAACCATGGCTATTTACGCAGCACCCGGCGCAGCAGGCGCCAAGATCTCGTACAAATCCCAGTACAACAACTTCATTGGCGGCAAGTTTGTGCCACCGGTCAAGGGCCAGTACTTTGACGTCATCACCCCGGTCAGCGGCAAGGTTTACACCCAAGCTGCACGCTCCACCGCAGAAGACATTGAACTGGCACTCGACGCTGCCCACGCCGCCAGCGACGCCTGGGGCAAGACCGATGCGGCCACCCGCAGCAACATCTTGCTCAAGATTGCTGACCGCATCGAGCAAAACCTGGAACTGCTGGCCTATGCCGAAACCGTGGACAACGGCAAAGCCATCCGCGAAACGCTGAACGCCGACATCCCCTTGACGGTGGACCACTTCCGCTACTTTGCGGGCTGCGTGCGTGCGCAAGAAGGCGCCTTGTCCAACATCGACGAGAACACCGTGGCGTATCACATCCAGGAACCCCTGGGCGTGGTCGGCCAGATCATTCCCTGGAACTTCCCTATCCTGATGGCAGCCTGGAAGCTGGCCCCTGCCTTGGGCGCCGGCAACTGCGTGGTGCTCAAGCCCGCAGAAAGCACCCCCATCTCCATCTTGATCTTGGCGGAGCTGATCGCCGACCTGCTGCCACCCGGTGTGCTCAACATCGTGAACGGCTACGGCCGTGAAGCCGGCATGCCTCTGGCCACCAGCAAGCGCATCGCCAAGATCGCGTTCACCGGCTCCACCACCACCGGCCGCGTGATTGCACAAGCCGCTGCCAACAACCTGATTCCCGCCACGCTGGAACTGGGCGGCAAGAGCCCCAACGTGTTCTTTGCCGACATCATGGACAAGGACGACGCTTTCTTGGACAAAGCCATCGAAGGCTTGGTGCTGTTTGCCTTCAACCAAGGTGAAGTCTGCACCTGCCCAAGCCGCGCACTGATCCAAGAAAGCATTTACGACAAGTTCATGGAGCGCGTGTTGAAGCGCGTGGCGGCCATCAAGCACGCCAACCCGCTGGATACCGATAGCATGATGGGCGCGCAAGCCTCCAAAGAGCAGCTGACCAAGATCCTGAGCTACTTGGACCTGGGCAAGCAAGAGGGTGCTGAAGTGCTCATCGGTGGCGGCCAAGCCCACCTCGGTGGCGACTTGGAAGGCGGCTACTACGTGCAGCCCACCCTGTTCAAGGGCCACAACAAGATGCGCATCTTCCAGGAAGAAATCTTCGGCCCCGTGCTGGCTGTGACCACTTTCAAGGACGAAGCTGAAGCCTTGGCGATTGCCAACGACACCCTCTACGGTTTGGGCGCCGGCGTGTGGAGCCGCAACGGCAACGTGGCCTACCGCATGGGCCGCGCCATCAAAGCGGGCCGCGTGTGGACCAACTGCTACCACGCCTACCCTGCACACGCTGCATTCGGTGGCTACAAGGAATCAGGCATCGGCCGCGAAACCCACAAGATGATGCTGGACCACTACCAGCAGACCAAGAACTTGTTGGTGTCGTACTCTGAGAACAAGTTGGGCTTCTTTTAAAGCGAATCACGTCAACTGACACCCAACGCGGTAACCCGACGGGGCTGCCACCGATTTCTGGTACTCCAGCATGAGGTGGACGCCCCGTTGGGTTATTGCGTTGCGAGAACCAACAAAAGCCGTTTGGCTGCGAGCATCTAGAACGTAGATTCAAGTGATATTGCGAACAGGAGACAAAACCATGGTCGACAAAGTAGTAGCCACCCCCGCTGCCCTGGAGCTGGTGGCCTTCCTCAAAACCAAGCATGGCCCCGATTTGATGTTCCACCAAAGTGGCGGTTGCTGCGACAACAGCGCAGCCAACTGCTACCTGCCCGGCGAAATCACCATGGGTGCAGGCGATGTGTATTTGGGCGACATTGGCGGCAGCCCCTTCTACATCGGCATCGGGCAATACGAGTACTGGAAACACACCCAGCTCATCATCGACGTGATCGAAGGCCACGGCGGCACCTTCTCACTCGAAGGGCCGGAGGGCAAAGCGTTTCACACCCGCTCCCGGGTGTTCACGGATGCAGAACTCGCCGAGCTGGGCATTGAAAAACCTCAGCACTAAAAATACATGAAATCAGGCTGCAGCGCACGTAAAACATGCGCCAACAGCTCCTGATTTCATAGCATCACGTCATAAAACCCAGATCCCACGGGTAGTCTGCCCGGCCGGCGGGCGTCCCGAAGTTGTTGATATTGCCCAGCACTTGGGGCATTTCGGTGTCGGTCACACCGAACCATTTGGCCAGCGTGGCAGCGTACTGATCGACCGAGGTGCGGGGTAACAAGCGGCCTTGCCCGACATGCCATTGCTCCGCCGCGGTGTATACCCGGGGCCAGCCGGTGCCATCGGTCACATTGATAGGCGGGGCTTCACCAAAATAGCGCTGGCCATCCACGGCACCGCCCACGACAAAGTGGTGGCTACCCCACCCGTGGTCAGAGCCATCACCGTTAGACGACAAAGTGCGGCCAAAGTCAGAGGCGGTGAACGAGGTGACTTGGTTCTCCACGCCCATTTCCACGGTCGCGTTGTAAAACGCGGTCATGGCGGCACTGACCCGGCCCAACAAAGTGCCATGGTCACGGATCAGGTTGTCGTGCAAATCAAATCCGCCGATCGACACAAAAAACACCTGCCGACGCACGCCCAAGGCGACCCGCCCTTTGATCAAGCGCGCCACCATCTTGAGCTGGTTGCCCAGCGAATCCGTAGGGAACACGGTGGAGGGCACGGTCTCTGACAAGGCGGTGGTGACTGCAGACTCGGCATCCAAAGCGCGCTTGGTGACGGCGTTGTATTCGTTCTCCAGTTTGTGGACCCGGTTTTCCCGCATCAGACTGGTGATCGCTGCTGCGACGGACGGGTTTCCATAAACCCAGGTATTTGTCGCTGGCCTGATCTTGATCGCTCCACTCGTGCTGACTTGGTACTGGAGCGCTGTATCGCCGGACAAAAACACCGCGTTCCCTGAGACCGAAATCCCGGTGAACACTAATTTGCTGTTCAAGCTGTTCTCCAACGTCAGATCGCCTAGGTTGCCGCCCCAGCCCACCGTCGACCCCTCGGGCGAGGACGATTGCCAGATGCTTTGCTGGTCGTTATGCGAAAACAACTGCGGGGGCCGCGGAAAGCTGACCTTGTCATTGCTGTTGTACTGAGCGCGCGTCAGCGGCTTCACCAGCGGCCCAACATTGAGCTGCACCGCCATCTTGCCGGTATTGAACAGACCGGCAAGTCCGGTCATGGTGGGGTTCAGGGCAAACTGCCGCCCGGTTTGGCCTTGGCTATCGACCGGGGCAGCAATTGGGTTCAACAGTGTTGACGTCAAGGCCGACTTGGCGAGTGCGATACCACCGGCCGTCTGGCCACTGCCGCCACCACGAATCGCGCTGTAGAGGTTGTAGTGGGTGTCGTCGTAAGGGATCAAGGTGTTGGCGTAGTCATTGCCACCATACAAAAACACGCACACCAGCGCCTTGTAGTCCCCTGAGGGGGCATTGAATGCTGCTGCCTCACCCAAGGCGGCTAGGTTCATCGCAAAGGGCAGAGCAGTACCGGTCAGGGCGAGTTGGCCGGAGCGGCGCAAAAACGCACGGCGCTGCAGATCAGGAGGGGTTGAGCTTGTCATCGGTTTGCGCCTTATTTTTGAACCAGATATTCCACACTCGCCATCACCATGAGAACCGCCGCGCACACCCGGTTGCGCTTGATGGAGGCACTGCTGCTTGCGGTCACGTTCACACCAGACAGGGCGGTAACAATGGTACTCACCGTGCTGGCGGACAACTGCCCTGCAGCCATCAGCAGGTTCAGACGCTGCACCAATGCTGTCGGGTCGAGCACCAGAGTCAGCTCGGTGGTGTACGCGGCCTTGATGTCGCCGGAGTTAAAACCCGTGTCGATCACATTCATCATGAGGTTCAGGTAGCCTCCGACGCTGCTCTCATTCACGATCTGGAATTCGGGGGCCACTTTCCCAGCACTCAAACCGGTAGCAGGTGGCGCCACGGTAGACGGCGGCACATAGCCAGGGCGGAAAAAGTTAAATACCGACGGAGACCGCAAGGGGCTTTGGCCCAAGGAATCAGCCGCGTTGCTCGTATTCCAAATCTTCCAAGTGCCCGCGGCGGAGGTCACATTGAAGGTACGCAACCACTGCACCAAGCGCAACATGGGCTCACGCAGCTTGCCGAACTCCGGGGCAGTCAGCCCGGTGGCGTTGCGTGCCTCGTCGTCATTCAAAATGGCGGCAAACACATAGGCCATGTCGCCACGTACACCCGCCCCGTTATTGGCAAAAACGGCCGCCACACGGGCCACGTAGGCGGGAGTGGGGTTGCTGGTCACCAAGCGCTGGATCAGCTGCTTGCAAATGAACGGAGCCGTGTTCGGGTGGTTGAACAAGGTGTCCAGCGCCACCTTCAAAGCTTGAGTACCCGGTGTGTTAGCCTGAATGGTCACATTGAGAAATGTGGCGGCCAATGTGGAGTGATTGGACGCCGTGAGTTTCATCGGCAAGCGGACATAACTGGTGTTCGAAATGGTACGGGTGCCGCCACCGGTTTGGGGGATCACGGTATCCACGTTCTGGCTGCGATCGAAGTCATAGCCAGTGAATACGCGGGCCAGATTAGCAACATCACTGGGGGTGTAGGTTTCTTGCGGTTTGCCATTGCCGTCCAACTGCTGAGTGCCATCCGGGTTCAGCTTGTAGAGCCCGATGGTGAATAGCTGCATGACCTCGCGGGCATAGTTTTCATCGGGCAGGCGCCCGGTGCTGACGTTTTCCTTCAGGTTGCCTTTGGTATTGAGGTAGACCCCCATCGCAGCATTCAGGGTCACGGCTTCCAGCAGGTCCCTGAAGTTGCCAAACGCGTGCTGCACCAGAATGTCCCAGTACCGTGCGATCGCATGGCTGCGCCAAGTAATTTCCAAACCACTGAGCGACACCACCAATACCTCTGAGAGTGCCAGGGCTGCGCGCTTGCGCATGGGATCTGAAGCGGTCGCCAATTGGCTCCAGATCATGTGATCCCCAGGAGACTCGGAGTCGTAAAAGTTGCCGGGGTTCAGGGCATTGCCGTAACCCTGCGAATCGAGCCAGTCCCATCCACTGATGCCTGACGGTTTGGCGATCTCGGCCTTCATCCAACCTGCGTAGCCCAAGCTGCGCACCGAGGCAATCTCGGCGCTGCTCGCAGACAAACCCGCCTGCAAGAGAAACCGGGCTGCCTGCGCATCATTGGCAGGCGCGGCAGAGCTGGTCAAGGCCACGCTCCTGCCTGTGTCTACCGGTGTGTAAGTCGTCGTCGTGACGGCAGTGCTACCACCCTCTCCTCCGCCGCAAGCGGCAAGCGCAACTGCTGAGAGCCCCACCATGGAGATGCCGGCACTCCGCTGAGTTGCACTGGCGCGCGGCTGCTGTGTAATAGGAGATGTATCTGTTTCCATACCGTCTTTCATTGGCGGATTGACTTGCGCACCCTTGCTAACAAGCCCTTCAATGAAGATTACGGTGTGGTACCCCTATTCCATCATCTGCGTTACAAACACTTACCAACGGTGATTACGCAGCCGCCGCCTGCTGCAAGGTTGCGCGGGTCCGGATCGCTTCTGCCCGGGCGGCAGACGCAAAGTCCATATCCGCAGACGCATACAAAATCGCGCGGGAAGAGTTCACCGCTATCGGCGCGATCGTCTCGCCGTTCACCGACTTCCAACCGGCCTTGACCGTGGCGACCGCATCGCCGCCCTGGGCGCCGACCCCGGGAATCAGCAGGGGCACCGTGGGCGCCAATGCCCGCACCCGCTCGATCTCCGCAGGATAGGTCGCGCCAACCACCAGCCCTAACTGGCCGTTGAGGTTCCAAGGTCCTTGTGCCAAGGCTGCGATGTGTTCATACAGCCGAGGCTGCCCGGGCACATCCAGCAAACGCTGCGGCTGGAAATCGTCGCCCCCGGGGTTGGAGGTGCGGCACAACAGGAACGCGCCTTTGCCGTGGTACGTCAAATACGGAGCAACCGAGTCAAAACCCATAAAGGGCGAAAGGGTGACCGCATCGGCGCCGTAGCGCTCAAACGCCTCTTTGGCGTACTGTTCTGCGGTGCTGCCTATGTCGCCACGCTTGGCATCCAGAATCACCGGCACGCCCGGCGCGGAGCGGCGCATGTGCTCCATCAGCTTTTCGAGCTGGACCTCGGCGCCATGGGCGGCAAAGTAAGCAATCTGCGGCTTGAACGAGTTCACCAGATCCGCCGTGGCGTCGACGATGGCCGCGCAAAAGTCGTAAATCTTGCTGGCGTCTCCGCGCCAATGGGTCGGAAACTTGGCCGGCTCCGGGTCCAGCCCCACGCACAACAACGAGCCGTTTTCGCGCTCGGCAGTGCGCAATTGTTCAATAAATGTCATGGGAACCTATTTTAAGAAGGGGTGATGCTGTCCATGGCCAGGCACAAATCAGCCCAGGCTTTGGCCTTGTCCGCGCTATTGCGCAGCAGCAGCTTGGGGTGGTAACTCACCACCACCGGAATGCCGCGGTAGCGGTACACCATGCCACGCAGCTTGCCCAAGGGTTGGGTGGCCAGCGCGCCATGCTCGGACAGCAGCGTCTGAATAGCGAAGCGGCCCACCGCAAAAATCACTTTCGGCCGGACCAGCTCCACCTCGCGCTGCAGGAACTGCGCGCACTCCGCCAGGTCGGCAGGCGCGGGGTTGCGGCCATGCGGCGGGCGGCACTTCACCACATTGGTGGCATAGGCGCCTTGCGGCCCGCTGCCGGTGCGGCTTGCCCCCACGGCTTGCAGCATGTTGTCGAGCAGTTGCCCGGGTGCACCGGTGAAGGCTTGGGCGGCGGCGTCTTCCTCCTCTTCCGGCGGATCCCCCACCACCATCCAATCAGCCTGGGTTTGGGCGGCGGGTTGCAGGGTGCCGAATTTGCGGCCAGCGCACAAGCCGCAGGCGGTACAGGCTGCGGCAGTGTCTGCCAAGCCATTCCAGTCCAGCGCGGCCAGGTCTGAAGGTTGCACCGGCACCGCCTCCGGGGCGGCTGCAGGAGCCTTGGGCACTACCGGTGCGGGCTGCGGCGCACGGGCCACCGGGCTGGCCACCGCCGCACGGGTGGGCGCTACGGGTGCCGGGTCGTTATCTGCCATGACAGCGAAAGCGGTGCCGGGCAACCAGACGCGAACGCCCATCTCCAGCAGCATGGCGCGTTGGCGCTCGTCGAGTTGCAATGCCATGGTGTTCAGTGCTCTAGTGCCAGGCTCATGACGATGGCGTCTTCGCGCTGCCCGCGGTCTGCGGGGTAATAGGCTTTGCGCATGCCCACGCGGCGAAAGCCATGCGCCTCGTAGACCTGGATGGCGCGTGCGTTATGCACCCGCACCTCCAGCCAGAGCCACTGTGCGCCTTGGCCGCGGGCCCAGATGCCCAAGGCATCAAGCATGACGCGAGCCCAGCCCTGGCCTTGGTATTCGGGGGCGACCGTGATGTTGAGCAGGTGCACTTCGTCCACCCCCTTCATGGCCACAAAGTAACCCAACAACTCGCCGCGGCCAGTGATCATCTGGGCCTGGTAGCCACTGTGCAGGGCGTCGATAAAGTTGGCTCGACTCCAAGGGTGAGCGTAGGTGCGTTGCTCCACCTGAAGCACCCGGTCCAGCGAATCCGCGAGCATGGGCTCGAACGTGGCCTCGTGGACTATGTCTGCTGCAGGCACCGCGCGATAGGGGCTCATGGCACAGCGGCCGCAAGGGCAGCGGCTTTTTCAGCCTCCCGCTCGGCAGTGGTTTTGGCGACTTTGTCGCGAATGTAGCTGGGCATGGCCAAAGCGGCATCCACGGCCAGGCCCTGCGCGAGCAAGGCTGGTGCCACACGCAACATGGCGGCCGCCAAAGGCAAGGCCGGCACGACCTGAGCAGCCTGCAGCGATGCAGGAGACAGACGATCGGCATACACCGTAAAAACATTGCCCGCGACGACATGGGGCGCGTCGCCCGCCGGGCTTGCCACCCAGTCCTCGGGCCGCAGCAGGGCACTGGCGCTCAAGGTCTGCCACTGGCCGTTTTCAAAACGATAGCGGGCGGCATATATCTCATCCATGCGGGCATCCAACAGGGCGGTGACTTGCAGCACCGGCACGTCGGGCAGGGCACGAAACCGCGCGTCTTCGGCAACCGCCAACAGCGAGTCCACCGGCAACACCGGCACACCTGCCCCGAAGGCCAAGCCCTGCACCACCGAGCAAGCGGTGCGCAAACCGGTAAAGGAGCCCGGGCCGCTGCCAAAGCAAATGGCGTCCAGGTCTGCCAAGCGCACCCCGGCATCGGCCAGCATCTGCAATACGGCCGCAATCAAATCGGTCGATGCCTTGGCCCCCCCGGCGCTCTGATGCTCCACAACGCGCGAGCCATGGGGCCCTTCGGTGCGCAGGGCGATCGAGAGAAATTCGGTTCCGGTATCCAGGGCCAGCAGGTTCATGATTCGATTTTAGAAGGGATATAGCCAGTCGCGCATGTTCAACGAGCGCGTGACGCTATGCTTTTCATAGCAAAAACTCTAAATTGACGAGGATCGGAAAAAATGCAAAGATTGTGAGTAAATTTACTCAGTATTTTATGAGCTTCCAACGATCACACGTCCAGACTCTAAAAAACCGCCTACGAGAGGTGCCACGCTTCATCACCATTGTGGCGGGACCTCGGCAAGTGGGTAAGACCACACTGGTCCGCCAAACCATAGAAGATAGGGCCCACCGCTTTGTGTCGGTAGACCCCGCCGGAGAACCGTGGACACGTAGCATCGCATCCAGCGCCCGGGGCATTCTTGACTATGAAACGGCCGACATCGATGGCGCGCCCCGCAATGCCGCTTGGCTCATTCGCACCTGGCAAGCCGCCCGTGCCGAGTGCGAGGCGCACATGGAAAGGAACTCAGACCAACCATTCATCTTCGTGTTGGATGAAATTCAAAAAATTCCCCGCTGGCCGGACACCGTCAAGGGCCTATGGGACGCTGACCGCGCCCGCGGTCTGCCCATGCACGTAGTGCTGCTGGGCAGCTCGCCCCTACTCATTCAAAAGGGCCTGACAGAAAGCTTGACAGGGCGCTATGAATTGATTCGCGCCACGCACTGGTCTTTTGTGGAAATGCACCACGCCTTTGACTTCACTCTCAATGAGTACATCTACTTTGGCGGCTATCCCGGCAGCGCGCCCCTCATCCGGGACGAAGAGCGTTGGCGCAACTATGTGCTGGCGAGCCTGGTGCAGCCCAGCATTGAAACCGACATTCTGCAAATGGCGCGCGTGGACAAGCCTGCGCTGCTCAAGCAATTGTTCACTCTGGGTGCCATTTACTCGGGGCAGATTCTGGCGCTGGGCAAGGTGAAAGGGCAGCTGCAAGACGCAGGTAACGAAACCACATTGGCCGGTTATCTGGATCTGCTGGGCAATGCCGGCCTGCTCATGGGCTTGCAAAAGTACCACGTAGGGGCTGCCCGCAAACGCGCCTCGGCGCCCAAGTTCCAGGTGCTCAACACCGCGCTCATGTCCAGCGCCACCCCCTACACCTTTGCCCAAGCGCAGGCCGACCGCAGCTACTGGGGCCGCTTGGTGGAAAGCTGTGTGGGCGCCCACCTGTGCAACAGCGCCCGCTCCCAAGAAGACATCAGCTATTGGCGCGAAAGTCCGCATGAGGTGGACTTTGTCATCAACGACGCATTGCGCCGCACCGCCATTGAAGTGAAGAGCGGCCCCAGCGTGGGCGCACTCGGCGGCATGGACGAATTCGCCAAACAGCACACCGGCAGCAACACGCTGCTGGTGGGCACGGGCGGGGTGAACCTGACAGAGTTTTTGTCCTATCCGCTCACGCACTGGTTGGAGGCAGCATGAGGCTAGCCATCGAGCGGACAGTGTGCGCAAGAAAACCGGATGGCTTGCTCACCGAGCCCCGGCCGTTGGCGGACTACCAAAGCCTGCGCGCTTGGGTGCTATTGGGCGACCCTGGTGCGGGCAAGACCACGACCTTCAAAACATTGGCCGAACAAGAGGGGGGCGCGTACCTCAAAGCGAGCGACTTTCTGGAACTCACGCCCCACGACGGCTACAGGCACCCCATCTTCATTGACGGCCTGGACGAAGCGGCCGCTCTCGAAGGCCAATCTCCCCTGGGGCGCATCCGCATCAAACTCAATGCTTTGGGCACCCCGCCCTTTCGCCTCTCGTGCCGCGAAGCCGACTGGCGCGGCAGCACCGACAGCGAAGCCTTGCAACGGCTAGTGGCCGATGGCGAGTTCGCAGAGCTGCATCTGACAGAACTCAATACCCAACAAATTCTGCGATTCGCAGCCCTCTGGCTCGAAACCAATGAAGAGCAAGCACAGGCCTTTGTGGACCAAGCCCATCAGCACGAAATGGACGGCCTGCTCACAAACCCACAAACCCTGCGCATGTTGGTGGAGGCAGTAGGCAACTCCGCAGAGGACTGGCCCCGCAGCAAGATGGAGGTGTACGAAAAGGCCTGCGCCAAACTGGTCCAGGAACAGAACGAGGTACACCTCGACGCACAACGCCGCAGCACCATCCCTGATGCACAACTATTGAACGCTGCAGGCTACCTGTGCGCGGTAATGCTGCTATCGGGTAGCTCGGTCATAGCATTGCAACGCCAGAAGACACCCGCCGCACATGCGATGGTGCTGACCACGCTGCTTACCAGCAGTGCGACCACACCGAGCACGGATGCCTGCAACAAGGTACTGGAAACCCACCTCTTTTCGAGCGACGGCAAAGGGAACTTCACCCCCGTACACCGCACCGTGGCGGAGTATTTGGGCGCCAAATATCTGGCCGATCGCATCCGCAATCACTTGCCTGCCAACCGCGTGCTCGCACTCATCCAGGGCCAAGACGGTGGCGTAGTGCCCGAACTGCGGGGGGTGCACGCATGGCTGGCTGTCGTGACGGACGAAAGCGTGCGGCGCACCTTGATAGACCATGACGCTCTCGGGCTTGTGCTGCATGGCGATGTGCTGCGATTCAGCGTCCAGGAAAAGAAACAGGTCCTCCAAGCCTTGCAGCGGGAAGCACAACGCTACGCGCACTTTCGCAGCCAGAACTGGGCCAGCAGGCCGTTTGGAGCACTGGCGACACCCGACATGGAAGCCACCTTCCGGGAATGGCTCGAATCCCCCGAACGCAGCCCTGCACACCAAGCGGTGCTGGACTGTGTGTTGGACGCGATGGAACATGGACAAGCCATGCCGGCTTTGACTGACGATCTAGAGCGGATCGTGAGCGACAAAAACTGCTGGTCTGGTTTGCGACGCAGCGCACTCCATACCTTGTGCGCCTACGCAAAACATGTCAAAGATTGGTCAGTACCTCTACGAATTTTGGGAGGCGTACATCAACGCAACATCCAAGACGAAGACAACGATCTTTTGGGCGTGCTCCTCAACAAGCTATACCCTGGCTTCATTGAGCCCAAGGATTTATGGTCGTACTACCGACCTCATTCGCAAACATCCATTAACCAGTATTGGATGTTCTGGAATGATTTGGCAAAGTACCACGCTCCCCGCCAAGACATTCCAGTGCTGCTGGATGCCCTACTTGCCAGCGAGTACCGACTTCGATCACTGGGTGAAGAGTATGACCTGTCACAAGTCATCGGGAACTTGCTCTTGGCAGGCATTACTTATTTTGGACAAGAGCAAGCCGTACCTCGACTGTACGCATGGCTGACCCTGGCGGTTGGTGAGTATCACGACAACGCCTTGCAACGTGAGACGCGTGAAGCACTTGCCCGCTGGTTTGGAACCAACCCATCTACATACAAGAGACTCATTGAATACGGCATAGCGCAAAGACTTGCATCCGAACAACCAGTGCATCTATGGCTCTATGAAATGCAACAGATGCTTTGCGAAGCCCCACGACCCAGTGATGCCGTGGACTGGTACTTGGCATTAGCAGAACCTAGAACAGATGCTTTTCGCCAACAGTTGATTGGCGAAGCATTCCGATTGGCGGAACTTCGAGAAGGTGCAAACTCCGCCATCGCGCGCATAGAGCGATGGACAGCGCAGCACCCGCAGGATGCTGAATGGATAGTCAACGGCTGCCTGTCTTGCCCGTATCCGCCAGATGAGGAGACACAAAGTCGTAGGCTGCGTTCAGGGGAACGCAAGAAAAAAGATGCCCAAAAGCACGCCGACGACCTCCAATTCTTCCGCAAAGAGTTGCCCAAGCTCCAGAGCAATGAGGCGCACCAAGGACTGCTCATTCATATCGGCCAACGGTACTTACAGGGAGTTCGCAACAACTCTAAAAGCTCGCCAGAAGAGGAGTTACGCAAGCTCTTGAACGAAGACCCCCATTGGATTGCGATGGCGCTCGATGGGCTTCGGCATTGTCTTTACCGAAAGGACTTGCCGGAAGCTCAAACTATTCTGAACTCTTACCTGAAGAGCAAATACTTCCCCATTTCGCATGCGTTGTTGGCAGCGATGCACTTGCTTTTTTCAGAGTCACCCACTTCGGCCTTGGATCTCCCTGAACCCACGTTAGAACGTCTCGTCGCCTTTGAAATCACCCATCCACAAGGTGATTCCCCTGCATGGTTTAAGCAACTTTCCCAAGAACGCGGTCACCTCGTCGGAAAAGTCATGCTGCGGCTGATGCGGATGCAAATCGCAGCGAAGGTTGAGCATGTGAATGGCTTGTATGCCTTGGCACATGATGTGCAGTACACAGCCATCGCCCAGGACATTGCCCCTCTGCTCATTGCGGAATTGCCTGCAAGGGTCACAAAGACTCAGCTTCGCTGTGTGCGCGAGCTGATCGCCTGCTTGCTACGCACACAGCCTGAATCAGAACAACTTTCTTTGATTTCCAAGCGCCTAGCCGCGTCCAACATGGACGTGGCGCAACGGGTGTACTGGCTGACAGCAGGTTTGCAGGTTGCGCCGACTCAGTATGTGGAGCCCCTAAAAAGGTATCTCGCTGGAAAGCCATCGCGGGCAAATCATGTTTATGAACTGCTACGTGAGCAGCGACAAGAACGTGACTACGCCGAGCTATTGGGTTTGGAAGCCAAGATGTTTTTGATTCCGTTGCTTGGAACACGCTTCATCCCCAAAGAAGAACCGAAATCCGGAGAAGCCTACTGGGTAACTCCCACCATGGAGTCCATGCGCTATGTCGAGCAATTGATTTCGTCCATGGCTGCCGATCTCTCTGAAGAAGCGGGAGCTGGTCTGGACCAGCTGCTAAACATACAGGCCCTCGCCCCTTGGAAGAGCCGACTCGACCATGCCCTCTATGAACAAAAACTCTTACGCAGAAAGGCTCTATTCCGTCCAGCATCTGTCAAAGAGGTATGCCACACCCTAGCCAACCTGCAACCTGCCAACGCAGCGGATTTGCATGCCTTGGTGGTGGATCAGTTGAACAAGCTGGCCAAAGAAATCCGCCACGGAAACACCAACGACTACACGCAATATTGGAATGGCGACAAGCCACGGGTTGAAAACGACTGCAGAGACGCATTGCTGTCGGACCTCAAGAAGCTCTTAACCCCACTGAACGTCATTGCCGAACCTGAACGCACGCACGCGGATCACAAACGTGCGGATATCGAAGTGTTCTTCGGCTCCACGCTTCACATCCCCATAGAGATCAAACGAGACTCACATAAAGATGTATGGAAAGCCATTCACGATCAGCTCATCGCCAAATACAGCCGCGAACAAGGCAGTGACGGCTACGGCGTTTACTTGGTCTTTTGGTTCACCCCCCAAAACCTACATGTCGCCGGTGACGGAGGCAACAAGCTCAAAACTCCACTAGAGCTCCAGCAGCGCCTTACCGCCACAATCCCCCGCGAGTTGCAGCACAAGATCACGGTGCTGGTCATCGACTGCGCCAAATCCTGACATCTTCAGCTATTCCCTTATGCGCCTTTCCCTTCTCAGATTTGCTTCCCTTGGTATCGCGCTGCTTGCTGTTGCACTCATCGCCAGCACTGCGACCGCCCAAGCCCTCCCCCCTGAAGTCGATGCCGCGCTGACCCGCGCCAAAGTACCGCGCGATGCAGTGTCTTTCCTCGTGACCGATGCCCAAGGCGGCGCAGCACCGCGTTTGGCCCACCGCAGCACCAGCCCCATGAACCCGGCGTCCACCATGAAACTGGTGACCACCATTGCCGCCCTCGACCTGCTGGGGCCCGCTTACACCTGGACCACGCCGGTGTACCTAGATGGCACGTTGCAAAACGGCGTGCTCAATGGCAGCCTCTACCTCAAGGGCCAGGGCGACCCCAAGCTGGTCATGGAGCGCCTGTGGCTGCTGATGCGCCGGGTGCAGGGCATGGGCATCAAGACCATTGCTGGCGACATCGTGCTCGACCGCAGCGCACTCGAAGTGCCCGAGCCCGACCCGGCCAAGTTCGATGGCGAGCCCCTGCGCCCCTACAACGTGGCCCCCGATGCGATGCTGCTCAACTTCAAGTCGGTGGTGATGACCTTCACCCCGGACCGCAGCGCCAACCTCGCCTATGTGCAGTACGACCCGCCCCTGGCCGGAGTGAGCCTGCCCGCCACCGTAACGCTCAACACCACCGCCGCCGAATGCGGGGACTACCGCGGCGCCCTCAAGGCCGATTTTTCAGACCCCTTGCGCATCCGCTTTGGCGGCAACTACCCCGCGGCGTGTGGGGAAAAAGTCTGGCCTGTCGCCTACGCCGACCCCAAAGCCTATGCCGCACGCACCGTGCAAGGCCTGTGGGAGAGCATGGGAGGCCGGGTGCTGGGCAGCGTGCGCACTGGCAGCGTGCCGGCCGCCCTGTTGGCCGGCAAACCGGCGCTGGTGACCCAATCCGCGTCGCTGGCGGAGGTGATTCGGGACATCAACAAATACAGCAACAACGTGATGGCCCAGCAAGTGTTTTTGACGCTGGGCCGCGTGGCAGGCTCCGCCCAAGGCTTGCCGGTCGACACGGTGGCAGAAGTCAACCTGCCACCTGGCAGCTTTGCAGCCAGCCGCACACTGGTGCAACGCTGGTGGAAAGACCGGATCGGCACCGACGACGCCCCGGTGCTGGACAACGGCTCCGGCCTCTCCCGCCAGGAGCGCATCAGCGCGCAAGCGATGGGTCGGCTGTTGCAAGCCACGTTCACCGCCCCCTTTATGCCGGAGTTGATGTCATCCCTGCCGATCACGGGGGTCGATGGCACGCTCAAGCGCATCAAGACCCGCACCAGCGGCACCGCTCACCTGAAAACCGGCACCCTCAACGGCGTGGTCACCTTGGCGGGCTATGTGCATGCGGTGAGTGGCAAGCGCTATGTGCTGGTTGCCTTTATCAACCACCCCAACGCCAATGAGGCCCGCCCTGCGCTGGACGCCTTGGTGGACTGGGCCGGGCGGGATCAGTAAGCCCCGGGGCAGCGGGCGGCTTCAGGCCGCTGCACGGGTGAGCCGGTCGCGCACGCCATCCCACTCGGGGGTGTCGGGCGGTGTTTCGACCCAGATCAGCTTCACGCCCAGCGCATCCATCTCCCGCAGCTTGGAGAACAGCTCGTGCGCAGCCGGCTGGGCATGCCCCGGCATGCGGTGGGGCGACACCAGCGGCGAACGCACCTGCAGCGGGCTGCGGTGGTACAGCGCAATCGTGGGGCGCTTGTCGGGCGGGGTGGCACCGCTGAGCAAGTCCAAGGCCGCTTGCAAGGCTTTGGCATCCATCAGGCGTACGGTGGCGCTGGGCGCATAGTGAGACTCCAGGGTCCCGGAGGCCCGGGGCGCTTGCTGCATCTGCGCCTCCAGCTCTTCTTTTGATAGCAATTTACGCCCGCACGCATCTTCAACCTGCTGGGCGGTGATGGAACCCGGGCGCAAGAGCACCGGCGCACCGCGGGTGCAGTCGATGATGGTGGACTCGATGCCCACCTCGCAGGGGCCGCCATCGAGGATCAGCAAGTCGTCCCCGAATTCGCTGTGCACATGGGCCGCGGTGGTGGGGCTGACCCGGCCGAATTTGTTGGCGCTAGGGGCCGCAATCCCCCAGACCACGCGCCCGCCATCGGAGGGCTTGCGCAGCACCGACAGCACTGCTTGGGCCACCGGGTGTGACGGGCAGCGCAGTCCGATGCTGTTTTGCCCGCCGGCAGCCGCCGCACCCACGCCGTCTTTGCGCGGCAGGATCAGGGTCAGGGGCCCGGGCCAGAAGGCCGACATCAGCTGCTGGGCAAACGCCGGCACCCGGGCGCAATAGTGCGCCACACCGCCCATGCCGCCATCAAAGGCCGCCACATGCACGATCAGGGGGTGGTCCGCCGGACGCCCCTTAGCGGCAAATATCTGCCCCACGGCCGCCGCGTCGGAGGCGTCGGCCCCCAAGCCGTACACCGTCTCGGTAGGCAAGCCTATCAGGCCTCCAGCGCGCACGGCATCTGCGGCAGCAGCTATGGAATCAGGAGCAAGCTCAATACCGTCAGCTTGCTTGTAGGCAGAAACAATCATGCAGGTTGCGCTCGGGTAAGGACCGGTCAAAAAGCGGCAATGCCGAGAATGCGGGCCGCTTCCAGCGCGGTGGCGCGCACCTGCTCGATGGTGGCGCCGGTGATATTGAGGTGCCCCATCTTGCGGCCCTTTTTGGCGTCGAGCTTGCCATACAGGTGCAGGTGGGTGCCGGGCAAGGCCAGCACGGCAGACCAATCGGGCACACCGCCATTACGACCATCCTCAGGCCACACATCGCCCAACAGGTTAAGCATGATGGACGGGCTGTGCTGGCGCGGTTGCACCAAGGGCAAACCAGCCAAGGTGCGCACCTGCAGGTGGAACTGCGACACATCGCAGGCGTCCATGCTGTAGTGGCCGCTGTTGTGGGGGCGCGGCGCCATTTCGTTGACCACCAAGCCGCCCAAGCCAGCAGCGGCAGGGTTTGACTCATCGAGCACAAAGAACTCCACACACAGCACACCGACGTAGCCCACACCCTGCGCTATCGATTTCGCAGCAGCCACCGCACGCTCTGCGAGGGCTGGAGGCACATTTCCTTCATAAACCTCGGTAACCGCCAGAATGCCGTCGCGGTGCAGGTTACGCTGCACCGGCAGGTTCACGCAAGTGCCATCGGCACCGCGCGCCACGATGACGCTGCACTCCCACTGCAGGGGCAACATCTTCTCCAGCACACAGGGCACTTGCCCCAAGTCGGTCCACGCGGCAGCCAACTCGGCGGAGGTTTTGACCCGCACCTGGCCTTTGCCGTCGTAGCCCATGCGGGCGGTCTTCAGAATCCCAGGCAACAGGTTGGCGTCGATGGCTGCCAATTGCTCGGATGCTTCAATCACCGCATAGGGCGCGCAAGGCACGCCGCATTGCACAAAGTGCGCCTTTTCCGCCGCGCGGTCTTGTGCGATGGCAACCGCATCCCCGCTGGGCGCCACCGGGCGGCTTTGCGCCAGTTGGTTCAGCGCCGCAGCCGGCACATTCTCAAACTCGGTAGTGATGGCGGCAGACACCGCAGCCAATCGGGTCAAGCCTTCAGGGTCGGTGTACGCAGTCTGCACATGGTGGTGGCTGATGCGGCCGGCCGGGCTGGTGGCATCCGGGTCCAGCACGGCGGTGAAAAAGCCCATTTGCTGCGCAGCATGCGCAAACATGCGGCCTAGCTGGCCGCCACCCATCACGCCCAAGGTGGTCTCTTTGCTGCCGCCTAACGCGGCAGCGGCCGGTGCGGTGTTCATTGCGGCCATTAGGTCGCGCTACCGGTCACCGGCAGGGTCATGTTGCGGGCGGTTTGCGTCTGGTCGATGCGGAACGCATCCAGCTCCATACGCAGGTCAGGGTTCTCGTTGGCCAGCAGGGCTACTGCAAACAGGGCTGCGTTGGCAGCACCAGCACTGCCGATGGCAAAGGTCGCCACAGGAATGCCCTTGGGCATTTGCACGATGCTGTGCAAGGAATCGACCCCGGAGAGCGCTTTGCTCTGCACCGGCACACCCAGCACCGGCACCGTGGTTTTGGCCGCCAACATGCCCGGCAGGTGGGCCGCACCGCCCGCTCCGGCGATGATGGCCTTCAAGCCCCGGCCCGCAGCGGCCTCGGCGTAGCGGAACATGTCGTCGGGCATGCGATGGGCGGAAATGACGCGCGCCTCAAAGCCGATACCAAACTGTTGGAGAATCTGGACTGCGTGTTGCATGGTGTCCCAATCCGAGTTGGAACCCATGACGACGCCGATTTGAATTGTTTTCATAGTTGAATTTTACTTTTTCACCCCGAGCTAACTTCCCATGATCGACGTCACCCTAGAAAACTTCGAAACCGAAGTCATCGCCGCCTCCCACCAGGTGCCCGTTCTGGTCGATTTTTGGGCGCCTTGGTGCGGCCCTTGCAAGACCCTGGGACCGCTATTGGAGAAGGTAGAAGCCGACTACGGCGGCCGCTTCAAGCTGGTGAAAATCGACTCCGACCAGGAGCAACAGCTCGCCCAGGCTTTCGGCATCCGCAGCATTCCCACCTGCGTGTTGATGATCAACGGCAAGCCCGCCGATGGCTTCATGGGCGCGGTGCCCGAGAGCAAGCTCAAGGAGTTTCTGGACAAGCACGTGCCCACAGAAGACGTGCTGGAAGCCGAAGCCGATGTGGAAGATGCCCAGTCTCTGGCAGAAGCGGGTGACCCCCGTGCCGCTTTGCAAAAGCTGCACGAAGCCCTGACCCTGAACCCCGGCAACGATGACGCACGCTACGACTACGTCAAGCTGCTGATCGAAAGCGACATGATCGAAGACGCCGAGGCCGCCTTGGCCCCGACCTTGGCCTATATCCCCAAGCAGCAGCGCTTTGAGGCACTGGCGCAGTTTCTGGATGCCATCAAGTTCGTACTGACCGACGACAAAGGCCTGTGGACCCCGGCCCAGTTTGACGAAGTGATCGCCACCAACAAGCGCGACTTCGACACCCGCTTGGCCAAAGCCCGTGTGCTGATGGTGGGTGGTGACTGGACCGGCTCCATGGACGAGCTGCTGGAAATCATCATGCGTGACAAAGCTTGGAACAACGAGGTACCGCGCAAGACCTTTGTGGCCATCCTCGAATTGCTCACCCCACCCAAGCCCAAAGTCGACCCGGCAGCTGCCGGCAAGGCCACAGGCGGTATCGAGGTGCTGGGCAAAGTGGTCACGGAACAAGACCCGCAAGCGCAGCTGGTCGCCAGCTACCGCCGCAAGCTCAGTATGGCGCTGAACTAAAAAACGTCCGACACCAATGAAGAAACCGCCAGCTGGCGGTTTCTTCTTTTCCGGGCCGGTTGACGCTCAGATGGTGCGACCCACATTTCAAGTTTCTTTCATTCAACCTGCGCGCTAACCCCATTGCGGAGCTAGCCCCCTGACAGCACGATACCGGAATGAATGTGTTGTTGGTTGAAAACGATCTGGATCTGGTGGATGCCTTGGGGCGTGTACTCGCATCGCGCGGGTTCAAGCCGGTGTGCTGTGCCGACGGGCATGAAGCGCTGGCATGGATGCGCAAACGCAACTTCGACGCGGTCATCTTGGACCTGAGCCTACCGGGGCTGGATGGTCTGGATGTATTGCAACGCATGCGCGACCTTGGATTGCGCCTGCCGGTGCTGGTAGTCACGGCCCGCGCCTCCATCGGCGAGCGGGTCACCGGACTGACACTCGGCGCCGATGACTACCTGACCAAACCCTTCGACACCGAGGAACTGGTGGCTCGCCTGCGTGCCCTGATGCGGCGTAGCCAGGGCATCGAAGACTTCCGTTGCGGGCACTTGCAGCTCGACATGAACCAGGGACTGTTCTTGCGATCTGGGCGCCCTTTGGACATTGCCCCTCGGGAAAGCGCGATGTTGCGCGCCTTGATCACCAAGCCTGGCCGCCCGGTATCCAAAGATGACTTGTATCAGGCCATCTTCGGTGACGATGCCAGCCATCAGAGCGACGCCATCGACCTGCTTGCGCACCGTTTGCGCAAGCGCTTGGCGGGCAGTGGTGCCGCCTTATTGACGATGCGCGGTATCGGCTACCTTCTGGTGGACGAACTGGGCCACGGCAGCAAGGATCCGGCATGACCCAGACCAACGGCAAGGCCGCCCAGTCCATGCGGAAGCAGTTATGGCTGATGTTCGTGATCTGCACCGGAATGGGGGGAGCGATCGGCGCCATCGGATCCACGACACCGTGGCTTGCTGTCTGCGTGGCACTGGCTGGCGCACCAGCCCTGTGGTGGCTGGCGGGGCATTGTCTGCGGCCACTACAAGAACTAACGACCACCGTAGCTAGCCGTCAACCCCAGGAAACAACGCCCTTGAGACATACGCCGGCCGTAGAGTTGGAACCCATCGTGCGCGCCCTGAATGTGCAATGGCAACAACAACGGGATGCCTTGGAGCAACAGCAGCGCTTCATTGCGGAAGCCTCGCACCAGTTGCGTACGCCATTGGCGGTACTGAAAACCCAAGTGCAGGGTGTAACGTCCGGTGAACTGCCGGCCACTGACACCCTGCCCAAAATGCTGCGCACGCTGGACCGCGCGACAGATCTTGCGAACCAATTGCTGTCGCAGGCCAAAGTAGAGCAAAAAGTCCGGCACGCTCAGTGGAGCTTGGTGGATATGCATCAACTTGCCAGCGAAGTGCTGGTGGAGTTTGCTCCCTTGATTGCCCGCAAACGGCTGGAAGTGTCTTTGGACGCCGAACCCGTGCGACTGAAGAGCGACAGCTGGCTGATCGGTGAATTACTACGCAACCTTTTGGCCAATGCCATTCGCCAGTCTGCAGCCGGGGCCAGTCTGGGCGTGGTCATACGCCAACTGCCGGACGAGATGGAGCTCCTTGTTTGGGACAACGCAGGAGGGTTGGACGAAGCAGTTCGGGAGCGTTTGTTCCAACCATTCGAATCGGCCAGCGGAGGCACCGGAGTGGGCTTGGGTCTGTCGATCTGCAAGCAAATCGCTGTGTCCATGCACGCCACGCTGGACCTCTACAACCGTATCCAACAAGGCGCGGTAGTGGGCGTCGATGCTGTAGTCCGCTGGCCCCTGCCTGAACATGCCAGTCCGCAGGGATCTGCAATACCAGCTCGCTCCATGCCACATGTAGCCCTGTCGGAAGCCACCTTGAGGATGCCGGCATGAGGTCTGGCCTGGAAATCCGCGGGGTGACGAAGACCTATGCCAATGGTTACCGGGCGCTGCACGGAGTGGATGTGCATATCCCGGATCGCCGGTTGACGACTCTTCTAGGCCCCTCCGGATGTGGCAAAACCACGCTGTTGCGCCTGGTGGCCGGACTGGAAACACCCGACGAAGGGCAGCTGATCTTTCACGGGGAAGACGTCACTTCCAAGAGCGCCGAACAACGGGACCTCAGCTTGGTGTTTCAGAGCTATGCCCTGTTTCCCTATCAGAGCGTGGAAGAAAACGTCTGCTATGGCTTGCGCATGCAAGGCCTGTCAGCGGCGAGCCAACGCGAGCGTAGTGCCCATGCCCTCGCGCTGGTCGGTCTGCAAGGCTTGGAAGATCGCATGCCGCATGAGTTGTCCGGTGGCCAGCAACAGCGCACGGCATTGGCCCGCGCACTCGCATTGCAGCCCCGCATCTTGTTGCTGGATGAGCCCCTCTCCAACCTCGATAGCAACTTGCGACGCCATATCCGTGAAGACATCCGTGCCTTGCAACAGAGGCTGGAACTGACGGTGCTATATGTCACCCACGACCATGCAGAAGCCATGTCTGTCAGTGACCGCATTGTCGTCATGCAAGAGGGCCGGATTGTGCAAATCGGATCTCCGCGGGATCTGTATGAACGCCCCTTGTCAGAGTTCGTTGCTGCCTTCATGGGTGACGCCGCCACTTTTGACGCAGAAGTGGACACCGGGGGCCTCGTGCATCTGGGCCCTTTGCAGATCGGTCCCCACCCAGGACTTCGTCGTGGCGCTGTGCGTATCGTCGTGCGTCCGCACGCCTGGCGTATCGCACCGGCCAGTTCGGCCGGCTTGCCGGGCAAAGTCTTGCGAAGCGCGTTTTTAGGCTCCACCACTGAGGTGTGCGTGCACACCGCCCTGGGCGAGATATTGGTATTGATTCCGTCGCAAGGTGCAGCTTATATCACCGGTGCTCCGGTCAGTTTGTTTTTGTCAGCACAGGGGGTCAGCGTGCTGTTGCCCTCCATTTTTTCCAACTCACTCGAACCCCTGGTTCAACACTAAAGGAGACTTTCATGAAGAAAACCCACCTGATCGCCGCTGCATGTATCGCGCTCTCTCAAGCCAGCGTTTATGCCCAATCCGGCAGCGAGGTCAACATCATCTGCTCGGGCCAAGCGCCCTGGTGCAACATGATCGCCGTGACCTTCGAGAAGAGCCAGGGCATCAAGGTCAACATGACGCTCAAGGGCTCAGGTGAAGCCGTCGCCCAACTCATGGCCGAAAAAGCAAACCCCAAGACTGACATCTTTTTTGGAGGCACGGGCGACCCGCACTTGGTGGCTGCCGAACAAAACCTGACTCAGGAATACAAGTCACCCCTGCTTCCAAAGTTGTACGACTGGGCGCAAAAGCAAGCGGCACAGTCCGGCTACAAGACGGTGGGCATTTATTCCGGCCCTTTGGGTTTTGGATACAACACCGAGCTGATGGCCAAAAAGAAGCTACCCATCCCGAAGACGTGGGCTGATCTGATCAAGCCTGAGTACAAAGGCGAGATCCAGTCCGCCAACCCTTCCTCCAGTGGCACTGCGTACACCATGATTGCCACTCTCGTGCAGCTGATGGGCGAAGACAAGGCCTTTGACTATTTGGCCAAGCTTCACAAAAACATTGCCGCCTACCAACGATCTGGCGTAGGGCCCATCAAGGCCGTGGCACGTGGCGAAGCTGCGATCTCCATCAGCTTTGTGCACGATGGTCCCGGTGAAAAAGCCCAAGGCTTCCCCTTGGAGACCATCACACCGTCCGACGGCACAGGAGCGGAGATCGGCTCGATGTCCATCGTGCGCGGTGCGCGCAACCTGGAAGCGGCCAAGAAGTTTTATGACTGGGCTTTGACGCCGGGGGCACAGGCTCTGGGCGCTGCCACGCTGCAGTTCCAGCTGCCCTCCAACCGGGAAACCAAGGTGGATCCGCGCGTACCGGACTTCCGCAAGATCAAGATGATCGACTACGACTATGCCAAATACGGCCAGTCCCGCTAATCCCGCATTCCCTGCCAACTCGCCCGCCGCTGCGTTCTGCAGCAGGCTGGGCCCTGCCTCACGCTGGATGATATGAACACTTTTCACCCGTGGCGAACACGCCGCGTCATTGCCCTTTGGGCCGCTCTGGGCGCTGCGGCCTTTGTGCTGCTCCCTTGGTATTTTCTTCAACGCGGGGGCCTGTGGGAGGCCCTGCCCGGCCTTTGGGGTGCCGCTGCCAGTGCCAACGGCTGGACTCACATGACAAGTCATGCCCACCCTTGGCTAGGGATCGGCATCGTGGGACTGCTACTGTCAGCCTCCGCCATATTTGCCAGCACACCGCGCCACCAAGGTCTGTTGTTGTGCAGCGGCGCTGGCCTGGGTCTGGCAGGGCTGGTCATCAGCGGATTTGCCATCGGTATGGTGGGGTGGACTTGGGATTGGCTCACTGCATTGGCAGGCGCCACGGACTATACCCAGCCAGGCATGGGGTGGGGCGCCATGGTGTTGATAGTGAGCCTGCTGGCACTGCTCTCCATCGGCGTAGCACGTCTAGGAGGATTCAAGGGTGACGCATTCGTAGCAGGAGCCGTGTTGTGTTGTACCGCCTTGCTGGCGCTGTTTGTTGTGTACCCGGTTCTCAAGTCCTTGATAGGCAGCGTGCTCAACGACGAGGGACTTTTCTCCATGGGCGCCCTTTGGGACCGGATAGGCACTGCGCGCATCTGGGGGCTTGGATGCATCAGTGGCCAAGGCCGCTGCGGTGTGGCTTGGAACACACTGGGCCTCGCACTGCTCACCGCCATGGGGACCACGTTCCTGGGCACCTTAATCGCACTCTGGGCGGAGCGGGAAGCAAAAGCACTCGCCAAACCGCTCAACATTCTGGCCATGTTGCCCATCATCACTCCGCCGTTTGTGGTGGGCTTAGGGCTGATTCTGCTGTTCGGGCGTGCCGGACTATTCAATCAATTCCTAGAGTGGGCTTTTGGCATTGAGCCAACCCGCTGGTTTTATGGTTTTTTTGGTGTTTGGCTGGCGCAGTTGTTTGCCTTCACCCCTATCGCTTTCATGATCATGCGCGGTGTGGTGCAGGGCGTGAGCCCTTCCATGGAGGAAGCCTCCCAGACCCTACGCGCCAGTCGCATGCAGACTTTTTGGACAGTAACCTTGCCTTTGCTCAAGCCGGGCTTGGCCAATGCATTTCTGGTGGGATTCATCGAGAGCATGGCGGACTTCGGGAACCCGATCGTAGTCGGCGGGCAGTTCGCCGTGCTGTCGACAGAGATCTTCTTTGCCATTGTGGGAGCGTCCCTAGACCCGGGAATGGCCGCGGCCTTGTCGCTGATCCTGACGGTGTTTGCGCTTGCAGTCTTCTTCATCCAACGCAGGGTTCTTGGCAAAGGCAGTTTCACCACGGTTGCCGGCAAGGGCGATGCCGGTTTGCCCATGCCCCTCCCCGCAGGTATCCGCAAGCTATGCCTGGGTGTGGCAGGTCCCTGGCTGGTGTTCACACTGGTTGTGTACCTCTTTGCCTTCGCCGGTGGTTTCGTCCAGACGTGGGGGCGTGACTACACGCTCACTCTGAATCACTTCCGAACTGCCTTTGATGTGCAATGGGGAGAGTACGGTGTCGTCTGGGCTGGTACTGCCTGGAACTCGCTATTCACCACCGTGTCGTTGGCGGCTATGGCGGCACCTTTGTGCGCGGGCCTCGGCCTGCTGATTGCCTGGTTGCTGGCGCGCGCGGAATTCCGGGGCAAAGCGAGTTTCGAGTTCTCTGCACTCTTGACCTTTGCAGTTCCGGGTACGGTGCTTGGTGTCAGCTACATCTTGGCGTTCAACGTACCTCCGGTGGAGTTGACCGGTACCGGGCTGATCATCGTCTTGTGCTTTGTGTTTCGCAACCTGCCGGTAGGGGTACGTGCAGGGACTGCCGCCTTCAAGCAATTGGATCGCTCCCTGGACGAAGCGTCTCTGATGCTGCGCGCCAACACCCTCACTACCTTACGCCTGGTGGTATTGCCCCTCATCAAATCGGCGCTGGTAGCAGCACTGGTGTATTCGTTTGTACGCTCCATCACCACCGTGTCTGCCGTGATTTTTCTGGTTACGGCGCAGTACGAGCTGTCCACCACTTACATCATCGGCCGCGTCGGCAATGGTGACTACGGTGTGGCGTTGGCGTATTGCACGGTGCTAATCCTACTCATGTCCTGCAGCACCCTCTTGGTCCAAGCCCTAGTGGGTGAACGCAAACTCGGCCGCCGCAATACTGCGACAGCCCATTGAAATAATTACGGATGACGACTTCCATGAACAACACAGGCATTTCTTTCCGCCAAGTCTCCAAGCGCTACGGCGGCGCCCACAGCCCTTTGGTGGTCAACGCGATCGACTTTCATGTTCCTAAAGGAACGCTGACTACCATCCTCGGCCCGTCTGGCTGTGGCAAGACCACCACCCTTCGCATGATCGCGGGACTGGAGTCGCCCACCAGTGGGCAGATATTCATTGACGGTCGCGATGTCACCAACCTAGGACCCGCTGAGCGCAACGTGAGCATGGTCTTTCAGAGCTATGCCTTGTTCCCTCACATGTCGGTGCTAGAGAACGTGTCCTATGGGCTGAACGTGAGTGGCGTACCTAAGCCAGAGGTGAGTGAGCGCTCGCGTGCGGCGATGGCTATCGTAGGTTTGGAAGGGTACGAGAGTCGCTACCCAGCAGAACTATCAGGGGGGCAACAGCAACGCGTAGCCTTGGCTCGTGCACTAGTACTGGAACCGTCGGTACTCTTATTTGATGAGCCTCTGTCCAACCTGGACGCACGCTTGCGCCGATCGATGCGTGAAGAAATCAGGGCCCTGCAGCAGCGACTGAAACTAACAGTGGCCTATGTGACCCATGACCAGAGTGAAGCGCTAGCCGTCAGTGACCAGATCATTGTGATGAACGGAGGGCAAATAGCTCAGGCTGGAAGTCCGCGCGAACTTTACGAAAACCCTCACACTGAATTTGTTGCCGGCTTCATGGGCGAAGCGGTATTGCTCAATGGCCAGTGCTTAGTGAATGGCTCCGTGGAATTAGGCCCCTTGACGCTCTCAACACCTCGCCGCTTGAACGCAGGACCGGTGAAAGTGGCGATTCGCCCCGAAGCATGGTCCGTTCATCCCGGACACAGTGCAGGCCTGCAAGGCACCGTAAGCAAAGCGGCGTATCTCGGTAGCTTTCAGGAGTTAACTGTAGAGACCGTGCTGGGGCCTATCTTCGTCGTGGCCTCGGATGCGCAAGGCCATTGGTCCCCTCAGGACGATGTCACCTTGAACATCAGCCAGAGAGGCGTATCCATCGTCGCGGCTTGAGCGGCGATCAGGCCGTCAGACGCTGCAGAGCTTCGCGGTACTTATCGGCCGTCTTCTCGATCACTTCGCGGGGCACGCGAGGTGCGGGGGGCGTTTTGTCCCAGGGCTTGCCGTCCACCAAGGCCTGCTCCAACCAGTCGCGCACAAACTGCTTGTCGTAGCTGGGCGGGTTGGTACCGACTTGGTAACTTTCCACTGGCCAGTAGCGACTGGAGTCCGGTGTCAGCACTTCATCCATCAGGGTCAGGGTACCGTCTTTGTCCAAACCGAACTCGAACTTGGTGTCGGCAATGATGATGCCTTTGGTGAGCGCAAACTCGGCTGCCACTTTGTAAATCTGGATACTGATGTCGCGGATTTGGGTCGCCAGATCGAGACCGATCATCTCGACAGTTTTTTCGAACGTGATGTTCTCATCATGGTCACCGACCGCTGCCTTCGCGGCAGGGGTGTAAATCGGCTCCGGCAGCTTGCTGGCATTTTGCAAACCAGCCGGCAAGGGCACGCCGCAGACTGCGCTGTTCTGCTGGTACTCTTTCCAACCGCTGCCCGCGAGATAGCCGCGCACGACGGCTTCGACCGGTAGGGGCTTGAGGCGCTTCACCAACATCGAGCGCCCGGTCACTTGGGCCACCTCTGCGGCAGTCACCACGCTCTCGGGGGCGTCACCCGTCAAATGGTTGGGGCACACATCGGCGCCGTTTTTACCCAGCTTCTCGAACCAGAACAGCGCCATCTGCGTCAGCAGCGCGCCTTTGCCCGGAATCGGCTCACCCATGATCACGTCAAACGCGCTCAAACGGTCGCTGGCCACCATGAGGATACGGTCGTCGCCCACCGCATAGTTGTCGCGCACCTTGCCGCGGGCAAGCAATGGAAGGGACAGGGCGGAGGTGTGCAAAGCTGAAGTCATGGCGTCCAACAAATTAAAAAGGCTTCGCCCCGGAATGAAAGGCGAAGCCTTGGATTATCGCAAGTTCAAATATTGGATAGAGCGGTACTCATCGACGAAAGGGAAAGAAGTCACTTTTCCGCCCAACGCCACCACGCTTTGTCTCAGAGATAGATGCCAGATTGCGATCCCGGAAGACCAAACCGTAAGCACTGGGCTCCCACGCCCCGGCTTTCTTGAATTCGTAGGTGTAGTACAGCGTGCCTCCATCGTGCTGCCCCATACCTAACCAGTAAGTGGCCGCGCTCGCAGCTCCGGATGAATAAGCATAGGCGACCTTCACAGTCCCGGATTGGGCCAATTTGAGGGCGATCTGTTTGTACCAATCGTCCTGCACATCAGGGGACACACCGACTGGATTGACCGTATCCAACAACGCATCGGCTGCAAGAATCACATGCCGCGCTTCGCTGCGGCGTAGACATGCTGACGAGGTTCCACGGACCATAAACTGGTTGGCAGAACTCGCATGCCCGAGCACCGTTGTAGTCCCGGCTGCCAAGGGCAACTTGCCAGCCAACTGCTGAATGCTCTTGCTCGTAATGTGGAGAGTGGGGACGCATTTGAGCGCCTCTTCGGCAAGGTTACTCGACGTAACTTCCACTACCGGCAAGTGACTTTCTATGCGCAGCCCTTCAAGCGGCACGTAGTCAGCCGGCGACGCAAATTGGCGAGGCTGGGTCGTTTCACACCCTGCCAAAAGCAGAAATGAAAAAAACCACATTCCTAGAAATCTGCGCTGCATCATGCTCCCCTGCGTTCTTGAAAAGAGCACCAAGTCTAACCCTGCGACCCCATGAAAAATGGCCGCATCAGCGGCCATTCAACTAGCTTGGAAACTCCACTCAAGCGGGAGCCATGTCCTGCACCACTTGAGACAACTCGCCACGCGCGTACTGGCCAGCCACCACTTGCAGGCTGTGGCCTTTGATGCTGGCCGCCCGACCTTCGCAGCCGAACTCGATGTAACGCTGTTTGCAAAGCTGTTTGGCAGCTTCACGGGCGGGCTTGAGCCACTCGCGGGCATCGAACTTTTCAGGGTTCTCGAACATGAACTTGCGCACGGCAGCCGTCATGGCCATGCGAATGTCGGTGTCGATGTTGACTTTGCGCACGCCGAAAGGAATAGCACGCTGCACCTCTTCTACTGGCACGCCCCAGGTCTGGGCCATCTTGCCGCCGTATTGGTTGATGGCGGCCAGCAACTCTTGGGGCACTGCACTGGAGCCGTGCATCACCAAATGGGTGTTGGGAATGCGGGCGTGGATTTCCTTGATGCGCTCAATCGCCAAGATGTCGCCCGTGGGCTGGCGGGTGAATTTGTAAGCACCATGGCTGGTGCCGATAGCAATGGCCAAAGCGTCCAGCTGGGTGCGTTTGACAAATTCAGCGGCTTCTTCAGGGTCTGTCAGAAGCTGCTCACGGGTCATGACAGCGTCCGTGCCGTGGCCGTCTTCCTTGTCCCCCTTCATGGTTTCCAGGGAGCCGAGGCAGCCCAACTCGCCTTCCACTGTCACACCCAACTTGTGAGCCATGTCCACCACCTTGCGGGTGACTTCGACGTTGTATTCAAAGCTGGCGATGGTTTTACCGTCGGCTTCCAAAGAGCCGTCCATCATCACCGAGCTGAAGCCCAGGTCGATCGCGCCTTGGCATACCGCAGGGCTTTGGCCATGGTCTTGGTGCATCACAACGGGAATGGTGGGGTAGCTCTCTACAGCCGCCTGGATCAGGTGCTTGAGAAAGTGCTCGCCGGCATATTTGCGGGCGCCGGCGCTAGCCTGCATGATCACGGGGGCGCCGGTTTCCTTGGCGGCCTCCATGATGGCCTGGACTTGCTCCAGATTGTTGACGTTAAACGCTGGAATCGCATAGTTGTGCGTTGCCGCGTGGTCCAGAAGCTCGCGCATCGAAACGAGTGCCATTTTTCTATCCCCAGGAAGTTAAAAATCCGTCAACGGCCCGACTTGGTAACCGCTTGGTAACTTTTACCGTTGCCGGATTCTACTCGCCAAGGGTTAACCCCCGCCACTTCGACTTGGCGGCATAAAAAAGGGAGCCTCAGCTCCCTTTTTCCTCTGCAGCTGCCGCTTAGCTAACCGCGCAAATCTTCAACATGTTGGTGCCGCCCGGCGCGCCCATCGGCTCGCCGCAAGTGATGGCGTAGATGTCGCCCTTTTGCACAATTCCGCGGGTCTTGAGGTGCTTTTCAGCATCCATCAACGCGGTATCGCGGTCAGCGCTGGTGCCCATCAACAATGGACGCACGTTGCGGTACAGCGTCATCTTGCGCTGGGTGCTGACCTTGGGGGTCAAAGCGTAAATCGGCACATGGATCAGGTGGCGACTCATCCACAGGGCGGTACTGCCGCTGTCGGTCATGGCCACGATGGCTTTGGCACCCAGGTGGTGAGCAGTGAACAGCGCACCCATGGCGATGGACTGGTCGATACGGGTGAAGGTCTTGCCGGTGAAGTCTGCATCCAGCTTGACCATTTCGCTGCTCTCGGCTGCCAAGCAAATCTTGGCCATTTCGATCACGGTTTCCAGCGGAAACTTGCCGGCTGCGGTTTCAGCAGACAACATCACAGCGTCGGTGCCGTCCAGCACGGCGTTGGCCACGTCGCTCACTTCCGCGCGGGTAGGCACGGGGTTGGTGATCATGGATTCCATCATCTGGGTGGCAGTGATCACCACTTTGTCGTGCTCGCGGGCCATCTTGATCATGCGCTTTTGCAGTGCGGGGACTGCAGCGTTACCCACCTCCACGGCCAAGTCACCACGGGCCACCATGATGCCGTCCGATGCGAGCAGAATTTCTTCGAGCTTGGGAATGGCTTCAGCGCGCTCGATCTTGGCGATCAAACCGGGCTTGTGGTTGTACTCAGCGGCGGCCACGTTGCAGAGCTGGCGTGCCATTTCCATGTCGGTGGCGTTTTTCGGGAAACTCACGGCCACGTAGTCCGCCTGGAAGCTCATCGCAGTGCGGATGTCTTCCATGTCTTTACCGGTCAAGGCAGGCGCAGTCAAGCCGCCGCCTTGTTTGTTGATGCCCTTGTTATTGGACAGCTCGCCGCCCAGCTTGACGGTAGTGTGCACCTTGTCGCCGACCACAGAGTCCACCACGATCACGATCAAACCGTCATTGAGCAAGAGCACGTCGCCGGCTTTGACTTCGCTGGGCAGTGATTTGTAATCGAGGCCCACGGCGTCGATATCGCCCAGCTCGGTGCGGCCTGCATCCAGCACAAATTTCTGGCCTTGCTCCAGAAACACCTTGCCTTCGGCAAATTTGCCGACGCGAATTTTGGGGCCTTGCAGGTCGGCCATGATGGCCACTTCACGCCCTGCACGCTGCGCCGCTTCGCGCACCAGACGGGCGCGATCGATATGGTCTTGCGCCTTGCCGTGGCTGAAATTCAGCCGGACCACGTTCACACCGGCCCGGATCATCTGCTCCAGAATGGCGGCATCGCTGGAGGCGGGTCCGAGGGTGGCAACAATTTTGGTGGCGCGGCGCGGCATATGTCTGTCTCCTAGAGGTAGTTACCTATTTTTACACGCTTGTATGTACCTTGGTTACATGCAAGGGACAAGATCGCGCAGTGGCGGGTATCTACGGGGGCTGGCGAGTTACGGGTCATGGTGGAATTACCAGCTTTTCCGCTTATTAGTTCATCGCCCGCACCATGAATGCCGCTGCCTCACACACTGCCGCCTTGCTGGACAGCACCCACGGCAAGCCCAAGCTTCTGGTGGTCGATGACCAGCCCGTACACCTGCAGTTGCTGATGCACACACTTTCTGCGGATTACCAGGTCTATATGGCGACCAGCGGTGAGCAGGCCTTGGCGCTGTGCCGCAGCGACCCGCCCGACCTGGTGCTGCTGGATGTGTTGATGCCGGGCATGGATGGCTTCACCGTGTGTAAAGCCCTGAAAGCCGACCCGCAGACGGCTGCGCTCCCCATCATTTTTGTGACCGCCCGCTCAGACCCCGGCCAGGAAACCCACGGCCTGAGCTTGGGCGCAGTGGACTTTATTGCCAAGCCGATCAACCCGGCAGTGGTCAAGGCCCGGGTGCACACCCAGCTCACACTCAAGTTCCAGGCAGACATGCTGAAGAAACTGGTACTGCTCGACGGCTTGTCAGGGGTGTTCAATCGCCGCTATTTTGATCAACAGCTCGCCTCGGAGTGGGCGCGCTCGACCCGCAGCGGCCGATCACTCTCCTTGATTCTGGTGGACGTGGACCACTTCGAGGCCTACAACACCCGCTACGGGCATCAAGCCGGCGATGACTGTTTGCGCACGATTGCGTTAGCGCTCAAAGAGGTATTGCGCCGCCCGGCCGACGTAGTAGCCCGTTTTGCGGGAGAAGAATTCGCCTGCCTCTTGCCAGACACCTCGCCAGCACACGCGCGCAAGCTTGCGAACCATATGGAGCAACGTGTGCGCGAGCTCGTGGGGCTCAAGCCGGATCAGTCCGCAGGGCGACAGGTCACGATCAGCCTGGGACTGGTGACCCGCTTGCAGGCCGCGCCTGTGACTTGGGAAGCGTTTTTGCAGGCCGCCAGCGAGCAACTCCAACACGCCAAAAAAGCGGGGACCGGGCAGATCCGTGCCCTGCAGCTCGACGGCGCAACCCAGCCGGCAACCTGAGCGCGAACACGCCCATAAAAAAAGGCACTGCCAGCTGAATGCCGGAAGTGCCCTTAGCGCACATAGAGCGTGCGCCCCTAGCTATTAAAATAATAGCAAATCAACCCGCTGCGCGCTTGCCCAAAATCTCGAATGCCGGCAGGGTTTTGCCTTCCAGCACTTCGAGGAACGCACCGCCACCGGTAGAGATGTAACCCACTTGTTTTTCGATGCCGTATTTGGCAATTGCTGCCAGCGTGTCGCCACCGCCGGCAATGCTGAAGGCACTACTCTCCGCAATGGCGTGGGCAATCACCTTGGTGCCGTTCTCAAAAGCTGGGAATTCAAACACACCCACCGGGCCGTTCCACACAATGGTGCCGGCCTTCTTGAGTTGCTCTGCCAACGCCTGGGCCGTCTGCGGGCCGATATCCAGAATCAGGTCGTCATCCGCCACGTCGGTCGCCGCCTTGATGGTGGCAGGCGCATCAGCCGCAAAGGTTTTGGCAGTGACCACGTCCGTCGGGATAGGCACTGCGGCACCGCGCGCTTTCATGGCCTCGATCACTGCTGTGGCCTCTGCCAACAAATCGGGCTCAGCCAAGCTCTTGCCGATTTTCAAGCCGGCCGCCAGCATGAAGGTATTCGCAATACCGCCGCCCACAATCAACTGATCCACGTTGTCGGCCAAGCTCTTCAAAATGGTGAGCTTGGTGGACACTTTGGAACCGGCCACGATGGCCACCAGCGGGCGCTTGGGCGCCAGCAGGGCTTTGCTGATTGCATCCATTTCCGCGGCCAGCAAGGGGCCTGCACACGCCACCGGCGCGAATTGGGCGATACCGTAAGTAGAAGCTTCCGCGCGGTGGGCTGTACCAAACGCGTCGTGCACAAAGATGTCGCACAGAGCGGCCATTTTCTTGGCGAGTTCTTCGTTGTTCTTTTTCTCACCTTTGTTGACGCGGCAGTTTTCCAGCATCACCAGCTGACCGGGCGCAACCGTCACGCCGTCGGTCCAATTGGCCAACACCAGAATCTCGCGGCCCATCAGCTCGCCCATGCGCTTGGCCACAGGCGCCAAAGAGTCTTCGGGCTTGAACTCGCCCTCAGTGGGGCGCCCCAAGTGGCTGGTCACCATCACGGCGGCTCCGGCATTCAGCGCCATCTCGATGCACGGAATGCTGGCGCGGATGCGGGTGTCTTCGGTGATGTGACCGGCATCGTCTTGAGGCACATTCAAATCGGCACGGATGAAAACACGTTTGCCGGCCACCTGGCCTTGGGCGACCAGATCAGAAAAGCGGATCACTTGCATGAAAAAACCTCGGGATAGTTAATTGAAAAACCGGTTCGGCAGCCGCGCAGCGCTGTCGCTGCGCGCATTGTAGAAGCGCACTACCGGTGTGCGGGTTCCCTACCCGGTACGGTGCAGCGCTTACCAGCCCCAGCCGATATGCAGTGGCAGATACACCGCCATGCCGGACATGATGGTGCCCAGCACGGCCTGCCCCCGACCACGCCGCCAGAAAAAATACGCCAAACCCGCGGCGACCGCATACAGGCGCGCGTCTTTGAGCGTGTGAATTATCTGGCCCTGAACCATCACGATCTCCGGCACGATAACGGCTGCCAATGCGGCGATGGGCGCATATTGCAAGCCGCGCTGCGCCCATGTCGGCATCTCCCAGTGCCTGTCGAAGATGAAAAAGAAAGACCGCGCAACCACGGTCACGCAGGCCAGCCCGACGATGGTCAGCAGGGTCCACACATCGGTGCTTTCAAAGAGACTCATCCCGCAGCCTCCTCCGGCTTAAGGGGTGCGAGCCGTGACTCCAGCAACAGGCAAACCGCCACCGCAGCAGCAATCGCCACCAGAATATTGAGTTTGAGGGGCAAAGCGAAAGCCGCCACCGCAGCCGAACCGGCAACGCCGGCCGACACCCAACGCATGCGGCTGCTGGCCAACGAGGCCAACATGCCGACCAGTGCCAAGATGCCCGCAAACCCCAAGCCCCACGCCGTGGGAACAAAATTAGCCAGCACCACCCCGACCACGCTGCTGCTCACCCAGCTGGCCCAATTGATACCGCCGTTGCCCGCGAGATACGCCATTTGGGCGCGCCGGGCTGCCTCCCCCTCGCCAGGCGTCGGGTAGCGCTGGGTGAACAGCACATAGGTCAAATCGGCAGACAAGTAGCCGGTGACGAGTCGTTGCCAACGCGGCAGGTGCATCAGGTACGGCCGCAAATGCGCACTGAACACTACGAAACGCAAATTCACACAGAAGCCGGTCGCCAAAATCACCCAGACCGGCGCACCGGCTTGAATGAGCGGCATGGCCGCGAGTTGCGAGCTGCCGGCAAACACGGTGAGCGCCATCAACAAGGCTTCGCTGACGCTCAATCCAGACTTCACCATGGCCACGCCCGTCATCAGGCCCCACGCGGCAATGCCGGGTGCCACACCGGCCATGTCGCGAAAGCCTTTGCGAAACTCAGGGTGGCGGTAGTTTTCCCGCAGAAAAAACATGGATAAGCCAGCCCTTACAGCGGTGGCACATCGAAGCGCTGGCCGACCTGCAAGGGCATGCCGCGCAAAAAGTCAGCCACCGGAAGGCGCTTGCCCCCGGGGCGCTGCAACTCCGTCAACAGCACTACAGAATTCATAGCAGCCACCGCAATACCCTCGGGCGCTACAGCGACAATTTGCCCAGAAGGCGCCGCTGTTTCCGTCGCATGGGCTTGCGCAGCCCAAACCTTGATCACCTCACCCTCCAACACGGTGCTCGCACCGGGAAATGGGTTGAAGGCCCGAATGCGCCGCACGATGGCAGCAGCGTCGTCGGCCCACCGGATAGGCGCTTCGTCTTTGTCGATTTTGTGGGCGTAAGTCACACCTTCAGCAGGCTGAACCACTGGCTGCAAAACGCCCTGCGCAACATCGGCCAAGGCTTGCACCACCATGCGCGCGCCTAGCGTGGCGACCTTGTCGTGCAAGGTCGAGGTGGTGTCGCTATCGGCAATCGGGAGCGATTCTTTGAGCAACATGTCGCCGGTGTCCAAGCCCACATCCATTTGCATGATGGTGACGCCTGTTTGGCTATCGCCGGACTCGATCGCCCGGTGGATAGGCGCAGCCCCTCGCCAACGCGGGAGCAAGGAGCCGTGGATATTCAGGCAGCCATAGCGGGGCCGTCCATCGGCATGGGGGGCGGCCATGTCGTCAAGCACCCACTGGGGCAATATCAGCCCATAGGCAGCCACCACCATGACATCCGCTTGCGCGTCGGCAATCGCCGTGCGGGCCAAACCGGCATCGTCCGGATACTTACCGTCCAAGCGCAAGCTGCGTGGTTGGACTACAGGGATTTGGTGTTCCACCGCATATTGCTTGACCGCCGAGGCCTGCAACTTCATGCCCCGACCCGCAGGCCGGTCAGGCTGGCTCAACACCAGCGCGATGGTGTGGCCGGCCGTATGGAGCTCTGCCAAAGCGAGCCGGGCGAATTCAGGGGTGCCTGCAAATATGACCCGAAGCGGCGTGAACGCTGCCGGCACTTAGCGCGCTTCCTCGCGCTTGGCCTTGAGCATCTTGGTTTTGATCCGGTTGCGCTTGAGCGGCGACAGATACTCTACGAACACTTTGCCCATCAGGTGATCCATTTCGTGCTGGATGCAAACTGCCAGCAAACCGTCTGCTTCGATCACCCGGCTTTTGCCGTCCGCGTCCAAGGCCTTGCAGTGGACCGCGTTAAACCGCGTCACGCCATCGTAAATACCCGGCACGGAGAGGCAGCCCTCTTCATTCAGGTGGGTTTCCGGGCTGGTCCAGACCAATTCGGGGTTGATCAACACCATGGGTTGGTCGCGGTCTTCCGACACATCAATCACGATGACACGTTCATGGACATCGATCTGGCTGGCAGCCAGGCCGATGCCACTGGCGTCGTACATGGTTTCGAGCATGTCGCGGGTCAGTGCGCGGATGCGGTCATCGACGGCGCTTACGGGTTGGGCCACCGTGTGCAAACGGGGATCGGGAAAACAAAGGATGGGAAGTAGAGCCATGAATGCTGCCTTGGAGATGTGGGTATTTTCGCCACTTTTACGCTTGCTTGCATTACGGGCAGCCCAAAATCGTTGCTGAATCAAGGGCTTGAGCGCAAAATCGCGCGTAAATTATCAAGTTTAGACCCTGATTTGCACCCTATGACGACACACCTGATGGCGAAATCCCGCTTGGCCTTGGCCGCTGTAGCTGCTCTGGCTGGGGCGCTGACAAGCGCAAGCGTAGGGGCGCAAAGTTTCCCGATTACCAGCGAACAGCGCCAGACCGCCGCTGCAGTCGCGCAAAAGGGTGTTCCCTTGAGCGAATTGGCCGCCAACGCGCCGGATCGTTACACCATCAAAAGCGGCGACACGCTATGGGGCATCTCGACCCTCTTTTTGAAGAGCCCTTGGCGTTGGCCGGAGCTCTGGGGTATGAACCTTGAGGACATCAAGAACCCTCATCGCATCTACCCGGGCCAGATTTTGCTGCTGGAGCGGAACAACGGCGTTGCCACATTGAGGCTCGCCAATGCCGTCGGCACAGCGAACAGTGCACCGGACACTGTGCGGCTCAGCCCACGCACCCGCTCTGAGAATTTGCCCGACTTTGCGCTCCCCACACTCCGCACCAGTGTGATTGAGGCGTTTTTGGCAGAGCCGATGATCGTTGATGAGGCAGGCCTGGAGGGCGCAGCCCGTATTGTGGCGACGCAAGAAGAGCGGGTGCTGCTGGGACGTGGCGACCGGGCCTACGCCCGCGGCACCGAGACGCCCCTGCTGGACAACCAAAACAAGGAACAACTGTTCCGCGTGTTCCGCAATGCCAAGCCTCTCAAAGATCCCGGCACTGGCGAGGTGCTGGCGTATGAGGCGCAGTACGTCGGGAAGGCGGTCCTCGCGCGGAGTGAAAGCACGTCCGAGATCAACGGCTCCGATGGAAAGGTGCAGAGCGCGGTAGTACCAGCCACCATCGATATCGTGTCTGCCAAAGAAGAGATGCGGGTGGGTGATCGGCTGATTCCCGAACCACCCAAGCAGTTCGCCAGCTACACGCCGCGGGCCCCGGAAGCGCGCGTCAACGGCCGCATTGTGTCGGTCTATGGAAGCACGTCGATTGTGAACGCGTCCCAGAATCAAGTGGTTGCGATCAGCTTGGGCAAACGTGATGGCATTGAGTCCGGCCATGTGTTGGCCATCCAAAAGGATGGCGCGCGGGTGGTGGATCGATCCGACCCGTCCCGTCCTCTGATGAAGTTGCCCGATGAACGCAATGGCATCTTGATGGTGTTCAGTTCTTACGAACGGGTGTCGTATGCGCTGATTCTGGAGATCAGTGACTCCGTTCGGATCGGCGACCGCCTGATCAACCCCCGCTGATCCGCGGCAAGGCAGGGACTGTGGAGTCGATTGAACTGCGCGCATGGCTGCGCTTGGGGCTCACGGATGGCGTGGGTGATGTCACCGCGCGAAGTCTCTTGCAACACTTCGGTCTGCCGCAAGCAATCTTTGAAGCCAGTGAGTCAGAGCTGCGTGCTTGCGTCACGGTTCGCCAAGCGGGTTCGCTGTGCCTCGTGCCGGAAGGCTTGGAGGCCCTTGTCTTGCGCACGGAAGAGTGGCTGAGCCAAGCCCCGAACCAGCGGCGCATCATCACACTGGGTGATAGCGCCTACCCGCAGGCCTTGTTGGACACCGAGGATCCTCCGCTCATGCTTTACGCGTTGGGGCGTGTAGACAAGCTCGTAGAAGGCTTTCAGGAATGCGCCCGGACTGGCGTGGCCGTGGTGGGTAGCCGGAACCCAACGCCCCAGGGCGTACAGAATGCGCGGCAGTTTTCGGAGTCACTGGGGCAATCGGGCATCACCGTCGTTTCCGGACTTGCGCTGGGGATTGATGGCGCTGCCCACGAGGGCGCGCTTGAAGGCTATGCAGGGCCAGCCTGGGGTACCGTGGCCGTTGTGGGGACCGGGTTAGACCGTGTATACCCCAGAGCACATTTTGAGCTTGCCCACCGTATCGCAGAAAACGGGGTTCTCCTCAGCGAGTACCCCCTGGGGTCCGCACCGCTCTCAGCAAACTTTCCCAAGCGCAACCGCATTATCTCGGGCTTGTGCAAGGCCACTTTGGTTGTGGAAGCCGCTTTAAAGTCGGGCTCCCTGATCACGGCCCGCTTAGCCGTGGAACAGGGCAAAGACGTGTTCGCGATTCCTGGCTCTATCCATTCCACACAAGCACGGGGTTGCCATGCGCTGATCAAGCAAGGCGCCAAATTGGTTGAGTCTGCTCAAGACATTCTGGATGAACTCCCAATCGCCTCCGGCTTCCGCGATTTCTCCACACCTGCCGGGACTTCCAATAGCGGGCAAAGTGACGCTGCATTGGATGGACTTTCGTCGCTGGAGACAGGTTTACTCAACGCCCTGGGCTTTGAGCCGACCACGCTCGATAGCCTGCAGCAACGCAGCGGGATAGACACCCCCACTTTACAAGCGCTGCTGATGGGTCTCGAGCTCGCCGGCTGGGTTGCCCGCTTGCCGGGCGGCAAGTTCCAGCAGCTCGGACGGGCCTGAAAAACACTTCTAACGGTTCAATCCGAGGAAATAGGGGGCAGTTCTGGCCGCCTTGGGAAGTCGGTTTTTTGTGCGATATATTGGCTTCCATGTTTGAAGTCCTCGCCTTTGTGTACGAAAACTTTTATGCGGAAGACAGCTGCCCGGAACCGGCGCATCTGCAACGCAAACTCAGCGGTGTGGGGTTCGACCCCGAAGAAATCGCTGACGCACTGGATTGGCTCACGGGTCTTGGCAACGCCGCTCGTTTTGCCAAACCGGCAGTAGCCGCGATTCCGACCGTCTTGCCTGCCGCGGGCTTTCATTTACCGACGACCGACAGCATGCGGATCTACTCTCCACGAGAGCAGAACCATTTAAGGTCCGAATGCATTGGCTACCTTCACTTTTTGGATCATGCGGGGATCACACCCGCCCATATCCGCGAAGTGGTGTTGGAACGCGCAATGGCGGTGCAAGATGGCCCCGTATCATTGGATGAATTGAAGATCATCATCCTGATGGTATTTTGGAGCTTCGGCCAGGAGCCGGATGCCCTCGCACTCGATGAGCTGTGCGAGACGCACGAGACACGCACGATTCACTGAGCGGCCTACTGAAAAATCAGGCGAGTAATCGCTCCGGATTGGCTTCCAGTTTCGCTAATGCATCACGGGTGGCGCGGACCGTCAGCGCCTCCTCTTCTTGAGGCAACAAAAGACCTGCCTGCAAGTAAGCAGCCAACCGTCCGCCTTGGATCAAGAAGCTCTTACCGGCGGTGGAGGCGAACAAATTGAGGTGCTTTTTGTCGCTGCGCCAAGCGAACTGAACCTGGATGATCTGATGGTTGTGGTCCAGGGTGTACCAGCTACCGATCTGCAGCTCATGTGCCCAAGCCAGCATGGCAGCGGTAGGCTTGGAGCCTCCATTCACCACCACCTCAATCGCTGAGGCATCGATGCCAAGCATCATCTCGATGCTTTCGGCATCCAGCGGCAAATCGCCCATGCCATCCTCGGAGACAAAGTCCTCAAGATGCCCAAGGCGCTGCGCCATCGCATCAATTTGAGCCTGCGGGATCGCCTGGGTTTTCGACAAAAAGGCGTCGGCGAGCGTATCGCTGATTCGCTTCACATTCGCCTCTTGCTCAGACGGAGCCATGGCTAGCAAGGTCATACCGGAGCGCATACGCAGCAAAAGATTCGGCAAGTCCTGGATGACACGAGCCCTGTCGTTGCGGTCCGGCTTAGCACTCGCAGCCCACACCAAATCCGTCGCAGTTTTTTTCAAAATCAGCGTGTCTGCATGCTGTGGGCCTTTGCGAACGGCCGCAACGGCCAACACCTCTGACCAGACTTTGAACAAAAACTCACGGATCTCATCCCGCACCGGCATGTCTTTCAACATGTTGCGCATTTCAATGGTGTATTGAATCGCGAGCGTCTCTTTTTGCTCGACCTGCTGTGCGACTCCCACGACCTTTTGGGCAGGTCCCTTTTCAGTCAAAAACTTGGCAAGGAATTTTTGGAACTCGTCAAAAACGATCTGATAAACCTTCTTGCCGGTTTCGGGATACTGCTCAATGACTTGCACGATCCGCTTGATCTCCGCTTCCATCGCGCTGCCATGTACTCCCACCGCGTCAAAACCCATGACACAGGAACCCATCCGGTCTATCAACATCCGGGCGGGATGCGTAGCGGTGCCGAAAAAATCCGCATCCTCCAAAGCGACCCGCAACACAGGCATTTGCAGACGCGCAAACCAAACGCGTATGCCCGTGGGGATGCGCTCTTCGGCCAGAATCGCCTGAAACATGAGGGCGACGATTTCAATCGTGGCTTTTTCCCCTTTGGTTTCCGCTTTCTTTTTGAGCTCCTGGGTTTTCTGACGCAAATCACCTGCGACACGTGCAACCCCTGCAGGGCTGTAGTCTTCAAATTGCGTGCCACCAGGCGCATAGTCTCCCGCCACGCCAGGACGATAGGCCATGGCAGCAGCCAAGGCGGGCGATGGTGGCTGGTGCTCAGCGCCACCAAAATCGCCACCCGCATGACTCACAAACAGTCTGCGAATTTGTCCGATGACCCCTTGTGCACGACTCCGCGCCCGCGCGAGCGGCGTGGTTGCTGTCAGCATGCGTGTCTCTTCAGTCGCGGCGTATGCGTTGCCCGATGCGCTGATGGTGGTGGACTGTCGCCAGAACGGCGTAGGTGTCGAAGTGCCTACGCCTTGCGCACCCGAAGCTAACGCTGCACCTGCGCTTGATGAGTCGGCTGCAGCCCCGCCCCAACCCAAACGGCCACTGAAAAGGCGGGCATCCCGGGTCTCAGAGCCCGAAGCAGTAGCGCCACCGGCATACCCCCCGCCATAAGAGGCTCTATCTCCAGCCGATGCGGGTGCACCCGTGCCTTGAGCGCCGCGCGGACCACCAAGTCCCGCTTGGTAGGGGTCACCATTTTCATACCCTGCTCCGCTTAACTCAGCACCACCAGATACAGGTGCGCCTGAATTGGGCGGGCGTTGGTTGGGTCCTTTGACAGGTGACTTGACCCGGTCTTTCAACTCGATCGTGGGCAATACGCCCTTGCTGATCAGGACATCGTTCGCATTTTTGTAGGCAGTAATCAGTCGCTCAATCAATAAGCGCTGGACAACTTCTGTCACCATCGGCCAAGAGTCACCCGGCATTCCTGAAACAGACCATTGCTCCACCAACAAGAGGACCAGCACCTCCGGGCGGAAAAGGTCTTTCCCGTCCAGATCGTCCAGGCCCTCAAGGTATTTGATCCGCACGCGCAAGTCCTCAAGCTGCGGCAAGACCTTTTCGTTCACGGACAACACCATCCGCGACGCGAGGATTTTGTTTTCGACGACCTCGGTGCCCACAAGCTCCAGGTTGACGGAACGGACTTCCGTCGTCTTCTTTACTTCAGAAGGAGACAGACATTCTCGCCAAGACTTTTGTGTGCCCTCGACCCACAAGGGACGGCTTTGCTTGTAAGCCATCCAGATGTCACGACGAGTTTGCGAATCACGGGCGTTGCTAGGCTCGTCGACGAGCTCTGTGAGCCGGTCCTGAACTGCTGCGCCGATTTCCAACAAGGCTTTGCAAGATTCCGCGAAAAACCGCTCCCGCAGTGCGCGAGCGAGTTGCAATCGAGGCGAAAGCGCCTGGCCGGTAGCCATGTTGGGAGAGTCCTTTTACTAAACTGCCGCCCCTGCGTTCGGGTCGTTTGGATCGAGATCCTTTTTGGGCCCGCCCTTTACCAAATCTTCCCGCTGGATACCTAACCACATAGAGATGGAAGCAGCCACAAACACAGACGAATAAATACCAAACAAAATGCCGATCGTGAGCGCCAACGCAAAGTAATGAAGCGTGGCACCGCCGAAAATCAACATCGACAACACCATCAACTGGGTCGAGCCATGGGTGATGATGGTTCGACTGATTGTGGAGGTAATCGCATTGTCAATGATTTGCTCCGTGTTCATCTTGCGGTAGCGCCTGAAATTCTCACGAATCCGGTCAAAAATCACAACCGACTCGTTTACCGAATAACCCAAGACGGCCAAAACCGCTGCCAGTACCGGGAGTGAGAACTCCCACTGGAAAAAGGCGAAGAAACCGAGAATGATGATCACATCATGCAAGTTGGCGATGATGGCTGCGACGGCAAACTTCCACTCAAAGCGGATGGCCAAGTAAATCATGATGCCGACCACCACGAACGCAAGCGCTTTCAAGCCATCTGCGGCCAGTTCATCGCCGACCTGAGGTCCCACAAACTCCGTGCGGCGCATGGTGGCGCTAGCGTCGGCCGCCTTGAGGGCCGTTAAAACCTTCTCACTTTGCTGACTGGAAGTGGTCCCTTTTTGAACCGGCATGCGGATCAAAACATCTTGCGCAGTGCCGAAGTTCTGCACCTGGACATCGCTGATACCAAGTCCATCCACCGTGCTACGGATCTTGTTAAGGTCGGCGGGCTGGGAGTAGCTCACCTCCATCAAGGTCCCGCCGGTGAACTCTACTGACAGGTGCAGACCACGGGAAAACAGAAAAAATACGGCCGCCAAAAAAGTGACGAACGAAATGACGTTGAAAACCAAAGCATTCCGCATGAACGGAATGTCACGGCGGATTTTAAAAAATTCCATGACTTTTCCTTAAGGGGTTGTGACTTCGGTGCCGCTATCCGGACGCCACACGGTCCCAATAGAAACCGTTTTCAGCTTCTTCTGACGACCGTACCACAAGTTCACCAAACCACGCGAGAAGAACACGCCGGAGAACATGCTGGTCAAAATCCCCAAGCAGTGCACGACCGCGAAACCTCGCACAGGGCCGGAGCCGAACGCCAACAATGCCAAACCTGCAATCAGAGTGGTTACGTTCGAGTCGATGATGGTTGCCCATGCGCGGTCATAACCGGCGTGAATCGCGGCTTGGGGAGATGCACCATTGCGCAGCTCTTCCCGAACACGTTCATTGATCAACACGTTAGCATCGATCGCCATACCCAGAACCAGCGCCATCGCGGCCATGCCTGGCAATGTCAAAGTCGCTTGCAGCATGGAGAGCACCGCCACTAACAACAAAAGGTTGAAGGCCAGCGCCAGGCTGGAAATCACGCCGAACAGCATGTAGTAGCCGCACATGAAAATGGCAACCGCCACAAAGCCCCAGGTCACGCTCAGGAAACCCTTGGCAATATTCTCGGCACCCAAGCTCGGCCCGATCGTGCGCTCCTCGATGATCTCCATCGGAGCCGCTAAAGATCCGGCACGCAACAGCAGCGCAGTGTCTGCCGCTTCGACGGTGGTCATTCGGCCGGAAATCTGAACACGCCCGCCACCGATTTCGGCGCGAATCACCGGTGCGGTCACGACTTCGCCTTTGCCTTTTTCAAACAGCAAAATCGCCATGCGCTTGTTGATGTTCTCGCGGGTCACATCACGGAAGATGCGGGCGCCCTTGGCATCCAGTGACAAATTCACGGTGGGCTCTTGGGTCTGGCCATCAAATCCGGGTTGCGCGTCTGTCAGGTTCTCGCCCGTCAGAATCACTTGCTTCTTTACGATGACCGGGATGCCTTCGCGATCCAGGTAACGTTCGGAGCCAAAGGGAACAGGACCGGTTCCGGTTTCTGCCGCACGGGCTTCGGAACCTTCATCGACCAGGCGCACTTCCAGTGTTGCGGTGCGTCCGAGGATGTCTTTGGCCTTGGCCGTGTCCTGCACGCCAGGCAACTGCACCACGATACGGTCCAGGCCTTGCTGCTGAATCACCGGTTCTGCAACACCCAGCTCATTGATCCGGTTGTGCAAGGTGGTGATGTTTTGCTTGAGCGCTTGGTCTTGGATGGTTTTTCCGGAGACCTGTTTAATTGTGGCGACCAGTTTGACGTCCTGCCCATCAGCGGCAGACACCGCATCCAGATCGGTGAACTGATCCTGAATGATGCGCTGGGCTGCCTGAGCGGTAGCCGCGCCCCGGAACCGAATCTCAATGGCTTGGCCGTTACGGGCAATACCGCTGTGGCGCACGTTCTTTTCACGCAAGATGGTACGAATGTCGCCGGACAGCGACTCTGCCCGTTTGGTGAGCGCTGCCTGCATGTCGACCTGCAACATGAAGTGCACACCACCGCGCAAATCCAATCCCAAGTACATCGGCGATGCGCGCAAGGACGTCAGCCAGGCCGGCGAACGTGACAGTAAATTCAGCGCAACGATGTAGGAGGGGTCCGCACTGTCAGGGTTGATCGCTTTTTGAACCGCATCTTTGGCCTTGAGCTGCGTGTCCGTGTCAGCAAAGCGCGCCTTGACGGACGCACCATCCAAGGCCACCGCATCGGGGGTCAAGCCGGCGCTCTTCAGCGCCTGCTCTACCTTGGCCAGTGTGGCGGCATCGACCTTCACCGACGACTTGGCCGTTGAAACCTGCACTGCCGGTGCTTCGCCAAACAGATTGGGCAGGGCATACAAGCCACTGACCACTAGCGCGACCAGAATGATCGCGTACTTCCACACCGGATAACGGTTCATGATCGCGCTTCGCTAACAGTTAAAACGGCCGCTTACTTGATGGAGCCTTTGGGCAACACTTGCACTACCGCGCTGCGCTGCACTTGGATTTCCACGCCGCTGGCCACTTCGAGGCCGACATAGCTGTCACCCATCTTGCTAACCTTGCCCAGTACGCCACCAGCAGTTACCACTTCATCGCCCTTGGCCAAGGCGTCGATCATGGCGCGGTGCTCTTTCTGCTTTTTCATTTGGGGGCGGATCATTACGAAGTACAGCACCACAAACATCAGCACCAAAGGCAGCATGCTCATCAAAGAGGATTGCATGTCACCGCCAGCGGCAGCAGGAGCAGTTTGGGCAAAAGCAGAAGAAATGAACACAGGCAAACTCCACAAAAGGGATCAGAACAAATAGTTTTCCACCCGCGGCACAGCCGCACGCGAACCGACCGGCTGATAACCAGTCAACCGATCATTGTAAGCGGGGGAAAAGGCCCGCCCATGATGGGTGGGCAAGGCCCTAGGCGGCTCGGGCCTGTTGGGTCGCGGGGCTTGCGTGGTAGCGGGCCAACAAATCAACCCATTGGGTCCGGGCAGCCTTCAAGTGACGGGCCTTGACATGGCCATAGCCGCGGATGTGCTCGGGCACACGGGCGAACGCCAGCGCGGCGTCCCGGTTGGACGCGCTCAAGGCAGGCAACATTCCTTCGATGGCTGCGCGGTATTCGCCAATCAGCGCCCGCTCCTCACGGCGTTCATCGGTGTATCCGAAGACATCCAGTGCGGTACCCCGGAGCACTTTCATGGGTGCCAAAAGACGGAAGCCCCAGCCCATCCAGGCGCCAAACCGGGACTTCAAGGCCTCGCCCTGCTCGTTTTTACGCGACCAGATCGGGGGTGCCAAGTGGTAGGCGAGCTTGAAATCTCCCTCAAACATCCCGCTGATCTTGCGGTGAAATGCGGTATCGGTGTGCAGCCGGGCGACCTCGTACTCGTCTTTGTAGGCCATCAGCTTGAACAAATAGCGCGCAACCGCTTCCGTCAAGGCCAGCTTGCCCCCCTCGATGCCGGACTCTGCTGCGCGCACCCGGGTAACAAAGTCGACATAACGACCTGCGTACGCTGCATTTTGATAAGCCGTTAAAAACTCGCTGCGCCGCTGGATGAGTTCATCCAACGTTTCTTTGCTGCGGGGAACAAATGCCAGTACCTGCCCCGGCGACATGGCCCGCTGCACAGCAGGCCAATCCACCGCAGCACGGCGGCCCCACTCAAAAGCAGCCTTGTTGTTGCCCACCGCCACTGCATTCAGCTCGATGGCGCGCATCAGCGATGCCAGCCCCAAGGGAATCCAGCCCTTTTGCCACGCATAGCCCAGCATCATGGGGTTGGTGTAAATGCTGTCTCCCAACAATTTGGTAGAGGCGGCATCCGCATCGAACAAGCCCACATGCGCCTCACCCACCGTGCGGGTGATGTCGGCGACGCACTGGTCGCCGGGGTTGGCCCAATCGGCGTTGCGCACAAAGCCGGCGGTCGGCACCGTGTTGGCGTTGAGCGCCACATGGGTGCGGCCGGGGCGCATGCGGATGAGCGTTTCTTTGCCCGCCACCACGACCGGGTCACAACCAAGCACCAAATCTGCTGACGCCGTACCGACCCGTGTGGTGCGGATCGCGTCCTGGGACGCGCCAATCAACACATGGCTCCAAGTCGCGCCGCCCTTTTGCGCCAAGCCACCGGCGTCCTGGGTGACGATACCTTTGCCCTCCAGGTGGGCTGCCACGCCGAGCAGTTGCCCGATGGTGATCACGCCTGTGCCGCCCACGCCGGCCACGATGGTTCCCCACACGCCGCCTTGCACCCTTGCGAGGTCGGGAAGCTGAGGGTCCGGCAGCGCCGGCCAGCCGCTGGCATCGGTTTGCAACTTCACTGGTTTTTTCAGGCTTCCACCTTCCACCGTCACAAAGCTGGGGCAAAAGCCTTTGACGCAAGAGATGTCTTTGTTGCAGGTGCTCTGGTTGATCTGGCGTTTACGCCCGAAGGGGGTCTCCAGCGGCTCCACGCTCATGCAGTTGCTTTGCACACCGCAATCGCCACAGCCTTCGCACACCAACTCGTTGATGACCACGCGCTTGGCGGGGTCCACCATGGTGCCGCGCTTGCGGCGGCGGCGCTTTTCGGTAGCGCAGGTCTGGTCGTAAATGATGACGGTGGTACCTTTGATTTCGCGGAACTCGCGCTGAATGCGGTCCAGCTCGTCGCGGTGCTCGATGGCAATACCCTCGGGCAGCCCCTCGACCGCATCGTATTTTTCAGGCTCGTCTGTCACCACTATGATTTTGATAGCGCCTTCCGCACGCATGCTCTGGGCTATCTGCACCACCGAGTGCCCTTCCGGCCGCTCACCCACCTGCTGGCCGCCGGTCATGGCCACCGCATCGTTGTAGAGGATTTTGTAGGTGATGTTGACGCCCGCCGCAATGCTCTGGCGAATCGCCAGCAAGCCGCTGTGGAAGTATGTTCCGTCGCCCAAGTTGGCGAAGATGTGTTTGTCGTTAGTGAACGGTTGCTGCCCGACCCATGGCACGCCCTCGCCGCCCATTTGGGTAAAGCCATCGGTGCTGCGGTCCATCCAGATGGTCATGAAGTGGCAGCCAATGCCGGCCATGGCGCGTGAACCCTCTGGCACTCGTGTACTGGTGTTGTGCGGGCAGCCTGAGCAGAACCAGGGCTGGCGAACCGCAGCCGCTGCACCGGAGTTACCCAGTTCAATGACGTGCATAGCCCGCTCTTTGGCTTCCAGAATCGCCATCTGGGCATCGATGCGGGCGCTGGTGTCGGCATCCAGCCCCAGCTTCTTGATGCGCTGGGCGATCGCGCGGGCGATGATGGCTGGCGACAAATCCGCATTCGCGCGCAGCAAAGTATTGGCACTCGGGTTGGGCATGGACCACTCGCCGCCGGCGCCGTAGTGGTCGGGCGTTTCCACCTCGTTGAACTTGCCCAGCACCGTGGGGCGCACGTCAGCGCGCCAGTTGTACAGCTCTTCCTTGAGTTGGTATTCGATGACCTGGCGCTTTTCTTCCACCACCAGAATCTCTTGCAAGCCGGTGGCGAATTCGCGGGTCAGTTGCGCCTCTAGCGGCCACACCACACCCACTTTGTGCAAGCGGATGCCGATGCGGCGGCAGGTGTCGTCGTCCAGCCCCAGGTCGAGCAGCGCCTGGCGGGTGTCGTTGTAGGCCTTGCCGCTGGAGATGATGCCGAAGCGGTCGTGCGGACCTTCAATCACGTTGTGGTTCAGCCGGTTGGCGCGGATGTAGGCCAGCGCGGCATACCACTTGTAATCAAACAGGCGGGCTTCCTGGTCCAGCGCATGGTCGGGCCAGCGGATATGCAGGCCGCCGGGTGGCAACTCAAAGTCGGCCGGCATGCGGGTGAGGACGCGCTCGGGGTCGATGGTGACGGTGGCGCTAGACTCCACAATTTCCTGGATCGTCTTCATGCCCGCCCACACGCCGGAAAAACGGCTCATGGCAAACGCATGCAAACCGAGGTCCAGAATCTCCTGCACATTGGCCGGGAAGAACACCGGGAATCCGCAGGCCTTGAAGATGTGGTCACTCTGGTGGGCGGCGGTCGAGCTTTTGGAAATGTGGTCATCCCCCGCCACGGCGATCACACCGCCCCAGGGCGTGGTGCCGGCCATGTTGGCGTGCTTGAACACGTCGGAGCAGCGGTCCACACCGGGGCCCTTGCCGTACCAGATGCCGAACACGCCGTCGTATTTGTTAGTGCCGGGTGGTGCAAAGCCCAGTTGCTGCGTGCCCCACAGGGCGGTGGCGGCCAGCTCCTCATTCACCCCCGGCTGGAACTTGATGTGGTGGGCCTCCAAGTATTTTTCTGCCTTGACCAGCGACTGGTCATAGGTGCCCAAGGGCGAGCCGCGGTAACCACTGATAAAGCCCGCCGTGTTCTTGCCGGCGCGCTGGTCGCGCACGCGCTGCAGCATCGGCAGCTTGACCAGCGCCTGCACGCCGCTCATGAAAGCGCGGCCGTGGTCGAGGGCGTATTTGTCGTCGAGAGTGACCGAATCCAGCGCCGTGCGGATGTGCGCGGGCAGGTCCCGGTTGAGGGGTGCATTCATGGTGCTTGTCTCCGTGTTTTTGTTCGGCAAAGTGTATGCCCGCAACTCAGATAGGTGTTTGCGTTCTTTGCCTAAAAACCACCTCTTAAAGAACGATTCTTTCTCCATAATGCGCTTTATGGAAACACTTGACCGTTATGACCTGGCCATCCTGAGCGAGCTGCAAAACGATGGGCGTCTCAGCAACGCCGAACTCGCCACCCGCGTGGGCCTGAGCGCGGCGCCGTGCTGGCGGCGGGTGAAGGCGCTGGAGGACAGCGGCTTCATCACCGGCTACCGGGCGGAAATCAACCGCCAAAAAATCGGGCTGGGGGTACTGGCCTTTGTGCGCCTGGACGCCAACCGCAACAGCGGTGATGTGCTGCAAGAGCTCGAAGAGGCGATACGGCGGATCCCGGAGGTCATCAGCTGCCACTACATCAGCGGCACCGGTACCTTTGAGCTGCAGGTGGTCAGCCGTGACCTGAACAGCTTCAGCCAGTTCGCACGCGAAGTGCTGATCAACCTGCCTAACGTGAAGGACCTGCATACCAGCTTCTCGCTGGGCGAGGTCAAGGCCAGCAGTGCGCTGCCCTTGAGTCAGTTGCAAGCGCCGCCCACAGGCGCCACCATGAAAGGACGCCCATGAACCGCAGAGATTGGCTGACTTTGGCACTGTTTTGGCACCTGGCGCCCGCTGCGCATGCGCAAGCAGCTATCAATTCAGGAGCAAACGTAACTCCACTGCCCTTGCGCAATCTGCTCATCGAAGTGCGGCAGGTGCAATCCGAAGATGGCCAGCAGGCGGGCTTAGACGTACAAGGCGGCAGGGTCACAGGCGGCCTTGCGCAAGGCCGGAGCAGCGGCACGGTGGTGCAACAAATCCTCATTCTGAATGGCCGGCCTGCACGCATCGCAGTGCAAACACAAACGCCATTGCGCTTGCTGCAAAGCTTTGTGCGCAACGGGCAAATCGTGACCACCCAAGGGACCGTGCTGATCGAGGCGGGCACGGGCTTTAGCGCGCTACCGCGCTGGGAGGGCGGCGAGGTGGTCGAGGTGGAACTCGATACCCAGCAAGCACTGCGCCCCCTGTTTCCCCAAGCCGGGGCAGTAAATGCCCCACCGGCACAGTCCAGCACCGGCAGCAGCATGCTGCTGCCCTTGGGCGAGTGGATGACAGTGGCAGAGACCGAGCAAAACCTGCAGAACAATCAGCAGAGCCTGCGTGGCACGCAGATGCAAAGTGGCGTGGCCCGGACAGAGGTTCAGCTCAGGGTGAGCTTGCGCTGATAGCCCGCGGCGGCCACCTCCGGCCGCCGGGTGGCGCTGCCCTTAGCGGTGCAGCACTTCGCGGATAGTGGCGGCCAGTTCTTCTTCCACGAACTTGGCGATGTAGGCATCCGCCCCCACGCTCTTCACATGGCTCTCGTTAGTAGCGCCGGTTAGCGAAGAGTGAATGATCACCGGGAGGCTGCTGAACCGGCCATCTTGCTTGATATTGCGGGTCAAAGTGAAGCCGTCCATTTCGGGCATTTCGAGATCGGTTAACACCAAGGCCACTTTGTCTTTGATGGACTTGCCTTCATCCGTAGCTTGGGCGTTGAGCGATTGCAGTTTTTCCCACGCTTCTTTGCCGGTTTTGGTCATGATGTAAGGGACATCCATGCCTTTGAGGCCCTTCTCGATCATCATGCGTGCCACAGCAGAATCGTCAGCGGCCAAGATGATCTGACCCGGCTCCAAGCGCAGCTTAGGGGCTGTGCTTGGCACTTCTTCCTTGACTTCCTGAGGCATCACGTCACGGAGGATCTGCTCGACATCCAGCACTTGGGCCAAGCGGGTGTTTTCGGCATTGCCATCCAGGCGCGCAATACTGGTCACCAAGCCACCGCCGGTGTTTTCGGCAGACAGGACTTGCTTCCACTCCAAGCGCACGATTTCGTTGACCTCTTCGACCGCAAAGGCTTGTGTCGTGCGGGCGAACTCTGTCACCAGCAAAATGCCCAGCCCCTTGGTCGGCGTACAACCCACCACTTGCGGCAAGTTGATCACGGTGATCATTTGGCCCCGGATGTTGGCCACGCCCATCACGGCGGGCGGTGAATTCACCATGGCGGTGATTTCGGGCATCACCAGAATTTCTCGAACCTTGAACACATTGATGCCGAACAATTCGCGGCGCTGGGTGCCGGGGGCCTCGCCCAATCGGAACAGCAGCAGTTCGAACATGCTGTTGGCGGCCAGATTGGTCCGCTCATCAATGTCGCGCATCTCTTTGCTCATAAGTCCGTCCTTAATTTCCAAATCTCACAGATTGAATGTATCCATACTAACGGTTTCTACGCTATTTGGGCCACAAAATCCACATTTGCAATGGTTGTCGCATGCGACCAGCTAGCTCTGCCGCGTCCGGCCCCCAGCCGGCAAAGTAGTCGGCACGCACCGCACCGACAATCGCGCTCCCGGTATCTTGTGCAAGTACCAATTTTTGCAAATTTGTTTGATTTCCCGTCGAAGTCAACCAGACCGGAGCGCCATAAGGGATGCTGCCGGGGTCCACGGCGATGGAGCGCCCGGGCGTCAAAGCAACGCCTTGGGCGCCTTTGGGCCCGAAGGCGGCGTCCAGCTCACCGAGTGGCTCTTCCTTGAAAAAAACCACCCGCGGGTTCGACCACAAGAGCTCCTGCTGCCGCTGCGGGTTTTGCGCCAGCCAGGCTTTGATGCCGGGCCATGAGGCGTCTTTGATCAAGCCTTGATCCAAGAGCCAACGGCCTACGCTGCGGTAGGGCTGCTCATTGGTACCCGCGTAGGCCAGGCGAACCCAGCGCATGCTGCCGTCAGGCTGGGTAATCCGTACCCGCCCGGAACCCTGAATCTGGAGCACCAACGCATCCACCGGATCCGCCAGGTACGCGATCGCCTTGCCACGCAGGGCTGCCTGCGCTTCCGGCAAGGTCTCCATTTCCTGGCGGGTGAACCACGGTTTGCGGGGCGTCATTCCGGCGGGCAGCTGGTACAGCGGCACTGAAAAGCCGGGTGCTGGTTGACGACTGGCATCCAATATCGGCTCGTAATAGCCGGTCAACAGCCCTGTGGGCTCACCTTGCAATGTCTCCACACGGTGCGGCTGGAGGCGGGTTTGCATCCACTCCATTTGCTCTTGAGGACTTCCAATACTCAAGCGGCGCACTTCTGCACACAAGGCAGACATGGGCGGCTGAGGCCTCTCGCAGCTCTTTAACCACGCGTTCCACGCCTCAAACAGGTTGTCAGCACCCCAACCGGGAAGGCTGTCCCACGGAACCGGCACCCAACGGCTGCGCGATTGGGTCACTACCGGGCCGACCGCAGGCGCAGGGCCCGGCGCTGCCGGCACCACGGTGCGTACTGGCTCGACCGGTGCGCGCACCACCGGCGGCGCGCTACCGCACGCGGCCAGAATTCCTACAATCAGAGCTGATACAGACCACCCCAAACAACGACGCATGACTTTGCTACTCCTCGAAGCGCTAGGCGCTGGCCTGATATTCATAGGCATCATCTGGTGGACCATGTTTCACGGGCGCAAGAACGGTGAATTGCCGCCCGAAGAGAATAATGACAAAAAAGAGGACTAGCCCAGATACCGATTGCGCAGCTTGCTACTAATTTAATAGCAATCATCCCAAAATCCGGTGCTGCAGTGCCGGCAACTGGGCACGGCAATGCTGGAGCTGACGATAGTCCAGTTCCGCGAGCACAACGCCCGGGCCTTCGGCTTGCTCTGCGAGCACCTTGCCCCACGGATCGATCAGCAGGCTTTGGCCCCATGTGCGCCGCCCGCTCGGATGCACACCCCCTTGCGCGGCCGCAGCCACGAACGACAAATTTTCAATCGCCCGGGCACGCAAGAGCACCTCCCAGTGGGCCTCTCCCGTGGTGTGGGTAAAGGCACTCGGGGCCAATAGCAAATCGACACCGCGTGCGGCGTATTCCCGGTAGAGCTCGGCAAAGCGCATGTCGTAGCAAACGCTCATGCCCACCGACCAGGTGTGTCCATCCCGAGACGGCAGGCTGAAGACGGTGGGCGTACTGCCCCGCTCGAGCACCCGGGATTCGTCGTAACTCTCGGCACCGTTGTTGAAGCGAAACAGGTGGATCTTGTCGTACCGGGCCACACACTCTCCCTGCGGATTGAAGGCCAGCGAACTGTTGAACACATGGTCGGGCTGGCTGGCCGTCAAGGGCAAGGTACCGGCCACGATCCAAAGCCCCAGCGAGCGTGCTACCCCGGCCACAAAGTCCTGGATGGGGCCGCGCCCGAAGGGCTCTTGAATCGCCAGTTTGTCGGAATCACGCAGCCCGATCAAACAAAAATACTCCGGCAACACGGCCAGCTCGGCACCTTGGCGTGCGGCCTCTGTCAGCAAGGCTTGGGCGATCTGCAAGTTGTCCTGCACATGGCCGGTAGACACCATCTGGATGGCTGCGACTTTCATAGATCAACTCCGTATCAAACGTATCAGTGCGTCAGGGCTTGCGCGGCACCTGGGTTACTTTGGGGTCCAGCCAAGTGCCATCCACCACAAACTCCTGGGTGGCCGCATTCACCAATGGGCCACGCAATAACAGCTGGGCCAGAAAGGTGCTCAAGCCGACCACCGGGTTAATGGCCGAGGCAATCAGAGAGGCGCTGCCCGCATTGATTTCTGGCACCACCACCACCCGCAGGTTTTGCGTTTCTTTGCTGATGTCGGCCTGGCCATCCATCAAGACTGCGGCATTGACGCCTTTCATCTGCAGATTATTGGTCTTGGCGACGCCTTGCTCAATCGCAATGTCGCCCCGGAAATAATCAAAGGCAAAGCCTTCGCTGAACACATCGCGGAAATCGAGCATCAGCCGGCGCGGCAGGCTTTGCAAGCTCAGCACGCCCAGCAGTTTGGCAATACCGGGCTCGGCTTTGAGAAACTGGCCTGTTTCCACGTTCACATTGAATTTGCCGCTCATGCTGGGGTAATCCACCGTGATCGGGGAGCCGGCCCACGCAACTTGGCCCTCCACTTTGCCTTCGCCCTTGCGCACCACCCCGGGCATGCCCAAGCGGCTGAGCAGTTCACCCGAGTCGCGGATATCGAGCTTGAAGTTCAGAACGGTGCGGCGGCGATCCCGCACACTGCTCCCCGGTGATGCGGCAGACGCATTGATAGCGGCCCAGTTGCCACTGGCCGTCAGCTCGGCTTCCGGGGTACGGATATTGAAACGGTTGAGACGCCATTCGCGGGCACCCGCACTCCCGAGGTTCACCGCCTCGACATCGATCCGGCCTAATTTTTTGCCACGCAGCACAAAATCTTCAACCTCGATATCCAGCGCTGGAATCGCGGCAGGCTGCTCGTCCAAAAGCGACTCCACATCTTGCGCACCACTCTGGGCAATAGAGAGCCGGGCCAAGCGCGCGTACAAACGCCCGGCATTGCTACCCGAGGGCTGGCGGTATTCGACATAGCCGGACAGCTCTGTCGCGTCCACGTTGGCGCGCCACAAAGGGCCTTCGCGCCCGCCACCCACTACAACGTTGTTGAGTTGGCGTCCGGAGGCCAAAAGCTCCTTGGAGCGGAGCACCAACACATTGGGCAGGTACTCGGAGGCGGACATCGCACCCGGCGAGGGGCTTTTTGCAGTGTCAGCCACTCCATCGGTACCGAGCTTGTCCGCAACTGCGGTCCACGCATCCACGTCCAACCGCGGGATGTTCAGGTTGGCGACGACACCGGCATCGGGCAACGGAGCCGCCTCATCAGGGCCCAGACCGACGGCAATCGCTCCACTTTGCACATGGGGCTCCGGGCCCGAGATATCGCGCACAAAAATGACCGATGCCAGCCGGCCGACATCCAGTTGCAAACGGTCTTTCAGGCGTGTGGCCACCGCCGGCCCGGCCGGGCGCAGCACCGCCGATTCGAACCGTACGGGTAGCGCAGCCTCGGCAGTTTTGGTCAAGGGTGCGGGCAGGTTCAATGCCATGCCAACCAGATTGGAGTTGATTTGCAGCTCCGGCACTCCCGAGCGAAAACCCAGGGTCGCGGTGTAACTGGCGCTGCCGCTGGCGAACTGGGCTGCGCGTGCAGCGGGGCCGAGTTCCTTGACCTGACGCAAGCCTTCTGAAGTAGCGCTACCACTGAAGCGCAACTGCGACGCTACAGGCTTGGCGGCACCCGCGCTGCCAGACACCGGGGCCACCGACAAGCCCCCTTCAATACGCACATCCCCTCCCAGAGCGCGGGCTTGCGCACCGCTCAAACTGAAGCCTGATTGGTTGAAGTTAATAGTGCCCCGGAGGCGGGAGAGTTTGGGGGTATCGGGGCGAATCTGCAGGTCATTGCCCGGCAACACCACGGTGCCTTGTACGGCCATTTTGTTGGTATCCGCCAAGGGAAAGCCCAGTTTGAATTTGTAATCCGCCACCCCCGTGGCAGAAGTTTGCGCCAGTGCTTTGTCCAAAGCTTCGGTCAGCGGAGAGCTATTCACCACACTCACCACATCCATGACCGGCCCCTTGGCCTCGGCTGTCACCGCTACGGTAGATGCATCAAACAAGCGGCTGACCTGAACATCCGCCTTTGAAAACTGCACACCACCGCCCCCCAGAGTGCCGCGGGTGAGTTTGACTTGGAGCTGATCTTTGTCCAACACCATGTCGCCCTGCAGCTGGTTCAAGGCAGGCCAAGGCAAACTATCTTTGGGCATGACTACCGCCGGCGCGAATGCAAAGCTGCCATTTTGAAAAGCCGCCGCAATTTTGAACTCGCCCTGGTTGGCGGTGCGGAACGGGAAGCGGGCCAAGTCCCCTTTCACCTTGAAGGTTCCGCTGGTCAGCGCACCACCCAGCAGGGCCGCTTGCAAATAGTCGCGTCCATCACTCTCCATCGCCAAGGGCAAATAGCGGGGCAAGCGGGCTGCGTCAGCCCGGCTTACGCTACCCTGCAAATCCAGAATGCCCGGGTTCAGTGCAGTCACAGCTCCCACCTCCGGGCTGCTCCAAGTGAACTTCAACTCGCCAGCGGCATCTGCATTAGAAAAGCGCACGCCGCTGCCGCTCAGCTGCAGGCGCTTGCCGTTAAGCTTCCACTGCAGGTCACCAGCGAGTTGGTCAAACGTCATCAGCGGCTCTGCCAGGAAATCCACCATATCCGCAGTGCCGCGCTGCATCGCCAAGGTCGCCTTGCCGCCGGACTGGTCTAACTCGAAGGTGGCATTCAGCCCCTCAAAGCCGGGGCGGCTCTCAGCGCCGCAACGGCATGCAGGCACACCCAGCTGGCTGACCCGCCCTTTGACAGCGTACTCCGTCGGGCTGGTGGACGGGCCACTCCAACTGGCGTTGAGAGTCTCCATCACGCCCTTGGGGCTCAAGCGGAGCAAGCTGTCGTGAACACTCGCATCAAGCGGTAAGCGCGCAGCGATTTGGGTCAACGCAGCAAGATCCAGGCGATCTGCACTCAGAGTACCCCGCTCTTTTTGGCTCGGGGTTTGCGCAAACAGTTGCAGTTGCACATTGCCTCCGGGCCAATGCAAGCCGTCCTGGGTAACGAACTGGAGTGCCTCTGTGCTGAACTGATTGCCACCGGCCAGCGTCTTCGCACCCAACCGGCCCGACACCGCGCTCAACTCGAGCGGCTCCAAACCTTGGCGCGTGGTCAATTGCACTTGCTGGAGGCTGACGTCGGCCACGGCACCTGTGGGTGTACCGTCCACGACATCGACCCACGCCCGCATCGCGCCCTCTCCGCGTGTCAGTGCCACCCCCAAATCCACATAGCGCCCCAGCTCTGCCAAATGCACTTGGGGCAAGTCGACGAAGGCCTCGCCGTCCCAGTCCTGCCATTGGCCCTCGTGGCGTGACAGCAAGGGTTGCTTGAATATGCCGCGCGCACTCAGGCGCTGCCCCCAGGATGCGGGCGGCGTCGCATCGAGGCGCAATGCATGGCCACGCAAACTGTTGCGAATCACCAAGTCAACATCGTCAAACACCACAGACTCCACCGGGCGGGTCTCATCCGTCCAGGTGACCCGACCACGAAGCAAAGCAATCTCAGGCTGTGAGAACAACCAGTCGGCCACGCGCCCGTCTGTGTTGTTCGAGCCATTTACCGGCAGCCCGGCAATCCACCAGCTTCCGTCGGCGGAGCGCCGGATGTCTAACGATGGGCTGTCGATGTGCAACTGCTCCAACCCACCGACCAGCAGTGAGCGGGGCGACAGTGCGGCCAGCACACTGGGCAGCACGAGAGCCTCACGCCCCTCTTGATCCAACACACTGACCCGCAGTAACTCAATAGATGGGATCACGCCATTGGAGCGGGCCTGCATATCCCCGATGCGCACGGGCAACCCTAGGGCTTGCGTGGCCTGCGTTTCTACCCACGGGCGAAGTTCCGCGATTCGCGGCACAATGAGAAAATGCAATCCGCACCAAAGCAACCCGAGAGCCAGCCAGCCCATAGCCAGCACCCGCAGCGCCCACTTAGCCACGGCAGCGAACACCCGAAAACGGAGTGAGGGAGCGGAGATTAAATCGTTCATCGTGCTATGGGGACTATTCAGGAATTATGACCCGCCTTGCAAACCAGGCCACCGTGGCACACGCCCGTTTTGTCCAACGTGTCAGACGCCGGTACGCCGCAGAATCCGCTTTGTTGCCCCCAGGCCTTCCGGGCAAAGCGGCGATCGCATCTCTCGCTTCGTCCTTGGAGTCTGCAGGCCATGAGCCGGGCCATGTGCTGCGGATCACACGACAGCTGATTCTGGAGAGATTGGCCACTTTGGACTGCGAAGAGCAGTCAACGGTAGAAGATGTGACAGCGTCGATGACGGCCCTGGCCGAGTTTTCGCTGGATCGCGCCTTTGCACTCAGCTACTCGGCTTTGACCGCCCAGTACGGCACGCCCCTATCCACATCCGGCACCGCTGCGCAGCTATTGGTCGTGGGCATGGGGAAGTTGGGTGCCCGCGAACTCAATGTTTCAAGCGACATTGACCTCATCTATGTCTATGACCAAGATGGCGAGACCACCGGCGACAGTGTGGGGCGCGGCAGGATCTCCAACCAAGAGTTTTTTGCCAAGATGGTGCGCGCGATCTACGCACTTATCGGAGACAGCACTGACCACGGCTTTGTGTTCCGAGTAGACCTCGCCCTTCGACCGAACGGTAATTCGGGGCCTGCAGCGGTGTCGCTGAGCGCACTTGAAGAGTATTTGCACGTGCAGGGCCGCGAGTGGGAGAGGTTCGCTTGGCTCAAGAGTCGTGTGGTGGCGCCCGCGGCAGCGGTGGGCAGTGGATTCGCATTGCAACTGCGCGCCGTAGTGGTTCCGTTCGTGTTCCGGCGCTATCTGGACTACAACGTGTTCGATGCCCTGCGGGTATTGCACCGGCAAATCCGCGACCATGCGGCCAAGCGCAGCGCGGGCCGGCCGGAGAGAAGCAACGACGTCAAACTATCACGCGGCGGCATCCGGGAGATTGAGTTCACGGTCCAGCTATTGCAAGTGGTGCGGGGTGGCCAATTCCCGGACCTGCGCACCCGGCCCACGACGAGTGCGCTCAGCCGGCTGGTGCGCGCAGGCTTGATGCCCCAGGACAGCGCGACGGCTCTGACCGAGGCCTACCTCTTCTTGCGCAAGGTGGAGCACCGCATCCAATACCTTGACGACCAACAAACCCATGTGCTGCCCACCAACGAAGAGGATTTGTGCTGGATCGCATCGACGCTGGACCTCCGCGACAGCGGCGAACTTTTGCAGGAGCTGGACCGGCACCGCGAGGTGGTGGCCCAAGAGTTCGACTCGTTGCTCGGGGGCAGCGAGCCTTCTTGCAAAGGTTGCACAGGAAAGCCCAATGCCAGCTTGATGGACCTGGAGTCCGTGCTGCCAGGGTTGGAAGGCGGCTTCCAAGCCCGGATCAAGGATTGGCAAAGCCACCCCCGGGTGCAAGCGCTCAAAGATGAATCGCGGCACCGGCTGATGCGATTGATTGTGCGTACCGGCCAATGGATAGCAGAAGGCCGGACCACAGAAGACGCGGCCGTCCGGCTCGCTGACTGGATCGAGCCTTTGCTGCGCAGAGAGAGCTATCTCGCCATGCTCTTGGAGCGCCCGCAGGTGCATGAACGATTACTTCGCATGTTGGGCGCGGCCCGTTGGCCGGCGCGTTATTTGCTCAAACATCCCGGGGTGATCGACGAACTGGCAGATAGCCGGACACTGGACGATCGATTCGACGCCCCGCTCTTCGAAGCGGACTTGGAGCGCCGCAGATCCGCACTCCAGGTCAGTGGCGAAGATGACGACGAAAGCCTGCTCAACCTTTTGCGCCGGGCTCACCACGCTGAGGTTTTCCGTACGCTGACTCGCGATATCGAAGGTCGCTTGACGGTCGAGCAAGTCGCTGATGACTTGAGCGCGCTGGCGCAATCCGTGCTATCGGTGACGACGCGCTGGTGCTGGATGCGGTTGAAAAATCGACATGCAGAGATTCCGCAGTTCGGCATCATCGCCTACGGAAAACTAGGCGGGAAAGAACTGGGTTACGGCAGCGACCTCGATATCGTGTTCGTGTACGACGATGCTGACGAACGGGCCGCCGAGGTGTACTCGGCACTGGTGCGCAAGCTCATCAACTGGTTGACCGTCAAAACCGGTGAGGGCGACTTGTATGAAATCGACACGGCCCTGCGACCGAATGGCAACTCCGGCCTTCTGGTTACCAGTTTTGAGGCGTACTCCAACTACCAGCAACAGCGCGGCAGCAACACGGCGTGGACTTGGGAGCACCAGGCCATCACCCGGGCCCGCTGCGTATTTGGTAGCGCCGCTTTGGCACAACGCTTTGAATCCGTGCGCCATGCCGTGATCTGCAGCCCACGGGATGTGCCCTCACTACGGGCTGAGATACACCACATGCGAGACCGTGTGCGACAGGCACACACGGTGCAGCCTGACTTTTTCGACGTCAAACACAGCCCCGGCGGCATGGTGGATATCGAATTTGCGGTCCAGTTTTTGGTGCTTAGCTATGGGCGCATTCATGCCTCGTTGTTGGATAACGTCGGAAACATTGCGCTGTTGCAGCGTGCGCAAGCCGCGGGGCTACTGCCCGGCTCGATAGGCTCCGATGCGGCGCAAAGCTACCGGGAACTGCGGCATGTCCAGCACACTGCCCGACTCAACGAAAGCCCGACCACAATCGTGAGCACAGCGCTACCGGCCGAGCAGGCTGCGGGCCTTGCACTGTGGGCACACGTGTTCGGGACTTGATGCGCAATGGCACCAGCGTCTTACGAAGCGCTTGCCCGTATTTTTTTTACCAGACCGGTGGTGGAGTAACCACTCACAAACGGCAAAGCCTGTGCCCGCCCGCCCCACGACTCCACCAAGCGGGTTTCGGGCAGAACCGACATGTCGTAATCGCCGCCCTTCACCAGAATATCCGGGCGGATGCGGGCGATCAGAGCCTCTGGCGTGTCCTCGGTGAACCAGGTGACCAAGTCCACAGCGCCTTGACTCGCCATGACGACCGCGCGATCCGCCTCCGCGTTTAAAGGGCGGTCATCGCCCTTGCCCAATCTGCGTACCGATGCGTCCGTGTTGAGCGCCACAATCAAGCTACCGCCTAAGGCGCGGGCCTGTGCGAGGTACAGCACATGCCCACGGTGCAAGACATCGAAAACACCATTGGTGAACACCCAAGGGCGAGGCAGCACGGCCAACGCAGCAGACAAGCTGTCTGCAGGCTGGATTTTGTCGAGGAACGCAGGTAGTGGAGCAGATGAAGTCATGAGCGGCATCCTAGCAGCCCCATTTGCCGGGAGGCCGTGGCTCAAGTACGGTCCGTTGCAGCCGATGGAAACTGCATAATCACCCGGCCTTATGCACCTTGTCCCCATCAATATAGAAACCATCCGCATCGGATCGCCGCTTCCTTTTCCATTGATGGACAAGGACGGCGTACTGCTGGCTCGAAAATCGTATGTGATTCCCTCGCGCCGGGATTTGGAAGAGTTCTCGCAGCGAGGCGGCGGCTTGTTTATCAATGTGGCGGACTCGGAGGCCCTGCATCGTGCGTATGTGGAGCAACTGTATGAACTGGTGCGTGACGACAAGTCGCTGGGTGAGATTGCCGACACCAAGCTCTCAGGCGATGCACTGATAGAACGTCAAGCTGCGCAAGACGACCGCATGGACTGGCTGGATCTGCAAGCCATTTCCAACGCCCTTTTGCGTGACACACAACCGGCAAGCTTTCGCAGCCGGCTGGATCGCCTGCTGCGTCAATTGCAACGCCACAGCCGGCGCAACCCGGATGGAACGCTGTTCGCCCTGATTTACCTGTCTGCAGCCGAGCTGCGCATGTACAGCGCAACCCATGCGATGCTGGTGAGCGTCATGTGCATGATGGCCGCCAAAGAGGTGTTGAATTGGTCGAATGAGGATCAACAATTGGTAGGGGCCGCAGCCCTCACCATGAATGTGAGCATGACGGTCCTGCAAGACCGGTTGACGACACAAGTGGAGCCGCCGTCCATGGCTCAACGCGCGGAGATTGATCAACACGCGGAACATACCGTGGCGCTGATGAAAAAAATGGGCATCACCGATCCGGATTGGCTGCAAGCCATCCAGCTGCACCACACCGCTCCCCCCGGCCCTTTGGCGCCGCGCTCCCGCGGTGAGCGGCTTGCCCGCCTGATCCGGCGGGCCGATATGTTCGCAGCACGCTTGGCCCCGAGGGCCTCGCGCATGCCCATTTCCCCCGCAGCAGCCATGCAAGCTTGCTATTTCGACGAAAACCAGGCGATCGACGAAACCGGTGCGGCCATCATCAAAGCCGTGGGCATTTATCAGCCGGGCTCATTCGTGCGCCTTGCGACGAATGAGGTGGCTGTTGTGATCCAGCGCGGACTGAACACCACCACACCGAAAGTTGCTGTTTTGTTGAACCGCAGCGGCGTGCCCACGATTGAGCCCACCATTCGTGACACCACGGTGCGTGACCACCGCATCGTGGCCAGCGTGGCACACAAGGATGTCAAAGTTCAGTTGAATTTGGAGCGGCTACTTCCGCTTACCGCCCTCCCGAAATCAGACCGTCCCTGGTGAAACTTCAGGCGCCGCAGCCAAGTCCTTGGAAAGCTCCTTGCGGTACTTGTTGAGCTCTTGAACGGTGGTGAAGCTGCGCTCCATCAGCAAACTCAGGTTGTGAAGAATGCGTTCGACCACTTTGGTCTCCCAGACCGCATCAAAATTGATCTGGCGGTCCAGCCAGTGCTCCAACCACTCCGGGTTTGGCAAACGGCTCTGAATCGTATCCCGCGGAAACAACGCTTTGTTCACATGCAAATTCGTGGGGTGGAGCGCCTGCGCTGTGCGGCGCGCACTCGCCATCAGCACGCCCACTTTCGCAAACGCCGACTTTGCCTCGATCCCGAACTTGCCGATGGCACGCTTCATGTACTTGAGGTACGCACCGCCGTGGCGGGCCTCGTCCTGGCTGAGTTTGGTGTAGATCGCCTTGATTACCGGCTCTGTGTGCCAATCGCTCGCGCGGCGGTACCAGTGGTTGAGTCGGATCTCACCGCAGAAATGCAGCATGAGCGTTTCCAATGCCGGTGCCGGATCGAATTCAAAACGGATGGCATGCAGCTCTTCTTCCGTAGGCACGAGGTCCGGGCGGAACCGGCGGAGATATTCCATCAGTACCAGAGAGTGCTTTTGCTCCTCGAAAAACCAGATGGACATGAACGCGGAAAAGTCACTGTCGCCGCGGTTGTCGCGCAAGAACATTTCTGTGGCAGGTAGCGCAGCCCATTCCGTGATCGCGTTCATTTTGATCGTCGCAGCCTGCTCATCCGACAACTGGGCGGGATCAAAACTATCCCATGGAATATCTTTCTCCATATCCCAGCGCACCGATTCGAGTTGCTTAAAAAGTTCGGGGTACAGCATGACTACCTTTCAAAACTGAACAAATTCTAGACCGAAGCTGTGTCAATCGCTTGACATGTTTACCGATTAAGCACCCCGGGCGGCATCGTGCAAACAACACAAAAAAATAGACACACAAAACTTCTCTTGCGATATATTACCAATCAGTCACAAAATTACCAACACGTTTAACAATTACGCTCATGAGACTCGCGATCATCGGTTCCGGCATTTCCGGCCTTGCTGCGGCTCACCGCTTGCGTGGCCAGGCGGATGTCACTTTGTTTGAGGCAGGCGCCTACTTTGGGGGCCACACACATACGGTGGACGTCACCTTACCCAGCCCGCGCGGCGCAGTAACGCACGGTGTAGACACCGGATTTTTGGTGTTCAACGAGCGCACCTACCCAAATCTGATTGCATTGCTGGCTGAATTGGATGTCGCGACCTCTAAGTCAGACATGTCTTTTTCTGTGCAGGTCCCGGGCGCCAAAGGAAGCCACGCGCTCGAATGGAGCGGTTCATCGCTGGACACGGTATTCGCCCAACGCAGCAACCTGGTCAACCCGCGGTTCTTACGTATGCTTCGCGATGTGCTGAGGTTTAACCAACTCGCGACTGACATTGCGATCCGAAATGCAGAAACAGAGCTCATGCAACCGCTGTCGGCTTTTCTAGACCAACACCGGCTGTCTACAGAGTTCCGCGATTGGTATTTCCTGCCCATGCTCGGTTGCATCTGGAGCTGCCCGACAGACCAAATGCTGCAATTCCCAGTGGCGACCATGATCCGCTTTTGCCACAACCATGGGTTGATTCAAGTGAGTAATCGCCCCCAATGGTGGACGGTAACCGGCGGAGCTCGCCACTATGTGGAAAAAATTATCGCGGGCATCCCGGATAAGCGTCTCAACACGCCGGTCCAGCGCATTGCGCGGGATGATCAAGGTGTACTAGTTACGACGAACGGCAGCACCGAACGCTTTGATAAAGTCGTGCTGGCCTGCCATTCGGACCAAAGCCTGGCCATGCTGGCGGACCCCAGCCCTGCGGAGCAAGCGACTCTCGGAGCCATTCGGTACCAAGCCAACCGCGCGGTGTTGCACACCGACACCTCGGTATTGCCACAACGCCGCAAAGCGTGGGCAGCATGGAATTACGAGCGCAGCCAAGACGAGGGGCAAAACAACGCGCGCGTCTGCTTGCACTATCTGCTGAACATGCTGCAACCTCTGCCGTTTGAACAAAGCGTGGTGGTGTCGTTGAATCCGGTGTCAGAAATCAAGGCCGAGCATGTCCACGGCAGCTTTGACTACGCGCATCCTGTTTTTGACCTTGGCGCCATCCGGGCACAGGCCGAGGTACCTGCCTTGCAAGGGCAGCAACACACTTATTACAGTGGTGCATGGACAGGCTACGGATTTCACGAAGATGGTTTGAAGTCGGGCCTGGAAGCAGCGCGACTGCTGAAGCAGCATGCAGGCCTTGCCGCTTAAACCCGTATGAATGCGTCGACCACTCCGCTCAATGTGCCAGCGCACTCCGCGCTGATCGGATTCGGGGAAGTCCGCCACACACGGCATCGCCCTGTGCGCAACGCATTCGCCTATGGCACGTATTTCTTAATGCTGCCGATGCGCAGCCTGCAGACTCAAGGCAATGGTGCACTCCCGCGGAATCGCTTTGCACCCATCAGCTTTTACGACTCCGACCATGGAGACGGCCGGGATGTGGCCGCCGGCGGCGCCTTGGGTTGGCTCGACGCGCTGCTGGCAAAGGAAGGCATTGCAGACGCCACTGGAGAAGTCTGGCTCCACTGCTACCCACGGGTATGGGGTTTCACCTTCAAACCCGTGAGCTTTTGGTACTGCCACCGCGCGGATGGAAGCCTGCGGGCGATTGTGGTGGAAGTGAACAACACCTTTGGCGAGAGGCATTGCTACTTGCTGGATGCCCCGCAATTCGGCCGCGAACTGCAAGCCGCCAAAGTTTTCCATGTGTCACCATTTTGTCCGGTAGAGGGCGGTTACCGCTTCCGTTTCATGGTGACCCCTGACATGCGCCGCACCGTGGCACGCATCGACTACCACGACGCCAGCGGTGCGCTGATCGACACCAGCGTGAGCGGTCAACTCGAGACACTGAGTTCTGAAAGCATCCGCCGCGCACTATGGCGCTACCCCGTCATGACCTGGGGGGTAGTCGTCAAGATTCATTGGCAAGCCCTGAAGCTGTGGCTGAAAAAAGTGCCCTTTTTCCACAAACCCGTACCGCCTGACACCTTGGTCAGCCGGTAGAAACCCATCCACTTTTCATGGACCAGTCCGGAGATACCGTCATGAACACCAACACCCTGAAACCCTCACCGATCACGGGCCAGGCATCTGGCGCGGCAGCGCTTCCGGCGGGCACTCCTGCTGCCACTCGCACCGTGTTCAAGCTGTTGCAAAAGCTGCGGCACGGCAGCCTCAGCGTACAACTGCCCGATGGCAGCGTTCATCGCTTCGGTGGCGATAGTGCCCCGCACGCCAGCCTGGTTCTGCACAACTGGAAGCCTTTCAGCGCAGCGCTCAAGTCTGGCGATATCGGATTTGCCGAGAGCTTTATTGCAGGCGACTGGACCACCCCTAACCTGACGGAATTGCTGCGCGTGCTGGTCAAAAACCGCGCGGAAGTTGAAACGGTGATTTACGGCAGCTGGATGGGCCGATTGCTGTACCGCATTAAGCACTTGCTCAACCGCAACACAAAGACCAACAGCCAGAAGAACATTCACGCCCACTACGATTTGGGCAACGCCTTCTACAGCCTGTGGCTGGATGACACCATGAACTACTCGTCGGCATTGTTCAGCTCTGACCTGGACCAACCGATGGCGCAGGCCCAAAAAGCCAAAGTCCGCCGAGCCCTGGAAGAGGCGGGCGTAAAAGCCGGCGACCGGGTACTGGAAATCGGGTGCGGCTGGGGCGCCTTGGCGGAAATGAGTACTACCGAGTTCCAGGCCCACATCACGGGCGTAACCCTGAGCACCGAACAACTGGCCTTTGCCCAGGAACGCCTGCAGCGGCTTGGCATGGGTGCCCAAGCCGACTTGCGATTACAGGATTACCGTGACATCCCGGATGCACCATTCGATGCGGTGTGCTCCATTGAAATGGTGGAAGCAGTGGGTCGTGAGTTCTGGCCTACCTATTTTGCAACCGTAGCTGGCAAGCTAAAGGCCGGCGGGCGCGCTTGTATCCAAAGCATCGTGATCGATGATGGCTTGTTTGAGCGCTACATCAACTCGACGGACTTCATCCAGCAATACATCTTCCCTGGCGGTTGCCTGCCTTGTCCGCGTGAATTCCGTGCCCAAGCGCGTGCCGCAGGCTTGGAGGTGGTGAATGAACTCTCGTTCGGACATGACTACGCGGAAACACTTAAGCGCTGGCGCGACGCCTTCCTGAGCAAGCGCACGGATGTGTTGTCCAAGGGATTTGACGAGCGCTTTATGCGGATCTGGGAGTTCTACCTCTGCTACTGCGAGGCCGCCTTCCTGGAAAACAATATCGACGTGGTGCAGTACACACTGCGCAAGCCGGCGTAAGCAGCCCACGGAACCAGCGCCATGCAACGCCGTCACATTCTCGCGGTAGGAGCGATCACTGGGTGGGAAAGCCTCACGCACCAAGCCTTGGCCAACGGTGCGCCCACCCCCACCGAAATCAGCCGCGAACTGCCCGATGCGGTGCTTGCGGGCAGCGCACGCATGCGGTATTTCGGCTTCTCGGTGTGTGATGCCCGCTTGTGGGTTCACCCGCGCTTTCAACTCGCCACTTACTGGCAGCATCCGCTGGCACTGGAGCTGACCTACCAGCGAGACCTGAAGGGAGCCGCGATTGCCCAGCGCTCGCTGGAGGAAATGAAGCGAAACGGCCCGATTGCAGATGACACCGCTGCGACGTGGCTCACCGCCATGACGGGCATTTTTCCGAATGTCAGCACCGGCGATCGCATCACAGGCTTGCAAATGGTGAACGCAGGCACTCGCTTTTGGTACAACGGGCAAACGCGTGCCACTGTGGCAGATGCCGAGTTCAGCAGGCTCTTTTTTGGCATCTGGTTGTCAGACCGCACGAGCGAACCTCGCTTGCGCGCTGAGCTGTTGGCAGGTTTGAAGTCGTGAGCCATTCCGACGCCTTAAGCATCCGGCAGGGCTTGCGCTACGGGATGATGGGTTTGCCATTGGCTTTTGTAGCACTCCCCCTGTATGTGGTGCTGCCCAATCACTATGCGAAGACGTTCGGCGTCTCGATGGCGGCGCTCGGCGGAGTCCTCCTTTTCGCCCGGCTGCTCGATGCGTTTTTTGACCCTCTGCTGGGACGCTGGAGTGATGCCCTCTACCAAAGGGGCGCCAGCACGCTCCTGCAACGGGCAGCGGTGGCGTGCGCGCTGCTGGGCGCCGGGTTTTATGGACTGTTTTTTCCCATGGTGAGCGATCCCCAGCTTTTGCTCGTCTGGGCGGCGGGCACTCTACTGGTGACCTATCTCGCTTACAGCTTTTTGAGTATCAGCCACCAAAGCTGGGGAGCGATGCTGGGAGGAAGCGAGCACTATCGCAGCCAAGTCGTGGCATGGAGGGAAGGCCTGGGCCTGGCTGGCGTGATTACTGCGGCAATTGCGCCCACAGCCCTTGGTTTACCTGCGACTACCGCTATATTTTTTATAGCAATTAGCATGGGATGGTGGCTGTGGACTCGTGCTCCCAAGCCGCCGATTACCTCTGCGGCGAGCCATGCAACAGGCACGGAATCCAAGCAGTCCGTATGGCGCCCCTTGGCCCGTGCGGACTTCCGGGCACTGCTCGCCGTGTTTGTGGTGAACGGTATCGCCAGCGCAATACCCGCCACCCTGATTTTGTTTTTTGTGCAAGACCGCTTGCAAGCCGCACCTGCACACGAACCCCTGTTTCTAGGCAGCTACTTTATTTCTGCTGCTGTCACCATTCCACTGTGGCTCAAAGCGGTCGCCCGAATCGGGCTGGCGCGCACCTGGCTGTGTGGAATGTTGCTATCGATTGCAGTCTTCATCTTTGCCTCCCAACTCGGCGCAGGCGATACCGTGCCTTTTGTGCTGGTGTGTGCCCTCTCGGGCATTGCACTGGGAACTGACCTCACGATCCCCGGCGCGCTGCTCGCTGGACTCATCGCACGGCAAGGGGATCAGGGGCAATCTGAAGGGGCCTACTTTGGTTGGTGGAACTTTGTCACCAAGCTCAACCTGGCACTGGCCGCAGGTGTGGCGCTGCCCGCACTTGCGTGGTGGGGCTACGCGCCCGGCGCCAGGGACCCGGTCGCCCTCAACGCCCTGACTGTGGCCTACTGTCTCTTGCCCTGTGGCCTCAAAGCAATTGCCGCAGGACTGCTCTACACCCTCATTTTGCGGAGGACGCCATGAAACGACGCTTACTTCTTACGGCTGCCACCGGCAGCTTGTTGGCCTTGGGGGGGTGTGCCTCCCAATCCATTGACCAATACCGCAACGACAAACCCACGCTGGACCTCAAAGACTACTTCAACGGCACCCTAGACGCTTATGGCGTTTTCACTGACCGTTCAGGCAGCGTCGTCAAGCGCTTCACCGTCGTGATGAACTGCAGCTGGCAGGGGGATCAAGGGGTGCTCGACGAAGACTTCACTTACTCGGACGGCAGCAAGCAGAAACGGATCTGGCGCCTGACCCGCCTGGCAGACGGCCGCTACACGGGGACGGCCGACGACGTTATTGGCGTTGCGCAGGGGCAGGCACGTGGCAACGCGTTTTACTGGACCTACACGCTGAGTTTGCCGGTGGACGGAAGCGTCTACGAAGTGCGATTTGATGACTGGATGTACCTGATGACGGACAAAGTCATGCTCAATAAAGCCACCATGAGCAAATTTGGCGTGAAGTTGGGAGAGGTCACTCTCTCATTCACGCGGCGCTGATCTATGTCCAACAATCACTTTGCAAGCGCTGGGAACGGCAACAAAGCCCCCCCGCAAGCAGCCACTACAGCCTGGCCGTCTTTATGGGAGTCGCTCAACCCCCGCATGACCGACTGGGCCGGTAAACGGGTGTGGCTGGTGGGGGCCTCAACAGGAATAGGTGAGGCCACTGCCTCGGCCCTGCATGCACAAGGCGCGATCGTAACCGTATCGGCCCGCAAGCGAGATGCGCTACAAGCCTTTGTAGATCGTCACCCGGGCAGCCTCGCACTCCCCCTTGATGTGTCGGATGCAGCAGGGGTGGAGGCCGCCGCACGCGATGTGCTGGCGATGGGCCCCTTGGACTGCGTGGTCTATTGCGCAGGTCACTACAACGCCATGCGCGCTTTTGCCATGGACGTTGTTGATATGGAGCGACACCTGCAAGTGAACTATATGGGTGCGCTGCAGTTGTTAGATGCCGTGATTCCAGCCCTCCTGGCCCAAGGCCATGGCCACATCAGCCTGGTCGGTAGCGTCAGCCGGCTACCGTGGCTTGCCCAACAGCCTTGCCTACGGCCCCACCAAGGCCGCAATGATCAACCTGGCCGAAACGCTGTACCTTGATTTGCGCAACCGGGGCATTGGGGTGTCACTTATCAGTCCGGGCTTTGTGCAAACGCCACTGACCGCCAATAACCAGTTCTCCATGCCAGCCCTCATTACGCCGGCAGAAGCAGCCCAGGCCATGTTGCGGGGCTGGGCACGCGGCCAGTTTGACATTCACTTTCCGAAGCGATTCACGCTCTGGATGCAGCTCTTGCGACTGCTGCCAGATCGTGTGTTTTTTGCCTTGGTGCGACGGATCACCGTATGAACTCGCCTCAGAAGCCTCCAGCAGACAACTCGCCCGCCGTTACGCGGGTGGTGGAGTTTTTTGAAGGACTGACGCCTGAAACGGTTGTGGACTTGCGGGCCATCTATTCGACAAACGCCCGCTTCAAGGATCCGTTTAACGACGTCACCGGCTTGGCCCCCATTGAGCGCATCTTTCAGCACATGTTTGTGGCGCTGGAGAGGCCCCGGTTCGTCGTCACCGAGCGAGTCCTGCAAGGGAGTCAATGCTTCTTGACCTGGGAGTTCCGGTTCATATTCCGGCGGTTTGACACAGACTCCGAACAGGTCATTCTCGGCGCCAGCCACCTGGTGTTTGATGACACAGGCCTTGTCTGCCTGCACCGCGACTATTGGGATGCGGCTGAAGAGCTGTACGAGAAGCTGCCGCTCGTAGGAGGCCTGATGCGTTGGCTCAAAAAGAGAGCCAACAGCTGAGCATAGTTAGCGCATCCCGGCTTCAAGCGCCGAAATCTTGCTGCTTTGAAAATCCATAGGGGGACGTGGCTGCCACCAATCCCGCAGCGAAGCAAAAACATTGCGGCAACCGGTGCACTTGTATTCGCCGGTGGCTTGCAGCGAACCATTGGCTGAGCGCTCCAGCACTCTCTGGTAGCTTGTGGCACCACACTCGCGGCATCTATAGACAGTGTTGTACGTCTTCATGATGTGCGCAACTGTAAAGAATCATGCGCTTTTTGGCGAGTGTATTGTTGTAATTCGTTGTAAACATGCGGCTTCCGGGCCGTTTTCGGCCAGAAAGCCGCGCAGGGCTTAGGCAGGCAAGGTGTCAGCGAAGCTTGGCCGCTGCGAAAGCTTGTCAAACAATTTGGCCAAGCTGGCGTGTTCATTGCGCCAAGCGATTTCGGGGAAGCGGAAATCAAGGTAACCAAGGGCACAACCCACGGCCAAATCCGCCAGGGTAAGGTGAATGCCAGCGCAGAACGGCTTATCGGACAGGCCACGTTCCATGGCCTTGAGTGCTTCGTGGATCTTGAGCAGCTGCCGGTCAATCCAGGCTTGGCTACGCTCGGCGGGCGCACGGCCCGCCCATGCAGCCTCTAGGCGGGCGAGGACTGCGGCTTCCATGAGTCCATCAGCCAAGGCCTCCCAAGTCTTGATCTCCGCGCGCTCGCGACCCACGGTGGGAATCAATTTGCCGACAGGGGACAGGGTATCCAAGTACTCCACGATCACGCGGGAATCAAACAGCGCCTCGGCACCCTCCATGATCAGGCAGGGGACTTTGCCCAGTGGGTTGGATTCGGCAATGCGTGTGTCAGCAGCCCAAACGTCTTCGTGAATCAAGACGTAATCAAGTTTCTTCTCCGCCATCACAACACGAACTTTACGAACGAAGGGGCTTGAGGTGGATCCGATGAGTTTCATGAGCGCTTTGCAGTTAACTAGCGCTTGATTCTATCCAGCGGGGCCTGCCCCTACACCCTGCGGTCATTGCAGTGGCGCACAACCTACAATCGGGGAATGACCTTCTCCGCCATTTCCGCCCTCTCTCCGCTGGACGGCCGCTACGCCGCCAAACTCGCCACCCTGCGCCCGCTGACCAGTGAGCTGGGCTATATGCACCGCCGTGTACAGGTGGAAGTGGCCTGGTTTATCGCCTTGAGCGACGCTGGCTTTGAAGAGTTCAAACCCCTGACCCCTGGCGCCCGCACCTACCTGCTGGGCTTGGTGAAAAACTTCTCGGAAGCCGACGGCGAGGCCATTAAGGCTATTGAAAAGACCACCAATCACGATGTAAAAGCCGTTGAGTACTGGATCAAGTCCAAGTTCGAAGCCCGGCCCGAGCTGGAAAAAGCTGGCGAGTTTGTGCACTTTGCCTGCACCAGCGAAGACATCAATAACACCAGCCATGCCTTGCAGTTGCGCGCTTCGCGGGATGTTGTCGTCCTGCCCGCTCTGGACAAAATTGTGCTGAAGCTGCGGGACATGGCCCACGCCTACGCCGATGTGCCCATGCTGAGCCGCACCCACGGCCAGACCGCCAGCCCTACCACCGTGGGCAAGGAAATGGCCAACGTTGTCGTCCGCCTGCAAGCTGCCTGCGACCGCATTGCCAACGTGAAGATTCTGGCGAAGATGAACGGCGCCGTGGGCAACTACAACGCCCACCTGAGTGCCTGGCCCGACTTTGATTGGGAAGCTTTCAGCAAGAAAGTGGTGGAGACCCCCGAACCGCTGGGCTTGGGCCTGACTTTCCAGCCTTACAGCATCCAGATTGAGCCCCATGACTACATGGCGGAGCTTTTTGATGCCGTCGCGCGCACCAACACCATCCTCATTGACCTGAGCCGCGATATTTGGGGCTATGTGTCGCTGGGTTATTTCAAGCAAAAGCTCAAGGATGGCGAAGTGGGTTCGTCCACCATGCCGCATAAGGTCAATCCGATTGACTTTGAAAACGCCGAGGGCAATCTGGGCTTGGCCAATGCATTGCTACGCCATTTGAGCGAAAAGCTGCCGATTTCCCGCTGGCAGCGTGACCTGACCGATTCGACCGTGCTGCGCAACATGGGCGTGGCCTTGGGCTATGCCGTGCTGGCCTACAGCTCGCTGATGACCGGCTTGAACAAGCTGGAGATCAACGAAGCTGCCATCGCCGAAGACTTGGATTCCTCATGGGAAGTGTTGGCTGAGCCCATTCAGACCGTGATGCGCCGCTTCGGACTGCCCCAGCCCTATGAGCAACTCAAGAAGTTCACCCGGGGTGCAGCCATGACCCGTGAGTTGATGCAGGGTTTTATTGCAGGTTTGGACATCCCAGAGGCTGAAAAAGAGCGCTTGCTGGCTATGACGCCCGCTAGCTATACCGGCAAGGCGTCTGAACTCGCGAGACGCGTGTGACCCCCTGAGCGGCATTCGCCGCTTCCCCCTGGAAGGGGGACGACGCCAGCGGCCCGGCGGAGCCGGTTCCGCGGCGTCTCTTATAAAACTCCCCCTCTTCCCTTCTCCATGGCACTCAAATCCACCATCTACAAAGCCAATCTGCAGATCGCAGACATTGAGAACAGCTACTACGCGGACCACGCGCTCACGCTAGCTCGGCACCCGAGCGAGACAGATGAGCGGATGATGGTTCGCTTGGTCGCGATGGCTTATAACGCCCACAAACTTCAAAGTGTTTGCAACGGCGATGGCACTCTGGCCTTCGGCGCCGGCTTGTCCGACCCCGAGGACCCGGATGTTTCGCTCACCGATTTCACAGGGCAGAAGCGCCTGTGGATTGAGGTGGGTCAACCGGAAGACAAGCCCATCTCCAAGGCTTGCAACAAGTCCGACGCGGTATTGCTATATCCATTTGCACACTCTGCGGACATCTGGTGGAAAGGTATCGAGTCGAAATTGAGCCGCTTGGACAAACTGCAGGTTTGGCGTATTCCTTCTGCAACCTCCCAAGCTTTGGCGAAACTGGCAGCGCGCAGCATGCAGTTGCAAGCGACGGTTCAAGAGGGCGTCCTCATGCTGGGAGATGGAAGCAGCACCGTGGATATCGAGCCCATCCGCTGGAAGTAATTCAGGCTTATAGCCAAATCCGCCCTAACCGCCATATTTACTACGGAAACAGCTATTAGTTTTATAGCAGATTCCCCTTAGAACGCGATTCTGCTGCACGCTCAGCATAACGGTTAAAGCGCCACGACGTGGCATCTAATGTGATGCGCCGCCAGGTTGCACGCTTTTCGGCGGGACCCATTTGCGGCCAAAGCTGCACCTCCTCAAAGGTACGCCCGCAGCCTTTGCATAGCTCATCGCCTTGGCTGGTGGAGCAAATCGCAATACACGGCGTATCGGGCGTCGTTTCATACCAAGTCTGCCAAGCCGCGAGCGCTTTTGCTGGCATGCTGAACTCGTCAGCCTCTGTCTCGTGGTAATAGATGAGTAGTGCGTAAACCTCAGCGAGGGCGCGTGTGGAGCTCGGTAGCGACACACCATCGAGAGAAGGCTCGCGCGCACGCCAGAAATTGATGGCCGACTCGATATCGGTGATGTGTATGCCTGCCACGCTTGTCGATTGCCTCTGGTGCCTGAACGGAGGCGCATGATATACCGAGGGCCCCTTCCGGCGTAGCGAGGGGTCTTGCTTGAAGCGCGGTGGGGACTAGGAATCTCTTGCCCCTGAAATCTATACGCCTACAAGTTTTGTTGTTATAGTTCGGCCTACTCCGAAGGGGAGTAGCTCCAAGCGTCGCAAAACGCTTCGACTGATCGTCAATACGAAGCCAACGCTTCCGGTCTGTCGGGGTTCCCATCCATGGGGGCCTGAGCAAGACCTTCGATTCACGTCCCTTGCGGGCGGGGTCGTTGGCGTGGCTTTCTAGCTTCTTTAACCTCTTCGCCTACAGCGGCTCCTCTTTCTCGTTGTTAGGATATTTCATGGAATTCATGTCAGCGCCTTGGTGGTCTGCCCTACTGACCATCATTTTGATCGATCTGGTGTTAGCTGGCGATAACGCTATCGTTATCGCGTTAGCCGCACGCAACCTGCCCCCCGCACTGAAACAAAAAGCGATTATTTGGGGCACCGTAGGCGCCATCGTCGTTCGCTCCGTAATGACGGTTGGTGTCGTCTGGCTCTTGAAGATCCCTGGTTTGATGTTGGTCGGCGGCTTGGGCTTGCTGTGGATTGCTTATCAGCTCCTCGCTGACCAAGGCGATGGCGATCACGATGGCCCCTCGGCGAGCACATTTTGGGGTGCCATGAAGACCATCATCGTGGCAGATGCACTGATGGGCGTTGACAACGTATTGGGCGTAGCAGGTGCAGCGCACGGCGCCATGGACTTGGTCATCATCGGCCTGCTGATCAGCGTTCCGATCGTGGTTTTCGGTAGCAACGTGGTTCTTAAGCTGGTGGAGCGTTTCCCCTCCATCATCATGATCGGCGCGGCTGTGCTTGCGTTTACCGCAGCAAAGATGGTGGTTCACGAGCCTTGGCTGGTGTCCTTCTTTGGCACAGATGCTGACTTGACAAGCACACAAAGCATGACCCGCTGGGCGGTCTATGTGCTGGCCATTGTGGCCGTTTTGGGTGCAGGTTGGCTGACTCAGAAACGCAACTCGGCAGGCGATACCGCCGCCTGAGCTTGCTGATGCGGGCTCAGTGCTATGCTGAGCTACATGAAACTTATCTTTAAATGGCTGCTATGCGCTGCCGCCTTACTGGCGGTAGCGCATTTTTACAGTGGCGTACAGGTGCAGAGTTTCGGCTCAGCACTGATCGCGGCACTGGTTGTAGGCCTGTTCAATGCGCTCCTCCGGCCCATTTTGGTAATCCTCACCTTGCCGGTTACCTTGCTGACATTGGGACTTTTTCTCTTTGTTATCAATGCCACGCTGTTCTGGTGGGCCGCAAGCCTATTGGATGGATTTGCAGTAAGGGATTTCAGCGCTGCATTGTTGGGTTCATTGATATACACCGTGGCCGGCATAGTGATCAACTCAGCGCTCGATCGCTTGTTCCCGAAGTAGCTGCTCAACTTGCCGCAAACGCACATCGACGATCGACGCCTCGATGTGATCGACCGGAGCAAGCTTAGACTTCGATAGCTCCTGTGCAGCTTTTAGCCGCGCAATGGCGCCAGCGTAGTCAAGCTGGGCGAAATTCACCTCGGCCTCTGCTCGCACAGCTGCTACTGTTCGCCCCTGTGCTGCCCGTGCACTCGCCAACGCTTGCCACATTGACGCATCCAGCGGATGCTCGAGGACCCAAAGCTGGGCCGCGTCCGCAGCAGCATCTGCCGAGCCCAGCTGTATTTGAATGCCGACCCACATCAAGAGCTCAGCACGCGTTTTAGGAGACGCTTTTTGAGCTAACGCCTCCAAAGCTGCTGCGGGTCGCCCTTCAGCCAATGCCAGCTCTGCACTCACATAGCGCCATTGCCGCATTCCAGCATCGTCATTGGCAACCAACAACCGCAGAGCGTCCCGATAACCTACAGCGCGGCCAAAATCACGTAACTTGATGGACGCTAGCATCGAACCGTAGAGGGCTCCGACACGCTGATAAGGCGTGAGCTTTGACAATGCGGCGGACTCTGCCTCGGAATACCAGTAACGAAGCCCATCCACTGACGCATTCGATAGTAAACGCGCCCTGGCCGACACCATGCTGTGCTCAAGAGAGCCAGAAGGCACTTTGTCCACGCCATCAGGAATTCGTGACTTCATGTCGGCAATGCGCTCGGTAGTCAGAGGGTGACTGCGCAGATACGGAAAACTCCCGGCATCGTTATTTCGATTGGTCAGCTGCAGCTTTTCAAACATGCTGACAAATGCAACGGGCGAAAAACCTGCCTTGGTGGCCACCTCAAACCCTGCCCGATCAGCCTCACGCTCCATGTCGCGAGAAAAATTCAGTTGCGACTGTGCAGCCACGGCCTGCCCACCCACGATGACCGCGTTGGCACCCGCTGGGTTAGTGCTCGCGGCTAACGCTCCCAAGATCATCGCGCCTACCAACAAAGGCGTTTGCTCACTTTGCCGTCTGATGAGGCGCGCGATATGTCGTTGCGTGACATGGCTGAGCTCATGAGCTAAGACCGATGCAAGTTCGTCTTTTGACGAAACGACACCCACAAGCCCCAGATGAATACCAAAGTAACCGCCAGGTAAAGCGAATGCATTCACAGTGCGGTCTTTGCCCTGCAGCAGCTTCCAGGCGAAGCCCGCATCCACCTCCGCCGGAATGTCTCCGCGCTGCCGTGCAGCATTCATCAAGTGCTGCCAGATAGAGTGGAGATAGTCTGCAATGGCAGCATCATCCAAAAAATCAGGGTCGCGATATAGATCGCGCGCTATACGGTCGCCCAGAAGTCGCTCATGCACTACCGACAAGGAAGTCAAATCCTCGCGAAGGCTCATATCTTGTCCTGCCAAAGCAGAACAACCTAAAAAATATAAAGCCCAAAGCGATTTAAACTGGAGCCAAAAATTTAGCCTCATAGAGAGATGCGAAAGATGGTACTTCAAACCAGACATGCGATGGAGCCATCATAGGCCTATTTCGTATACAGCGAATCCCGCCTGAAGGTCCAAAGCTGGGCTCCCGCGAGATCACCATCCTGAACAAGTAAATTTATATAGTTATTTAAAAATGACTTCGTAGGATAAACCCCAACTATGTAGTCGTACGCAGCTCTCTCGTGTGGCGAGAGTGGCTTTTTCACATCAGCCCGCATAGCTACATTCAGATACTTCAACTCAACAATCTTATTTTCATAATCCGGAGGCGCTGGAACTGGAGCACCCATAATGGCCATTTGCAGTTTAGCCTGACGAATATCCTGCTCAACATCTAGATAATTTTTCGCCACGACATAAAAAACAGTCAGCGACAAAACCCAACAAGAAAATATCCAACTGGTCGAGATCAGATATCCTGAAGATGATGAAGGAACTTTACAGAATCTATAAAAAATAGCACAAGGAACCAAGAAATAAGCATAGTGCAGGGGATACTCAAGGAGTGCATGTACAAGAACAACCGAAAACATCCCGAGGATAGCCATCTGCTCTTTAGTCTTAACCTGTATCACCAACCTCCACAATCTCCATATTACAAAAGCACTGACAAGCAATCCAATAGGAATACCAAACCATACAAATATATCAATGAATATATTGTGTGAATGACCAAAATACATATTCAACGGATTCTCGGGGAGGATGTTTTCGATATTTGCAAACACAACTCCACCCACACCATAACCCAGAGCCCATTCATTCGAGATTGCATCCAAAAAAATGCTGTATGCGATTAGTCTAGGGCGGTCAGTAAACGCTTTTCCTCCCATGATGGCTGTATTTTCAATCCCTAGTATGGCACTTTTTAAATATGGCAAGCTGGCTGAAACAACCACAACCACAACCAAAGCAAGACCAATCAAGACGCGCGTACGGAAATCAAAGTGGGCTCGAAATGTTAAAACAATTAAAGTAATAAGAACCATATTAAGCAATGCGGTTCGGGATTGCGTTAAGGCTACACCAATCGCCATTAACAAGACAGCAAACACCACCCCACCACCCAATACCCACTTCACCTTCTTCGCACTTTCAGATTTATTGGTTTGTTCAAAATAATAAAGCGAGACAACGATCGACCACAAGATAAGTGTTCCGATCTGATTTGGCTGGGACAAATTGCCGATCAATGGATTACCAGGATCAGCGTGACTCATCCAGACTTGATAGCTCTCATAATCTTGAAAAATACCAAGCCAAAGACCTATCCCAAAAAGACAGGAAGCAACACCCGCCACGAAAATGCTCACAAACAAACTGTGGATAACCCCATTATCCGGCGCAGGCATTTTAAGGCAGCACAATACAATACCAGCGACCAACATCACTGGAAGCATACTTCTTTGAAATTCACTAGTAGAGAGAATGGCACTGTGCACAACAAGCACTAGCAGCAGTACTAGTTCAAATTTAGTTACTTCGATCTTTGCTGAAATATTTCGAAGTAATGCAACACTTGATACAAACAATCCTAGGACTAATGCAGCACCTTCATTCAACGCACTGGGCCAAGGAATACTATGAAATGGCTGCATAAAGCTAGCCATCGCCAAAAGTATTACCAATACATGAGTTAGCAATCTAAGCATATAAAAATAAAGGCCGCAATGCGGCCTTTATATAGGACAAATTAATGATCAATCAAGTTTTTGGCAAAAACTTGGCAGGAATAGATGTACTAGAGACAGCCCAAGAACATTGGGCACCCTGGACGCAAGTTGCTGTGTATACGATAGTTCCGCCATCAACGGAAGTGTTCCCTGTACCCTTCATCACTACACTCACTGTCGCAGATGTCGTAGATGAGGAAGCAGCAGTAACTGAAGTTACATACTTGCTGGTAATGGCCGTTGCCGAAGCCAAACCAAAAGATTCGTTGGTGTCTGCGGTAGAAGACGCATACATAGTGCCTTCATTGAAGGCAAGTCCAATGGCGGTTTTGGCAGTAGACGCCATAGAAGTGGCCTCTGTAATTTTAGCGCGCACAGTGTAATCTTGATAAGCAGGCAAAGCCACCGCAGCCAAAATACCAATAATCGCCACGACGATCATCAGTTCGATCAAGGTAAAACCTTTTTGAATGGAACGCTTCATAAAAACTCCGGTTTAAGAAAAGAGGCTTGAGTAGGTGCAGCTTTCATGCCAAGCCGCTAAGGGTCTAATTCTGTGAACAAATACCCAAAACATATTGCCAAGGTGACATTTTTGCTCGCGCCGATAGAGACTGGGTGCATCGAGTGACAAGATTGTCACTTCCGTCACTTGATGCAGACTTGCCTCACCATCTTGAGATCCGTGAGGCCCATCAAGATTTTTTCCATTCCATCCATCTTTAAAGTGCGCATCCCCCCTTGGACTGCGCTAGCGAATAGTTCGGCCACTCGCGCACGCTCTTGGATGAGCTTCTTGAGATGGTCGTCTGCGACCATCAGTTCATGCAGACCCACCCGGCCTTTGTAGCCGGTTTTATTGCACTTCTCACAGCCGACAGCTTTGTAGAGCTTTAAGGGTCCGCCATCGCTATAAGCATCCATCCATTGCCGAATCAGTTTTTGGGTCTCCGACTCGTAATCGCTTTTCCATGCATCCGTATTCCGCAACTCTTCGGCGTACTCTTTACAGAACAACCGCAATTCATCGTCAGTCGGCACATACGCCACCTTGCAATCGCACAGCCTCTTGGCAAGGCGTTGAGCCAAGATGCCCAGCAAGGCATCTGCAAAATTGAAGGGGTCCATGCCCATATCTAAAAGGCGGGTAATGGATTCGGGCGCAGAGTTAGTGTGCAGGGTGGAGAACACCATGTGGCCGGTCAACGAGGCTTCTACGCCCATGGACACGGTTTCTTTATCTCGCGATTCGCCGACCATGATGATGTCCGGGTCCGCACGGAGAAAGGCCCGCATCACCAGCGCAAAGTCGATTCCGGCTTTCTTGTTGATTTGGACTTGGCGCAAACCTTTTTGCGTAATTTCTACAGGATCCTCTGCGGTCCATATCTTGGTATCTGGCGTGTTAAGAAACTTCAATATGGAGTGCAACGTAGTAGTCTTTCCCGAGCCCGTTGGCCCACATACGTAAAACAAACCATACGGTTTGCTGACTGTTGCCTCTAGTCTGGTCTTATTGTGCGCAGTCAAACCCAGTTTTTCTAACGGTATTGGTTCACCTGCAGCCAATATCCGCATCACCACATCCTCGACCCCGCCTGCAGAGGGAATAGTTGCGACACGAAGTTCAATATCTAGCGGGCCATACTTTTTAAATTTTATTTTCCCATCTTGAGGTTTTCGACGCTCCGAAATATCGAGGTCACACATAATTTTGAGGCGCGTGACCATCGCCTGGCGAAAGTGGGCGGGTACCTCGACGTAAGGGACGAGGCTTCCGTCGATCCGAAAGCGGATACCGGTTTTAAATTTGCCCGGCATGGGCTCAATGTGTATATCCGAGACCTTCTGATGATAGGCATCAATAATGACTTTGTTAACGAACTTCACCAGTTCATTGTCTGCAGCGGCAGACTCTAGTGACTCATCATTACCGGAATCTTCAATAGGCCCACCGTCCATATCGGCGAGTAATTGATCAATTGTGCTGGAGTCCGCAGTCGCCCCAAATAGTTGCGAAAGCGTCTCGATAAACTCTATTTGTGTTGTCACCCGGTACGCAAACTTGCTAATCCGCGGAAAAACTTGTGGCACCACTCTCGAGCCTTTTACCGCTTCGGGGTCAAGACACATGATCACCAAACCTTCAGGCGACTCCTCAAGAGGAACCCAGCCCTGCTCCTCGAGAAACTCGCGTTTTAGAGGCCCATGCAATGCCTCCGAACGAATGCGAGCGCTGCTACGCGGCTCATAGACCACTCCGAAAAACTGCGCCAAACCGGCGCCAACCTGACTCGGCAACAAACCCGTGCGGCTGATGATGAGCTGCTCAAGCGGTTCACCTTCGTCGCGTGCTTCTTGTGCAAGTTGTTGAAGATCGATATCCGACAACAAACCGGCATTCACTAGACTGTCATAGCGAGTGCGCTCACGTCTTGGTCGACTCTCTTGGGTGGCCACCCGTTGTCGGATGGCGGTGGCAAGCGTTTTGCAGAGCTCTGTCACTCCATCAAGTTCTAACTCTCCGAAGGGTTCGTCGCTCTTGCTATTGATGACCTGCAGAACGCCATGCAAAACGTTACCGTCGAGAATTGGCGCAACCATCATCTGCTTGGTTCGGTAGCCGGAGCGCTTGTCCACTTCTTTTAAGAAGTTGAGGGACGGGTGTATCTTGCGCAGCGCCTCTTCGTTGTATACATCCGGCAGATTGAGGATGGTCCTGCTATAGGCCGCGTAACCAGCAAGGCTTTGCGGAGAGATTGGTAGCTTCAATTCCTTGCTTGTATTGAGGCCTGTCTTTATCTTTGAGACTATAGAAACACCATCATCCGCTACTGCGTACAAGGTGAGTCGATCCGCATTGAGCAGTTTGCATATCTCTTGGCTGGTTTCGAGCATGATTTGCTCGAGTTGGACCGTGTCGTGAATACGCGCCGTTACCTGATGCAATTGCCGATAGAACAGTGCCTCGAACGTCATTCCGCGTTTTTTAACGGGCTGCTTTTGTGAGTCGTAAAAAGCCTGCTCACTCAACGAGGAACTCCCCTCTCCCGGCTGCGAATGATTCATGGAAGTGCTTCTTTCTTTTTCGGATAGTCAAATAGCATGAACAGCCAACGACGGCTAAACGGCAAAAGGAACAGATATCCCTTTAAGTGGACCCGAACTGCGTGCTTCCGTCCCATTCCGGATCAAACGGTAACAGTTTTAAACTTGCGATCCGGGCAGCGTAATAGCTATATAAAGGTTTGGTACCGGCAACGTCCAACAAGTTCAACAGCACCCTCTCAGCGGCCGCCCACGATTGCACACGATAGTGGGCCAAGAATTCATGCCACAACGCCAACTCCCCGCTTAAAGCGGCATCCGACACAGAGGATTGGGTCCAAGGGGTCCAAATCGTTACGGACTGCTCTTTGCCCTTCACCCTAACCTTGTCTAGCTCTTGCCAAGCGAGCTCAGGAATGAGCGCTTTTGTGGTTTCACTCACGATGATGCTCTCGCCGTAAATCTTGGTCAGTCCTTCCAAACGGGAACCAAGGTTTACTGCATCGCCAATCACGGTGTAACTGCGCCGCATCTCGGACCCCATATCACCGACACACATGAGCCCCGTATTGATGCCGATCCCGACGCCGATCTCAGGGACGCCTCGCGCTCGGTGTTCCGTATTTAGTGTTTGAAGCATATGCTCAATTTCCACGGCGCACTTAACTGCCAAGACGGCGTGATCCACCGCCTCGACTGGTGCCCCCCAAAAGGCCATGACGCAGTCGCCCATGTACTTGTCAATTGTGCCTTTGTTGGCCCGGATGACAGTAGTGATACGACTGAATATGTCAGTCAACATGGACTGCAATTGGATCGGCTCCATAGACTCTGACATCCGTGTGAAACCACGCATATCGCAAAACATGACCGTCAACTCACGGCTGGTGGCCTGCATGGTGTAACTGTCTGGATCCCGAACCATTTCATCTACCAACTCTGGAGGTACATAGGTACCAAACAGGTTCGCCAACTCTCTCTTTGAACGGCTTTCGACAAAATATCCATAGCTCATGTTCAGCGCGAAAGCAGTCACGGTCATCGCCAGCGACGTCGCCAGCGGCAATGCCAAGCCAAACTCATCGTAGAGCCAGAAGTTGGAGGCGACCAATACAACGAGCATTGCAAAACTCAGCAGCACTGCTTTGAACGCCGAAAGCAGAGGCAAACAAAAAGCAAGCATCAAGCCGGCGCTCAACAGCATGATGAACTCGTACCCGAACGCATAATCAGGCTTTACTTTCAAGCGCCCATCCAGCATGGAGGACAAAACACTCGCATGTGTTTCAACCCCAGGGTAGGTTTCTCCGGCCGGCGTCACCCGCATATCAAACAAACCCAGCGCAGTTGTACCAAGCAGCACAATTTTGTTTTGAAGCATTCCAGGGGGGAGCGTGTTGTTAAGTACGTCTACCGCAGACACGTAGCGAAAAGACCCACCAGCCGGTCCGCCGGGGCCTCGGAATGAAATGAGCGCTCCGCCACGATTGTCAACGGGCAGCACAAGACTCTTTCCCTCTTTAGTGAGCTCCAAGCTTTCAAGGCCGCGATATGCCTTGGGCAAAACACTTTCTTTAGAGAATGAAGGCTTAACCTGCGGCGCCCCTGTCAGCGCACGGAACATGGCGAGAGAGAGAGACTCATAGTACGCATCACCATAGCGTGCAACGAGCGGCAAGGACCTGACAACGCCGTCCGCATCGGTAAAAGAATTGGTATGACCCGCCAGTGGAGTCGCACTTGAGAACACGGCAAGGTTTGCCCCGAACGCTGACCACTCAGGCGCCATCACGGAATGACCATCAAGGTCCGCCCCTGTAAAAACTGCGGCAGGCAGCGCGCCTCCCGAGCGAAACGCCGGCGCGTCAGAGAAGAAATAGCCCAGAACTACCGGCCTGTTTGTTAAAGCGGTTGCAAGCCTCGCATCGAAATCAAGACTTGGTGCGAGCCGATCCACCTGCTCGGCAAAAGCCGGATTGTCTTTGAGCTCATTCGCAGCCAGCGAGCGCAGATGCTGAAGCCCTGAACTAGTGTCTGGCTCAGCGAGAACAACATCGACTCCAAGTAGGCCTACGTCGTGCTTGTCAAATAGCTTATCGACCAAGTCGGCGAGTACAGCACGACTCCATGGCCAGCGTCCTATTTCAGCCAGACTCTTTTCATCTACATCGACGATGACGATACGGTCGTCGATCGTCCGTGGCATCGTGGACCGAAGACGCGCATCGTAAATGAGGTTATCTAACCGGTGAAGTGCGCCGATTTCCAGTGCCCCTAAAAGGTGAAGCACTGCAAAAACAAACGGCACCAGAGTGACCGCGATACGGGCTCGATGCCGATAGATGGAATTCACCTCTCAGGCGTTAGTGCGCGCAAGGGATTTTGTGTGCGAGGCTATTCAATGCAATATGAATTGCATCTGGGTCCCTGCCAACTCCACCAAATCCCCATTTTTCAAGGGAAGTGGCGCAGCCCCGATAGGAGCACCGTTCAAAGTTGGATTACCCGCACCTTCCACATGGTGCACCACAAAACCTTGTTGGCGGCGGGTAATCGCGGCAACCGCAACACCCGGCTTTCCAATGGTGGTGACTACTTTCGTAAGCGGTACTTCCCGCCCGGATGCGGCGCCAGAAAGCACCTTGATTGCAGCGTGAAACGCTCCCAGCCCTTGGGAATCCCCGGCGACCGTAGCAAACCCTGAATTCAAAGGTTGTGTAGTGATCGCAGACGGACGGGCAGGCACCACCATCGTTTTGTCAAAACTATCGACCATACCGTCAGCCATGTACTTGATCTTGTATTTGCCGATTTCGATACCGTCGCCGTGGCGGAGTTGCTGTTTTTTGACAGCCTTACCGTTCACATAAGTGCCATTGGTACTGTTGAGGTCTTCAAGAAAAATGTCTTGTCCCGCCATCAAAATAACAGCGTGTTCGCCACTTACAGCCAGGTTATCAATCACGATGTCGTTGTAAGGCCTGCGCCCCAAAGTTGTGCGATCTTTAGTAATTTGAACTTCTTTGATCACGACCTCATCGATCGATACGATCATTTTCGGCATGATCGACTCCTTTTCCTGTAGTTGCTTTTTGAAAGCGTTTCGACTTTATTTCCCGAGCAGCTTGGCAATAAAGCCTTTTTTTTCAACTGCTTCCCCTGCGGCAACCAACAGAACAGAAATATTGTCACGGCCACCACTCTCATTGGCAGCCAAGATTAAATGCTCTGCAAGGGGCTCCAGACGCAGGTCCTCGAAAGCAATTCTAACGATTACTTCATCAGACACCATATCTGAAAGCCCATCTGAGCACATTAGATACACATCGCCAGGTTCGATACTGAACTCGTTGACCTCCAACATCACCCCTTGCTCAACACCGAGCGCTCTTGTGACCAGATTCTTGATGGGGGAGCCAGCCGCTTGCTCTGGCGTAATCAATCCTGCATCCATTTGCTCCTGCAACAAAGAATGGTCTTTGGTGATCTGCTCCATACGACCCTGCCGGAGCCGATAGCAGCGGGAATCACCGATATGCCCGACCAACAGTCTGCCATCTTTAATCACTCCGAGAACCAAAGTGGTCCCCATCCCGGCAAACGAAGGGTTGGCGTTGGCTGAGTTGTAGATGGCGATATTGGCGTTGTCCACGCATATCTCCATGGCCCGGCGAATATCCCTCATTTGTGCATTCGCACCAGCCTCTGACAACCAACGACTCAGCTCCGCCTTGATAAAAGCAGTCGCCATCCCGCTGGCAATTTCGCCTGCGTTGTAGCCGCCCATTCCATCTGCGAGGACAGCAACCAAGGCCTGATCATCAAAAGCCACGGAGTCTTCATTGTTTTCGCGGCATCGACCCGGATCCGTTTTGGCGTGGAATTGGTACATCATGGTTATTTAGATTTCGATATCCGGCGCCGGTCGAGCTGGCCGTTTCAGTGGAATCGTGTTTTGCATCGTAATGTCTACAGTGACGGCTTGAACAGCTTCCGGCGATATGTTGCCTTGATTTGTGATGTACTTCTCAAGGCACAGCGCAAACTCAGCCCCGGTTTGAAACCGAGCCTCAGGGGCTTTCATCACGGCGCGCTGTACCAGTCTCGCGAGCTCCTCTGTTAAATCCGGCCGACGAAGGCGCACATCCACAGCCTCTTCATGGGTAATTTTGTACATCAACTCCGCCATAGAGTCCCCACGAAATGGAAGTACTCCTGTCAACAACTGGTACAGCGTCACACCCAAGGAGTACAGGTCAGAGCGCCCGTCAGCAGATGCCCCTGCCAATTGCTCTGGTGACATAAAACTGGGCGTACCCAGCACCAGGCCCGTTTTGGTTTTATAGCTGTCAGAGATTCTTGCGATGCCGAAGTCTGTCACCTTCACCGCATTGGTATCGGGCTCAAACATGATATTCGCTGGCTTTATATCGCGGTGCACTACCTGCTGCCGGTGGGCATAGTCCAAAGCCAAGGAGACACGACTCACAATACTCAAAACAGTGACAACAGGGAGCAGATTTTCAGGCTTGGTGTGTTTGACGAGGTCGGTTCCACCGACGAACTCCATGGCAATGTAGGCCAAATCGCTCTCTTCGCCAGCGTCAAAAATAGTCACGATGTTTGGATGCTGCAAACGCCCGGCAGTTTCTGCCTCACGAAAAAAACGCGCACGAGCATCGACCAACTCATCGCCAGAAAACTCCTCGGCGAGGGCCATGGTTTTCAGCGCCACCACGCGACCAATTTTCGGATCCAGGCCGCGGTAAACAACTCCCATCGCGCCTTTGCCGAGTTCGGCATCCAAGGTGTACCGTCCAAGTGTCGGCTTTTCTATCGTTTCATTTTCGAAAACAGCTGCGGTAATTAACTTCTCATCGCGCCTCATCACGATGGAGTTGGAAAGTCGTTGCGCTTGCACTCGCTTCAGTTTCACATCTTTGAATTCGGGGTCCTGCGCAGCAATGTATTCATAGACGGCAAGAGCCTTGTTGAACTGACGTTTACGTTCAAAATCAAGTGCCAATTGGTACAAATTCTCACGAACCGCATCACTGGCAGGCACCCGTCGGAAGCGGTCAAAAGCCATGTCCAGCTGTCCTTGGCCCTGCAAAGCCAAGCCCATCATGCGGTTGGCCTCAGCGGACTCTGCATCAGACTGCGTTTTCCCTAACTCCACCATCCAGAAGCGCTTGGTCGTCAACCCGATGTGGCCGATGGCCAAAACCATCGCAGGTAGCAGCAACTTCACCCAAACTGCAGAGTTGACCAGCAACAGGTATTCACCTCCGACCAAACCGACTAAAGCAAGGGCTGTCAGCATCGCAGCGACAGGCGCTGAAAGTGTGCCCAGCACTCCCATTAAATAGGCACTGACGAGCAGCAGGGCAATGACGCCTACCCAATCAGCCCACGCCGGTTGAGAGGTGGCGTGTTGCTCCAGAAGACTGGACGTCACATGCGCCGTTGTCTCTGCTGGAGACAAGGCCATCTGCCCTGCAACGGGAAACTGAACGCCAATACCTGCCGCAGTCGCTCCAATAATGACAATCTTGCCCTGGTACTTGGCAGCGGGCACTTTCTGAGTCAGGACGTCATAAAACGAAGTGACCGGGAAGGCAGGCTTGCCATTGCGCGTCGCGTAAAACTGGGGGAGCATTGAGGCGTGCTCGTCCGTTGCAATGTGCAGATTTCCGAGCTGGAGACCTTTGCCGGGCACAAACCGAACATCGGTCGCAGACAGGTCCAATGCCTGGACAACGGCGGATAGTGCGAGTGAAGGTACCGCCTTCCCACCCGCATTAATCCAGAGTGGCTCGGTGCGAACCACGCCATCAGGATCAAGCATCTGGTTCAGGTGTCCGCCACCGGCCGAGGCTTGTGACAATTCGTCCATCGGAAACTGGCCCTGTTCTGCAGGAAAAAAATCAGTGGCAGATACAGAAACGCCTGCTCTCATCCAAAATTCGGGGAGTGATCTGTCGGGTGCAGATCGGGCCACACCCCACTTGAAGACCACAGGCAGCAAGACATTTCCCGCACCACGAATGCTCTGCGCGAGCGCCGCGTCATGGTTGAGGGCAATCTCAGCCTCGGCAAAAGCTTTGTCGATAGCTTCTTGGTTGGCCATCTCCCCTGCTTCGGCCATCAGCGCTTTTAACTTTTGGATATGCACCAAGCCGGTATCCAGTTGCGGCTCAAAAAAGAAGATGGTTTGAACAATCGCCGCGGGCTGGGCCTGCGCCAGTAGATCGATCAATTCAGCGTGGTAGTTCCGCGGCCAAGGCCACCGCCCCAGCTTCGAAACGCTGAGGTCGTCAATCGCAATGATGGCAATTTGGTCAGAGGGCAGACGCGCCTTGGAAGCACTGGCAATATCGTAAAAACGTAGCTCCAAAGAAGCCGCCAAGCCCGTTGTCAGCAATGCAACGGTCGCGACTGCGGAAACAAGCAATCCGACAAACCAATCAGTTCGCCAGAACGCTCTGTTTTTGGGTGCGCTAGCCACCCTCACTGACTCCCCGATTGTCCCTGTGCATACTTGGTTGAGTGCTTTGTATTTACTTTCGTGACAGCTCAACGCACCTTACCAGAGGCGCTTTCTCGCGGCAACACACACAAACCGACAGACGTAAAAAAGCCCGGTGCTTAGACCGGGCTCCTGTCCATTCCCTGCAAATGGAGGGCAGCAGGGTTGGCGTGCTGATTACAGCAAGGCCTTCAACAGTTTTGCCATCTCAGAAGGGTTACGAGTCACTTTGAAACCGCACTCTTCCATCACCGCCAGCTTCGCGTCTGCAGTATCTGCACCACCGGAGATCAAAGCACCCGCGTGGCCCATGCGCTTTCCGGGAGGCGCTGTCACACCAGCAATAAAGCCAACAACTGGCTTCTTCATGTTCAGCTTGCACCAACGTGCAGCTTCAGCTTCGTCAGGTCCACCGATTTCGCCGATCATGATGACCGCATCGGTATCAGGATCATCGTTGAAAGCTTGCATCACATCGATGTGCTTCAGGCCGTTGATCGGGTCACCGCCGATGCCGACAGCAGAAGACTGACCCAGACCGATTTCGGTCAACTGAGCCACAGCTTCGTAAGTCAATGTACCGGAACGGGACACCACGCCGATACGGCCTTTGCGGTGAATGTGACCGGGCATGATGCCGATCTTGATTTCATCGGGAGTGATCAAACCGGGGCAGTTGGGTCCCAACAGCAGCGTCTTCTTGCCGCCGGCAGCTTCTTTGGCCTTCATGCGGTTGCGCACTTCCAACATGTCCTTGACCGGAATGCCTTCAGTAATGCAAATCGCGAGGTCCAAATCGGCTTCAACAGCTTCCCAGATGGCAGCAGCAGCGCCCGCTGGCGGCACGTAGATCACCGACACGGTTGCACCGGTTTGACCGGCAGCTTCCTTGACGGAGGAGTAGATTGGAATGTTGAAAATCGACTCGCCAGCCTTCTTGGGGTTCACACCCGCTACGAAGCAGTTCTTGCCGTTTGCGTATTCCTGGCATTTTTCAGTGTGGAACTGGCCGGTCTTGCCGGTAATGCCTTGGGTAATGACTTTGGTGTCTTTGTTGATAAAAATCGACATGGTGATTCCTTAGCGGGCTTTGACGGCTGCGACAACTTTTTCGGCCGCTTCGGCCATGCTGTCGGCGCTGATGATGGGCAAACCGGACTCGGCCAACATCTTCTTGCCGAGGTCTTCGTTGGTACCCTTCATACGCACCACCAAAGGCACAGACAGGTTCACTGCCTTGCAAGCAGTAATCACGCCGGTGGCAATGGTGTCGCACTTCATGATGCCGCCGAAGATGTTGACCATGATGGCCTCGACCTTGGGGTTCTTCAACATGATCTTGAAGGCTTCTGTCACCTTCTCGGGGGTTGCACCGCCGCCCACGTCCAAGAAGTTGGCAGGCTCAGCGCCGTACAACTTGATGGTGTCCATGGTGGCCATGGCCAAACCAGCGCCGTTCACCAGGCAGCCGATGTTGCCATCCAAGCTGATGTAGGCGAGATCGAACTTAGAAGCTTCCACTTCGGCCGCGTCTTCTTCGTCCAAATCGCGGTAAGCCACGATTTCAGGGTGACGGAACAGGGCGTTCGGATCGAAGTTGAACTTCGCGTCCAGGGCCATCACATTGCCCTTGCTGTCGCAGTTCAGGGGGTTGATTTCCACCAGGGACGCATCGGTGTCCATGTAGCACTTGTAGAGCTTGGCGAAAATGTCCACGGCTTGGTCCACGGAAGCACCAGTCAAGCCGATGGCTGCAGCCACCTTCTTGCTCTGCTCGGTGGTAATGCCGGTCAGGGGGTCAATCATCTCAGTGATGATTTTCTCGGGGGTGGAGTGGGCCACTTCCTCGATGTCCATGCCGCCTTCGCTGGATGCGATCAGGGCGACTTTTTGTGTAGCGCGGTCTGTCACCAGCGACACATAGAGTTCGTTCTTGATGTCAGCGCCGTCTTCGATGTACAAGCGGCGGACCTTTTGGCCTTCTGGGCCGGTCTGGTGTGTCTTGAGCTGCATGCCCAGGATTTCGGTGGCGAGGCGCTTGACATCGTCAATCGACTTGGCAACCTTCACGCCGCCGCCCTTGCCGCGACCACCTGCATGGATTTGTGCCTTGACAACCCAAACTGGGCCACCGAGTTTTTGAGCGGCTTCCACCGCTTCTTGCACTGTGAAAGCCGGAATGCCGCGGGGAACGGGCACACCGAATTGACGCAAGATTTCCTTGCCTTGGTACTCGTGAATCTTCATGACGTCTCTCTTTGGGACAGGACTATGTTCACCGTGTGGTAACGAGGATGTAATCACCACGCGGCACTGGACACATCAACCCGCGAATGTATCATGCTGCGACGCACAATACTGGTGCGAGGCTTACAGCTGGTGCATTCCGGGTCGGTCATGCTCCATGCAGCGCGCAGTTTGAAGCACATTATTTGCCCCTTGCTTACACCATGAAAAAAATCTTTATCGACGGCGAAGCCGGCACTACCGGCCTCCAGATCCGCGAACGTTTGCAGACCATGCCGCAGGTCGCACTCATCAGCATCGACCCCGCGCTGCGCAAAGATCCGCAGGCCAAACGTGCGCTGATTGCCGAGGCAGATCTGGTGATTTTGTGCCTGCACGACGATGCCGCCAAGGACACGGTTGCCATGATCGACGCCATGGAGCGCGAGACAGGTCAACCGGGCCCGCGCATCATCGATGCCTCTACTGCACACCGGGTCGACCCGACCTGGGTCTATGGTTTTCCGGAGCTTGCCGCAACCCAGCGCGATGCCGTGATCCAGGCCCGCCGCGTGAGCAACCCAGGCTGCTACGCCACTGGTGCCATCGCACTGCTGCGCCCCTTGATCGATGCCGGATTGTTGCCGGCCGACCACCCGGTTTGCCTGCCTTCGGTCAGTGGCTATTCCGGCGGCGGTCGCGCGATGATCGAGGCTTACGAACAAGGGAGCGCAGCACCTTTTGAGCTCTACGCACTGGGCCTGAAGCACAAGCACATTCCTGAAATCATGCAATACACCGGCCTGACCCGCAGGCCCCTGTTTGTGCCCTCGGTCGGGAATTTCATTCAGGGCATGCTGGTACAGCTCCCACTGCATCTCGACACATTGCCCGGCAAGCCAACCGCACAAGCCCTGCACGACGCATTGGCGCACCATTACGCCGGCAGTCAATGGGTGAGCGTGGAGCCAGCCACCGCGGATTTGAAATTGGATGCCGTGGCCCTCGCAGACACCAACAAGCTCGAACTCCGGGTGTTCGCCAACGACGCTGCCGCCGATGGCTTTGCCCATGCGGTGCTGGTAGCCCGGTTGGACAACCTGGGCAAGGGTGCCAGCGGCGCTGCGGTGCAAAACCTGCAGCTGATGCTGGGCTTGTAAGGCTTACAGCCCCTCGTCGTCCCCGCCACCGGACACCACACGGTGGATGGTGTCACCGCCAAAGCCCCGGCTGGCCAGAAAGCGCATCTGCTTGGCCCGCTCAGCCGCATCTTGCGGTTGAGCACCAAACTTTTTGCGCCAGACTTCGCGGGCCCGCTCCAGCTCGGTGCTGCGCAAGGCAGCCACCGCCTCGGCCACCGCGTCGGGAGCGAGCCCTTTCGATTGAAGCTCCTGCTTGATGCGAGACGCCCCCATCTTGCCCGCCCTCCGGTAGACCACCGAGCCGATCACACGGTCTTCATTGATGAAGTCTTTAGCGGTGAGCGCGTCCAGCACCCGGGCCAAGGCGCCGGGCTCCTCCTCGTAGCGCTGGAGCTTGCGCTCCAGCTCTGCGCGCGAGTGCTCCCGGGTACTGAGCAGCCGCAAGGCCCTGCCGGTGAGTGAGAGTGCTTGAACTGCCACAGCCTGACTTCTTCTTATTTTGCTACTAAATTAATAGCTGCTAGCGCATATTTAATGAGGGCTAGCGGCCGATTTGACACTTATTCCGGCTTGTCCGCTTTGTCTGCCTTTTTGCCTTTGGGCTTGGCATCAGGCTCTGCGACTGGCAGCAAAGGAATACCCAAGGACAAGCGCACCTTATTCTCAATCTCCACCGACAAGTCAGGGTTCTCACGCAAAAACTCGCGGGCGTTGTCACGGCCTTGGCCGATTTTTTCACCTTGGTAGGCATACCAGGCACCGGACTTTTCCAGAATGCCGGCGGTCACGCCCATGTCGATGATTTCGCCGTGTCGGCTGATGCCTTCCCCAAACAGGATGTCGAACTCCGCCGTCTTGAACGGGGGGCTGACCTTGTTCTTGACCACTTTGACTTTGGTCTCGTTACCGATGGCCTCTTCGCCCTTCTTGATCGTGCCGGTACGGCGGATGTCAAGGCGCACAGAGGCGTAAAACTTCAGCGCATTGCCACCGGTGGTGGTTTCGGGCGAGCCGAACATCACGCCAATCTTCATGCGGATCTGGTTGATAAAGATGACCATGCAGTTGGTCTTCTTGATGTGGGCAGTGAGCTTGCGCAACGCTTGGCTCATCAGGCGGGCTTGCAGGCCGGGCAGGCTGTCGCCCATTTCACCTTCGAGTTCGGCCTTCGGGGTCAGGGCGGCCACCGAGTCCACAATGATCAGGTCCACCGCGCCGGAGCGCACCAGGCTGTCCACAATTTCAAGAGCCTGCTCACCGGTGTCAGGCTGGCTGATCAGCAGGTCTTGCAGGTTCACACCCAGCTTCTGGGCGTATTGGATGTCCAACGCGTGCTCGGCATCCACGAAGGCGCACTGGCCGCCTTGCTTTTGCATTTCGGCCACGACTTGCAGCGTCAAGGTGGTTTTACCGGAAGACTCTGGGCCATAGATTTCCACCACACGGCCACGCGGCAGGCCGCCCACGCCCAAAGCGATGTCCAACCCCAAAGAGCCGGTGGACACGACCTGAATGTCTTCAATCACCTCGCCCTCGCCCAAGCGCATGATGGTGCCCTTGCCGAATTGCTTTTCAATCTGCGCAAGCGCCACTTGAAGGGCTTTGGCCTTTTCTGCGTTGGCGGCGGGGTTCTTCACTGCGTCCATGGGAATCTCCTGAAAAATCAAGGGTGGGGTGACTGTTTATCCATCTGTCATTAACAACAGGCTGGATGCTTGAACAGTAGTCTAAGCGCCCTATTAAATTCAAACAAGCCGATATTTAGTCAGTTTGCATTACCATTTACCCCATGTCGATTCCCGCCTCTCTCGAACCCTGGCGCAGCAACCACGTCGGTCATTGGTTGCGACTGGCGCTGGAGCGCTTTGATGCCAGAGTCCTCGAGCTCATGGCTCGTCACACCGCAGCACCCTTGGGTTTGGCCAACCTCGCTGCCCGCGGGCAGGTCGGGGCAGCCCATATTCACATCACCCGGCACCTCGAAATCCAGGGCAGCCGCCTCACCGACCTTGCCACCCGCGCCGGCATGACCAAACAGGCCATGACCACCCTGGTAAACCAATGTGAGGCCTGGGGCATGGTGGAGCGCACCGACGACACGAGCGATGCCCGTGCCAAGCACATCCGCTTCACTGCCACCGGGATGGCATGGCTGCAGGCGTATCAAGATGCCGTGGCCCAAGCCCAGGATGAGCTGCAACAAGCAGTCGGCCCCGAGGTCGCCACGGTGATCCATCTGGGATTGGAGGCCTACTGCGGCCATTGAGCCCGCCGCAGGCGGCCGCCTTGCACAGCAGCTGCACGCCTAGAATGGCGTCAAGCGGACACAGTGCCGCACCCTGCCAGGAGACACGCATGCGCATACTGATAGCTGAAGACGATCAAGTTCTGGCCGATGGCCTGTTACGCGCACTGCGCGGCGCGGGTGCAGCGGTAGACCATGTGGCCAGCGGCACCGAAGCCGACGCCGCGCTCATGACCAATACCGAATTCGACTTGTTGATTCTGGATTTGGGCCTACCAAAGATGCACGGCCTGGAAGTCCTCAAGAAACTGCGGGGCAGGGGATCCTCATTGCCCGTGCTGATCCTCACTGCTGCGGACAGCGTGGATGAGCGGGTCAAAGGCCTGGATTACGGCGCGGACGACTACATGGCCAAACCCTTCAGCCTGCAAGAGCTGGAAGCCCGGGTGCGCGCCTTGGTCCGCCGCGGCATGGGTGCGACGAGCAGCAGCATCAAACACGGCCCGCTCACCTACGACCAGGCCGGCCGGGTCGCCACCATCGACGGCAAGATGGTCGAACTCTCTGCCCGCGAACTCGGCCTCTTGGAGGTGCTGCTGCAGCGCGCAGGCCGCCTGGTTAGCAAAGACCAGCTGGTGGAGCGCCTGTGCGAATGGGGCGAAGAGGTGAGCAACAACGCCATCGAGGTCTATATCCACCGCCTGCGCAAGAAGATCGAAAAGGGTCCCATCCGCATCGCCACCGTACGCGGGCTGGGCTACTGCTTGGAAAAAATACCAGGATGAAAATATTCCAGCGGGAGCAACGCAGCCTGTTCGGGGAAATCCTCGACTGGATGCTAACCCCGCTGTTGCTGCTGTGGCCGGTGAGCTTGGTACTGACCTGGCTCGTTGCGCAGGGCATTGCCGGCAAGCCGTTTGACCGCGCCCTCGAATACAACGCCGGAGCCCTGGCCCAGCTGATTACCGTCAGCAAAGACCGGGTGCAGTTTGTGCTCCCTCTGCCTGCCCGCGAGCTACTCAGGGCAGACGATGCGGACACCGTCTACTACCAAGTCCTCGGCAGCCAGGGTGAGTACCTCAGCGGCGAAAAAGACCTGCCGGCGCCGCCCGACGACGACCGGGTACCGCAGGGCGAAGTCCGGATGCGGGAGCTGGACTACAAAGGGGTCGACCTGCGGGTCGCCTCCATGTGGGTGCGCACAAACATCCCCGGCGGCCGGCCAGCGCTGGTTCAAGTCGCAGAGACCATGGACAAACGCTCGGTCCTGGCGACCGAAATTGTCAAAGGGGTTATGCTGCCCCAGTTTGTCATCCTGCCTCTGGCGGTGCTGCTGGTCTGGTTGGCGCTGGTACAAGCGATCAAGCCCCTGAACCGCTTGGAAGAGCGCATCCGTGCCCGCAGCCCGGACGATTTGAGCCCGCTGGATGTAGAAGCAGTGCCCCTGGAGGTCGTGCCGCTCGTCTCCTCGGTCAACGACCTGCTGATGCGACTCAAAGACTCCATCTCGACCCAGAAGCGCTTCCTGGCCGACGCAGCGCACCAGCTCAAAACCCCGCTGGCAGGTTTGCGTATGCAAGCCGATCTTGCGCAACGGCAAGGCGCGAGTGCAGACGATTTGAAACAGTCGCTGCGCCAGATCGGCCGCTCCAGCATCCGCGCGACCCACACCGTCAATCAACTGCTGGCCCTTGCACGCGCCGAAAGCAGCGGCACCGTGCTTGCACACCAGCCCTGCGATCTGGCAAAACTCACCATGGAAGTGGTGCGGGACTGTGTGCCCAAAGCCTTGGAAAAGTCCATTGATCTGGGCTACGAAGGCGTCGAACCCGGGACACCCGGCGTCGCGATTCCGGGCAACGTCACCCTCCTCAAAGAAATGGTGCGCAATCTGGTCGACAACGCCATCAACTACACGCCATCCACAGCAGACCGCGCGGGCGTGATCACAGCCCGGGTCTTGCTGGATCCGTTCAGCGGCGCCTTGGTACTGCAGGTGGAAGACAACGGCCCCGGCATCCCGGCGGCCGAGCGGGAACTGGTTTTTCAACCGTTCTACCGGGCACTCGGCAACGAAGCCGATGGCTCAGGCTTGGGTTTGCCCATCGTTCAAGAAATTGCGCGCCAGCACCACGCGGAGATTGCGGTGGAAGACAGCCGGCCCGGTTACTCGCCGCCGGGCACCACGTTCACCTTGCGGTTTTCGCCCTCCGCGGTCAACCCACCCTCCGAGGGCGCTTAACTGCAGCTCTTGAGCCCGTGCCCTTGCAAGGCGGCCTTCACATCCTGAAGCCGGAGTTTGATGGCCTCGGTCGCCGCCGGCACACGCAACTGCTGCACAGTCGCCGCCTGGCGCTCTTGCAGCACTTTGATGCCACGGATGCCTCTGGGCGCCAAACGGGCGAGCTCCGCCTTGGCAGCCGCTTCCGTTTCAAAGCCTGCCAGTACCAAACCGGGTTGTAGATCCGGGTTCGCCACCGGTATCGCCTTGATGCCCAAAGCCGCCAGATCGGCGGTCTTTTTGGCCAGCGTCTCGCCTTTGGCCAGCTTGCCCACGTAAACCACCCAACGCGCACTCACTTTGACAGGGTCCACCTGCCAGCCGCCTGCGGGCAGTGCTTCATTCAGCACCCGGCGCAGGGCCGCGGCTTCCTCGTCACTGAAAGGGCCGGCTTGCAGACACTCCTTCGGGCCCGCATCGGCGAGCAACTGGGCTTCCACCTTTTTCAGCTCTGCAGCCGTCAACAGCTGCACCGCATCCGGCTTGATCTGCTGCTGCACACGCTGCGGCTCACTGCTGGTGTGCGGGGCAAAGCCGTACATCTGCAAATAACGGTGACTCCACGCAAAGTACAGGCCGTTTGCCAAAAGGAGTAGCAGGACAATCAGTCGCAACATAGAAGTCAGGAGGGGTTGAGGGGGGGTGCAGATACCGGACGCACGCTCACTTCCGCGCTGTTGATTCTGACAGTTCCCGCCCCGGTGTCGACCAGCAGCACCCCGCTGGCGTCTACACCCAGTGCGGTGCCTTGGGTGCCATCGGTACACACCACCGCCTGACCCGCCAACAGATCACGCGCCTGGTAGGCACTGCGCAAGGGTGCAAAACCTTCGGTAGTAAACGTCAGCACCGCTTGCACCAAAGGCGCGATCACCCGGTGCAAGACCTCAGGCGCATCCACCTCCGGCAGCAATTCTTGCAAGGCCGCAGGCGGCGTGCGCAAACCACCCCCCTTGCGCGGCGTGATGTTGATGCCCACACCAATGACGGCATAGCGTTGCGTGCCAGCGCTCGCGGTTTCAATCAGAATGCCAGCCAGCTTGCGGCCCTGCCACCAGATGTCATTGGGCCATTTCAGCTGCAACTCCGGGTGCAAGCTCTGCACCACGGAGAGCCCCACCGCCAGCGACAACCCCGACCAGTCCGCAGGCTGCAAAGGCAGGCCCAACGAGAAGGTCAACGTGCCCCCATCGCCCTGCGTGTCGCTTTGCCAGTCGCGACCCAGGCGGCCACGGCCGGCGGTCTGCCGCTCTGCGACCAGCAGCACCGGCTCACATTGGCCAGCCCGTGCGCGCCGCATCAGTTCCGAGTTGGTGGAATCAATTTCCGGCAACACCTCGACACTGAAACCGGGAAGGACCGCAAACACCGCTTCCCAAATGGCTTCCGCAGGCCAGCGGGTCACGTTCATCGCTTCGGGGCCAACAAGGTGCCGCGGCAGTTGCTGCTGCCACACCAGCAAGGGTATTCCGCCTTGAGCTTTTTGGTGTAACGCTCTTCGAGAATCAGGCCGTAGTCGTAGTTCAGCTCTTCGCCGGCGCGGATGTTGCGCAGCGCCTTGATAAAGACCCGGCCGCCTTCCTCGTCAGCAATGCAGTTGCCGTCGCAGGAGTGATTGATCCAGCGCGAGGAGTTGCCGCCGAACAAGGCGTCGATCACGTTGCCATCTTCGAGCGAGAAGTAAAACGTGTGGTTCGGGTCTTTGGGGTCGTGGGGGTGGCGGTCCTGGGCTTCCTGCCAGCTGATGATCTCACCCACATATTCAATGATGGTTTCGCCTTCGGCGATATCCTGCAGCGCGAACACCCCTTTGCCATGTACCCCGGAGCGCCGTGTCTGGATGCGCCGTGCCGGCGAGGCGGGCACACTGGTGGAGGATTTCACTGGGGTTTTTGCCACGGCCGGAAAGTTTGGTATGGTGAATCGTATGGGCGCGCATGTGTGCGTGCCTGCGTGTGCAAGTGCGCGCCTGCGCGCACGCGAGAATTGGATTGTAGTCAGATGAAAAACACCGTTTTGAACAAAACATTGGTTATTGCTGAAAAGCCGTCGGTCGCACAAGACATCGTGCGTGCACTCACTCCGGTGGCGGGCAAGTTTGAAAAACACGACGAATATTTCGAGAGCGACAGCTACGTGGTTTCCAGCGCCGTCGGTCACCTGGTCGAGATCCAGGCGCCCGAGGCCTACGACGTCAAACGCGGCAAATGGAGCTTTGCGCAGCTGCCCGTCATCCCGCCCCACTTTGACCTCAAGCCCGTCGACAAAACCAAGACCCGCCTGAACGCGGTGGTCAAGCTGGCCAAGCGCAAAGATGTCGACAAGATCGTGAACGCTTGCGACGCGGGCCGCGAAGGAGAGCTGATCTTCCGCCTGATTGAGCAATACGCCGGTGGCGCCAAGCCGCTGGGCAAGCCGGTCAGCCGCCTGTGGCTACAGTCCATGACGCCCCAGGCCATCCGCGAGGGCTTTGACAACCTGCGCACCAACGCGCAAATGCAGCCCCTGGCCGACGCCGCCCGCTGCCGGTCTGAAGCCGACTGGTTGGTGGGTATCAACGGCACCCGTGCGATGACCGCCTTCAACAGCCGCGACGGCGGTTTCTTCCTGACCACCGTGGGCCGTGTGCAGACCCCCACGCTCTCAGTAGTGGTGGAGCGCGAAGAGCTGATCCGCAAGTTTGTCAGCCGCGATTACTGGGAGATCCACGCCACCTTTGCCGCGCAAGCGGGCGAGTACGCTGGCAAGTGGTTCAACCCCGCCCACAAAAAAGATGCCGACGACGCTGAGAAAAAGGCCGACCGGGTCTGGACCCAAGCCGAGGCCAAGGCGATTGCAGACGCGGTGCGCGGCCAGCCCGCCACCGTGACCGAAGAGAGCAAGCCCACCACCCAGGCTTCTCCCTGCTGTTCGACCTGACCAGCCTGCAGCGCGAGGCCAACGGCAAGTTTGGTTTCTCGGCCAAGACCACCTTGCAGATTGCCCAGAGCCTGTACGAGCGCCACAAGGCCCTGACCTACCCGCGTACCGATTCGCGCGCCCTGCCTGAAGACTATGTGCCGGTCGTCAAAAAGACCTTCGAGATGCTGGCCGACAGCGACATGCGCCATCTGGCGCCGCACGCACTGGTCGCACTGAACAACAACTACATCCGCCCCACCAAGCGCGTGTTCGACAACGCCAAGGTCTCGGATCACTTTGCCATCATCCCCACCCTGCAAGCGCCCAACGGCCTGAGCGAGGCAGAGCAAAAGCTGTACGACCTGGTGGTACGCCGCTTCATGGCGGTGTTCTTCCCGAGTGCCGAATACCAGGTCACCACCCGCATCACCACCGCTGCCCAACACGCCTTCAAAACCGAAGGCAAGGTGCTGGTCAAGCCGGGATGGCTGGCCATCTACGGCAAAGAAGCCGCCGCCGAAGTGGAAGATGCCAAGGAAGGCGACAAGGGCCAGAACCTGGTGCCCGTGGCGCCCGGCGAAAAGGTCAAGGGCGACCCGGTAGACCCCAAGGGCCTCAAGACCAAACCGCCTGCACGCTACTCCGAAGCCACGCTGCTGGGCGCCATGGAAGGTGCCGGCAAGACCGTGGAGGACGACGAGCTGCGCGAAGCCATGCAGGAAAAAGGCCTGGGCACCCCAGCCACCCGCTCCAGCATCATCGAAGGCCTGATTGCCGAGAAATACATGCTGCGCGAAGGCCGCGAGCTGATCCCCACCGCCAAGTCCTTCCAGCTCATGACGCTCTTGCGCGGCCTCGACGTGCAAGAACTGACCAAGGCCGAGCTCACCGGTGAGTGGGAATACAAGCTTGCCCAGATGGAGCAGGGCAAGCTCAGCCGCGAAAAGTTCATGGCCGAGATCGCCGCCATGACCGAGCACATGGTCAAAAAGGCCAAGGAATACGACCGTGACACCATCCCCGGTGACTACGCCACCCTGGCGGCCCCTTGCCCCAACTGCGGTGGCATCGTCAAAGAAAACTACCGCCGCTATACCTGTACCGGTGCAGATGGCCACAGCGAAGGCTGCGGCTTCTCGTTCGGTAAATCCCCGGCGGGGCGCACCTTCGAGCCCGCAGAGGTGGAGCAGTTCCTGCGTGACAAGCACATCGGCCCCTTGGACGGTTTCCGCTCCAAGGCCGGCTGGCCCTTTGTGGCCGAGATGGTCATCAAGTTTGACGAGGAGGCCAAGAACTACAAACTGGAGTTCGACTTCGGCGACGACAAGGCCGGCGAAGAAGACGGCGAGATCATCGACTTCAGCAGCCAAACCGCGCTGGGCGCCTGCCCCAAGTGCGGCGGCAACGTGTTTGAACACGGCAAGAACTACGTCTGCGAAAAGTCGGTGCCCACCGATGCGCAGGCCACCCCGAGCTGCGACTTCAAGAGCGGCCAGATCATCCTGCAGCAGCCTATCGAGCGCGAGCAAATGCAAAAACTGCTGGCCACCGGCAAGACCGACTTGCTGGAGAAATTTGTCTCGATGCGCACCCGCCGCAACTTCAAGGCCATGCTGGCGTGGGACGCGGCTGAGGGCAAGGTGAACTTCGAGTTCGCGCCCAGCAAGTTCCCGCCCCGCAAGACCGCCTTCAAAGCAGCTGCCAAGACCGGTGCCGCTACCAAAACAGGAGCTGCTCGCGCAGGAACCACGGGCGCTGCAGCCAAAAAAGCACCTGCAAAGAAGGCTGCTGCCGTCAAAGAATCCAAGCCCAAGGCTCCGCGCAAGACCACAGCCGCCAGCGGCAAACAGCCCAGCGCTGAGTTGGCCGCGGTGATCGGTGCCGAACCGGTTGCGCGGCCTCAGGTCATGAAAAAACTGTGGGACTACATCAAGGCCAACGGCCTGCAAGACGCCAAAGACAAGCGCAGCATCAACGCCGATGCCAAGCTGCTCGCGGTGTTCGGCAAGCCGCAAGTCACCATGTTTGAGTTGGCCGGCATCGCCGGCAAGCACCTCAGTTAAGGCCACCGTCATCTTGGCCGGTCACACTGCGCACCATGCAATTTACCGAACAAGAAGACGAACACGCCCCCCACAGTGCCGCGGAACGCGCGGCAGCTGCGAGCCGTAGCACCTGGGTGAGCGTGGTGGTGAACGTGGTGCTGGCCAGTGCCCAGATCATCGTGGGCACGCTCACCAAATCGCAGGCGCTGATCGCGGACGGCATTCACTCCTTGTCTGACCTCGTGTCAGACTTTGTGGTGCTGTTCGCCGGCCACCATGCCAAAAAAGACGCGGATGACGACCACCCTTACGGGCACCAGCGGTTTGAGACCGCAGCGTCACTGGCCCTGGGCCTGATCCTGCTCGCAGTAGGCGGCGGAATGGTCTGGTCGGCCCTGGGCAAGCTGGAGTCGCCCGATACCATTGCCCCGGCCCACACCACGGCCTTGTGGGTGGCGTTGGGGGCCATCGCCACCAAAGAGCTCTTGTTCCGCTACATGCTGCGCGTCGCCAAGGCCGTCAAATCCAGCCTGCTGGTGGCGAACGCCTGGCACGCGCGGTCGGACGCCGCCTCGTCATTGGTGGTGAGCCTGGGCATTCTTGGCAGCATGGCCGGCTACCCGTTACTGGACCCGATTGCCGCCCTGATAGTGGGCTTCATGGTCGGCAAAATGGGCTGGAGCTTTGCGTGGGACGCGCTGCACGACCTGATGGATCGCGGCCTTGATGAAGCCGAAGTACAAGCCATTCGCGCCACCTTGCTGACCACGCCCGGCGTATCAGGCGTGCACGATGTGCGCACCCGCAAGATGGGCGACATGGTGGTGGCCGATGCCCACATCGAGGTGGACGCACAGCTCACCGTGGAAGAGGGTCACAACATCGCCGTAGCCGCCCGCCAAGCGGTGCTCCAGCGCCACCGGGTCTTGAATTTAATGACCCACGTCGATCCGGCGCACCGGCCCGACGCGGACCACGCTCGCCCTTAATCTGCCCGGGCGCTGCGCAGGGCAGCGGGTGCGCCAGCCGACCAGCGCCAAGCCACCAGCCCTGCCACCACCACGAGATGCAAGGCCATGCCGAGCCAGGCGCTCGCACCGAGCGACTCTTCTCCCATCGCCAGCGCTTTGGCACCGAAAAACGGCTCCAGCCAAGGCGCTAAGCCGGGCGCTGCGCTGGCCACCAGGGCCGGCAGCACCACCCCCAGCACAAACAGCGTGAGCAGCGTCATAGCGGTGGGCTTGCGGCTGGTGTTGCGCAAGGCAAAGAAGTGGTAGATGCCGCAGTCCCGCAGGGTGTGCAGCAGGGCCATCCACATCAACCCCTCGAGCGCGGGCACATCGCGGGCAGCCTCACTGGCAGCACCCCCGGTGAGCGAATAGGCCACCAGGCACACGGCGGCCAGCGCCCAACTCACCGGCCACAGGGGCAGGGCCTGCCAGACCCGGCGTGCCGGGCTGTGCGCGCGGTGGTAGAGCACCGCCTGCCAGACGAGCCGGTTGTTGGACTCGGTGAACAGCGCCCCGTAGGTGGATGCCAGCGCGGTACACGCCAGCGTCATCCACAGCGGCGCGCCCCAGCCGGGGGTCGGCATGAAGCCGGCGATCACCCAGCCCAGGCCCAACACCCCCAGTGCCCAGGCCCAGGGCACACCGCGCACCATCAGCTGCTTGCCCATGCTGCGCCACAGCGCCAGCAAGCCCAGCGCCAACAGCAGCAAGGCCACCAACAACGACTGAATGGACAGGGGCAAGCCCCAACCCCACCAACTGCCCAGACCCTCGCGATCCGGCGAGCTCGGGTCGCGCAGCACCATGAAAATCACCGGCAAGGTTTGCAGCACCAGAAACACACCAAACAGGCGGCCGGCCATGCCACTGGCTTTTTCCGAGCGGATATCCAGGGTGTGCAAGCGACTCGCCATCAACCACGCATGCAACGCCACCGTGCCCACGGCACCCACCAGCAGCCAGACACAACGGCTCCAAAACGCCGGCCCCGACAAGGCCGCCACCACCGCTACAAACGCGCACAGCAAGCCGCCATACCAGGCGTAGGCAGCGCTGCCAAACAGCTTGCCCCAGGCCATGCTCCACGGGCTCAGGGCACTCAAGCGCTGCTGGTCCCAGGTGCGCTCGCTCACCTCGTTGTTGATGCTCGACACCACCAGCAGGCTGCCCCAACCCACGGTCAAACCGACAAATAGCACCGAGAACGCCACAAACAAGCTGCGCTGCGGGTCGTCTGGGTTCAACACATAGACCAACAGACCGATCAAGGCCAGCACCCCGGGCATGATGGCCAAGCGGCTGGGCGACATTTCCAGCCAGAGATTGCGTTTGAATTCGGGGTTCATGCGGACTCTCCTGGGCGGCCGGTTGCACCGGTCTGGTCATAACTGGCTTGCAGCGTGGTGCGCACCTCCTGAAAGCCACACACCGCTACACCGGCAGCGGTCAGGCGCGCCAGCAGCACGGCGCGTGCGGCCAAGTCGCCCGCGGGCAGGTACACCGTGCTGGGGGCCAGGCCTTGCACATCCAGATGGGCCACCTCGTAATCGCCTAACAGCCCCGCCAATTGCGGTGCAGGCGCAGCCAACTGAATCTGCACCAGCGTCTTGATCACCCCTTCGGCGCCGGTCGCGGTAGCGGCCAGGCTGGCAAAGCGGCTGACCCGACCATCGCGGATCGAGAGGATATGGGTGCAGTACTCGTCGAGCTCACTCAAGATGTGGCTCGACACCACCAGCGTCATGCCCTTGGCCTGCAGGGTGCGGAATAAGGCCGACAAATCGGCCCGGGCTTCGGGGTCCAGGCCGCTGGCGGGCTCGTCGAGCAACAGCACCTGCGGCATGTGCACAATGGCCTGGCCGATCGCTACCCGCTGGCGCTGCCCGCGCGAGAGGTTGCTGGCTAGGCTTTGCAGCTTGTCGGTAAGGTTCAAAAAGCGGGCCACGTCCTGCACCCGCTTGGCAATGTGCTTGTCTGCAATCCCCTGGGCGGCCGCGGCGTAGCTCAGGCACTGCTGCACCGTGAGCTCCTGATAGAGCCCGAAAAAGTCTGAGAGATAGCCCAGCTTGGTGTGCACCTCGCGCGGGTGCTCTTGCACATCGACCCCGCCCACGGTGATGCTGCCCGAGAGCGGCGTATCCAGCCCCGCCATGCAGCGCATCAGGGTCGATTTGCCGGCCCCGTTGGGGCCCACCAAGGCAATCACCGTGCCCTTGGGAATATCGACCGACACGCCGTGCAGCGCCCGGTGGCCAAGGTAGTCGAACACCAGATCGCGAACTTGAATCATGAGAAACCGTCCCTTGTGATGCTACTTTTGCTATATTTTTAGTAGCTAGGTGCGCAGAAATTACTTGGGCTAGAGGCCTATTTGACCAAAAATTCTGCGCCTTGAGGGCAGGCCACAGCCTAGTGGCCTGCGGCAAACCCGCCTTAGTGGCTGGTGTTCTGGTGGCTGCTGTTGAGCAGCTTGTCGGTGTAGGCAATCGCAATGGCCGAGAACAAGAAAGTGATGTGAATCGCCGTCTGGGCGATCAGCACTTTTTCGTCGTAGTTGGCAGCGTTGATAAAGGTCTTGAGCAGGTGGATAGAGCTGATACCGATGATGGCGGTAGCCAACTTCACCTTGAGCACCGACGCGTTCACATGGCTCAACCACTCAGGTTGGTCGGGGTGACCGTCGAGGTCCATACGGCTCACAAAGGTCTCGTAGCCGCCCACGATCACCATGATCAGCAGGTTGGAGATCATCACCACGTCAATCAGCGCGAGCACCACCAGCATGATGATGGTTTCGTTCAGCGCGGGCACCGGCACATCTGACTTGTAGCCGATGCTGGTCACCAGCGCCTGCAGCGCGGTCTGGCTGCCGAAAGCGGCCTCCAGCAAGTGCACCAACTCCAGCCAGAAATGGAAGACGTACACGCCTTGTGCCGCAATCAGCCCGATGTAGAGCGGCAGCTGCAGCCAGCGGCTGGCAAAAATGAAACTGGGAATGGGGCGCAACTTGGCGCGCTTGGTAGTGGATTCTGGAGAGGTCATGGAGGTTTCCGTTAGAGGGTGCCGGGCACCGTGTGCGCCGGCATTGTAAAAAAGCGGGGCTTAGCCCTACGCGGCGGTGACCAAGTACTGGCAACCCTGCCAGTGCGCGCCCGGTGCCAGCTGCACCGGCACGCCCACCGAGGCCGCCTCCACACACAGAAAGCGGGCATAGCCTCCGGCGGGCAAATCGGCAATCACGGCTTGCGGCCCGGGGTTCCAGACCACAGCGTCGGTAAAGCCTTCGTGGGCCATGTCCAAGGCACTGGCAGGGCTGCGCAGGGCAAAGGGGCCGGGCACAGATTCAAACAAATGGTCAATCGGCTCGGCCAGCGACAAGACCTCGCCTTGCGGCAATACGCCGGTTAGCGTGGCTTGGGTGACGTCACCCACCTCGAGGTAGGTGTGGAGTGCCGCATGAAAGCTCAACGCACTGCTGCCGGTGTTATGCACGGCCAGCGTGATGCGCAGGCCAGCCGCCTCCAAAGCCACAGCCAGGGTGCACACACAGTCATGGGCCCACAGCGCGGTTTCTGCGGCGGAATGCTCCATGCGCATGACCAGCGTGGGGTGCGCAGCGCCGGCCGGTGTGTCGGCCAAAGCCCAGTCGCGGGTGCGGGCAAAGCCATGGCGCATCAGGGGGCCGCGCCCACTGAATTGCGGAAAAATCACCGGCACCCCGCCCCGCACGGCTTGCGGGCCGGCCAGTGGCGAGAGCGGGCTGCAATACAAGCGCTCGGTGCCGCTTGCATCGATCCACGAGATCACCTGGCCACCCCGCAGCAGCGCAGTGACCGAGTCCCCGTGCGGGCCCTGCAGCCGGACTGCAGGCGCGCCGTCTATCGTCAAAGTTTCAAATGTCATTCCCCCAGTTTATCGGGTGCTTGTGACCATCAAGTAATGGGGCGGCTCAACTATCAATACACCCCCCGCCAGACGCAAAAAGCCGGCTACCAGAGCCGGCTTTTTTGTGGGCGATGAGCGCTTAGTAGCTGCTACGGCCGCCGCGGTAGCCGTCAGAGCTACCACGGTCTTCACGCGGACGAGCCAGGTTGACCACAATGGAGCGGCCATCCACGGATTGACCGTTCAAACCGTCAATGGCGGCTTGGGCAAATGCGGGAGTGCTCATTTCCACAAAGGCAAAGCCCTTGGAACGGCCGGTGTCGCGGTCCATCATGACCTTGGCGGAGGTCACTTCGCCGAATTCGGCGAAATTGCTCTGCAAGCTGTCATCGGTGACGGAGTAGGGCAGGTTGCCCACGTAAATTTTGCTGCTCATGGTGAGCCTTTCAGTGAGTGCGCTGTCAGCCCGGGTGGCCGGGGTGCGCGGGTTTGCAGCCTTTGCGGGCGGCGGAATAGGGTGATGTGTGTCGAGTGCGTCCGGCCTGCTTCAGCAGGTTTGCGGGCTGGCAATGCCGGTTTCAAGCCAGCCTTGGGTAATGGCGTACACGCGGGCGGCTTCGCGAGAGACAAACTCGCAGTCGAAGTTGAAGACCCGGCAGTAAGCGCCTTTGCTCTGGCTGCGTTGGACAGCGATGGAGGCACGGAACAGACCGGCGCTGGTTTCTTGCGTTGCGGGCGAAACAATGTAGTTGCCCATCGGGATAGCGGATTCGAAATTCTGATTCATTTAAAGGGAGAGGTGCGGGCCACGTTGTAAGGCCGGCTTGAGCAAAAAGAGATTCGGTTGGCTGCTGCTCTGCAGATCAACGCGGTCGACAGGTGTCGAATAAACCGGGAACCAACGGCAGGAGACATCTCGTGGTGGTTCTCGTGGAACAGGGGTGTGTTGGGAGGTACACCGCATTCCTACCTCGAATTATATGCACGCAGGAATAAAAGTCAACTCATTTATTCTCAATGGTTATAAACAGCGCTTTCGCCCCGGGTACGACAGCGCACCGACGGTCCCCAACGCCCCGCCTATGGTGCAGCTTGTGCAACCTTTGTTGCATGCCGGTGATGAGCCGGACCACCTTTTCAGGAGCGAGTCATGGGTATCAACAAAGACCAAATTAAAGGGCGCACACAAGAAGCCAAGGGCAAGGTCAAAGAGGTCGTGGGCAAAGCCTTGGGCAACAAGTCGCTCGAGGTCAAAGGCAACGTGCAAAAGAACCTAGGCGCGGTGCGTGCGTCGGTGGGCGACGCCAAAGAAAGTGTCGCTAAAGCCATCAAGCGCTCATAAAGCCTGCGGCAGGAGACCCCCAGAATCACCTATGCCACTCCTCTCGATCCAACAGAGCCGTTTCGCGTACTTTGCAGACTTCGGGGTGTATGGCGTGTGCGTGGCAGCGCTGGCGGCGTTTTTGGGCCTTGCGGCGCCCCACGCATTGCAGTGGCAGCTCGTGGCCTGGGCGCTGGGCGGGCTAGGTGGCTGGACCCTGATTGAGTATGGCCTGCACCGCTTTGTGCTGCACCGGTTGCCCCCGTTTCAGGCTATGCACGAGCTGCACCGCCAGCGCGGGCACACCCACCACTACGGCTTGAGCACCAGCCTGTGGGATCACGTGTTTCGCACTACATAGCACTTGGTGGAGGGGGCCTTGTACACAACACCCCTCAATACCAGCTACCAACCCGAGGGCTGGGCCAGAACCACCCGGTTGCGGCCCTGGGCCTTGGCCTCGTAGAGGGCGTTGTCTGCATTGCCCAGCAGGTTCTCGGGGCTGCTCTCGGGGCCGGGCACCGTATATGCCACCCCGCAGCTCAGGGTCACAAAGCCCTCTTCAGACAGTGGGTGCAGCATGGCCAGCTCGCGCACCGCGTCGCAGGCGCGCTGGGCCATTTGCAGGGCCTGCGGGCCATCGTTGCCGGGGGCAATGATCACAAACTCCTCGCCGCCATAGCGGGCCACCAAATCGCTGGCGCGGCTCACACCGCTGATCGCCAGGGCCACCTCGCGCAGGCACTCATCGCCGGCCTGGTGGCCAAAGTGGTCGTTGTAGCGCTTGAACCAGTCCACATCCAGCATCACCAGCGCCAAGGGCTGGCTCACCCGCTCCAGCCGCGCCCACTCTTTGTGCAGCACCTGGTCAAAGTGGCGGCGGTTGGCAATGCCGGTCAGGCCATCCACCATGCTCAGGGCCTCTAGGCGGGCATTGGCCGCTTGCAGCTGGCGGGTGCGCTTTTCGACGCGGTAGGCCAGCTCTTTTTCAGAGGCCTGCAGGGTGTCGACCAGCTGGTCTTGAATGGCTACCAGCTCGCTCTGGGCGCTCATTTTTTCGCGACGCATTTCGTTAAAGCGGTCTGCAAGGGCCAAGGCCAGCACCAGCATTTCAAACACCGAGCCCAGCTGCAAACCGTCTACGGTAAAGATATTGGTGGGCATCCAGCCATAGGCGCGCAACACGGCCATCAGGGTGCCGGCCAGCAGCAAACTAAACGCCCCCAGCTGGAAATACGCCGCCCGCATCCGCCGGATGGAGCCCCACACCGCCACCCCGCCGTAAAACAAAATGGTGAACCCGAAAAACGCAGTGCCATACGGCGCCACCACCGGCAATGCAAACCAATAAGCCACGGGCGCCAGCACATGCACCCACGTCATCAGCTGCATGACGCTGTCGACCCGGGGCATGGTCCGCGGGGTATCCAACATGCGCCGGGTGAACGGGTAAAACGCCGCCAGCGTGAAAGAGATCGCCGTAAAAAACGAGAAATTGCCCCACACCAAGCTCGCCGGCCACAGATATTGCGCGCCCAAGCCGGTCTTGGAGGCCACGGTCACCGCCATGGCCAACACAAAGATCACGTAGTAGATGTAGATGCGGTCCCGGATAGCGAGCCACAGCAACAGGTTGAACAGCACCATGGCGCTGGCCATGCCGAAATACCAGCCCTGCACCATGTACTCCGGGCGGCTGGCAATGTCGAAATCGTGGGGCTCCCACAGGCGCAAGGGCACGATCAGCGAGGAGCTGTTTTGCACCCGCATGTACACGACCTGCTCGGACTGCGGGCTCAAGGTGAGCGGGAACACAAAGTGGCGGTGCGGGTACGGCCGGTTGGCAAAGGGGGCGTCACCCCCGGTCACCATGGCCTTGTAGTTGCCCGAGGCATCAGGCACATACAGCGACACGCTGGAAATGCGCGCATTGCTCACCTCCAGCAACTGCTCTATGGGCCGCAGCTCGGGGTTGCGGATTGCCAAGCGCAACCAAAACGCCGAGCGGCTGTAGCCGAGCGAGAGGCCTTTGGCAACCTCGGCCCCTTTCTCAAAACCACCCGCGCGATCTGCGGCCAACACCTCGGCCAGGGTGAACGCGCCCGACACGTCTTCGAGCACCGCCACCACCGGGCCCGGGTCCACGCTGCCGGAACCCGGCGCTCGCACATCCACTGCAGCTGCCGACACCCAGAGTGGCAGCAGCATCAGGCAACAAGCTATAAATTTGATAGCTACCCGCGCAAAAGAAATGAGCGCCAGAGGCATATTTGGCTCGAAGTTTGATGGCGTTACCAGCATGGTAGCGGAATCAGGCCCGGAGAGGTAGCCAACTATTGCCCGCGCAAAATCAGTGAAATTCGCAAGCGCCAAAACTGGAAATTGTGCTTTTATGCGGGCACGATGGCAGCCATCTAAAAAAATGCATTCAGGGTGGCAGGTAGTTCATGGCGACATTGATTCCGGCAATTAGTGCGTGCGTTTCGCGCATGACCAGTGGTGAACGCAGAGTGGCCGAGCGGCTGGAGCAAAAGCTCGATGACGACTACCTGCTCTGGTACGACGTGCCCATGGGCCCGCGCAACACCCACCCCGACTTTTGCGTGCTGCACCCGCGGCGCGGCATCTTGGTGCTGGAGGTGAAAGACTGGAAGCTCAGCACCATCCAACAGGCCGACAAACAGACCTGGGAAATCATCCCCGACGGCATCCCCAAAACCGTGGCCAACCCGCTGGAGCAAGCCCGGCAATACGCCCAAACGGTGGTGACCGCCCTGCAACGCGACAAGCAACTCATTCAAACCGAAGGCGCACACGCGGGCAAAGTGGCTTTTCCGTGGAGCTATGGCGTGGTGTTGACCGAAATCACCCGCAAGCAGTTCGAAGCCGCCGAACTGCACCACGCCATCGAACCCCACCGCGTGCTCTGCAAAGACGAAATGCTGGAGAGCGTGGACGCCGAAGACCTGCAAAGCCGCTTGTGGGACATGTTCCCCTACGGCATGCGCGGCACGCTCAGCCTGCCCCAGATCGACCGGGTGCGCTGGATCATGTTCCCGCAAGTGCGGGTGCAAACCAGCGGCAACTTGTTTGACGACAACGACGCTGAGGCCGAGCTGCCCGACATCATGCGGGTGATGGACCTGCAGCAAGAGCAGCTGGCCCGCAGCCTGGGCGACGGGCACCGCGTGATCCACGGCGTGGCGGGCTCCGGCAAAACCATGATCTTGGGCTACCGCGCGGAGTATCTGGCCCAAGCCAGCACGGCGAGTAGCAAACCCATCTTGATCCTCTGCTTTAACGAACCGTTGGGCGTGAAGCTGCGTAGCGTCATGCAGGCCAAAGGCTTGGGCGGCAAAGTGCATGTGCGGCATTTTCATAAATGGTGCCGCGAACAACTGGTGGCTTATGGGCAGGCCATACCCAATCAAGGCCCGCGCATGTTTGACGAGATGGTGGAGAACGTCATCCGCGGTGTGGACCGCAAACAAATCCCCAGCGGCCAATACCAAGCGGTGATGATCGACGAGGGCCACGACTTCGCGCCCGAATGGCTCAAGCTCGTTACCCAAATGGTGGACCCCACCACCAACAGCCTGCTGGTGCTGTACGACGATGCGCAGAGCATTTACGAGCGTGCCCGCAACAAGCAGTTCAGCTTCAAGAGCGTGGGCATCCAGGCGCAGGGGCGCACCACCATCCTGAAGATCAACTACCGCAACACCCGCCAGATATTGCACACCGCCAGCCTGGTGGCCGCGGACCTGCTGACCGCAGACGACAAAGACGACGACGGCATCCCCCTGCTCAAACCCGTGAGCTGCGGGCGCGAGGGGCAAGAGCCCCTCATCATCAAACTGCCCACCCTGCAAGCCGAGATGGAAGCTATTGCCGACCACTTTGCCGCCGCGCACAAAGAGGGTTTTGCCTGGGGCGACATGGCCGTGCTGTGCGCAGACACCAAGACGCGCGACCTGTGCGCCCGCACTTTGGCGCAGCGAAAGTTGCCGGTAGAGAACCGCTTGGGCTCTGGCGACTTTGACCCCACCAGCAACAAGATCAAGGTCATGACCATGAAGGTCAGCAAAGGCTTGGAGTTCCCCGTGGTGGCGCTACCCGGCGTGGGGCATATGCCTGCGGCGGGGGCGGATGAGAAGGAAGCGGCAAGGGTGTTTTATGTGGCGGCTAACCACCACAGACTGTTGGAGCCTATCGGCTACATTCCTCCTACCTAAGCTGAAGAAAATTACTATCGGCAATTAGCCAGTCAGGCCGCCATCTAGGTCTGACTTAACCTAACGGGCCTACACGAAACCCGGGACGATTAAACTGGGCGGACTAACAGAGAGAAACGGTAAAAAAGTGGTTGAATCCAAAATCAAAGAAAACAGTGCTAAAAGATTGAATGTGAAAGGCTACTCAGGAGTCTATAACTGTCACAAGTACTGGGGTAAAAAGCCTGTAGAGCTGTATGAACTCATCCTTGATGAGTTTACAGAAATGGAATCCCTTGTTTGTGATCCCTTCGTCGGTTCGGGAGTACTTCCTAGCGTCTGTTTTTCGAGGGGGATTAATTTTGATGGATGTGATCTCAATCCAGCAGCTATTGAAGTAGCCAAGATTTTTATTCAACCTCCATCAAAGAGTGAAGTTAGGGAAATTCTTGAACTAATTAAGACAACGTGTGAGAAAAATATAAATGAGAGCTACACACTGAAAGACGGGACCCTAATTTCTCACATCGTATGGAATGAAGCTGGTGTAGATGAGGTTTGGACAAAAGTTGGGAGAGCAACCAAGCTAGTTCCGCTCAATAAGAGTATTAAGAAGCAAGTACAGTTCACAAATGAAATCAAACTCAACTTTTTCAATGATAGAGAGCTTCATAAGAACAGTCGTATAAATGTTGAGGAAGGGCAGATGGTTTCTGATCTGTTCACGCCTCGAGCATTACAAAATATCGACTATTTACTTGGGGCAATATCTACCCTTAACGAAAGACAGCAAAGGATTGCTAAATTCATATTGACATCTTCACTGGGACAGATGTCAAGAATGGTTTTTACGATTGGAAATCGTCGAGCCAAGAAGTCCGCTGAACCACAGAAAAAATATGAGGTGGGAAGTTGGGTTATTGGATACTGGAGACCTAAAACATACTTCGAGATTAACGTATGGAACGTATTCGAAGGACGTTCAGTCAGATTGATCAATTCTTTAGACAATTATGTATTTGGGAAAGATACCTTACCCAAAGTCACTATCAAATTAGATTGTGAAGATGCTGTCGAGCATTTGAAAAAAATGAAAAAGGAATCGGTTCACTTGTTAGTGACAGATCCTCCTCATAGTGATCGTATCCCATACCTTGAATTGTCTGAAATGTGGAATACATTTTTGGGATTCAAGTCTGATATGAAGAGTGAATTTATTTACTCAAATTCATCGAAACGTGAGAAATCTCTACAGAAATACCTAGAAAAACTCGATGATGTAATCAAGCAGGTGGGACGTGTATTAATACCTGGTGGCTATTTTGTGTTGATCTTCAACACGACTGAAACTGAAGTTTGGGAAGCAATCAAGAAGAGCATTCAAGAGAGCAAAGAAGGGTTGCAGTATCTCGGAAGGTTCTCAGCGGATTACAGTGCTGGCTCAGTGGTTCAAGACAACAGAGAAGGGGCTTTGGTTAATGATTGGTGTTTGGTCGTTTCGAAAGGGAAGCCGAACTCAAAATTTTCTACAAATCGCTTACCTTCTTGGACTAAGGAGTGGATCTAATGGATTTCAAAACAGCTGAAAATCTTTTCAAGAGTGAGAAACTCAATGAGCTTGCTTCCACAAAGGAGGGGGCAAAATTTCTTAGGCTTCGCTCCTTAAGCCGATCAAAATACCTTCTTGATTTTTTGGGACAGCACGGTGTGGATGCTGAAAACCTGAAGGTTAAGGAACAGCTACCAACAGCCTTTAGTCTTGATGTTGATCAGACTGTGATTGATTCGTTCATTAAACAAAACTACGAAGAGGAAAGAAAACTTCGTCGTGAACAAGAAGAAGAGTTGTTCAATGAACTCTATAAACTCAAGGTATTTGATTGGGGTGGTCTTCACCAGAATAGTTTGGAGAAGACGATAGTAGATAACTACATCAAAAAGATTTCATCATACGATCAAATAGAGAAAAAGATCGAAACTGATTTACAAAGTAGTCTGAGAGGATATGTCCTTTGTTCTTGGTATAACCATTGGACTTCTATTTTGATCGAAGATGTTTTTAAGGATCATAAAAGAGTCTTACCAGCCCTAGGTTTGATTCCTAAAATTGATTTCTTCATCGATGAAACCCCATTTGACTTGAAGGTTACGTATCTTCCTGAAGGATACATAGCGGAGAGTAGACGATCGGCTGGTCTCAAGCCAGAGCTGACGCTGTTGAAACAATCAGCTAGAAGTCTTGGTATTCCAATTGATTCCGAGCTGACAGCTTCGGAGCAGCTTGAAAATTTATGGATGAAGCACACAGAGTTTCAGGCTTCTGGTTCCAATACCGTTGTAAAAGAACTTGAGAACTTTAGGTTTGAGCTAATTTCGTCTATTGAAAATAACTCTACGAAATTGATAAAGTGGCTTTACGAAAATCAAGGCATACGGAGATTTGATGCTTCTAATCGATTTTTTATCGTCTTGGTCAATACAGGAAATTTTTTCGAAGGTTGGAAATTGAAGCGAGCTCTTCCACTGTTGAAAAAAGCGACTAGTGAATATCTCGATGCGAAAAAAGATGTCGGAAAAGATGTTTCTTTTGAGTGGGAAGGACAGACCTATCAAGTAAAAGGTGATGTTCTCGTAATTAAAAACTAAGGGAAGCACCCATTGGCTGTATTAGGTACGGTAAATCGAACCTTTCTTAAGTAATGGCTTACGGTAGCTTCGATATTTTTTTTGTTAGCTGTTCTAGTGACTCCCCAACCGACAAATGAGGCACAGATATGCACGAAATCATCTGCCCCCACTGCAGCAAAGCCTTCAAGATCGACGAGGCGGGGTATGCCGACATCCTCAAGCAGGTGCGCGATGGCGAATTTGAGCAGGCTTTGCACGAGCGCCTCGAATTGGCTGAGCGCGAAAAGCACAACGCCATTGCCCTGGCCAAGGCCGAGGTGACCAATGCGCTGCAAAAAGCTGCGTCTGCCAAAGACACCGAGATTCAGGCGCTGAAGGCCCAGCTGGACGCGGGCGAGGTGGAGCGCAAGCTGGCGGTCACCGAGGCCTTGAGCAAAGTGAGCCAAGAGCGCGATGCGCTGGCGAACGAGCTGAAGAACGAATTAGAAAAGGCTCGCAGCGCGCAGCAGGCCGCAGCCCAGTTGGCCGAGGCCAAGCTGGCCCATGAGCTGCAGGCGGCTGCCGCCAAAAAGGACGCCGAAATTCAGGCCATGCAAGCCAAGCTGGCGGCCAGCGACACCGCGCGCCAGCTGGCCGTGAATGAGGCTGTGAGCGTGGTTGCCCGCGAGCGCGATGGGCTCAAAAATGACCTGAGCCTCATCACCGTCAAAAACCAGCTCGAAGAGAAAGCCATCAAAGAGCAATTCGCCTTGCAGCTGCGCGACCGCGAGGGCGAGATTGAGCGCCTGCGGGACATGAAGGCGCGGCTATCCACCAAGATGGTGGGCGAGACGCTGGAGCAGCACTGCGAGATTGAGTTCAACCGCATTCGTGCGGCGGCGTTTCAGCGGGCGCATTTTGAAAAAGACAACGACGCCCGCTCCGGCAGCAAGGGCGACTACATTTTTCGCGACATGGATGAGTCGGGCAACGAGATCGTTTCCATCATGTTTGAGATGAAGAACGAGAGCGACGAAACCGCCACCAAAAAGCGAAACGAAGACTTTCTGAAAGAGCTGGACAAAGACCGCACCGAGAAGGCGTGCGAATACGCGGTGCTGGTGTCTTTGCTGGAGCCCGAAAGCGAGCTGTACAACAGCGGCATTGTGGATGTGTCGCACCGCTACCCCAAGATGTATGTGGTGCGGCCGCAGTTTTTTGTGCCGCTGATCACGCTGCTGCGCAATGCGGCGTTGAACTCGATGAAATACAAATCCGAGCTGGCGCTGGTGCGCTCGCAGAATGTGGACATCACCAAGTTTGAGACCCAACTTGACGAGTTCAAGACCGCGTTTGGCCGCAACTGGCGCCTGGCCTCTGAAGGCTTTGAAGAAGCCGTGAAGCGCATTGACGAAGCCATCAAGGACCTGGAAAAAACCAAGGAAGCGCTGCACAAGTCCGCCAACAACCTGCGCCTGGCCAACGACAAGGCCGACGACCTGACGATCAAAAAGCTCACCCGCGGCAACCCCACGATGGCGGCCAAGTTTGCGGAGCTGCAGGGGCCCCATGACCTCGCCTGAAACTGAGTAGGGCACGCTGGGATTTCGAGTGGGGCCAATGACACGGGCCCTGCTTGCCAGATCGACGCCCTTGGAATTTGCTCCGGTATTGATAGCATCTTGCGCCTATTCCATATGGGCTAGGTGCCGAATTGGCTTCTATTTGCGGGGTGACGTCAGTTGCCTTGACGCCAGTATCGCGCCACTTCAAGTGGCGCGATACTGGCGCGATTCCACCAAGAGCCATGACCTGTTCCCGATGTCGTTCATCGACGTGCCGCAGTCGGCCTATGAACATTCATGCAAGTAGTACGAGGCTGGCAATGCGGTGCGTTTCGGCATCAGACCCTTGGAGCTTGCCGCGTGGCAAGACCTGCACGGCCGTGCAGGTTGATGCTTGTCACTTCACCGGAATAGGCAGCTCCGCCGGCACCGGCACTGCGGTTACGCTGTTTTTGGGGCTGCCTTCGATGATCTTGTCGGAGTACGACAGGTAGACCAGGGTGTTGCGCTTCGCGTCCACCATGCGCACCACGCGCACGTGTTTGAACAAGAAAGAGGCGCTGGCCTTGAAGACTTCGTCTTGCTTGTCGACCTTTTCTTTGAAGCTGATGGGGCCCACCTGGCGGGGTAATCCCCCCAATTTCCACCGGACCTAAAAGTAGAACGGTTATGCAGCCATGGCCAAGTGCTGCATTGGGGTGAAACCGCCCAGGGCCATATTCGGGCGGTCGTGATTGTAGGACCACATCCACTGCGTGGCGAAGTCCTGAACTTCTTCAATACTGGACCAGTAATACTGGGATAGCCATTCGTATCGAACAGTCCTGTTAAACCGTTCGACATAGGCATTCTGCTGTGGCTTGCCCGGCTGGATATATTCAAACCGGATGCCCCATTCCTCGGCCCAGTTCTGGATGGTGCCACTGATGTTCTCGGGCCCGTTGTCACATCGAATCACTTGCGGCTTGCCACGCCAGGAAATGATCTGCTTCAATGCTCGGATCACCCGCTCCGACGGCAGCGAGAAGTCCACCTCAATGCCCAGCGCCTCACGGTTGAAGTCGTCGATGACATTGAACAAGCGCAGGTTACGGCCGTCCTCCAGCTTGTCGTGCATGAAGTCCATCGACCAGACCTGATTGATGGCCTCTGGCACAGCCAAAGGCTCGGGCTTCTCACGCACCAAGCGCTTCCTAGGCTTGATACGTAGGTTCAACTCCAGCTCACGATAGATGCGGTACACGCGTTTATGGTTCCACCCGAAACTCTTCACATTGCGCAGATACAGGTAGCACAGGCCAAAGCCCCAGTTGCGGTGGTTGTCCGTCAGCCGCATCAACCAATCAGCGATGAGTTCATTCTCAGCGTTTTGCTTGGACTCGTAGCGGTAGCAGGATTCGCTGATTGAGAACACGGAACAGGCGACCCGTATGGCAAGCCCACGCTGCTGCACGACTTCTTTGGCCATCTCGCGCCGGCGAGACGGCCGGCTTACTTTTTTGCGAGGTACTCGTTGGCGATCTCGGCCTTGAGTTTCTCTTCCAGATACATCTTCTTAAGCCGCCGGTTCTCGTCTTCGAGTTCCTTCATGCGGGCCATCATGGATGTGTCCATGCCACCAAACTTGGCACGCCACTTGTAGAACGTGGCGGTGCTGATCCCCAACTCACGACAGATATCAGGAACCGGCAAACCGGCTTCAACACGCTTCAATGCAGCCATGATCTGGCTATCCGTAAATCTCGACTTCTTCACGTAGAACTTCCTTCTTAGAAAATTCTACTTCTCGGTCCTTTGGTTTATCGGGGGGATTACCGCGGCAGGCGACTGAGGCATCAGACGTGTCTTCTGCCAAGCCCAGCGCGCCGGCGTAGCCGCCGGTTTTGGCGTGCGACAGGTAGCAGGCCACGCCGTTGACGACCGGGTCGTCAAACACATCGACCACCACTTTGTCGTTGGGGCTGAGCAGTTTGAAGGTGGTGCTGACGGTGCCCACGGTTTCGGCGCTGGCGGCCAGCGCAAGGCTGCTGAGCAGCAAGGCGGCTAGTGTTTTTTTCATGACAAACTCCCTTGGTAAAAATGAGGCGGTGCTTCATTGTGTGCCCATTACCAACCCCAGGGAGACTTGCCATGCAGCTCGGCTACACCATCCTCTACGTCCCCGACGTGCCTGCCACGCTCAAGTTCTACGAGGCGGCCTTTGGCCTGACCACCCGCTTTTTGCATGAAGGCGGCGACTACGGCGAGCTGGAGACGGGCAGCACCGCGCTCGCGTTTTCAGCCCACCGCCTGATGCAGCAGCTGGGCAAGAACCCGCAGGCCGCCAGCCCCACGGCGCCCTGCTTTGAGATTGCGCTGTGCACGCCCGATGTAGGCGCCGCGTTGGAGCGCGCCATAGCCGCCGGCGCCACGCCCATGCGCCCCCTGGAGGTGATGCCATGGGGCCAGACGATTGCTTATGTGGCCGACATCAATGGCTTTTTGGTGGAGTTGTGCACGCCCATGGGCTGAGCACGGCGCAAGCGTGCCACGCGCTTTGCTACGATTTTAATAGCTGCCCGCGCAGGATTTACCTGGGCTAGGTGCCAATTTGGCTTAAATGTTTAGTCAACACCGCCCGCGTAGCCTCGTCCGCCGGAAACACATGCTCCACCCGCAGGGATGCCAGTGTGATGTCTTGCGGGGTGCCGAAGGTAGAAAACATGCTGAAAAAAGCCAGCTCGCCATGCCGCGTGGCAAAGCGGGTGGTGAGCACCGGCGCCATCTGGCGCGGCCACGCTGCCAGCACCCGTTTGCCCAGGCGCTGCTGCATCTGCTGCGCCAGCTGCTCCACACGGGGCAGGATGTCGGGCACCACGCTGGCGTCGTCGCGCATGTGGGCCAGCAGGGCGGGGGCCACTTCTTCGAGGTTGGTGATGTGCTTGGTCATGCCCTCGGGGTGAAGCATGGCGTCGATCATGTTCACAGGCGCGCCGGGGGGCAGGTCGGCCACCCAGGGCATGAGGGTGGTGGCCAGCCACTGGGCACCGCGGTTCATGTGCAGCACGTTCCAGGCGGCGTCCATCACCATGGCGGGCATGGGGTCGTGCGCTTGTAGCAGCTGGGCCAGCGCGTCGCGCACCGGGGCAAGCACCGCGTCGGCCAGCTCGCTGCCGCGGTAGACCGGGGCAAAGCCGGCCTGCTGCAGAGCCACGTTGCGCAGGGCAAGCGGGGCTTGCAGCTCGTGCAGCCAGCTCAGCAGCAGCTCGCGGCTGGGCTGGGCGCGGCCGCTTTCCACAAAGCTCACATGCCGCTGGCTCACGCCCATGCGCAGGGCCAGTTCCAACTGGCTCAGGCGCTTGGATTTGCGCGCGGTTTGCAGGGTGGTTTGCAGGCTGTCGGGCTGGGCGTTGTGCGGGTGGATGGTGCTGGTTTCCATGCGGGCATTGAATCACAGCGCTGCGCTTTCGCAATTACCTGCGACGTAATTGCGCGGATGCATGGCGCTGCGCAAACTTTGGCCCCGTCAGCGCTGTTTGCTGGCGCCACTTCTCACAAGGAAATCTCATGAACAAGGCTGTGTTGATCTTCGTACTCATTGTTTTTGGTGCCCTGACCGGCTACACGCTGCTGCACTACGGCGGGCTGTTGGCGTGGCTGGCGTTTTACACACGCGACCCGGCGAGCTGGCAGATTTATGCCGACTTGGTGATCGCCATGTGTTTGCTGCTGGTGTTTATCAGGCGCGATGCGCAAGCCAACGGCCGACCGTTTTTGCCGTGGGCGGTGTTCTGCCTGCTGGTGGGTTCGTTCGGGCCGCTGCTGTATTTCATTGCCGCAAAAAAGCGCTCTGCGGGCTGAACCATTCCGGGCTGGTGCCGGGGGGCAGTCCCGCAGGTGCGGTCGGGTGCGGGGCTTTCTGGTAGAACTCTGCTCGGCCATGGCACACAACAAAGGAGACTCCCATGTTCAGTCACGTAATCCTCGGTGTTAACGATCTTGAAGCCTCGCGCAAGTTTTACGACGCGCTCTTGGGCACCCTAGGCATCAAGCCCGGTGTGCACAACCACAACGGCGAGGCCGGGCGCTACTTTTACCGCACGGCCACGGGCCTGTTTGGCATTACCACCCCCATCAATGGCGAGCCGGCGACTGCCGGCAACGGCAGCACCATCGGCTTTGCCATGAGCAGCACCGAGCAGGCCGATGCGTTTCACGCAGCCGGTGTAGCCAACGGCGGCACCACTTGCGAAGACCCACCCGGCTGGCGCACCGCAGCCTCGGGCCAGCTGTATCTGGCCTACCTGCGCGACCCGGACGGCAACAAAATCTGCGCACTGTTTCGCCCGCCTAAGGTGTAATTGCAAAAATACGCATCACTTTATGAGCCGTATCTATCAAAATACGCCTCATGACTGCCCAAACACCTCGCCCCCGCTACATCTGGCAGCACCCTGCGTGGCCGCAGCTCACCTTTGATTCAACGGCGCTTGCGTCTGCGCTAGACCAGGCGCGGCTGGAACAGGGTCGCTTGTTGGGGCTACTGGGCGCCATTGGGCTGGATGAGGCCAACGCGGTCCAGCGAGAGCTGTGGGTGCAAGAGGCACTGGCCACGGCTGCCATTGAAGGTGAGCAGCTCAACCTCGAATCCCTGCGCTCGTCGGTCGCGCACCGGCTCAGTCTGGCAGATGCGCCAGGTGCGGACAGGTCGGTGGAAGGATTGGTGCAAGTGATGGGCGACGCACTCGCCAACCACCACGCGGCGCTGGACCTGGACCGGCTGTGCCGCTGGCAGTCGGCGCTGTTTCCGGGGGGTACGTCGGGCATTACGCGGATTGCCGTGGGCCGCCTGCGCGAGCACCTAGACGCCATGCAAATCGTCAGCGGGGCGTTGGGGCGTGAGGTGGTGCACTACGAGGCGCCCGCCTCAGTGCAAGTTGCATCAGAAATGGACCGGCTGTTGGCATGGTTTGAACACACGCGCCCTGCTGCAGGTGCCGCTGCGATGAATGGCATTGTGCGAGCGGCGCTGGTGCATTTGTGGTTTGAGTCCATCCACCCGTTTGAAGATGGCAATGGCCGGCTGGGCCGCGCTTTGGCAGACATGGCGCTCGCGCAAGACATGCACGCGCGAGACACCCAAGCCAACCCGGCGCTGGTGCAGGTGTATGGCATGGCGCACCAGATGCTCAAGACCCGTGCGGGGTATTACGACGCGCTCAATCGTGCACAACGCTTACGAGGCATTGCACCCGAGGCCCGCACCTTGGACGTGACAGCGTGGGTGCTGTGGTTCGTGGAGTCTTTCGGCCAAGCGTGCATAGCCAGCCAGGCAGTGGTGCGGGATGCGACCAACAAAGCCCAGTTCCGGCAAAGGGCGGCGCAGTGCCAAACCAATGAACGCCAACGCAAGGTACTGGAGCGACTGCTGGAAGCCGGACATGTGGGCTCTGGTGGCGGCTTTTTGGGCGGCATGACCACCGACAAATACGCCAAGATCACCGGCACCTCCAAAGCCACCGCCACGCGCGACCTGGCCGACTTACTGATCCGTGGTCTGCTGCGGGTTGAGGGCGTGGGCAAGGCCACACGCTACGCGGTGAATGTGCCCGGTTGGGAGCAGCCCCCGATTAAGGGGTAGTTACCCCAGTTCTGTCCATAACTTGGCAAGGGCTCGCAGCTGCCCCGGCGTCGCGTAAGCCGATCAAGGACAAGTCGCCTCACTTCCCGGTATTTCCTGATTTCGTCGGTGCGTCCTATCTAAAACGCTACGACCTTCTTTGCCAGAAGCTTGCCAAGGAACAGCTCTACTCGTCTGCTTCAGTCATCGCCACGCCACGCGCGGCCGTGGCAGATGGTGCCTATGTCGAGCTTTCAACCATGACAGGGCTGCGCCCATTCGTAGCGTCCCTTGCTGGACACATTGCTGCGGAAGCGGCGAGATAGCAGCCAGATTTGTGGCCTTGGTCGCATCAGCCTCGCGCCCGAGGATTTAAGAAGGCGAAAAAAGGACTCACTCCGCAACAACTGCGCCAGCAGCGAATAGTAGCTACTGCCCTCAGCCTCAAGCCGTGAGCCAGCGCGTGCAGCCCTGGCGCGGCTTTTTGCTGGGCTACGCGCAGGTGCCGGTGGAGCAGCTGCCCAAGCTCGTTGGGCAGCTGGCTAAGGTGGTGGGCGCACGCCCTCAGCCGCGCAGCGGCAAGTAGATGTCGGTGAGCAGGTCGGCAGGTGCTGTGTCGCGCGGGTTGTTGAGGTAGTCCTCAAACACGGGCAGATCGGCGGCCTCGTGGCCGGCTTGCACCAGCCATTGCCCATACAGCCAGCGATAGGCCACGCGAATGCTGGCGTAGGGACCGCGATAGCGCATGACGGCGCACAGGCTGCCGCCCAGGGTCAGGGGCTCTAGCGGTGCCGCCAGTTCCCCGACATAGCCCGGTGGCAGACTAAGGCCTGCACAGCTGTGCAGCTGTGCTTCGGGCACGGCGTAGGGGTCGTCGTAATACACGGCCATCCAGCGGGTGTCAGGCTGCATCAGCCCTTGCGCGGCCATGGCGGCGTGGGTCTGTGCAAAGGCTTTCCCCATGCGCATGTAGGAGCCACGGTGGGCCACGCCGCCTAGTCGTATTTCAGGTACAAGCCGGAGCTCTACGGTGTAGCCCGCGGCCACCGGTTCTGCCAGCCCTTGGCTGAACACGGTGTGACTGCCCTCGGCGCGATAGCGAGATGGGCTGGTGCCATACACCGCACCAAAGGCCCGTGTGAATGACTGCACATTGGGGTAGCCGCACTTGCGTGCGATGTGCTCCACCGGCAGGGCGGTGTGCGCCAGAAAGCCCGTCGCCCGGTGCAAGCGCAGGCGGCGCACGGTGGCGGCAATGGTCTCGCCATATAGCGCGTGGTACACGCGGTGCCAGTGGTAAGGCGAAAGGTGCGCCACCTCGGCAAGGCGTGCGAGGTCCAGCGGCTGATCGAGGTGGTCGTGGATATAAGCTTGGACCCGGCTCAGGCGCTCCCGGTAGTCGGTCATTGCCTTAATGTGCCAAACCGATGGAGATACTGATATCGCCTTGCGCACCATAGCGCTCGTATTCGGCTACAAAGGTCTTGGGCAGCGTGGTCTGCGCCCACACAGCGCCCCAGACCGGGCCCACCCTGTCCAAGTGCGCGGGCAGTACCGGAAATACCGCACGCCGAGACGCGGGCACCACCACCCGCACCATGCCCGCAGGCACCGGCGCATCAGGCGCTACCTGCGCGCCGATCACCAACGAATACAAGCCGGTGTTGTCGCGCCCGGCGTGGGCAAAGTGGGTGTACACCGCCAGTACATCACGATCCACCCGGCCGGAGATGCGATCCAACACGCCTTCTTGCCCGAAGCGCTGCCAATGCGGTGGAATGGTTTGCATAGCCTCCAGATTGGAAGTGCGCAGCTCTATGCCAACGACGGTGATGGCATCGGGCTGCACCACAAAGTGATGCGCGATTGCGGGCGGGGTTGACGTATTGGACATGGAGCGCTGGCCTTGGAGGTTAAACATAAGCGGCAGTCTAAAAGCGCCGAGCAGACATTTCTTGCGGTGTTGATCATGCTATTTTTTTAATAGTTGCTGGCCCAATCATTACCTGCTTTAGCGGCCTGTTTGACACTTAAACACTCACTCAGACCAAGCTCTCCACTCGCAGCACACTGGCATAGCCCAGCACGGTGGGCCAGGCCTCTACCGCTTGCAAGGCGGGGCGCAAGGTGCGCAAGGCCAGCGGGGCGGTTAGCAGCACCAGGCAGCGCAACTCGGGGTCACTGGGGTGGGGGTGCTGTGCCATGCGCTGCACCTGCACGCCGTCAGCGGCCAGCTGCTGCAACACACGGGGCACGGTAGCGTCCGGGCGGCTCAGGTCCAGGCGGACATAAAAGGCGCTCTCCACATCGTCTGCGCCCACGACCGGCAGGCCGGGCTGCACTCCGCTGGCAAAGCCGAGTGCAGGCACCCGCTGCGCCGGCGACAGGCTGGCACTGCGGGCCAGGTCTACGAGGTCGGCAATCACCGCCGAGCCGGTTTGCTCGGCCCCAGCGCCGGCGCCGTAATACAAGGTAATGCCCGCCGCATCGCTCTTGACCATGACGGCATTCATGCTGCCATGCACCTGCGCGAGCAAATGGCTCTCAGGCAGCAAGGTGGGGTGCACCCGCAGCTCCAGCCCAGTGCCATGACGCTTGGCAATGCCCAGCAGCTTGAGGCGGTAGCCCAGTTGCTCGGCAAAGGCGACATCAGCTGCGTCTACCGCGGTAATGCCTTGCACCTGCACTTGCGGGTATTGCGGCAACGTGCCGAAGGCGTTGGCCGCCAGCAGGCTGAGCTTGTGCGCGGCATCGGTGCCCTGCACATCAAAGGCGGGGTCGGCCTCGGCGTAGCCCAGGGCTTGGGCCTCGGCCAGTGCCGTGGCGAAGCTCAGGCCGCGCTCGCGCATGGCGGAGAGGATGAAGTTGGTGGTGCCGTTGATGATGCCGGCCACCCACTCGATGCGGTTGGCGGTCAGGCCCTCGCGCAGCGCCTTGATGATCGGGATGCTGACCGCCACCGCACCCTCGTAGGCCACCACCACGCCACGGGCTTGGGCAGCGGCAAAAATCTCGGCGCCGTGCTCGGCGAGCAAAGCCTTGTTGGCGGTGACCACGTGTTTGCCATGGGCAATGGCTTGCAGCACCAAGCTGCGGGCCAGCCCGGTGCCGCCCATGACCTCGACCACCACATCGACCTCGGGGCTGCAGACCAGGGCCTGCGGGTCGTCGGTCAGCAGCGGGGTGCCCGGCTGCTCGCCCAGCACGGTGCGGGCCCGCGCCAAGTTGCGCACTGCCACCATGCGCACCTCGATCCGGCGGCCGGCGCGGGCGGCAATCAAGGCCGCGTTACGCTCGAGCACCGCATAGGTGCCGCTGCCCACGGTGCCCAACCCGAGCAGGCCTACGCGCAAGGGGGCGGGCGCAGCAGGCGGTGCGGTGCCGGCCGGGCTGCTGGCTGAGAGGGAGAAGTGGTCTTGGTACATAAGGTGTCTTCCGGAACAGTTGCGGGCCCGGCTGCCGGGGCCGGTTCGCTCTGCGGGAGGTACACCAGGTGGCAGCCGGAACGGCCACCTGCACGACTCAGGTGGCCGTGGTGGTAATGGTGGTAATGCTGCGCACGGCCTCGCCCGGCAGGGCACGCGCCAAAGCGCGGTGGGGGTTCAGGCAAAAAGTGCACAACATGGACCGGAGCATAGCACAGGCAAAGTGCTCCGCGCGGAGCAAATTAAAACTATGCCACCGAGCGTGCAAACGTGACATCGAAGGTGTTTTTCTGGATGTCTTGCAGCGTCGGGTCGGTGCCGGCCCACAGCACCAGCACCGGGCCGGGCAAGTCCAGCGAGCGCTCGAGGCTGCGGCACAGCGCATAGCGCTCGCCATCGGGCAGGCCGGGCAGCTCCACAAACAGGATGTAGCAGCGGCGGTAGGCAAACTCTTGGAGGTTTTTGCGCACCAGCCAAGCGCGGCGCAGGGGCTTGCAGCGCGCCAGATCGGCCTGCAGTTCGCCGGTCTCAAAGTCGTTGAGGTCGTGGCGGGTGATGGACTGGAAATACCGGGTGTCGACCATCTCGTTCCAGGCGCGCCGCTCGGCCTCGTCGGCTTGTTTGAGGCGGGCGCGCCATTGCTTGAGCAGCGGGTCATAGGGCTGGCCTGCGGCTACCAGCGGCTCCAGCATCTGCACCGCGGTGCTGGCCGCCCACCAGGTGCTGGCGGCGTGGACCTCGACCAAGCGGTTGAGCCCGTCGAGGCGGCCGGCCACATCGGTGTCGGGCAGCGTGCGCACCATGCCGCGCAGGGCCCCCGGGTGGTTGGGTGCCAACTGCAGGGCACGGACATAGCAGTCGCGCACATCGGCGGAGGCATCGAGCCGGCGCTTCAGGTCGCCGAGCTGGGTGAGCTCATCAGCGTTGTTGCGCAAGAGGCTGGCTTGCAGGGTTTGCACCCGCTCTTCGACCCGGCGCAAATAGGCGTGGTGGAGCTTCCAGTCGGAGGCGTTGTCGCGGCACCATTGCTGGTCCATGCGCTGGAGCCAAGTGTTGGCGCTTGCGCCCAGCAGGTCGATAGCCGGTTTGGCCGACCACTGGGGCAGCTCTTTGCGCGCGCCCATGGCCTCGAGCCGGTCGCGCAGCACGGGGTGGGTGTCGTCGAGGTTGCTCATTTCCTTGAGGGATTGGCGCAGCGCGTCGCGGGCAAAGTCGTCGCGCACCGGTTGGGTGAGCAGCACCCGCATGGCCGAAAACGGCCCCATGGGCTGGAGGCTGCGCCCTGCCGATGCCCAGTGCAAAGGCCAGAACTCGCGGCCGAGCCACGCGCCTTTGACGGCGATTTCGGCCAGGGCGGCGCCGGCCACATCGCGCCCTAACAGCTTGCAGGCGATGCGATCGGCCTCGTACTCGTCTTGCCGGGCCAGCGCAAAGGTTTTGGCCATGAACCGCGGAAAGTACCAGTGCAGAAAGGTCTGGGTGGCGTGGGCCATGAGGCCTGCGTCTTCTTCCATGCTCTCGTAAAGCTTGGTCCAGCTCATGCGGGTGCGGTAAATCCAGGCAGCAAACTGCCCGTGGCCGCCGCGCAGGTGGCCGTATTCGTGCGCCATGACCGCCAGAAACCGCGGCCGGTCCAGCGCGAGCAGCAGGGGCAGGCCGATGGTCAGGTAGTTGGTGGCGCCGCCCAGCAAACCGAAGCGGGGCAGCTGGCTGATGCTGGCGTTGAAGCTGGAATCGAGCAGCACATGGTGGATGGGTGGGCCCTGGGTTTTTTTGCGGATACACTCCAGAGCCTCGAATAGCAAGGGGGCGTCGGCCGGGGCGAGCGGACTGCCTTCGGGCGCCTCTAGGCGCAGCCACAGTGCGCGCACGCTGCTCCAAAGCAAGCCCACCCCGGAGAGCAGCAGCATGACCCAATATCCTTTGACCGGCCCCTGCAACAGCGCTTTGCCCGACATGACCAGCAGCACGATGGCCAAGACAAAGCACACCACCACCCACAAGTAGCCCAGCGCCGCAAACCGGGCCAAGCTGCGGCGGTAGGCGCCACTGTTTTCTGCGCTCGCGTGCTCGTTCAGGCGCACCAGATGTATGAAGTCGGCTTTGTCCATCGCGCTCCCTTTTTTGGTAGATGCTAGCGCGGCGGCGAGCCCCTCTAGCGGCTGATGTTCTCCAGATTGCCGGCGCAAATGGCCCTGAAGCCGCCCGAGATGCGGGCGTCTTGCGCGGCAGCACTCCAAAAGCTGCGGGCCAGCGCCAGGGCTTGCGGCCATTCGGCCAGGATGGCGGCGGTGGGCTGCAAGGGGCGGTCGGCCAGATTGCGGGGCACCAGCTCACCACCCACCGGGGCGTAGAGCATGGGGAGCATGTCGTAGGCGGGGGCCAAGACCCAGTCGTCGTCTTCGAGCAGCAAAGAGATGTTGCCGTAGTGCCGATCGGTGTTGGCAATCAAGACGCCAAAGGCCTCGAGCAGGCGCAGGGTGCGCGCGTCGGCGGGGCGCAGCAGCTGGCGCTCTTGCATGCGGTTGGCCGTGGCGCCCCAGTTGTCCATGGCGCCGACGTATTCGGCGTCGTACACCATCAGCGACACCATGCCGATGCGGCCCAGCCCCAGCGGGTTGGCGGGGCCGAGGGGCGTGCGGTCAAAGCGCTCGACCTCGAGAAACACCCGGCCCGCCGCAGTGCTGATGCGGCTGGCCGCAGCAGCAATGCCTGCGCTGGCCAGGGTTTGCAAAGCCAGGTGCTCGCACACCAGCAGATCGCGGGTGCGCTGGTCGGTAGGGGCATCGCCTGCGGGTGAAAACTTGACCAGCACATGGCGGGCACCGTCGCCCGGTGTACCACCGGATTGGCCTGCATCGCCCTGCACGATCGTGCAGAACTTGGGCTGCTCACCGCCAGCAGATGAGCCGCCGATGCTGCCTTGCATGGCGGCTTCGGCCAAGGCCGGGTAGTCCGCAGGCGATGCCACTCGGCTGGCGCGTTGCGGCAGGGTGTGGAAGCGGGCAAACGCCACTTCACCCACCACGAGGTTGCCGGGCAGGTCGTCGCCACACAGGGCGAGGGCGCGCAAGACGTCGTCATCGCTCCAAAAGCGGGGGTCGTTGCCGAGTTGCAGCTCGGGGTGGGTGCTGGCCAACATGCCCGAGAAATTGCGGCCGATAAAGCCTTGGGGTCGCATGTCGTCCAGAAACCAGGGCAGGCCATCAAAGCGGGCACTGAGGCCGTCTTTTTCATCCACCCACACGGCGCCACTGGCGAGCGGCACCATGCGGCCAAAGGGGCTGGGCTGGCCGTGGGCGTTGATGCGCATGACCGGCACACTGCGGCCGACATCGCGCACGGTGCGGGGCAGCACATAGCGTTGCTTGCGGGCGGCACCCACTTTTTGCACCTCGCCCGACTGGATCAGCGGCGCGAGTGCGCGCGACACCGTGGGCTGGCTCACCCGCAACACCGCTTGCAGCTCGGCGCTGCTGAGCGCCCCGCCTTGGCGACGCAAGGCTTGCACGATGGTGTGGGAAAGGTCGCTGGCGACAGGCATGAATGATTATATGAATAGATTTATTTACCATAAAACCTATTTAAATCATGTGCTTAGGCGTTTAACTGCATAGATTTCTCACGCAGTGCAGTCCGCTGTCATTGGCACCCGGCGCAAGGCCAGCGACAATCGGGCGCATGACTGACAAATACAAAGCCGCGGCCGAAGCCCGCGAAGCCGCACTCTGCGAACCCTGCCGCGGCATCCAACGCAACTGGCGCCGTGCGCCCGGCCACGCCGAGCTGGTGCAAACCCAAAACTGGAAAGAAGAGCGCGGCGGCAAGCCGGTGACCATCACCCGCTGGCGCTGCGACCGCTGCGCCAGCACCTGGGATTACGAAAACGACAAGAACAACCAGCAGGCCGGCTGGTCGCTGCCCTCGCGCTAAAGCGCCTTTCAGCCCGCACGGTTCAGGCGGGCTTGGCGGGGGCGGTCACAATCGGTAGATGAAAGCTCCCCCCGCCTCCAGTCCCTCATGGAAGAAGGCCTCATCGACACGGTGGTACGCCAGCTCATGAGCGGCAAAGAGGCCATGGTGTTTGTGGTGCGCAATGGTGAGCACACCTTGTGCGCCAAGATTTACAAAGAGGCCACCCACCGCAGCTTCCGCCAAGCGGTGGACTACACCGAGAACCGCAGGGTCAAAAACTCACGCTCTGCCCGGGCCATGGCCAAGGGCAGCAAGTTTGGCCGCCAGGAACAAGAAGCCGCTTGGCAAAGCGCCGAGGTAGACGCGCTCTACCGCCTGGCTGCAGCGGGTGTGCGGGTGCCGCAACCCTATAACTTTCACGATGGTGTGCTCCTCATGGAGCTGGTGACCGACGCCCATGGCGACGCCGCGCCACGCCTGAGCGACGTGGCATTTACCCCCGAACAAGCCCTCACCCACCACGCCACGCTGATCGGCGAGGTGGTACGCATGTTGTGCGCAGGGGTGGTGCACGGGGATTTGTCGGAGTTCAACATCTTGCTGGCGAACACCGGAGTGGAAGCGGGCGGGGTGGATGTGCCGGTCATCATTGATCTGCCACAGGCGGTGGACGCGGCGGGCAACAACCACGCCCAGCGCATGCTGATGCGCGATGTGGGCAACCTGCGGGATTTTTTCGGGCAGTTTGCGCCCGAGCTGCTATCCACCGAATACGGCCCCGAGATCTGGAGCCTGTACCAGGCCGGCATGTTGACCAACGACACCCCGCTCACCGGCCGCTACGAGCGCCAATATGCCGATGTGGACATGCTGGCGGTGCTGCGCGAGATTGATGACGCCCGCGCCGAAGACGCCGCACGCCGGCTGCGCATGGCCGGCGGCTAAGGGCAGCGCAGCAGTCTCCCCGCGCTGGGGGCCGCGATAGCCGATACCAAGCAGTCCAGAAGCCCACAGAGACTGCAGCCCGCATGATGTCTCTACGCGATGCGGTTTAATCGCGGGTTTCCATTTCCGAAGAATGCCCCGATGAAATACAAAATGGCTCCCAACTCACTGTTTGCGATCTTGCTGCGCAACCCGTGGTGGTACAGCGTTTTGATTGCAGGCGTCATCAGCGCGATGTGCGCCGCTCTGATGCCCAAGGACTTGGTCGTGTTCGGCATCATCGGCACGTTCCCGTTCCTGGTGATTGCGGCAATGGCACTCAAGCGGCAATGGAACACCCCGTCTGCGGCAGCCGTAGAGGCCGAGACAGCGCGCTTGGCAGGCTTGTCGTGGCGAGAGTTTTCTGCAGAGTTAAACGCCAAATTCGTTAAGCAGGGATATAGCGTGACGCGTTTAGGGGCCAACGCCTCGGGGAGTGCGGCCGACTTCCGTTTGGAAAAGGCAGGACAGGTCACCTTGGTCGCTGCCAAACGCTACAAAGCGGCCACCCACGGGGTGGAGCCGCTCGAAGCCTTGGTGGCCCAGAAAGAAGCGCTGGGTGCAGACTTTGCGGTCTATGTGTGCTTGGGCTCTGTGAGCCCGCAAGCGGCCAAGTTCGCCAAGGACAAGGCCATCCAACTGGGGCTCTGACGCATACAGCGCTTCGGCTGAGGATTTAGCCCAAGTGTTTGCCGAAGAAGTGCAATGTGCGGTCCCACGCCTGCTGGGCCCAGACCGGGTCGAACTGGGTGGCGGGTGTGCGACTAGGACCCACAGCGGTTTCGTTGGCAAAAGCGTGGTGGGCGAGATAGCGGTGAAAGTCAAAGCCCACACTCGCTGCGGTGAGCTTGGCCTCGAGCCCGTCTACGGTGTCGATAGCAAAGAACTGGTCTTGGGTGGCCCAGTGGCCTTGCAATGGCGCTTTGATTTTGCTGGCGTCGATGTAGTCGAGCGGCGGGCAGCCGTACCAGACCACAGCCGCATCAATATCCGGTGACTGGGTCACGCCCAGGAGCGTGAGCGCACCGCCCATGCAGAAGCCGGTGAGACCGACTTTGGGGGCTCGGGTTTTCATGAACTGCACCGCACCGGTGATGTCTTGGCCGGCGGCATCGCCAAAATCGAGCGCGGTCATGAGGTGGTGGGCTTCTTCGGCCTCAACGGTGGATTTGCCACGGTACAGGTCCGGCACCAGCGCCTGAAAACCCGCTAGGGCCAGCCGGTCGGCCACACCGCGGATCTGGTCGTTCAGGCCCCACCACTCCTGGATGACCACGATGGCCGGGGCATTGGATGCGTGGGCCGGTACGGCCAGATAGCCCTGCACGGCTTTGCCGTCGGGCCGCTGAAATTCAACCATGGTTCCCATTGCTGCTCCTGCTGTGTAAAAAACGATGCAGCATTTTTACCGCGGCACCGTAGCCGAGCGCGGGTGCAGGTTATTCGGAGCGGAGTAAGAAACGCGCAAGCAGGATGCGCAGCATTTCGACCTTGTAGGGCTTGGCGAGGTGCTCGTCCATGCCGGCTTCGAGGCAGTCGGCGCGGTCGCGGTCCATCGCGTTGGCGGTCATGGCGATGATGGGGGTGCGGGGCCGCTGCTCCTGGCGCTCCCACGCGCGCATGGCGCGGGTCGCCTCGAGGCCGCCCATGACGGGCATTTGGACGTCCATCAAGACCAGATCCCAGTGGCCCCCCTTGAACAGGTCCAACCCCTCTTGCCCGTTCTCGGCAAGCACCACCTCGTAGCCCCACTTGCTCAAGAGGGTGATGGCCAGTTTTTGGTTGATCGGGTGGTCTTCTACCAGCAGGATGCGGCAGGGTGCCCCCGGAAGTGCAGGCTCTGTGTTTGCGGGGGTGCTTGGCAGGGGTGGTGCAGACACTTCAGGGGTGTAAACCACCGCCGGGCCCTGCTGGGCCGGCTGCAGCGGCACCGTGAAATAGAAGGTGCTGCCCATGGAAGGCGCGCTCTCGACCCAGATGCCGCCGCCCATGAGCTCGACCAGGTTTTTGCAGATGCTCAAGCCCAGTCCGGTGCCGCCAAAGCCACGGGTGGTAGACGCATCGGCCTGGCTGAAGGACTCAAAAATGTGTTTCTGGGTGGCTGCCGACATGCCGATGCCGGTGTCGCTCACCGCAAACTGCAGCTCAACCGTGCCATTGGGCAAACGGGTGGAGCGGAGCGTGACGCGGACCTGCCCCTCCGAGGTGAACTTGATGGCGTTGTCCACCAGATTGCTCAACACTTGGCGGATACGGCCGGGGTCGCCACGCAGGACGGTGGGCAAGTTGGTGGGCCAGAGGTATTCGAGCGCGATGTTCTTGGCTTCAGCCCGCGGGATGAGGGGTCGCAAGATGTCGTTGAGGGTCTCCAGCACTGAGAAATCGATGTGCTCGATGTGCAGTTTGCCGGCTTCGATCTTGGAGAAATCGAGCAGGTCGTTCAGGATGACCATCAGGGTCTGCGCCGAGCCTTTGACAGTGGTCAGGTAGTCGCGCTGCTGGGGGGAGAGGTCGGTGTCGAGCGCGAGCTCGGTCATGCCGATGACCCCGATCATCGGGGTGCGGATCTCGTGGCTCATGTTGGCCAGGAACTCGCTTTTGGCATTGTTGGCCTGCTCGGCGGCGCGCTTGGCGTGGCGCAGCTCCCGCTCGGTGCGGGTTTTGTAGGCCATCATGGCGATCACCGAAGCGACCAGAATCAGGCCGAAAAAGAAGGTGGCGTCAGTGACGTAGCTTTTGGCGACCCGCTCTGCCTTGTCCAGCGGCACCGTGACGTAGAGCGCGCCCAAGAGCTCGTTTTGCTTCCATTGCTTGCCGGGGGTGATGCCTTCCGCAGTACGGCGGGCCAGGATGTCGGGGCGCTTTTCGTAGGCGTTGTGGCATGCCACGCACGACATGTCGGAGGCGGGGTCGGCCTTGAGGTAGCGCAGCACCCGGATACCGTCTTGCTCGTCGATACGGCTGATGACACGCCATTGCACCAAATCAGGCGGGGCCGATTTTTCTTGGGTTTCGAGCTGTGGCCAGGCCCAGCGCAGAAAGTCGTCGTTAAGGCCTTGGCCGGGGTCCAGGTTCCATTTGCTGACGGGGCGGTAGGCAAACAGGTTGTCGGTGTTCTGGCTGGCGGCTTGCGCCATTTGCTTCAAGAACTGCGCCGGAATGGGCACATGGCCCGGCATGGTGAGAAAGTTTTCACTGGGGCCCGAGCCATCACGGCGCAGCTTTTCGGCAATTTCGCGGGAGTACACCGTGCGGGCGGTAGCGGCCTGGCTGGCAACCACTTGCGCTATCGACAGCGCCTGGTGGTCTACGGTTTTTTGCACCGTGTTGCGCACCACCAGATAGCCCAGCGCAAAGGCCAATAAAAGTAGCGCTACCAGAAACAAGTAGCCACTCGAGATACGCCAAGGTCGCGAATTTGCCATCGGACACATTATGTCGGAGAGGCATGCAAAACATGGCGGACGCTGGCGACTCAAGTCTGGCGTGCGCGGCGCATGGCGTCGAGCTTGGGTTTCATATAGAAACCCATGAAAAACCCGATCAGCAACCCGATAGGCAGCGAGCGGCTGAAAGCCTTCCACCAGTAGAGCGGCAAGGTGGCGTCCCACGGGCTGTTGATCAGCGAGATGACCAGCGCCAACAGGCTTTCGATGGCCAATGAGCTCAGCAGCGACACCACCACCTTGCCCCAGAACGGACCCAGCGTGGGTGCCACCACGGCGACCAATTTCTCGAGCTGGGCGATGCCCAGCAAAATCAGCGGAAGCATCACCAGGCAGGTGGCAAAGTTGCGCGCCCACAGCGCTGCAAACGGGGCACCGGCTGCGGCATTGGCCCAGGTCATGAAGGCGCTGAGCAGCAAGGCGATGGTGGGCAAGATGAAAACGGGCGGTGGAATTTTGCGGAAAGCAGAAGTAGTCATGGGGACGTTAATAGTTGACAATATCAACATTGTAGAAATATTGGTTGATAAAGTCAACCATATAGCGCCATGCCGACCACACCAACTTCCACGCCACCAACGCCTGCCCCCGCCGAGACCTCGCTGACAGTCGCCACGTTTGTGGCCTTCATGACGGCCTCGGGCCATGCCCAGCAAATCCTCAAGGCCCGCATGCTCGCAGCCGACGTTGAGCAGGGCCTGGGCCCGCTGCATTTGCACGCGCTGTGCCTGTGCCAGCGTAGCCCCGGGGCTACGCAGCAACAGTTGGTGCAGTCCATGGGGCGGGACAAGGGCCAGATGGCCCGCCTGATCCGTGAGCTGGAAGACCGGCAACTGCTGGTGCGCACCCCCGATGAGCGGGACCGCCGGGTGTGGCGCCTGAGCCTGACGCCGGAAGGTACACAAAAAAGTGCCTGGTTTCTGGCCCTCGAGGCCACACTGGCCGAAGACCTGTTTGGCGGGCTGGGCGAGACGGAGGCCGCGTCTTTGTATGCGGTCTTGCAGACGGTGCAAACTCGCATGAACGGATGGGAACCCCATGCATAAGCCGGTTCCCGCAGAGCCCCACGCGGTATCGCGCCTGCGCGCTGCACGCCTGGCCCGCAGCAGCAAGCCGTTTCTGGCGCGCGGCGGCATGAAAGGTGAAAGGTGCCCGGGCTGCCGCATCAACCCGGCGCACTGCATTTGCGCACTGCAGCCCCAAGTGCAGGCACGCGCCGGCGTGTGCTTGATCATGGCGGATATTGAGCCCCTCAAACCCAGCAACACGGGTTGGCTGATTGCTGATGTGGTGACCGACACCTATGCCTTCGGCTGGGCGCGCACCGAGGTCGACCCCGCCTTGCTAGCCCTGCTGGCCGACCCGCAGTGGCTGCCGGTGGTGGTGTTCCCCGGCGAGTTTGTGACGCCGGGGCGGGTGATGAACACCTTGCCACCGCCGGCCTTGGTGCCGGAGGGGGCAGACGCCGGGTCTGCCAAGCGGCCCCTGTTCATCTTGCTCGATGCCACCTGGCCGGAAGCGCGCAAGATGTTCCGCAAGAGCCCTTACCTCGACCGCTTCCCGGTGCTCAGCTTGCAGCCCGAGCAGATCTCACGCTACAAGTTGCGCCGCAGCCGCAGAGAAGACCACTTTTGCACCAGTGAAGTGGGGGCCCTGTGCCTAGAGCTGGCCGGCGAGACCCGTGCCGCCCAGGCGCTGGAGGCCTGGCTGGAGGTCTACACCCACCACTACCTGCAGGCCAAGCACCAGCTCCCCCCGCACCTGGACACACCAGCGCACCTCGCGTTACAACATTTGGCGGAAGAGGCTGCGCCGGCCGGTGGATAATTCGCTCCTGTTTTGATAGCTACTCGCGCACTTAGAACTTGGGCCAGAGGCCGATTTGACTCTAAATTTTGGAAAACCCTGCCATGCCGCACTTGGTTGTTTTGTACACCGCGAATCTCGACCGTGAGGCCGATATGTCAGGCTTGTGCCGCAGTTTGTGCGACACCATGCTCGCCCAGCGCGACGAGAGCGGCAAACAAGTCTTCCCCACCGGAGGCACCCGGGTGCTGGCCTACCCGGCTGCGCACAGTGCTGTGGCCGACGGCAAGGGCGACTACGGTTTTGTGTACATGAACCTGCGCATGGCCAAGGGCCGCAGCCCGGTGGTGCACCAACAAATGGGCGAGGCCCTCAAGGCCACCGCCGGCACTTATCTGGCGGCGGTGTTAACCAGCAAACCCTTGGGCATTACGGTGCAGATCGATGAAGGCCACGAGGTGTTTGACGGCAAGCACAGCACCCTGCACCCCTTATTTAACAAGGCCTGAGACATGGCGCTGCCACAACAACCCGCACTGTCACCCTCTGCCCCCGACCTCACACACATCGTGAAGGTGCAACTCACCACCGGCTTGCTGCTGGCGGCGATTGCCTTCCCCTGGGTCAGCCCGCTGTCCTGGGGGCCCAACCCGGACATGCTGCAGCGCTTGGCCACAGCGGGCAGCTGCGCGTTGTTTTTGCTGGTGTGGGCCGTGGGCGGACACCGCATGCCCCGCGCCAGCTTGGTGGCGACGGTGGCCTGGGGTTGGCTGCTCGCTGCACTGCTCAGCGCCTGCATGGCTTGGCTGCAGTATTTCGGGGCCGTAGATCTAGACTGGTCGGATTGGATCATGCAGACAACCCAAGGCACGGCATTCGCCAACCTGCGCCAGCGCAACCAGTTTGCAACACTTACCTCGATCGGCTTGCTCAGCCTGCTGTGGTTGGCACATAGGCCGGCGGATGCGGCTCTACTTGCCATACCGGCCTTGCGCACGGCAGCGCTAGGGGCTGCGGTGTTGTTGCTGGCCGGGGGCAACGCAGCCAGCAGCTCCCGCACGGGAGCTTTGCAGTGGATATTGATTGCTGCAGTGGCGTGGTGCTGGAGCCGGAACAGCACAGTCGCAGGCAAGGGCACCGCTTGGCGCTGGAGCCTGTGGGCGCTGGCGGCCTACCTTGCTGCCAACGTGGCGCTGCCCTCCGCCTTGCAGTCACTGACAGGGCAAGTCCCCGCCAATGCATTCGCGCGTTTTTCAGAGGACGCAGGCTCCCAAAGCCGCATGATTCTGTGGGCCAATGTGATGGAGTTGATCACGGTGCACCCGTGGACTGGATGGGGCTGGGGGAGCTGAAGTTTGCCCACTTCATGCACCCGTATGCCGGTGCGCGGTTCAGTGAAATTCTGGACAACGCGCACAACCTGCCCTTGCAATTGGCGGTGGAACTGGGGCTGCCGGCTGCGACCCTGCTGTGTGGTGGCGCGCTGGTGTTGGCGGCCCGCGCCAAGCCGTGGCGCGCACAGCACCCTACCACCCAGTTGGCCTGGGGTGTGCTGCTGGTCATCGGGCTGCACAGCCTGCTGGAGTACCCCCTGTGGTACGGGCCGTTTCAGGTTGCGACCCTGTTGGCGGTAGGCATGTTGTGCACTCCGCAGCGCCTGCAAGGGAGCTGCATGCAAAGAAACGGCCTTCGTTTGGTGGCCTGTGGTCTGGCGGGCGCATTGATTGCCATCACCGCCTTCACCGGTTGGGAGTATTCGCGGGTGAGTCAGCTCTATATGCATCCCCAGGCGCGCAGCCCTGAGCTGAAAGACAACACCTATGAAAAAGTCAAAGACGCGGTGCTGTTTCGCAGCGCAGTGCAGTTTGCGTATGTGACCACCACACCGGTAACGCCGGAGACGGCTCACGCGCTGTACACCGCTGCGATGCAAACCATGCACTACTCGCCCGAACCGAGGGTGATTGAGGTGCTGCTGGAAAGTGCGGCCCTGCTGGGCTTGGAGAGCCCGCTGACCGCCCACATCCGCGAGCGGGGCCAAGTGGTCTACCCGCCGCGCTGACCGCCCTTTGTGTCTGCCGCTGCGCGGCGGCTGAACCACCAGCCCTCGAGGCTGTACACCCCCAAGGCGGCCCAGATCAGGCAAAAGCCGATGGCCCGGGCTGCCTCGAAGGGTTCACCATAGAGCCACACACCAATCAGCAGTTGCAGGCTGGGGGAGATGTATTGCAGGATGCCCATGGTGGCCATGGACACCCGGCGCGCACCGGCGGCAAACAAGAGCAAGGGCACCGCGGTAAACGGGCCCGCCAGCAGCAGCCAGCCGATATCCGACGCACTGCCCTGAACCAAGGCGCCCTGCCCCTGCAGGCCCCACCACAGCAGGAGGCCGCCCGCTATCGGTGCGAGCACCAGCGTCTCCAACGTGAGACCTTCTAATGCACCCAAGGCACCCACTTTGCGCAGCAAACCGTAGAACCCGAAAGTGACCGCCAACACCAGCGCCACCCACGGCACATGGCCCGAGAGCAGGGCCAGCCAGAGCACGCCGGCGGCCGCCACAGCCACCGCGATCCATTGACCAGGCCGCGGGCGCTCGTGCAAAAACACAAAGCCCAGCCCCACGTTGACCAGCGGTAGGATGAAATAGCCCAGGCTGGCATCAAGCACATGGCCGTTTTGAACCGCCCACACGTATACCAGCCAGTTCACCCCCAGCAGCACGGCCGAGAGGGCAAACGCGCCCATCACTTTAGGGGTGCGCCACACCGCACCCAACCAGGCCCACTGGCGGCGCATGGCTAACACCGCAAGCAACAGCACCATGCACCAGACGGTGCGGTGCATCACCACCTCCAGGGCGGGGATGGCGGAGAGTTGCTTGAAATAAAGGGGAAAGAGCCCCCAGGCCAGATAGGCTAGGGCTGCATAAAGAACACCAGGTTGCATGCGGCGAGCTTACCCGCCCCGGCGCAACACCAAAAAGCCAAAAGTAGTCGCGGTGAGATACATGCTCACCGAGTAGATAGCGGCTGGCAGACCCAACTGCAGATTGCCCAAGACCGATAGCGCCACAAAAATCGCCAAGGTGGAGTTGTGGATACCGATCTCAAAACTCACCGCCGTGGCCAGCGGCTTGGCAAGCCCTGCTGCCCGTGACAGGTAGTAACCGACCAGCAAGCTGGCAAGATTGAAAGCCAACACCACAGGGCCTAGGCTGTTGATGGATGCGGTGAGTGCGCTCCACTCTTTGACGATGGCAATCAACGAGAACGCAGCCAACACCACCGCGCTGAACGCCTTCATGGGCGAACCCATGCGTTCGCTGAAACCGGGCTGGCGGTGCCGCACCACCATGCCGATGAGCACGGGTACCATCACAACACCCACCACCTCCAGCACCTTGCCGAACTGCAGTGGAACCACCTGGCCCGTCTGCAGGTAGGTGGCAATGGCCCAGTTGGCAATAAGGGGCAGGCTGACGATGGAAAGCACCGTGTTGATGGCGGTTAGCGAAATGTTCATCGCCACATTGCCGCCAAACAAGTGGCTGAACAGGTTCGCCGACACCCCGCCCGGAGAGGCGGCCAGCAGCATCAGGCCCACGGCGTAAATGGGCTGCACGCCCAACAGCACAATCAGCCCAACGGCCACTGCAGGCAGCGCCACCATCTGCAGCACGAGGGCCAGCAACACGGCGCGTGGATGTTCGCGCAGGCGGGCAAAGTCCTGAACGGTCAATGACAGACCCAGACCGAACATCACCAGCGCAAGCGCCAGCAACAACAAGGTGGGCAGCGCAGCGGTAAAGCTCATGCTGCCAGGCCGGTTGCAGCGGGGGCCGCGCTCAAGCGACGGCGGATTTCATCGCGCACTTCGGTGCGCATGTTCCAGTGGAAGGCCACCTCGGCCACCAGAAACAAAGGGCCAACCAGCAGGCCGATCAGGTCATCCACAAAGGCCGGTTTCTTGCCCTCGTAGTAATGGCCCACAAATTGGAACGCCCAACCCACCACAAACAAGCCAATGCCCCAGCCCAACCAGACACTGGTGCTCTGCGCCGCAAACCATTGGCTGGCTGCCAGCGCTGCGGCCAACAGCACCGCCATGGCGACACCAAAACGTGCATCCAAGCGTGTGTAAAACCAGGTGGACCCCAAGGCCACCAACACAGCAGGGCTGAGGTGCAGCCCGGCGGCAGACCACTGGGGGCGCGACAACAAAATCGTGACGGCCAGAACAATCATCGGGATGCCCACAAAGTGGGTGACCACGTTTCGGCTGTCCTGGTGGTAGGCAGCGTATTGGGTTAGATGGTCGGTGAGGGTTTTCATAGGTGTCTCCTTGGCTTTGGGCGGATCATGGGCGCAGGTATGCTTGGCGTCTGTCAAGTAGCCGACACAACACCACCCACCTAGTGAAAGCCCTAGCCCCGACGCCATGCCTGATATCTCGAGTCATTTGCCCATGCTGCGTAGCGGCCGCTGGTTTGCCCAGTTGCCACCGGACTTTGCGCAAGGCCTGTTGGCCATGGCCCGGGTACGCACCCTGCAAGCCGGTGAAAAGCTGTTCTTGCGAGAGGCTGCGCCTTGCGGGCTCTATGCGGTGGTGCGTGGCACCATCCGCATTTCCGGCCACAGCGGAGAAGGCGATGCGGCCCGCGAAGCCGTACTGGTGCTGCTGTCACCCCCGCAATGGTTCGGCGAAATCTCGGTGTTTGACGGATCTACCCGCACCCACGACGCCCATGCGGCCGAAGCCTGCACCCTGCTGCACATTCCTCATGAAGAACTGCTCGCATGGCTCGCCCGGCACCCTGCCCATTGGCGCGACTTAGCGGTGCTGATGGCCGACAAACTGCGCCTAGCCTTTGTGAGTATGGAAGAACAAACCGTGCTGCCCGCGCCCCAACGCCTGGCGCGGCGCCTGCTGACCATGGCCCTGAGTTACGGCCAGGCCACAGAAAGCGACCGTACCTTGCGCGTGCTGGCCGTCACCCAGGAACAACTGGCCTTGATGATCGGTGTGTCACGCCAGACCACCAACCAGATCCTGCGCGATTTCAAAGCCCGCGGCGTGTTGCACGTGCAGCGCGGCTGTATTGAGCTGTTGGATCTGCAGGCGCTGCGCGCAGAGTGCGAGTGAGACACTACTCGCACTCCCATAAAAAAACGCGCCCGAGGGCGCGTTTTGCTTGGGCGAAAGAGATGCCTTACTTCGAAACGACACGAGCCATTTCCAACACCTTGTTGGAGTAGCCCCATTCGTTGTCGTACCAGCTCACCAACTTGACGAAGGTGCCGTCCAAAGCGATGGAGGCTTCTGCGTCGTAGATGGAGGTGCGGCTGTCACCACGGAAGTCGGTGGCAACCACCTTGTCTTCGGTGTAACCTAACACGCCCTTCAAAGCGCCTTCGGATTGCGCCTTCAACTCGGCGTTGATTTCAGCAATCGTGGCAGAAGTGTTCAGCTCGACGGTCAAGTCGACCACGGACACATCGCTGGTAGGCACGCGGAAAGCCATGCCGGTGAGCTTCTTGTTCAGCTCAGGAATCACCACGCCCACGGCCTTGGCTGCGCCAGTGCTGGAAGGAATGATATTTTCCAGAATGCCGCGGCCGCCGCGCCAGTCTTTGTTGGACGGGCCGTCCACGGTCTTCTGGGTAGCAGTGGCAGCGTGCACGGTGGTCATCAGACCACGCTTGATGCCGAATTTGTCGTTGATCACCTTGGCCAAAGGAGCCAGGCAGTTGGTGGTGCAGGACGCGTTGGAGATGATGGCTTGACCAGCGTAGGTCTTGTCGTTCACGCCATACACGAACATAGGGGTGTCGTCTTTGGAAGGAGCAGACAGGATGACCTTCTTGGCGCCAGCATCAATGTGCTTCTGGGCAGTTTCCTTGGTCAGGAACAGGCCGGTGGATTCGACCACGATGTCGGCACCGACGTCGGCCCACTTCAGGTTCGCAGGATCGCGCTCCTGGGTCAGGCGGATCTTCTTGCCGTTGACGATCAACACACCGTTGTCGACCGACACTTCGCCCTTGAAGCGGCCGTGCACGCTGTCGTACTGCAGCATGTAAGCCAGGTAGTCAGGCTCCAACAAGTCGTTGATGCCGACGATTTCGATGTCGTTGAAGTTTTGCACCGCTGCGCGGAACACCATACGGCCGATACGGCCGAAACCATTGATACCTACTTTGATTGCCATTTGCTTCTCTCTTCAATTAAAAAATTGTCGGACTCAAAAACCAGAGCTACTTACTTGCGCAAAACTTTTTCGACGGTGTCAGCCACGTTTTCAGGCGTGAAACCGAAGTGCTTGAACAATACCGGTGCGGGAGCGGATTCACCGTACGTATCCAGACCGACAACCGCGGCCGTACCGTACTTCCACCAGCCACCGGTGGAACCCATTTCCACCGCGATGCGGGGCACGCCGGCCGGCAACACGCTGGTCTTGTACTCAGTGCTTTGCAGGTCGAAGGTGGTGGTGGAAGGCATGGAGACCACGCGCACGGCAATCTTGCGCTCGGCCAACACCTTTTGCGCAGCAATCGCCAGTTGCACTTCGGAACCGGTGGCGATGATCACCGCTTGGGCCTTCTTCTTGATACCCGCGTCCGATGGCTCTGACAACACGTAGGCGCCCTTGCTGATGGAGTCGATGCCGGAGGCATCAGGGGCGGCAGCGGAGTCGCACTTAGCAGCGTACGCAATGTTCTGACGGCTCAAGAGCAGCGCTGTGGGCTTGGCCTTGTTTTGCAAAGCAACAGTCCATGCCACGGCGGTTTCGGCCGTGTCAGCGGGACGCCAGACGTCCAGGTTAGGGATCAGGCGCAGGCTAGCAGCGTGCTCGATGGACTGGTGGGTCGGGCCGTCTTCGCCCAGACCGATGGAGTCGTGGGTGAACACGTGCACCACGCGCAGCTTCATCAGGGCAGCCATGCGAATGGCGTTGCGGCTGTAATCGCTGAAGGTCAGGAAGGTGCCACCGTAAGGGATGTAGCCACCGTGCAAGGCCACGCCGTTCATGATGGCGGCCATGCCGAACTCGCGCACACCGTAGTTGATGTGGCGGCCGCCCTGGCCGGCTTCGTTGGTCACCACGTCACCGGTCAGTGCGTCAAAACGCAGGTTGGGCGTGCTTTTGGTGTTGGTCAGGTTGGAGCCGGTCAAGTCGGCAGAGCCACCCAGCATTTCGGGCAAGGCGGCAGTGAAAGACTCAAGCGCCAACTGGCTGGCCTTGCGGCTGGCCACGGTTTCACCCTTTTGGTGGGCAGCGATCACGGTGTCCACCGCAGTCTGCACAAAGTTCTTGGGCAAGTCGCCCTTCATGCGGCGCACGAACTCTTTGGCCAGATCGGGGAAAGCGGCTTTGTAGGCAGCAAACTTCTCGTTCCAAGCAGCTTCTGCAGCCTTGCCTTTTTCCTTGGCGTCCCAGTCTGCATAGACTTCTTTGGGGATCACGAAGGGTGCATGGCTCCAGCCGATGGACTCGCGGGTGAGCTTGATTTCTTCAGCGCCCAAAGGCTCGCCGTGGGCCTTGGAGGTGTTGGCGCGGTTGGGGCTGCCCTTGCCGATGTGGGTCTTGCTGATGATCAGGGTGGGGCGGTTGTCGGTGCCGGCCTTGGCTTGTGCAATCGCAGCAGAGACAGCAGCTGCATCGTGACCATCCACGGGGCCGATCACGTTCCAGCCGTAGGCCACAAAACGTTGGGCGGTGTTGTCAATGAACCAAGGAGCGACTTGGCCGTCGATGGAGATACCGTTGTCGTCATACAGGGCGATCAGCTTGCCCAGCTTCCAGGCGCCGGCCAGTGCAGCGGCTTCGTGGCTGATGCCTTCCATCAGGCAGCCGTCGCCCATGAACACGTAGGTGTGGTGGTCCACGATGGCGTGGCCTTCACGGTTGAATTCTTTAGCCAGCAGCTTTTCGGCCAAGGCAAAGCCCACGGCGTTGGTGATGCCCTGGCCCAAGGGGCCGGTGGTGGTTTCCACGCCGGGGGTGATGCCGAACTCAGGGTGACCCGCAGTCTTGCTGTGCAGCTGGCGGAAGTTCTTGAGTTCGTTGATGGGCAGCTTGTAGCCGGTCAGGTGCAGCAGCGCATAGATCAGCATGGAACCGTGACCGTTGGACAGGATGAAGCGGTCGCGGTTGGCCCAGTTCGGGTTGGTGGGGTTGTGACGGAGGTGCTCACCCCACAAAGCCACTGCCATGTCGGCCATGCCCATGGGGGCGCCGGGGTGGCCGGAATTGGCTTGCTGCACAGCGTCCATGGACAGTGCGCGAATGGCATTTGCCATGTCTTTGGTATTGGGGGTGGGGGCCATTGAGGGCAGCTCCAAGGGTAAGGTTAAGAAACAGGTGAAAGGCAAAACTCCACTGATTTTACCGGTGCGCGCTTTGGGGCCGTTACAGAGCCGTACTGCACCGAATTTGACCCATGGGCTATGCTTTTGTGCATGAGCCAACTCTTCACCCCTTACACCCTGCCTTCGCCCCGCGGCGGCCTTGTTTTACCGAACCGCATCGTCGTCGCTCCGATGTGCCAATACCAAGCGGTGGACGGCGAAGCGACGGACTGGCATTTGATGCACTGGGGCAATTTGCTCAACAGTGGTGCGGGCCTATTCACGATTGAGGCGACCGGTGTGTTGCCCGAGGGGCGTATCACGCCCGCTTGCCTCGGGTTGTGGGACGACCGCACCGAAGCGGCCTTGACAGACAAACTGCACCGCGCGCGAAAGCTCGCGCCACACACGGCGGTATGCATCCAGCTGGCACACGCAGGGCGTAAAGCGTCGAGCAAGTTGCCTTGGCAAGGCGGGCAGCTGCTGGCACGCGAAGACGGGGGGTGGGAGCCCGTGGGCCCCTCAGCACTACCACAGTTGCCCCAAGAACCACCACCTGCCGAGCTGACCCTGGAAGGCATGGAGCGCGTCAAAGCTGCGTTTGTGCAGGCGGCGATTCGCAGCGCACGCATGGGCGTGGACGCTATTGAACTGCATGGCGCCCACGGCTATCTGGTGCATGAATTTTTGTCGCCGATTGCGAACCAGCGCACCGATGCCTATGGCGGTAGCCTTGAGAACCGCATGCGCTTTCCACTGGAGCTGTTCGCCGCCATGCGGGCTGCATTTGACGGCGTGCTGGGTGTTCGTATCTCCGCCAGCGATTGGGTCGAGGGTGCGTGGGATGTCACGCAAAGTGCCGTCTTCGCTCAGCAACTCAATGCGCTGGGCTGCAACTTCATCCACGTCTCCAGCGGAGGGGTGTCACCCCAGCAAAAAATTGTGCTGAGTGCCAACTACCAAGTGCCTTTTGCGCGTGATATCCGCGCTGCCAGCGGCATGGCCACCACCGCGGTCGGACTGATCACTGAGCCGCAACAGGCGGAAGATATTCTGCAAGCCGGCGATGCGGATCTGATCGCCTTGGCGCGCGCTTTTTTGTACAACCCGCGTTGGGGTTGGCATGCCGCGGCCGCGCTGGGCGGCCAGGTGGAGGGCAACCCCGTCTATTGGCGCTGCCTGCCACGCGAAGCACAAGCCGTGTTCGGAAAAGTGGCAGTGGGCACACGCTGAATGAGGCAAAAAAAAATGGGGAGCCTGAGCTCCCCATTTCATGGTCACGACCGAATCAGTGCTTATGCAGCGTTCCGCTTTGCACGGCGACGGCTGATCACACCCATCAAGCCCAAACCAGCCAACAACATGGCGTAGGTTTCTGGCTCTGGCACGGGAGTGACATTGGATGCGGTGAACTCCACGCGCAGGCCTGTGGGGTTGCCACCGTTTTGGGCAACGTTGGTGACCACGAAGTCCAAGGTGTTGAGACCGCTGTTGAAACCAGAGGCGGCGCTGAAGTTGGAGAAGCTAGTGAAGCTGTTGGCGGAACCGATGGCCACGCCATTGAGCTTGACCACTGCGGAATTGTCAGCCGCAAATTTGCCACTGAAGCTCGCGGTAGCCGCATCAAAACCGGTCAGGTTAAAGCTCAAAGACCAAGTGTAAGTACCGTTGGCATAGGGATCAAAGCTCGCTGCTTGGTTCGCGGAAGGCGTAATCCACTTGGAAGTGGCAGTGTTGGCAATCCAGGGGCCAATCGGCCAAACGTTGTCTTTGGTCACGTAGCCAAAGCCGGTGCCATTGAGCGAGTAGTTGGTGTCGTGTGCACCACTAGCGAAGCTACCGGTGTTCACCAAACCGGTGATCGAAGCAGCGTGTGCCGACAGGAACGAGCTGGTGGCCAAGATGGCTGCCATCGCAAATTTTTTCATAAATCCCCACATGTATGTAATGTCTAGTAACAACTTCGATTTTAGAAAAGCCGGCCTCCACAAGGACTAGTCCATATGGACTAACCAAGCCCTGAAATTGTGGAAAAAGTCACAGTTACTGACTATCCGGGCTCACTAGCGGTGTAACGGGTCGCACAGCAAGGGCCGGTGAAATCGCTTGCCCGTCTACCCCGAGGCTGTCGATGAAACCGCCTTCGGCCCATTCGGAATAGCGCCAATCATCGCCGGCGCGCACTACACCCTCAGGGGGCTGCACCTCTTGCACCGGCACGCCGTTAAGAGCCACCGCCATGTAATCAATCCAGGCGGGAAGGGCCAGCGCGGACCCGGAGGCCCGGGTGCCCAAGCTGCGGGGCGTGTCGTAGCCCACCCACACGACCGCCACCACACCGGGCTGGTAGCCGGCAAACCAGGCATCCACCACGTCATTGGTGGTGCCGGTTTTGCCGTACAGATCGGGGCGCTTGAGCGCGGCCTGTGCTTTAGCTGCCGTGCCGCTTCGCGTCACTTCCTGCAACAGACTTGACACCATGAAGGTGTTGCGGGCCGGCACGGTACGCAGTGTCTCGTCCAACACCTGAGGCTTGGCTTCGAACACTACCTCGCCACTGGCGCGGGCAATCTTCTGGATAAGTACCGGATTCACCCGGTAGCCACCGTTGGCCAACACCGAATAAGCACCCGCCATTTGCAGGGGGTTGGTGGAGCCCGAGCCGAGAGCCTGGGTGAGGTTGTCCGGTTGGCGTTCCGGGTCAAACCCAAAACGGCTAACCCACTCCCGCGCGCCTTGCGGCGAGAGCAACTGCATCAGGCGGATGGACACCAGGTTTTTGGAGCGCGCCAAGGCGCGGCGCAGAGTGATGGGGCCATCGGTGCTGCCGTCGTCGTTCTCGGGGGCCCAGTCGCCTACGTTTTCCATGGGCGCATCGTTCACCAGCGATTCAGGCTGCATGCCGCTCTCCATCGCGCCAGAGTAAATGAACGGCTTGTAGCTGGAGCCGGGCTGGCGCCAGCCTTGGGTTACGTGGTTGAACTGGTTGCGGTGAAAGTCGAACCCACCCACCAGGGCGCGGATCTCGCCATTCAGGGGGTCCATGGCGACCAGCGCGCCTTCAGCCTCCGGCCACTGCACAAAGCTCCAGGCCTTGGCCTGCTGCACCACCCGCACCACCGCACCGCGCCGCACCCGTAACTTGGCGGCAGCAGATTCGGCCAGGCCTGACTGGGCGGGTCGCAAGCCAGTGCCCTCAATGGTCACGACCTCGCCAGTACCCAACACCACGGTCACCGATTTGGTGCTGGCGCGGGTCACGATGGCAATACGCAGGTCTTCGTCATCGTCGTAATCGGCGAGTGCCTGGGCCACCGCAGGGTCGTCGTCTTTCAGGTCGGTGGCAAGCGTTTCCTGCCCTTCTGGGCCACGCCAGACCTGGCGCAAGGAGTGCTCCACCAGCGTACGGCGCAGTGCCTTGTAAGCGGCCTGCTGCTCAGCGGCGCGCAGGGTAGTGGTGACATTCAGGCCGGTGGTGTAGCTCATTTCGCCGAACTGGGCATAAACCTGCTGGCGCACCATTTCGGCCACGTGTTCGGCGTGCACATCGACTTCGTTGCGCTTGCGCACCACCAGCTTCTCTGCCTTGGCTGCTTGGAACTGGGCGTCGGTGATCACGTCTTGCGCCCGCATGCGGCCCAAGACCAACAGCTGGCGGGCCCGGGCGCGCTCAAAGTTTTGAATCGGGTTGGCAAAGTGCGGATTCTGGGGCAGCCCGGCCAGCATCGCGGACTCAGCGGCACTCAGCGCAGTGAGAGGCTTGCCGAAATACGCCTGGGCCGCCGCTTCAAAACCATAGGCCCGCGAACCCAGATAGATCTGGTTCATGTAGAGCTCCAGAATCTGGTCTTTGCTGAGCTGGGACTCGATTTTGAACGCCAGCAGTGCTTCTTTGATCTTGCGCTCTAGAGTGCGGGAGCGGCTCAAAAAGAAAGTGCGCGCCACCTGCTGCGTGATGGTGGATGCCCCTTGGGTGCGCCCGCCAGTGAGGTTAGCCACGATAGCCCGGGCCACGCCAATCGGGTCCAGCCCGCCGTGTTCATAAAACCGCGCGTCTTCCACCGCCAGCAGACTGTCTTTCATCAACTGAGGAATCTGGTCGATCGGCTTGTAGACCCGGCGCTCGGTGCCGAAACCTGCCACTTCCACCCCATCCGCGGTCAGCACGCGCAGGGGCTGCTTGGGCTGGTAGTTGGAGAGGGAGGAGGTGTCGGGCAGCTGGGTCGAGAAAAACGCGGTGAGCGCCAGCAGGGCGACGAGGCCCAAGCCGGCCAACACCAGACTGATTTTCAAGAGGCGCAGGGGCCAAGAGCCCCGGGAAATGGTTTGCATGGCGATTCACAATTGGACCGCGCATTATGGGCAGCCCGGGCGCCGGCTGGTGACCCGCTTTGTAAACGCTATGAAATAAGGAGCTAATCCGGAACTATTTGTGCCGGCTAGCGGCTTTTTTTACTGTTTTTCTTCTTGGGCAGCAGAGCGTCATGCAGCGCTACAAACTCCTGGGTCAGCTTGTGGCCGGGTTCCAGGTAGATCATGGGTTTGGATTGCTCGTGCGACTCGCGGATCTTCACCGAAGCACCGAGGTAGGGCTGCAAGACCGGCAGGCCTTCATCGATCAGCTCCTGCACCATGCGCTGCGGCAGGTTGGCGCGCGGCTGGAACTGGTTGACCACAATACCTTCCACCTCCAGGGTCTTGTTGTGGTCGGCCTTGATTTCCTGCACGTTTTCCAGGAGGGTGTAAAGCGCACGGCGGGAAAAGTCATCGCAGTCAAACGGGATCAGGCATCCCTGCGCTGCAATCAGCGCGCTACGGGTGTAGAAGTTGAGTGCCGGCGGGGTGTCGATGTAAATCTGGTCGTAGTCGGCGGCCAAGAGCTCCAGCGCATCGCGCAACTTGTAGATCTTGTGGCGGCTCTCCAGCTTGCTGTGCAGCTCGTCAAGCAGCGGGCTCGAGGGCAGCACATCCAGGTTGGGCCACTGAGTCTCGCTGATGTAGTCACTGGCGGGCTTGTCGCGCACAGTGAATTTGAGGCTCTGCTCAAAAAACTCCGCCACATTCGGCAGCTCGTCCGTCATATCGGCCCCCAGCAAATAGCGGCTGGAGTTGCCCTGCGAGTCCAAGTCAATCACCAGGGTTCGCAGCCCCTGCGAGGCGCTGATGGCCGCCAGGTTGCAGGTGATGGTGGACTTGCCGACGCCACCTTTCTGGTTGAAAACAACGTGCTGCATAACGATTTCCTTTGCTCAAAGCGGACCACAGGCGTGCAGGCAGTCTAGCGGGGCTGCATGACACGACCCTGAACACCCCTGCGCACACGCCATGCAGGCAAAAACTACGCCAAGACAGTCGCTTAACTTGCGTCAAGAAAGACCGATCGCCCGACGGCTCCACATGGACACCATCCGACTGGCGTGGCACCATTCGCAAAGCGGTCACAGAACCGGTTTTCTATGGGGGTTGACACCATGACCAGCACACTGGAAAGCGCTTTGCTGCGGCTGGCGCGCAAGCAATCTGCCTCGCCACACGAGGATTTCACGGAAACGCTGTCGCGGAGCCTGCACGCCATCCGCACCCACCTGAATATGGAGGTGGGCTTCATCTCCGAGTTTGTCAACGACCGCCGTTACTTTCGCTATGTCGATGCGGACAACCGGGATGCGGTCATTTGCGTGGGTCAGTCTGACGCGCTGGAAGACAGCTTCTGCCAACGCGTGGTCGACGGGCGCCTGCCCGGCCTGCTTACAGACGCTTGCCTCCATCCGGAAGCACTGACCCTGCCAGTGACCCGGGCGTTGCCCGTGGGTGCACACCTGAGCGCGCCCATCCGGCTCAGCAATGGCCGGGTCTTCGGGACTTTGTGTTGCTTCAGTGCGCGGGCGGACCACAGCCTGAACGGGCGTGACATCGCCATGCTGCAAGTGGTGTCCGACATGTTGGCAGGCCACATCGAGGCCCGCCTGCTAGAGCAACGTGCGCAAACCGACATCGAAAGCCGTATCGCACTGGCCATGGAGCCGGACCATATGCGCAGCGTCTACCAACCCATCTGGGACCTGACGCAGCAGCGATTGGTGGGCTTTGAAGCGCTGACCCGCTTCCAGTGCGGACCTGCGCAATCGCCAGAACAGTGGTTCATGGAGGCCACCCAAGCCGACCTGGGCACTGTGATGGAGATTCACGCCATCGAGTGCGCCGTGCAGGCACTCCATCATCTGCCCGAAGGCATCTACCTCGCTATCAACGCGTCCCCACGCACGGTGGTGAGCCCCGAACTCTCGCAATTGCTGGCAGGCCTTCCGCTGGACCGGCTGGTGCTGGAGATCACGGAACATGAAGTGGTGGATGCCACGATGTACTCCCGCATTGCCCACATCACCCGCTCGTTGCGGGACGCGGGCCTGCGGGTGGCGGTAGACGATGCAGGGGCCGGTTACGCCAGCTTCAAGCACATCCTGCACCTGGCACCCGACATCATCAAGCTCGACGTAAGCATGACGCGGGGCATCGACCGCGACCTCAGCCGCCAAGCCCTTGCCGCCGCTTTGGTGCGCTTTGCCGAATCCACCCATGGGCGCTTAGTTGCCGAAGGCGTGGAAACCGACGCGGAAATAGACACCCTGCGCCAACTCGGCGTTGGCCTGGCGCAAGGCTATGCCTTGGGCAAGCCCATGCCGCTGGAGCAAGCGTTGCACCTCACACGGACGCCCAGCCAGCAAACCTGACGCCCGCCCCCATGCTTGGGCTATGCTCGCTGCCCATGCCTGACGCACTCCCTTTTCAGCCGGTCAAGCCGGCAATTTCCAGCCCCGCCATCGTGCTGGCCGCCGGGCGCGGCGAGCGCATGCGCCCGCTCACCGACACCACGCCCAAACCCCTGCTGCAAGTGCACGGCAAGCCGCTTATGCAGTACCACCTGGAGGCCCTGGCCGGGGGAGGCTTTGCGTCCGCGGTGGTGAACACCGCCTGGCTGGGTGAACAGATTGAGGCCACATTTCATGATGTTTTAAGCATCCAGCCCTCATGGAATATGCGCGAGCAGCTATCAAATTCAGAGCAATCCACTGTCGGCATCCGCCTGCACTACTCCCATGAAGGCCGCGATTTTGGCGGCGCGCTGGAGACGGCTGGCGGCATTGCCCGTGCCATGCCGCAACTGGGCGCGGTGTTCTGGTCCATGGCCGGCGACGTGTTTGCGCCTGACATGGTGTTCACCCCATCAGCCTTGGAGCGCTTTGCGCGCAGCGGCATGCTGGCCCACCTGTGGCTGGTGCCCAACCCGGCGCACAACACGAAGGGGGACTTCGGGCTGGAAGATGTGGGAGCCGACGGCATAGGCCGCTGTGTAGACCCCACCCCGGGCAGCACCGCGCCCCGCTACACCTACAGCACCTTTGCCCTGTTTCACCGCGACCTGTTTGCCCAGCCCTGGTGCGACATTCCCGCCGGCAACCCGCACGGCATCAAAGCGCCACTGGCCCCACTCCTGCGCAAAGCCATGCAGGGTGCACGGGTCAGCGCCGAGATTTACACTGGCCGCTGGACCGACGTCGGCACCCCCGAGCGCCTGGCAGAACTCAACGCACAGACACCATGACCCAGCCCTCCACCTCCGCACTCACCGCAGACTACGCAGGCCGCCGCGCGCGCGTGGCAGCCCACATCGGCCCGCATGGCGTGGCGGTGCTGCCCACGGCCCCGGAGCAGCAGCGCAACCGGGATGCGGACTTTTTGTTCCGCCATGACAGCTACTTCCATTACCTGAGCGGCTTTGCCGAGCCGCGGGCTTGGCTCGTCATCCAGGGTGATGGCACCACCACCCTGTTTTGCCAACCCAAAGACCTCGAGCGCGAAATCTGGGACGGCTTTCGCCTCGGGCCAGATGCAGCGCCGGGCGCCCTTGGCGTGGACGCCGCCTATTCGGTAGACGAGCTGGACCAGCGCCTGCCCGCACTGCTGGATGGCGCCGATGCCGTCTGGTACCCCTTTGCCACCCACAAAGGTCTGGAGACCCGCATCGACGGCTGGCTCAGCAGCCTGCGCGCCCGCGTGCGCTTCGGCACCCTGGTGCCCGAGCAGGTGCGCGACCTCTGCGGCCCGCTGGACGAGATGCGCCTGATCAAAGACGCCTACGAGCAGGACGTGATGCGCCGCGCTGCGCAGATCAGCGCGCAAGCCCACATCCGCGCCATGCATCTGTCGGCCCGCATGCTGCGCGAAGGCAAAGACGTGCGCGAATACCACCTGGACGCTGAGCTGCTGCATGAGTTCCGCCTGCAGGGCTCGCAGTACCCGGCTTACAGCTCCATCGTGGCGGCCGGTGCCAACGCCTGTGTGCTGCACTACCGTGCTGACGCCGCCCCGGTGCGCCATGGTGAGCTGGTACTGATTGACGCAGGTTGCGAACTGGACGGCTACGCCAGCGACATCACACGCACCTTCCCCGCCAACGGCACCTTCACCGGCCCGCAACGCGCGCTGTATGACCTGGTGCTGGCCTCGCAAGTGGCCGCTGTAGAGGCCACCAAGGCCGGTGCGCGCTTTACCGACCCGCATGACGCCACCGTGCGCGTGCTGGCGCAAGGCATGCTGGACCTGGGGCTCTTGAACAAGAACACCGTGGGTAGCCTGGACGATGTGATCGAGAAGCGCGCCTACTTCCAGTTCTACATGCACCGCACCGGTCACTGGCTGGGCATGGATGTGCATGACTGCGGCTCGTACACCGAGCCTTCCGAGCTGGGCACCAAGCATGTGCGCAAAGACGCACTCACCGGCAACGAGATCGTGAACCGGCCCGCACGCCTTCTGCGCAGCGGCATGGTGCTGACCATCGAGCCCGGTATTTATGTGCGTCCGGCACCGGGGGTGCCGGAGCAGTTCCACCACATCGGCATCCGCATTGAAGACGATGCCATCGTCACCGACACCGGCTGCGAGCTCATCAGCCGCGGCGTGCCGGTGGACGCGGATGCCATCGAAGCCTTGATGCGTTAAGCGCGGATACGGGGCTGATCAGTCTTCGGCGGAGTCGTCCTGTTCGGCGGCCTGCTGGGCAGCCGCCCAATGGCGCTTGGGCAGGTGGCCGAACAGGCGCTCGATCACGGTATCCACCACCGCATCGTTCACCTCGTGGGCGAGGAAGGGAATGACATCCGCCGTCACATCCGCACCTAGGCTTACCAAGTGTTCCGCAGCCGTCACGGTGTAGCCATAGTGCATCACCGTGTCCGCCTTGCCGTGCACCATGTGCAGGGTGGTGTGGGCGTGGGGCGCCAGTGGCAGCTGGGCAAAGCGGCCTGACAAGCCGACCACGCGGCCGGCCAAAAACTCGTTTTGCTGGGTGGACTCTAGGCACATGATGGCGCCCTGGGAAAAGCCCACCAACGCCGTGGCCTCAGGGCTGACGCCAGCGCGGGCTTGCCAGTCTTGCACGGCTTTCACAAACGCGGGCATGGCGGCGGCCACGCGCTCGGGGCGGGTTTCTTCGGTGATGCCGATGACCGAAAACCATTGGTAGCCCTGACCCAAGTCAGAGGCTTCTGGCCCCTGCACACTCACCACCAAAGCCTCCGGAAATTCGGCCGCCAAACGCCGCCCCAAAGGCAACAAACCTTGGGGCGTGGCACCCACGCCATGGTGCAGTAAAAAAAGTTGTTTGGCTGCGCCCGCGGGCTGTTGCACAACGATATCGGTCATGGGGTCACTCCTGCGAAAACGGGTATCTGAAGATGGAGGGGTTAGTCCGCCGCTGCGGCAGTTTTGCGCAGCGTGATACGGGTCAACAACAACGCCACGATAGCGGATCCGGCAATGCCAGCCACCATCGGCCGGGCGGTGCCATCGGCCAGCGCGCCGGTAATGCCCATGACCACGGCACCGGTCACAAACTGCAAGGTGCCCATCAAGGCAGAGGCGGTGCCGGCAATTTCGCCGTGCTCATCCAAAGCCAACACGGCCGTCGTGGGCACCACGAGGCCCAAAAAGCCATAGCCCACAAACAGCATGCCCAGCATGACATCGAGCCGCTCGATGCCGCTGAGGTTCACCGCCAGCAGCAGGCTCATCATGAGCGCGTAGCCCACCACCGCGAACTTCACCAGTTTGACCAACCCGAAGCGCGCGCTCAGTTTGCCGGTGAACTGCGAAATGCCGATGAAGGACGCCGCGTTGGCCGCGAACGCGATGCTGTACTGCCGGGGCGTGAGACCGTAGTGGTCGATCAGCACGAACGACGAATTAGCAAGGTAGGCAAAAAAGCTGGAGATGCCAAAAGCACCGATGAACACCAGCCCCAGAAAATGCCGGTCGCGCAGCAACACACCATAGGCGGCCACTGCACTGCCGACGCTGCTATTGACACGGTCCTTCGCGGGCCGGGTTTCCGGCAGGCTGGTGGCCAACAACACCAAGCCCAAGATAGCGGCCACTGTCACCGCCCAAAACACCGCGCGCCAGCCGGATGCCTCGATCAAGACACTGCCAGCCAAAGGGGCCAGGATGGGGGACACGCTGAACACTAACATCAGCAGCGACATCAGCCGCGCGGCGTCGTGACCTGTGTGCAAGTCGCGCACCACAGCGCGCGGGATCACCATACCCGCGCAGGCGCCCAGCCCCTGGATGAAGCGCAACACCACCAGGGTTTCAATGTCCGGTGCCAGTGCGCAGCCCACGCTGCCCAAGGCAAACAGCACCAGACCGAAGTAGAGCGGCTTCTTGCGACCCAGCATGTCAGAGACCGGACCATAAATAATCTGGCCCACACCCAGCGAGATGAAGAAAGCCATCAAGCTGGCCTGCACGGCTCCCATGGAGGCACCGAGGCTTTGGCCGATGGAGGGAAGGGCGGGAAGGTACATGTCGATGGCGAAAGGGCCGATGGCTGACAGCAAGCCGAGCACCAGGGCGGTGCCGAAGAAGGAAGTTTTCATAGGGGCGCGAGCATACCCCCGCGCGCTCACCTCCGTATGGCACCGGGCGTTCGCCCCGGTCGGCAAAATGGGCGAGACAGCGCCCCCCTGCTCAGGTATAACCCCAGTACCTTCAAGGAGATAGCGCATGAAAGGCATGGTCTTTACCGAATTTCTGGAAATGGTGGAAAGCACCTTTTCCGCGGACATGGTGGACGACATCATTGACGACAGCGCACCGCCCAGTGGAGGGGCTTACACCTCGGTGGGCACCTATGACCACCAGGAACTCGTCGGCATGGTGACGGCTTTGTCCGCCCGCTCGGGCTTGCCGGTGCCAGCGCTGATCCATGGGTTCGGTACCCACCTGTTCGGCCGGTTTCATGCGCTGTACCCCCGCTTTTTCGATGGCATTCCGTCGGCCGTGGATTTTTTGTTTGGCATCGAATCCGTCATCCACACCGAAGTGCGCAAGCTCTACCCCGATGCGCAGCTCCCCAGCTTTGACTGTGTGCGCCGGGACGACGGGCTTGATATGGTGTACGCATCTCCGCGGCACTTCGGCGATTTGGCGGAGGGCCTTATCACTGGCGCGATTGCGCATTTCGGCGACCCTCTCGGGCTGACGAGGGTGAACTTGCCGGATGGCTCCATCCGGTTTGAATTGCGTCACAAATCTTAAGCGCATGTCTGACCCGGTGAACCCACCCGCTTCCGACGCCCACGCAGAAACGCTGCGCCGTTTGCTTAACCGGGTGGAGCGCGAGAAATCGGCCCGCAAACAGGCCGAGCAACTGCTGGAAGAAAAAAGCTTGGCGCTGTTTGAGGTCAACCAGGCCTTGGAGCAACGGGTAAACGAACGGACGGCGGCCCTACAAGCCGCCTTGGCGCAAGCAGAAGCGGCCAATGTTGCCAAGAGCCGCTTTCTGGCCATGATGAGTCACGAGATTCGCACGCCGCTGAATGGGGCGCTGGGGCTCACGGAGTTGCTCAAGAGCACACCACTGAGCGCGGAGCAATCGCATTTTGTGGACAACATCTTGCTGGCAGGCAATGCGCTGCTGAACCTGATCAACGACATCTTGGACTTTTCCAAGATTGAGGCCAACCAGATGGAGCTGGAGCGCATCGGGTTCAATCCCCGGAGTTTGGTCACCGAGACCTTGGACATGTTCCGCCCGCAAGCCAACGCCAAGCAAGTGGCACTGTCACTTGAGATCGATAGCCATGTGCCCTACGCCGCCACGGGAGACCCCAGCCGCTTGCGCCAGGTGTGGATGAATCTGGTGGGCAACGCACTCAAGTTCACCCACCAGGGGAGCATCACCATCAGCCTGCGGTGCACGCCGGAAGGGCTGCACTGCTCCGTCAAAGACACGGGCATCGGCATGACCGAAGAGGTCATGCAACAGCTGTTCTCCCCCTTTAAACAAGGAGACAGTTCGATTGCCCGAAAATTCGGCGGAACCGGCCTGGGCTTGGTGATTTGCAAAGCCATCATCACGCAGATGGGCGCCGATCTGAAGGTAGAGAGCCGTCCTGACGAAGGTTCGGAGTTCAGCTTTACTTTGTCGGCAGCTTCGTTGGGACTGGAAGCCTCCGACACTTGGATCACGCCGCCCGCGCTGCCCGCATCAATCCCTGAGGCGCCCACTACAGACTTGAGTGGCCTGCGTATTTTGTTGGTAGACGATCAACCGATCAACCGGCTTCTCGCGCGCAGCCAATTGCGGCAACTCGGCTGTCCACCCGTAGGGGAAGCAGAAAACGGATTGGTCGCTTTGCAGAAGTTGAGCGAGCAGCCCTTCGATGTGGTGTTGATGGACATGCAAATGCCCGAGCTGGATGGCTTGAGCGCGACCAGGGCGTTGCGCACCATGCCGCTGGACATTCAACCTTTTGTGATTGCGATGACTGCCAATGCCTACGCAGAAGACCGGGCCGCTTGCAGTGCGGCGGGCATGGATTTCTTCTTGAGTAAACCGGTTCAACTGGACACCCTGCGCGAAGCGCTGAGCAGCATCACGGTTCCCCGCTGATACTGCGTTCCCGGCGCATCGTCGCAATGACAGAGGTGTCGACCCCATCATAGTTTTTATGAATTAGTTAGTAAATATCGATTGGATGCAGGAATCCGCTTCCGATACCATTCACTCCAGTCTCCGGAGCATGGACACCATCAACCACAGCCCTCCCGGTGAAGCTTTTCAAGGAACCACTCGCATGACCCGCTTTGTCCGACAAAACTTATCCACGCTGAAAAAGACCGCCAGTTATTACGTGGTGCACATCAGCGTAGCCGCCATGGTCGCCTACGCAGTCACTGGAGACGTGCTGATGTCTTTGACGCTCAGCTTGCTGGAGCCAACCGTGCAAGCCGTTGCCTTCTTTTTTCATGAAAAAGGCTGGGAGCGCATCAACCAGCGCAGGGCATTGCGCGCTGCAGAAGGAGCACCCGCATGAGCCAAGCACCCCTTATCGTTGTCGGTGCTGGCGTAGCCGGTTGGTCCACGGTGCGCGAGTTCCGCAAGCTGGATACCGCCACCCCTGTCGTGATGATCACGACCGACAGCGGCGACTTCTATGCCAAGCCGACGCTTTCCAACGCCTATGCACAGAAGCGTACGCCAGCCCAGTTGGTCACCACGCCAGCCGCAAAAATGGTCGAGACACTCGCCATCACATTGATGGCCCACACGCAGGTGCTCAGCTTTGACACAGCGGCCCGCACGGTCACTCTGCAAAGTTCAGCAGGTGTCCAAACCTTGGCCTTCAGTCAACTGGTTCTGGCCACCGGTGCTCACCCGATTCGCGTGCCTTTGGCTGGCGATGCGGCTGACGCGGTGCAATCCATCAACACCTTGGACGACTTTGCCGCTTTTCATCACGCGCTGGGGGTGGACGCGAGCCTTCCGGACAGTGGCAAGAGCAAGACCGTGGTGGTCATGGGCGCCGGCTTAATCGGATGCGAATTTGCCAACGACCTGGCCCAAGCGGGTGTGCACGTCCATGTGAGCGATCTGGCACCACGCCCTTTGGCGGCCTTGCTGCCCGATGCCGCCAGCCAGCAGTTGGAAAGCGCTCTTGCAGGCCTGGGCATAGAGTGGCACTTTGGCACCTCTGTGGCCAAGGTAGAGCATGGGGAAGACAAGCGCTTGTCTGTCACTTTGTCAGACGGTCGCAGCCTCGTGGCCGATAGCGTGCTCAGCGCCATCGGGCTCCGGGCCGACACCGAGATTGCCCGGTCCGCGGGCTTGGTGTGTGAACGGGGTGTTGTGGTCAACGCGCTGCTGGAGACTTCGGCACCGGGCGTATATGCCTTGGGGGATTGTGTGCAGTACGAGAGCGCAGGACAGCGCACCCTGCCCTATGTGATGCCGGTGATGACAGCCGCGCGCGCCTTGGCGGCTACGCTGGCGGGTACACCCACTGAGGTGGTATTTCCGCTGATGCCTGTCAGTGTCAAAACACCCGCTTTACCCTTGGTGGTTGCCGCCGCCCACCCAGCAGTAGCGGGTGAATGGGAGGCCGAAGGTGGAGAGGGTGCTTGGCGCTTTGTAGACAAAGCAGGCGTACAACGCGGCTTTGTGCTTGCCGGAAAGAGCACCGCGCGCCGCATGGAAATGTCCAAACTCACCACGCAGTAATTGGACATAAACCCATACCCCATTCGCATAAAGTTGACCTCCTTACAGGTAAGCCTTTAGTAAGCGAGGTCTACAATGCAAAGCCCATTAACGTGCTGCGGGTCACGCGCCTTTGCTAGAGCCCCAGCCGCAGAGGAAGCCGAATGACAGATCTGATCCAGCCGCTTACGCCACGTCCCCCTGTTTCAAATTCCGCTGAGAAAAAAGCCCAGTTGCGTCAAGCAGCGCTGGAGTACCACGAGTTCCCGACCCCGGGCAAAGTGGCAATTGCGCCGACCAAACAGCTGATCAACCAACACGATCTGGCGCTGGCGTATTCGCCAGGCGTGGCGGCTCCCTGCGAAGAAATCGTTAAAGACCCCAACAACGCTTTCAAATACACCAGCCGGGGTAACCTGGTTGCAGTGATCACCAACGGAACCGCAGTGCTGGGCCTGGGTGACATCGGCCCCTTGGCCTCCAAGCCGGTCATGGAAGGCAAAGGCGTCTTGTTCAAGAAGTTCGCCGGCATCGATGTGTTCGACATCGAAATCGATGAAAAGAACGACCTCGACAAGCTGGTTGACATCATCGCCTCGCTGGAGCCCACCTTTGGTGGCATCAACCTTGAAGACATCAAGGCGCCTGACTGCTTCTACGTGGAGCGCAAGCTGCGCGAGCGGATGAAGATCCCGGTGTTCCACGATGACCAGCATGGCACGGCCATTTGCGTGGGCGCCGCCATTTTGAACGGCCTGAAAGTTGCAGGTAAAGACCCCAAATCGGTCAAACTGGTGACGTCCGGCGCGGGTGCCGCTGCATTGGCCTGCTTGGGCTTGTTGGTGAAGCTGGGCATTCCACGCGAAAACATTTTCGTGACTGACCTGGCAGGCGTGGTCTATGAAGGTCGCACCGAACTGATGGACGAAGACAAGATCCAGTTCGCCCAAAAAACCGACGCACGCACTTTGCGTGAAGTCATTGCCGGTGCCGATATTTTCTTAGGCTTGTCCGCGGGCGGCGTGCTAAAGGCGGACATGGTGAAATTGATGGCGGCGCGCCCTTTGATTTTCGCTCTGGCCAACCCCACCCCGGAAATCCTGCCTGAAGAAGTCAAAGCGGTACGTGACGACGCCATCATGGCCACCGGACGTACCGACTACCCCAACCAGGTCAACAACGTCCTGTGTTTCCCCTACATCTTCCGAGGAGCGCTGGATGCAGGTGCTTCCACTATCACCCTGGAAATGGAAATCGCTGCGGTACACGCCATTGCAGAGCTTGCCCAAGCGGAGCAAAGCGAAGTGGTGGCTGCCGCCTATGTGGGCGAGCAACTGGCGTTCGGACCTGAGTATCTGATTCCCAAGCCGTTTGACCCGCGATTGATGATGAAGATTGCTCCCGCAGTTGCCCAAGCTGCGGCAGACAGCGGCGTAGCTTTGCGCCCAATCCAAGACATGGATGCCTACCGCGACAAGCTGCAAAGCTTTGTCTACGCATCCGGCACCACGATGAAGCCGATATTCAATGCCGCCAAAAAGGCACTGAAGAAGCGCGTGGCCTACGCGGAAGGCGAAGACGAGCGTGTGCTGCGCGCTGCGCAAATTGTGGTGGACGAGCGTTTGGCGCTCCCGACCCTGATTGGTCGCCCTGCAGTGATTGCTGAGCGGATTGAAAAATTCGGGCTCCGCTTGAAAGAGAACGTGGATTACAACGTAGTCAACGTCGAGCAGGACCACCGCTACCGGGACTTCTGGCAGACCTACCACCAGATGACCGAACGCAAGGGCGTGACGGTGCAGATGGCCAAGATCGAAATGCGCCGCCGCTTGACCCTGATCGGCTCGATGTTGCTCCACAAGGGTGATGTCGATGGCTTGATCTGCGGTACCTGGGGCACCACCGCAACCCACTTGCAGTACATCGACCAGGTGATCGGTAAACGCCAGGGCGGCAGCCCCAGCACCCCCCAAGATGTCCAGATTTATGCGTGCATGAACGGCCTGATGCTGCCTAACCGCCAAGTGTTTTTGGTCGACACGCATGTGAATTACGACCCAAGCGCAGAAGAGCTTTGCGAAATCACGGTCATGGCTGCGGAAGAAATGATGCGTTTCGGCTTCAAGCCAAAGGCAGCGTTGCTGAGCCACTCCAACTTCGGCAGCAGCAACGAACCCAGCGCTATCAAGATGCGTCGCGCCTTGGAGTTATTGCGTGAACAAGCGCCGTGGCTGGAAGTCGACGGGGAAATGCACGGCGATGTCGCGCTGGACAGCGCTGCCCGCAAAGCCCTGATGCCCAACAGCACCTTGCATGGCGATGCAAACCTCTTAGTTCTGCCCAACATCGATGCTGCCAATATTGCCTACAACCTGCTCAAAACAGCGGCGGGCGGCAACATTGCTATCGGGCCAGTGTTGTTAGGCGCTGCCAAACCGGTGCACGTGTTGACTGCCAGCACCACGGTCCGGCGCATTGTGAATATGACAGCGTTGACAGTGGCTGACGCCAACGCAACGCGCTGAAAACGGAGGGGGCTAACCCCTCAAAATCTGTAAATCTTGTGTAAGGGCTTGCTTATTTATTGAGCAAGCCCTTGCTTTTTTGTGCTGTTTCCGCGACACTAGTGGCTTAGTTTTTCGGGTTAACCCGCAGTAGTCGCAAAGGATTCTGGGTGCACAAGGGAGTCATCAAGTTAGTACTCACTGGCTTGTTTTTATCGGTAGCGCTGACCTCTGGGCATGTAATTGCCAAAGAGACACCGGGCTTCGCAACAGACAGCGTCGTCTCACTCAACAGCCTGCCGCCCCAAGCGCGCACGACCTACCAACTGGTACTGCAAGGGGGCCCATTTCCCTACGACAAAGACGGCAGTGTTTTCGGTAACCGGGAGCGATTACTCCCCCTGCAAACACGCGGCTTCTACCGTGAATACACCGTCAAAACCCCTGGCGCCTCCAACCGTGGTGCTCGAAGAATTGTGTGTGGTGGGCGCCAGATCACAGCGCCACAAGCTTGTTACTACACGGCCGATCACTATGCGAGCTTTCGCAAGATCGTGCCCTGAATCGAATTTTGTACTTTGAGAAAGAGAATCGGGGATGGATATGCCACTTCGAACTGTTAGAACGAATATCGTTCAGTCGATTCGCGCTTTTCGCGTGTCGGACTTACAAGAAGCCGCTCAGGGTCTGGGCCACCACTTTTTGTACGCCAATTTGGCGGACGCGCAAACCAAACAAGATGTTTTGGACATGATCGGACAGCAATTCATGTTGCCTACGACTGTCAGCAAGAACTTTGATGCGCTGTACGACAACCTGACGGATCCCGTCCACAAATCAGGCCCACAGCCCGGTTTTGTGGCTGTGCTGGAGCACATTCCGGCCAACGTGAAATTCGACAAGGAAGCTCGCGAGCAATTGCTCGACATCTTCCGTGACACTGCAGATTACTGGGGAGACCGGAAAATTCCATTCCGATGCTTCTATTCTTTTCTGTAGCCCGTTCTGCACAAACCAGCCAAGCAGAACGGGCGAACGAGGCAAGCAGCGATGCAGTGGCCGAATTGGCCATCGCAGAGCCCATAACCGAGAGTGGTGAAAAAATGCCCACTGACAAGTTATTGGACGTATCACCTTTGGCGCTGCGCATGAGCAGCCCTTTCAATGCAGGTTATTGGCTGGCAGCCGCTTAAAGACCACGCATAGAGCGATAAAAAAGGCCTGTCGATGACAGGCCTTTTTTTGGCCCCTGAGTTTTCTGTTCAGGGACTTCAGACAGGGTCTGATCAAGTTTTGATAGCCTGCACCAATGCGACGTATTCCTCCACAGGCACCTCTTGCGCGCGGCGCTGGGCATCAAACTGCCCGGTAAAGCCTTTTTGCTCCAACCATGCACCCAAGGTGTGGCGCAGCAGTTTGCGGCGCTGGCTGAAGGCGACTTGCACCATTTCTGAAAACAAGGCGATATCGAGCACCGGCGGCTGCTCCAAGGGCACCATCCGCACGACCGCGCTATTGACACGCGGAGGCGGGTCAAAGCACTCGGGCGGAACAAACAAGACATCTTCCATGGCGTAGCGCCACTGCAGCATCACGCTCAAGCGACTGAAATCGGAGCTATCGGGTGCCGCCACCATCCTGTCGATCACCTCTTTTTGCAGCATAAAGTGCTGGTCTTCGATGCGGTCTACGTGATCCAACAGGTGAAAAAGAATCGGTGTCGAGATGTTGTAGGGTAAGTTACCCACCACACGGAGCTTGCCAGATCCGGTCTTGGCACCGGACTCCAGGACCGCCGGAGCGATCTCAATGGCACTGAAATCCACATTCAAGACGTCTGACTCAATCACCGTGAGTTGCGGGTGACTGCGTAGCCGCTTGGCGAGGTCGCGGTCCAGTTCGATCACCGTCAAGTGCCCCAAACGCTCCACCAGAGGCTGGGTCAAAGCGGCAAGGCCGGGCCCGATTTCCACCACGGGTTGACCGGGTTGGGGATTAATCGCCTGCACGATGGCGTCAATGATGCCGGCATCCGACAGAAAATGCTGCCCAAAGCGTTTACGCGCCAAATGTTTCATAGCGGTGCCTCGCGCAGCTCAACAAAAGCCCGGGCGCGGACATCACGCGCCCAGGCGGTGTACGCCTCTTCGTAGCGGCTTTGTCGCAATTGAGCACGCACCGACTCGCGAACCTGTTGGGGACTCAGTTCCACACGGCGACGATCATTCAGTTGAATCAAGTGCACACCAAACCGCGACACCACGGGTGGGCTGACCGCACCCTCTTCTTGCAAACGGCCCATGGCTTCCTCAAACTCGGGCACGAACATCCCCGGGGAGGCCCAGCCCAAATCGCCACCCTGCTCGGCAGAAGTGTCTTGCGACATCTTGCGCGCCATGCTGGCGAAGTCCGCTTGGCCACTGACAATCTGTTTGCGTGCATCGGTCAATCTCGCGATCGCCTGTGCTTGCGTCATTTGAGCATTAGCGCGCAACAAAATATGCCGTGCACGGGTCTGCACCATCGTCACCACCAAGCGTTCCGGCGCTTTGCGTTCTATCAGTTTCAAAATGTGAAAGCCTGCGCCGGTGCGCACCACGTCAGAAACCTGACCCGGCTGCAGGCCCTGGGTCGCGGTCACAAAAGCGGGGGGCAAACGGTCCCCACGACGCAAGCCGATTTGCCCACCATTTCGGCGATCCGCCGCCGAAAATTCCTGGACCAGAGCATTGAAGTCTTCACCGTTGCGGGCACGCTGCATCAGTTTTTGGGCTTTCAATAGCAAGGCCGCTGCTTCTTCGCCGCTGGCCTTCTCGGGCAGCACCAACAAAATCTGGGCGAGGTTGATTTCCTGGGCAAACGGGTCCGTATTCGTCGCTTGCTGTTCTTGGATCGCCCGATCGACATCCACATCCGAAATACGGATAGACGACTCCACTTCCCGTTCGTGGAGCCGGTTCAAAATCAGCTGATCCCGCAAATTGTTACGGAAGCTGGTGACCGAAAACCCGTCATTGGCGGCCTTTTGGCGAAGCGCATCCACGTCCAAGCCATTCTGGCTCGCGATGTTTTGCTCGGCCCGGTCGATGGCAACCGAATCAATCCGGATACCCTGCTCCCGCGCCAGTTGCAGCTGGGCCCGGTCATTGATCAGCCTGTCCAAGACCAAACGACGCAATTCGTCAGCCCCGGGCACAGGGCGCCCCTGCTGCGCCAGTCGCTGCCCGACACGACGGACTTCAAGGTTCATCTCTTGAAAGGTGATCGGCTCAGAGTTCACGACTGCCACGATGTAGTCTGCGGCTTGACTGGTCTGCGCCATCGATGCAGGTACCGACACGGTCAGCATGCAGGCCAGGGCCAACGCCCTTACACAAAAATTCATGGTTTTCATTCGTAGTTACTAAAGCGGCTGTTCTTGGAGCCGCCTGGTTCCCGCAAGTTCTGGTAACGCGAAATATTCGATTTCAAGGCCTGGAGCGGGCTTACCCCGACACGGGTAAATCCCACAAACTCCAGTTCAAATTTGATGCTGCTAGTCGACGAACTGGCGCTCGTCTGCACCCGCCCGATCACGACACGGGCAAGCCAACAGCCGGCATCGTACTCGACACCCAACAGGGTATCGACCATACGGTTCTCATTCAAGCTGTAGTTCAAGCGCCCCACTCCGTAGTAGCGGCCCTCACCCAAGCCACCGCCGGGAACTGCTGCGCTGCCTGCATCGCCCCAGAGATCATTCAGGGGCCACTGCCAACTCACGTCAATTTGCTCGCTCACACTCCGCTGGAACCGATAAGCCGCATTCAGCACACGATAGGGCGAAGGCGTATAGCGGGCGCCGACGGTTGCACGGCTCGACTGCGAGGTCAAGGGGTTGTATTGCACCGTCGAATCAAATCCCCATTGACGCGACACGTTGACCCCGGCCCCGAGCAGAATGTCGCTCCAACCGGCCAACGCGGGTTCGGCCGCGGGGCTCAAGGTCACCCGTTGGTCTTCAAAACGGTAACGTTGCGCAACGCCGAAACGCGCCAATTGCTCACCGGTTTGCGCATCCAAAAAGCGGGTCGTCAGACCGAAGGTCGCCAGATTGTTGTCTGAAATCTTGTCGTGCCCGACGTAGGCATTTTCGGTAAAGATGCTGGCAAAGTTGAAGTCGCTCGCAGCGGTATCGTAGTTAGGGAGGTAGCTCTGGTTGCGGTAAGGGGTCCGGACATAAAACAGCCGCGGCTCCAAGGTTTGGGTCATTGCACGCCCATTCCACCCGGTGTCGCGCTCAAACACCAAGCCACTATCAAGGCTGAACGTGGGCACGGTACTGTCGGCCGACCGGTTGCCGGTAGAAATAGCAGAATCGAACTGATAGACCGATGTGTGCAGCTGAAGCTTGGGGGTCACAAAGCCCTCAGGCGCAATAAAAGGCCGGCTCACCTGGGCCAAGCCGTACATCCGCTGGGCATTCGGCTGAAGCGTGAGTGCACGATCCGACTCAAACTGCGACAGATCGCCCTGCACAGACCAATCGAAGCCACGATCATTGAGCTGGCTGCGCAGCACATTGAGCTGGGTCAGGTCATAGGGAGGGGTGATCACCGATGTGGAAGACTGCAAGGTCTGCCACCGCAACGCCCGACCCGTCACCGTATAGCCAGAGCGGGACCAGGTCGTCACCGCATCGTTGGCCAATGTTCGCGAGGTCAGGGCACCAATACTGGCGAAATCGCTCCAGTAGTTGTCATCGCTGACCCGGTTCAGATTGAGCGCGTACGCTGCATTTCCCAAGTCCGCGCCGAGAGTGCCCGTTTGGTTCAGTGTGGCGCCCCAGCGGTCTGCGCTGCGCAGTTTGTCAGCGGGCATGTAATTGCCCCGCACAACGCCGGAGTAGGTGGGCTCGAGGTAGCGGAACTCGCCCGCCACGGTCACGCCACGCGCGGTCATCACGGTCGGGGTGACCGTGGCATCCCGGTTGGGCGCGATATTCCAGTAGTAGGGAACACTGACTTCGGTACCGTTCACATCCCCTAAGCCAATGGTGGGCGGCATGACCCCGGATTTGCGGGCATCGCTCAGCGGAAAGCTGATAGCCGGAACCGGCAGGATGGGCACATCCATGAAATGCAGATACGCGCCATGCGCAATGCCAACGTCCTCGCCACTGTCGAACTCAATGTCTGCTGCGCGGAGCACCCATTCGGGGACCCAATCAGGCCCGGGTTTGCGGCGGCAGGTGGTGTAGGTTGCGCCGTACACCACAGTACGGCTTTCATCCAGGAAAACCGCTTTCGAGGCATCCCCGTGCGCGCCGTTTTGGAGAAAGCGGTATTGGGGCGACTCAAAAGTGCCTTCAAAGGCCTCGACCTTGAGCTCCAGCGCAGGCCCTTCAAATACATTGCCATTGCGATTGATCCGCACATTGCCGGTCGCACGCGCCAGATCATCAGGGGCGTAGTACTCGAGGCGGTCTGCTTTGATCACTGTGCCGGGTTTGCGCATTTCAGCGTTCCCTTGCACGATGGTTTCAAGATCGGTACGGCCGGTCAGAGTGTCACCAAACAAGAAGGTCGGCGCAGACTCCAGCTGGGTCGCCTCGAGCCCCTCTTGCAACTTGGGAGTGGCGATCAGCTTTAACGGGCTTTGATCGGCTTCCTGTTGCGCTTGTGCAGACATCTGGACACAAGCCAACGCCACCAAAGCCACAAGGCGGATCAACGGCGGCCGGCAATCAGGCGCCCCGACGGGCAGAGCGCACATAGAAAAACGCATGGGCGGAAGGCAGAAACCACGTTATGGGAGAAAGGCACCAGCACACTGCCCACAGGGCGCGGCGGCATGGCTTTGTAGAATGGATTATCCATGACCCCAAGCTCTCACCCTGTGCCGTCCGCCACATCCACTCCCCCCACCTCGTCCTTGCAACCCATTCCATGGGCTGATACGGAACGACAACAGCGTTTTCAAGCCTGGTTTGATAGCCAACAAGCGGGTTTCGGCTTTGTGCCCGACACCCTGGGGCTGGCCTCTGCCGACGCCAGTTTTCGCCGTTACTTCCGGGTGCAAAGCAACCGCGGAAGCCTGGTGATCATGGATGCCCCCCCGGAAAAAGAGAACTGCAAGCCCTTTGTGGACATTGCCGCCTTGCTTAACCATGCGGGCTTGCGCGCCCCGAGGATCCTGGCGTGGGACGAAGGCAATGGCTTCATGCTGCTCACGGACCTGGGCACCCGGACCATGATGCAAACCATAGACCCGGCGCAGCCCCCTTTGAATTTGTACCTGAATGCGGTGGATACCCTGGTCCAGTGGCAACTCTCGTCAGCCCCCCAAGTGCTACCGCCTTACGACGAGGCGCTGCTGCGCCGCGAGCTGGAGTTGTTTCCCGAGTGGTACATCGGCGCACACCGCCAGGTCACCATCGACCCGGCCATGCGCAAAACGCTGGATGACACCTTCGCGCTGCTGATACAAAACAACCTGTCGTGGCCCAGCGTCTATGTCCACCGCGATTTCATGCCCCGCAACCTGATGGTGCCCGATGACCTCGCGGTGCCCGGCCAGACCGACCCACGGTACCTGGGCGTGCTCGACTTTCAAGATGCGGTGTACGGCCCCATCACCTATGACATTGCCAGCCTGATGCGTGACGCGTTCTTGACGTGGGAAGAAGACTTCTGCCTCGACGTGACGATCCGCTACTGGGAAAAAGCCCGCAAGGCGGGCCTGCCCGTGGGGGATGATTTCGGTGAGTTCTACCGCGGCGTGGAGTGGATGGGGCTGCAGCGCCATCTCAAAATCGCCGGTATCTTTGCGCGCCTGACCTTGCGTGATGGCAAGCCCAAGTACCTTGCGGACACGCCCCGCTTTATTGACTACATCCGCAGCACCTGCAGCCGCTATATCCAGCTCAAGCCATTGTTGCGCTTGGTGGAAAAGGTGGATGGCATTGAAGTGCCGAATGTCTTCGCGTTCGGCCGTTCATAGTCAAAAACAACGCTAGCGCTCTTATTACTTGCGCCTAGCGCTACTGAATTCATAGCAATATATGCCACGCTTTTACTGCGCTGCCCCTCTGGTGAGCGACACGGAACTCGACTTGCCTGCGGGGGCCGCCCGGCACGTCCAGGTGCTGCGGCTGCAACCGGGGGATGCCATCACCCTGTTCGATGGGCGCAGCCAGGACGAATACGATGCCACCGTCACCCGCATGGGCCGCAGCGATGTTCAAGTGCGTGTGGGCGCAGCCCGCAGCATGGCCCGTGAACCCGCACGACAGATCCACCTCGCCGTCGGCATGCCGGCTAACGACCGCATGGACTGGCTGATTGAAAAAGCCACCGAGCTCGGAGTTGCCAGCGTTCAGCCACTGATGACCGAACGCAGTGTGCTCAAACTCAGCGGCGAGCGTGCTGATAAGAAAATCGCCCATTGGCAAAGCGTGGCCATCTCGGCGTGCGAGCAATGTGGCGGCAACCTGGTGCCCGTCATCCACCCGATGCAAAGCCTGAGCCAGTGGCTGAAAACACCGGCCGCCGGGCAAGCCGACCACCAGCGTTTGCTACTGTCCTTGCGCGCTGGCAGCACGCCGGTTGCGCGCTTGCCGGTACAAGCCGGGCCCGCCTGGTTTCTTTCAGGCCCTGAGGGCGGCCTGAGCCAAGCAGAAGAGGAGTTAGCCATCGTGGCCGGCTTTGCACCCGCGTCTCTGGGGCCGCGCGTGCTGCGGGCCGAAACCGCAGCGCTTGCAGCACTCACTTTGCTGACCCAAGCATGAACCGGAGCCTTTGGCTGCTCGCTCTATGCCAGGGGCTGTTTCTCACCAACAACGTCACCTTCATTGCTATCAATGGGCTGGTGGGCTTGAGCTTGGCCCCCTATGGCTGGATGGCGACGCTACCCGTCATGGGCTACGTCGTGGGCGGCGCTTTGGCCACCCCGCTGGTGGCTGCTACACAAGCGCGCTTCGGGCGCCGGACCTCGTTCCAGATTGGCTTGGCAGTCGCCGTGGTATCGGCGCTGGCGGGCGCCTGGTGCGTGGCACACCACCAGTTTTGGGGCCTGGTCGCGGCGACAGTGGTGGCCGGCTATTACAGCGCGAACGGGCAGTTGTACCGGTTTGCAGCTGCCGAGTTGGCACTGCCGGCCTTTCGTGAAAAGGCGGTCTCGCTGGTGCTGGCGGGCGGTCTCCTGGGCGCCATTGCCGGACCTAACCTTGCCGCCCAAACCCGCACTCTGATGGAGGTGCCATTTACCGGGGCCTATATCGTGTTGGCTGGCGTCGCATTGCTGGCGATGGTGCTCATGGCCTGGGTGCAGTTTCCACCCCACCAGCCTCCCACGAGCCAGGTGCACACCGGTCGCTCCCTGGCAGAGATTGCACGGCAACCGGCATTTCTGGTGGCCTGCCTGAGCGCATCCATGGGCTATGGCGTGATGAACCTGCTAATGGCGGCAACCCCACTGGCGATGCAGCAATGCGGCCTCAGCTTTGACGATGCCGCGCTGGTGCTGGAGTGGCACGTGATCGGCATGTTTGCGCCCGGCTTCTTCACCGGCCACCTGATCAAGCGTTTTGGCACGTTGCCAGTGATGGCCGTCGGACTGGCCCTGAACCTGCTGTGTGTGGCAATTGCGCTGAGCGGCTTGGAGCTGCAGCAGTTTGTCGTGTCGCTGTTTTTGCTGGGTGTGGGTTGGAACTTCCTGTTCACCGGCAGCACCACCTTGGCACTCAGCGCCTACCGGCCGGAAGAGAAAGACCGTGCGCAAGCCGCGATCAACTTCTGCGTTTTTGCAGTCATGGCCCTGAGCTCGCTCACGTCCGGCGCACTGGTGATCACGCAGGGGTGGGCCTGGCTCAACATCGGATCCATCCCCCCGCTGCTGCTCACGGCAGCCGGTTTGCTCTGGCTACAGCTCAAAGGCCGAGCAGGGCGTCCTTGAGTTTGAAGTCCGCTGGCACCGGGCCGATCCAGATTCTGAGCACCATGCTGAAGAACTCGGCATCGCCGATCGGTGCACCCTGCGCTTGTCCTTGAATATAAAAGGTCGTTCCTTTGCCCGGTACGAACTCCATCGCAAAGGTGTCACCCGCCGACAGCTTCGCCTTGCCCGAGAAAATCTCAATCAACCGGGTGCTCGAAGCGGTGTGTTTTTGAACCAGTTCTGCCGGTGAGTTATTGGTCAAGCCTTTGATGAAGGCCAAGCCCAAATCAGTCCCCGGCAAATCGCGCAAGGCAACAAAACTCAAGCGCTTGGGGCCCTGCATGGCAATCAAGGACTCCGGCGTGTTCACCTTGGCGGGGGTGTACAAAGCCATGTCATAGACCTTGAAAATCGCACGGTAGCGAGTACCCGCACCGTTGAGCTGCAAGGGCACCCCTTGCACCACGGGTCGGGCTTCAAACGTACTGTTCACCGTACCCGCCGCATGCAATGCCGATGGCGACGCACTGAGTGCGGCCAGCACGAGTGCTGTAAAAACAAACGATGTGTCTGCGGATGTTTTGGTTAATGTATTCATCCTGTTTCTCCCTGTGTAAATTTATGCTGTGCGCTTGCGAAGCCAGTCCTCCAAAGCGTCCACACTCAAAGGCTTGGCAATGAAATACCCCTGTAAGGTGTGGCAGCCCGCCTCGATCAAGAACTGCTGCTGCTCGGCGGTTTCCACCCCTTCGGCCACTACATTCAGCCCCAAGGCGTTCGCAAGCCCTATGACGCCCTTCACGATGGCACGCGAGTCGCTGTCGGTTTCGGTGTCATTCACGAATGAACGGTCAATTTTGAGTTGGTGGGGGCGCAAACGCTTGAGGTAAGCCAACGACGAGTAACCCGTGCCGAAGTCATCAATCGCAATGCCGACACCGATCTGCCGCAAACGCTCAATGATGCGTTGGCTGGTTTCCGTCTCCGCCATCAAGACGCTTTCGGTGATCTCGATCTCCAGGCGCTGCGGCGGCACGCCGCTGGCTTCCAAAGCGGCTTGCAAACTGTCCAGCAAACGGTGATCGCGGAACTCCAGCGCCGACACGTTCACCGCCATGTTGCCGACCATGATTCCACGCGCGGTCCAGTCTGCGAGTTGGCGGCAGGCCTCGCGCAAGGTCCAAACACCCATTTCCGCAATCTGTCCGGACTCCTCGGCCAAACCGATAAATTGGGCCGGATACAAGAGGCCGCGGGTAGGGTGCTGCCAACGGACCAGGGCTTCCACCGCAACCAGTTGACCGCCGGAAGCATCTACTTGCGGTTGGTAGTGCAGCACCAGCTGGTTATGGTCGATCGCATAGGCAAGCTCTTGCTCGAGTTCCAGATTGGCGAGCAATCGCGAGTTCAACTCCGAGTGATAAAAGCTGTAGCGGGCCCGGCCCAGTGTCTTGGCTTGGTAGACCGCGATATCCGCATTTTTGACTAGCGTTTCAAAATCCCGGCCATCCTCAGGAAACAGGGCAATCCCCATACTGGCCGACACCTTGACCGGTATCTGTGCCAAAACCACCGGCGCTTCCACCACACGCAAGATGCGCTGTGCCAGCTCTCCCAGCGACTCCCAGTGGTCGATATCCCGCACCAGCACCAGGAATTCGTCTCCGCTCTGGCGGCATACCACATCGACTTCGCGCAGCACCTCGCGCAACCGGCGCGCGACTTCGATCAGCAAGGCATCGCCCGCGGCATGCCCCATGGAATCGTTGACCGCCTTGAAGCGATCCAGGTCGATAAAGAAAATGCCGAAGTGCTGGCCATTGCGCTCTGCCGCCAGCATTTCGCGCTGCACCAAGTCAATAAACAGCGAGCGGTTGGGCAGACCCGTCAGCTGGTCGTAAAACGCCATTTGCTGCAGCTGCGCATTTTTCTTGCCCAACTGCATGAACAGCTCGCGCAACTCCTCTTGCACCCGACCCAAATGCCGGCCCAGCAAACCGAGCTCATCGTGCCTACGCCAAACAAAAAGTTGAGCGGCCGGAGCGTCGAGGTTGTGCTCCAGCAAGGCACTGGCATGCTCTTTCAAGCGCTCGATAGGACGCAACACCCGGGTGACCAGAATCGGCATCAGCACCGCCAAAATCGCTAGGGTCTGGAGCAACACCAAAACCAACATCTGGTCGCGCCGCGCCTGCAGCAGACCTCGCCCGTAATCGGCGTCAAACCACAGCACCAGCGTCCCCAGGGACTCGCCGTTGCGCATCACTGCTTGCGCACGGCGGCTTAACCGGGCACCGGCGGTATCGCGATCCAGGTCACCGGTGAAGTCGGCACGCACCCGCTCCAGAACCGGAGTGTTGGCAAGGCCGTCTTCAATGCGGACCGCCACGATCTGCGGACTCTCCAGCAAGCGCACGGCCGCAGCATCTAGTGCCACCCGGTCAACGACCCACATCGGTTCCGCGATAGACACGCTGCCGATTTTCATCAGCGCTGTTTCGCTCTGGGTCAAAAGCGCCTGCTGGGACTTTTCTGAAATCCGCTGCTCTAACGCCAAGAGCAAGAGCGCTGGCAGCAAGACACCCACCACCACCACGACCATCATGGTGTAGCGCAAAGGCATGCCTTTGCGCACGCGCAAACGCAAACGCCGCCACCGTGTGAGAAAAAAGTTCATCCGACGGAGGGGTTAAAAAGCCACGCGATCAACACGGTCCCTGCACGTCAAAAGCGCTTGTCCAGCCAATCACGCAAGGTATTAAAAACCGGCGTGGCATCGGGCTCATTGAAAATCTCATGGAAAAAACCGTCAAAACAGACTGACTTCACCAACGAGGCGGGGGCTGCAGCGGCAAAGTCGCGGCTACCTTGGGGGTTGACCAAACGATCATCCCCGGCATACATCAAGAGCGTGGGCACGGTCCATGAAGGGGCTGCCTGCAAGGTCGCCTCGCCCTGCGTCGCAATGAATTGCGCCAGACGCGCCGAAATCCGGTCATGCACCAGCCGGTCTTCGAGGTACGCGCGGACCACAGCAGGGTCGTGCGAGATGTGCGCCGCATTCAGGCCATTGCCCACACGCAAGTTGGGCACGATCTTGGGCAATACCGAGACCAGAAATTTTTGGAAGGCATTCATGCCGGGATTGAAGGCCGGCGAAGACAGCACCAAGGCATCGATCTTGCGCAGCCCCAGCGAGACAAAGCGGCCTGCGACCAAGCCGCCCATGCTGTGTCCCAGCACAATCAAAGGCGTGCCGGGTTTGAAGCGTGCCCTCGTGGAGTCCACGAGATCGGCCAAATCATCCAGAAGCCGTGTATCCGACCGCAAGCTACCAGGAAGGCCGGAGCTTTCACCATGGCCGCATTGGTCATAGCCGCGAACCGCAAAGCCCCATTGATTCAGCTGCTCCGCTACATGCTGGTAGCGGCCCGCATGTTCGCCCAAGCCATGCACGATGAGGACCACACCGCGCACTGGAACACCGGGCTCCAGCGGCCAGTCCTGCACGGCCAGGTTGTCACCGTCATTGGCGGTAAATGTGCTGAGAGTCGAATCAGAGGCCATGCATTCCTGCCTGTTCAAGGGAATCGGGAGATCACTTGCGCTACCGCTGCTGTGAGTTTTTTGGCGTAGGGTACATGCAAAAACTCGTTGGGACCATGGGCGTTACTCTTGGGTCCCAGTACGCCGCAGACCATCATCTGCGCCTTGGGAAAGCCCTTGGAGAGCATGTTCATCAACGGGATCGTGCCGCCCTGACCGATGTGGCCGCAAGGCGCACCGAAATGCGCATTCGAAGCATCGTTCAGTGCTGCGTCAAACCAGGGAGCGGTATCCGGCGCATTCCAGCCAGTTGCGCTGGACAGACCTTCAAAAGTCACCTTGGCCTGGTAGGGCGCGTTGTCTTCCAAGAGCGCCTTGAGTTCTTGGACCGCAGCAGAAGCTTCCACCAAGGGTGGCAGCCGCAGACTCAGCTTGAACGCGGTGTAGGGCCGCAGCACATTGCCTGCATTCTGAATATCCGGAAAACCATCGGCGCCAGTCACGCTCAGAGTTGGCTGCCAGGTGCGCTTGAGCAGGGCTTCCAACGGGTCGGAGGTCGTGGGCAGCGCGAACGTGGTGGCGCCGCCGCAATCGTAGTGGGCCCACGGAAAACGCTTGAAGAGCTCGTCACCCAATATTGCTGCGGTTGCTTGGGCCTGCTGCATCCGCTGCACAGGCACCTCGCAATGGAAGTTGGAGGGCAGCAGATGACCGGTCTTGCTGTCTTCCAACCGGTCCAGCACCTGGCGCAGGATGCGGAAGCTGGACGGCACCAAACCACTGGCATCCCCCGAGTGAATGCCCTCGGTCAGTATTTCCACTTTCAACACCCCGCTGGCCATGCCGCGCAGACTGTTGGTCAGCCAGAGCTGGTCGTAATTGCCGGCACCGGAGTCCAGGCAGACCACCAGCCCGACCTCGCCCAACCGGGGCTTGAGCGCATCCACATAGTGCAGCAGGTCGTAAGAACCGCTTTCTTCGCAGGTCTCAATCAAACCCACGATGCGCGGGTGGCGCAGTTTTTGGGCCTTGAGCGCTTGCAGGGCGGCAATGGCGGCATACGCGGCATAGCCATCGTCCGCGCCACCACGGCCATAGAGCTTACCGTTCTCATATTTGGGTGTCCAAGGTCCGAGGTCGTTGCGCCAGCCGGAGAACTCGGGCTGCTTGTCCAAATGGCCATACATCAGCACTGTCTGGCCGGAGGCCGGCTGTTCGCCGGCTTCGCCACCACTGGCCTCGACTTCGAAAAACAGGACCGGCGTGCGGCCCTCGAGGCGGATGACTTCCAGCGTCAGGCCGGGTACTTTCTGGGCTTCGATCCACTGGGCGGTGTTGCGCACTACGGTATCGAGCAAGCCTGCCGAAGCCCAGTCGGGGTCAAACATCGGCGACTTGGCCGGGATGCGGATGTAATCGGTCAGGCGGTGGACGATGTCCTGATCCCAAGCCGCGCTGACGTGGTCAAGGGCTTGGGCGGTATCGAAAACGGACGAGGGAACGCGGGCGTTCATGGAGCTCCTGCTGCAAATTAAGCCAAGCATCCATCATGCCATGCGCGCCGCCCCCTACAGCCGCTGGCTTACCCGCAAAACGTCGCACTAACGCGCCAATTTGTACACCGAAGTGCCGGCCCGCAAGTTCGGCAACCAACGCACCGTGCGACCGTCCTGCAAGCCAAAACTATCCAACACGCGCAATCCATTGCGCGCTGCCAATACCTCGAGGTCCGCATGGGTGCCCACGCGAATGTTGGGCGTGTCGTACCACTGGTAAGGCAGGCGCTTGGTCACCGGCATACGCCCCTGCAAGATGCTCAGGCGGTTGGGCCAATGGGCAAAGTTGGGAAATGCCACGATACCGACCCGCCCCACGCGAGCGGTTTCACGCAACATGGTCTCGGCGTTGCGCAGGTGTTGCAGGGTGTCGATCTGCAGCACTACATCGAAGCTGGCGTCCTCAAACACGGTGAGGCCTTGGTCAAGGTTGAGCTGCAGCACATTCACGCCGCGCTTCACGCAGGCCAGCACATTGGCATCGTCCAGCTCCACGCCGTAACCGCTGCAGCCGCGCTCGCGCTGCAGGTGGTCCAGCAGGGCGCCGTCGCCGCAACCGAGGTCCAGCACGCGCGAGCCTTCAGGCACCAAGCTGGCAATCGCATGTAAGGTATTCAAGTCGGTCATGCTGCCACCTCCAAACCCGTGGAAATGCTATCGAAATAAGAGCGCATCACGCTCATGTAACGGGCGTCATCGAGCAAAAAGGCATCATGACCGTGGGGTGCGTCGATTTCGGCGTAGCTCACGTCACGCTTGTTGTCCAAGAGGGCCTTCACTACCTCGCGGCTGCGTTGAGGGCTGAAGCGCCAATCGGTCGTGAAGCTCACCAGCAAGAACTTCGCGCGCGTCCGAGCCAGGGCCTGGCTCAGGTCGCCGCCATAGGCTTTGGCCGGGTCAAAGTAATCGAGCGCGCGGGTGATCAGCAGGTAGGTGTTGGCGTCAAAGTACTCGGCAAACTTGTCGCCCTGGTAGCGCAGGTAGCTCTCGATCTGGAACTCCACCTCCTGCGTGCTGTACTTGTAGCCGTTGGCACTGGCCAGCACTTTGTCTTTGAGCTCGCGGCCGAACTTGGCGTTCATCACATCGTCGCTCAGGTAGGTGATGTGGCCGATCATGCGGGCAATGCGCAAGCCACGCTTGGGGATCACACCGTGCTCATAAAAGTGCCCGCCATGGAAGTCGGGATCAGTCACGATGGCGCGGCGCGCTACTTCATTGAAGGCAATGTTTTCGGCATTCAGGTTGGGCGCACTGGCCACCACCACCGCGTGGCGCATGCGCTCAGGGTATTGCAGCGTCCAGCTCAGGGCCTGCATGCCGCCCAAGCTGCCGCCCAAGACCGCAGCTAGCGTCTGGATGCCCAACGCGTCGAGCAGCAGGGCTTGGGCATTCACCCAGTCTTCCACGGTAACCACTGGAAAGTCCGCGCCATAGACCTTGCCCGTGTCAGGGTGGGTATGCATCGGCCCGGTAGAGCCAAAACAAGAGCCCAGGTTGTTGATGCCGATGACAAAGAACTTATTCGTATCGACCGACTTGCCCGGGCCGATCATGTTGTCCCACCAGCCTTCGGACTTGTCTTGACCTTCATAAACACCCGCCACATGGTGCGAGGCGTTCAGGGCGTGGCACACCAGCACCGCATTGGACTTGTCGGCATTGAGCGTGCCGTAAGTCTCGTAACTCAAGGAATAGCCGTGGATGCACGCCCCGCTTTGCAACTGCAAAGGGGCATCAAAGCGCATGGTCTGGGGTGTGGCAATCAGCATAAAAACAAAACCCGGCAACGCTAAACGCGGGCCGGGTTGCAATGCCTGAAGGCGGGTCCGTGTTTAGCTGAATTTATTAAGCGCCCGCAAGCTGGAGCAAATTGGCGCTGTGTGCCAGAAGTATAGCAACGGACAGGGATTTGAGGCTAAACAGCCCACTTTTTACCCTGTGCCGCGTAGTCCAATACCAAGTGAAACACGTTGTCGCAGGTCGACTGAAACTGGGCGCGGTCATAACCCTCTTCTGGTAGCTCGCGGTTCAACACCTCTGCAACCGCAGAGCGAACTCGCCGCCGCGTTTGGTCTGTTTTGTACCAGTCTTGCACCAACACATTTGGCTGTTCGTCTTTTAGCCTATGCAGAAGCGCCTTGGCAGCGAGCTTTACCTTTTGCGTCTCCGCTTGCGTCATGGCATCTTTGCGCAACAAGTCGAAAATTTCCAACTCATCTTCGGTCAACCCCTCTCGCACATGTCGCTCTGCCTCAGCCGCCAAATCTTGGCTGTATTGCACCAAGTCTTCAAAGTACTGCTCTGTCGATGAGCCGCCCGCGTTGTACTTGTCAATGATGGCCTGAAACCGCTGTGCAAACGGGCTTCGTGTGCTGTTCTGGGCCAGCATCAGTTCCAACTTGTGGGCGATAAAACCACGCAAATCCGCAATCTCAATGTTCTTGTAGATCGCTGCGCCAAAGTCTTCACGCAGTTTGTCAAAGTCAATGCGGCTCAAGTCCCACGTCCGCCCACGTTTGATGATTTGGTACTGTGCTTCAAACTCCTTGGCCTTGAATCCGTCTGCGTTGTTAACCACCACGCTTTCGTCCAGCAGGTCTGCAACCCGCTGCGCCACCTTGTCTATGTCTTGCTGCTCTACCAGCGCCTCTGTCACCCCACGGAGATAGGCCAGCGCAGCAACCACCCGCGCCTTGTTGCGGCCCAGTACCTCCGGCTTGCAAGCCTCGTACAAGGCCGACACGGTGTTTTCATACACATAGAAGCTGCGGCGTGACTCATCGTTGCGCAGCAACACATCCGCAAACCCATTGAACATGCCCACCTTGGAAAAGACGTCTTCGGTGGCCAACACGTCACGCAGACCAATACCAATCGCACTGCAGTAAGCCAGTGCTTGCTCCACAGCGTCGTCCAGCAAGGTAAACAAAGCGTCTTTGTCTTTTACGGGCGGCTCGTCCAGCCCCTCTTCGCCTTGCGCGTAGTCTTTCAGCGCCTTCTTCATATTGCGAAACACGTTGTAGTAATCAACGATTTCGCCGTTCTTCTTTTCCACCCCGCCAATGGCATACGGCGACACCCGGTTGGCCCGTGCAATGGTTTGCATCAGGGTGTGGTCTTTCATTGGCTTGTCGAGGTACAGCGTAGAGACAGTGGGCGCATCAAAGCCGGTAAGCCACATGGCGCACACAAACACCAGCTGCAGGGGGTCGCCTTCGTCCTTGAAGTTGTATTCAATATCGTGGCCCTGCGCGTCTAGGCGGGCCATGCGGTCCCGGTGGGGCTTGATGTTGAGCTTGCGGTTGGCAAATTTTTCTTCCTCCCCCGCTTCCTCGCTCACCACCACCGCCATCTCCACGCGGCGCATCCACTCCACCGTCTTCTTCAGGCGCTGCTTTTCCACATCATTGGCGGTCTGGGTAATGCGGCCCAGCAGTGCTTTGATTTCTGCCTTCCAGTAATGCTGCAACTTGTCATACATCTTGACAGCGGTGAACTTATCCACCGACACCACCATGCCCTTGCCCAGGTAGCCCCGGCGAGGAAAGTGGAAAACGATGTCCTTGGCAATCGTCTCCAGCCGGTCATCGCGGGTAATGACCTGCATCTCGGTGGCAAAGCGCTTTTCCAGCTTCTCTTGCTGCGCTTCGTCCAGGTTTTCCTCTTCAACGATCTGGCAAAACTCCTCGCTCAGGTCTTCGTTCTGCACCAGCATTTCAGGCACACGCTTTTGGTAGAAAAGCGGCACCGTTGCACCGTCTTCCATGGACTGTTGAAAGGTGTACTCCGACACATAGTCGCCAAACCACTCGTTGGTCTTGCGGTCGCGCCCCAAGAGCGGCGTGCCGGTAAAGGCCAGGTAGCTGGCGTTAGGCAGACCGGCGCGCATGTTCTCGGCCAGGCTTTTGTATTGCGTGCGGTGCGCTTCGTCCACGATCACCACAATGTCATCGCGCTCGGACAACACCGGGTACTTGGCCCCCTTGGCGTAGCGAAACTTCTGAATCAGCGTGAACACCAGTCGCTTGTTTTTGCCCAAAAACTTGCGCAGGTCTTCGCTGTCGGTAGGTTGTGCCGCGTCTGCTGCTTTTACCGTGCCGGTGTTCAAGAAATTACGGTAAATCTGGCCATCCAAGTCGTCGCGGTCCGTCACCACCACAAAGGTGAAGTTGCCCGTGAGCTTGCGGAAAATCTTGCGCACATAAAACACCATCGAAAAGCTCTTGCCCGAGCCCTGCGTGTGCCAAAACACGCCCAGTTTTCCTTTCTGGCCTGCAGGCTTGGCGTTGCGCTCTTCAAACTGTGCCAGCGCATGGTTCACACCAATGAATTGGTGATTCTGCGCAATGATCTTGTTGGTTTCCCGGTGGAAGAGCACAAAGTTTTCCACATAGTCCAGCAGGCGGTGCCGCAAAAACAAGCCCTCCACCAGCCGCTCCAGGCTGGTGCCGCCTTCGGCAATGGCCGCACGGTCTACCTTCTCTTTTTCGTCATTCACTCGCAGCCAGCCAAAGAAATGCTCCCACTGGCCCGTCAAGCTGCCCACGCGGGTTTCTACTGCGTTGGATAACACGCACAAGGCATTGGTGATGAAGAGCTGCGGAATATCGTGCTTGTAGTTGGTCAGGTTGTCGGTGTAGGCCGTTTTCAGCTTCACGTTGGAGTTCTTCAGCTCCACAAACACCAGCGGAATGCCATTCACATACAGCAGCACATCGGGGCGGCGGTAGTCCGCCAATGCGGTGGGGCTGGTGCACTTGATCCACAACTGCGTTACCGCCAAAAACTTGTTGGTTGTGGCGCCGTCCGGCCCAAAGTCGATCAGGCGCAGCTGTTGCTGTTGCGGGCGGCCTTGCGCATCATCAAAGCGCACCGATATACCGTTGCGCAGCAGGTTGTCCACCTCACGGTTGGCCGCCACCAGGCTCATGGCCTGGCGCCGGTCGGCCAGTTGCGCCAATGCTGCGTCCACCGTGGCCTCTGGCACATCGGGGTTCAGGCGTATGGCTGCCTCGCGCAGCCGCTGCGGCAGCAGCACATCGCGCTTGTCCAGGCGGCCCGAGCCGTCGTTCAGGTCGGCGGGGTCGAGCGTGTAGCACTCCAGCACGTCAAAGCCACACACATGCTGCAAACGCTGCAGTAGCGCCTGCTCTATCTGATCTTCGGTGATGAAGTTGGGCATGGATTGATGATAAGACGCAAAAAAGCCCGCCGAAGCGGGCTCTCCTGACTAGCGGCCAAACAACTCAGAGTGCGTTCCAGCGCGAACAAAAATCACGCTGTCTGCCTCCAATTTGTATATCAATAGCAAATCACCCTTGGCATGGCATTCACGGTGGTCAGCCCATTCGCCGATCAGCTCGTGGTCTAACCACTCCGCTGGTAGCGCCCCTTCATTGGCAATCAAGAGCAGCATGACGTCTTTGAGACGCCTCATATCCTGTTTACCTGAGTGGGTCAGCTTCTCCCAATCTTTGCCAAATTGCCGCGTGTAATCAGCCTTTCTTGGCAGAGGCGCGCGCTTTGCCTTTGCCGGCTTGTTTGTCGAGACCATCAAAAAGTTCTTTCGAAGAGCCGTATCGCGCCGCCGACATAGCGCGGGCCTCCATCATTGCCGCAACCGTTTCTGGCGTGGGTTTGCGTACCTCGAAAGGCAAGCCCCCCACTTCCACCACCTGCCGCAGAAACAACCGGATAGCACCGCTCAGGTCAAGACCCAAATCGGCGAGCACTTCGGTAGATTGTTTCTTCAAGTCAGGCTCAATCCGCGAACGGACTTCGGCTGACTTTCCATACGTTGCTGCTTGCATAGTCGTTTAGTCGTTTAGTCGTTTAGTCGTTTAGTCGTTTAGTCGTTTAGTCGTTTAGTTTTTGAGTATTGCGTTTGATTGAATTTAGATTTGAAGTTTTTTGCAGTACGTAGCCACATTGTAGCTACAAACGCGATTTCATCAGCAAAGCAAATTTCATAGGGGCCGCTGGAGATAGCAGACCTTACATTTTGTATATACAAAAACTGATGGAAATCTTTAGAATTCTGAGTCTTTTCGATAATTTCTTTCCAACTACTCACGCTTAAATGAGCGATTTTGAGAAGTTCAACCACTTTTGACTGGACTCAGTCTGTTGATACAAGTAAGTGAAAATGACCAAAAAAATTAGGGGTACCTCCGAAGCATGGGACGAGCGACTGCTGGGCACTGATGCGCGATCAGTAGCCACGGCAGAACCAAACGCAGATAGAGCTGTGGATGACGCCCTGGGCTTAAAGCTCATCTCCATCCGCCTTCCAGGCTCGCTGATTGAAGACTTCAAGAACATTGCCACCATCAACGGCGGCATGGGCTACCAAACCCTGATGCGCCAAGTGCTCCAGAGCTTTGCTGCGAGCGAGCTGAAGATAATTGCGCACGACTATGCGGAGCAATTACAGCGCGCCAAAGCCGAAGAAGCCCCAGCTGCGCCTGCCACACGAGATCGGCAGAAGAAGGGCGCATAAGTAGGCGATGCCCAAACAAAAAACCCGCCTAGGCGGGTTTTCTTGTTTCTGCGGCTTCATTTACAGATCAAATATGCCAATAGCCCTTATGAAATGTGCGCGAGCAACTATCAAATTCATAGTGAATTGCACATCCGCGTCCGTCATCCCCGGCGTAAAGCGGATACTCAGCGCATCTGCGAACAGCTTGCTGGAAATCAGGCTATGCCGGCTTGGCAGGTAACTTTTTGGCCTTGGTGGTTTTCTTGGACTCCACCTCGGGCAAAGCTGCCTTCTTTGGCGGGGCGCCAACAACCCGGTCCATGCTGATGATGGGCAACATCACGACACCCCAGGGTCCGCGTGCGGTCATTAACGCAACCTGCTCTCGTGCCGCCCCAATTAACGCCGCAGCTGCCGCAAACTTGCGCAAATAGACAGCCATCGCGTCTTGATGCTCTGGACCATTCACTTCAAAGTTGGCAAACGCTTCAATCTCAATGTCATAAAAGCTTACGTCTTCAGCACTCGCCTTCTTACTGCCAACCTTCAAACCAGCACTGGCTAGCGTCCCATCTGCTTTGAAATCTAGGCCGAAGCTGATCTCCAAATCGTCAATATCAATTTCACGACTTGCAGACTCGGGACTTTTTGGAACTAGGGCCGTAACCGACACCTTTGGGAAAAACAGCTCCTTAAGCCGCAAAGGCGAATTTCTCATCATTCTCAGCCTCGCTAATCGGTTGAAGCTCATTCATGACACGCATGAAATCTGCAGCCTGTGGATCAATTCCACGATTCACAGTGCGTTGCTGGAAAACGTCGAACCAGCGCACATCGGCGCTATGGTTGGCCAAGTGCAGGTGCACCTTGCAACCAACCGCGTCTGCCAGCTTGGTCAGAGTTTCAATTGACATGTTGGAAGGCCCACGAAACACCTTGGTGATATACGCCGGGGACACGCCCACCCGTCGCGCCAAGTCCGCGTTAGTCAACCCGTGCGCTTGCATAAATGCATTGAGTTCGGCGAGAAAGGACACAGCCAGTTTTTCTGCTTGATAGGCCGGTGTGGACTCCACTTTTGCATACAACTGACCAAAACTCTTACTCATATTTGTTTTCTCCAATCAACGAGGCCCGAATTCTCGGCTTTCTCGTATTCTTTCTTGGCCCTGATGGCCTTGTTCACGTCTTTAGGTGGCGTTTTCTGTGTCTTCTTCAAGAACATGTGTGTGCATATGACCAAATTGCCTTTGGCACTCTGGAAAAACAATACGCGTAACTTACCTGCGATGAATTCGTAAATCTTGTTGTTTGCATCTACCTGATGGCACTGCGCTGTATTCAGCGCTTGCGGACCACCTGCTGCCACCTGCTTGAAATATTCCAATATGCGGTTTCTGGATGCTTCATAGGTGGCCTCGATATCGTTGAAATCGTCCAGCAAATCACATGTCAGCGTGCCATCACCCTTTTCTTGGACAACGGCCCCGACATGGAACTTGGCTTGTTGAATTGACAGGATTTTCAAGATGTTAACCCAAAGGTTAATAAATTTGAGGGTAATTGAGTAAAGGCATTCTATCGGCGTGGGTTCTAAATCACTGATGTTTTATCCATTATTTTCATAAAATTAGCCTCTAGCCCCCATGGAATATGCGTAAATTGCTATCAAAACCATAGTGAACTACGCATTCACACTCGCCATTCCCGGCGGAAAGCGGATGTCCAGCGCATCCACGGACAGCTTGCCGGAGATCAGGCGGGGGAGCAGGGCGTCGCGGGTAGCGATCAGCTCTCTATTCGCCTTTGTTAGCTGAAGTACTTGCGCCAGGATGGGTTCAACGACGCTATCAAACCGTTCAATCAAGTCCGGTACAGGCCTCATGACTTTGACTGTCTCTAGCTCTTTGCGCTTGATGTGCTTCATTGTTGACCCGGTCGTCAGCGACTCAAAAATGGGCAAGCTAAATTTGATCGAAAAGAATAAGAAGCTCTTCGAGACCCCGTTTGCGGGCGTCACCTTAAACAAGTGCTGATTCAGCAGGCCTGGTCCCTGGTCCCAAATTTTGACGAGTAGCGTCGCTGACCACGAGAAGATGATTTCATCGTTGCCAAAGTGATAGCGTGAAGGTATCGCTTGACCAGGATTTCTTGGTGTCTCAGCAGTGATGCCCGATGTCATCTCCCGAATTTTGATAATCGGTATCCCCTCTTCAAACCACTCTGTTGGGTCAAATGCGTAGCCATTGAGATAGGTACCCAGGCTGGCGAGTGATGCAAGCTCCCACCCCTGCGGCACACCCTTTTCAATCTTGACGTTCTCATGACCGGGAAAGCGCAGGCGGACGAACCATTCGCGGTAGATATCTTCGGCCATGCGCTCCAGCAGGGTGATGCGGCGCTGGTTGTTGGCGATTAGGTCGTCGTAGGCGGAGAGGATGGCAGCGATTTTTTGCTGCACTGCCAACGACGGCATCACCAACACCGTGTGCTTTTTGAAGCTCGTGTATTGGAAACGTGAAACGCCTGTGTGCTGGACGTTAAAAACGGCCATATAGCCCGCACCGTAGAGCGCCTGCAAAACATATGAAACGTATTGCGGGTCGTACTTCGATTGGTCAAGTCGGAGGTGACGACAAAAGCTCGCGCACAAAACCGTCGTATCACCACGCTGGTCGAGAAAGGCTTTTGTAATCAGTGCACTTCTGCCAGTGGACTGTTTGGCAGTACCGCCAGCCATTTCAAAAACGATGTCACCAACTTGCAAACGCTTTCGCATCGCATGTTTCTCATTGACGTACCGCCGAGGCAAAACTTTTGCTGGACTGTTCAATTCTGCAAAGTCAGTACCACGAATCATGTCTGCGGCAACAAGGCCAACGCCAGGAGCGCCCTCACCCCACTCGCCATCTTTGCTATCTAGCAGCAAGTCGCCAAATGGCACTTTGTCTCTAGCGGTCATTCCTCCCCCGCCAACAAAGCCACATTCCCCGCAATCACATCTTCCAGCACCCGCGCCTCCGCGTTCAGGCGGGTCAGCTCGGCGTTCATCTCCAGCAGGCCGGTGATGAATTCTTCTTCGGTCTTGCCGTCTTCCTCAATCACCACGCCCACGTAGCGGCCGGGGTTGAGGGACCAGTCTTGCTCTGCCACCTCTTGGCGGGTGGCCAGTTTGCACAGGCCAGTGACGTCTCCGTACTGCGCTTTGGGAAAGCGCGCTTGCAGCCAGGCGATGTGGGCAAACCAGCTTTCGGACTCTTTCACTTCGGTGTGCAGGGCTTCCAGTGCAGTCTTCAGAGCTTTGGTGGTGCGGTCTGTGCTGCCGCGTTTGCCTTGGGCTTGGGCGGCATCGGCCTGCTGCTTTTCCAGCTGGCGCAGGGTTTTGTCTAGCGCTTTGAGGCTGGCGTGCAGGGCGGTAAAGAAGGGCGCAAAGGCGGCGTGCAGTTTGTGCTGGGCGGTGTTGTGGGCGTCTAGCGCTTTGGCTTCGACAGGCTCAGCCTGAACGGCAGCCACGCTGTCCATGTAGGTGGCGTAGCGGTCTTCGAGCTTGGCCAGGCCCGTCCACTGTGTCTTCAGGTCCGTCACGGTTTGGCGGGCGGCGGTGTCTTCCAGCGCTTCGAAGAGCTGGGCGCACAGGGCGTCCACACTGGCTTGGTGGGCGTGCAGGCTGGCCACGCCTTGCGCAAAGTAGTGGTCTACCAGCGCCACAAAGTTGGCGCGCTGGCCTTTGTGCAGCTGGCTAATGATGGCGATGTTGGCCACCTGCTCGTCGCTGAATTCGCGGTGGGCGCGGTCTATCTGGGTAAAGACATTGCGCGCGTCGATGAACAAGATGCGCTCGTCGGTCTTGCCCTTGTCAAAGAACCACAGCGTGGCGGGTAGCGTCACGGTGTAGAACATGTTGCTGGGCATGGTGAGCATGCCGTAGATGAGGTTGGCCTCAATCAGCGCTTGGCGGATGTCTGCCTCCGAGTGCCTGGCGTCGCTGGCGCTGTTGGCCATGACCAGGGCGGCGCGGCCGTTGGGCTTGAGCGAGGTGGCAAACAGGTTGATCCACAGGTAGTTGGCGTTGGGCACGGTTTCTTTACCCTCGTCCGCCTTTTTGAGCTTGGTTTTGTTGCGCGGTATGCCGTAGGTATTGAAGCGCGGGTCGCCCTCTACGGCAGCGACCGACACGTCGTCCACATTAAAGGGCGGGTTGGCCATCACGTAGTCAAACTGGCCCAGGCTGCCGTGGGGGTCTTCGGTGTAGGTGTTGGCCTGGATGACGGTGCCGCGCAGGCCGTTAACGGCTAAGTTCATCTTGGCGAGCTTGACGGTCTCTAGCGTTTTCTCTTGGCCGTAGACGTAGATGCTGTCTTCGGCTTTGTTTTGGGCAGCGGCGTCAGCACGATGGGCGGCAATGAACTCTGCACTTTGCACAAACATGCCGCCCGAGCCACAGGCCGGGTCAAACACTTTGCCGCCATGCGGCTCAATGATTTCGACCATGAGTTTGACGACTGAGCGCGGCGTAAAAAACTCGCCGCCGCCTTGGCCCTCGCTCAGCGCGAAATTGGACAGGAAGTATTCGTAAATTTTGCCGAACAGGTCTCCCCCTGCATCGGCCGGGATGTCTGCAAAGATTTTGAGCAGGCGCTGGGCTAGGCCGCTGTTTTGTGCGGAGCGGGTGAGGCGAAAGTACTCGTCGTGCGGCAGCACGCCTTCCAGCTCGGGCTTGTATTCCTCAATAGCCAGCATGGCCTTCTTGAGGGCGTTGGCAATGTCTTCTCTCTCAGGCAAGGCCAGCAGGTGGCTGTAGCGGGCATGGTCGGGCAAGTAGAAACCGCAGCGCTCGATGGCGATGTCTGAAAGCTTCTTCTCTATGCGGCTGCCTTTGAGCTTTTGGTACTCGGCCAATATGGCCGCTTCATGCTGGCGGTATTTGTTGTCGGCGAACTTGAGGAAGATGAGGCCCAGCACGGGCGTGGAGTATTCGCTGGCCTTGAGATCGGAGTTGGCGCGCAGGCTGTCTGCAGCGCGCCAGAGGTCGGATTCAAGCTTTTTGAACTGGTCTTTATTCATGGGTTGCGATATTGCCTGAGTTTGGACGCACCGCTTTGGACGCCCTGGCGTGTTTTTTGCTTGATTTTGGTGCGCAAAGCGGTTTTGAGCTGCTTTTGCACCAAGCACAAGCATTTAACGACCAAAGGACTCGTATGGAAGCACTAAAACAGGGCGCGGACGCTTTGTTCATTTTGTTGGGCGCAATCATGGTGCTTGCCATGCACGCCGGTTTTGCCTTTCTGGAACTCGGCACCGTGCGCCGCAAGAACCAGGTGAACGCGCTGGTCAAGATCCTGGTGGACTTCTCGGTGTCCACCGTGGTGTATTTCGCCGTGGGCTACAGCGTGGCGTATGGCACGCACTTCTTTATCGGCGCCGAGCAGTTGGCCGCGCAAAACGGTTATGCGCTGGTGAAGTTCTTCTTCTTGCTGACCTTTGCCGCCGCTATTCCCGCCATCATTTCAGGCGGCATTGCAGAGCGGGCCAAGTTCTGGCCGCAGTTGATTGCCACCGCCGTCATCGTGGGCGTGATTTACCCCTTCTTTGAAGGCATTGTCTGGAACCAGCACTTTGGCGTGCAGGCCTGGATCAAGGCGCTGACCGGCGACGAATTTCACGACTTTGCAGGCAGCGTGGTGGTCCACGCCGTAGGCGGCTGGATCGCTTTGGGTGCCGTGCTCTTGCTCGGCGCACGTAGCAACCGCTACCGCAAAGATGGCGCCATGTCGGCCCACCCACCCAGCAGCATCCCTTTCCTCGCATTGGGCGCTTGGATTTTGATCGTGGGTTGGTTCGGCTTCAATGTGATGAGCGCACAGCTGCTCGACAAAATGTCCGGCCTAGTAGCGGTGAACTCGCTGATGGCCATGGTGGGCGGCACGCTGGTGGCATTGCTCATGGGCAAGAACGACCCCGGCTTTGTGCACAACGGCCCACTTGCTGGTCTGGTGGCCGTGTGCGCCGGCTCTGACCTGATGCATCCGCTGGGTGCACTGGTAGTGGGCGGTGTGGCGGGCGCCATCTTTGTGGTGATGTTCACCCTGACCCAAAACAAATGGAAGATTGACGACGTGCTGGGCGTCTGGCCGCTGCACGGCCTGTGCGGCACCTGGGGCGGCATTGCTGCCGGCATTTTTGGCAGCACTACGTTCGGCGGCCTGGGCGGCGTGAACCTCGCAGCGCAACTCATCGGCACCGCCATGGGCGTGGCATGGGCGGCTGCGGCCGGGTTCGTGGTGTACGGCCTGCTCAAAGCCACCATGGGCCTGCGCATGAGCCAGGAAGAGGAATACGACGGCGCCGACCTCTCGATCCACAAAATCAGCGCCAGCCCCGAACGGGAAGCCAACTGGTAACTCTAGAGCAGAAACAGGTAGCTACAAAAATCATAGCTACTTGCGCAAGTAAAACGGGCGCTAGCGCCCGTTTTTTATTGAAATGCGCGGCATGACACCAACAGCCCGGTTCAGTGCCAACTACCTGCACACAGCGCTATGTGCTCGATAACAACCAGGCATCCAGCTTCTCACCGTGCAGGGGACGGCTACCAAGGTAGCCTTGCATGACATCGCAACCCAACGCCTTCAAGGTATCGCGCTCTGCAGGTGTCTCAACACCTTCAGCCGTCACCATTAGGTTCAGGCCGTGGCCCATCTCAATCATGGCCTTGACCAGGCGTTGGGTGGCGGGCGCGGCGTCTAACCCGTCTACAAAGCTGCGATCAATTTTGAGCTCGCTCACCGGTAACTTTTGCAAGTAGGCCAACGACGAGTAACCGGTACCGAAATCGTCAATCGACAAGGGCATGCCCGCAGCGCGCAAGGCATGCAGCAAGGCAACACTTTTGGCGGGGTCATCCATCAGACCACTTTCCGTGATCTCCAGGCGCAACCGCTGCGGGTCCACACCGCTGGCGGCGACCCGCTGTGCGAGCCGCGGGGCAAAACCGGGGTCCTGCAGGTCCCGGGTGCTCAGGTTCACGGCAATGCTCAAGTCGGGGTGACTGCGCTGCCATGTTTGCAAGGTGCGCAAGGCCTCGGCCAACATCCAGTCGGTGACCAGGGTGATGTAGCCGGTCTGCTCCGCAAACGGCACAAAGTCGGCCGGAGACACCATGCCCCGCTCAGGGTGCGCCCACCGTACCAAGGCCTCCGCACCGACCGGGCGGCCATCGCGCAGACTGAGCTTGGGCTGCAACCACATTTGCAGCTGCGACTGGGCCACCGCCACACGCAGATCAGACACCAAGCTGAGGTGGTCAAGCCGAGCAGCCTCTTGCGCTTCGCTGTACCAGGCAAAGCTACCGGCAGCGCGTTTGGCGGAGTGCAAGGCCACCTCGGCATTGCGCAACAGTGTTGCCACAGGAGGAACGGGTGCAGCGGGATCGCTGCCCGCATCTGCACACCCATAGGCCAAGCTCAAATCCACCTGGTGGCCGCTGCACGACACGCCGTGTGCCATGGCGCGCTCCCACAAGACGTGCAGCCGCTCCACTGCGGCGCGGTCAGGCACCTGCACCGCAGCCGCCATAGTGCCGCCCGATAGGCGAGCCAGCACGAACTCCGCGCCGATACAGCCATCCAGAGCGGCAGCTGCCAGCGTTTTGTGGGCGCGGACTGCCATTTCCCGGATCAAGGTGTCACCGGTGGTGTAACCCAGAGTTTCGTTCACACCCTTCAGCCGCGCCAAGTCCATCAAAACCAGCGTGTTCAGTCCGGCAGGGGGCGGTTGGAGTGGCGTTAATAGTGCAGTGCGATTGGGCAGGCCGGTCAAGCTGTCTTGGTAGGCGAGGCGCACGATTTGTTGCTCACGCTGTGCCACGGCTTCGGCCATGGTGTTGAGGGCGCTGCCAACCCGGTCGACCTCGCGCGTGCCGGTGAGCGCCATGCGGTGGGCGTAGTCTCCCTCGGCAATAGTGTTCGCCACGGTTTCCAGTTGCAGCAAAGGCCCGACCACGCGGCGGGCAGTGCGCCAGGCCACGTAAATGGCCAACACCATGGCGAGCACCGAGAGCGCTGTCAGCCACCACATGACCCGCTCCAGCAAATCCAAGGCACTGTCAAGCTGTGCCTCCACGCGCTGGCGCTCTCTTTGCAAGAGTGCTTGGGACTCTTGCAACAGGGCCTTCAAAGCCGGATTGACCTGTTCATTGAGCATCTGCACTGCCGCGGGCAGGTTCTCGGCCTCAACTTCGTCTACCGTGTTGATGAAGGCCTCTGCGTATTGCTTGCGGGAGGCCACGAGGCGTGCGAGCGTCGCTTCTTGGGTGGCATCCATCAGATCTTCCGACAGGGACTCGACGATGCCATCCAACACCCGGTTGCGTTCGTCGACAACCGCATATTCCCGGACCCGGTCCGCACGGGGCGCATGTACCAACCGCACCAGGGCACTGCCTGCGCCCTCGATTTGTTGCGACAGGGTTTGCACCCGCAACAAGCGTTGCATGTCGCCGGTGGCGAAGTGGCGGGTCAGCTCGGTCACCATGCGCAGCTGCCAAGCGCCTTGACCCAGGACCAAAAGCAGCATCAAAACCAGCCCGCCCAAAGCCCATGCCAGACGCGCAGCAATACTTCGCGGGCGCAGCCACGCCAGCCAGTGGGCAGAGTCAGTCTGGTGAGCGTGCGCCATGCACCGGATTAAACCCCAGCCAAGCGGCGCCGATAGATCCAACGATCTACCGACCACGCACCGCAGCTGTACAAAGCCAGCGCAGCCAACAACACGCCCCACGTGATGTGCTGCTGCAAGGCTGCCGCAGCAATCTCACTCAAGGACCATACGGCCACCACGTTCACCACACTCAAGCCCAAAGCGGCGAAGCGACCCGCCAGCCCGAAAACGAGGAGAACCGGCAACACCAACTCACCGGCCGTGCCCATCCAGGCAGCGACCTCCGGAGACAGCAGGGGTACGTGGTATTCGTCCATGAAAAGCGCCAGGGTGGTCTCCCAGTCACGCAGTTTGGTGAGCCCCGAGAAAGAAAACACATAGGCCACATACAGACGGGCCAGCAAGGCTGCGGGAGCTTGCAGCGCATCCAGCGCACCATGGGCGAGGTTCACGATACGTTCGCCAGCCGCCCAACCCGCAAAACGGGTGCGGGGAAAGTACACGGGGACAGGAGGTTTCACACAAAGCCTTGTTTAAAAAGAAATGTCACTCAGCGCGACAGGGCGGCGGGCACCACAACCCGCACCGCCAATAGCAGGCCGGTCTGCACCGCGAGCGGCAACCAAACCGCCACATCAAGGCCCGGAGCCGCATCCAAGGCAGCGCCCAAGGTGCCGTGCTGGAGCAGCACTGCCAGCGCATCGGCCTCACCCTCGAGCGCTGCTCGCACTTGCGGCTTGAACCCTTGACGCCAGACCACCGCGTTTTCACCGGTGCCGGCTTGCAGCAGGCGATTCACCTCATCAAACCCCGCAGACTCCGATTGGTGAGCCGCCCAGATGGCGACCACCGGCCACGGACTGCACAACAAGGCAGCGCCGGGCGCCAATTCGAGTTGCAACAGGTCGGGGTCTTCGGTGCTGAGCAGGGCGAGTGTTGCCGTATCGGGCGGCGCATCCAAAGCGCCGGCGGCATGGTGCAAGGCCCATTCCAAGCGGGCAACGTCCGGCAAAAACGGGGTATCACGGAGCTGCGGACTCGCGGCCACGAAATCAGCCAGATCGCTGCCCCACAAGGCCAGATCGCCAGCCTGCGGCGGGTGCGCGTGCCAGAGTGCAGGCGCGAGGTCGTCCATGCCCTCCAGGCCGATCAACTGGCTCAGCACCGGATACGCCGCGTGCAAGGCGCGACGGGCCAGGGCATGCCCGTTCGCTTGATAAGCTTTCAGGCCTCTAGCGCCCGTATCAATTGCACAGTCAGCTATTATTTTCATAGCATCATGCGATGACGAGTCGAACAGGGCCCGAATCAGAGCTTGCTGCTGGGCGATCAATGGATTCATGTCACCACCTGTATATGTGGAGCCAGGGTCCCGCTGATCGCGCGAGCGCGCGCAGCTTCTTGCAACAGTACATCGAGGGCAGGAACATCGGTATCCCACTCGATCAAGGTCGGCACAGGGCCGAAACGCTCCAGCGCATGGCGGTACAAGTCCCACACGGATTCAGCCACGCGGCTCCCGTGATCGTCGATCACGATGTGACCATGCGCATCGTTCACCTCGCAATGCCCCGCTAGGTGCAGCTCATCGACACAGTGCGCAGGTAGAGCGTCCAACCACTGCCGACAGGCTGCGATCGGGTCTTGCACCAGACCCCGGAGCTGCGCATTCAAGGCGTTCACATAGATGTTGTTGACGTCAACCAACAGCGCGCAGCCCGTGCGCTCGGCTAGCGCGGCCAGGAACGCAGGTTCCTCCCATTCACGCATCCCCACGGGCACACGCCAGCTCAGGTAGGCCGACAGGTTTTCCACCATGAACTGGCGTTGCAGGCGCTCTTGCACTTGCTGCACGTGGGTGCACAACACATTGAGCGCTTCGTCGGTAAAGGGCAGGGGCAACAAATCCGAAGCATGCACCATCAAGGCCTCGGCGCCGGGGCCATAAGGCGCGCGGGCAAAGGAGGCGTGGTCACTCACCCGCACCGGGTCGATCCGATCTACCAGCCGGGCCAGCTGATCCAGATGCCACGGGTCGAGCCCGGCGGCAGAGCCCAGCGACAAGCCCACCCCATGCAAACTCACGGGGTACAGCGCCCGGCCCTGCTCCAAGACCGCGAGAGCAGCGCCACCTGCAGCGAAGAAGTTTTCAGAGTGGACCTCCAGAAAGTCCACCGCAGGCTGCTGCTGAAGCAGCTCCGCGTAATGAGGATGCCGCCACCCTATGCCGACCGGCACTTGCGCACGCTGCAAGGGCGGTGCTGGCTCGGTTCGCTTCATGGGTGGTCGGGCTTTCAAACAGCGTGAAACGCCAGATTACATCTTGGGCGCTTTGACGCTGCCCTTCATGCTTTCGCAAGTGCCTTTGGCCACATATTTCCACTCGCCCTTGTCCATATCGACTTTGGCTTGGCCCGCGCAAGAGTGGCTGCCGGATGCGTTGGCACAGTCGTTTTGACCGGCTTTGGCAATGCCGTAGCACTTTTCTTTTTGCTGGGCAGCAGCCGGTGCGGAGGCCAGGGCCATAGTCATCAAAGTGGCGGCCGTGGCGGCGAGCAGAGCGCGTTGGTTCATGTCGTAACTCCTTAACAAAACAAGTTGGGTCGCAAGAAAATCAACCAGCCGACATCTGTGGCCTCATGCCTCAGGGCGCTGGTTGTGTTTTAGTCTGGCGAGCTTCGCGTTCCTTACGCGGCCCTTCAAAAAAATTTCCTTTGCGCCCCGTACACTGGCCGCCCACTCACCGAGACGCCCATGACCCGCTACGAACAACAGGTCGCCGACCACCGGAGCTACCTCTACAAATTCGCACGCCTGCAGCTCCGCAATGATGCATGGGCAGAGGATGCGGTCTCTGAAACCATGTTGGCAGCACTCGCCAAACCCCAAGCTTTTGAACAACGCAGCCAACTCAAAACCTGGTTGGTGGGAATCTTGAAACACAAAGTCGTCGACGCGCTTCGGCACCATGGCCGGGAAATCACCGGCGCCGGTGCCACTGAGGATGAAGACACCGACCCTCTGGATTATTTGAGCTTCAAGACCGATGGCCACTTTTCAGAGGCACCGGCCGACTGGGGCAATCCGGAGCAACAAACACAGAGCCGCCAGTTTTTCGAAGTGCTGGAAGCCTGCGCGGACAAACTGCCGGCCACCCAAGGGCGTTTGTTTTTGATGCGGGAGTGGCTGGAGCTCTCCAGCGAAGAAATCTGTAAGGAGTTAAATCTGACGCCGACGAACTTGTACGTCCAACTTCACCGTGCGCGTCTGCGCTTGAGGGAGTGCCTTGAAATGAACTGGTTCCAGAAAGCAGTGGCTCCATGAAACTCTTACGCCGCACCTGCAAAGAAACCGCCGCCCTCTTGGTCGCACGAGAAGACCGTGCTTTGCCCCTTAACGATCGGGTCGCGCTGTACTTCCATTTACTCGCATGCAAAGCCTGCCCGCGCTTTGAAAAACAGCTTCTGACTTTGCGAAACAGCATGCAGCAATGGCGGCATTACCGCGAAAACGATATCGATTCTGCCGGCTAGCCTGAAAAAACAAGAAAAATTAGGTTTCAGCAACAAAGTAACGCATAATGGTCTGGCATTGCCGAAATATCGGTGTGCAAGTTTGCGGTGAAGTGTCAGTTTCGCGTCTGCTCTAAGTCTTCAATGGTTTGTTGATTGCGGTTAAGGACTCCATCGCGTTTTGAGTTATTTTGAGGAGTCCCTCCATGGGCAACAAACTTTACGTGGGCAACCTGCCTTATTCTTTCCGTGACGAAGACCTGCAACAAGCGTTTGCAGCACACGGTTCTGTTTCCAGCGCCAAAGTCATGATGGAACGCGACACAGGTCGCTCCAAGGGTTTCGGCTTTGTGGAAATGGGCAGCGATGCTGAAGCACAAACCGCTATCAACGCAATGAACGGTCAGCAATTCGGTGGCCGCGGTCTCGTGGTGAACGAAGCACGTCCGATGGAGCCACGTCCTCCACGTTCCGGCGGCTTCGGCGGCGGTGGTGGCGGCTACGGTGGTGGCGGACGCTCCGGTGGCGGCGGCTTCGGTGGCGGCGGTGACCGCTCCGGTGGCGGCGGCTACGGCGGCGGTGGCCGTTCCGGTGGCGGCGGCTACGGTGGCGGCGGTGACCGTTCCGGTGGCGGCGGCTACGGCGGTGGCCGTTCCAGCTACTAAGCCAGGAACTGCTTCTGCAGAACTGAAAAGGGACCCTCGGGTCCCTTTTTGCATGGTGGCCTTTACTTTCAGGCCTCGTCTACCCTGCGTTTACGCGGACGCCCCGCCAAAACACGGTCAAACCATGCATCAGGCAAGGCCCGCAGCATCTTCGCGACCCAACCCATTTGCCATGGAATCACGCGGTAGCGATCACCGCGTTGCACCGCGTCAAAAGCCTTATCTGCAAAAACCTCCGGCCGCATCAAGAATGGCATGGAGTACCGATTCTGTCGAGTCAGGGGAGTGTCGATATAACCGGGGCAAATCGTCACGACCTGCACACCACTTGCACGCAGCTCGCCGCGCAACGATTCGCAATAGGCAATAACGGCTGCTTTGCTCGCGCAATACGCCCCGTGCCCGGGTAATCCACGAATACCGGCCACGCTGCCAATCCCTACCAAACGACCGGAACCCCTCTGCTCCATCGCCCGCACAAAAGGGTGGAAAGTGGCTGCCAATCCGAGGTTGTTGGTGGCGAAAGTGCGCTGCATGACGTCCAGATCAGTCCGCACACCGGTATCCATTCCAATACTGATGCCCGCATTGGCCACCACCACATCGGGCAGACCTTGCGCCTGAATACATTGCTGCCCGGCAGCGACGATGCTCTCGATATCAGACACATCGGCGCTGTAAACTTGGAAACGTTGGGGATCCAGCTTCTCGGCTTGCGCCCATGTGTGAATCTCCGCCGTACGGCGAGCAGCCAGTGCAAGCGAATAGCCCGCGTCATAGAACCGCTTGGCAAGCGCTTGGCCGATGCCGCTGGAGGCGCCTGTGATGAAAATCAGTAGAGGCATATGGTCATTCTTTGAATGCTGTTGGAGTCAGCGCTTGCTCGGAATCAACGTGCCACGCACCCGACCTTGCAGAAGCATGGTTTGCTGCACATTGTCAAAGTCCAAGCTGTCCGCGGTGAAGACATCTTGACCGCGACGCAGCTCCACAGGCTTGTGGGACTTTACTTGCTCAGTGTCCATAAAGGCATGCAAAAATTCTCCGCGGTATTCAGCGCGGGGCTGTGCGGGCGCCGAACCTGCCGCAGTTACCGCCTCTCGAACGACCACCGCGTTGCCCATGAGCTGTACCTCTGAGCCATCTTCGTTGGCCAAGCCTTTGTTGGCCGTCGCCGTCGTCAAGCGACCACTGGCGTCAAAAGATCGGATGCGGATGGCATCAATTTCCATCCACTTCGTGTCCGGGTAGTGTTTGGCGACATCGCCCGCCACCTCAGATCGCAAGCGGCCTGTTGCATCAAAGGTTTTCACCTTGAAACCATGCATGAAATAGTCGGGCTCGTGCCCGCGCACCCGCTCCGGCACTTGAGGCCCAGATACAGGCGTGCTCCGCACCAACCAATAGGTGCCCAGAGCCAGTACTCCCATCACCAACACAGGGAGGTACAGCATGAGCCGCTCCCACGCGGCGTACAAAATGCCTTTCACCGCAAGTAAGGCTTCAGGAGCCCCGCGTAGCGACCACTGGCAACCAACAAGACGTCACACACCTCACGCACGGCCCCATGACCGCCTGCAGCACGGGTTACGTAATGGGCGCGACCACTCACTTCCGGATGGGCATTTACCGGAGCACACGCAAAACGAGCGCGCTCCATCATGGGCAGATCAGGCCAGTCATCACCCATCGCTGCGGCATGGTCCCAAGTAAGCCCCAATTCGGTCAGAATTTCTTCAGCGGCCGGTTGTTTGTCCTCGGTTCCGAAACGCGCATGGTGGACGCCCAGCGCCTGGAGACGCACTCGCAGCGCGGGCGAGTCTCGCCCGGTCACCACGGCAGGCGTGATGCCCGCTTTTTGCAGCAGCTTCAGTCCGTGGCCGTCCAAGGTATTGAAGCGCTTGCTGGTTTCACCCTCCGCAGTGAAATGCAGGCCACCGTCCGTCAATACGCCGTCGACGTCGAGAAACAGAATGCGAATGTCTTGCGCTTTGAGCAGTAGCTCTGCGGGAAAGTTGAGAAGAGGTGTCATCAAATGACCTTGGCCCGCATCAAATCGTTGCTGTTGACTGCGCCGCACAAGCGACCGGCTTCGTCGACCACCAGGACGCTGGTAATACGGCGCGCCTCCATGAGATCCGCAGCATCGACGGCCAACGCGTGCGCACCAATAGTGCAGGGGGCAGCGTGCATGACTTCGGCTGCTGTTTTGCCCCGCAAGTCGGCGCCTTGCTCCACCAAGCGACGCAAGTCACCGTCGGTAAAAATGCCCAAGACATCACCGGCCTCTGACACGACAGCCGTAGCGCCCAAGCCTTTGCTGCTCATTTCGCGCATTAGCTCGCTGAAGTTTGCACCGGGCAAAACGCGGGGCACGGCATCGCCACTGCGCATAACATCCGACACATGCGTCAGCAACTTGCGCCCCAAGGCTCCGCCCGGGTGCGAACGGGCAAAGTCCTCCGCCCGGAACCCACGTGCATCCAACAGCGCCACCGCCAATGCATCTCCCATCGCGAGTTGGGCCGTGGTGCTTGCAGTGGGCGCCAAATTCAAAGGGCATGCCTCTTTGCTGACTGCGGTATCAATCCAGAGGGTGGCATGCAGCGCCATCGTGCTTTGGCTATTGCCCGTCATGGCGACCAAGGGGATTCCGAGGCGCTTGAGCACCGGCAGGATCGCAGCCACCTCTTGGGACTCTCCGCTATTGGAAATCATGAGCACCAAATCGGAGGTGGTGACCATGCCCAGATCGCCGTGACTGGCTTCACCCGGATGCACAAACATCGCCGGGGTACCGGTAGAGGCCAGGGTTGCAGCTATCTTGCGACCGACATGTCCGCTCTTGCCCATGCCCATGACAACGACACGGCCCGGGATCTGCAAGATGGCTTCAACTGCCCGGGTAAAGCCCTGTCCTACGCGGGCTTTCAGCCCTTGTATGGCCGCAGCCTCGATATCAAATGTTTCATGGGCGAGGTCAATGGCCCGCTGGGCATTGAAAGCGGGAGCCGCTGCAGTGGATGCTGTCATCCCGTCATTTTATAGAGCGCATGTCTCTTGCTAGTATCCATGCATGTCCGGTTTAGAAATTACTCTGCTCTACCTGTTGGCCGCTGTGCTCGGCGTTGTGGTGTGCCGCTCGCTGAAGCTCCCCCCCATGTTGGGATATCTGGCGGTCGGCGTGGTGATTGGACCAAACGCTTTGGCACTCTCGCAGAACTCGGAAGCGGTAAGGCACCTTGGGGAATTTGGCGTCGTTTTTTTGATGTTCGTCATCGGGCTGGAGTTCAACCTGCCGCGTCTGCGCGCAATGCGACAGCATGTTTTCGGCCTCGGGCTGTTGCAAGTGACGCTCACCATTTTGCTAGCAACAGGTTTGACTCTGGGGCTATCCATCTGGCTGTCCGGTGCATGGAACCTCGGATGGCAAGCCGCTTTGGCCCTGTCAAGTGCGTTGGCAATGAGCAGCACAGCAATCGTCGTGAAGCTCATGATTGAGAGATTAGAGCTGGAGTCTGAACACGGCAAACGGGTGATGGGCGTTTTACTGTTTCAAGACTTGGCGGTGGTACCCCTGCTGGTGTTAATACCCGCGCTCAGCGCTTCGGGTGAAGCTTTATTTGAAGCACTGGCGTGGGCGGCCGTAAAAGCCACCGTGCTGGTAACGGTGTTGCTGGTGGGTGGCCAGCATTTGATGCGGCGTTGGCTCACCATCGTCGTAAGGCGCAAGAGCGACGAGCTGTTTGTTCTCAATTTGTTGCTCATCACGCTCGGACTGGCCTGGTTGACCGAGCTGGCTGGGCTGAGCTTGGCGCTGGGCGCGTTTATCGCCGGCATGCTGATTTCCGAGACAGAGTACAAGCACCAGGTGGAGACCGATATCCGCCCCTTCCACGATGTGCTCCTTGGCTTGTTTTTCATCAGCATCGGAATGCTTCTGGACTGGAGATTGGTCTTGGAACGATGGCCGCTGTTGCTGCTGCTGGTGGTGGTGCCCACCGTGTTCAAAGCGGCCTTGGTTGCCGCTATTGCCCGAGTTCTGGGCTCAACGGCGGGGGTTTCGATCCGTACCGGGCTTTATCTTGCACAGGCGGGCGAGTTCGGTTTTGTCTTGCTGACCTTGGCGCAAAAGAACGCATTGGTTCCGCCAGAGCTGCTGAACCCGATACTGGCAGCCATGGTGCTGTCGATGTTGATCACGCCTTTTATCGTGATGAACACCAACCGGATTGTGATGAAACTGGTGAGCAGTGAGTGGTTGCAACAATCGCTGCAAATGACCTCGATTGCACGCAAATCGATCAACGCCAACCGGCACGTGATCATTTGCGGCTATGGGCGTTGTGGCCAGAACTTGGCGCGCATGTTGGAACGGGAAGGGATCCCCTATATGGCCCTTGACCTGGACCCCGATCGGGTGCGGCACGCGGCCGCAGCCGGTGACTCGGTGGTATTCGGAGATGCTGCCCGCCTGCAAGCGCTGATGGCAGCTGGCCTGGCGCGTGCAAGCGCTGTGGTAATTACTTATTTGGATGTACCCGGCGCACTCAAGGTTTTGGCCAACACCCGGTCCCATGCACCCCAGGTGCCAGTGATTGTGCGCACCCAGGATGATCAAAATCTGGAAAAGCTCCAAGAGGCTGGTGCGACCGAAGTGGTCCCGGAAGCCATCGAAGGCTCCCTGATGCTGGCTAGTCACGCATTGGCGCTGGTGGGGGTGCCGATGCGACGCGTTATCCGCATCGTGCAGGAACAGCGCGATGCGCGTTACAACCTGCTCAAAGGCTTCTTTCATGGAGCGGACGACAACTCCGTCGATGAGTTGCAGAACGAGCGGCTTGCCACTGTCAGCCTTCCTGCGGCATTCAAGTCCAGTGGACAACCGGTCGCGGCTTTTCAACTCGATCGCCTCGGGGTTCGGTTGGTCAGTCTGCGGCGCGCCAACGGTGCACAGGTCACCGTGGATGAGTCGGTCTGCATCCAAGGTGGGGACACACTGGTACTCAGTGGCAAAGTCGTCGAGTTGGCGACCGCTGAACAAAAACTGCTGAAAGGCCTATAAGGTCTGCCGAACTTGGGCGCACAATAGCCCCGCGCCACATTGGCGCTTTTTTCATGAGTTTTCTATGCAACATCTGAGCATTAATCAGTACCTTCGTGACCACATCCGGACAGTTCCCGATTGGCCGACGCCAGGAGTGCAGTTCCGCGACATCACGCCTTTGCTGCAAGATGCCAAGGTATTCCGGGTCTTGATCGACGCCTTTGTGCACCGCTATATGGATCCCTCTATGCGACCTGATGTCGTCGCAGGGCTGGATGCACGTGGCTTTATTTTGGGTGCCGTGGTGGCCTATGAGCTCAACATCGGCTTTGTGCCGATCCGGAAAAAGGGCAAACTGCCCTTCACCACCGTCGAAGAGACCTACGAGTTGGAATACGGCAGCGCAACGGTGGAGCTCCATACCGATGCGGTCAAGCCGGGGGACCGAGTCCTTTTGATCGACGACCTGATCGCGACCGGGGGCACCATGATGGCGGGGAGAAAGCTATTGGAGCGCCAAGGAGCCCATGTGATGGAAGGCGCTGCCATCGTAGACCTGCCGGAGTTGGGTGGCTCTCAGAAGCTGCGTGATTCGGGCCTGCCGCTGTTCACCTTGGTGGACTTTTCCGGCCACTGAAAGCAGCACCGTTAACGGCGGACCGAACCGATTCAGTTTAGTTCGCCGTACTGCGTCGTACTCAAAGGAAACAAGCGCTCGTTCAACTCTGTATCACTGAAGCGAACGGGAGCAGGATTGCGCTTTGCGGACTTGATGATCTCTCCCGGCGCAGACAAGGCCGGCGCAGCGGGCACTGACGAAAGTGCACGCTTGAAGGCCTCAATCTCTGAAGGTTGAAGCGGCTCAAATCGTTCTGCTTGGCGAGCACTGGTATTTGAATGAACAGGCGGCGGCTGTTCCGCTGTGCCGAGTTGCTCGTTGATGCGCCAGTACATGGCGGTCACCAGCAAGTCATGGCGATTCTTCGCAATTTTCCCAACGCGGCTTTCTATGCCAAGCAGCAACTTGGCATCGCGCACATTGTGCTCAGCCAAATCCACCATGATCAAATACTGGCGTCCCCGCGAGTCCAGAGACAAAACTTTGAACTTATAGCTGCCGGAGAGGAGCCCTGCACCGGTCATCGACTCACGGACAACGGCATACAAAGACTCTCGGCGCTCATTGCGTTCTGCCTTACGCCCGTGCGGCTCTTGCGCGTCTGCGGAAAGCGCTCTTTTCGTACGAGAACGTGTGCCGGCACTCCGACCCGATGGTGCGCCAGGCGCTGCAGGATGTGTGGTGTCTGCCGAACGGCTAAACCATTTGAAAAAAGACATCAGAACTAGTCCTTCCCTTGAAAGCACGGCACCCGACTATTTGCCAATACAAAACTTCGAAAAAATGACGCCTAGCAAGTCATCTGCACCGAATTCACCAGTGATTCGGTTGAGCGCATTTTGACCCAAACGCAGCTCTTCGGCGAGCAGGTCCAAGGCGTCACTGCCATTCGCCAGCAAATCAGAAGCGTGCGCCAAATGGTCGGCTACTTCCTTCAACGCTTGCAAATGGCGCTGGCGTGCGATAAAGGTGCCCCCTTGGGCAGGCTGCCAACCCGCCGCCTCCAAAAGACGTGAGCGCAGGGTGTCGAGGCCTGCACCTGTCTTCGCAGAAAGCACAAGCCCCTCGTCAGAAGAAGCCAATGGTTGTGCATCGGCTTTGTTCCAGACATGGATGATCGGCACCTTTTGTGGCAGTTTTTGGGCTATCGTGGCCGCTATATCTGCGTCAGCTGCTATGTAATCAGGAGCGCTGCAACGGGTTAGGTCGTGCAAAAACACGACCGCATCTGCGGCAGTGATGGCCTCCCAAGCACGCGCAATGCCGATTTGCTCCACGGCATCGTCGCTTTCGCGCAGACCCGCCGTGTCGATGATGTGCAGTGGCACGCCCTCGATCTGGATGGTTTCCTGCACTTTGTCGCGGGTGGTCCCGGCGATCGGCGTCACGATGGCGAGTTCGGCGCCCGCCAGTGCGTTGAGCAAGGATGATTTACCGGCATTCGGCTGCCCTGCAATCACCACCTTCATGCCCTCACGCAGTAGCGCGCCTTGTGCAGCTTTGGCTTGCACCGCGAGCAACGCGGTTTGCAAGCGCTGCAACTGGCCCACAGCATCCGCTTTTTCAAGGAAATCAATTTCCTCTTCGGGGAAATCCAGCGTCGCCTCGACCAGCATGCGCAGGTGAATCAGGGCATCGCGCAAGGAGGCGACCTGTTTTGAAAAAACACCCGAGAGAGACTGGCTGGCACTGCGTGCAGCGGCTTCGGTACTGGCATCGATCAAGTCTGCAATCGCTTCCGCTTGCGCGAGATCGAGCTTGTTGTTCAGAAACGCACGTTGGGTGAATTCACCGGGATCCGCCAAGCGCAAGGCAGGCAAAACCGCACCTTCACCGCCGGGCCCGGGCTGCGCAGCAATCTCGAGGCAACGGGCGACCAGAAGCTGCAAAACAACTGGCCCACCATGCGCTTGAAGCTCAAGAACATCTTCGCCGGTGAATGAACGGGGTCCCGGAAAAAACAGAGCCAGTCCATGGTCAATGGGCTGGCCTTGCGCGTCGGGGAAGGGAAGGTAAGTCGCTTCGCGCGGCACCAGTGTGCGCCCGAAGAACGCTTCGGTGAACGCAAGCAGCGATTTGCCGCTTACCCTCACGATACCGACTGCGCCACGGCCAGAGGCCGTAGCGATGGCGGCAATCGGGTCCGTATGCCGTGACAGCACCTCGTCCCGGCCCGATTACTTGAACTTCGGCAGATTGAACTGCGGTGGCACGCCCATGCGGGTGTTGATGATCCACTGCTGTGCAATCGACAGAATGTTATTGGTGATCCAGTACAGCACCAAACCGGACGGGAAGAAAAAGAACATCACGCTGAACGCCAGTGGCATGAACCACATCATCTTGGCTTGCAAAGGATCCGGAGGTGCCGGATTCAGCGCAGTTTGCAGCAGGGTCGTCAAGGTCATGACCACGGGCAGGATAAAGAATGGATCAGGCGAAGACAAATCCTGGATCCACAAAATCCACGGCGCGTTGCGCATTTCTACGCTGGACAACAACACCCAGTAGAGCGCAATGAAAACCGGGATCTGCACCATGATCGGGAAGCACCCACCCATGGGGTTCACCTTCTCTTCACGGTAGATACGCATCATCTCCTGTTGCATCTGCTGCGGGTTGTCCTTGAGACGTTCGCGCATTTCCATGATGCGGGGGTTCACCGCCTTCATCTTGGCCATGCTGGCATACGCCTTGGCATTGAGCCAGTAGAACGCAATCTTCAGCAACAGCACCAAGGCTACGATAGACCATCCCCAGTTCTGGATGAAGCTGTGCAGCTTGTCGAGCAGCCAGTACAAAGGCTTGGCGAGAATGGTCAGCCAGCCATAGTCTTTCACCAGCTCCATGCCGGGAGCCAAAGCTTCGAGCTTTTTCTCCTCTTGGGGGCCCACAAACAGTTTGGCTTCCACCGCCTTGGTTTGACCGGGGGCCACTGTTTCCAGCGGCGTAATCATGGTGGCTCGGTAGCAGCAATCAGCAACCGTTGCACCCACATCTCGCGCATCCAGAGAGAAAGTGCGTTTCACATCCGCAGGCAAGATCCACGCGCTGGCGAAGTAGTGCTGCACCATGGCGATATAGCCGTTGGTGCTTTCCTTCTCAAAATCGGCCTTGCCTTTTTTGATGTCACTGAACTCGACCTTTTGGTACTTCTTGAGGTCGGTGTAAACCGCAGGGCCTGTGAAAGTGGAGTAGAAAGAAGACTCACCGGCAGGTTTGTTACCGTCACGCACCAACTGCAGATACAACTGGGGGTTCAGGGCGGTCGCTCCGGTGTTGATCACCTCATGCTTAACAGCAATATCGTATGCACCACGACGCAGTGTGTAGGTCTTTACAAGCTTGATACCGCCCGTGTCTTGCGAGGTGAAAACAATTTTGAGCTCGTCTTGTCCGTCTTTGAGCGCCTTGTCACCACTCACCGCCATCACCGACTTGTGGGTCGGGAAGCTGTCCGGCGCCACGCCGCCGATCAATCCGGTCTGGGCTTGGTAATAACGATCCTTGGTGTCGTCCAACAAAACGAAATTGCGTGTCTTGTCGTTGGAGTCCAAATACTGCAAAAACTCAGTCCGCACCAACGCGCCACCTTGGGTGTCAAACGTCATTTTGAGCACATCTGTGCTGACCTCAAAACGCTCAGACGCCACGGCTACCGCAGACCCGGCCACTGGTGCTTGCCCTGCGACCGCTGGTGCAACGGGCACACCCGCGGATGCACTCACTGCAGGGGCAGGAGCCGACGCTGCTTTTTGTGTCGGATTAGGGAAGAAAGTGGCTTGCTTTCCGTTGTGGATCTGCCACTGATCCCACAACAGGACCATGGAGAACCCAAAGATCACCCACAAAATGGTGCGGCGAATATCGTTCATGAAGACTTTTTCTCAGAGGGGGATTGAATCAAGCGACTGAACAGTCGCGGCGCATTCTCAGGCACGGGATCGTGCCCACCCGCGCACCACGGGTGACAGCGCGCAAGACGCGCAACCGTCAAATAGCTGCCTATTGTCGCACCGTGCCGTTCGAGGGCTTCAAGCGCATACACAGAACATGTGGGGTTAAAGCGGCAAGCGGATCCTAGCCAGGGGCTCAGCATCAAGCGATAGCCACGCACCAAACCCATCAGGATCCACTTCATCATGGCCTCACCTGTGACGGATCGGAACCCACCTTGCCGGGCAATGGGCCCACAATTTGACCGAAAAGCTCCATCAGTTCGCTGCGCACCGCCGCTTTCAGGGCATCCGACGTGGCGCTCACAAAGACTTTGCGATCAAAGTCGCGCCGCAAGCGGATCAAGTGGGCTTTTTCTTTCAGCAATGGAGCGAATTCAGCCCCCAAGCTGTACACCTGGCGCTTGATCGTATTGCGGGTCACCGCCCGTTTGGCCCAGCGCTTGGGCGCCATCGCTCCGAGCCATAGGCCCGGCTCAGGAAAAACGGAAGGATTTGTATCTAAGCCAGAAACACCAACAGCGCAGCAATGCAAAGCAAAGTGCGCTGTTTTTGAAACCGTAGAGCCACCCAGAACCGCTTGGAACTGGGCGCGCGTTTGAAGGCGCTTAACGGCAGGCAGCCTGCCGATGTGCGGTTCCGCTATCACCAAAAGCCAAAAGCTCTGGTTTGCGAAGCCGTCTTAGACAGCCAGACGCTTGCGGCCTTTGGCGCGGCGTGCATTGATCACAGCGCGGCCGCCGCGAGTCTTCATGCGGACCAGGAAGCCGTGGGTACGTGCGCGACGGATTTTGGAAGGTTGGTATGTGCGTTTCATGAAATTTTCCTAACAGGCTCAGTGGTATCTGCGTAGCCCGCCAGTGCTACTCACCAGGGACTCGATAACGCAGATTTCGGTCTTATCGCCCCGAACACAATCAGGGGAACCGCGGATTATCGCAAATTTTCCCAAGCAGGGCAACACCTTAGGCGGCAATCAGATTCTTTTGCACGAACTGCGGCCGCCCCGGTCGACAATGTGGATAAAGTATTGATAAATTAGAATGCGCTTCGCAGCAAACAACAACTATCCACAGAAGCTGACCCGCACAATGACCCAGGGCTCCCTCCCTTCCCCCCACGACGGCTCCAACTTTGAACTCGGGCAAAGCCTTTGGCAGAGTTGCGTCGATCAGCTCGCCCAAGAGCTTCCCGAGCAGCAATTCAACACCTGGATCAAGCCGCTCACCGCCCTCGTTCACGAGGACATGTCCAAAATTACGGTGTTCGTTGCCAATCGCTTCAAACTCGACTGGGTTCGCGCCCAGTACAGCCAGCGCATTGCAGGAATGCTTGAAAAGCTTTACGGGCAAGCTGTAGCCGTTGAGTTAGTGATCACTCCGCGAGAAGCACCGGTGCGCCCGACAGCGGCTCCCCGTGCCGCGGAGGTGCCTGCAGCCATCGAAGAAGTCGAAGTAGGCGAAGACCGCTTCGCCGGCGTCCCCAAAAGCCGCCTCAACAGCATGCTCACCTTCGAGAGCCTGGTGGAAGGCACTGCAAACCGCATGGCGCGTGCAGCCGCCATGCATGTGGCTACCATGCCTGGGCACTTGTACAACCCCCTGTTTATCTATGGTGGCGTAGGCTTGGGCAAAACCCACTTGATGCACGCCGTAGGGAACCGCCTGCTTGTGGATAAGCCCGGATCCAAGGTGCTTTACATCCACGCAGAACAATTTGTGTCAGATGTCGTCAAGGCCTATCAGCGCAAAACTTTTGACGAATTCAAGGAGCGTTACCACTCCCTGGACCTGCTCTTGATTGACGATGTGCAGTTCTTTGCCAACAAAGACCGCACCCAGGAAGAGTTTTTCAACGCCTTCGAAGCCCTGCTGGCCAAGAAATCCCACATCGTGATGACCAGCGACACTTATCCCAAGGGTCTGGCCGATATTCACGAGCGTTTGGTGTCCCGTTTTGACTCCGGCTTGACGGTGGCCATCGAGCCGCCGGAGCTCGAAATGCGGGTGGCGATTCTGATCAACAAAGCGCATGCCGAGGGGTCTGAAATGCCCGAAGAAGTGGCGTTTTTTGTAGCGAAAAACGTGCGCTCCAACGTCCGCGAGCTCGAAGGCGCGCTGCGCAAAATCCTGGCGTATTCGCGCTTTAACCAGAAGGAAATCTCCATCCAGCTGGCCCGCGAAGCCCTGCGCGACTTGCTGTCGATCCAGAACCGGCAGATCTCGGTGGAAAACATCCAAAAAACCGTGGCCGACTACTACAAGATCAAGGTCGCGGACATGTATTCCAAGAAGCGTCCGGCGAGCATTGCACGGCCGCGCCAGATTGCGATGTATTTGGCGAAAGAACTGACCCAAAAGAGCCTGCCGGAAATCGGCGAGCTATTCGGTGGGCGCGATCACACGACAGTGTTGCACGCCGTGCGAAAAATCGGCGGCGAGCGCCAGCAACTGACCGAACTGAACCAGCAGTTACACGTTCTGGAGCAAACGCTCAAAGGTTAAGGGTAAAAACAGAGGCAAGCCCCCGTAACTCACTGAAAAAACAGAGAAAATGGCGGGATTGTTTGTTTGGCAGAGATTCACAAAGAGGTTGACATGATCGTATTGAAGGCAACGCAAGACAAGGTCTTATCGGTTCTGCAATCGGTGGCCGGTATTGTCGAGCGCCGCCACACCTTGCCCATTCTTGCCAACGTACTGCTGCGCAAGACCGGCACCTCCCTGCAACTCACCACCAGCGACCTCGAAATCCAGATCCGCACCACGGCAGAACTGGGCGGCGACACCGGCAACTTCACCACCACCATCGGTGCGCGCAAGCTGATCGACATTCTGCGCACCATGCCCGGTGACCAGACCGTGTCCCTCGAATCCAGCCAAAGCAAAATCATCCTCAAAGGCGGCAAGAGCAAGTTCACGCTGCAGACCATGCAGGCGGAAGACTTTCCTCTGGTGCAAGAAAGCGCCAGCTTTGGCCCCGTGTTCAGCGTGCCGCAAAAAACCCTGAAGGACCTGCTGAGCCAGGTGTCCTTCGCCATGGCGGTCCACGACATCCGCTACTACCTCAACGGCATTCTGTTTGTAGCCGAAGGCAAGCAACTCAGCCTGGTCGCCACCGACGGCCACCGCCTGGCTTTTGCCTCCGCCACCCTCGACGTGGAAGTGCCCAAGCAGGAAGTCATCCTGCCGCGCAAAACGGTCATCGAATTGCAACGCTTGCTATCTGACGCCGAAGGCGCCATCGAGATGCAATTCGCCAACAACCAGGCCAAGTTCACTTTCGACGGCATGGAATTCGTGACCAAGCTGGTCGAAGGCAAGTTCCCTGACTACAACCGCGTCATCCCCAAGAACCACAAGAACAGCATCACTTTGGGCCGCGAAGCGCTGCTCAAAACGCTGCAACGCACCGCCATCCTGACCAGCGACAAGTTCAAGGGCGTTCGCCTGAACATCGATCCCGGCAGCCTGCGTGTGGCATCCAACAACGCCGAGCAGGAAGAAGCGGTGGACGAGTTGGACATCGACTACGGCGGTGACAGCATCGAAATTGGCTTCAACGTCACCTACCTGATTGATGCCCTGAGCAATATGAGCCAGGACATGGTGAAAGTGGAGCTGTCAGACGGCAACAGTTCAGCCCTGATCACTATCCCCGACAACACGACCTTCAAGTACGTCGTGATGCCCATGAGAATCTGACGCTACAAAAATAGTAGCTACCCGCGCAATCAAACCCCCGCTCACCGGGGGTTTGGTCATTCAAGAGTTTGAGATTTTTCGAAGAGAAGTTAGCCATGACTGAAGAAAACAAGTCGGTTTCCACCCCTGAAAACGCCGATGGCGCTGTGCACACGGGCGAGGGCGGAGCCGACAGTTCCAACTTCCAGCCCACCATCGACACCAACCAAGCCGGTGCGACCGAGGCCTATGGCGAAGGCTCGATCCAGATTCTTGAAGGCCTGGAAGCCGTGCGCAAACGCCCCGGCATGTACATCGGCGACACGTCCGATGGCACCGGCTTGCACCATCTGGTGTTCGAAGTGGTGGACAACTCCATTGACGAATCGCTGGCCGGCCATTGCGACGACATCCTAGTCACCATCCACTCCGACAACTCCATCAGCGTGGTCGACAACGGCCGTGGCATTCCGACCGGCATCAAGCTCGACGACAAGCACGAACCCAAGCGCTCCGCGGCAGAAATCGCGCTGACCGAATTGCACGCCGGCGGCAAGTTCAACCAGAACAGCTACAAGGTGTCCGGCGGTCTGCACGGCGTGGGTGTGTCCTGCGTGAACGCGCTGTCCAAGATGCTGCGCCTGACCATCCGCCGTGACGGCAAAGTCCACACGCTGGAATTCAGCAAAGGCTTTGTGCAGAACCGCATCGTCGAGACGCAAAACGGCATCGAAGTCTCGCCCATGAAGATCATCGGCGACACCGAAAAGCGTGGCACCGAAGTGCACTTCCTGCCCGACACCGAAATCTTCAAGGAAAACAACGATTTCCACTACGAAATCTTGAGCAAGCGCCTGCGCGAACTCAGCTTCCTGAACAACGGCGTGCGCATCCGCCTCAAGGACGAGCGCAGCGGCAAGGAAGACGACTTTGCCGGCGCCGGTGGCGTGCAAGGTTTTGTGAACTACGTCAACAAGGGCAAGACGGTTCTGCACCCCAACGTGTTCCACGCAATGGGCGACCGCCAGAGCGACCAGGGCACCAACATCGGCGTCGAAGTGGCCATGCAATGGAACAGCGGCTTCAACGAGCAAGTGCTGTGTTTCACCAACAACATCCCCCAGCGTGACGGTGGCACCCACTTGACCGGCCTGCGCGCCGCGATGACCCGCGTCATCAGCAAGTACATCGAACAAAACGAAATGGCCAAGAAGGCCAAGGTCGAAGTCACCGGTGACGACATGCGCGAAGGCCTGTGCTGCGTGCTGTCGGTCAAGGTGCCTGAGCCCAAGTTCTCCAGCCAGACCAAAGACAAGCTGGTCTCCAGCGAAGTGCGCGGCCCGGTGGAAGACATCGTGGGCAAGCTGCTCGCTGACTACCTGGAAGAGCGCCCCAACGATGCCAAGATCATCGTCGGCAAAATCATCGAGGCCGCCCGTGCCCGTGAAGCCGCCCGCAAAGCCCGCGACATGACACGCCGCAAGGGCGTGCTGGACGGCATGGGCCTGCCCGGCAAACTGGCCGACTGCCAGGAAAAAGACCCCGCCGGCTGCGAAATCTACATCGTCGAGGGTGACTCCGCCGGCGGCTCCGCCAAGCAGGGCCGCGACCGGAAGTTCCAGGCCATCCTGCCCCTGCGCGGCAAGATCCTGAACGTGGAAAAAGCCCGCTACGAGAAGCTGCTCACCAGCAACGAAATTTTGACGCTGATCACCGCTCTGGGCACCGGCATCGGCAAGGCCGGTGGCACGACAGGCAACGACGACTTCAACGTTGCCAAGCTGCGCTACCACCGCATCATCATCATGACCGACGCGGACGTGGACGGTGCGCACATCCGCACGCTGCTCTTGACCTTCTTCTACCGCCAGATGCCTGAGCTGGTCGAGCGCGGTCACATTTACATTGCCCAGCCCCCGCTTTACAAAGTGAAGTCCGGTAAGGAAGAGTTGTACCTGCAAGGCCCCGCCGAGCTAGACGGCTACTTGCTCCGCATCGCCTTGGTGAATGCATCGGTCTACACCGGTGGCCCCAACGGCACCACCCTGAACGGCGACACGCTGGCCGAACTGGCCCGCAAACACCAGCTGGCCCAGGCCGTGATAGCCCGCCTGAAAAACTTCATGGATGCCGAAGCCCTGCGTTCCGTGGCCGATGGCGTGGTGCTCAACCTCGACACCGTGGCCGATGCGGAAGCCTCTGCCGCCGCCCTGCAAGCCAAGTTGCCTGACGCTGAAGTGGCCGGCGAATTCGATGCCCGCACCGACAAGCCCATCCTGCGCATCAGCCGCCGCCACCACGGTAACGTGAAGAGCAGCGTGCTCACCCAGGACTTTGTGCACGGCGCGGACTACGCCGCCCTGGCTGAAGCCGCCAACACCTTCCGCAACCTGCTCAGTGAAGGCGCCCGTGTCATGCGCGGCGAAGGCGAAAAGCAGAAGGAAGAAAAAGTCTCTGACTTCCGCGAAGCCATGGCATGGTTGATCACCGAAGCCGAGCGCACCACCAGCCGCCAGCGCTACAAAGGACTGGGCGAAATGAACCCGGCCCAGTTGTGGGAAACCACCATGGACCCGACCGTGCGCCGCCTGCTGCGCGTACAGATCGACGACGCCATCGAAGCCGATCGCGTGTTCACCATGCTGATGGGCGACGAAGTGGAGCCGCGCCGCGACTTTATTGAAACCAACGCACTGCGCGCAGGCAATATCGACGTTTGATGCAGGGCCGTTCCAGCCCCTCGGGGCTCGTCGGCCTGCTGGAAACATGGGCCGCGGTTGATACCCGCGCCCCGCGGCAAGACTGGGCAGAGCACTGGAGCGCGTGGCTGGGCCCCTTGGATGCGATCGCGCTCAGTACGGCGCTGCCCGAGATCCGCAATGCGGGAATGGCTGCCCCGGAGGCCGGCAAAAAGCAGGCGTTAGATGTCGGCGAGCTGCTGCAACAGCTGCAAGACGACCTGACCCGCTCTGTCCGCCTGATACCAGCCCCGCAACGCCCCAGTCTGCGCTCGGTCCCGATGCCGCAAGCCGTGACAGAGCCGGTGGTGGAAGAGGATTACGGCAGCTACCGGCAACGCTACCTCGATATTCAGCGGCGCTTCGAGCTGCGCATAGACCCTTTGCGCCAACACTGCCGGCAGGTGCTGTCACAGGCCAGCCCCCGGCTGCGTCAGTTGGCACAACTCGATGCCGCGCTGGAGACCATGCTGATGCCCCGCACCCAGGCGTTGCTCGCGACCCTAGCAGTCTTGTTGGAGCGACGCTTTCACCGCTACCGCCAGGACGAGAGCCTGCCGATGGCAGATTTTGAGCAGGATTTTCAAGCTGCCCTGGTAGCAGAACTGCACTTTAGATTGGAACCAGTCACCGGCCTAGTAGAGGCCTGGCGCACTGGTGCTTGAGACGATATGAACAAAGATTTGAACCGGTTTTTCATCCCTGCCGCCTCGGCCCTCGGTGCCCTGGCGCTGGTCTGGATCGCTGCGGGTTTTGTGAGCACCAGCCCCTTGGCACTGGTCATGACCTTGGTGATCGCCGCCGTCTACGCAGCAGGCCTGCGCGAGCTCCACCACTACCGCGCCGGCACCCGGGGGCTGCATGCGGCACTCTCGAATATTCCGCCCGCGATGGACACGCTGGCGCCGTGGCTCGAACAAGTGCCAGCCCCACTGCAGCACAGCGTGCGCTTGCGGATTGAGGGCGAGCGCGTGGCGCTGCCCGGCCCGGCACTCACGCCGTATCTGGTCGGCCTGCTGGTCATGCTCGGCATGTTGGGCACCTTTCTCGGCATGGTGCTGACCTTCAAGGGCGCGGTGTTTGCGCTCGAAGGCTCTACCGACCTGCAAGCCATCCGCTCTGCACTGGCGGCCCCCATCAAAGGCCTGGGCCTGTCTTTCGGCACCTCGGTGGCTGGTGTGGCCAGTTCGGCCATGCTCGGGCTGGTGTCGGCGCTCAGCCGGCGCGATCGCTTGCACACCGGCCGCTTGCTGGACCAGCGCATTGCCGGTGTGTTGCGGCCTTTCTCGCTGGCGCACCAGCGCGAAGCCAGCCTGTTGGCCCTGCAACAACAGTCACATGCCTTGCCCGCGGTGGCCGAGCAACTGCAACGCCTGATGACCCAGATGGAGCAGCGCCACGACACGCTCAGCACCCAACTCGAAAGCCGCCAGCACGCCTTCCACGAAGACGTTAACCGCGCGTACACCACCCTGGCAGCGGCAGTAGGCCAATCCTTGCAAGACAGCTTGTTGGCAGGCGCCCGCCATGCCGGCGAAACCATCGTGCCAGTGGTGGAAACCGCCATGCAGCAGCTGGCCGCAGAGTCCCGCGCCCAGCACGACCGGACCAGCAACACCCTGCACACCCAATTGCAAGACATGCTGGCCGGCTTCCGCGAGAGCACACAGGCCCTGACCTCGGACTGGGCGCGGGCCCTGGGCCAAAGCACCCAAACCCTGCAAACCGAATGGCAAAACGCCGGGGCGCAAGCCCTCGCCCAGCAACAAGCCGTGTGCGCCGCACTCGAGACCAGTGCTGCCACCATCACTACCCGCACCACCGAGCAGGCAGCCGCCGCTTTGGGCGGGGTTACGCAAGTGCTGGCCCGGTCGGAAGCGCTGTTCGACGCCCACCACCACAGCGAAGCCGCATGGGCCGCGCAACAACAAAGTCGCATGGACGCGCTCGCCGCCCTGTGGCGGACCGAGTTGGCCGCACTGCGCACTGAAGAAGCCGCCCGTGGCGAGGCCGCCAGTGCCCGACTCAGTGAACTCACCACCCGCTTGCGCACTGAAATGACGCGCCTCGACGAGCGCGACACACAGACCCTGCAAGAGCGCCATCAGCTCATGGAGCGACTCAGCGGGCTGCTGCAATCTGCAGAAGCCACCACCCAAGGGCAGCGCGCCGCGATTGACACCTTGGTTGCCACCGCCGGCAGCACACTGGCCCAGGTGCAAGCGCAGTTTGCCCAAACCCTGGCGCTGCAAGGCGACAAGGCCGAGCAGCTTGCCGCCCATGTGCAAGGCAGCGCCGTGGAGCTCACCAGTTTGAGCAGCAGCTTCCAACATGCGGTGGAACTGTTTGTGGGCAGCAACGACGCCTTGGTGCGCAGCCTCCAAGGCATTGAAGCCGCTGTGAGCCAATCGGTCGAGCGCAGCGACGAGCAACTGGCCTACTACGTGACCCAGGCCCGCGAGGTCATTGACCTGAGCCTGAGCGCGCAAAAATCCGTGGTCGAAGACCTGCGCAAACTGCGCAACCAGCCCGCAACCACCGCCCAAGGCCAGGCATGACCGGCGATACCGACATCGCCGACGAAGGCGGTCTGGAGACCGCACCGGTATGGGCCGTCTTTGGCGACCTGATGGCAGGGCTGCTCGGCGCGTTTGTGCTGATCCTGGTGGGCGTGCTGGTGGTGCAGATGGACCTGGTGGCGAACTTGGAAGCCGAAGTCAAAAAGCGCCAGCAGGAAGAGCAGCGCCGCATGGCCCTCGAAAAAGCATTGGCCATACCGCTGCAATCGGGGCGGGTCACCCTCAATAACGGCCGCATCGGCATCAGCGGCAGTGTGCTGTTTGCCGTCAGCTCCGACCAGCTGCGCCCCGATGGGCGGCAGCTCCTCAAAAGCCTGGTGCCACCGCTGCAGGTGTACCTGGGTGAGCGCAATGAAATGCTGATGGTCAGCGGCTTTACTGACGACCAACCCGTCTCCGGCAGCAACCGGCGGTTTGCGGACAACCTCGAGCTCTCGGCCCAGCGCTCCCTCACTGTTACCCGAGCATTGATCGAAGAGGGTATGCCCGCCTCCCGCGTATTTGCCGCCGCCTTCGGTGCCGAACAGCCGGTGGCCTCCAACCAAAACGACAGTGGCCGGGCGCTCAACCGCCGGGTCGAAATGGCGCCCGTCCCCAAGGGTGCCCCTGCGCATGACTGAGGCGGCAGCCCCAGCAGATCAACTGCTGGCCACCTTGGACGCGTTGCGCTCTGCCGGCCGGCAGGCACTCGACCCGGTGCGCTTTCGCTACCTAGAGACACTGGCACAACGGCTGCCCACGCAATCAGGCGCAGTGCAACACCATCTGTGTACCGCCTTGGGTAACGCGCTGGCAGATTTTGAGCGCCGCTGGGCGATAGCCCCGGCCCGACTGTCGAGCCCGGCCGCGCCTGGCCGCGCGCCCTTGCGGCGAGCGGGCCTGAACAGCTTGAAAGCGCTCAACACGCAGCTTCGTGTGCCGCAAGCGGGTGCGCCACACGGCGCGGCCCCAACACCCGCACGCGGCGTGCCAGAAATGAAGAGCGTTCAACAGTTCAAGCAAGCCTGGGGCCGCATGAAAGTGCAAGACCAAGTCGGACACGCCCTCACCCAAGGCCCTGCCAATGCCGGCCCGCTCAACTCGCACCGGCTGGTGCTTCGCACCCTGGGCCTGATGCAAGACCTCTCGCCGGCCTATTTGCACCACTTCATGAGCCACCTGGACACCCTGCTGCAGCTGGATGCCTTGACGCTGCCGCAAGCACCTAAAGCAGCCAAGTCGGCAAAAGCGTCCGCACGTAAATCAAAAACTAAAGACAAAAGCTAGTTTTACCGGGCTATAGCAATCAACAGTCAAGGTGCCGGGCCAAAGACTCTGGAAAACACCTCATGTTGTGCTCTACGCCATGTATCCGTCAAATCACCATTTCGATCCAACGCATCATAGATTTCACGCACGAGATCGTTGTCAACGACTTTGGCAGTTTTGAGTTTGGCAAGCAGCTCAAACCCGTGCCAGACCTTCAATCCCACCTCAGCGGCCAAAGTGTGCATCCCCAAGTCATCCGTCACAACGATTGCATTCTTGACCTTGCCATACGCCAGCAACCAGCAATCGGTAGGCCCCGGTGGTGAACGCCCGTGAGAGGTGTACTTGTCAATGTCAAGCTGAACGGTGCCCATCAGGATGTCCTGCACTAGCTTCATTTCCTGCTTGTCTGCTGCACTTAGCCTGGTTTGTTTGGCGATTCGTTCCTCCGCAAACTCCGGCTCGTCAAACCAAGGGTTTTTGAATAGCAACTTGGCGCTGCGATGGACCTCTTCCTCCACCGCTTTCAAAATGACTACAACATAGGGCACTTGCCCAAACTCACGCCCGACCGCAGGACGAATTCGCTTTGCTAAGCGAAGGTAGGTATTGGTGTCCAGCAGGACTTCGGTAGTCACCGCGTTAGTTCCCCATGCAGTGCCAACGCATCTTGCATGGGAATGTCCATCACCTGCTGGACATAGCCTGCGCCCGTTTGCTTTGCTTGCACCATACGACGCAGGGCATGAAAGAAATCGCTATGAAACTGACGTTCAGCCGATGCGATGTAAGCGGAGGGCGACGGGGGCAATGGCGCAAACAAAGTCTCACTCACCAACTTACCGCGCTGCATATTTCGCAGTTTGTGGATATCGAGCTCTGCGTGCTTCAGGGGTGTTAGTCCCTGTGATTTGGCAAAGCCATTCACCTGCTGGAAAACTGTATTCAGCGAAATGCCATGCTCCTGCGCAAATTTTTGTAATACAGCGGCCTCTTGCGCCTTGGACTGCCCAGCCACCTGGGTGTACACCGTGCGAGCCAGTTCCCTGGGGAACAGCAAAGCACCAGCAAAGGCATCTGCAAAATCTTCGCCTTCCTCTTTACCTGCTAACTGCGGCGTAAACACATGGGCAAGTTCATGCGCCATCCAAAATTTGAAATCCTCCAAATAGGTGTCTAAATTCAGGAAGATGAAGGTCACCCGCTCCTCTGGCAAAAGGATATGCAACGCGTTTTTGTGGTTTTGCAAAGCCCCCCACATAACGGGAACAACCACTGCGCCATTGTCGGCAAACTCGCTCAGCAGCTGCTCGTAGTGAAGCACGCCGCCCTCACCCAAACCCAAGTTCTTACGCACTTGCGACACCACGTCTTGCAACGCCACGTAATCTGTAGATGGCTCGGGGACTTGACGACGCAGTTGCGGCACGGCGGCCAGAAAAGGCACCAATGCCTTCAACATGGCACCCATGGCCATAGCCTTCAAGATGTGTTCGTCTTTGGTCTTTGCACCCGCCTTTTTGCGAAATGCGACCACTGGCTGTGCCGCCTGGGGCAACTGCACTAAATCTGCAAAGCCAAGCTTTAAGGTAGTCGCCAGCTTCAGCAGTTTGTCAGGCCGAGGGAAATCTGTACCCTTCATCCAGTTAGTAACAGCCTGGCCCGTAACTCCTAACTGTGCAGCCAGTTCTTTTTGGGTCCATCCCAACTGTTGAATGGCTAATTTGACGTTGTCGCTGTGGATAACTTTTTGCATAACCAGTGGATTATCGGTGCAAATCACCTGAAATCAAGTTTAATCAAGCTGCATCAAGGGTTATTTGCCGTCCACCTCTGCGCACCCTGCCATAGCGCTTGGCGCCAAGCGGTGTCTTTACCGGGCAAGGGGGATATCAAATCTTCTGGATGCCACAGAGCGCTTGCTTGAGCGGCGGCTTCGGGCAACAACGCATCGCCGGATTCCAAACGCCGTAAGGTGGTCCGCGGCACATCGCGGCGGGTGACCAAAATGCCCAAGGACTGAGCCACAGCCACGGCGGCCACCATGTTTTCTATGCACGGAGCGTGGTGCAAGTTCCACTCGTTAGATAACAGCCAGTAGCGCGACAACTCGGTGCCATCCAAGCCGTCTGAAGTTTCTTCGTAGACCAAGCACAGCGGCCCCTGGCCCACGCCGTCTGGCCCTAGTGGCTGGCCCTTGCCTTTCCAGATGCACAAGTGGCGATTTACATCGGGCACACGCGTCTGGCGGTCTTGCAGCCACGCGCCGTATTGCGCCGGGTGTTTGTAGTGGTCCACCACCACATGTGGGCGCACATCCACGTCGTCAAACCACGCGCGCTGCACATTCAAGTAATCCGCCGCCCAGTCCAGGAGCTGGGGCGAGAGTTTGGCTTTGAGCTTGCCGGGCTTGGAGAAATCAGCCATCGTCAACTCGGGCTTCGCGGGCAGGGCCTGTGGGTCAAGTAGACGCATGACTTGCTGGCGCTTGATGCCGTGGGCATCAAAGGCGCGGATCAAGCGGTTTGCGCAGCGGAAGGCCGGGTCCACGCGCTCTTGGCGCCAGTCCCACGCCTTGGTGAGCAGACCCCATACGCCAGTGACCTCGCCCACGACAGACATGCTCAGGCCACCTCTTGCACCAGCGCCTCGGCCAGATGGGCTTGGGTGGATTGGCTGTCGGACAGGCGCTGGCGCAGGTCGGCGCACAGGCGGCGCAGCTGGGCTACGCGGGTGACGATGCGGGATTGTTCGGCGAGGGGTGGGAGTGCGACCACGATGGGATACAGCTTTCTCCCGGAGATAACTGGCTGAGCGGTTGCTGAATCATTTTCTTTGAGGTTCGTACCAACCAGCAACCAATAGAGCCACTCCATATCCAAACAAACTTTTGGGTATCGAGTAATGAACGCGTTATCTGTAACCCAAGCTTTGGCCGGTGTAATGTGCACGGATCCACAGTAATAACCGACACGCCCAATGACCAAGGTTGGTTCGTCCACATTAGCTTTATCGTGATGCCCGTTCACGCCATTTCCACCAAAGACGGGAATGGTTCCTCCCGGTGCCATCTGCGCGGCTGTTAAGCCATCACCGGAACCAATACGAATAAGGTCGTTCAGCCGCACCCACACCCACCCTTGCGGCAATACAAACGGCTGTTCATCTTCCGCAATCGGCGGCAGGGGTTTGTCGCGTTTGCTCTTGCCCTCGGCGATGAGCTTGTCTTTCTCGGTGCGGATTTTCTTTAGAAGAACGCTTGCGGGTTCGTCTTGCGGGTCTTGGGGGACGAGCAGGCCGCGCACTGCGAGTTGGAGGATGGTTTGCTCCAGGGCGTCTAAGGCCTCGGGTCGGTCTAGCAGCAGGTCGAAGTGGGTGGCGATGCGGTGCCAGTTGTCGGCCAGTTGCGCGGGCGTTTCGCTTTCGGTGAGCGTGGCCAGCAGGGTACTAACGAGCTGTGCGTGTTGCGTGGCTTCGAGCTGGCCTTTGGCTTCGAGCGCGTCGCACAAGCGCATGAGTTCTTCGACGCGGGTGACGATGCGGGATTGTTCGGCGAGCGGTGGCAAACCAATGACTGTGGCGACGACTTTCTCGCGCGAGATGTTGGGCTGCGCTCCGCCAGCGCCGATGCTAATGAAATAAGGCTTCAACGCCTTCATAAGCAGCAGCAAATAGGTATTGGACAAACCTACGAATGGCGTGCACGCACACACTGCTTGGTTGGTCGTGCCGACTACGGAAAGTATTGCGGTCTTGCCAATGGTCGCGCCATACATCGCTATCAGCACGTCGCCAACTTGATTTAGTCGTAGCGAACAGTCGCGCAGTGCTGCGTCGGTGACTGTTTCTTCTGATTCGGAAATGAAGTCCGCCGTCAATTCACCTGACTTGAACCAGGGAATACTTCCGCCGTAGTAGTTGCTGTTCGAGCGAGATGGTGTCGCGCCGGCTCCCCAATCGCCGAGATTTCCCAGGCGCTCCCACTCCCAGTTGCTGGGTAGGACGAACACACATTCGCTGTCGTCAATCGAATCTAGCGGCTTCAAGCGTCGAATCTTCTTATCCGCAATCAGCCGGTCTTTCTCCGCCCGAATCTTCTTCAGCAGCTCGCTCGCTGGCTCATCGCTCGGGTCTTGGGCAACTAGCTTGCCTTGCACGGCCAGCGTCAAAATCAGCTCGCGCAAGCGCGCCACACCGCCAGGGGCGGTGGCTAATAAATTCAAATTTGATAGCAGCATGCGCTTATTCAACCTGCGCTAGCGAGTGATTTGGCCAATATTCCCTTGAGCTCATCGCGCAGGGCTTGGGCCTCGCCTTGCAGGCGGGCGTAGTCGGCCAGCAGTTGCTCGGGGTCGTGGCTCACGGCGTCTGCGGCGTGGGGGTTCTTTTGGTCGAGGTTGTAGTTGGCGGCTTTGATCTGCTCGATGCTCACCTTCCAGGCGCGTTCGTTTTCCACGCGGCTGGCAAAGCCATCGGCCTCGCTGCCCCACCAGGCCTTTTCAACATCGAACTCCTCGATGCGGATGGGCTTGGTTTTGTTGTAGTTCTTCACGCCCGTGGGGTAGGGGTGCTCGTAGTACCAAACCTCCTTAGTGGGCGTCCCTTTGGTGAAGAACAGCAGGTTGGTTTTGATGCCGGTGTAGGGCGCAAACACGCCGTTGGGCAGGCGCACGATGGTGTGCAGGTTGCACTCAGCCAGCAGTTGCTCTTTGATGCGCGTCTTGACGCCTTCGCCAAACAGGGTGCCGTCGGGCAGCACCAGCGCGGCGCGGCCATTGGCTTTGAGGATGTGTTTAATGAGCACCAGAAACAAGTCCGCCGTTTCTTTGGTGCGCACGTCGCTCGGGAAGCCTTGCTCAATGCCCGGCTCTTCCACACCGCCAAAGGGTGGGTTGGTGAGCACCACGTCCACGCGGTCGGCCTGGGTGACTTCGCGCAGCGGGCGGGCCAGGGTGTTGCCGTGCTGGATGAGGCTGGGCACCTCGATGCCGTGGAGCATGAGGTTGGTGACGCACAGCATGTGGGGAAGCTGCTTTTTCTCGACGCCGGTGATGCTGTTTTGCAGCATGACATCGTGCTCGGGCGTATGGGCTTGCTTGCGCAGGTGCTCGATGGCGCAAACCAAAAAGCCGCCGGTGCCGGTGGCGGGGTCCAGCACTTTTTCGCCCAACTGGGGGTTGACCATGTCCACCATGAACTGGGTGACGGCGCGGGGGGTGTAGAACTCGCCCGCGTTGCCGGCGCTTTGCAGGTCGCGCAAGATTTTTTCGTACAGGTCGTTGAACTGGTGGCGCTCGGCCTGGCGGTTGAAGTCGATGGCGGCGAGCTTGTTGATGACCTGGCGCAGCAGGTGGCCGCTTTTCATGAAGTTGTTGGCGTCTTCAAACACGCTGCGCACCACGTAGCCGCGAGGGTTGCGCTGGGCGTCGCCACCCAGGTTTTTGAGGGTGCCAAACAGGTCGTCGTTGACGAACTTGAGCAGGCCGTCGCCGGTGATGCCCTCGGCGTCTGCCGCCCAGTTGCGCCAGCGCAGAGGCTCGGGGATGGGGCTTGTGTAGCTGTCGCGGGTGAGTTCGAGCTCTTCTTCCAGCGCGTCAAACACCTTGAGGAACAGCAGCCACACCATTTGCTCGATGCGCTGGGCGTCGCCGTTGATGCCGGCGTCCTGGCGCATGACGTCCTGGATGGATTTGATGGTGGCGGAGAGGTTGGACATGGTTTGTTCTTGTTTTGGTATGAAATATGGCTATAGCGCTCATGGAATGTGCGCGAGCAGCTATGAAATTAGTAGCAAATGGATGGCTGAATTGATGTAGCCCATGTCTAAATTTGTTCTCAAAACAGCGTTAGACATCAACGAAATCAAGCACTTAGCCGCAATTCACGGATAGATCGGATAGTGAACCGGGGGATTTATCCGTCATGCGGGAATACGGTCATGCCCTTGCAGATCTGCGTCAACGGTCCAGATTAGGACCCTGCTCATCGGGAACTTGGTGCAAAGCTGCTTCCATTCATGCTGAATGGAAACATCGCCTATGCCGACCTGCCGGGATGCGCTGTCAGGAAATGCTTGCAGCCATGCAGCCAACGCGGTGTGGTCGGGGAAGTGCAATGGTTTCCAGGGAGCCACACTGTCCAATGCATCCTGAACTGTTTTCACAAAGCGTTGCGCTGCGCTACGTCGGGCCGCGCCATGGTCAATATGCGCAATATGGTTGCCCGTTTCAACAATTGCTGCGAGCGGAATGAAGAGGTGATCGCCATCTTGAATGCGGACAGCTAGTTCTTGGATTACTTCATCCCGCCGTTCGTTGCGCCCCTCCACATTCAACACGTTCAGAAGGATAGATGTGTCTACCAGCACGATGCTGCTCATGAGCCACTGCCTTCCGTCGCTTGCAAAGTCGCCAGCCAGGCTTGTGCTTTGGCTTTGCGGGCTTCGGGGCCTTGGTGGGTTTTAACGAAGCGCTCTAGCGCACCCGTGGTCATGAGGTGGCCCAGGGTGTCTTGGAGCAAGAGCTCAGGTGCATCTGGCAAGCTGCCCAAGCGGACTAGACGACTATCGCCTTCTACGGGGTCGCGGTAACAAAACACCACGTCAGGCACCGCTTTATCAGGCAGCGCATCCAACATGGCGGGGTTGTGGGTAGAGAGCAGCACGCGCAGCTTACGCCGCTCGGCCACCGTCTGTATGCGCTCCAACAAATGGCGGGCACGGCTGGGGTGCACACCATTGTCGATTTCTTCAATCACCACCAGGCTGCCCTCTGGGGCCGACAACATTGCTGCGGCAATGGCCATGACGCGCAGAGTGCCATCAGACAACAATGCAGCTTCGTACTCACGCTGTTGGCCGCCAAAGCTTTCCACCAGTTGAACCATCACATCACTGCGAGGTCCCGTAAGAAATGAAAGACCTTGAATGTCTTGCTCTGGGAGACTTTGAATGAAGGACAGAATTTCTTGGCGAGCAAAGGCTGCTTGCACCCCAGCTACCTCGTTCAGTTCCAGGTCCCCAAACAATTCAAAGGAAACCTTGTCCATCCCGTGATACCAAAGTCGGTACAAGACACTAGACAGATTCGCCCCGTCACCCCCTAAACGCTTATCCGCCAGAAAGCTGAAATCTCGCATCTTGGCGGGCACTGGGTCCAGAAACAAAACATTAGAAAGCAGGCTTTGGTAGAGCTTGCAAGCGTTTGGAATAGTTTGCTGAGCCTTTTTGTGAGTGGCATGGAAGCTAGCCGGACTATCCAACTGCGCGAATACCGCCATCTGGTCACTAACAGGAATATGAGGCTTGTTCCCACCTTTAGAAAAGTTGTTGTATGCGACACCAGCTTCTGTGCTGTGCCCCTTGGACGCCTGATCCATGTCGTACAGAGGCACACCGCTTCCAGACCCCATACGCTCAGAGACGATATGCAAGTCATCAGACCGAAGCTCCAACTCCATGTTCAACGCGTTGGCCTCGGGAAGGCTGTCCATGGTGCAACCCAGCGCAAACTTATGCGTCCCTTTTTGGAAGATGTCTGGAACCCGGCCACGCACCACTTTGTCGGCTTGATTCACCGCGTGTTGAATGCTGCTGAGCTTGTTACCCTGCGCTAACCATGAAAGAAAGCGCAACCCCTCCAAGGCATTACTTTTTCCCGCCGCATTCGCACCAATTAACACAGTAAGCGATGCCAAGGGGAGAACGGCATCTTCCTTGAAACTTTTGAAATTCTTCAGACTGAACGAGGTAAGCATGTTGCCTCCTAAGTGGGCCTATGGACCGGTGCTGGCGAGGATGTTAGTCGCATCCCTCCACTGATCATGCCGGCGTCCTGGCGCATGACGTCCTGGATGGATTTGATGGTGGCGGAGAGGTTGGACATGGTTTGTTCTTGTTTTGGTATGAAATCGGGCTCTAGCCCAAGTGGGATTTGCGCTAGCAGCTATGAAATAAATAGCGTTTTACTCATCTACCCAATCAAGTTGCGGACTTGCTGGCGGCCATGAGCCCGCTGCTGCGCGCTGGGTGTACCAGCGGAGCATGGCGGCGTCCTCGACCGCGTATTCGCTGCGGGCGGATTTCCAGATCAGGCTGGGCTGGTGGGCGCGCAAACCTTCCAAGGCTTTTTGCGCCTTGGCCACGGTGACTTTTTCACCCGTTTTCTCGTTGTAGAACTGAAGCGCGTCGGCGTCATACGGGCGAAAGCGTTGGCCCAGTTCCAGCATGCGCCAGAGCACGGCTTGCTCCAGCGGACGCAGGGCGGTGAAGTCGCTTTCCATCTGCGACTCGTCAGCGTCTTGTTTCTGCAGGGCTTTATCCAGCATGGCGTCTTCAAATCTGCCGGTGTTGGTGGCCAAAGGGCTGAGCACCTGCCCGAGGGCCTCCATAAAGAACTGGGGACGCTGGCCGAAACGCGTAAAGGCTTCGCTCAAGGTAGCTTCGTTGACTGGGGCAAGGTCTGCACGCTGGCGGACTATGAGTTGCGCGATGTGGGCAATGAAGTCGGCACCCAGCTCGGGCATGCGGTGGATTTGGGAGCCGTAGAAAGGGGCAGCATTGGTGTTGACCAGCCGGAGGAGCTTGTCGCGATCGGAGCCTGACATCACCAGCATGAGCCGCACCTCGCCGGGGCGGTTGAGTTGGTCACGGGCGGACTTGAGTGCAGCCATTGCGGTTTCACCCGCCTCGCTGGTGAGTGCGTGCTGGGCCTCATCTATCACCAGCGCGACGGGGGCTTTACTGGCTTCGGACAAGGCGCGCAGTGCATCGGTGAGGGTGCTGCCGTCGACCTTGCCGATTTTTGAGGTGTCGATTTTGATACCCCCGACGCTGATGCTGTCCAGCCCCGCCAACTTGGCAGTCTTGGCCACCACGCCCAACTGCTTGAGCAAAGCTTGGCCCACCGCCTCGGCAATGAGGCTGCCGGGGTCACGCTTCTGGTCCGCCCACAGGTCCACGTACACCACCACCACCTGGCGGCGCTGCAGCTCAGGCATGAGGTCGGCTTGCAAGAAGGTGGATTTGCCTGTGCGGCGCGGCGCTGCCAGAAACAGCCCGTTGGGCGCATCGCTAAAGACGTCTTTACCCTGCAGAGCATCGGCCAAGCTGGATGCCAAGGGCGTACGCGGGTAGTAAAGCATGGGTTTATCCAAAAATATCTTGGTTCAGATATTTTATCTAAATTTGGATAATTAAGGATATTTCTGCGAAGGAGACCACTTACTCGCTTGCCGCATAAAGCTCGCGCTCCAGCGTTTGCAGGGCGGTTTTGTACTGGGGACGGCCACCAAAGCTCTTGATGATTTCAGCAGGGCGGCCTATGTCGGTGAAGGGTTGTACGTTGAAGACCGTGTCGGCCTCGATGGTGGCAATGCCTTCGTCGGCGTATTTGTCCAGCAGGGCGTCGATCACCTGACGGGCCACCGGGCCGTAGTGGGTGAAGACATTGCGCTTTTTGACGCGGCGGGCGCGCTCGCGCCGGGTGAGTGGTGGCATGTTGTAGGCCACGTGCAGGAGCGCGTCAAACGGGTCGAGCCCGGTGTGGCCTTGGGCGCTCAGTTCCTCTTGCATAGCCTCCACCAGCACGCCGCGAGACTCCAACTCTTCGAGCAGTGCGGCTTTGCGGTCTGCATCGTTCCAGGCTTGCAGGAACTTGTCCAGCGAGTCGTATTGCTTGGTGAGGTTGATGCGGGTGTAGTCGCGCAGGCTCTCGGTGATGAGCTTGCCCTGGGCGTTGAGGTACTGCACCCGCTCGCGGGCAACCGCGACGGTGACTTGGTTGCCGAGCACATATTTGATGGGTGGCGTGCCGCCTGCGCCGCCGAAAGGGCCGAGGGGGTCCAATGGGTCTTGGGGGCCAAGAGTGCCTTCAATTCCGGGCAGGCCAAGGTTAGCGGGATCGAACGGCTCGGGTGGAGCATCTGGTGGCGCGATGGGGTCGCTGCCTTTGGGTTCGTAGATTTGCACAGGCTCGCCGTCAAAGGCGGGGTCGGCAAAGTTGTCGGTGGCGCGCTTGAAGTCGAGGATGGTGAACCAGCTTTTGCCCAGGTCTTCGCGCAGGCGGGTGCCGCGGCCAATGATCTGCTTGAACAGCGTCATGGACTTGATGTTCTGGTCCAGCACGATGAGCTTGCAGGTTTGCGCGTCCACCCCGGTGCTCATGAGCTTGGAGGTGGTGGCAATGACCGGGTAAGGCTTCTCGGGGTCGATGAAGTTGTCCAGCTCGCGCTTGCCCTCTGCGTTGTCGCCGGTGATTTGCATCACGTAGTTGGGCTGGGTAGCGCAGATGTCGGCATTGGCGTTGCTGAGCGCTTGGCGCATGCGGGCGGCGTGGTCTATGTCTTCACAAAACACGATGGTTTTGGCCATGCGGTCGGTGGCGCGCAGGTAGGCGGTGATGCGCTCGGCCACCACCGCGTCGCGCGGCTCCATGACCAGTTTGCGGTTCATGTCGCGGCCGGTGTAAATGCGGTCTTCGATGAGCTGGCCTTTGTTGTCGGTCATGCCTGCGGTGGGGCGCCAGCCGAAGGTGTCTTTGTCCAGGTCCACCCGGATGACTTTGTAGGGTGCCAGAAAGCCGTCTTCAATGCCTTGCTTCAAGCTGTAGGTGTAGATGGGTTCGCCAAAGTAGGCCGTGTTGGACGTGTCTTTGGTTTCTTTGGGTGTGGCAGTCAGCCCCACATGGGTGGCGCTGGCAAAGTAGGTGAGGATGTCGCGCCACGCGGAGTCTTCGTTGGCGCTGCCACGGTGGCACTCGTCCACCACGATGAGATCGAAGAAGTCGGGGCTGAATTGCTTGTAGATGTTTTGCTCTTCTTCGGTCCCTGTCACTGCCTGGTAGAGCGAGAGGTAAATCTCGTAGCTCTTATTGACGGCCTTGGTAGTTTTGTCCACCGCGAGGTCTACGTCATCCACCTCAATCTGGCCTTGGGCGTTGACGCGTTCCACGCCCTTCGCATTAGCGCTGAGCTTGGCCATGGCGCCCTTGAAGGGGCGGAAGTCGTTGATCATGGTCTGGTCAATGAGGATGTTGCGGTCCGCCAGAAACAGGATGCGCTTTTGGCCACCGGGCTTGTCAGAGCGCCAGGTGGACTTCCACAGCCGGTGGATGATTTGGAAGGCGGTGTAGGTTTTGCCGGTGCCGGTGGCCATGACGAGCAGCACGCGGTTTTGCCCGGCGGCAATGGCTTCTACCGTGCGGTTGATGGCATTGAGCTGGTAGTAGCGTGGCACTTTTTTGCCACTGGGGTCCGGCGCGTAGTCGTAGGCCGCCACGCTTTGCACTTCAGCGCTCCAGCCTTTCCAGGCGCAGTAGCGCGCCCACAGCTCATGCGGGGTTGGGAACTGGTCGAGCGTGAGGGTTTGCTCCAGCACGCCGGTGGCCAGCGTGGCGTCGCGGAAGACAAAGCTGTCGCCATTGCTGGCAAAGCTGAAAGGCACATCCAAAAGCGTGGCGTAGTTCAGGGCTTGCTGCATGCCTGCTTGGGGCGAAAGGCGTGCCTTTTTAACTTCGACCACCGCCAGCGGAATGTTGGGCTTGAGGAAGAGCACGAAGTCGGCTTTGAGAACGGTGTCTTTGTCGCGGTGGGACTTGTTGCCCCGCACCACCACCCGGCCTGCGCGCAGGGGGAACTGGGCGTAAATCTGGTCCAGTGTGTGCCAGCCGGCTTGCACCATGGCGGGGCGGACGTATTTGTCGCTGATGTCGCTCTCGGATAGCGCGTGTTTATCCATGCTTTTGCGGGCTCCCTGCCTTGCTTTTGGTACCGCGCAATCTGCGTTGCGGGGGCTACGGCGCATTCTGCCATTGGGCGTGGTTGCGACGGGGTTCTAGTAGTATCCGCCGCACCCAATTTCACCAGCGCAGATACACACCATGAACAGCTCCCCGATCCAACGCATCAACCCCGCCGCCCAATGGTCGGACGCCGTGGTGCACAACGGCACCGCGTATTTTGTAGAAGTGCCTGAGAGCGGCACCGACATCACCAGCCAATCGCAGGCGGTGTTTGCCCAAGCTGAGCGCACGCTAGCGCTGGCCGGCAGCAACACAAGCCGCTTGCTATTTTCCACCATTTACCTCAAACACATGGCTGACCGCGCCGCCTTTAATGCTGCGTGGCAAGCCTGGTTGCCCGAAGGCTGCGCACCCGCCCGTGTGTGCGTGAGCGCCGAAATGGCCAGCCCGGATTACCTGCTGGAAATTGCCTTCACCGCCGCGGTGGTCTGAGCTCGTGACGGCGACAACGCAGCCCCCGTTCCAAACCTCCGCCGATAGCCTGGACCCGACCGACTGGAATTCGGTGCGGCAGATGGGCCACCGGATGCTCGATGACATGGTTGACATGTTGGCCGGCCTGCGCGAAGCACCCGTGTGGCAGCCCATGCCACCAGCGGCGCGCCAAGCTCTGCGGGGCGGTGCCCTACCTACTGAGCCCGGCGACCTGGATGCGGTGTACCAGGACTTTCAAACTCTGGTGCAGCCCTACGGCAGCGGCAACAGCCACCCCCGCTTCATGGGCTGGGTGCAGGGCGGGGGCAACCCGGTGGGCATGTTGGCCGAACTACTGGCCGCCGCTACCAACCCCAACTTGGGCGGGCGCGACCACGCACCGATTGAGGTGGAGCGCCAAGTGATCCGCTGGGCGGCTGAGATGCTGGGTTTCCCGCAGGATGCCAGTGGTGTGCTGGTCACCGGCACCTCCATGGCCAATCTGATTGCCGTGCTGGTGGCGCGCACGCGGGCGCTAGGCACCGACGTGCGACGGACCGGGCTGCAGGGCCGCCGGCTGGTAGCCTACACCTCGGTCGAAGCCCACAACTGTGTGGCCCGCGCCATGGACATGGCCGGCCTGGGCAGCGATGCACTGCGCCTGATCGGTGTAGACGCACAGCACCGCATCGACCTGCACGCCCTGCAAGCCGCCATTGCGCAAGACACGGCCGCCGGCCTGCACCCCTTTATGGTGGTGGGCTGCGCGGGCACGGTAGATACCGGCGCGGTAGACGACTTGTCGGCCCTGGCGGCACTGGCGCGCACACAAGGCCTGTGGTTTCATGTAGACGCCGCCTACGGTGCGCTAGCCATGCTTTCGCCCGCGCAGCGCCCGCTGGTGCAAGGCCTGAGCGAGGCGGACTCGGTGGCCTTTGATTTTCATAAATGGGCGCAAGTGCCTTACGACGCGGGCTGCATTGTGGTGCGCGATGCCGCGCTGCACGCTGCCACCTTTGCCAGCCAACCGGCCTATCTGCAACGCAGCGTGCGCGGGATGGCGGGCAACCAGCCGTGGCCCACCGACTTCGGGCCCGACCTGTCGCGCGGGTTCCGTGCGCTCAAAGTCTGGATGACACTCAAAACCTATGGCGCAGCCAAACTGGGGCAGGTGGTGGCCCACAATTGCAGCCTGGCGCAGCACCTGGCCCGCTGTGTGGACGCTGAGCCGCAGTTAGAACGGCTGGCACCCGTGACACTCAATGTGGTGTGTTTTCGGGTGAAAGCGCCAGGGGTGGACCTGGACGCGCTGAACGCCGACATCGTGGCCGATGTGCAGGAGTCCGGCGTCGCGGTGTCATCTACCACGCGCATTGGTGGGGTGCTCGCCATCCGCGTGGCACTGGTGAACCACCGCACCCGGCAGGAAGATCTGCAGATGCTGCTGGACGCTGTGCTAGCGGCAGCCCAGCAGCGACTAGCCAGCGCTTAGCTTTAAGGCGCGCTGCGTACCGGTCCGGTCGAAGCGCGCACCACCAGCACCGGGTCGGGCACATGCATGATGGTCGGTTCGTGCTGCGGGTTTTCAATCAGGTCCAGCAACAGGTTGATGGACATGGTCGCCACCTGCTCGATGCCCAGCGCCACCGTGGTGAGGGCGGGGCGCATGTCGCGTGCGAGTTGGATGTCGGTAATGCCGATCAGCGAGATGTCTTGCGGAATCCGGATGTTGCGGTCTGCCAGCGCCTGGCTGGCGCCATAGGCCATCAGGTCGTTGGTGCAAAAAATGGCGGTCAGGTCGGGGTGCTGCTCCAGCAGTGAGTCGGTAGCCTCATGGCCCCCGGCCACGGTATCGCTGACGTTGCGCACCAGCGCATCGTCCACGGTGATGCCGGCAGAAGCCAGTGCGCCCTTGAACCCATTCAGGCGCCCGAGCTGCATACCCTCGAGGCCGCAACCCACAATGGCGCCAATCCGCGTGTGACCCAACGCCAGGAGGTGCTGGCCGGCAATTTCACCCGCGCGGTGAAAGTTCACCACCACGTGCGGAATACGGTCGGCCAGGTCCACATGCTCTTCCGACGCCAGCACGATGGGCGAGCGGCGGGTTTTGAGCTCATTGATGTCGTCCGCACTGATACCGGTGTGCAGCACCAGCACGCCGTCAGCCAAAGTGCCCGGCGATCTGGTGCAGATAGGCGCGGCCGATGTCGGGCCGTTCGTCGGTGTTACACACCATCAAAAAGTAGTTGCGGTTGCGCGCCACCCGCTCGGCCACCCGCACGAACTCGGGGTAGAAGGGGTTGTTGATATCGGGCAGCACCAGCGCCACCATCGACGACTTGCCCTCGGCCAGCGCCCGCGCCATGAGATTGGGGCGGTAACCGGTCGCAGCAATTGCGTCTTGCACTTTTTGCACCGTGGCGGGCTTCACCTTCTGGGTGTTGCGCAGCACATTGGACACGGTGGCCGTGGTGACCCCGGCCAGACGGGCGACTTCGCTCAATGTGGCCATAAAGGCAAGGTTTTCATGTGAATTGGCATCGTTCGATACGTTTTTTTGAATCCTAGGACATACCCTAGTCCAGTGTTTTTTCTGCAATACCCATAGGTATACTACAAAAATTGTCGGATTTAACCGCTTAAATTTCTATTTAACGGATGTCTCCCCGGCGGGTCTGCAAGCCCTGCCGGACCGGTGGCGGTGCGAATATCGGCATGTGTTTCAGTCAGAAATTTAACCGCTTAAATTTACGAAAGGACGCCAGCCGGTACAAGGATTAAACGCCACACACTCTGGTTTCATTCACAAAGGCAGAGCCAGGCCCGCCCCTTTCAAAAGGCAGGCTCAGGACTCTGGAGACAACAGAAACGCGTGCTACGGTGCACCCCGTGCACCACGCGCCTGACCCCATATCAACAGGAAGACAGACTATGAATTTCGCCAAACGCTTCACGATCCGCAGCACTGCAGCAGCCATGATGGGCCTGGCCCTGGGCACCACCGGCCTGATGACCAGCCACGCCGCCAATGCCGGCGAAGTCACCATCTGGGCGTGGGACCCGAACTTCAACATCGCCATCATGCAAGAGGCGGCCAAGCGTTACACCGCCAAGAACCCCGGCGTGACCTTCAAGATCGTGGACATGGCCAAAGCCGATGTGGAGCAAAAACTGCAAACCACTCTGGCCTCCGGCGTGACCAAGAACCTGCCCGACATCGTGCTGGTCGAAGACTACAACGCCCCCAAGTACCTGCGCTCTTTCCCCGGCGCGTTTGAATCCCTGTCCGGCAAGGTGGACCACAAGGCGTTTGCCAACTACAAGGTCAACCTGATGACCATGGGCGGCAAGGTCTACGGCCTGCCTTTTGACACTGGCACCACCGGCATGTACTACCGCAGCGACCTGATCAAGCAGGCGGGCTTCACCGACAAGGACATGCAGAACATCACCTGGGACCGTTACCTGGAAATCGGCAAGCAAGTCGAAGCCAAGACCGGCAAGAAGATGTTCGCCATGGACCCGCAAGACATCGCCAGCATCCGCATCATGATGCAGTCCGCAGGCCGCTGGTACTTTGACAAAGACGGCAAGCTCGACATCAAGAACAACCCCGCCCTGAAGGCCGCGCTGGAAACCCAGGTCAAGTTCATGAAGACCGGCGTTTACAAGCCCACCTCCGGCTGGGGCGAGTGGGTCGGCGCGCTGAACAAGGGTGACGTGGCCTCCGTGATCACCGGCGTGTGGATCACCGGCTCCGTGAAGGCGGAAGCCAGCCAGTCCGGCAAATGGGCTGTGGCTGCCACACCCCGCCTGAATGTGCCTGGCTCCACCAACGCATCCAACCTGGGCGGATCCAGCTGGTATGTGCTGGCCGCTGGCAAAGAAAAAGCGGCGGCTGCCGACTTCCTGAACCAGATCTACGCCAAGGATGTGGACTTCTACCAGACCATTCTGCAATCCCGCGGTGCGGTGGGCTCCTTGTTGGCCTCACGCAATGGCAAGGCTTACTCTGAAGCCGACCCCTTCTTCGGTGGCGACAAGGTATGGCAGAAATACAGCGACTGGATGAGCAAGGTGCCTAGCGTGAACTACGGCATCTACACCGCCGAAGGTGACGCTGCCGTGGCAGCCCAACTGCCAGGCCTGGCACAAGGCATGCCTGTCGAGAAGGCTTTGGAAAACATCCACAACCAACTCGCCTCGCAAATCAAGTAAGACCCGGCAACACTGCACCCAAGGAGCACCATGGCGCCCAAGCCCACGACCAGCTACCGGCGTTTCTACGACGTCAACGGTTGGCTATTTGTTTCCGTCGCCCTCGGGCTGATCGGGGTCTTCATGGCCTACCCGATCGTGCGCTCGCTGTGGATGTCCCTGCACGCGGGGCAGGGGACGGTCGTCGAGTTCGTAGGCATGGGCAACGTGGTGCGCCTGGCCAGTGATCCGGTCTTTCTCAAGGCGCTGCAAAACACCTGCATCTTTCTGGTGATTCAGGTACCCATCATGCTGTTGCTGGCACTGGTCATGGCCAGTTGCCTCAACATGCCGAACCTGCGCTTTCGCGGGCTGTTGCGCACGGCAGTCTTTCTGCCCTGCGTAACCTCGCTGGTGGCGTACTCGGTGGTGTTCAAGAGCATGTTTTCGTATGACGGCCTGGTCAACCACGCGCTGGCGTGGCTGGGCCTCATCGGTGAGCCTATTCCCTGGCTCAACGACCCGTTCTGGTCCAAGGTGGTCATCATCATCGCCATCACTTGGCGCTGGACCGGCTACAACATGATCTTCTATCTCGCGGCCATGCAGAACATCGACAAGTCGATCTACGAGGCTGCCCGTATTGATGGCATCTCGGCCTACCGCCGGTTTGTGTCCATCACCATCCCCAATCTGAAGCCGGTGATTCTGTTCACCACGGTGACCTCCACCATCGGCACCCTGCAGTTGTTTGATGAACCCATGAACATCACCACCGTGGGCACCGTGTTCTCCGACAACACGCTCACGCTGTCCATGTACATCTACAACCTGTCGTTCAAGTTTGTGCCCAACTTCGGCTATGCCGCCACGGTGTCTTACGTCATCGTGTTGCTGGTTGCCGCACTGGCCGCCATCCAGTTTTATGCCGCCCGGGAGCGCAACTGACATGACCAACTGGGCTGAAAAATTCCGCATGGCCGGCGTCTACCTCTTTCTGGGGGTCATGGCCTTTGTCTCCTTGTTCCCCTTTGCCTGGATGGTCATCAGCTCCACCAACGCGTCGGTGGATGTCACCAAGGGCAAGTTCACTTTCGGCAGCGCGCTGCTGGAGAACTTCGAAAAACTCAACAAGAGTTTTGACGTGGCCCAGGTCTTCTGGAACTCCGGAAAGATCGCCATCATCGGCGGCTTCTTCACGCTGCTCATTTCGTCCCTGGCGGGCTACGGCTTTGAAGTGTTCAGCTCCAAGGCCCGCGAACGCCTGTACAACGGCATGCTGCTCACGCTGATGGTGCCGTTCGCCGCGCTGATGATTCCGCTGTTCATCCTGATGGCGCAGTTTGACTTGCTGGACACGCACCTCGCCGTCATCCTGCCGGCGCTGGCCTCGGCTTACATCATCTTTTACTTCCGCCAAAGCACCAAAGCCTTCCCGCCCGAACTACGCGAAGCCGCGCGTCTGGACGGCCTCAAAGAGTGGCAAATCTTCCTGTTTGTGTATGTGCCGGTGATGCGCTCTACCTACGCGGCGGCCTTCATCATCGTGTTCATGGCGGCGTGGAACAACTTCCTCTGGCCACTCATCGTGCTGCAGTCCCCCGAGCTCAAAACCATTACTTTGGTGTTGTCCTCGCTGGGCTCGGCCTACTTTCCTGACTTCGGCGTGATCATGCTGGCGGCCATGCTGGCCACCTTGCCCACCCTGGTCGTCTTCTTCGCAATGCAACGGCAGTTCGTACAGGGCATGCTGGGCTCCGTCAAATAAGGTTTTTCACATGCGTACCGTTACCAAGCTCGTCTCGGGCTGGACCTTTCACACCTCTTTTTCGTCTGAACTGATCGCTGGAACTGCTGCCGGCGAGGCTGTGCGCCTGCCGCACAACGCCGTCGACATGGACATGACCTACTTCGACGAACGCTGCTTTCAAAAGGAATTTGCCTACCAGTACACCCTGGCTTGGCAACCTGCATTCGCCGGCCGCGAAGTGGCCCTGCGCTTTGACGGAGCCATGGCCAACAGCGTGGTTTGGGTCAACGGCCAGCAAGTGGCTGCGCACAAAGATGGCTACACACCTTTCAGCGCCCGCCTGACTGGCTTGCTGAAAGAGGGCGACAACCTCATCACCGTGAAGGTGGACGGCAGCGAAAACCCCGAGATTCCCCCCTTCGGCGGCCAGATCGACTACCTGACCTACGCCGGCATTTACCGCGATGTGTGGCTGCAAGTGACCGACGCAGTGTCGATTGCGAACATTAAGGTCGAAACCGCCAACGAACTGAGCGACGCCAAGGGCGTCACCGTTAAAGGCTTTCTGGCCAACCCCACGCAAGCGGCCTTCACCGGCACCGCACTGGTGGAGCTGTGCAGTGTGGATGGCGCCGTGCTGCACCAGCAAACCGTGGACGTGGCGGGCGCGGAGTTCAGCGCTTCGTTTGAATCACTGGCCGGCCTCGCACTGTGGGAGCTGGACAGCCCTGTGTTGTACATGGCCCGCGTCACGCTGAGCACCAGCGCCGGCAGCGACCAGCACAGCACCCGCTTTGGCTTCCGCACCGCGCGCTTCACCACCGAGGGCTTTTTCCTCAACGGCAAGCCGATCAAAATCCGTGGCCTCAACCGCCACCAGAGCTACCCCTACGTGGGCTACGCCATGGGCCAGCGCGCCCAGGCCAAAGACGCCGACGTCATGAAAGACGTGCTCAAGTGCAACCTGGTGCGCACCTCGCACTACCCGCAGTCCACCTACTTTCTGGACCGCTGCGACGAAATCGGCCTGCTGGTGTTTGAAGAAATCCCGGGCTGGCAGCACATCGGCGGCCAGGCCTGGCAGGACGAGTCGGTGGAGAACGTGCGCCGCATGGTCGAGCGCGACTGGAACCACCCCTCCATCATCATCTGGGGCGTGCGCATCAACGAGTCGCAGGACAACCACGACTTCTACACCCGCACCAACGCGATGGCCCGCAGCCTGGACACCACCCGCCAGACCGGTGGCGTGCGCTACATCGAAAACAGCGAGCTGCTGGAAGACGTGTACACCGTGAACGACTTCTGCCACGTGGCCCCCCCAGAGTGGATGAAGGGCATTGCCCCCACGCCGCTGCGCCAGCCCCGCCAGGTGACCGGCCTGGCCCACGAGGTGCCCTACCTGGTGACCGAGTTCAACGGCCACATGTACCCTACCAAGCGCATCGACCCCGAAGACCGCCAGGCCGAGCATGTGCGCCGGCATCTGGATGTGCTGAACAAGGCGTATGAAAACCCGGTCATCAGCGGCGCCATCGGCTGGTGCATGTTTGACTACAACACCCACAAAGACTTCGGCGCGGGCGACCGCATCTGCCACCACGGCGTGATGGACATCTTCCGCGAACCCAAGTTCGCCGCCTGGGGCTACACCAGCCAATGCAGCCCTGCCGAGCAAGTGGTGCTGCAACCCGTGACCTATTGGGCCCGTGGCGAGAAAGACCGCTGCGAAGTACTGCCCCTGATCGTGCTGACCAACTGCGACTACGTGGAACTGCAAGTGGGCGACTTTGCACCCAAACGCGCCGAGCCTGACCGCGCGCTGTACCCGTACCTGCCGCACGCGCCGGTCATCTTTGACAGCCGCCACGTCAACATGAACGACCTGGGCGCCTGGGGCATGCTGTGGCGCGATGCCACCGTCACCGGCTATATCAACGGCAAAGCCGTGTCTACCGTCAAGCTCTCGGGCAACCCGGTGCCCACCACCCTGCAAGTGGAAGTGGACGACACGCAATTGCACGCCCATGAGAAAGACGCCACCCGCGTCATCGTGCGCGCGCTGGACCAGGCAGGCCGCCTGCTGCCGTTTATGGACGACGTGGTGCATGTCGAAGTAAGCGGTGCTGCCAAGCTGCTGGGCCCCGACTTGCTCACACTCAAAGGCGGCACCACCGGCTTCTGGCTGGAAACCACTGGCGCGGTGAGCGACATCACCCTGCGCGTGTCTACCCGCCGCATGGGCGAGCAGCGCGTGACGCTGCACGCCGCGTAAATTACTGAGTCGACGAGGAATAGAACATGGCAGACGTCAAACTCACCCAGGTCCGCAAATCATTCGGCGAGATCGACATCATCCGGGGCGTGGACCTCGACATCAAACACGGCGAATTCGTGGTGTTCGTGGGCCCCTCGGGCTGCGGCAAGTCCACGCTGTTGCGCGCCATCTCGGGCCTGGAAGACATCACCAGCGGCGAGCTGCGCATCGGCGACCAGGTGATGAACCATGTGGACCCGTCCAAGCGCGGCATTGCCATGGTGTTCCAGAGCTACGCGCTCTACCCGCACATGACAGTGCGCGAAAACATGGGCTTTGCCCTCAAGCATGCTGGTGTGGCCAAAGACGTGGTCAAGAGCAAGGTGGACGCCGCCGCCAAGATTCTGGGCCTGGAGCCGCTGATGGACCGCAAGCCCAAGGCCCTGTCGGGCGGGCAGCGCCAGCGCGTGGCCATCGGCCGCGCCATCGTGCGCGACCCGCAAGTGTTCTTGTTTGATGAGCCTCTTTCCAACCTCGACGCCGAGCTGCGCGTACACATGCGCATAGAGATTGCGCGCCTGCACCGCGAGCTCGGCAGCACCATCATCTACGTGACGCACGATCAGGTAGAGGCCATGACCCTGGCCGACAAAATCGTGGTGTTGCGCGCCGGTGTGGTCGAGCAAGTGGGCGCGCCGCTGGAGCTGTATGACAACCCGGCCAACACCTTTGTGGCCGGCTTCATCGGCTCGCCGCGCATGAACTTCTTTGAAGGCAAGGTCACCGGCCACGCCTCCGTGAACGGCGGCAATGGCTGCCAGATCAGCCTCAACGGTTTTGACAACACCACCATCCAGCTGCCCCTGGGCGGCTCCTTGCCGGCCGTAGGCAGCGAGGTGTCGGTAGGTGTGCGGCCCGAGCACTTCCAGGAGCAGGGCGATACCGTCCTGCCCGTCACCATCGACATGCTGGAACACCTGGGCGGCGAGACCTTTACCTACGCCCGCTCCAGCGGCGGCGTGATGGTGGTTATCGAGAGCAAAAACGGCCGCGAACTGCGCTCCGGCCAGGCCATGGAAGCCCGCTTTGATGCTACAAAGGCCTTGTTGTTCGACAAGAGCGGCGCCCGCATTTACGGCTCATGAGCACCCACGCACCCGAGGCTTCTGCCAACTTCACCACCCTGCATGGCACCCACACCAGCGTGGTGCTGGAGGTGCGCCCGGGTGAGGCGCCGCTGTGGCGCTACTGGGGCCCACGCCTGCCGGACAACTGTGTGCCCCTGGCTCCGCTGCGCGATGGCAGGGCCATCCCGCCCAGCAGCATGGAGTTCGACCAGCCGCTGACCGTGGCCCCCACTTTCGGCGTGGGCTGGTACATGCAAAGCGCCTTGCTGGCCCACCGTAGCGGCCAGCAGTTTGCGCAACAGTTCACCCATTGCGAGGTGGAGACCCTGCTCACCGGCAAGCGCATTGCCATCCACCTCACTGATAGCGTGGCGCAACTGCGCCTCACGCTGCACATGGCGCTGGACGCGCACGATGTGCTGCAGCTCAGCAGCACCCTGGCGAACGACGGGCCCGATGTACTGGACGTGCACTGGCTGACCGCAGGCACCGTGCCGCTGCCCGGCAACGCCCAGGCAGTGCGCTCTTACACCGGCCAATGGGCCAACGAATTTCAGTTGCAGGTGGATTCCCTCTCGCGCAGCACCTGGCAGCGCGAGAACCGGCGCGGCCGCACCTCGCACGACAGCTTTCCCGGTGCCGTAGTCACCACGCCCGGCAGCACCGAACACGTGGGTACGGTGTATGGCGCGCACCTGGCGTGGTCAGGCAACCACCGCCAGGCCATCGAATGGCTGCACGACGGGCAATACCAATGGCAAATGGGCGAGTGGCTGGCCCCCGGCGAAGTGCGCTTGGGCGCAGGCGAGCGCCTGCAAACGCCCACCCTGTTTGCCAGCTGCTCGGTGCAGGGCCTGAACGGCCTGGCCGCCAACTTTCACGCCAGCGTGCGCAGCCGCCTGCCTTGGCCCGGTGGCCGCATGCGCCCGCGCCCGGTGCACCTCAACACCTGGGAAGCGGTGTACTTTGACCACCGCACCGACGACATCCGCGCACTGGCCGAAGCCGCCGCCAGCGTGGGCGTGGAGCGCTTTGTACTGGACGACGGCTGGTTTCAGGGCCGCCACAGCGACCGCGCCGCCCTGGGCGACTGGTGGCCCGACCCCGCCAAATACCCCGACGGCCTGCAACCCCTGGCCCGCCATGTGAACCAGCTGGGCATGGAGTTCGGCCTGTGGGTCGAGCCGGAAATGGTCAACCCCGACAGCCAGCTCTTCCTCACCCACCCTGACTGGGCGCTGCAGCTGGAAAGCCGCCCTCTGCTCACCATGCGCAACCAGCTGGTGCTGGACGTAGCCCGCCCCGAGGTGGCCGACTACCTGTTTGCCAAACTGCACGCGCTCTTGAGCAACGTGCCGATTGCCTACCTCAAGTGGGACATGAACCGCGACCTCACCACCGCTGGCGACGCGCTGGGCCGCCCCGCCTACCGCCGGTTTGTGCACGCGCTGTATGCGCTAGTGGACCGGGTGCGCGCCGCCCACCCGCAGCTGGAGATTGAAAGCTGCGCCTCTGGCGGCGCCCGGCTGGACATGGGCGTGCTCGCCCACACCCACCGCGTCTGGACCAGCGACTGCAACGACGCACTCTCGCGCGTGGCCATCCAGCGTGGCGCGCTGCAGTTTTTGCCGCCCGAGATTCTGGGCGCCCACATCGGCCCCGCGCCCGCACACACCACCGGCCGCAGCCAGAGCCTGAACTTCCGTGCCGGTGTGGCGTTGAGCGGGCACCTTGGCATAGAGGCCGACGTGCGCCACATGAGCGATGAGGACCGCATGGCCCTGGGCCGCTGGGTGGGCATGTACAAGCAGCTGCGCAACCGCCTGCACACCGGCCAGGTGTGGCTGGGCGAGGTGGGCGACGGCGTGGTCTGGCAAGCGCATGGCGATGCCGGTGCCAGCGAAATTCTGCTGCTGGTGTACCGCACCACGCCCACCACCCACCGCAACACGCCGCCCTTGCGCCTGCCCATGCTGCGCCCGGCGGCGCACTACACCATCGAGCGGCTGGACCCCACCCCGCCCGAGTGGACCAGCAGCCCGCTCAACGATGCCGCGCTGGCCGCCGGTGCCCAAGCCGCCCTTCCGCCCACCGCCCACGGCGCGTGGCTGGCCGCAGTGGGCTTGCCGCTGCCACGGATGTACGCGGAGAGCGCGCTGATCTACCGGTTGCGGTTCATCCCGCAATAGACCGGCTTGGCGCGAGGCAGCGACAATCCGCAGGAACCCACCACCTCCTGAGGCCCCCGTATGAAAACACTCGTCGCCAACATCACACTCGCCCTCACCATGTCCTTGGGGGCCCTCTCGGCCCAGGCCAAAGACGTCATCATCGATGTGCGCAGCCCGCAAGAGTTTGCCGCCGGGCATGTGGAAGGCGCTATCAACATCGAACACGGCAACATCGCCCAAGAGATTGCCAAAGCCGGTGTGGGCAAAGACGACACCGTGCTGCTGTACTGCCAGAGTGGCCGGCGCAGCAGCATCGCGCTGGACACGCTCAAGGGCCTGGGCTTTAGCAAGGCCGAGAACGTGGGCGGCATCGAGCAGGCCCGCAAAACCCTGGCCAAAAAGTAAGGCTGCGCTTCGTCTAAGCCCTGCTCAGGGCGCGATGTCTGCGGTGAAGGTTCGCAAGCTGTAGCCGCCGCCCGGCATTCCCCGGCACAGCGGCGCGCTCCAGGCGCCGGTGAGCGCGAAACCCTTGGCAGTCCAAGCCCAGTCGTAACCGGCACCGCAGTCATTCACACCACGGCCTTTTTCATACGAGGCAAAGCGGCCATCGGTAACGCTGAGGTTCATCACATAGTCGCTGGTCTTGCCCTGTGGCAAAGGCAACTCCAAGCGCTTGGCCGCATAGGGCGGCTTACTGTTGGCCAGCCAAACGCCGCTCCCGCCTTGGTACGCCCCCCGCCCGCATTCGCGCATCACCAGCACCTGCGTGCTCGAGACACGCACGAGCGAGGTGTCAGGGCCACTGTCGTCGGGCAAGTCGTCCCAACAGTCCCGCGGCGTGATGGATTTCAGAATGGGCTGCAACAGCGCTTCGTCTGCCTTGCTGGTTTTGGGCAAAGTGGCGGCCTGCACCTTTGGCGCGGATACTGCGGGCAACACGGTGGCCTCAGGCTTCTTGCCTTTGCGAACCAGCGCACCCGGTGTGCCCACACGGCCCTGCACATCGTCCATCTTGAGCAGTGCCGCATGGCTGCCCGCCAAGGACAACTCCCACCGTTTGGCGCCATCTGCAAGCGTGAGTGTTTGCCCGGCCAGCACATGCGCCAGCAACTGCCGGGTCTGGGCCGGGCTCAAGTCTTGCCCGCGGGAGATGCCCTTCAAGGTGGTCGTGCCGAGGCGTAGGGTCAGCTGCTTGGGGTCTTCGCTCTCATCCATGTCCACCTGCACGCGCACTGGCGTATCCGGGCCCGCGTCGCGCGACAACCAAAGCACCACAGGCGCGGAGTCCGATTCCTCGCTTTGGTAAGCGACGGCTTCACAGTGGCGCGTGTTGTCGCAGGCCACTGCCCAGTCTTTGAAGGCAAAGACTTGGGCGTGCGCCACGCCAGAGAGAGCGAGTGCAGACCATGCAGCCCATGTTTTCAAGACAGGCATGGTGAGATGAGGAGGAAGCCGGACCATAGATTGACGAGAATACTGCAGCAATGCCCTTGAGGATCTCCCCATGACGACCACCATGCTCACCGGCCTGCCGCCGCTGGTGTCACCCGCCACCAAGGTGCTGATACTGGGCAGCTTTCCCGGTGTGCGCTCGCTGCAAGCGCAAGAGTATTACGGCCACCCGCAAAACCAGTTCTGGAAGATATTGCAAGCCATTTGGCCCTCTAGCGCTCATGGAATTTGCGCGAATAGCTATGAAATTCGTAGCAACTGGCTGTTGAAGCGCGGCCTGGGCGTGTGGGATGTGTACGCCAGCTGCGAGCGCGAAGGCAGCCTGGACAGTGCCATCCGCAACGCGGTGCCCAACGACATCGCCGCACTGCACCTGCCGCAGCTACAGGCTATCGCCCACAACGGTGGCGAAAGCTTCAAACACGCCCGCCACACCCGCACCCTGGGAGTGCCCGTCTACCAGCTCCCCAGCACCAGCCCCGCCAACGCCAGCTGGAGCTTTGAGCGCAAGCTGGCGGCTTGGCGGGAGGTGATGGAGCGGCATGGGTTGGTTTGAGAGCCGAATAGGGCTCTAGCGCTTGTAAATATTGCGCGAGTAGCTATCAAAAGTAGAGCACTAGCAGCCTAGGAAAAACTGTCGATCTCGCGCTTTCCTCGGGTCTTCTCGCAACGTATTGATCTATTTACTTTTGCCTGGATTCGCAACTACTAAAAACTGCCGCAAATTCATCAATGTGGCCTGCTGATTCGATGTGTATGTCCTCGCCACAGACGGAGGAACAACTAGTTGAATCGAATGTGCATTCATTTCGTCTGTCTGATTCTCAGAAATCGCTGTCTCAAGGGTAAACAAGTGTTTGCGCGGGATTTTTGCGGCTTCTGCAAGCACTTGCCTCCAACGATCTTTACAAGTGGACTTTGCTGCCAACATCTGCAAGGGCGGGGATACGCTTGCAGGATCACGATAAGCTGCTGAGCTCGGGAAAAGAAAGTCAGGCTTCGAGTTTCCTTCTGTCTTGGCACCCCTCTCGTATGGCACGAGATGCGCCTTGAAAACTGCTTCCAAGTGATTTTCCAATGCGTGACCAACACGTGACTTTCGTCTGTTTTGGACCGACAAAGAAAAGCTCACAAACTCATCAACCTCAGTGAAGCCCTTTTCAAGTCGCACCTCCACAATCGCCTTCTCTAACGAGCGAAAGAGTCGCTCCTCTTGTTTCATCCACTCTTCGAGGGCTAGGTCTGGGTCTACGTCTGCTGAAACATTGACACCCAATGATTTCCGGGCAAAAGCAGAGAACTCTTTTGTTGGAGGGAAGGACATGCCAAACGCTGCGATGAGGCGGTCTAGCAACTCATCTGCTGTATCTTCAATTTCGATACCAAGGGCTTCCAAGATACCCCGTGAGGCAAGGTCCAGTTCCGCTGTGCTCACTTCATCGCCTACTGCCCAGAGCCCTTTTGCATCTTTGACATCAAAAAGGTAACGCAATCTGCGCTCGTGTTCACTGCCGGGTGGAGCTACAGCAATCAACAAGTCACCAGTGGTCCTAGCGCCTACGAGGCAAAAATCACCCTCTTGCATTTGCTCAGTAACTGCGTTGTCTCGATAGTAAAGGCGATATTCCGCAGCTCTGTGTGGTTGGTTCAGTCGAGTGTCGTAGTAAGTAACTTCGCCAGTGCACACATCCAGCTGTTCTGTCGACGGATTGAAGTACAAAAAAGTTGCGTTGAATCTGCGCTTCTCGCTTCCGGGGTCTCCCAGAATAGCGGTGAATTTGTTAGAGCCAATCTCATGCTGGTTTGACTTTGCTGTTGCATCCACCTTGCTTAGATATTTGCTGGCAGTTCCCGTGAAGTACTTGCTGAGTGAGGTCATTCGTTGACTAATTCAGATGAATGAGTAGCTGTTACGCCGCCCGGTTTTACCGCGTTGTTGGCTGGAGACTACCCACCATCATCCGACTGCGGGTAGCTGACACGACAAAATCGATCACTCCGGCTTAATGCCCATGGCCTTGTGAACGTGCTTTATGCAAACGTCGTAAACCTTATCTCCATGGACCTCAAACATTTGGTCGATCATGGCATCAAGCAGCTCGCATTCAACTGGGTCAAATGTTGGTGCACCAGTTTCTATGTCAACAATGTCTTCGGCGCGTTCGTCAGGGTGATATAGCAATCCTGCTTGCTGCATTTTGTAGAACCAGCGATTCATCGCAAAGAAAGACTTGTTTGGCAATGACGGAATGCGTGATGTTGTTTGCATTTTTGGCTCCTAAAAAAGTTGCTGCTATTTCTTTGGCTTAGTTTCTAAGGTTGCGCTGCAAATGTGTGGTCGCATGGCTTTAGCAACAGCTTCCATGACAGGGACAACCACGGAATTTCCGAATTGCTTGTAGGCGCGGGTATCTGACACGGGAATCTTGAAAGTGTCCGGAAATCCCATCAATCGGGCGCACTCTCTTGGTGTCAAGCGACGCGGGTTTTTGTCATCACCCTGATCTACAAGAATCTCTGAGCCATCCTTGTAATAGCGTGCCGACAGTGTGCGAGTGACGCTTCCTTCGTTGACCATCCCAAAGCCAAATCCATTGCCAGCGGCTTGGTGTTTCTTCTTGTAGTTCTGCAGGTACGTCCACAAGTTGTCTGTCAGCGTGTACTTGCTCAGCAGCTTCTTGTTCTCATAGTCAAAGTAATTGCTGCCATCGACTTTCGCCGCTGCTTCGAGCTTGGGTTTGTGAAGAATCTCGCCAAGAGTGACGTTACCTTTTCCGGGCAATTTCACTTTGTCCCAATCAAAGTCCACCTCGTCCCTGAACCCGACAATGATGATCCGCTCGCGATGCTGTGGCACAAAGTGGGCGCCATCGATAACCTTGAAGAAAACGTTGTAACCAAGGTCATCACGAAGCGTCCGGTGAATCACGTCAAAGGTACGGCCTTTGTCATGCGATTGCAGGTTCTTGACGTTCTCGAGCATGAACGCCTTGGGCCGCTTCTTCGCAATGATGCGTGCCACATCAAAGAAAAGTGTTCCTTGGGTTTCATCAGCGAAGCCGTGAGCGCGGCCAAGCGCATTCTTCTTCGACACACCCGCGATGGAAAAAGGCTGGCAGGGGAAGCCGCCCAGCAGCACGTCATGGTCAGGAATGTCCTCTGCATCAATTTGGGTGATGTCGCCGTTGATCGCATGCGAACTGGGGAAGTTGGTGGCGTAAGTCTTCTGCGCATAGCTGTCCCACTCGCTGGTGAAGACGCATTCGCCACCAATCGCTTCAAAGGCCAGCCTGATTCCGCCGATACCGGCAAAGAGATCGATAAAGGTGAAGTCGCTGGTTGGCTTGGAGTCAATCCCAAAGTCGAGAAGACGCTGAAGCTCTTCGACTACATGGGCTGGTATTGGTTGTTCACCCTTTTCCCAGCGCCGTACCTGCCGTTCACCAAATTTCAGGTGCTTGGCGAGGTCGGCTTGTGAGTGGGATTTGCGCGCCGCCTGCAAGTATTGGAGGGCGGCGGAGTTGTCTTCGGTGGTGATTGGGCTTGTCATACGGCGGGAATACTACCGGACATTTGTCCGGTTTTTGTCCCTTTGTGGATTTATACAGTAATTTATTTCATACGCCCCTTACTAGGCACCGTCTAAAATACAAGCCAAATCACCCTCTAGCGCTCGTATTACCTGCGCGAGCAGCTATCAATTTCATAGTATGACCACCTCCACCATCGCCGCCCTGACTACCCACGACACCACCCGTATTGACGATGTGCGCATCGGTGCGGTGCGCCCGCTCATCACCCCCGCGCTGCTGGAAGAAAAGCTGCCGGTGCCGGCCGCTGCCGAGGCGCTGGTGGAGAGCAGCCGCGCGGCCATCTCGCGCATCTTGCAAGGGCAGGACGACCGACTGGTGGTGGTGGTGGGGCCCTGCTCCATCCACGACCACAGCCAGGCCATGGAATACGCCCGCCTGCTCAAGGCGCAGGCCGATGCGCTGAGTGCCGACCTGCTGGTGGTAATGCGCGTGTACTTTGAAAAGCCGCGCACCACCGTGGGCTGGAAGGGCTATATCAACGACCCGCACCTGGACGGCAGCTTTGCCATCAACCAAGGGCTGGAGATGGCGCGCCGCTTGTTGCTGGATGTGCTGGACACCGGCTTGCCTGCGGCCACCGAGTTTTTGGATTTGCTCTCGCCGCAGTTCATCAGCGAGTTGGTGAGCTGGGGCGCCATTGGCGCGCGCACCACCGAGAGCCAGAGCCACCGCCAGCTGGCCAGCGGCCTGAGCTGCCCCGTGGGCTTCAAAAACGGCACCGATGGCGGCATCAAGGTAGCGACCGACGCGATTCAGGCCGCCCAAGGCGCGCACGCTTTCATGGGCATGACCAAGATGGGCCAGGCCGCCATCTTCGAGACACGCGGCAACAACGATTGCCACGTGATCTTGCGCGGCGGCAAGGCGCCTAACTACTCCGCCGCCGATGTAGACGCGGCTTGCGCGCTGCTCAAAGCCGCCGGCTTGCGCGAGCAGGTGATGATTGACGTGAGCCACGCCAACAGCAGCAAGCAGCACGCCCGCCAGATCGTGGTGGCCCAGGACGTGGCGGCGCAAATAGCAGCAGGCGATGCGCGCATTACCGGCCTGATGATCGAGAGCCACCTCAACGAGGGCCGCCAGGACATCGTGGACGGCAAGCCACTGCAGCACGGCGTGAGCGTGACAGACGCTTGCATCAGCTGGGCGCAAACCGTGCCGGTGCTCGAAACATTGGCGGCCGCTGTGCGCGAGCGCCGCCAGAAGGCCTGAGCCCGATCAGTAAGTCTTGTAGGGCAGGAACTTGCCCGACAGCACCACATTCACGCGGTCGCCCTTGGGGTCGGGCTGGCGCACGATGTCCATGGAGAAGTCGATAGCGCTCATGATGCCGTCGCCGAACTCTTCGTGGATGAGTTCTTTGATGGTGGTACCGTACACGCTGACGATTTCATACCAGCGGTAGATCAGCGGGTCGGTAGGCACGGGGGTGGGCAGCGAGCCTTTGTAGGGCACCACTTGCAGCCACTTTTGCTCTTCTACCGTCAGGCCGAAGATTTTGCCCACGATTTTGGCTTGCTTGTCGTCTAACGTCATTTGGCCCAGGCAGGCGGCGGTTGTCCACTCTTTGCTCAAGCCCACTTTCTTGGCCACCGATTCCCAGGTGATGCCTTTGCTGACTTTGACGGTGATGATTTTTTCAGTGATGTCGTTGCGGTTCATGGGGTGCTCCTGCGGGTGTTGAATGGCAGGAGCAACCGAGCAAGCATCATGCCTGCGCAGGCTATGCGGGCCGGCAGCAGGGCAGCAGCGTTAAACGCTCTGAAACACGGTATCCGGCTGGTTGCGCGGCCGCTTGCGGGGCGTCAGCAGGCTCTGGACGTCTCGCATGGCCAGCGAGGCCCGCAGCTGGGCAATGGACTGGGTGTGCATTTGCGAGATGCGCGCCTCTGACAGGCCCAAGTGCCGGGCGATCTCGTGCATGCGCATCTCGTGCTCGTAGTACAGGGTCAGCAGTATCTGGCTCTTGCGGGGCAGCAACTCAATCGACTCGGCCAGCGCTTTGCGCAAGCTGGCGCGCTCCAGCACTGCGAAGGGGTCTTCGTGCTCGTCCATGCAGCGCTGCAGGTAGTGGTCGACGTTGTCGCCACTCAGGTCTTGCAAAGAGAGCAGCACATAGCCCTGTGCGTCTTGCAAAAGGCGTTGGTAGTCGGCCAGCGGCATTTCCAGGTGCTCGGCCAGCTCGCCCTCAGTGGGCGCACGCCCGAGCTGGTGGCTGAGTAGCTGGAGGGACTTTTCGACCTTGCGCATCTGCTCGCGCAGGCTACGGCTCATCGGGTCAGCGGCGCGCAGGCCGTCGATCATGGCGCCCTGGGCCCGCAGGGCAATGTAGTTCTCAAAGTGCGAGCCCGAGGACTCTTTGGTCCAGCGCAGCAGCGCCTCCATCAGGCCGAGCATGCCATCTTGCACCAGGTCCGCCCGGTCTACATTGGGGGGCAGGCGTTTGGCTACGTGGCGCGCCACCGAGTGCACCACAGGCTGGTGGGTTTCCACCAGTTTGCGGATCTCATCGCTGAGTTGCGGGCGTTTGGATCGGGGGGTTGTGGCCATAAGGCGCGGTAGGTAGTGCATAACATTGTGCGCCAATGGCCTGATGCGCTGATGACAGGCCGCTTGGCACCACTGCGCGGGGCTTAGTCGTCGTTACCGCCACCCCCGACCAGGCTGTGGGTTGCAGGGGCCGACAGCATGATGCGGTTGGCCAGGCGTGAGAGCGGCAGGCTTTGCAGCCACACCTTGCCCGGACCCTGCAAGGTCGCGAAAAACAAGCCTTCACCGCCGAAGATGGCGGACTTCACTTTCCCGACAAACTGGATATCAAAGTCCACCGAGGGCTGGAAGGCCACCACGCAGCCGGTGTCGACCCGCAAGGTCTCGCCCGGGGCCAAGGTGCGCTCCATCAAGGTGCCGCCGGCGTGGACAAACGCCATGCCGTCGCCCTCGAGCTTTTGCATGATGAAGCCCTCTCCGCCAAACAAGCCTGCGCCCAGCCTTCTCTGCAAGGCAATGCCCAACGCCACACCCTTGGCAGCGCACAAAAAAGAATCTTTCTGGCAGATCAGGGTGCCGCCCAGTTGGCGCAGGTCGATAGGCACAATTTTGCCGGGGTAGGGCGCGGCAAACGCCACGCGTTGTTTGGCATTGCCGTCGTTTTGAAACACGGTGGTGAACAAACCTTCACCGGTGAGCAGGCGTTTGCCCACGCCCATGAGCTTGCCGAAAAAGCCGCCTTGCTGTGAGCCATCGCCGAAGATGGTGTCCATGGTAATGCCGTTTTCCATGTACATCATCACGCCGGCTTCGCCGATGGCGGCCTCGCCGGGGTCGAGCTCGATCTCGACGTATTGCATTTCAGCGCCGAAGATTTGGTAATCAATCACGTCCATGGTCATGTGGGTTCCCCTGTATGCGCGGCCCGCGACCGGGGCCTGATGCCGAACCTTAGCAGCACCGCGTGGCACGCGCGTAAAAAAGCCCCCTGCACGAGGGGGCTATGCGGGGGCCGGCAAGGAGCGGGCTTAGCGGAACTGGTCGGGCTTGTAGTAGCCCGAGTTCACCAGCGTGGCGCGCCAGTTGTTGACATCGACCACCGCAGGCTTGAGCAGAAACGCGGGCACGATTTTTTGGCCGTTGTTGTAGGTTTTTTCGTCGTTGATCGTGGGTTTTTTGCCCGAAAAAATAGCGTCCACCATGGTGGTGACGACCTGGGCCAATTCGCGGTTGTCTTTGAACACCGTAGACGTTTGCTCGCCCCGGATGATGGAACGCACCGAGGGCATCTCGGCGTCCTGCCCGGTGACTACCGGCAGGGGCTGACCGGCTTGGCCGTAGTTGGCTTTTTTCATGGCGGTGATCAGCTCCATGCTGATGCCGTCGTAGGGCGAGAGCAGCGCGTCCAGGCGCTGCTTGGTGTAGTGCTTGTCCAGGATCTGCACCAGGCGGGCACGGGCTACCGAGCCGCTCCAGCGCTGGGTGGCCACCTTCTCCATGCCCATTTGGCCGGAGCCCACCACCAGGCGACCTTTGTCGATATACGGTTTGAGCACCGACATGGCGCCGTCATAAAAAAAGAAGGCGTTGTTGTCGTCGGACGAACCACCAAACAGTTCGATGGTGAACGGGCCTTTGCCTTTGTCGACGCCAAGGTGCTCAATGATGTAACTCCCCTGCAACACGCCCACCTGAAAGTTGTCAAAGGTGGCGTAGTAGTCCACATAGGGGGTGTCGCGGATCAGGCGGTCATACGCAATGACCTTGATTTGCCGGTCAGCCGCTTTCTTCAACACGGGGGCGAGCTTGCTGCCGTCGATGGCGCCGATGACCAGCACCTTCATGTCGGAGCTTTTAAGCATCTCCTCGGTTTGGGCGATCTGGGTGGCGACATCGTCGTTGGCGTATTTGAGGTCAGGGCGGTAGCCCAACTTGTCCATGGCACGCACCATGGCCAGGCCGTCTACCACCCAGCGCTGGGAGGTGACGGTGGGCATCAGGATGCCCACACCGCCCTTGCTGTTCTGCGCCTGGGCCCACGGCATGGACACCAACAACAAACTGCTCAAAAAGATCCGTCGAAGGGTGCGCATGCGGGGGGCCTTGCTGCTTATGCCAGTGTGTAAGCCGTCTTCACCGTGGTGAAGAATTCGGCCGCGTATTTGCCCTGCTCGCGCGAGCCGTAGCTGCTGCCTTTGCGCCCGCCAAAGGGCACGTGGTAGTCCACACCCGCAGTGGGCAGGTTGACCATCACCATGCCCGCCTGGCTGTGGCGTTTGAAGTGGGTGGCGTATTTGAGGCTGGTGGTGGCAATGCCGGCAGACAGGCCGAAAGGCGTGTCGTTGGCTACGGCCAAGGCCTCTTCGTAGTCTTTGACGCGGATCACGCTAGCCACCGGGCCGAAGATTTCTTCGCGGTTGATGCGCATGGACGGGGTACTGTCCACCAGCAGGGCCGGGGCCATGTAGAAGCCCTCGGTCTCGCGCGTGAGGCGTTCTCCACCCGCGAGCAGCGTAGCTCCTTCGGCTTTGCCGATTTCCACATACGACAAATCTTGTTCCAACTGGGCTTGGGACACCACGGGGCCAATGTCGGTGCCCGCAGCAAGCGCGTCGCCCACTTTGATGGCGGCCATGCGTTTTTGCATGGCTGCGATGAAAGCGGGGTAAATTTTGTCGGTCACGATCAGGCGGCTGGACGCGGTGCAGCGCTGGCCGGTGGAGTAGAAGGCGCTTTGCACACTGAGCTCGACCGCCACGTTGAGGTCGGCATCGTCCAGCACCACTTGCGGGTTTTTTCCACCCATTTCCAACTGCACTTTTTTCATGTGACCGGCACAGGCGGCGGCAATGCGCTGGCCCACGCCTACCGAGCCAGTGAAGCTCACCGCAGTGATGCCGGGGTGGTTGACCAAGGCATCACCAATCACGCGGCCCGAGCCCATGACGAGGTTGAACACACCGGCGGGGATGCCGCTGCGATAGATGATGTCGGCCAGCGCCCAGGCACAGCCGGGCACCAGGTCTGCAGGCTTCAAGACTACGCAGTTGCCATAGGCCAATGCAGGTGCAATCTTCCAAGCGGGAATAGCAATGGGAAAGTTCCAGGGAGTGATCAGGCCGATCACGCCCAAGGGCTCGCGGGTGACTTCCACGCCGATACCGGGGCGCACCGAGGGCAATGTTTCACCGGCCAGGCGCAGGCACTCACCGGCAAAGAACTTGAAGATGTTGCCGGCACGGGCCGCTTCGCCAATGCCTTCAGCGCGGGTCTTGCCCTCTTCGCGGGAGAGCAGGGTGCCCAGCTCTTCTTTGCGGGCGAGGATTTCGGTCCCAATTTTGTCCAGCGCGTCAGCGCGGGCCTGAATACCACCGGTAGACCAGGCGGGGAAAGCCTTTTGGGCGGCGGCCACCGCGGCGTTGAGTTGGGCCACGTCGGCTTGGGCGTACTCACCCACCACATCAGCGAGGTTGGAGGGATTGATGTTGGCCGAGTAGCCAGTGCCGGCGAGCCATTCGCCATTGATCAGGTTGTTGTGTTGGGTGGTCATGGTGTGATGAGGTTAGTTAAACGGTGGTCCAGGCGCCGTTGTGGCGGCTGGACTCGATGGCGGCGGCCACAAAGCGGATGCCTTGCAAGCCGTCGGTCGCATTCGGGAAAAACAGGTTTAGCGGGTCTGGCGTGTTGCCACTGCGCTGCGCGGCAATGGTGTCTGCCGCATTGGTGTATAGGTTGGCAAACGCTTCGTGAAAGCCTTCTGGGTGACCCGCCACGATGCGCGAGGCGCGGGCCGCCAGGGGCAAAGTGCCGGGGCCGTTGGGCGTGCGCACTTGGGCGGGTGCATCCAGCGGTTTGAATTGCAGCACCTGCGGGTGCTCCTGGTGCCACTCCACACTGCCGAGCGAGCCGCTCACGCGGATGCGCAAGCCGTTTTCCACACCGGCTGCAGCCTGTGTGACCCAGAAGCTGCCGCGCGCACCATTGCTCATACGCAGCATGGCGCCGGCGTAGTCGTGGGTGATGCGGTCGGGCACGATGGTGCCTACATCGGCAGCCACCTCGGCGACTTCGAGCCCGGTGATAAAGCGCAGCAGGTTGTGCGCGTGGGTGCCGATATCGCCCATGACGAGCGAGGGGCCGCCACGGGCCGGGTCTTCTTTCCAGGCCTTGCGGCCAGGGCCGCCTTTGGCCCGACCACCCTGCACGTATTCCACTTGCACCAGGCGGATATCGCCCAGTAAGCCGTCCATCACCATGGCCTTGGCTTGGCGCACCATGGGGTAGCCGGTGTAGTTGTGGGTCAGGCAAAACACGCGTCCGCTGCTCTGCACTTTGGCGTGGAGCGCCTCGGCTTCTTGCAGGGTGTTAGTCATGGGCTTGTCGCAAATGACATCCATGCCGTGTTCCAGCGCGAGCATAGAAAAGCGGAAATGGCTGTCATTGGGCGTCATGATGGCCACGACCTCGGCACCATCGGCGCGACGAGCTTCGGCCTCGATCAAAGCGGTGCCATCGGCGTAACAGCGGTCTGCTGGAACACCGATGCTTTGGCCGCCGGCTTTGGATCGCTCGGGGTCTGATGACAGCGCTGCGGCCACCAGCTCATACCGGTCATCCAGCCGCGCGGCTTGGCGGTGCATGGCGCCTATGAAGGAACCGGGGCCCCCACCGATCACGGCCAGCCGCAAGCGGCGACCCAGGAGTTGGAAGACGGTGTTTTCTGACATGGGGCGGGGTCCTTGCATGGTAGTAAGCGGGTTTACCGGCCCCAGCGCAACACCATGGGGTCCAGACGCTTGGCCGTATCCATCAGACCGGCACGGGTGTCGGGGTGCATGGCGGGAAAAGGATGGCGGCCGGCTTCGCTAGAGATCACACCACCTTCTTTCATCAGGGCCTTGGCAGTGAGTATGCCGCCCTGGCGGTTTTCAAAATTGATGAGTGGCAGCCACTGCTGGTAGTGGGCGGCGGCCTCGTCACGACGGCCGGCGGCATAGGCGTCCACAATCTTGCGGATGCCGTCGGGGTAGGCACCGCCGGTCATGGCGCCGGTGGCACCGGCGTCCAGATCGGGCATGAGGGTGATGGCCTCTTCACCATCCCACGGGCCTTCAATGGCCGCACCGCCCACGCGGATGAGCTCGCGCAGCTTGGAGGCAGCACCTGCAGTTTCAATCTTGAAATACGACACCTGCTTGATCTCTTGCGCCATGCGGGCCAGGAAAGGCACCGACAGGGGCGTGCCGCTTACCGGTGCGTCCTGGATCATGATGGGAATATCAATCGCATCCGACAGGCGGGCGAAGTATTCGTAAATCTGGCCTTCGGGTACACGAATAGTGGCACCGTGGTACGGTGGCATGACCATGACCATGGAGGCTCCCAGCTGCTGGGCCTGCACACTGCGCGCAATGGTGACCTGGGTGCTGAAATGGGTGGTGGTTACGATGACGGGCACCCGGCCGTTCACATGCGCGAGGATGGTTTTGGTGAGCACTTCGCGCTCGGCATCGGCCAGCACAAACTGCTCGGAGAAGTTGGCCAGGATGCACAGGCCGGTGGAGCCGGCCTCGATCATGAAGTCAACGCAACGTTTCTGGCTTTCAAGGTCCAGCTCGCCGGCGTCATTGAAGGTCGTAGGAACGACAGGGAACACACCCTTGTAGCGGGCGTTTGAAGCGGAATACATAGTGAGTCCTTATTTGTTTTTGTTGTAGACGTCGAAGCAGACGGCTGCCAACAAGACCAGGCCTTTGATGACCTGTTGCCAATCAATGCCGATGCCCATGATGGACATGCCGTTGTTCATGACGCCCATGATGAAAGCGCCGATCACTGCGCCCAACACTTTGCCCACGCCGCCGGAGGCGGAGGCGCCACCGATAAAGCAGGCGGCAATCACGTCGAGCTCAAAGCCCAGACCCGCTTTGGGCGTAGCGGTATTCAAACGGGCTGCAAAGATGAGTCCGGCAAGAGCGGCCAAGACGCCCATATTGATGAAGGTGTAGAACGTGAGGCGCTCTGTACGGATACCTGACAATTTGGCGGCTTTTTCGTTACCGCCCAGTGCGTAAATGCGGCGACCGATGGTGGTGCGGGACGCCACAAAGTCATACACCAGCATCAACAGCAGCATGACGACCAGCACGTTGGGCAGACCTTTGTAAGACGCCAGCTGGTAGCTGAAGGCCACGATCATGCCGATGAAGATCAGGTTGGTGATTCCGAACAACAGAACGGGTTCGTTTTCCATGCCATGCGCTGCACGATTTGCACGACCACGCACTTTGCTCACCAGCATCATCAAGGCGATCACTAGGCCGACTACCAGTGTGGCAACGCGCAAGGTCTCGCCCGCAAATGGATCCGGAATGAAGCCCGTGCTGAGCAATTGGAACTCCGGTGGGAAGGGGCCCACTGACGCGCCCTCCAGCACTGCGAGGGCCAGTCCCTTGAAAACCAACATGCCGGCCAGAGTGACAATGAAAGAAGGGATTTTGTAAAACGCGACCCAATAGCCTTGAGCGGCCCCAATCAATCCACCCAAAATCAGGCAGACGATGGTGGCAGGCACATAGTGCCAGTTGTAGTTCACCATCAGCACCGCCGCCACTGCTCCAACGAAGCCGCACACTGAGCCCACCGACAGATCAATGTGACCGGCCACGATGACCAGCAGCATGCCCAGCGCCATCACAATGATGTAGCTGTTTTGCAGGATCAGGTTGGTCAGATTCAGGGGCTGAAACAAGGTGCCATCGGTCTGCACCTGGAAGAACACCATGATGATGACCAGAGAAATCAGCAGGCCGTATTCACGCAGATTGCTTTTCAGGAAAGCCATGCCGCCGCCGGTAGCGGGGGCGTTTGTTTCCGGGGTTGTGCTTGTCATTTCAGTTCACTCCTGACGTCACGATGGAACGCATAATTTTTTCTTGTGTTGCCTCTGCAGCCGGGAATTCCGCTACAAAGGCGCCTTCATTCAATACACAGATCCGGTCGCACATGCCCAGCAACTCGGGCATCTCGCTGGAGATCATCAGCACGCATTTCCCCTCGGCGGCGAGCTGCGCGATGATGGTGTAGATCTCATACTTGGCACCCACGTCGATGCCGCGGGTTGGCTCATCGAGGATGAGCACTTCGGGCTCCGAAAACAGCCACTTGCTCAGCACCACTTTTTGCTGATTGCCACCCGACAAGTTAACCGTGCGGGCAAATACATTGGGGCTGCGGATGTTGAGCTTTTTGCGGAAGTCCTGGGCCACGTTGAACTCGCGACCTTCGTCGACCACCGTCCTCTTTGCCACGGCGGGCAGGTTGGCGAGCGTGGTGTTCCAGGCAATGGTTTCGTCCAGCACCAGTCCGTAGCCCTTGCGGTCTTCGGTGACATAGGCGATGCCGTGGTCAATCGCTTTTTGCACCGTGCTGGTGTCGACTTCTTTGCCATTGAGCAGCACTTTGCCGCTGATGTTCTGGCCATAGGTACGGCCGAAAATACTCATGGCCAGTTCGGTACGGCCTGCGCCCATGAGACCGGCAATACCGACAATTTCGCCGCGTTTCACGTGCAGGTTCACGCCCTTGATGACTTTGCGCTCGGGGTGAATCGCGTGGTGCACCACCCAGTCGCGCACTTCAAACACCGTGTCACCCACATGGGGTGTGCGCTTGGGGTAGCGATCTGCCATTTCACGCCCGACCATGTGGCGGATGATGAGGTCTTCACTGACGGGTTCCGCGCGGCAATCCAGTGAAGCCACGGTTGCACCGTCTCGTAGCACCGTAATGGCGTCTGCGACCTTGGAGATCTCGTTGAGCTTGTGCGAAATCAAGATGCAGGAAATGCCCTGGCGCTTGAGCTCGAGCAGCAGCTCCAGCAGCGCATCGCTGTCGGTCTCATTCAGACTGGCGGTAGGCTCATCGAGGATCAGAAGTTTGACCTCTTTGGACAGCGCTTTGGCAATCTCGATGAGCTGCTGTTTACCTACACCCAAATTAGTAATCAGGGTGTCGGGGGACTCTTTCAAGCCGACTTTTTTCAGCAAAGCCTGGGTTTTGACGTAAGACGCGTTCCAGTCAATCACGCCACCTTTGGCCTGTTCATTGCCGAGGAAGATGTTTTCCGTAATCGACAGCAGGGGCACCAGGGCCAGCTCCTGGTGAATGATGATGATGCCTTTTTCTTCACTGTCGTGTATGCCGCGGAAGCGGCATTCTTCGCCCTGGTAGCGGATGGTGCCTTCGTAGTCGCCGTGGGGGTAGACACCGCTCAACACTTTCATCAGGGTGGATTTGCCGGCGCCGTTTTCGCCGACGACGGCGTGGATCTGGCCTTCTTGCACTGTGAGGTTCACATTGCTTAGGGCGGTCACGCCGTGGAATGTCTTGCGCATTCCACGCATTTCTAAAATGGGTTCAGCCATGGTGCCTCAACGATCGTTCTCTTGAACCAGAAGAATGTAAAAAGCCCTGTGCTGTGGGGCACAGGGCCTCTTTACCGCCGCTAAAGATTACTTCAGCTGCTCTTCTTTGATGTAACCGCTACCTACCAATACTTGCTTGTAGTTGGACAAGTCCACAGCCACAGGCTTGAGCAAGTAGGAAGGCACCACCTTGACCTTGTTGTTATAGGTCTTGGTGTCATTGATTTCAGGCTGCTTGCCGGACATGACTGCGTCCACCATGTTGGCAGTTACCTTGGCCAACTCGCGGGTGTCCTTGAAGATAGTGGAGTACTGTTCCTTGCGAAGGATGGACTTCACAGAAGGTACTTCCGCGTCTTGGCCGCTCACGAAGGGCATAGGTTGGGCCGCAGTGCCGTAACCGACGCCTTTGAGTGCGGAGATGATGCCGATCGAGAGGCCATCATAGGGCGACAGTACTGCGTGGACTTTGTCCTTGCCGTAGAAAGCGCTCAACAGGTTTTCCATGCGGGACTGGGCCACTTGGCCGTCCCAACGCAGGGTTGCCACTTTTTGCATGCCGGTTTGCTTGGAGCGAACCACCAACTTGCCGGACTTGATGTACGGGTCCAACACGGACATAGCGCCGTCATAGAAGAAGAACGCATTGTTGTCGTCAGCAGAGCCACCGAACAATTCGATGTTGAAAGGCCCTTTGCCCTCTTTCAGACCCAATGCCTTTTCCAGAGACTGTGCTTGCAGCACGCCCACTTGGAAGTTGTCGAATGTGGCGTAGTAATCGACGTTTTTAGAACCGACGATCAGGCGGTCATAAGAAATGATCTTGATGCCCTTGTCAGCGGCTTTTTGCAGCACGTTGGTCAGGGTGGTGCCGTCGATCGCGGCAATCACCAACACCTTGGCACCCTTGGTAATCATGTTTTCGATCTGGGCCAACTGGTTGGGGATGTCGTCCTCTGCGTATTGCAGATCGGCCTTGTAGCCTTTGGCAGCCAAAGCGGCAACCATGCTGTTGCCGTCGCTGATCCAGCGGGTAGAGCTCTTGGTAGGCATGGCTACGCCGACCAGGCCTTTGTCTTGTGCTTGCACTGCGGTGGTGCCAAAGGCCAGACCCATTGCAAGGCTTGCTGCAAGTACCTTGAGGGTGGTTCTACGTGCTGTCATGGAATGTCTCCTGTGTTTGATTGCTTCTGTCAGATACGTCTTCGCCTTTTCGGCTCAGGCGGCAAATCTTACTGACCACATTGATTTATTTCCAATATAGTTTGAGGCTTATTTGATATGTAAACGCAGATTGGTGCTAACCCTAAATGACGAATTACACCCATTGGTTCTTACGTGCAAGGCTCAAAACTAGGCAGCTTTTGCTATTGGTCGCATTGGCAGAGGAGGGCAACATCCACCGGGCGGCGCAAGTGCTGAACATGACGCAGCCCGCTGCGTCTAAATTACTGAAAGATTTGGAGGACGTGCTGGGAGTGTCGCTGTTTGAGCGGTTGCCCCGCGGCATGCGCCCGACCTGGTACGGCGACACCATGATTCGCCACGCACGTGCTGCCCTTGCGAGCCTGAATCAGGCCCACGAGGAATTGCAGGCCGCCAAAAACGGACAGTTCGGGCAAGTAAACATTGGCTCCATCACCGCACCCGGATTGGCGCTTTTGCCACCGACAGTGGCAGCAGTCAAACAAGCCCACCCGAACCTGCAGATCACCATCCAGATCGAACCCAGCAATGTGCTGATCGAAAAACTGAACCGTGGCACCCTCGATATCGTGGTCGGCCGCTTGTCACCCGAGCACGACAAGGCGGCTTTGCGGTACGAAATGGTGGCCGAAGAACCCATTTGTGCAGTGGCCCGCCCCGGGCACCCTTTGCTGACCGCCATCAAACCAAGCCTGGATGATGTCTTCAAGTTTGGCTGGATCTTGCCCCCGGCGGGCAGCATGTTGCGCCACCGGTTTGACCTGATGATTCAGGAGCTCGGGCTGGAGCAACCATCGAACAGCGTAGAGACCAGCGCGCTGCTGTTCATCAGCAAAATGATGCAGCAGAGCGACATGGTGAGCGTGATGGCGGTAGACGTCGCCCGGTACTACGCCAACCACGGACTGATGTCGATTTTGCCGGTTGCTATGCCTTGTGAGATGGAGCCCTTCGGGTTCATCACCCGACGGGACCGGCTTTTGTCGCCCGCCGGCGAGGTGGTTTTGCGAGCGCTGAAAGCCTCTGCCATGACGGTCTACGGCAAAGCTTTCAGCGTGGAGCCCAGCGCAGCGGTCTGAGCCCTGCGGGGCTTAGTTCCAGCCTGCGTCGACTTTGAATTCCTGGGCGGTGCACATGGCGCCGTCGTCCGACGCGAGGAACAGGACCATGCGCGCAACATCAGATGGTTGAAGCTTGTCCGGCAAACACTGATTGCGCTGGATGTCGGCTTCGCCTTCGGCATTGAGCCACATGCTGATCTGGCGCTCTGTCATCACCCAGCCGGGCGACACGGTATTGATGCGGATGCGATCAGCGCCCAGGCTATCTGCCAAACCCCGGGTCAAGCCGTTCACAGACGATTTGGCAATCGCGTAGCAGGGGTAGCCGCTCCCTTTGGTTTGCCAGCCGGTGGAGCCGAGATTGATGATGGAGCCGCCACCGAGCCGCTTCATACCGGGCACCAGAGACTGAATCGCAAAAAATGCCGGGCGCTGATTGACCGACATGCGCTCATCCCAATATTCGGGGGTCACCGATTCCAACGTATGGCGATCGTCACGCGCCACATTGTTCACCAATACCGAAAAGTCACCCAGTTCGCGGGCGGCATCGTGGGTTGCAGCCTGGAGCGCCGCCACATCGCGCACGTCACAGGTGCGCCACCAGATTTTTGCCTTGCTGCCATTTGCCAGCTTCGCCGCTAGTGCGCGGCTTTCCGCCTCGGCTACGTCCACAAAGGCCACATGGGCACCTTGCTCCACAAAGGCGGCGACGATGGCAGCGCCGATACCGGTGCCACCACCGGTAATGAAAACGTTTTTACCTTCCAGACTGAGATAACGGGCGAGTTTTGTGGGGTCTGACATCATTTTTTCTCAAATTTGATTGCAATATAGATATATGAACTGTCTCTAAATTCATTTTCTATTATCACTGTGCATTGTTACCATGCCTGCTGTCAAGAACCGGAGGCACTGCCTCCACCTATAAAGAGGCAAACCATGGATTCCGAAAAACCCCCATTTCGCCGCAGCCAAGCATGGTTCGGCCGCCAGGACCGCGATGGTTTTGTGCACCGTAGCTGGATCAAGAACCAAGGCTACCCCCACGACTTGCTGGATGGCCGTCCGATCATCGGCATTTGCAACACCTGGAGCGAGTTAACTCCTTGCAATGGCCACTTCCGTGAGTTGGCGGAATTCGTCAAGCGCGGAGTGTATGAGGCCGGCGGTTTCCCGCTCGAGTTTCCAGTGATGTCTCTCGGTGAAACCCAACTGCGCCCCACGGCCATGTTGTTCCGCAATCTGGCATCGATGGATGTTGAAGAAAGTATCCGTGGCAACCCGATTGACGGCGTAGTGCTGCTCATGGGTTGCGACAAGACAACCCCCTCTTTGATGATGGGTGCAGCCAGCTGTGACCTGCCGACCATCGGTTTGTCGGGCGGCCCCATGCTTAACGGCAAGTTCCGTGGGAAAGATGTGGGCTCCGGCACAGGTGTCTGGCAAATGTCGGAAATGGTGCGCGCCGGTGAGATGACGATGGCGGAGTTTTCGTCTTGCGAGAGCGACATGCACCGTTCTAGCGGCACCTGCATGACGATGGGAACTGCGTCCACCATGGCCAGCATGGTTGAAGCGCTGGGCATGGCACTGCCTGAAAATGCAGCCATTCCTGCCGCGGATACACGCCGCAAACGCCTGGCCCAATTGACAGGCCGCCGCATCGTAGAAATGGTCAAGCAAGACATCAAGATGTCGCAGATCCTGACGCGACAGGCGTTTGAGAATGCGATCCGCACCAATGCGGCTATTGGGGGCTCCACCAACGCAGTCATTCACTTGTTGGCAATTGCCGGACGCATCGGCGTCGATCTGAAGCTCGAGGACTTCGACAAGCTGGGCTCCGAAGTCAACAACATCCTGAACCTGCAACCGTCGGGCAAGTACCTGATGGAAGATTTTTGCTACGCCGGCGGCTTGCCCGCCGTGATGCGCGAAATTCTGCCGATGCTGCACGGGGATGCGCTCACAGTAAACGGAAAAACCATCCGCGAAAACGTAGCCAACGCCCCTTGCTACAACCGGGACGTGATCAAAACCGTCGACGATCCTTTCATGCCGGCAGCCGGCATTGCGGTGGTCCGTGGCAATTTGGCCCCTAATGGCGCCGTGATCAAACCATCTGCAGCGTCCAAACATTTGCTGCAACACCGTGGGCCCGCCGTGGTGTTTGAATCGATTGAAGAATTCCACGCCAAGATTGATGACCCGGACTTGGACATCGATGAAAACAGTGTCATGGTGTTGAAGAACTGTGGCCCGCGCGGTTACCCCGGCATGGCGGAAGTGGGCAATATGCCCCTGCCACCCAAGGTGCTCAAAAAGGGCATTACCGATATGGTCCGCATTTCCGATGCGCGCATGAGTGGTACCGCTTACGGCACGACGGTTTTGCACACCTCTCCGGAAGCGGCAGCTGGCGGCCCGTTGGCCGTCGTGCAAAACGGCGACATGATTGAACTCAATGTACCGGAGCGCAAACTGCATCTCGAAATTTCGGACGAAGAACTCGCGCGCCGCTTGGCCCTGTGGAAATCGCCTGAAAAGCCGAAACGCGGTTGGTACAAGCTCTATGTCGAGACCGTACAGCAAGCGCACTTGGGTGCTGACCTAGACTTTTTGGTGGGCGGAAGTGGAGCGGCTGTTCCGCGCGATTCCCACTAAAAATTGCCTACTGTTTGAAGCCTTGAAGGCCCATAGCGACGGAATCACCGTTGTTATGGGCCTTTTTCGTCGTTGCGACGCTTGCTAATTTGGCCCTGCTATCACTACCAATTGGCTACCCACTATCGGCCTGATGGGAGATGTCAAAGCGGGCTTGGCGGATTTGCGGGCATGGGAAAGCCAGCACGTGCTCAACACCGATGAAGGTGCCATAGAGCGCATCGACAAGTTGGCTTCGCAAGCAGTAGCGACCGTCGAGGCCACACGCCAGGAATACGGCAAGCTGGTGAACGAACCTGACGAAAAAGCCCTGTTCGCTGATTTGGAAACAGATTGGAAAGCGTATGAGGCACTTCATGCGCAGTTGATAGACATGTCCACCAAACGCGAAAAGTTTCCGGCCCGCGAACTGCTGGAGGGAGACAGCAAAGTCTTGTTTGACAAGATCATTTTCACAATCAAAAAGATCTCGGAATACAACCAAACCGGTGCGACGACGGCCAGCAGCAAAACCGAGAAAAGCTTCCATACCGCGCGTGTCTCTATGCTCACGGCCTTGCTGGTGGGTGCGATCGCTGCAGTTTTCGCCACCTTGTGGGTCACAAAGTCGGTGACCAGGCCCATATCGACGGTGATCGATTTGGCTGACAACATCGCAGACGGTGATTTGTCTAAGACCATCACCGTGGATTCGATGAACGAGACAGGTCAACTGCTGGCTGCGTTACAGCGAATGCAAGCCAAACTGGCCAGCGTCGTCTACCAAGTGCGCTCAGGCTCCGAATCCGTCGCCACCGCCAGTTCTGAGATTGCCCAAGGCAACCATGATCTGAGTACCCGCACCGAAAAACAAGCCAGCGCCTTGGAAGAAACCGCAGCTTCTATGGAAGAACTCGACTCCACCGTCAAACAAAACGCCGACTCTGCCCGCCAAGCCAATCAGTTGGCCATGAATGCGCCTACCGTGGCTATTCAAGGTGGAGAAGTGGTGGAGACGATGAAAGGCATCAACGAGTCCAGCCGCAGAATTGCAGACATCATCAGCGTGATTGACGGCATCGCTTTCCAGACCAACATTCTGGCCCTGAATGCCGCGGTCGAAGCGGCCAGGGCCGGTGAGCAGGGAAGAGGCTTTGCGGTGGTAGCTTCCGAAGTCCGTTTACTCGCCGGCCGCAGCGCCGAAGCCGCCAAAGAAATCAAGAGTCTGATCAACGCCAGTGTGGAGCGGGTAGAGCAGGGCAGCAGCCTGGTGGACAAGGCCGGCGAGACCATAACCGAAGTCGTCAGCAGCATCCGGCGGGTGACCGACATCATGGGAGCCATCAGCGCGGCGAGCTCTGAACAGAGTGCCGGTGTCTCCCAAGTCGGAGAAGCGGTTACCCAGATGGACCAGGCTACCCAACAGAACGCCGCTTTGGCGGAGGAAATGGCGGCCGCAGCCAGCAGCCTGAAAAGTCAGGCCAATGACCTAGTACAGGTGGTGGCAACCTTCAAGTTATGAGCCAAATCAGGTCCTAGCTCTCATGAAATCTGCGCGAAATGCTATCAAATCAGGAGCAAATTGGAAAGGGGATTCTACGGTGAACATAGCCTTGAATCCGTAGACCAGGGCATTGCACCCGGTCGAGTATGGGTGAGGGCCCATACGAATTCATGCTTTTGCGCTCCTCCACCAATCAAAATGGACAGAGACACAAAAGAACTGAAGTACCGGCCTGAACGCTCCAAAAAGCGCTTTGCGGCCGGTTCCTTTTGCGCTGATCAGCGACGTGGGGTCATCGGGCCGCGGCCTTCGATGTGGCGGAAGTTGATACGACCCTTGCTCAAGTCGTAAGGAGACAATTCCAGGGACACACGGTCACCCGCCAAAATGCGGATGTGGTTCTTGCGCATCTTGCCCGCCGAATAAGCGATCAGCTGGTGACCGTTATCCAGAGTCACGCGAAAACGCGTATCGGGCAGAACTTCGTTCACTACGCCCATCATTTCAATCAGATCTTCTTTAGCCATATAACGTCCTCTGAACTTATGTATTACCGGGGACCGACAAGGCCAGAACCCCAAGATTGCTTGATGCGATTGCAGCGACTGCAGCTGCATCCAGCGTGAAAAATTTGTCGTGATTGCGCATGATTCGATCGGTTGATGCGTTAACGCTCACGATCGGTACTTGTGCAGCTGCCTTCCAACACAATGTGACTGGATGCGGGCAACAATGCGGTGTTTGCCGGTGATGACTGGATGCAAATCGTCAATCTAATTTCGGTTCTGAATCAATAAAATACAAACACGCTGGCCACAGCAGAGGCAAAGTGCTCACGAGGAGAAAAGCTGCCGGTTCGTGGAATCTATCGCTGCAAGTGGCTTTATTGGAGCCGGATTGGACTCTCCACAGCCGGGAGAATTGTGTTTTTGCATCACGCATTCACACTGCCAATCGCTTTTTGGCGACTCGCTAATGTAGCATGGAGCGCTCAAAAGCGATATTCGGCGGCGATTCCCGGCCGATTGGGTGTGGTTTTCTTAGTGAAACAGCGACAGGCGAGATGATGAAAATTTGTATTCTGGACAACGACACAATCGACGAAGCACTGGTTCCAACCTATCGTAGCTACGGCGCGATGCTGGAAAAGGTTTTGCGTCAAGCGGGCGCAACAGACTGGGCGATGGATCATTTCAGCACGCCCCTCCAGCAATACCCTGCCTCTTTTGACGATTACGACGCTGTCTTGTTAACTGGCAGCAAAGCCGATTCATTTTCTGATGAAGCTTGGGTCGTCGAGCTGCGTCGTCGGCTTACCGAACTCCTGAAAACCGACACCAAATTGCTGGGTATCTGTTTTGGCCATCAATTAATTGCTTATTGTCTTGGAGCCAAGGTGGCAAGGGCTCCTCAAGGCTGGGTGACTGGTCGCAACACCTACCAGTGGCATGACGCAGATTTCGCAGCTAGTGGCCGGGAGCAGTTTGCCTTGTTGGCAAGCCATCAAGATCAAGTTCTGGAGTTGCCGGAAGGTGCTCGCCTACTAGCCAGCAGTGACCGCTGCCCGATTGCGGCGTACGCGAAAGGGGATGAGGTGCTGTGCATACAGCCGCATCCGGAGTTTGTGGAAGATTACAGCGCCTATCTGCTGAATAAACGCAAACACGTCTTGGGCGAAGCCCATTACGCAGAGAGTATGGAGAGCTTAGAGCACGGACATGAAGGCCAGGACTTTGCCAGAGTGATGGTCAAGTTTATTGAACAAGCCTAATCTGGGACAACAGCGCCCATCCATTGCGAAAGTTCAATTTTTCGGGCTGCCCCAAAGCCTGAAATCAGGCGTACGGATCGTGGAACCAGACGTACCAGTGAAAAATCAGTGAAATCGGTCATGAATGCCATGTCCGGAAACCGGTTGGTATAGATTTCTTTCGTTTGCCCATAGAGTGCCGCATCATGGTCCACAAAACTAGCCTCCACTTGCAGTGAGACGCGAGGCAGCGCATGAACGCCTGTGCCGGCTTGTTCTGGCTGCATGACCATCAAGCCAGCTGATGCTTGTTTTCTCAAGTTGGCTGTATGCGTGGACAAGGTACTTACATGGATAACCAAATGACCCGTTTCGCGATCCAGGGCAAACGGCACCATCGATACCTGTGGACCCGCGTGTTCGTCCACGGTCCCCAAGGCAGCAACCCGTTGCTGAAACAGTAGATTTTGCAAAACTGTCTGGTAAGGAGCTTGTTCAGTCATGCTGACATCCTAGCGGCAAAAAAAATGCCCTGACTCCGGGTGGAGGTCAGGGGATTTTTTATGGGTCATCCGGTTTGCAAATTTCCCGAAAAAGCGATCTTGATCGGATCACTTTGTTCAACAGGATCGTTGTTCAATCCATGGCTAAAGTGTAAAACTGAGGGTGAGTCAGGTTATAGCGTAATTGCAGAGATTTCGTGTACTAATGGCACAATATTTCAATAATCAATGAAAAATTGGAATCCAATGAATATAGATCGCTATGACCAGCAAATTTTGGAAATTCTCCAAGTAGATGGCCGTATTGCCAATCAAGACCTTGCGGACCGCATTGGTTTGTCTCCATCACCGTGTTTGCGCCGCGTCCGCGCTTTGGAAGAGTCTGGTTTGATTCTGGGGTACAGGGCGATGCTGGACGCCAAAAAGCTGGGCCTATCACTGATAGCGCTCGTACACATTTCCATGGATCGGCACACACCGGAGCGTTTTGCCAACTTCGAGGCCAGTGTTGCAGTCCTGCCGGAAGTGTTGGAGTGCCTGTTGATCACCGGACAGGATGCGGATTACCAGATCAAAGTCGCCGTCAAGGACATGGACCATTACCAAGCCTTGCTGCTCAACAAGCTCACCCGTATCGACGGCGTTACCGGTGTGCACTCCAGTTTTGTCTTGCGCCGCGTCATCGACAGAACCGCTCTGCCGGTGACTTGAATCGCTTAACGAGCGTCAGGCAGTTCGATCTTGACTTCCAAAACCTCAAGATTGTCCTGGCGCTCCAGATGCACTTTGATGTCATCCGGATTGATATGGATGTATTTGCTGATAACGGCGACCAAGTCACGTTGTAACGCAGGCAGGTAATCCGGTTCGGCGGCATTGCGGCCGCTGCGTTCGTGGGCAAGAATAATTTGCAAACGCTCTTTGGCAACACTTGCAGTTTTTTTCTTTTCACCAAGCAAAAAGGAAAGAAGTGACATGGCCTTACTTGCCTCCAAACAAGCGTTTCAGCAGACTTTGTTTGGGTGCTTCTGTAAAACGCATCGGCTTGTCAGTGCCCAAGAAACGGTCAATCACGTCTTTGTAAGCCTCTGACACATCACTGCCTTGCATGTGAACGGCAGGAACACCCTGGTTCGATGCCTGCAAAACAGACTCGCTCTCGGGGATAACGCCGATCAAAGGAATACGCAAGATGTCCTGGATATCGTCCAAGGACAACATTTGTCCTTGATCGACTCGCGCAGGGTTGTAGCGGGTAATCAGCAAATGCTCTTTGATGGGCGTTCCGCCTTCCATGGCGCGTTTGGTCTTGCTCGACAGCATTCCCAAAATACGATCGGAATCCCGGACAGAAGACACTTCAGGATTGGTAACCACCAAGGCTTCATCGGCAAAATGCATCGCCATGAGTGCACCGGTTTCAATACCGGCGGGTGAATCGCACACGATGAATTCGAAATCCAAAGCGGATAAATCCTTCAGGACTTTTTCTACGCCTTCCTGGGTCAGTGCATCTTTGTCCCGGGTTTGCGAAGCTGCCAGGATGTAAAGGTTGTCGCACTGCTTGTCTTTGATGAGCGCCTGGTTCAGGTTGGCTTCTCCCTGAATCACATTGATCAGGTCGTACACCACGCGGCGTTCGCAACCCATGATCAGATCCAGATTCCGTAAACCCACGTCAAAGTCGATAACCGCTGTTTTTGCGCCCCTCATCGCCAGACCTGTTGCAAAACTTGCGCTGGTCGTTGTCTTTCCAACGCCCCCTTTACCTGATGTGACAACAATGATCTTGGTCATGAAAAGCTAATCTTTCAAAAGGTGTGGAACGTTAAGCCTTGAGGGCTTCAATCAGTAATTTTTCTTGTCCATCTTCGCTCAAGCGAATCTGGGCGGTTTTCCCGTGGATGTCTTTGGGTAAAGGATTTTCGCTGGTGCGGTACACCCCGGCGATAGACACCAGTTCAGGTTCCAATTGCAAAGCAAAGATTCTCGCTTTGGTGTTTCCACGCGCACCTGCCATGGCTTTGCCACGCAAGGGTGCATACACATGAATGTTACCGTCAGCGACCACTTCAGCGCCTTGGTTGACGATGGCCAACACCACAAGATCGCAGCCTCTTGCATAGACTTTTTGTCCAGATCGCAAAGGCTTGTCGACCACCATCGTTGAAGGCCCGGGTACTTCCCGGATGACTTCTTGAATAACGGTTTCTTTGGCTGCGACCGGTCTGGTAACTTGTTTGCTCACTTGCACGTCTTGTTCAGCTTCTGCTAAACCGGCTTTCAGGCCGAACTCTTTCCATGCAGGGTGACCTCCACGGACAGCAACAGGCGTCAAACGACAGCTTTTGAGAAATGCAGTGAATTTCACAAGATCCCGTGGCTGCTCATTGTCGGGAACCTGTGAGAAATCAATGACTAACGCATCGTTGTCAAAAAAATCAGGTGTTTCACCTGCAGGTCCAAAAGCTTTCGCGAGTTCTTCTGACAACGCTTCCAAGTTTGCGGACTTCACCAGCAAAGCGACCAGATTCATTTGAGCGCTTTTGATTTCAAACGTCTGACGCGTTTGCGCTGCAGGAGTAGCTGGCATGGAGGGTTGTAGGTACTGAACGGATTCGAATACGCAAATCTTACTTGATCGATGGTGCGGTTTGAGCGGATTCGGTCACGAAATTTCAGATGTACACAAGTTTTTTCCGTAAAAAAAAACGAGCTCAAAAAAGTGGAAAAAAAGTTCCTTGCTATTGTCTTAATTCTTTAAATTCAAAATAGTAGTAGTAGATAAGGATTGCCCCCTTCTGTGGATAAGTAAATTTTCACTATATGAATCAATAACTTACGGTCTTCTCACTCTTGTGCGTGACTCTGCTTTTGAGTTGTACCCAAAGCTTGAATAACTTTGAGTTTTTCAAAAATTTTGTGGATAACTCTGAGTTGTTGTGAAGTTTATGCACAGAGTTATTCTCATCGAAGGTTCGCGGTCTGAGTGACAATGGCGAAGCGGAGAGAAGTCTCTCCATCCATTCGAACGACAATGAAGCTCCGCTTGGTACAGGCGTGAGCTAAAGAGAGAATTGCGCATGGTCGAAAAACGTTCTTTTGAAATTGCCAGAGAAACGCTGAAGCAACTCACCGCCAGAAAGCTGGTACCTACGCCTGCGAATTACCAGTCGGTCTACAACGAGATCGCTGGCATACCGTCCATACAACCGTTCCCGGCGGATTTCCTTCGGGATCTGTCGCAGTCCTTGCCACTCAAAACGCCCGGACAGCAAAAGCAAAAGGCCTTGCTGGACTACGCGATTGATCGCTTGAGTTGGGATGGTGTGAAAACAGCCTTGGTGGGCTATGGCGGTTTTGTGTCGACGGTGGCAACAGATTCGCCAGGCAGTGCTCCACTGGCGGGTGCAGAGATTGCAACTGGAGCCGCGACCCCCAATCCGGCAGCGCTGACCAGCGAGTTTTTTGTACAGATAGCGCGTTTGATCGAATACGCACAACCTGCGCTTGACACTGACGATGCCCGATTCCGCGAGCAAACACAGCAGCTGCTGCAAGCCATGCGCGATCCCAAGGCAGAGGCGTTGACCCTCAAGAACTTGCTGTCGGCGTACAGCCATCGTTTGTCTTTTGCAGCCGAGGACCAGGCGGAAATCCGCAATGGCTTGCTCAAACTTTTGCACTTGGTGTTCGTCAATATCGGCGAACTCAGCATTGATGAGCAATGGCTCAAAGGCCAGATGGATGCCTTGATCAGCGTGTCGACGTCACCTTTGAGCTTGCGCCGGATCGACGAGCTGGAGCGCTTGCTCAACGATGTGATCTTCAAGCAAAAAGATGCCAAATTCAAAATGCTAGAAGCGCAGGACGAAATGCGCACCATGCTGGCGACCTTTATTGAGCGCTTGGCCCAGATGACTCAATCCACTGGTAGTTTTCAGGGCAAATTGGAAGAAAGTGCACGCTTGATTGAGCAAGCCAAGAACTTGTCAGACATTGCGCCTGTTTTGAAAGATGTGGTGGGTACCACCCGCGGTATGGCACAAGAGAGTCAGATGTCGCGCGAACAGCTGGGGGCCATGCAAGAGCGTGCCAAGCAAACCGAAGTGGAGTTGGCCAAGCTGCACAAAGAGTTGGACCGTGTGAGTCTGCAAGCCCGCCATGATGCGTTAACAGGGGCTTTGAACCGGAAGGGCCTCGACGAAGCGCTTATTCGTGAGGTGTCAACCACCAAGCGGAATGCCAGTGTGTTGAGTGTGGCACTGTTGGACATTGATAACTTCAAAAAGCTCAACGACACGATGGGCCACGCTACAGGTGATATCGCGCTCACCCATTTGGCCACGGTCGCACGTGAATGCATGCGACCGCAAGACACTCTGGCCCGCTACGGTGGTGAAGAGTTTGTGATCTTGCTGCCCGATACGGTGCTCGACAAGGGAATCGAGGCCATGACCCGTCTACAGCGTGAATTGACCAAACGGTTCTTTCTGGCCGGTACCGAGAAGGTGTTGATCACCTTCAGTGCCGGGGTCGCCCAAATGACCGAAAGTGAAACACCGGCTGAGGCGATACGCCGTGCGGATCAGGCGATGTACCTTGCCAAAAGAGCGGGTAAAAATCGGGTACTCGGCGCCTGAGGCGGCTTCACAGTGCGGAAGTAAGAAACCACTGAATCAGGAATTTGGCGATAAAACCCACCATGCCGAAGGCAAGCCCCAAGAACAGGACAAAGGTGCCAAACTTTCCGGCTTTTGACTCCCAAGCCAGCTGAGCAATGATGAACAGCATGTAGAGAATAAAGGCGCCGACTCCGAACGTGAGTCCAAAAGTGGCGATTTGTTCTTCAGAAAAACCCAGCATCAAGGCGCCTCGTCAGACAAGGGCTCGATCCGCACCAAATCCCGGTAGGCATGCCAACTGGCATGGCCCAACATGGGGATCACCAGAATCAAGCCGAGCAGCAAGGAGGCCAATCCCAGCAAGGTGAAGCCCATGATCAGGGCGGCCCACCACGCCATGACTGCCGGGTTTTCCAGGACGACCCGCCAACTGGTCAATATGGCGGTTTTGAGTGTGACTTGTTGGTCCAGCAGCAAAGGCATTGCGACCACTGTCGATGCAAACATCGGGGCAGCCAGCACCGCGCCCAAGGCTAGCCAGACTTCAAAAAGCCAGCCATTTTTGGCCAAGATGACAAAGTGAACAAAGTCGATCGGCGAGTGAACAGGCGAAGGTGCAAACAAGGTAATGAGTGCGGCCGACGTCAATACCCAGGTAGTGGCGGCACCGGCCAGCAAGATGCCGAAGCGCAGCATGCGCCAGTAGTCTTCGCCCCAACGGTTCAGCCGTTGGTCTTGCCAATTCAGCCAAGTTTGCGAAATCACGCCCCAATCTGCGGGCTCATCCCGCTCGAGGGCGCGACTCAGTGCGTACAAGCTGGTGGCGAGAACCGGTGCAACAACGAGAAACCCACTCAGTGCCCCTGCCAGAAGCCAAAATTGGTGGCGGGCAAAGGCCACAATCGCGGCTCCGATAAACGTCAGTACCAGTCCATGGGTCAGGCTGACAATTCCCGCCCTGTGCAGGTCCCGCCATCCCATAGCAAGCCAGGCCAAGGGTTGAAAGAAACCCACTTGGCGAATGGTGATGCGAGAAATGGGGGTTGGGGCCATAGTGCAAACCAGTCTATGGCACCCCTCCCCCTCATCGATTGACGAAAATCAATTCAATGGTTGAAAGCGGAGGCTTTCGGAAGATCAGTGCTTGGACTTCCCGCCGTGTCCGCCCTTGTGCTTGGATGATTCAGTGTCAAAAATCTTCTTTTGCTCAGGTGTCAGGGTGGAGTAAAAGGTCTTTACGGCTTGGTCGCGTTGTTCCATGCGGCTATTGTGTTCACTGGTCATCTCTGTGCGCATGGCTTTCATCTTGTCCAAGCGTTCGGGGGTCGATAACTTGGCCAATTCAGCGCGGTCCATTTTGGGTTTGTCCGCGCGCGCGGCAGGTTTCATGGCATTGGAGAACGTGGTCCAGTTGGCCTCTTGGGCGGCAGTGATCTTGAGTTTGTCTTTCAGTTCAGCGCTGCGCTTGGCGTGCATTTCTTCCATTTTTGCGGGATCCATCCGGTGCATGCCCGGGCGACCGCCCATGGCTTCATCAGGATTTCCGTGCTTTTGTGCCATCACTGAAAAGCCAGCCGTTGCCAACAAGCCTGCAACTACCAAAGTTTTGAATGCGGGTTTCATAGGTTTGTCCTTTAGGGGTGCACCTGGCAGCGGGAATCGCGTTCAGGTTGAGAGCAAGTGTGGTCCGGCCATGTAACTGCGATGTGCAGGAAGCATGGTGCTTTGTAAAGATGCGTGAAAATGCTCCATTAACAAATCGATAGGTGTTGTGTGTTTAAAAACGTGATCGTGTACCGCTTGGCGTCGCCCTGGTCTGTCACCCAGGCTGATTTAGAAGACGCTTTGCAACCGGACCGCTTTGTCGAGTGCGGTGCCAGTCAAGAAAAGTCCGTAGGCTGGGTGGAGCCACGTGGACAAGCCCATGGCCCGCTGGTGGAAGTGGTCGGCGGCCAATGGGTACTCAAACTCATGATGGAAGTGAAGTCGGTCCCCGGCTCGGTAGTCAAGCGCAAGGTAGAAGAACAAGTCGCACAGATCGAGGTAAGCACAGGCCGCAAGCCCGGCAAAAAAGAGGTGCGTGAACTGCGGGATGAAGCCCGTTTGACCTTGCTCCCTATGGCATTTACTAAGCAGGGCAGCGTGGGTGTCTGGATTGATCCCAAAGACGGCTTGCTCGTTTTGGATGCAGGCAGCCAGAGCAAGGCGGATGAGGTCATGACTGCGCTGATCAAGGCGATTCCCGGCTTCGCGGTGCAATTGGTGAACACCCAGGTTTCACCCGCCGCTGCGATGGCGGTGTGGTTGTCGACCCGCGAGTCTCCCTCTGACTTTTCGGTAGACCGCGAATGTGAACTCAAAGCGTCTGATGAATCCAAGGCCGTGGTCCGCTACACCCGCCACCCATTGGATACCGAAGAGGTGAGCCAACACATCGCACTCGGAAAGATGCCGACCCGCTTGGCCATGACATGGAACGATCGGGTCTCTTTCGTGTTGACCGAGGCACTGCAGTTAAAGAAAGTGACCTTTCTGGATACAGTGTTTGAAGACTCGCCCAAAGCCGCGGGTGATCGCAAAGAAGACAACTTTGATGCTGACGTTGTGATTTCTACCGGAGAGCTATCGCAGCTGATTCCGGATTTGATGGAAGCACTGGGCGGCGAAGTCCCCTTGGGCTCCATGCCCGGCATGCCCGTTGCTCCATAAAGGCGCGACGCAGGCAGGGGCTTCCGACTGACGGCAGCTCGGGTACTGCCGGGCTCGGCTACGCTGTCGCTTTTTCACGGGAGACCGCATGTCACGCAAAACTGCCCAAGACTTTGACCAGGAACTGCTCATTCTGTTTGATGCCTATGTGCATGGCATCGTGGACCGGCGGGGCTTTCTGGAAAAAGCGCAGAAATTTGCGGTAGGTGGTTTGACGGCAGCAGGCTTGTTAGCGGCGCTCAGCCCCAACTTTGCAGCGGCACAGCAGGTACCGAAAGATGACAAACGCCTGCTGACCAGCATGGTGGAGCTGCCATCGGCCGCCGGTTACGGCACGGTCAAGGGATATCTGGTGCGGCCTGCAGGCGTGACCGGCAAATTGCCAGTTGTATTGGTGGTGCACGAAAACCGGGGCTTGAACCCGCACATCGAAGACGTTGCACGCCGCGTCGCTCTAGAAGGGTATTTGGTACTGGCGCCTGATGCTCTGGCACCGCTTGGTGGCTACCCCGGTGATGAAGACAAAGCCCGCAACCTGTTTGCGACCTTGGACCAAAAGAAAACAGCCGAAGATTTTGTGGCCGCTGCCCAGTGGCTGCAAGCCCATCCCGACTCCACAGGCAAGCTCGGCACCGTGGGTTTTTGTTACGGCGGCGGTGTGGCACACGCGCTGTCTGTGCGCTTGCCTGGCCTGTCAGCGGCCGTGCCGTTTTATGGCAACCACCCGGCGGCAGAGGATGCGGTCAAAGTCAAAGCGCCTTTGTTGATTCACTTTGCCGGGGTAGACGAGCGCATCAATGCCGCTTGGCCCGCGTATGAAGCCGCCCTGAAGGCAGCTGGCGCACGTTACACCGCGCACCAATACGCCGGAACCCAACACGGCTTTAACAACGACACCACGCCCCGCTTTGACGCGACTGCTGCAAAGCTGGCGTGGGAACGCACCTTGGCATTCTTCAGCCAGACTTTGAAAAGCTAAGGCTTAGTCGCGGAACCGGTCATGGCCGCGGCCTTTGCCGCGGTGGCCATGGTGCGGCTTGTGATGGCCAAAGCCTTTGCGGTAGCCATGGTGATCATCACGATAGCCGGTTTGGTAACCCGGGTGGCGAGGGCCACCGTGTGCATAACGGTCTGCTCGTGAATGATCATTCATGCCGCGTGCGATACCCGTGCCCGCAGCGCCGCCAATACCGGCCCCCACCACGGCGCCTGAACTGCCGCCGACCGATTGGCCCACCGCTGCACCGGCAGCACCACCTATCGCACCGCCAATCATGGCGCTGCTCTGGTTGCGCCCGGGCGAGGTCACGGCCGCACCTGTTGCGCCGCCGATAGCACCACCAATCACTGCGCCGTTTTTGCCACCGACGCTTTGCCCCAGCACAGCGCCAGCCGCTGCACCGGCACCACCACCCAGAATGGGCGTCCACTCATTGGCGTGCGATAGTGGTGCGGCGCATAAAGCAGCAGCCATCAGGGGTGCCGCCATCCAACGGGAATGTGTCAAGGCACGACGGAGGGTAGACAAGTTCAACATGCAACAAGGGGCTAGGCCCGTACCGTTAAAAGTAACGGTTTATGCACTTTCAACGTGTGGATGTCTGCCCGGATGACGCCGATTACAGGTCTTTACACCTGCGGCCACTTGCTTACGTCTGGCCGAGGGCGCTTAACTCTGCGGATACATGGCGCCATTGCACTGCGAACCGGTTGCCACTGGCTGAGGGCGTTGGCATGAAGAGTGCGTATTCGGTACCCGCTATCACACTGTCGATGACGGGCAGCGACACGTAGGGCTGCACTTGCGCAGCCATGCCCGCCAGACCCGCGCCGCCCAACACGACCGTTTTTACCGAGGTGTCTTTGGCAGCCTCTTGGCAGGCGTGTGCCAGCAGCGTAATTGCAGACTCCGGGTTGTTGGCCAGCTCCACACCACTGGGCGCTACCGTGTGGATAGCGACCACGTGTTCTGCAACACCCAAGCCCCATGCCAAGCGCTCCAACATGGGTCGCCATTTGGTCCCCCCCGTGACGACTGCAAAGCCGCCGTGGCGACGCGCTTGAAAAAATGAAGCCTCTGCCAGCCCCGTCACCGGCGCAGCACTGCCTTCGCGCAAAGCCCAGAGCCCCGGGTCGCCAAAGCAACCGATCAGCACCGCATCCGGCAAGGCCTGCGGCATTGCACACTGGTCTGCGGCCCATGCGTCCAGCAAAGCGTGGCCGGCGACCGCATAGCTGGCCTCGCAAGCGATATAGGGCGCACCAAAGCGGGCCGTCACGGTATCGACCTGAATGTGCGGGCCGGCAATCCTTTGCACATGGTGCTGCAGCAGTGTGCTGACGGACTCTGTTGTGTTCGGGTTGATAACCAGCAAACGTCGCATCGCGATCAGGTACCCGTAGCGCCGGTGCCGCCAAACAGAGAGAGCAGATCCGGTGCGTCCTCGACCGTCTCTTTGAACTGCAGCTGTTGCTCCAGCAAGGCAAGGTGCTCACGCATCAGGCGGGCACCTTCGCGCGGGTCGCGCAAGCGAATGGCGTCGAGCAGGGCGCGGTGTTCCTGGCAGCCGCACGAGGTGGCCTCTGCTTTGGACTGCACATGGTTGTCGCTGTAGGTCATCAAAATCAACGAGGTGCGTGACACCAGCTCCCGCAAGATGCGCCCCAGCGTCTGGTGGTCCGAGGCGTTGGCAATGTGCAGGTGAAAGTCCCCCGAGAGTCGGATGGCACGGCGCATATCGCCAATGGCGCGCGCGGCCTCTTCGTCATTGATGCACTGGGTGAGGGTGGTAATGTCGTCCGCCGTGGCGCTCGCAATAAAACATTCGATGAGCGTGGGCTCGATCATGCGGCGCACCTCAAACACTTCGCGCGCTTCTTTTTCGGTAGGTTGCGCCACCATGGCGCCACGGTTGGGGGTGAGGGTCACGATCTGTTCGTTGGCCAAGCGCACCAGCACCGGGCGGATGCGGGTGCGCGAGACACCGAATGCACTCGCCAACTTTTCTTCAATGAGCTTGGTCCCGGGCGGCAGGCGGTGGTCCAGGATGGTGGCCACCATGCGCTCGTAGATTTCGTTCTCTGTCAGTGCAACAAATTCGCTCATGTGTCCCGCTTTGCTTGTTGGCGCTTGGCCAACAGGGTGGACAGCCCCACGGCCAGTCCCATCACAAGAAACGATACCACCATGGTCACCGTGCCCAGTGCGTAGATCGAGGGTGTGGTTACTGTCGTAGTCAGCCCCTGCAGCTCTAGGGGCAGGGTATTCACATCGCCAATAGCTTGCGATGTGCGGGCAATTTCGTCCCAGCTCAGGGTGAAGCCGAACATGCCGATGCCCACCACCGAAGGCGCAATCAGCGGCAGCACCACATGGCGAAAGGTCTGCCACGGGGTGGCCCCTAAGTCCCGCGCCGCTTCTTCATAGGCCGGATTGAACCGGTTGAAGATGGCGAACATGATGAGCAGGCCGAAAGGCAGCGTCCAGGTCAGGTGCGCGCCCAGTGCCGAGGTGTAGATGCCCAAGGCGGTGCCATAGTTTTCCAGCGTACTTTCCATGCCGAAGGTTTCCAGGATCTTTTTGATGCCACCATCCAGCAGGCGGAACTCCAGCCCGATGCCCAGCGACACAATGATGGACGGCATGATCAAGCTGGCCACCACCGTGAAAAACAACACGTTGGCAAACCGCAGCTTTTTGCGGAAGGCCAAGCCTGCCAGCACCGAGAACACGATGGTTAACCCCATCACCACCAGCCCCAAGCCCAGAGAGCGGTAGAGGGCGGCGCCGATATCGACAACCCCCAAACCTTCCGCCAGTTTGTGGAACCAGTGCAATGACAGCCCGCGCATCGGAAAGGTCAGCCCGCCCTCCGGGCCTTGAAAACTCAAGACCACGATGACCAGCATCGGCCCGTACAAAAACAAGACATAGGCCACAAAGAAAGCCGCCAATAGCCAGAAGCCGGGTGTGCGCTTGTCGTGGGTCATGTTCACAGCTCCTTGCGGATATCGACCATCCGGGTCAGGGCCCAAATGATCATCAAGACAATGGCGAGCAGCACCACCGCATTGGCCGCTGCCAGCGGGAATTGCAGGTAAGAGGTTTGCACCTGGATGATCTTGCCCACCGAGGCGATTTGTTGGCCACCCATGACGCCGATGGTCACAAAGTCGCCCATCACGATGGTGATGACAAAGATGGAGCCGATGATGATGCCGGTGCGGCACAGCGGCACGATCACATTCCACAAGGTCTGCCAGGCACTCGCGCCGCTGTCGTTGGCGGCTTCAATCAGGCTGCGGTCGATGCGCATCATGCTGTTGAAAATAGGCACGATCATGAAAGTGGTAAACAGGTGCACAAAGGCCAGCACCACCGAAAAGTCAGAGAACAACAGCCACTCCACCGGCTGATCCACCAACCCTGCGGAAACCAGCCCGTCATTCACTAGCCCATTGCGCCCTAGGAGTGGCACCCAAGCAATCATGCGGATCACGTTGGACGTCCAGAACGGGATGGTGCACAACACAAACAACACCACTTGGGTGCCGCTGGACTTCACGTGGAAAGCCAGAAAGTAAGACACCGCAAACCCGATCACTAGCGTCAGCGCCCAGACCAACAGGCTGAATTTGAAGGTGGAGAGATAAGTTTTGACTGTCACACACAAGTCGCCGTACTCGTTGCGAGAGAGGCAGCCTTCAAACACTGACACGTAGTTTTTGAAGGTAAAGCCCGGAAGCATTTCGTACTGGTTGTAGTCCCAGAAACTCACCATCAGCACCAATGCCAATGGAATCAAAAAGAAGAGCGCAAACACCGCGGTGAGCGGCAAAGCCTGCCACCAGGCCGCAAGCGTGCGGCCCGGAGCAGATGCCGCCGGAAGTGAAGATGTTGAAGGTGCGCTCATAAATGCTTATCCGTTAACTAATGGAGGCGGGGCCCACCCAGGGCGAGCACCGCAAAGCCCGTTCCAGAAACACCGCGGGACTGGCTTTGCCAGACCGCCGGTGTTGCCCCCTTTCAAGGGGGGAACAGGCGACACGCAGTGCGCCTGGACGGGGGTGCGGCTAGGCCGCTACAAATTCATTCCATTTCTTGACCATGTAGGCGTTCTCGTCCATCACGGCGTTCCAGCAGGCGATGCCGCCCATGCGCTGCTCGTAGCTGCCGCCGTCGCGGACTTCGCCCTTCTTGGCCAGCACATCGCCGGTCGGGCTCTTGATGTCTTGGGCAGCAGGTTTGCCTTCCATCCAGTAGGCCCACTCGTAGGCTTCCATCTTGGCCTTGGCGGTTTCCAGCACGGCGCTGTAGTAGCCTTGGCGGTTGAGGTAAGCACCGGCCCAGCCATCCAGGAACCAGTTGATGAACTCGTAGGCACCATCGAGCTTGCGGCCGGACAGGGTGGATGGAATGCCGAAGCCGGAGGCCCATGCGCGATAGCCCTCTTTCAGGGGCTGGAAGGTGCAGGCGATGCCCTTGGTGCGCACTGCGGTAACCGCAGGGCTCCACATGGACTGGATCACCACTTCGCCGGAAGCCATCAGGTTGACGGACTCGTTGAAGTCTTTCCACAGGCTGCGGAACTGGCCTTGCTTTTTGGCTTCAATCAGGGTCTTGATGGTGAGATCAATTTCCTTCTTGGTCATGTTGCCCTTGTCGGGGTACTTGTAGATGCCCATGGCCTCGACCACCATGGCGGCGTCCATGATGCCGATGGAGGGGATGTTCAGAATCGCGGCCTTGCCCTTGAATTCGGGGTTCAGCAGTTCGGCCCAGGAAGTGATGGGACGCTTGATCAGGTCAGGGCGGATACCCAGCGTGTCGGCGTTGTACACGGTGGGGATGATGGACATGAACTGAGTCGGGCTCTTGGCAAACACTTTGCTCTTTTCGCCTTCCAGGAAGATGGTCTTCTTGGGGGCTGTGCCTTGGTCGCCCACGGCCTTGCCTGCCACCATGCCGGTCGTGAACAGGGTGGTGATCTTGTCTGCGTTTTTGATGCGCTTGGTGTCAATGCCCTTCAGGTTGCCGGTGGGCACGATGTTCTTCAAGGAGAAGTACTCGGTGTCGATCAGGTCGAAGCTGTTGGGCGCAGTGACGGCGCGCTTGGTCACGTCGTCGGTGGTGACGGCCACGTACTGGATCTTGATGCCGGTGTCTTTTTCAAACTTTTCGCCGATGGCCTTGTCTTGGTTCACCGCAGTGCCCAGATAGCGCAGCACGATGGGTTCTGCAGAGTGCACTGCGGGGAACATGCCGGCAGCCAGAATACCGGCGGTGCCTTTGAGCAAGCTGCGGCGCTGCACGGGGGCGGCGTTAGTGAGGGTGTCTTTCAGATCGTCAGCCATGAGAAAACTCCTAGTGGGTTGCGGAGGGTTTGAAAACTTCTTGCGAAGACAGGGGAAAACAACTGGCGCGTTCAGCGTGCAAGCGGGTGCGCAGCTTCAGGCGCCCAGCGCAGCTGCACGGTCTCACCCACGGCATAGGGCCGCGTGGCAAAGGTGGATTCGGACAACATCACCGAGATCTCGGCGGTGGTGGATGCGGTGACTGAGGTGCCGGGGTTCTGCAGGCCCAGCAGCACGTAGGTGCCCTGGTATTCCACGTCGGTGATCAGTGCCATCTTGGTGTGGGGGGCGTCAGGCACGGCCTGTTCGGCCGGCAGCACTTGCAGGTGGTCGGTGCGCACACCGACCTTGCCCTCGTGGGTTTCGATGACGTTGTGGCCACCCATGAAGCGGGCTACAAATTCACTGGCGGGCCGGTTGTAGACCTCGTGCGGGCTGCCCACTTGTTCGATGACGCCGTGGTTCATCACCACCATGGTGTCGGCCAGGGCCATGGCTTCTTCCTGGCTGTGGGTGACGTGGATGAAGGTCAGTCCCAGCTCTTTTTGCCAGCGGCGCAGCTCGGCGCGCATCTGAATGCGCAAGAAGGGGTCGAGGGCAGAGAGCGGCTCGTCCAGCAGCAGCACGCGGGGCTGGGTAATCAGGGCCCGGGCCAGGGCCACACGCTGTTGTTGTCCACCCGATAGTTCGGCGGGCTTGCGCTCGGCCAAGTGGCCCATGGCTACACGCTCCAGCAAGTCTTTGGCCTTGGCGTGGCGCTCAGTTTTGCCCACGCCTTTCATCTTGAGACTGAAGGCTACGTTGTCCAGGGCGCTCAGGTGGGGGAAGAGCGCAAAGCTCTGGAACATCATGGCCGTGCCGCGCTCGGCGGCGGGCAGGTCGGTGATGTTGCGGTTTTCCAGCAGGATGTCGCCGTCAGACGCTGACTCGTGCCCCGCAATCATGCGCAGCGTGGTGCTCTTGCCGCAGCCCGAGGGCCCGAGCAGGCAGCAGTAGCTGCCGCTGGCAATGCGCAAATTGATGCTGTCCACAGCAGGCTTGCCCTGCGCATAGCGCTTGGTGAGCCCGATGACTTCGATGGCGGCAGGTGCGGTAGCGTTCATGCCACGGGTGTACGCAAACCCCATGCCAACTTTGTACACAATGTTTTTCTAGGATTGTGTACAAAATGCACCGGCTTTGTGCGGTGCAACATGCCGCAGCGCAAAACCGGTGCGCGCAGCTTTGGTGCAAAACCCGGGGCGTCGCAAGAGGTGCACCCGCCCTTAGTGGGTCAAATCAGCCTCCAGCCCAAGTAATCACTGCGCAAGAAGCTCCTAATTTCATAGCAAGTCAGTTTTTAGCAGGGCAGGTATTGATGCCCAGCGCGGCGTAGGCGGGGCACCAGCCGATGAAACCGGTGAGCACTGGCAGGACGCCGATCCACCCCCAAGGGCCAATGATGTCGGTGGCGGCCAGCCCGATCAGCACGGCGCCCACCCAAATGCGGAGAAGCCGATCCCCGTTGCCGGTGTTGGTACGCATGCTGCACTCCAGAAGTTGTGGAAGCCTTCATTGGAGCGGCGGGCTCGGCAAGCGTCGGTGCTATGGAGCACACAGAAAGGCGTTTAGTTTTTTATGGAGCAGGTGCTGAACCCAAAGATGGCATACGGCGGGCACCATCCCATCAGGCCGGTTGCCAGGGGCACAGCGCCCAGCCAACCCCACCAGCCGACAGTGCCGGTAGCTGCCAAGCCGATGAGCACAGTGCCTGCGCCGATGCGGATGATGCGGTCAATGCCGCCAACATTTGCTTTCATGGAATCACTCCTTGGTTGATGTGGAGTGATTGGACGCCTATGCGCCAAGGAAGTATGTGACTTAGGTCACGCAGCCTCTATTGAGGGGCGCGCTCAGCCCCCGCCGGCCAGTGCACGCAAGGCCTGGCTGCTAAGGATGTGGATGTGCTCCCGCCCAAGTCTGAGCCAACCCTCTCGTTCAAAGCGGCGCAGTAGGCGTGTCACCATCTCGCGCACCGTGCCCAGCTCGTCGGCCAGCGTCTGGTGCGAAAGGTGCAAATCCTGACCGCGCCCCAGCAGGGCATTGGCCAGCCGCTGGTCCAGTTTTTGGAAGGCCACCGCATCGATCAGGCTGGTCAAATCGGCCATGCGCTCGGCAAACAGTCCCAGGACAAAGTTGCGGAAGGCTGGTGTGTCCAGCCAAAGGTTAAAAGTGGCGGGACTGACCATGACCAGCTCACTTTCTTTAGTGCTCACCCCATGTGCGCTGAGTGCTTGGCTACGAAACAGAGCCGCACTGCTGACCAGACACAACTCGCCGGGCACTACGCGGTACAGCTCCAAGTGACGTCCGTCATTTGCACGTCGCGCGACCCGTACTTCGCCGCGCAGGACCAGCGGGAAACCCTGGCAGGGCTGACCCTCAGAGAACAATTCGGTGTGGTCTGGCACCGTCATGCTCTGCGCCTCTGGCCCGAGCGCTGCTAGCGTGGGAGACACATGGGCTAGCGCGGGGTACAGGTTGAGGATGGCGGTGGACATAGATTATGGTGTTTTAGTGCTCTAGCGCTCGTGGAATGTGCGCGAGCAGCTATGAATTTGATAGTGACTGATGGTCGCCTGCCAAGTCATCGAGGATGGGGCAGTCCGGCCGGTCGTCGCCAAGGCAGCAGTGCAGCAGGGTGGAGAGGGTGCGCTGCATGGCCTGCATGGCGGCGATGCGCTCGCTCAGTTCGTCCATGTGCTTCTGGGCGATCTTCTTGACGTTGGCACTGGCGCGGCGCTTGTTTTGCCACAGGCCCACCAGCTCGCCGATCTCGGCCATCGAAAAGCCCAGGTCGCGGCAGCGTTTGATGAAGCGCAGGGTGTGCACATCGGCCGCGCTGTAGAGCCGGTAGCCGCTGTCGGTGCGCGTGACTTTGCCCAGCAGACCCAGCGACTCGTAGTGCCGCAGCATCTTGGCGGATACACCGCTTTGCCGCGCGGCTTCGCCGATGTTGACGGGCTGGCCGGACAGCGCTGCTGGCTTAGGCTGCGACGGCATAGCCCTCTTCTGCAATGGCGCGGGCCAGCGTTTCGCGCGGCTGGGTAGATTCCACGTCCACCTTGTTGGCGCTGCGGTCGATGGTGACCTGGGCTTGCGGGTCGGCTTCCTGAATGGCGCGGGTGACGGCTTTCTCGCAGTGACCGCAGGTCATGCCGGTGACGGTAAAGGTTTGGTTCATGGATGCTCCTGATAGGTGAATGAAAGTATTGTGAACCTTGCCATGGTGGGAGGGTCAAGACCTTTGTAGTGCATTTGTTGGTTAAGCGCTTGACCTTCCCACCATGGCAAGCCCTAAGCTTGCGCCATGAGCACTGAAACCCCCTCCCCCACGACCATCGATATCGGCATAGGCGGCATGACTTGCGCATCGTGTGTGATGCGGGTGGAAAAAGCCTTGAAGAAGGTGCCCGGCGTGGACAGCGCTACGGTGAACCTGGCCACCGAGTCCGCCCGTATTGCGGTGCACGATGCCGGCATGGAGGCGCGCTTGCGCCGCGCGGTGCGGGACGCGGGCTATGAGCCCTTGGCGCCAAGCGCGGCAATCGATGCAGAGGATGCATCGGCCTGGGCGGGCTTCGGGCCGGTCGGTATCGGCCTGGCGCTGTGTCTGCCGCTGGTTTTGCCCATGGCTGGCGACCTGTTCGGCAAAGATTGGATGCTGCCTGCGCTCTGGCAGTTTTTGCTGGCCACGCCGGTGCAGTTCATCTTGGGGGCACGCTTCTACAAAGCCGGTTGGCACGCGCTGCTGGCACGCACCGGCAATATGGATTTGTTGGTGGCGCTGGGCACCTCGGCGGGGTGGGGTTTGTCCATGTGGTTGTGGCTCAGCTTTCTGTGGGGGGGCGCGGCGGAACACGCAGCCCACGGGATGGCGGTCATGGAGCCGCACCTTTATTTCGAGAGCAGCGCCGTGGTGGTGACCTTGGTGTTATTGGGCAAATGGCTCGAGACCCGCACCAAGCGCCAGACAACTTCCGCGATTCGCGCTTTGCATGGTTTGCGCCCGGACACGGCGCACCTGATCGGTCGCGATGGCGAGGTGGATGTGCCTGTGGCCGAAGTACTGGTTGGCGACAAGCTGGTAGTCAAACCCGGCGAGCGCTTTCCGGTGGATGGCGCGCTGCTGGAAGGCCGCACGCAGGTGGACGAATCTATGCTGACCGGCGAACCACTGCCGGTCACCAAAGAGGTGGGCGCCAAGCTCACGGGTGGCAGCATCAATGGTGAAGGCCGCGTGGTGCTGCAGGTGCGGGCGGTGGGGGTGGACACTGTGCTTTCCAGCATCATCCGCCTGGTGGAAGACGCGCAGGCTGCCAAGGCACCTATCCAGCGGCTGGTGGACCAGGTGAGCGCGGTGTTTGTGCCGGTGGTGCTGGTGATTGCGCTGGTCACCTTGCTGGGTTGGTACTTCACCGGCAACAGCTTTGAAGTGGCGCTGATCCACGCCGTGGCGGTGCTAGTGATTGCCTGCCCCTGCGCGCTGGGCTTGGCCACGCCGGCCGCCATCATGGCGGGTACCGGGGTAGCGGCCAAGTTCGGCATTTTGATCAAGGACGCCCAGGCGCTGGAAGTGGCGCACACCGTGAACGTGGTGGCCTTCGACAAAACCGGCACGCTGACCGTGGGCCAACCGCGACTGACCGCTTTGGTACCCGTGGGCCTGGCGAACGACGAGGCTCTGCTATTGGCCGCCGGTTTGCAAAGCGGTAGCGAGCACCCCTTGGCCCGCGCGGTGCTGCAAGTGGCCAAAGACAAAGCACTCACGGTGCCCGCGCCCACCGATGTGCAAGCCGTGGCCGGCCGTGGCACCCAAGGCAAAGTGGGTGAGCGCACTCTGCTGCTGGGTAGCTTGCGCTGGATGGCCGAGCTGGGTGTGGACATGGCGCCGGTCGCGGCGCAGGCGGCCGATTTGCAAGCGGGTGGTGCGACGGTGTCGGCCATGGCAGAGCAACAAGCCGGCGGCGTAAAGCTCTTAGCGTTGCTCGCGTTTGCCGACGAGCCCAAGCCCGGCGCCAAGGAAGCGTTGGCGACCCTGAGGGACCGCGGCATTCAGACCGTGATGATTTCTGGCGACAACCGCGGGGCGGCTGAAGCTATGGCCAAGCGCTTGGGGCTGGATGCCAAAGACGTGTTGGCTGAGGTGCTACCCGGTGACAAGGCGGCCAAGGTAGCTGCATTGAAAGCGGGTGGCAAAGTGGTTGCCATGGTGGGCGACGGCGTGAACGATGCGCCCGCGTTGGCGGCTGCCGATGTGGGCATGGCCATGGCCAACCCCAACGGCGGCGGCACTGACGTTGCCATGCATGCAGCCGGCATCACGCTCATGCGGGGCGACCCGCTCTTGGTGGCCGCAGCGCTGGACATTAGCCGCCGGACGGTCGCCAAGATCCGGCAAAACCTGTTCTGGGCCTTTGCCTACAACGCGGCCGGTATTCCGTTGGCAGCGCTCGGCTACTTAAGCCCGGTGGTTGCGGGTGCTGCCATGGCGCTGAGCTCGGTGAGCGTGATGACCAATGCGCTGTTGCTCAAGCGCTGGACGCCCGAGAAGGGCGGCAAGTAGGCCACTGAATAGTAGTAAAAAGTGCCTCTGGCGCTCATAGAATGTGCGCAGCTAGCTCCTAAAATGTGAGCAAAATCCAAGGCGCCCATGCAATCCCTGCTGCTCACTACCGGCCTCTATGTGCTCACCGCGGTCGCCGAGATCGTGGGGTGCTATCTGCCTTGGCTGTGGTTGCAGCAGCGTGCACCGGTGTGGGTGCTGCTGCCGGCGGCGGCCTCACTGGCCTTGTTTGTCTGGCTGCTCACCTTGCACCCTGCTGCCAGCGGCCGGGTGTATGCGGCCTATGGCGGTGTGTATGTCGCTACCGCGCTGGTGTGGCTCTGGTGGGTGGATGGCATTGCGCCGACCCGCTGGGATCTGCTGGGTGCCGGCCTCGCGCTGGCGGGTATGGCGGTGATTGTGTGGGCGCCGCGCGCGCCGGTATGACGTAGGTCAAGACACGGCGCCGCCCCTTGTGGGATTCTTGCAGCGCTGCAGCAGTTGGAAATGGCGGGCAACACAGGGGTTTTGCCTCGGATTGCCGCTTGTAGCCCGCCGTAGACTCTGAAAGAATGGCTGAACACGCACGATCGGCACACCCGAGGAACACCCCATGACCATGATGACAATGATGCGCCAATTCACGATCCGGCTTCGCATGCTGGGTGCCATTGCCATGGTGTTGGCGCTGCTCAGCATGTTGGGTTTGGGGGGGCTGTGGGGCATGGGGCAGATCAAAGACCAGAGCGATGATTTTCTGCACCACTCGTTTGCCGAAGTGCAGCACCTGTCTCACCTGCGTGGCGCGCTCGCCATGGTGCGCATGGCAGAGAAAGACATGATCATTGAGTACGAGCGCCCTAACGAGGTAGAGAAAGCCTACACCCGCTGGAAGCAGAACCTCGCAGAGACCGAGAAAGTCGCCAATGGATTCCTCGAGGGCGAGGAAGACCCGGACAACGTGGTGGTGCGTGAGCTGGTCTTGCGCTTGCAAAGCTATGCCAAGTTGTTTGAGCCTATTGCGGTGCAACTCAAGAGCAGTGGCTATGAATCTGCCACGACCGCCAACCGCATGAGCCAAAAGGCACTGGCCGAGTTCGTGGTGATCGACAAGCAGGTGTCAGAGCTGGAGGTCATTCTGAACCGGGAGGTCGAAGAGTCGGTGCAAGATCAGCAAAAAGTGGCCGAGGTGGTGCGCTGGGTCTTTATTGCGGCGCTGGCAGTGGCGTCGCTGGTGGTGGTGCCATTGACCATTTTGAACATGAACTCGATTTGCCAACCCTTGGAGCAAGCCCGGTTGCTGGCCCAAGCGATTGCCGGGGGGGATTTGTCGCAACGGGTGGTGGTGCATGGTAAAGACGAGGTGGCCGATTTGCAGCGCACCCAACAGGCAATGCAAGACGGCCTGAGCGCCCTGGTTTCGCAGGTGCGTAACGCGAGCGAGAGTGTGGCCACGGCCAGCCAGGAAATTGCCTCTGGCAACCAGGATTTGTCGGTTCGCACCGAAAAGTCTGCCAGCAGCGTGCAAGACACCGTGGGCTCTCTAGCAGAGCTGACCGAAAATGTGCAGCAGACCGCCCACGCGGCTCAAACAGCGCGCCAGCTGTCCGACTCGGCTTACAAGCTGGCAGCCCGTGGCGGCCAGGTTGTGACCCAGGCGGTGGGCAGCATGCACGAGATTGCGGCCAGCAGCAGCAAGATCAATGACATCGTCGGGCTGATTGATTCGATCGCCTTCCAGACCAACATCCTGGCGCTCAACGCGGCGGTGGAAGCCGCCCGCGCCGGTGAGCAGGGCCGGGGTTTTGCGGTGGTGGCGTCTGAGGTGCGGATGCTGGCCAAGCGCTCCGCCGCAGCGGCCCAGGAAATCAAAGGCCTGGTTAGCACCAGCGTGCACGCGGTGGATGGCGGGGTCAAGCTGGTGGAAGAGGCCGGTGCCGCCATGAAAGAAATGGTGGACGGCGTGCAGCGCGTGGGCGAGATCATTGGCGAAATTTCTTCGTCCTCCACTGAGCAGTCCAGCGGTATTGCGCAGGTGAACCAGTCCGTCGGCCTGATCGACCAGGCGACCCAGCAAAACGCCGCGTTGGTGGAGCAGAGCGCTGCCGCAGCCCAAGGCTTGCGCGAGCAGGCGGATGCCTTGGCACAGGTGGTGCGCCAGTTCCGCTTGCAGGGCAGTGCCGCCTGATGGCGGGCGCGGACCAACCCTTAGCCGCTCCTGCAGCGATCTCTTTTCAAGGCTGGTGCCTCGCGCTGGCTTTGTCTTTGGGAGCTGCTGTTTCTCTGGGGATCACCCGTTTTGCCTATGGCCTGCTTTTGCCAGCCATGCGCACCGATCTGGGCTGGAGCTACACCCTGGCTGGCGCTATGAACACGGCCAACGCACTGGGCTACTTGATCGGGGCGCTGTGGGCGCCCCGTTTGCTGCGCACCCGCGGCCCGGGCGAGGTGTTGTGGCGGGGCGCGGTGCTGGCCTCGGTGTTCATGGGTCTGAGCGGGTTTTTTACAGATACCACGGCCTTGCTGGCGCAGCGCTTGTTGGCGGGTGTGGCGAGTGCGCTGGTGTTTGTGGCTGGTGGTTTGCTCGCGGCCCGCTTGGGCGCGCGTTTTCCGCGCCATAGCGGTTTGCTGCTGGGCATGTACTACGGGGGTACCGGCGTGGGCATTGTGTTGAGTGCCCTGATGGTGCCTTGGCTGTTAGAGGCGTTTGCCGCGCAACCGCATGGCTGGCAGTGGTCGTGGTGGGCCCTGGCCTTGGCTTGCGCGGTGGGCACTGCTGTGTTGGTGTGGCCGGCGCGGGTGATGTCGCGCTGGGCGCTGCCAGGCGCACCTGTGGGTGCGGGCGGGCCGCAGCAGTTCCATTGGAGGGATTTCCGCTTTGGCCTGGCCGGGTATACGTTTTTTGGGGTGGGCTATATCGGCTATATGACGTTTGTGGTGGCGCTCCTGCGATCGCAGGGCACATCGGCTGCGGCGGTGACGGTGTTTTATGCGCTTTTGGGTGCGGCGGTGATTGCCTCCAGCCGCATTTGGGCGAGCCTGCTCGACAAGCACCAGGACGGCAGGCCCTTGGCGACGCTCAACACCCTGTTGGGCGTGGCCATTGTTTTGCCGGCGCTCACCCAGTGGTGGCTGGCGTTGCTGGCGTCGGGCTTGTTGTTTGGCGCGGTGTTTTTGTCAGTGGTGGCGTCCACTACCGCCTTGGTGCGGCACAACTTGCCGCCCACGGCCTGGGCAGCGGGTATCAGTGCGTTCACCACGGTGTTTGCGGCCGGCGAGATTGTGGGCCCCACGGTGGTCGGCTGGATCGCAGACGGCCCCGGCGGCTTGGCGCGGGGGCTGGTGTTTTCGGCAGCTGCATTGTGGGTGGGCGCGGCACTGGCTATACGTCAAAAAGCACTGCAGCGCTCTTACTGAGTGCGCCTGCTGCTACTGTTCGCATAGCAAAAAGGGCCCGTAAGGGCCCTTGGTTTTTGGAGCGCGCTGCGTGTTACTTCAGCAAGCCCTCTGCGCGCATGGCGGCTTGTACGCCGGGGCGCTCGCCAACGCGGGCCCGGTAAGCCAACAGGTTGGCGAAGGTGCTGAGGTCTACCTTCACCAAACGGGCCCAGTTGGTCACGGTGAACAGGTAGGCGTCGGCCACGCTGAAGGTTGTGCCGAGCAGGTAGTCTTTGCCGGCAAGCTCGCCGTCTACCCATGCCAAGCGCTTGGCGAGGGTTTGTTTGGCTTGCTCTTTGCCTTCGAGGGGCGCTGCCGGGTTGAACAAGGGGCTGAAGTTCTTGTGCAGCTCGGTGCCAATAAAGGTGAGCCACTGCTGCAGCTGGTAGCGCTCAAAGGACCCGTTGGCCGGGGCGAGGTGTTTCTCGGGCACCAGGTCTGCCAGGTATTGCACGATGGCCGGCGTTTCATGCAGGCTGCGGCCGTCTTGCAGTACCAAAAACGGCACATAGCCCAGCGGGTTGATCGTGTAAAAGTCGGTGCCGTCAGGCAACTGATGGGTCTTGGTGGGCGCGGAAATGGCTTCAAACGCCAAGCCGGCTTCGTGCATCACGATATGGGGTGCCAGCGAGCAGGCGCCTTGGGAGTAGTACAGCTTCATGGTGGGCCTTAAGTGGGTGAAGGCAGCATGCTAGCGGACATGGGCTGCACGGATGCTTTGCACGGCCTTTTCCGCAATCATGATGGTGGGCGCATTGGTGTTGCCGGTCACCAGGTCGGGCATGATGGACGCGTCCACTACCCGCAGCCCCTGGATGCCGTGCACCCGCAGATTTGCATCCACCACGGCCATCGGATCGCTGGCGGGACCCATTTTGCAGGTGCCGATCGGGTGGTATTCGGTGTCGGAGTGGTCGCGCAAAAACTGCTCGATCTGCGCGCGGTTGTTGCGCTCGACCGGGTAGAGCATCTTGCCGCGGTAGGGCTGCAAAGCCGGCGCTTCCATGATGTCCAGGCCCATTTGGGTGCCGCGAACCAGGGCCTCGAGGTCTTCGGGGTCTTGCAGGTAGGCGGGGTCGATCAGCGGTGCTTCTTCGGGGTTGGCACTTTGCAGGGTCACACTGCCACGGCTCTTGGGTCGCATCAGGGTGACGTGCAGGGTGTAGCCGTGGCCGAGGTGGGGTTTGCGGGTGTGGTCGTCCACGATGCCGGTGCAAAACGCGAGCTGGATATCAGGAATGTCGAGCTCCGGGCGTGTTTTCATGAAGCCTTGGGACTCGGCCACGTTGGTGGTGATCCAGCCGGTGCGTTGGCTGCGCCATTCAAAAATGGACTTCAGCATCGCAAGCGCGCCGCCGAATGAGAAGCCCAGCGTTTCGCGCTGGTGTTGGGTGCGGTAAATCAGTACGGTGGTGATGTGGTCTTGCAGGTTCTGACCCACGCCGGGCAGGGCGTGCCGCACCGGAATGCCATGGTGGCGCAGGTGCTCTGCGGGCCCGATGCCTGAGAGCATCAACAATTGCGGCGAGCCGAAGGCGCCGCTGCTGACCAGCACTTCGCGGCGGGCGCGCAGCTCGTGCATCTGGCCCTTGTGCTCGTACTGCACACCGGTGGCGCGGGGGTCACCGTGGCTGCTGTCGAGCAGCACCTTGTGGGTATGGGCTTGGGTAATGACCGTGAGGTTGCTGCGATGGCGGTGGGGGGTGAGGTAGCCCTTGGCGGCACTCCAGCGCTCGCCGTCTTTTTGGGTGACCTGGGCGGGCGCCACGCCCCATTGTTGGGTGCCGTTGTAGTCGGGCGTGCGGGGCAGGCCTTGGCTTTCGCACGCCTCAATAAAGGCCTGGTTCAGCGGGCTGGGGCTGCGCAGGTAGCACACGTTCAGGGGGCCGCCCACACCGCGCAGGTCGGTGGCGCCGAAGCATTGGTTGTTTTCGGATTGTTTGAACAGGGGCAAGACATCCCGGTAGCTCCAGCCGGGGTTGCCGTGCCCAGCCCAGCGGTCGTAGTCGGCAGCGTTGCCGCGGGTGTAGACCATGGCGTTGAGCGAGCTGCTGCCCCCCAGCACTTTGCCGCGGGGCGCGAAGCCGCGACGCCCGCCCAAGCCGGGTTGCGGCACGCTTTCATAGTTCCAGTTGAAGATGCCGAGCGGGGCGGTGGCAGCAAACCCCAGCGGTGCATGGATAAAGGCGCTGGTGTCCGGGCCACCGGCTTCGAGCAGGCAGACGGTGGTGTTCGGGTCTTCGCTCAATCGGCCTGCGAGCACGCAGCCGGCAGAGCCGCCGCCAACGATGATGTAGTCAAATTCTGTGGGGTTCATACGGTCTCAATCCAGGTAGCCGGGGTCTATGCGTTGGAGTTTGCGCAACAACGCCGGCCAGACAAACGCGCCACCCAGCCCGCCGGTTTGCACCCGCATGGACTCGGCCACACCGCTCACAATGCGCGGGTCGACATGGGTCAGGGCGCCACCGCCCGATTGGGCGGCGAGCTGGATCTGGCAGGTGGCCTCGAAGGTGTACATGCTCAAAAAGGCATCGGCAATGGTTTTGCCCACCACCAATAGGCCGTGGTTGCGCAGCACCATGAAATTCGCGTGTCCGAGGTCGGCTTGCAAGCGCGGCTTCTCGTCCGGGCGGAAGGCGACGCCTTCATAGTCGTGGTACGCCAGGGACGCCAGCACAAAGGTCGACTGCTGGCTTAAGGGCAGGACGCCATCTTTTTGGGCACTGACAGCGACACCGGCCCGGGTGTGGGTGTGCAGCACGCAACCGGCGTCTTCCCGTGCTTCATGGATGGCGCTGTGGATCACAAAACCGGCCGGATTGACGGAGTAGGGTGAGTCATTCAGCTTATTGCAATGCTGGTCCACTTTGACGAGACTACTCGCAGTGATTTCATCAAACATCAATCCGTAAGGGTTGATGAGGAAGTGGTGATCCGGGCCCGGTATGCGCGCACTGATGTGGGTGAACACCAGGTCGCTCCAGCCGTAATGGGCAACAAGGCGGTAGCAAGCAGCCAGATCCTGGCGCAGCTGCCACTCTTGCGCACTGACTTGGGCTTGCACGGATGAAGCGGGCATGGATGCCTCCCTAGTTACAACAGGGTCCAGCGTACTTGCATCGCGATCGATACACTGTAAAAAAACTAACAATTCAGGGTAATCACTAAAGGGGAATGGATGACACACTCCAAAGCAGAGTTATTAAAAAAAATGTCAGTCAACACCTGGTTCGATGGCTTGCCTATCGCCGAGCGCAAGGCGCTGCTGGCGGTGGCCATTGAGCAAGAAGTGTCTCCGGGTGAAGCGGTATACCGCCGTGGGGATGCGAGCGGTGGCTTTTATGGCGTGCTCTCCGGCGTGTTCCGGGTTACCGCTTCGGGGGAAGATGGGCGCGAGGGGATTTTGTCGGTCCTGGAGGCCGGACACTGGTTCGGGGAGACCTCCATGGTGGACGGGGAAATCCGGCCCCACGACGTCGTCGCCCTGCAGGCAGGCACCCTGCTGGTGATTACGCCCCGTGATTTTCAAGGCCTGATGCAGCGGATCGGGTTTGTGCAAGGCATTAGCGTGCTGCTGGCGACCCGGGTGCGGGGTTTGTGTGGCCTGGTCGAAGACTCGATGTTGCGCTCCACGCGCACCCGGGTGGCGCGGCGGCTGATCAGCCTGGCCCGCGGCGACATGACCCTTTCCCACCAGAGCCGCAGCGGTGTGCAGGTCTCACACGAAGAACTGGCCATGATGCTCGGCGTAACGCGCCAAACGCTTGCCAAAGAGCTCAAGTACCTGGTCGGTGCAGGCGCGCTCGCGCTAGGGTATGGGCATATCGAGTTCCGGGACACCGAGCTCTTGAAGCGCGAGGCCGCACTCGCCTGAAGGGCATTGGCTCAGTGCTGTTGCCGGAACTCGCTGGGGCTGAGCCCGGTGTGCTCCCGGAACACGCGGCTGAAGTGCGAGGGGCTGTTAAAGCCCCAGTGCAGCGCAATCTCGGTAATGGGGCGCCCGGCGGACCCCACCTGCTGCAGTTCGCGCAAGCAAGCGTCCAGCCGTTGATGTTGGATGTAGCTCGCCAGCGGGTGGGCTTCCTCGGCAAAGGCGTTGTACAGATGACGCTTGCTGCAGTTGAGCGCCGTGGCAATCTGCTCGACCGAGAGTTGCGGGTCCCGCAGGTGCAATGCCACGTACTGACGGATACGGTCTTTGAGGGCTTCCCGCTGGGTAAGCGGCGTGTGCAGGCCCGCCAACTCGGTGAGTGATAGCCGTACCAGCTGGGTGAGCAATTCGCCGGCGCCGCGGGCGGCATCTGCGCTCATGTGGGGCAGCTCCTCGAAGGTGCTGCGCATGGTGGTGAGTGCCACCCGGCCGATGCCGCTTTGCCCGTTGATCGGGCGTGCCATCAAATGCTCCAGGCGCGCGGCGCTGCCTTGAAGGTCGCGTTGCGGGATCATGACTACCAGATGTTCGACGGACCCGGGATTCGCAATCCGATACGGGCGGGTGGTGTCGTAGAGCGTCCAGCTACCGGGGCTCACCGAGGTTTGCCGGCCTCCTTGTTCGACGTTGGCATACCCCTTGATGGGGGCGACGATTTTGAAAAATGCTTCGTCGGTATGGCGCGCAAGGTCCGTGGTGCGGGTGACCCGGTGGCGCTTGGCCTCGAGGTGTGTGAGTTGCAAGGCGCCGGCTTGGCTGGTGTGGAGGTGTCCCTCGAAGTCGGTATCCCCGTACAGATCGGATTGCAGCCCACCGAACTGCTGCCGGACCCAATCGTGCCAAACCGGAGCGCGGTCTCCGGGGGCGAAATGGTCGGTACTCAAGGCCTGTTGGTGGGGCATGGTGGCGCATTATGGGCGGGGCAGCGGAGTATGGGGCGGGCTGCAAGGGTTATCCCTAGCGCTTGTGCACGCCAGCGCTAGCACTTTGTGCACGCAGAGCACAGCGAATAGCACGGGGGCTTTTTACGATGGGGTTTTGTATCCACCTCTTGCAGGAGAAAACCCATGTCTGATTTGTCCATGTTGATCAACGGCCTCCATGTCACGGCCGAGCAAGGCGCGACCTTCGAGCGGCGCAACCCTTTGGATGGCAGCGTGGCCACGCGGGCCCCTGCCGCCTCGGCGGCGGATGCTGTCATGGCGGCCGATGCGGCGGCGGCCGCCTTCAAGACCTGGAGCCAGACCGGGCCCGGCGAACGCCGCGCGTTGTTGCTCAAAGCGGCAGATGCACTCGAGGCCAAAACGCCGCAGTTCATCGAGGCGGTGGGCGCAGAGACCGGTGGCACCGGCATGTGGGCCGGCTTCAATGTGCACTTGGCAGCCGGCATGCTGCGGGAGGCCGCTTCGCTGACCACCCAGATCAGCGGTGAGGTGATTCCGTCTGATGTGCCCGGCAGTTTGGCCATGGGAGTGCGCCAGCCTGCAGGCGTGGTGCTGGGTATTGCACCGTGGAACGCTCCCATCATTCTGGGGGTGCGCGCCATTGCCACCCCCTTGGCTTGCGGCAACACCGTGATCTTCAAGGGCAGCGAAAACTGCCCGCGCACCCACCAGCTGATTGCCGAAGCGTTTGCGGACGCGGGCTTTCCGCCCGGCGTGGTGAACTACATCACCAACGCGCGGGCCGATGCCGGCACGGTGGTGGAGGCCATCGTGGCGCATCCGGCGGTGCGCCGTGTGAACTTCACCGGCTCTACCCGCGTCGGCAAGATCATTGCGATGACCTGTGCCAAATACCTCAAGCCGGTGGTGCTGGAACTGGGCGGCAAGGCACCCATGGTGATTCTGGACGACGCCGTGATCGAAGATGCGGTCAACGGCGCGGCCTTCGGTTGCTTTGCCAACAGCGGCCAGATTTGCATGAGCACCGAGCGCATCATCGTGGACCAGGCAATTGCGGATGCGTTTACCCAGAAGTTTGCCGCGAAGGCCGCAGCCCTGCCTGTGGGTGACCCGCGCAAGCCCGACCCGGTGGTGCTGGGCTCGGTGATTGGCATGAATACGGTCGAGCATTGCAACGCGCTGATTGACGATGCGCTGGCCAAAGGGGCCAAGCTGCTGTGTGGTGGCAAGGCGACCAACACCCTGATGGCGGCCACCGTGCTGGACCATGTGACACCGGCCATGCGCATCTACCACGAGGAGACTTTCGGCCCGGTCAAGGCGGTGGTGCGGGTCCGCGGTGTGGAAGAGGCGGTGGCCTGCGCCAACGACAACGAATACGGCTTGAGCGCGGCCGTGTTTGGCAGTGACATGGCGCGCGCCTTCAACGTGGCGCGCCGCATTGACTCCGGCATTTGCCATGTGAATGGCCCCACCGTGCATGACGAAGCCCAGATGCCGTTCGGTGGCGTCAAAGGCAGCGGCATGGGGCGTTTTGGGGGCAAAGCCGGTGTGGCCGAGTTCACCGAGCTGCGCTGGATCACCCTGCAAACCACGCCGCGTCACTACCCGTTTTAATCGGGGCTAAGCTGTGCTATAAAAACAGGAGCTACTCCCGCAATAAGCGCTTGGACTAGCACTTGTTTTGATGGTTGAACAGGCCGTTGGTGTGGCAGCAAGCCCCCGCACTCGGCAAAAAGGGGAGCTGCCGTTAAAATAGGCAACTCCCTTTCTTTTTGCGCCGGCCGGGCCCGCACCGTGGTCCGCCCTTGCGCCCCCTTGCCATGTTGTACCCACAAGAATTCGACGTCATCGTTGTCGGCGGCGGCCATGCCGGCACCGAAGCTGCGCTCGCCGCTGCCCGCATGGGCAGCAAAACCCTGCTGCTCTCCCACAACATCGAGACCTTGGGCCAGATGAGCTGCAACCCCAGCATTGGTGGTATCGGCAAAGGGCATCTCGTCAAAGAGGTGGATGCCATGGGCGGTGCGATGGCGCTGGCCACCGACGAGTCGGGTATTCAGTTCCGTATTCTCAACAGCAGCAAGGGCCCTGCAGTGCGCGCGACCCGCGCGCAGGCGGACCGCGTGCTCTACAAGGCCGCCATCCGCCGGATGCTGGAGAACCAGCCGAACCTGTGGCTGTTCCAACAAGCGGTGGACGATTTGATGGTCGAGGGCGACGGAGACGGCGCCCGTGTGGTGGGTGCGGTGACCCAGGTGGGTATCCAGTTCCGCGGCAAGACCGTGGTGCTGACCGCCGGCACCTTCCTGGACGGCAAGATCCATGTGGGTCTGAACAACTACGCCGCCGGCCGGGCAGGGGACCCGCCCGCCGTGTCGCTGTCTGCCCGACTCAAAGAATTGAAGCTGCCCCAAGGCCGCCTCAAGACCGGCACCCCGCCCCGCATTGACGGCCGCAGCATCGACTTCAGCAAATGCATCGAGCAGCCCGGCGATGGTGTGGCCGGTGGCATGAGCGATGTGATGCCGGTGGTGAGCTTCATGGGCAATACCGCCATGCACCCGCAGCAAGTGCCGTGCTGGATCACCCACACCAACGAGCGCACCCACGACATCATCCGCAGCGGGTTTGACCGCAGCCCGATGTTCACCGGCAAGATCGAGGGCGTAGGCCCGCGCTACTGCCCGAGCGTGGAAGACAAGATCAACCGCTTTGCCGACAAAGACAGCCACCAGATCTTTCTGGAACCCGAAGGCCTGACCACCCACGAGTACTACCCCAACGGCATCAGCACCAGCCTGCCGTTTGATATTCAGTACGAGTTGGTGCGCAGCATCGCCAGCTTGGAGAACGCGCACATCCTGCGCCCCGGCTACGCCATTGAGTACGACTACTTTGACCCGCGCTCGCTCAAGAGCAGCTTCGAGACACGGCAGATCGGCGGCCTGTTTTTTGCCGGCCAGATCAACGGCACTACGGGCTATGAAGAAGCGGCGGCACAAGGCATGTTCGCAGGCATTAATGCGGCACTGCAAGTGCGCGCCATGGGTGGCGGCAATGTGGCGCTGAGTGCTGCCGGTGCGGCTAGCTATACCGGTAGCAGCTGGTTGCCCGGCCGTGACCAGGCCTATCTGGGTGTGCTGGTGGACGACCTGATTACCAAGGGCGTGACCGAGCCTTACCGCATGTTCACCAGCCGGGCGGAGTTCCGCCTGCAGCTGCGTGAAGACAATGCCGATGCCCGTTTGACCGAAGTGGGCCGCGAGCTGGGCTTAGTCGACAACGCGCGTTGGGATGCCTTTTGCCGCAAGCGCGATGCTGTTTCACGTGAAACAGAGCGCCTGCGTAGTATCTGGGTCAACCCTCGCAATCTGGCTGCCGACGAATCCGAGCGCGTGTTGGGTAAATCGATTGAACACGAATACAACCTTGCCGACTTGCTGCGCCGTCCGAATGTGAGTTACGGCGGCTTGATGTCACTGGACCATGGCAAATACGCCAACCGTGATTTGCTGGACACTGTTTCACGTGAAACAGCGGGGCTGCCCGCGACAGATCTGGCCGAGGTGGCATTTGTGGCGGCTGTTGTGGAGCAGGTGGAGATTGCGGCCAAATATTCCGGCTACATCGATCGTCAGAAAGATGAAGTCGAACGCGCCGCCCACTACGAAAACCTCCGCTTGCCAGAAGACCTCGACTACATGCAGGTCACCGCCCTGAGTATTGAGGCACGGCAGCGCTTGAGCAAGTTCAAGCCGGAGACGCTGGGTCAGGCTTCCCGCTTGTCGGGCATCACCCCAGCGACGATTTCGTTGTTGATGATTCACCTCCGGAAAGGCAACTTCCGCGGCTTTGTGGAGAAGGCGGAGGCGGTATGAGCGGAGTAGGGCATTCGGAGCAACTGGACCGGGCTTGTGCGGCGCTAGCCCTCACCTTGGAGCCTGCGCAGTCGGCAGCGCTGCTGGAGTACATGGGCTTGATCCAGAAGTGGACCAAGGTCTACAACCTGACAGCGGTGCGCGATCCGGCCGAGATGCTGACGCACCACCTGTTTGACAGCCTAGCAGCGATTGCGCCGTTGCAAAAACAGTTGGCTGTGCAGCAGGCAGCAGGTGTTTGTGGTGACAAGCCCCGCCTGCTGGATGTGGGCTCCGGCGCTGGCTTGCCCGGTATTGTGATTGCGATTTGCTGTCCCCACATCACGGTGCACTGTGTGGACACAGTGGCCAAGAAGGCCGCCTTCATTCAGCAAGTGGCGGTGACCTTGAAGTTGCCAAACCTGCGTGGCATTCATGCCCGGGTAGAGAGTTTGAGCGAACCCTACGATGTGGTGAGCTCGCGCGCTTTTGCATCCCTGGTCGACTTTACGACTTGGTCTGAAAAAGCCTTGGCAGAGCAGGGCGTGTGGATGGGCATGAAGGGCAAGCACCCTGCGGATGAAATGGCTGCATTGCCTGCTTCGGTCGAGGTGTTTCACGTGGAACAACTTGTGGTGCCGGGGTTGGATGCGGAGCGGTGCATTGTGTGGATGCGGATGCGGATGTGTAAGCGGGTGGTGGGCTAAGCCCTTGTTTTCCGCTTTGATGTGAGGGTTGGGTGGGGTTACGCGTTTTGCTCCGTGTCCCCCGCCCGCTGCGCGGGCTCCTCCTTGACCTGCGCAAAACGCGTAACCCCACCCAACCTGCCGAGGTACTTGGTTCTCTCAATGGTCCATGTGCCTGCCGCACCGCGAGCCCAGCACCATCGTCAGCAAGCAATCTGCGTCCCAGAGGTTTCACGTGAAACAACACGCCGCTGCCTATCTATCGCCCGCTTGGTTGAACCCAACGCCCGCCACGAAGTTTCCAACGTAAACTCGACGCCTTCCCCCCGAAAGAAAACCCATGCTCGGCGTCACCGATTACGGCACCTTTGTCATCACCATCATCGTGTTTCTGGCGATCCCCGGCCCGGGCAATCTCGCGCTGGTCACGTCCACCAGCAAGGGTGGCATCAAGGGCGGGCTGGCCGCAACCCTGGGTGTGATTCTGGGTGACCAAGTGCTCATGTGGTCTGCGGTGGCTGGCGTAGCAGCGCTCTTGGCAGCGTATCCGGATGCCTTTCACGCGGTGCAGTGGGCGGGTGCCGCGTACCTCGGGTGGTTGGGCTTCAAAATGCTGACGGCCAAACCCGGCGCAGCACCGGTGCTCGACATCAAGGCCGGCCACTACTTGCGCCAGGCGCTCCTGATCACCTTGCTCAACCCTAAGGCCATTTTGTTTTACATGGCCTTCTTCCCCCTGTTTGTGGACCGCACCAGCCAGCAAGGCTTGGTGACGTACGCCTTCATGGCGGCCACTATCGCTTTCCTCACATTTCTGTACGGGCTGGGCGCCACGCTGCTGACCCACTTTCTCGCCGAGCGCGTGCGCGCCAACCCCATGATCGGGCGGGTACTCGAGAAGCTGGCGGGCCTGTTTCTGGTCGGCTTCGGTATCCGCCTGGCCTTGCAGTCGGCCAAATAAAAGTCCCGTTGAACCGGTTTTCTGTTTTCTCACCCTGAGCGCTCTATGGCCAAAATTTTCTGCGTTGCCAACCAAAAAGGTGGCGTTGGCAAAACCACTACTACCGTGAACCTGGCGGCCGGACTGGCCAAAGTCGGCCAGCGCGTGCTGATGATTGACCTCGATCCCCAAGGCAATGCGACCATGGGGTCGGGCGTAGATAAGCGCAAGCTAGAGCTCACGGTGTACGACGTGCTGCTGGAATCCGCCTCAGTGGCAGAGGCCCGCACCCGCAGCGAGAAGCTGATCGATGGTGGCTGCAGCTACGACATTCTGGGTGCCAACCGTGAGCTTGCCGGTGCCGAGGTCGAGATGGTGGAGCTGGAGCGGCGCGAGCGCCGCCTCAAGCAAGCGCTGGCCGTGGTGGATGCGGAGTACGACTTTGTGCTCATCGACTGCCCGCCCTCGTTGAGCATGCTCACCCTCAACGGCTTGTGCTGTGCCCATGGCGTCATCGTGCCGATGCAGTGCGAATACTTTGCGCTCGAAGGGCTGACCGATCTGGTCAACACCATCAAGCAAGTCAAAGCCAACCTGAACGACGACCTGCAAATCATCGGTTTGCTGCGGGTGATGTTTGACCCGCGCATTACCCTCCAGCAGCAGGTGAGCGAACAGCTCCGCGCCCACTTTGGCGACAAGGTGTTCAACACCGTCATCCCCCGCAACGTGCGTCTGGCCGAGGCGCCCAGTTACGGGGTGCCGGGCGTGGTGTTTGATCCCCAGTCCAAGGGGGCACAGGCCTTTTTAACCTTCGCGCACGAGATGGTGGACCGCATCAAGGTGATGTAGATGCCATTGCAAGCCAAATTCGCCTTCAGCCCAGACGCTTTTTGCCCCAATAGCTCCTGAATTCATAGCAACCATGCCCAACCCGACTGTCCTCCTTCTGCCCGGCTGGCAAAACTCCGGCCCTGCCCACTGGCAAAGCCGCTGGGAGGCGCTGCACGGCTTCACCCGTGTGCAGCAGCACGACTGGATGCAACCCCTGCGGGGCGATTGGATGATGCAGCTGGAAGAAGCCGTGCTGGCCGCGCCCACACCCGTGGTGCTGGTAGCGCACAGCCTGGGTTGCATCCTTACCGCCGCCTGGGCCCAGCATTCGCAAAATACCCACCGCGTGAAAGCCGCGTTTCTGGTCGGCCCCGGCGACCCGGAGCGCCAAGAGTTGCAAGCCCCGCTTAAAAGCTGGTGGCCAGTGGTGATGGACAAACTGCCGTTTTCCGCTGAGCTGCTGGGCAGCCGCAATGACCCGTATTGCACCTTCGAGCGGGCACAGCAATTCGCCAGCGCTTGGGGTGCTGATTTTGTGGACTGCGGCAACGCCGGCCACCTCAATGCCGACTCCGGCCTGGGCGATTGGCCCGAGGGCATTGCCCGCCTGCACGCGCTGATGGCGCGCGTCGGCTGATATGCCGGCAACCACTACACACGATATCAAGAAGGAAAAGAACATGGTCACCAAAAAACCCAAAGGCCTGGGCATGGGCCTCGAAGCTCTGCTCGGCCCCAAAGTGGTAGATGCACCCCCTGCTACCGAGTCCACGGGCACCACCACTGCTACTGCCCCCAGCACCTTGCCTTTGGCCGACATGGTGGCCGGCGTGTACCAGCCGCGCACCCACATGGACGAGGGCGCTTTGTACGAGCTGGCCGAGTCCATCAAGGCGCAGGGCATCATGCAGCCGATTCTGGTGCGCAAGCTCGATGAGGCAGATGCGGCACCCCACATCGGCGAAGGCCGCAAGCGCGCCATTTATGAAATCATTGCCGGCGAGCGCCGTTTCCGCGCCGCCAAGTTAGCCGGCCTGACCGAGGTGCCGGTGCTAGTGCGCGATGTTCCCAACGAGGCTGCGGCCGCGATGGCGCTGATCGAGAACATCCAGCGTGAAGACCTCAACCCGCTCGAAGAGGCCCAGGGCCTGCAACGCCTGATCAAAGAGTTCGGCCTGACCCACGAAACCGCAGCCCAAGCCGTAGGCCGCTCGCGCAGTGCTGCCAGCAATTTGCTGCGTTTGTTGAACCTGGCCGACCCGGTGCAAACCATGCTGATGGCTGGCGATATCGACATGGGCCATGCCCGTGCTTTGCTCGCACTCGACCGCGCCACCCAGATCACGGCGGCCAACCAGATCGCCACCAAAAAGATGTCGGTGCGCGAGGCCGAGAGCCTGGTCAAGAAACTGGGCGCCGAGTTTTCGCTCACCCCGCAAAAGCCGGCCAAAGAGAAATCGCGCGATATCAAGCGGGTCGAGGAAGAGCTTTCCGACCTGCTCATGGCGCAGGTGGATGTGCACATCAAAAAGCGGGTCAAACGCCACGGCCGCATGGAAGAGATGGGCGAAGTGGTGATCCAGTTCGGTTCGCTCGAAGAGCTCAATGGCCTGATCGACCGCCTGGCACCCGGCGGCAACCGTTAACCGCAATACGCTATGAAAATAAGAGCATTCTGCGCATATTCCACGAGCGCTAGAGGCTCTTTAGGCTATTAAACATGATGCGCCGCCTCAATCCCGCCCATTGGCAATGGCCGCTGCCTGCGGTGTTTGCCTGGGCTGCTTGCTGGGCGCTCTTTCGCGCCTTGCTGGGGGAGGGGGTCGCGCTGTCGTGGGCCTTGGGCCTGAGCAGTGCGCTGGGCGTGGCCTGCAGCCTGTGGGGGCCCACCTGGTGGCGGCGCCTGCTGATCGCGGGGGGCTTTCCGTTGTCCCTGGTGGTGAGCCTCTCCACCCTGGGCGCAGAGTCCTTGCCGGCCTGGGCCTGGTTGCTGCCCTTGGCGCTGCTGTTGCTGGTCTACCCGGTGAATGCCTGGCGCGATGCGCCGCTGTTTCCCACCCCGCCTAACGCGCTTGAAGAGTTGCCTGCCCACGCACCGCTGCCTCTGGGCGCCCATGTGCTGGATGCCGGGTGCGGCCTGGGTCATGGCCTGCAGGCGCTGCGCCAAGCCTATCCGCAGGCCGAGCTGCACGGCATGGAGTGGAGCTGGCCCCTGCGCCTGCTGTGCGGGCTGCGCTGCCCGTGGGCGCGTGTGACGCGGGGCGACATCTGGCGGGCCAACTGGTCGACCTATGACATGGTCTATGTGTTCCAGCGCCCGGAGAGCATGGCACGCGCGGTCGCCAAGGCCAATGCAGACATGCGCCCCGGCACTTGGCTGGTGAGTTTGGAATTTGAAGCCACCAGCGCGGCGCCGGTTGCCCATTGGCGCGGGCCGGGTGGCAAAATGGTGTGGCTATACCAAGTGCCTCTGCCGTTGCAACCAGGAGAAATTGCATGACCGAACCCAACCCTGCTCCCCTAGTCGACGTCCATGAAGCCTTGCACGCCGCGCAGGTCGTGGTGTTTGCGTTGGCCACTCTGGCGGAGTTGCGCGACTCTGATACCGAGAGCCACCTCATCCGGGTCCAGCAGTATGTGCGGGCCCTGTGCGGCGAGCTGCAAAAGAACCCTGCCTATGCCGACACACTGACACCGGCGTATGTCGAGACCCTTGCGGGCAGCGTGCCGATGTACGACATGGGCACCGTGGGCATTCCCGACCGGATCTTGCTCAAGCCCGGGCGCCTGACGCCGGATGAAATCGCCATCATGCGCACCCACACCACGCTCGGTCACGACGCCTTGGTGCGGGCGGAGAAAACCTTGGGCCGGGCATCGCCCTTGTTGACCGTTGCCAAAGAGTTGGCGCTGTGCCACCAGGAGAAATGGGACGGCACCGGCTACCCCAAAGGCCTGTGGGCGGAGCAGATTCCGCTGTCGGCGCGCATTGTGGCGCTGGCAGACGTGTTTGATGCGCTCATCAGCAACAAGGTCTACAAAGATGGTGTGTCGCATGACCGGGCGGTGCAAATCATCACCGAAGGGCGGGGCGCGCACTTCGACCCTGCCGTTGTGGATGCGTTTTTGGAAGTGCACGAAGTCTTTCGCAGCATCGCGGTGCGCCATGCAGATACCAATGCCGACATGCAGCAGAAGATCGAATACATGGCCAACGCGATTGCCGAGGTCGCGGTTCTTTGACCTTTCCGTGAACGCCCTGCCCGTGGCCGGGTAAGCAAGTTGCTATGCTTTCAGGAGCAATTTGAGCGCCACATAGGCGGCGCCCAGGCACACACTCAGGTGCAACGCGCTCCACAGTAGATAGCGCCGGCGCAGGGCCTGCGGCGAGAGAGGGGAGAGCAAAAACAAGCGCCCATCCTGCGGGGCGCGCAGCATGTGCACACCGGGTTGGGCCCGGATGTTGCGGTGTTCATGCTCTACCGTGCGCACCGCCAGGCGGCGGGCCAGCTCCCACTCCTGGAGGTCAATCTCTCCGTCGCGGTTCAGGTCGAAGCGTCGGTGCAGATCGGTGGGGTTTTGTTTCCAGGTGGTGAGCAGGGCGTTTACGTCTTCGCGCAAGCTCAATGCAGAGTTGGCACCGCCGATGGTGATGAATTCGCCCAGCGCATACAAGGTGCGGCCCCCGTGCAAGAGTTCTTCGACATGCTTGTGCTCGTTGGCATAGCGGGTCACGACCTCGGCTCCCATGACCTCGGCATGGTCGGGGTCGATGGTGCAACTGCCGCTACCGTCGAGCAGGTCAAAGGTGGCGCTGCTCACGCCGCTGTCCACTTCGCGCCATTCGTCTTTGCTGTTGTTGCGCTCGTAGATCCGGTAGCGGTACCAGATGCAGGCACTGTGGGTCAGCGGGCTGTAAATCAGGTCGGTGGTGCTGGTGCGGCCCTGGAGTTCCACATAGCCCTGCGCTGCCGAGGCAATGCGCGAGGTCGCGATATTGGCAATCGCCCGGGCACGGCGCAGAGAGGCCCCCCAGGCCATCAAACCGATGGCGCTGGCAGCCCCGACGCACCAGAGCTGCGCGCGCCCCGGCCCGAAGTGAAAAGCTGCACCGGCGGCGCCAGAATATGCTGCCGCCAGCAGGCCGTTCAGGCTCTGGCTGCGCACCCAGCGCAGGCCCGTGAGTCCCAAGTCCACGCCGCCCCCGCTCAGGCTTTGAATCGGGCGCTGACGTCCACGTCGGTGAGTTCTTCGGCGGTGAACTTGAGCAGTTCAAACGCCTTGAAGTTGAAGAGTCGCGCCACCAGCACACCGGGAAACTGCTCGATGCGCACGTTGTTGATATTGACCGACTCGTTGTAAAACTCGCGCCGGTCGGCGATGCTGTTTTCCAGGCTGCTGATGCGCGCTTGCAGTTGCACAAACTGCTCGTTGGCTTTCAGGTCGGGGTAGCTCTCGGCCAGGGCAAACAACTGGCCCAGGCCGCTGCGCAAACCGGTCTCGGCCCGGCCCACTGCGGCCACGTCTTGCGACTCGCGCGCATTCGACACCTTGGCCCGGGCTGCAATTACCTTCTCCAGGGTGGCTTGCTCGTGCTGCATGTATTGCTTGCAGGTGTCGATCAGCTTGGGCAACTCGTCATGGCGCTGTTTGAGCAGCACATCGATGTTGGCCCATGCTTTGGACACTGCGTTTTTGACCTCCACCAGGCCGTTGTAGAGGCTGATCAAGTAAAACACCGCGACCGCCAAAACCACCCAAAACATCACGCCCATTGCCAACCCCTTGTCGTAAATTAATGAATAAATGCCTTGCTAGCGCTCATGAAATATGCGTAGTCAGCTATCTAATTTATAGCGCAAAAATTTTGCCGGGATTCAGGATGTTGTGAGGGTCCAGCGCCCGCTTGATAGTGCGCATCATCTCCACTGCCCCATTGCCGGTTTCTTCGACCAAAAAGCCTTGCTTGTGCAGGCCCACGCCGTGCTCGCCTGTGCAGGTGCCGCCCAGCTTGAGCGCGCGCGCCACCAGCTGGTGGTTGAGTTGCTCGGCCAGCTCACGCTCGGCAGGAATCGCGGGGTCAATCAGGTAGCCCATGTGGAAGTTGCCGTCGCCCACGTGGCCGACCAGGAAGAAGGGCAGGCCGGCCTCTTGGGCCTCGGTCACGCTGTCCAAGAGCGCATCCGCCAGGCTGGAGATGGGCACGCAGGTGTCGGTGGTGATGGCTTTGCAGCCCGGGCGGGATTGGATGCCGGCAAAGTAAGCGTTGTGCCGCGCGGTCCACAAGCGGGTGCGTTCTTCAGGCGTTTCGGCCCACTCGAATGCCGCACCACCGAACTCGGCGGCAATGTCCTGCACGGTCTGCACTTGTTCTTTCACGCCTTCGGGGGAGCCGTGGAACTCCATCAGCAGCATGGCGCCTTCGCGCAGCGTGAGCTTGGAGTGCGCGTTGACCATGCGGATGGTGTTCTCGTCCAGCAGCTCGCAGCGCGCAATCGGCACGCCGAGCTGAATGAGCTGGATCGTGGTGTTCACCGCGTCTGCCAGGCTGTTGAACGAGCAGGTGGCTGCCATCACCGCCTCGGGCAGCGGGTAGAGCTTGACGGTGACTTCGGTGATCACGCCCAGCGTGCCCTCGCTGCCCACCATCAGGCGGGTCAGGTCGTAGCCGGCGCTGCTCTTCTTGGCGCGGGTGCCGGTGCGGATGATTCCTCCGCTCGCGGTCACCACTTCCAGGGCCAGCACGTTTTCGCGCATGGTGCCGTAGCGCACCGCGTTGGTCCCGCTGGCACGGGTGGCGCTCATGCCGCCAATGGTGGCGTCCGCCCCGGGGTCGATGGGGAAGAAGAGGCCGGTGGATTTGATCTCGTCATTGAGCTGCTTGCGTGTCACGCCGGGCTGCACGGTGACGGTCAGGTCTTCGGCGTTAATGGACAGCACCTTGTTCATGCGGCTCACATCCAGGCTGATGCCACCTTGCACCGCCAGCAAGTGGCCTTCGAGCGAAGAGCCCACGCCGAAGGGAATCACCGGCACCAGGTACTGAGCCGCCAGTCGAACCGCATCGCTCACGTCTTGTGTGTTTTCCGCAAACACCACCGCCGAGGGTGGCGGCACATCAAAGGCCGACTCATCACGCCCATGCTGCTCGCGCACCACCAGTGCGGTGGAGAGCTGATCGCCAAAGCGGGCCTTGAGGGCCTCCAGCAAAGCGGCGGGCACTTCGCGCAGGTTCACTTGGGGCAACAGGTGGTTCAGGGCGGTGGGGGCGTTCATGGCGTGTCTCCTTGTTTTCGCCATTGTAGGAATCTGCGCGGTGCGCAGGGCTGTCACTTTACTGGCGGGCACACTGCAGCCGTGCCTGCCACAATGGGCGCATGGCAAACCGACTCACACAAATCGCCACCCGCACAGGGGACAACGGCACCACGGGGCTGGGCGACAACACCCGTGTTTCTAAAAATAGCCTGCGGGTGCACGCCATGGGCGATGTGGACGAGCTCAACAGCCACCTCGGTGTGCTGCTGTGCGAAGACATGCCGCCTGCGGTGCGTATTCTGTTGGTCGAAATCCAGCACCAGCTTTTCAATCTGGGCGGCGAGTTGTCGATCCCCGGGTTTGAACTGCTCAAGCACGAGGCCGTGTTGGCCTTGGACGAGGCTTTGGCGGAACACAACGCCGCGTTGCCGCGCCTGGAGGAGTTCATTCTCCCGGCCGGTACCCGGGCTGCGTCGCTGGCGCATGTCTGCCGTACCGTGGCTCGCCGGGCCGAGCGCGCGGTGGTGGCGCTGGGCAATGAAGAGGCCCTGAAAGACACGCCGCGCCAGTACCTCAACCGCCTTTCGGACTTGATGTTTGTGCTCTCGCGCGTGCTCAACCGCTACCGAACCGATGGCACAGTGGGGGACGATGTGTACTGGAAGAGCGTGCGCATGGCCCGCAGCACTGGTTAGCGTGGACTCAGGATTGCCATGGTGATGCGGGAAACGCAAGTCAGTTCTCCCGCATCATTGCGCATGTCGATCTGCCATACATGGGTGCTGCGGCCGATATGTACGGGTTTGGCCACACCGATGACCCATCCTGTTTTGACGCCTTTGAGGTGGTTGGCGTTGATGTCCAGACCCACTGCGTTGTAGCCCTCGGGTATGGCAAAGCCCGCGCCACAGGAGCCCAAGGTTTCGGCCAGTACCACCGATACGCCGCCATGAAGTAAACCGAAAGGCTGGTGGGTGCGATGGTCCACGGGTACCCGGCCCACCAGGTAGTCGTCACCTACTTCTGTGAATTCGATACCTAAAGTCTGAACCGCGGTGTTTTGGCTGATGTGGGCCAAGATGGCGGGGGATATGGGTTGTTGCCAAATGCGCATAGGAAGTGGGAAGAGTGGATGACTTCCTGTGCAATATAGCCACGCCCGGGCACTTGCGCTGTCGCCGGCGCAGGAATTCCGCCAGCAACCAGATACGGCAGACGAAAAAAAGGCCATCCGCGGATGGCCGGGGTCTGGCGGGCGTGTACTGCCCTTTGCGGGATTCGGCGCCTGTTTAACGCCGGAACTTGCCCGCCGCAGTGATGATGGACAGGTCGGCGAAATCTAGGCCGGTGTGGTCACTGGTGCTGAAACTCAGGGTCAGCCCACCCAGGTCGAAGCGGTTGATGCCTTCCAATGCTGCCTGCAGTTTGTCCCGAGTAGGTTTGGGGCCAGCCCGACGCAAGGCTTCCACCAGCACTTTGGCGGACACAAAGCCTTCCAGCATCGCCGGACTCACGTCGAGCACGTCTTTGGCCTTGGCCAAGCTGGCAGCTTCTTGCACAACTGCGTAGTTGGGGGATTGGGGCAGAACCTGGCTGACGATTACGCCCCGTGCCTGGTCGCCCAGCAGTTTGACAAAGCCGCTGGAAGCGTTGTTGGACAAAGTGACTAGCTGGGCTGTGCTGCCAGTGTCCCGCAGTGCCTTGATGGCATCCACCACCGCAGTCCCCGACCCGATGATCATGACAGCTTGCGGCGTCAGTTTGGAGATGGAGGGTGCGATCTGCGAAAAGTCGGGTTTGCTGCGGTCGAACTTTGCAACGGCCACAGCGCTGAGTTTGGCAGCAGCCAAACCCTTCTGTGTGCCTTCCAGACCGTCCGCGCCAAAGCTGTCGTCTACATGGATGATCGCTATGCGGTTGACCCCGGTGGCCGCCAGGTGGGCCACTGCGCGTTCTGCCTCGCGTTGGTAAGTGGCCCGCACATTGAACACATGCTTCTTGAGGGGCTGGTGCAGCACCATGGCGCCAGTGGACGGCGCAAGCAGTGGTACGCCAAATTTGTCCAGCAGGGGGATGATGCCTTCGGTATGGGGCGTGCCTCGGGTCATGAACAGGGCGAGGACGCCCTTGTTTTCTATCAGATCCTTGGCATTCGCGAGAGTGAGCTGGGTGTCGAACTTGTCATCCAACGTGATCAGCTCGATTTTTTCTCCCCCGATGCCTCCCTTGGCATTGATGGCGTCGAGGTAGAGCTGCGCGCCTAAGCTGGCTTCTTTGACGGTTGCGGCGACCGCCCCGGTGACCCCCACGGTCTGCCCGATTTTGATTTGGGCATTGGCGTACAAGCAGCTACTTGCCAGCCAGAGGCCCATCAGGGCAGCGCGAAGGGGGATCATGGGAAGCTCTCCAAAAAAGACGGATTACATCATTGAGGTGAGGTGCTTTGATGTCAATCCTCCACAAACGCCTCTTCCCGCTTAGCCTTGATGGACGGCAGCATCACCACCACCAAGAGAGCGAGCGCCGCCAGCAGCAGAGATGCCGACAGAGGCCGCGTCACAAACACACTCCAGTCCCCACGGCTGAGCAGCAGTGCCCGGCGCAAATACTCCTCCATCATCGGCCCCAGAATAAAGCCCAAGAGCAGTGGTGCAGGCTCAGTCCCCAGCTTGATGAAGATGTAGCCAATGATCCCGAACAGGCCCACCATCCAGATGTCCCAGTTGTTGTTGTTGGTCGAATACACCCCGATCGCACAGAACAGCACGATAGAAGGGAACAACCAGCGGTAAGGCACAGACAAGAGCTTGATCCAGATACCGATGAGTGGCAGGTTCAGGATCACCAGCATCAGGTTACCGATCCACATCGAAGCAATCAAACCCCAGAAGAGTTCCGGGTTGGCTGTCATCACTTGCGGTCCGGGCTGGATGTTGTGGATCGTCATCGCACCCACCATCAACGCCATCACCGCGTTAGGTGGGATACCCAGAGTCAAGAGAGGAATGAAAGAAGTCTGGCTTCCAGCGTTGTTAGCCGCTTCAGGAGCCGCCACCCCGCGGATGTTGCCCTTGCCGAAAGGTACTTCGCCGGGCTGGAGTTGGGTCTTCTTCTCAATCGTGTAAGCCGCAAAGGCCGCCATCACCGCACCACCACCGGGCAAGATACCCAGCAGGGAGCCCAGAGCTGTACCACGCAACACCGCCGGCACCATGCGCTGGAAGTCTTGTTTGGTAGGCAAGAGGCCCGAGACAGAAGCGGTAAAGATCTCCCGCTCACCCGCACTCTTGGACAGGTTGCTGATGATCTCTCCGTAGCCGAAGACGCCCATGGCGATCACGATGAAGCCGATACCGTCGGTCAGCTCAGGGATATCAAAGCTGTACCGGGCCACACCGGAGTTCACATCCGTTCCCACCATCCCCAGCAAGAGACCCAAGAGAATCATGGCAATCGCCTTGAGCAAAGAGCCCGAGGCCAGCACCACCGCACCAATCAAGCCCAGAATCATCAGGCTGAAGTATTCGGCAGGGCCGAACTTGAAGGCCAGCTCGGTCAAGGGGCCTGCAAAGGCGGCAAGAATCAAAGTGCCCACGCAACCGGCAAAGAAAGAACCCAGGCCCGCTGCAGCGAGTGCAGGACCGGCGCGTCCATTACGAGCCATCTGGTAACCGTCAATCACGGTCACCACCGACGAAGACTCGCCGGGCAGGTTCACCAAGATGGCAGTAGTTGATCCACCGTACTGGGCACCGTAATAGATACCGGCCAGCATGATCAAGGCCGCTACCGGCGGCAGTGCATAGGTGGCGGGCAGCAGCATGGCGATAGTCGCCAAGGGGCCGATGCCGGGCAAAACGCCGATCAAAGTACCGAGCAAACAGCCGATGAAGGCATAAATCAGGTTCTGGCCGGTGAAGGCCACGCCAAAGCCGAGGGCGAGGTTGTCAAAGAGTTCCATGGTGTGCAGTTCCTGTCGATGGTTCAGTCGTGGCTTAGGCCGTGAAGTAAGCAGGCCAGACCGGGAACTGCAGTTTGAGGAGAACAATGAAGGCGACGTAGCTCAAGAGCGCAAGGACAGTAGCCAATACAGCCACTTCCTTGAACTTGTGTTCATCACCAGCGTGGCTGGCGATGTAGGTGAGCAGGTAGATGCCGACGATCAGGCCCAGAGGTTTCAAGCCAATCATGGGCAGTCCGCCGATGCAGGCACCAAACACCAGGTTGGCGCTGATGATGAAGAACAGGGGCTTCCAGGCGAATTTGCCGACCTTGTCGCCGTCTGGCGTGGGGGTGATCATGCTCTTCACAGCAATCGCACAGCCCAGCACAGCGAGCAGGATGCCCAGGATCAAGGGGAAGTAGCCGGGGCCCATGCGGGCGCCGGTACCCAGCTGGTAGGAGCTGGCGCCCAGCGCAAAACTGCCTCCCACGATGGTGAACATCAGGCCGGAGTAGAAGTCTTTTTGACTTTGGATTTTCAAGTGAGTGCCTTCTTTGTTTTTCGGGAAAACGAGATCGCGGGCATGGCGGCCGAAGCTGCAACCCGACTTTGCGGGGCGAAGGTTATCCAGTGGTGTCTGACCCTGTAACTGTGGCGTTCAACAGCTCGGGAAAACCCTTCAGTAGTAACCCTAGGCCCCTTTGGGGAGGGCGTTTTGCACGGTGCGCAACCAGTCCTGCCCGATTCGGGCAGCCAGCTCGGCGTGTACCGGCTTTGATGCGTTCTTGAGGAGCCGGGTTTGCGCAGGGGTCGGGTTATGGATGTGGGCTGCGCCCGTCAGGTGCAGTGCAGCTAGTGCTTTGTCGTTTTGTGCGTCTGCAATTTCATTGCCGAATACCAGCGCGTCTTCGAGCGCGCCTTGCATGATGCGGCGATCGCCGGCCGGAAGGTTCTCCCAGAAGCGCTGGTGGGTGACGACCGCATAGCCCAGGTAGCCATGGGTCGTAAGGCTCAAGTCGCTCTGTACCGCTTGCATGCCCTGAGTCCAGAAGTTGGACACCGGGTTCTCGGTGCCGTCGACCACCCCGGTCTCCAAGGCTCGTCGGGTTTCGCTGAAGGGCAGGGTCACAGGCCATGCGCCCCACGCACGCATTTGCTGTGCGATTACCCGGGAGGCCTGCACCCGCATGCGCAGACCGACAAAGTCGCGGGGCTCCAGCAAGGGCCGGTTCGCACTCATGTGCTTAAAGCCGTTGTCAAAAAAACCCAGGCCGGATAGCCGCTGCCGTTGCAAACTGTCCAGCAAGGTCTTGCCCACTTTGCCACGCGTGAGGCGGCGCACGGCTTCCAGGGTGTCGAACAAGAAGGGCAGGTCGAACAACTCGAACTCCGGGAAGCCGATGGGGCCGAACTTGGACAAGGAGGGCGCGACCATGTCGACCGCACCGAGCTGCAGGGCCTGCATCTCGTCATGGTCGCCATAAAGCTGGCCCTGGGGGTAAATCTGAACCCGCAAGCGCCCTTGGCTGCGCTCTTCGGTCAGGGCGCGGAAGCGTTCCAGCGCCATGCCTTTGGGCGTGTCTCGCGCTACGACATGGGACAGTCGTACCGTAATCGACGGCGCACCCCAAACCCTGGGCGCTGTATTGGCCGCACCAATGGCTGCAGCCAGCTGCAAACAGTGGCGCCGTGTCAGCGCGGGGGAGGGGCTAGAGGGCATGGCCGCTATTATGCGAGTGCCTTTTATTTCACCTTCACCATGCCTGAGCGCAACCCGTCCGCTGCTTTGAACTTTGCTGCCTTGCGCGAAAGCGGCACAGGCACAGGGAGCCGTAGCCGCTGGCCAGGGGTGTGGCTGTCGGGTTTCCTGGCCCTGGTGGTGGGTTCTGTGATTGCGTTGGTGCTGTACCTTCAGCACTTTGAATCGGAAGAGGACACCCGGCGCAGGGCTGCAGACGCACAGTGGCTGGAGCAGAGTGTGCAGTTTCACTTCCGCCGTCTCGAAGAAGACTTGCGGGTCGCTGCGCGCCAGTCGGCGGATGTGCAAGGGGGCTTGCTGTGGCGCGAGCCCGGTGTGTTGTTGGCCCAAGGCTGGGTGGGCGCTCCTCTGAACGCCCCGCCGGGTTTGTGGCAAGTGGATGAGTCCCGCCATTCCCTGAATGCACAGGCGCTCGCCACCATGAATGACACCGCGCGAGGGCTGCGACGCTCCGCCTATGGCGGCCCGATGCGGGCGGCCGATGGCGCTTTGCTACCCGTGGTGTGGCTGGCGGTGCCGTATTTTGAGCGGGGCTATTTTGTTGGTAATTACGTGGCTGCTTTGTCACTCGACACCGCTGTCTATGGCTTGGTGCCGGAGTGGTTTGCCCGCTCTCACCAAGTGCGTCTGGTACTTGACGAGGGAGCGGTGCCGGCAGAGCCCTCTTCATTCAAGCCATTCCGTGCTGCCATGAATCTCGCGGGCACCGATGTGTACCTGGAGGTCACACCGATCCAAGGGCAACCCGCCACCGTGCCGCGTATTTTTTTGTTGGTGGCCATGGTGTTTTTAGGCGGCATGCTGGTGAGCCTGTGGGCGTTGCGGCGCGATATCCAAAAGCGCCAGCAAGTGCAGGCGCGTTTGCAGGCCGAGGTGGCCCTGCGCACCGCTATGGAGAACTCGGTCACCATTGGCCTGCGAGCATGGGACATGGCAGGCCGGGTGCTGTATGTCAACGAGGCGTTTTGCCGTTTGGTGGGCTACCCGGCGGAGGCGCTGGTGGGTGTTTCGGCACCCATGCCGTATTGGCCCAAGGGCAATGACAGTCACATTGAGCAAGTGCACCGCGACATCTTGGCCCATGGCACGCAGATCGATGGTGTCGAGGTGCAGTTCCAGCACCGGGACGGCCATTTGTTGGATGTGTTGATCCACGAAGCCCCCCTGCACACCGACACCGGTGCGCACATCGGCTGGATGAGCTCGGTCCTGGACATCAGCGAGCGCAAGCGGGCGCAAGCCGTTGCTTTGCAGCAGCAAGAGCGTCTGGAGGCCACAGGCCGTCTGGTGGCCGTGGGCGAAGTGGCGTCGACCCTGGCCCATGAACTCAACCAGCCGCTCGGTGCCCTCAGCAGTTTCGCTACCGGCTTACTAAATCGGTTGAAAGACGGACGCATCAGCCCTGATGAGACAGCGCCTGTGGTGCAACGTATCGCCCGTCTCGCGGAGCGCGCCGGCCGCATCATTCAGCGGGTTAACGCCATCGCCCGGCGGCGCGAAATTTCCTTGCAGCGGCTCGATCTGGTGCCGGTGCTCCAGAGCATGGCACCCCACGCCATGCTCGAGCTCGCACCGGTGTGGGTCAAGGCGGATGAGCTGCTGATCGAGCACTTGCTCAATAACCTGCTCACAAACGCCCAAGAGGCTGCCCAAGCGCACTCCGATACGCCGCAAGTGCATGTGGCGTTGCTGGTGGAGGGGGAGTGGGCGCAGCTCAGCGTGTCGGACAACGGGCCGGGGGTGCCCGATGAAAACCAGGCGCACATTTTTGATGCGTTTTACAGCAGCAAAGAAGGCGGCATGGGCATGGGCTTGCCGATTTGCCGCTCGATCGTCGAGGCCCACCACGGGCGCATCGTCGTAGACCGTGCACCTGAGCTAGGGGGCGCACGGTTCACGGTCAGTTTGCCGCTGGCGGCACAATAGGCCCCCCAGAAAGGCACCTGTGAGCACTGCAGCCATTTACATTGTTGATGACGACGCCGACATGCGCGAGGGCTTGGCATGGTTGTTCGACTCGCGGGGTCACAAAGCCACCACCTGGGACAGCGGTCCGCCGTTTATCGACTCGGTCAAAGCCCGCGCCGGTGTGTGGGAGCAGGCAGTGGTGCTGCTCGATATCCGGATGGTGCCCATGACCGGCCTGCAGGTGTTTGAGCAACTCAAAGCATTGGCCTGCCCCTGGCCCGTGTTGTTTTTGACGGGCAATGGCGATGTGGGCACGGCAGTTGCCGCCGTGAAAAACGGGGCCTGGGACTTTCTGGAAAAACCGTTTCAAGACAATGTGCTGGTCGACCGTGTCGAGCAGGCCCTGGCCGCTGCAGCGGCAAACGGCAACGCCAACCAAGAGGCGCATCGCCTGCGCTATGCACTGGCTTCGCTGAGCCCCCGTGAGCGCGAGGTGCTGGACCAGCTCATCTTGGGGCACTACAACAAGAACATTGCCGATTACCTAGGCATCACTCCGCGCACGGTGGAGTTTCATCGCGCCAACATCTTCGAAAAAATGGGGGTGAGCTCGGCCATCGAGTTGGCCCACAAGCTCGGCCGCCTGCAGCCCATAGGCGCTCCCCCGGACAAGGTTTGAAACACAGGCCCCGTACAAACCCCGTAATAGGTTTGGCACGGAACTGGCTAGGATGGGTCTATAACTTGACCGTTTGGTTAACTTGTGACGGTTGAATCGGCGGCTGTGCCCATCCTTGGTGCAGCCATGACTCCTGCTACTGTGTGCCAATGAACCATTCCGAAGCATCAGGCCCCCGGGCCACCTCCCACACTGCGGCGCCCATCGCTGCCCGCACCGCGGTGGCTGTCCGCAATGCCAGCGTCATCTACCAGACGGCGGATACACCGGTTCACGCGCTGTCCAACATTGATCTGGACATACGCGCCGGCGAGTTTGTCTCCCTGATCGGCCCGTCCGGTTGTGGCAAAACCACGCTGATGCGGGTGATTGCAGACCTCGAGCACATCAGCTCCGGCGAGGTGCTGGTCAATGGTGTGAGCCCGCATGACGCCCGGCTGGCCCGTGCCTATGGTTATGTGTTCCAGGCACCCGCGCTGTTCCCTTGGCGCAATGTGCTGGCCAACGTGACCCTGCCGCTTCAAATCCAAGGCAAAGGCAGGGTCGAGGCCAAAGCCATTGCCCTCGAGCACTTGGAGCGCGTGGGTCTCAAAGGTTTTGAGGGCAAATACCCGTGGCAGCTCTCCGGTGGCATGCAGCAGCGCGTGTCGATTGCGCGCGCGCTGTCCTTCGAGCCCAAGATCCTGATGATGGACGAGCCCTTTGGTGCGCTCGACGAGATCACCCGCGACCGGCTCAATGAACAGTTGCAGCAGCTCTGGCAGCGCGAGCGGCGCACCGTGGTGTTTGTGACCCACAGCATCTCGGAAGCGGTCTATCTGTCCACCAAAATTGTGGTGATGTCTCCGCGCCCCGGGCGCATCGTCAAGGTGATTGACTCCCCATTGCCCGATGAGCGCCACCTGGGCTTGCGGGATACGCCCGAGTTCATGGCGTTGGCTCATGAAGTGCGCGAGGCCTTAGCCGATGGCCACCACTAAAACCCTGACCCAACGCATCGTGCACGACTGGCTGCCGGTCGTGGTGGTGCTGCTGGCCGTAGTGTTGGCCTGGTACAGCGCGGCCTGGGGCATGAATGCGCAAGGCGCCATCGAGCGTGTGCTGGACGAAGAGGCTGGCTACACCCAGATGGAGCTGTTTGAAGCGACCATGACCATGGAGCGCCCCCTCGTGCCCGCGCCCCACCAAGTGGCTGCCGACTTCTATGAGAGCCTTACCGAATGGCCCATCGACTCGCCCCGCAACCTGATCTATCACGTCATCGTCACTGGCCAGTCGACCTTGCTGGGCTTCGCCATGGGCACGGCCTTGGGCTTGCTGCTGTCGGTGCTCATCGTGCACAGCCGCACGCTGGACAAAGCCTTGTTGCCCTGGATCGTGGCCTCGCAAACCGTGCCGGTGCTGGCGATCGCGCCCATTGTGCTGGTGGTGCTGGGTAGCCTCGGTTTCGCAGGCACTGCGCCTAAAGCATTCATTGCGATGTACCTGTGCTTTTTCCCGGTCACGGTGGCCATGGTGCAAGGGCTGCGCTCACCGCAAAAAATAGAAACCGAGATGATGTACACCTACGCCGCCTCGCGCTGGCAATCACTGTGGTTGCTGCGTTTGCCGGCGGCTCTGCCTTTCTTGTTTCCCGCACTGCGGGTGGGCGTGGCGGCGGGCTTGGTCGGCGCCATGGTGGCGGAGTTGCCCACCGGTGCGCAGGCCGGCTTGGGTGCCCGCTTGCTCACAGGCTCGTATTACGGGCAAACCACGCAAATCTGGTCTGCTTTGGTGATGTCCACCCTGTTGGGTTTAGCGCTCACCGGCATCGTCGCTGGTATAGAGCGTTTGGTGTTGCGTAGCCGGGGGGCGAAATGAGCGATACAGCCGCAATCGAAACCGCAGCGGGTGCCACCGGCCTTGCCCCATGGTTCTGGCCCGGCATCGTGCTGTTGGCCCTGGTGGCAGGTTACAGCGTCTACCGCATGGCAGCCATCCAGGGTCGCAGCTGGGTGGGCATGGCCACCGCGGCCCTGTTTGGTGCCTGGGTGGTGCTGTTCTGGGAGGTTTTGGTGCGCGCGCTGGATGTGCCCCGCGTGTTGCTGCCCGCACCTAGCCTGGTGATGGGTGCCCTGTGGGACCACGCGCCCAAACTCTGGGGCGACTTTGTGCAAACCGTGGGCAAGGCGGTGCTCATCGGTTGGGCGCTGGGCTGCGGCTTGGGCTTTTGTGTGGCGGTGGCGATTGACCGCATGCCGTTTTTGCAGCGTGGCCTGCTGCCGGTAGCCTCGCTCACCAGTGCGATTCCTCTGGTCGGTGTGGCGCCCATTGCGGTGATGTGGTTCGGCTTTGACTGGCCCTCCAAAGCGGCGGTGGTGGTGCTCATGACCTTCTTCCCCATGCTGGTGTCTACCCTCGCGGGCCTGCAGGCAGCCGGCAAGCTGGAGCGCGAGCTGATGTACAGCTACGCCGCCAGCTACCCGCGCACTTTGCTCGCGTTGCGCTTGCCGGCCGCGCTGCCTTTCATTTTTGGCGCGCTCAAGGTGAATGCCACCTTGGCGCTTATCGGCGCCATCGTGGCGGAGTTTTTTGGTTCGCCTACGGCGGGCCTGGGTTTTCGCATCAGCACTGAGGCTGCGCGCATGAACATGCCGCTGGTCTGGGGCGCGATTGTGGTGGCGGCAGTAACCGGATCGGTGGCCTACGCCTTGCTAGTTGCATTGGAGCGCCGGGCGGCGTTCTGGCATCCCTCGGTGCGCGAAGGGTGAGCCCGCGCTTGGTCTGTGTTGCGATTTTTCATTAACCCGTAGAAGGAGCTTTCCATGATGTGTTCTTCCCAATGCGCCAAGAGCCTGCTGGCTCTGGCGCTGGCTGCTGCAGGCTTTGCCGCCCACGCTGCCGACAAGGTGACTGTGCAGCTCAAGTGGGTGCCCCAGGCCCAGTTTGCCGGCTACTACATGGCTGCGGCCAAGGGCTTCTACAAAGACGCCGGCCTGGACGTGACCATCAAACCCGGTGGCCCGGACATCGCCCCTACCCAGGTGATTGCCGGCAAACAAGCCGACATCGTGGTGGACTGGATGCCCTCTGCCTTGGCTGCGCGTGAAGCTGGTGTGCCCTTGGTGAACGTGGCCCAAGTGTTCAACCAGTCCGGCCTGATGCTGACCTGCAAAAAGGCCAGCGGCGTGGCGAGCCCCAAAGACTTCAAGGGCAAGACCCTGGGCGTCTGGTATGGCGGAAACGAATACCCCTTCCTCAACTGGATGGGTAAGCTCGGCCTGAAAACCGACTCCGACATCAAGATCCTGAAGCAAGGCTTCAACGTCGACCCACTGCTGCAAAACCAGGCCGCCTGTATCTCCACCATGATTTACAACGAGTACTGGCAAGTGGTGGACGCGGGTGTGAAGGAAAAAGACCTGGTCACTTTTTTCTATGAAAAAGAAGGCGTAGCCACGCTGGAAGACGGCTTGTACGTGCTCGAAGGCAACCTGAAAGACCCCGCCTTCGTGGCCAAGATGGGCAAGTTCCTCAAAGCCACACTCAAGGGCTGGGATGCTGCGGTCAAAGACCCTGAAGGTGCTGCCAAAGCCGTGGTGGCTGCAGACACCTCCGGTAGCGCTAGCGTGAAAGTGCAGAAACGCCAGATGGAAAACGTGGCCAAGCTGATCACCAATGCCGGTACCAAGAAAATTGGGTACCTCGAGCCCGCCGCCTACGAGCGTACCGTCAAAGTGTTGCTGGCTGGTGGCAGCGACCCGGTGATCAAGAAAGACCCGGGCAAGGCTGCGTATTCGCACGCCATCTACGAAGCTGCCCAGAAGTGATGACGTTTCGCCGCCGGGCCGCCCCAAGGCGTAACGCGGCCCCTCGGGGGGCAGCGACCCGCGCAGCGGCGGAGCGCGGGGGCGTTTATAGTTCGGCGACATGACCCACGTTGCCGAAGCTCCCAAGGGCCTCATTCGCCGGGCGAATGAGGCCCTTATTTTGTCTGCCGCCGAAAAAGTGTTTGCCCGCGCCGGTTTTGGTGGCGCCACCATGGCCGCGATTGCCGAGGCCAGTGGCCTGCCCAAGGCCAACCTGCACTACTATTTCGGCAGCAAAGAAGTGCTGTACCGCGCCGTACTGGCCCAAATTCTGAGCGACTGGCTGGTGCCCACCCATGGCATCACTGTCGATGCCGACCCGCGCACCGCCCTGGAGCAATACATACGCGCCAAGATGGAGCTCTCCGCCCAGCGGCCTGATGGCTCCAAAGTGTGGGCCAATGAACTGTTGCACGGCGCGCCCGTGGTCAAAGAGCTGCTGGCTACCGACTTGCGCCAACTCACCCTGGAAAAAGCCGCGGTGGTGCAAGCATGGGTGGACGCCGGGCGCATCGCCCCGGTGGACGGCATGCACCTTTTCTTCACCATCTGGGCCGCCACCCAGACCTATGCTGACTTTGATGTGCAGGTTTGTGCCGTGATGGACCAGGAGATGCTCGGTGAGCAAGACTTTGAGCGCGCGACCCAGCACCTGGTGTCGTTTATTCTGCGGGGCTGCGGCTTGTGATTTCAAGCCAAATCTGATGCTAGCCCTTATGTAGATTGCGGGAGTTGCTACGTTTTTTGTAGTAACTGCCAAGGCCCGGTGCCCCTACCGCTTCCGGTGAAAACGGGGCATCCCGCAAAATGAAGGGGACACGCAGGGTCCTTTAACCCCCAGGAGGAGATTTTCATGGCCGCAGGAACCATCATCACTGTGCTTTCCAACGTACCTTGGGGTCAAGTGATCGACGCTGCGCCCAAAGTCGCAGAGGGCGCTACCAAATTGTGGGGCGCTGTTACCCGCAGAAAAAAGAACGACGCTGAGGTGGCTCCCCAAGCCGGTGCCGGCGCTACGGGGGTCGATGTAGCGGACGATTCACTCCAGCGCTTGCGTGCGGATGTCCAGGTGCTTCAGGCCTCGGTCGGAGATTTGCGGGAGGAGTTGCTCTCTGCCACCGGGCTGATCAAACAACTGGCCGACCAGAACACCGTCCTGGTGCAACGGGTGGAGCTTCATCGCCGCAGACTGGCGCTGGTGTCTTACTCCACCGCTGCGGTTAGCGCGATGCTGCTGTCGGCCGTTGTTTACTTGTTGATCACGCGGTAAACACCCGTGCCTTGCGCGGTGTCAGCACCACGGTGTCGCCGTCTTTGAGTTCCAGCGCTTTGTACTCCTGCGCGCCGATCTGGGCTTCGATGATGTCGCCGCTGCCCGCTGCGCTGCGGTCTTCGGGCAGCAGCTCCAAGCGGGCAATCGGGCCCACCACAATGGCGCGCACCAGCTTGGCGACGATGCCGCTCACCGGCTGGCCTGCCTTGTAGGGCTGCACATCCAGATCGTGCGGGCGCACATAGGCAAAGGCTTTGGCGTTTTGCGCTTCGCTGTGCTCAGGGCTGGCCAGGCGAACGCCGTGGTGGTCTTCGCCGATCAGCATTTCGCCTTCGTGGGCACGGCCGTGGAACAAGTTCACATCGCCCAAAAAGCCATAGACAAACGGGCTGGCGGGGTGGTCCCACACCTGCTGGGGTGAGCCGATTTGCTCGACCTTGCCGCTGTTCATCAGCACGACACGGTCGGCCACTTCCAGGGCTTCTTCCTGGTCGTGGGTCACGAAGATACTGGTCACATGCAAGTCGTCATGCAGGCGGCGCAGCCAGCGGCGCAGTTCCTTGCGCACTTTGGCATCCAGCGCGCCAAAGGGTTCGTCCAGCAGCAGCACTTTCGGCTCTACGGCCAAGGCGCGGGCCAGGGCGATACGCTGGCGCTGCCCCCCAGAGAGTTGTGCCGGATAGCGGTCGGCCAGCCAGTCCAGTTGCACCAAGCCCAGCAGGTCGTGCACTTTTTGCTTGATGACGGCTTCAGACGGGCGCAGAGCGCGCGGTTTCATACGCAGGCCGAAGGCCACGTTGTCAAACACGCTCATGTGGCGGAACAGCGCGTAGTGCTGGAATACAAAGCCCACATTGCGCTCACGCACATGCACGTCGGTGGTGTCTTCGCCGCTGAAAAGGATGTTGCCGTGGTCAGCCGTTTCCAATCCGGCGATGATGCGCAGCAGCGTGGTCTTGCCGCAGCCGGATGGGCCGAGCAGGGCGACGAGTTCGCCGGACTCGATGTCCAGGTTCACGTCCTGCAGCGCCTTGAAGGTGCCGAAGTCTTTGCTGACGTTGCGAATTGCAATACTCATGGTTCTTCTCTCACAAAACTAAATCGGCGCGAAAACACGCGATGCCAGGAATGCCGTGGAACCGGCTTTGCCGGGCCACTGGCATTGCCCCCAGCAAGGGGGAAAGCGGCCACACGCAGTGGGCAAGCCTGGGGGTGTTCATAGCCCCAGCGGTTTTTCAGGGGGCAAGTCTGCAGCGGCCTTCTGGTCGCGCTCAAACTGCCACTCCACAAAGGACTTGATGACCAGGGTGACCAGCGCCAGCAGCGCCAGCAACGAGGCAATGGCGAAGGCGGCTACCGACTGGTATTCGTTGTACAGAATCTCGACGTGCAGCGGCATGGTGTTGGTCTGGCCACGGATGTGCCCGGACACCACCGACACCGCGCCAAACTCGCCCATGGCGCGTGCGTTACACAAAATGACGCCATAAATCAGGCCCCACTTGATGTTGGGCAGCGTCACATACCAGAAGGTCTGCAAGCCGCTGGCGCCCAGCACCTGAGCAGCCTGCTCTTCGTCGGTACCCTGGGCCTGCATCAGCGGGATCAACTCCCGGGCAATGAACGGGACCGTTACAAAGATAGTGGCCAACACAATGCCGGGCACGGCAAACACGATCTTGATGTCATGGGCCATGAGCCACGGGCCGAACCAGCCGTGCGCTCCGAACATCAAGACATAGATCAGGCCTGCAACGACGGGCGACACCGAGAACGGCAGGTCCACCAGCGTGGTCAAAAAGGCCTTGCCCTTGAACTCGTATTTGGCAATACACCAAGCGGCGGCCACACCGAACACCAGATTCATCGGCACCGTAATGGCGGCGATCAGCAGGGTCAGGCGGATGGCGCTCCAGGCGTCCGGCTCTTTCAGGGCCAGCAGGAACTCTTCGCCGCCTTTGCGCAAGGCCTCGGTAAACACCGCGGCCAATGGCAAGACCAGAAACAAAAAGATAAAGCCTAGCGCCACAGCGATGAGCGACCACTTCACCCATGCGGGTTCGGTAGTGCCGGCTTTGGCGCGGCGAACGTTCCTAGCCCCCGCGCTTGTCGCTTTGCGTACTTCGCTGCCCCCCAAGGGGGTGTTCACACCTTGGGACGGCCCGGCGTTGTTCATGCGTGTGCTACTCATGGTCAGGCTCCCGCACGTTTGCGCTGCCAGGCTTGCAGGCTGTTGATCACCATGAGCATGACAAAAGACGCCAGCAGCATGACAGTGGCGACCGCAGTGGCGCCCGCGTAGTCATATTGCTCGAGCTTGCTGATGATGATGAGCGGGGTGATTTCAGAAATCATGGGCATGTTGCCGGCAATAAAAATGACCGAGCCGTATTCACCCACACCGCGGGCAAAGGCCATGGCAAAGCCGGTGAGCAAAGCGGGCGCGATGGTCGGAAAAATCACGTGCCTGAAGGTCTGCCAGCGTGTGGCACCTAGGCAGGTAGCGGCTTCTTCGAGTTCTTTTTCTGCATCTTCCAGCACCGGCTGCACCGTGCGCACTACAAAAGGCAGGCCGATAAAGATCAGGGCAATCACCACGCCATTGCGGTTAAACGCCAGCTGGATGCCATGCGGCTCCAGCAAGCTGCCGACCCAGCCGTTGCCGGCCAGCAGTGCGGTAAGCGAAATGCCCGCTACTGCGGTGGGCAGGGCAAAAGGCAGGTCGACCAGCGCGTCAATGATTTTTTTGCCGGGGAACTGGTAGCGCACCAGTACCCAGGCGATCAGCAGGCCGAACACGGCATTCACCAGTGCCGCAATAAACGATGCGCCGAAGGTGAGCTGGTAAGAGGCCACCACCCGAGGGCTCGCCACAGCTGCCCAGAACTGGTCTAGCGTGAGGGTGAAGGTTTTGAAGATCAGCGCGGAGAGCGGCAACAGCACGATCAGCGCCAGATAAAACAAGGTGTAGCCCAGCGTCAGCCAGAAACCGGGCAGCACCCGTTTGGGCGCCCGCTTTTGTGCGGGCGCCTGCAGAACAGCAGCAGTCATTTACTTGACGGTGTAGAGCTTGTCGAACTGGCCGCCATCGTTGAAGTGCACTTTTTGCGCTTCAGCGAACGAGCCAAAGAATTCTTCCGCACGGAACAGCGTGATCGGCTTGAAGGTGCTGGCGTACTTCTTCAGGATGGTTGGGTTGCTGGGGCGGATGGCGTGCTTGGCAGCGATTTCCTGGCCTTCATCGGTGTACAAGAAGTTCAGGTAAGCGCGTGCCTGCTCGGCAGTGCCTTTCTTGGCCACGGTGCGTTCGACCACAGCGACTGGGTTTTCGGCCACGATGGAGATGCCGGGGTGAATCGCATCGACCTTGCCGGCGCCGAATTCTTTGTCCACCGACACGACTTCGGATTCAAAGGTGATCAGCACATCGCCGATGTTGCGTTGCAAGAAGACGCTGGTCGCATCGCGGCCGCCCTTGGCCAGGATCGGCACGTTTTTGTACAGCTTGCTCACAAAGTCTTGGGCTTGGGCATCGGTACCGCCCTTTTTGCGCACTTGGCCCCAAGCGGCCAGATAGGCCATGCGGCCGTTACCGCCGGTTTTGGGGTTCACCACCACCACCTGCACGCCAGGCTTGATCAGGTCGTCCCAATCCTTGATGCCCTTGGGGTTGCCATTGCGCACTAGGAACAGCATGGTGGAGCTGGTGGGGGCTGCGTTGCTGGGGAATTTTTTGGCCCAGTCTTTGGCGACGACACCGGTGCTCGCCAAAAAGTCCACGTCGGTGGTGGTGTTCATGGTGACCACGTCAGCTTCCAAGCCATCGTTCACGGCGCGTGCCTGGGCGCTGGAGCCGGCGTGGGACTGGTCGATCTTGATGTCTTTGCCGGTGGTTTTCTTGTAGTTGGCAATGAACGCGGTGTTCACGTCTTTGTAGAACTCGCGCGCCACGTCATAAGACACGTTGAGCAAAGTGGTTTGTGCTGCTGCAAAATTGCTAGCAGTCAGCGCAATGGCAGCGAGCGCCAACGAGGTTTTTTGTTTGAAATTCATATCGGCTCCAGAAGGTGGGTTGGCTGCGTGTGTGCGGCTGACGAGTCGGTAACCGTCCGATTCTGAAGACGAGAGGTGCAAACCACAACGAATAGTTCGTTGTTTGTTTATGCACAATTACATCTAAGTGCGAGGCCCTAGCCCCGCAACTTGGTTATTAGTAAGCCCGGGCTTCGGAGCGCCTGAGCGTCCAGTTCAGGCCAATGCCGGCCGAGGTGCCGGTGCTGCGCAGATGCAGCGGGCTGCTGGAGTTGGCGTTGCCGGCATAGTTTTCGGCACGCACAAAGCCGAACACCCGCAGATCCGGCCCCAGCGCGCGCGAGGCGCTGACAGAAAAGCGGGAGGCAATCAGCCCGCTTTGCGCGTCATAGGTGGGGCGCTGGGCCGTGGCCAGGTCGGCCGGTACCCCATAAAAGTAGCGGTTGAGCCGCACATCCCCAAAGATCAGGCTGGCACTGGTCGAAAAGCGCCACGCCGATCCGGGGGCACGGGTCTCCCAGATCAGCTCCGGCTCCGCCGCAAAACCCTGGGTGCGCAGGCCGCCCTGGACTTCGATCACGCTGCGCAATGGCAGCTCCAGCCGCACTTGGCTCTGGCTGTCAGGGCGGGCTAGCACGGTCTTCAGGCGGGGCCCGAATTCGACCAGCGTGCCCAGGTCGGGCATGCCCTTGCGGGCGGCAATATCGTTGGAACTGGCAGGCAAGGAGGCGGCAAAGCCAATGTCGAACTCGGTGTCCTCGGTGTGCACCAGGCGGGCACCTACGCTGCCACGCTCAGCCCGGAAGATTTCTCCGCGGTACACCAGCACCGGCAGCACCAGCCCGAGGCCACTGCGCTCCACCGATGCAGGGTAGGCCGGGGTGGATACCGCGCCGGCAAACACACCCAACTCCCACAGCGGCAGGCCTTCGCTGGCGGTGTCGGCGTGGGCCGATGTAGCACCCAAGGTCGTTGCGAGCAGTGCGGCCGCGCACAGGGCGGAGCGGAGGGGCCTAGTTGACTTAAAGGGTATTGCCGGTGTGGGGCAGGGGCGTTGATGCGACATAAAAAGACCGAGAAAAGTGAGTTACAGCAGCTTCACGGCGGCAATAGCAGCCCAGCCGAGCACAAAGTTCACCACGACCAGCAAGTGAATCTGCTCGGCCGCTTTGGCAGCGACGGGCCACTGCATGCCGGCCACGGCGCGGCGGAATTTCTTGAAGCCGGCAAAGTAAATGTGCCCGAAGATCAAAAACATCAGGCTGCCCAGCGCGGTCATGATCGTCCAGCCCAAGGGCACCACGGCATGGCCTGTGGCTTCACGGGCGGCCTTCATGGCGCCACCGAACATATAACCGCCGGTTGCCAGCAGCACCACGATGGCAATCAGCACTGCGGCAAAAAACCGTTGCCAGACCTGGTCCATCAACCGGGCGCGGGGCTGCGCGTCCATGACCGCCAGGGTGGCAGGGCGTAGCGCGATCAGCATGAAGGTCATGCCCCCCATCCAGACGATGGCAGCAATCAGGTGCAGGAGTTTGGACAGGTCGTACATCAAGGGGCTTTCATAAGTGGTGGGGTCAGGTGCGCATTGTCTACGCCCATGGGCTTTGCGAGCGTTAACTGAACAATTGCCCCCGCGCCGTTTTGGTGATCGCGACTACGCAGGGGTGGGTGATACGCCGCTCCACCGACACCGCAAAAAACTCTTCCACCAGCTCATCGCTACGGCCGATCACTTCCACCCCGAACTGCTCGACGATGTCTGCCTCCATGACCGATGGGGCCATGAAGATGCCGCGGCCTTTGCGCCCGAAGGCGTTCATGAGCGCACCGTCGTCAAATTCGCCGATGGTGCGTGGGTGCAACTGGTGGCGGCTGAGCCAGCCTTCCCATTGCTGGCGGATGGAGGCTTGTGCCCCTTGGATCAGCATGGGTGCGTTGTTCAGGCATTCCGGGAAGTCGCCTTTGAGTGTTTTGCGCAAGGCTGGGGCGCAAAAAAAGCTCATCGGGGTGCTGCCCAGCTCGTGGTTAAAGGCTTTCACACTCATGCGCTTGGACATGGGCTCATCCGCAATCACCAGGTCGAGCTGGTTCAAGGCGAGCTTGGCCAGCAGGTCGGGGAACTTGCCCTCGCTGCAAATCATGCGCACCGGGTCTTCGAGGTTGAGGGCCGGCTCCAGCAGGCGGTATGCCAGGGACTTGGTCACCGAGTCTGCCACGCCGACTTTGAAGTCCAGTACCTTGTGAACGCCCCGGGGCAGGCGCACCACGTTTTCGAGTTCAGCACCCAGCGAAAAAATCTGGTCTGCGTAGCCCAAGGCGAGGCGGCCGTCTTCGGTCAGCTCCAGGTTGCGGCCGCTTTTCTGGAAGAGTTTGCGGCCCAGCCACTCTTCCAGCAGTTTGATCTGGCCCGACAGCGTCTGCGGCGTGGTGTGCAGTTGTTCGCCTGCGCGCATGATGCCGCCGGCCTTGGCGGTGACCCAAAAGTAGTGGAGGTGCTTGAAGTTCATAGTCGCCTTCTTGGATACAAACTGAAATACTGCGAAAAAAACGAATTAAAAATTTACAAAATTCGAATTTACGCGAAGCATAACCATCTCTACAGTACAGGTCTATCAGTCGTTCACCAAAGGAGACCTTGTATGCGACTCAGTACCCGCGGACGTTTTGCCATCACTGCCATGATTGACTTGGCCCTGCGCGAAAGCGGTCAACCGGTGCCCTTGCAGGACATCGCGCTGCGTCACCGCATTTCGCTGTCATATCTCGAGCAGGTGTTCGCCAAACTGCGCCAGCACGGTCTGGTGGAGAGCACCCGTGGCCCCGGCGGCGGTTATTCCCTGGGCTTCCGGGGTGACAGCATCACCGTGGCTGACATCATTGGCGCGATCGAAGAGAAAGAGGAGTCCAGCCGTGAAACCTCGCAGAGCGCACAGGACATGACCCGCGATTTGTGGGCTGCGCTGCAAGGCACCGTGGTGGCGCACATGCGCACGATCACCCTGCGTAGCTTGGCGGACGAGCAGCGCTCCAAGGGTTTTGCGGTCAAAGAGCGCAAGATCACCAAAAAGGGCGTGCTGCAAAAGCTCAAGCCCCAGTCGGTGATTCGCACGACGGCGCCGAACTCGGTATTCGCCTTGGGCCAGTCCCTGTCGTTTAACAGCGGACGCTAAGCAAAAACCGCTGCTAGCGCGCATAGCGTGTGCGCTAGCAGCTATCAAAACAATAGCAAAAAGGGCTACCGGTCAAACCGGTAGCCCTTTTGCGTTCTACGGGGGGGGAGTGCTCAGGCAGCGGTTTGCTGTGCCAGCATGAACAGCTGGGTAGAGCGGGCGCCTGAGCGGCAAAACGCCAGCACCGGCTGCTGGGCAGCGTCCAGTGCCTGCTTCATAGCAACCGCTTGCTCGGGGGTGATGGAGCCAGGCACTACCGGCAGGTACACATAGTGCAAGCCAGCCGCAACTGCGGCAGCTTGCATGCTGCTGCTGGCCGGTTGCTCGGCGCCGCCTTCCATGTCGGGGCGGTTGCAAATCACGGTTTTGAAGCCCATGGCGGCAGCGGCAGCCATGTCTGTGGGCGCCAGTTGCGCGGCCACATAAAACTCGGGGGTGACGGAACGTACGGGTAGGCTCATGGCGTTTTATCCTTTCAGCGCGAGTTTAGCGGGGCGGCGTTCCAGCACTTCAAACAGCGCCATACCGGCCAACATGGCCACCACAAACACTACGGCCTTGGGGTTGCCGGTGCCCAGGGACACCAGCGCAGGGCCAGGGCAGAAGCCGGCCAGGCCCCAGCCGGCGCCAAAAAGCAGGCTGCCGGTGACCAGGCGTTTGTCGATGTCGCGGCTGGTGGGCAAGCGCATGGCACCACCCAAAAAGCTGGAGGTGCGTTTCTTGGCCAGGGTAAATGCACCCAGGCTCACCAGAATCGCGCCGCCCATGACGAAGGCGAGCGAGGGGTCCCACAAGCCAGCCAAGTCCAGGAAGCCCAAGACCTTGGACGGGTCGGTCATGCCGGCCAGGATCAGGCCGATGCCGAACAACAGGCCTACGCCGAATTCGGCCAGGCGGTGGGGGTGGAAAGCGTTTTTCATATCAGTGGCTCCAGATTCAACGATTCAACTCAGGCCAACAAGTGGCGAATGACAAACACGACGGCGAAACCCGCGCCCATGAAGGACAGGGTGGCTACCAGCGATCGGGGGGACAAGCGCGACAAGCCGCACACGCCGTGGCCGCTCGTGCAGCCCGCGCCATAGCGGGTGCCTACGCCTACCAGCAGGCCGGCGACGATCAGGGTGGCCCAGCCGGCATCTACCGTGGCCAGTACCGGTCCGGCAATCAGGGTGTAAACCGAGGGCGCGATGACCAAGCCCAACACAAATGCCAGCCGCCAAGAGGTGTCGCCTGCGCGGGGTGTGAGCAGGCCGCCCACAATGCCGCTGATGCCCAGAATGCGTCCGTTCACCAAGATGAAGAGGCTGGCGGAGAGCCCCAGCAAGAGGCCGCCGATCAGCGAGGCCCAGGGGGTGAAATGGTTCCAATCGATTTGCATGGTGTGTCTTTCTGAGTGGTTGTTGGTTTACTGGCCTTAAGCGGCTTGGCAGAACTGGTTGTAGAGAACGCCCATGACCGCCATGGCCTGCGGGCTGTCGATGCCGTAGTAAATGGATTTGCCTTCGCGCCGGGTGGTGACCAGGCCTTCCTCCCGCAACACGCCGAGTTGCTGCGACAGGGTGGGCTGCGCTATGCCCACCAGCTCTTCGAGTTCGCCGACCCGCTTTTCGCCCTGGCTGAGTTGGCACAGCAGCAGCAGGCGGTCGGGGTTGGACATCACCTTCATCAGGCGGCAGGCTGCGTCCGCAGAGCGGCGCAGTTGGTCGAGGTCCAAGGTTGGAGGGTTGGGGTTTGTCGTCTCTGCCAGCATGAACAGGCTCCTTTCACATTCGATGACGATAGTTTATTGACAAACAAAATATAAGTCAATAAACTATCGTCATCGCAATTGAAATAACGACCTTTACAAGGAGTTCTCGATGACCGCTTCCGCTGCTAGCCCCCAAGTTAAATCCTTTTTTGACCCCGCCACCTGGACCGTGAGCTATGTGGTCTATGACCACACCGGTGGCCAATGTGCCATCGTTGACTCGGTGCTCGACTACGACTCCAAAGCCGGCCGCACCAGCACCACCTCGGCAGACGCCCTGATGGCGTTTGTCAAAGAGCAGGGTTTGAGCGTGCAGTGGATTCTGGAAACCCATGCCCATGCCGACCACCTGTCTGCCGCGCACTACCTGCGCAAGCACTTGGGCGGCCGCATTGCCATCGGTGCCGCCATTACCCATGTGCAAAACGTGTTCAAGGGCATCTTCAACCTCGAGCCCGAATTCCACCCGGACGGTAGCCAGTTTGATCATCTGTTTGCGCCGGACGAAGCCTTCACCATTGGCGAACTTAGCGCGCAGGCCTTGGCCGTGCCCGGCCACACCCCCGCGTGCATGGCCTTCAAAGTGGATGGCGGCAGCGAACCGGATGCCGTGTTTGTGGGCGACACCTTGTTCATGCCCGATGTCGGCACCGCCCGCTGCGACTTCCCCGGTGGTAATGCCAACACCCTGTACCGCAGTGTGCGCACCTTGCTCTCCATGCCCGAAGACACCCGCCTTTACATGTGCCACGACTACCCGCCCGCCGGTCGCGAAGCTGCGTGGGAATGCACCGTGCGCGAGCAACGTGCGGGCAACATTCATATCCGCGACGGTGTGAGCGAGCAAGACTTTGTGGCCATGCGCACCACCCGCGACGCCGGACTGGCCATGCCTAACCTGATCCTGCCGTCGGTGCAAATTAACATCCGCGCGGGTGACATGCCGCCCGCCGACAGCAACGGCGTGTCTTACTTGCGTATTCCGCTCAACGCGCTCTAAGCCATGACCACCTTGCATCCCGCTTGGTGGGCGTGGGGCGTCATGGTGGCCATCATGGTGGCCTACACGCTTTACCTCGCACTCCTGGCACGCACCGTGGCATGGCGCACCCACGGCCAGTTGCGGCAGGACTGGCTGGATGCCATGTCCGCCCAGCCCGGCTCTGAAATACTAGCAGTGCAAACCCTGCGCAACTCGGTCATGACCGCCACCATGACAGCGTCCACTGCGGCACTCGGGCTCATGGGCGCCCTGGGGCTGGCCGCACCGGCAATGCGCACCTTGTCGGAAAGCGGTGGCAGCCCCGTGTTGACGCCGGCATTGGCGGGAGAGATCACGGTCATGCTGTTGTTGGTGCTGACCTTGGTGAGCACCACCTTGTCCATCCGCTACTACCACCACACGGGTTTTGTGTGCGCCATTCCGGTGGGCTCCGCTCTTCGTACCCAGTGGATGGACACCGGGCGCCGCCACCTGCGCAGCGCCGGCCTGCTCTATAGCGTGGGCTTGCGCAGCTTGGTGTGGGTGACCCCATTTCTGGCGGGCCTGGTGTTGCCCATGGCCGGTGTGGCCGTGGCCGTGCTGGTGGCTGCGGCGCTGCTTTTGACGGACCGCAGCCCCTAACGCAAAGTCTCCCCCTACGGGTGCGCGTGCTGGTGGTGCGCGTCCGGGTAATGCGGGTGGCTGTGATGCAGCGGCGCGTGGTGGTGTGCATGGGTGTGCACCTCGCCCGGGGCGAGCACCAGCCCGGGTTGGTCGGGGTGATCGTGCTGGTGGTGCAGGTCGTGGCTGTGAGGATGGCTGTGGTCCATGGCTTCATGCACATGGGGGTGGGCATGGTGTTCGGTCAGGTGCAGCCACAGCCCGAGGCCCATGAGCGCAGCCGCCACTGCGAGCTGCCAGGTCAGCGGCTCGCCATAGGCCAGACCCAGCGCCGCACCAAAGAACGGTGCCAGCGAAAAATACGCACCAGTGCGCGCTGTGCCCAGCTCCCGCAGGCCCACTACAAACAGCACCAGGCTCACGCCGTAGGCCAGCAGTCCCACCAGCATGGCGCCGCCGAGTGCCGGTAACGCTGGCAACGCGTTGCCCAACAAGAGCGCGAGCAGCAAATTCACACTGCCCGCCACCAGACCTTTGACGCAGGCAATCCAGCTCGCATCGTGCAGCGACACCTTGCGCGTGAAGTTGTTGTCCAGCGCCCAGGCCAGGCAGGCCCCCAAAATGCACAGCGCCGGCCACGCACCCGCAAACCCGGGCTGCGAAGGCCAGCTCAGCACCAGCGCACCGGCGGCAATGGCGGCCATGCCGAGTGCAATGCGCCGGTCCACGTTCTCGCGGAAAGCCACCCATGCCAGCACGGCGGTAAACACACCTTCGGCATTGAGCAATAGCGACGCGCCGGACGCCGGCATGCCGCTCAAGCCCACCATCAGCAACACCGGGCCCACCACTCCCCCGCTAGCAATCGCACCCAGCAGCCAGCGCCACTCGCCGGGGGCGAGTTGCACCGGTGCCGCACCACTGAGCCTGCGGAACAGGCCCAAGCCCAACCCGGAGCCTAGATAGAGCAAGCCCGCCAGCATCCAGGGCTGCACATCGCCCATCAGCCATTTGGCCAGCGGCGTGCCGGCCCCGAAGAGCAGAGCCGCCAGCAAGGCGGCGCTGATGCCACGGGGGGTGAGGCGGTGCAGTAGAAGCTTCATGGGGTCTTATCGGTCGGCTTCGAGTCGGGTGACGATGTACTTGCCGCCCTCCAGGACAGCATCGAAGCGGATTTTGTCACCCGCCTTGGCGTTATCCAGCAAAGCCGCGTCTTTGACGCCGAACACCATGGTCATCGGCGGCATCTCGATGGAAGGGATGTCGCCATGCTTGATGGTGATCTTGGCCGCCGCTTTGTCGACCTTGCGGATCTCGCCCTGGGCCAGCCCGGCGGTTGCTTGGGCAAACACGGAAGTCGCGCACACCAGCGCGGCAAGGGTGATTCCGGCCCGGTGTGCCAGTTGAGAGAAAGTCATGGTGCAGTCCTTTCAGCGGTAACTCTGGAACACAGTGCTGTTGCCATTGGCGGCCACCAGCAGCACATCGAACGGGTCTTTGCGGCCCTTGTAGATCGCGCCGTCCATCCCCGGCGAACCGATGGGCATGCCCGGCACTGACAGACCCAGCGCCTTGGGCTTCTCGCGCAGCAGGCGTTGGATGTCTTTGGCCGGCACATGGCCCTCAATGGCATAGCCACCGACCACGCCGGTGTGGCAAGAGCCCAAGGCCTGCGGCATGCCGAGCGCGGCGCGCTTGGCTTCGTTGCCGATGTCGTACACCCGCACGGTAAAGCCGGCTTGCTCCAGGTGTTTCACCCAGTCTTTGCAGCAGCCGCAGTTGGGGTCTTTCCAGACCTCCATGGGGGTTGCCGGTGGCTTGGCAGCCCTCACGGGTACAGCCAACAGGGCGCCGATTGAAGCGAGCACGGTTCGGCGTGTGCGCATCATTTGCCGGCCCCCACTTTCACAGCGCCTTTCATGCCGGCCTCGTAGTGGCCGGGGTGCAGGCAGGCAAAGTTCACAGTACCCGCCTTGGTGAACTGCCAGATCACTTCACCCGTTTTGCCGGGCGCCACGCTGGCGATGTTGGGTTCGTCGTGTTCCATCTCCGGGAACTTCTTCATCATTTCGTAATGCTCTTTCAGGTCCTTCTCGGTACCGAGGTTGAACTCGTGTTTGAGCTGCCCGGAGTTTTTAACGACAAAGCGCACTGTCTCGCCTTTGCGCACCGTGACAGTGGAGGGCGTGAAGCGCATGTTGTCGGTCATGTCGATTTGCACCGTGCGGCTCACCTTGGCGGCGACACCGGGCTTGCCGATGGCCTCGGTACCGTGGCCTCCGGCATGGCTTCCAGCAGCAAAAGAGCTGGTAGCGCTCGCCAATATTGCGCAAGCAGCTATGAGTTTGATAGTGTTTTTCATGATGTGTACTCGTTGTTTGAAGTGAAAAAGGCTCAGTGGTTCATGGTGCCCATGGGCTTGCGCACCTGGACCTGGGTGTCGTGATGGGGCGGCTGGGCCAGCGGCATGCTGCCCTTGCCTTCGGCCTGAAAGCGTGCGGGTTCGGGCAGGGCGCCGGTCCACTCAAAGGCGCGGGTGCCGGGGGGCTGCTGGTACCAGCCTGGGTCTTTGTAATCCCCCGGCTTCTGGTCTTTGCGCACCTTGAGAATGCTGAACATGCCGCCCATCTCCACCCCGCCATAGGGGCCGCTGCCCGTCATCATGGGGGCGGTGTTGTCGGGCAGGGCCATTTCCATTTCGCCCATGTCGGCCATGCCGCGCTCGCCCATCACCATGTAGTCGGGCATGGCTTTTTGTAGTTGTCCCACCAGCCCGCGGTGGTCCACGCCGATCATGGTGGGCACGTTGTGGCCCATGGCGTTCATGGTGTGGTGGCTCTTGTGGCAGTGGAAGGCCCAGTCGCCTTCTTCGTCGGCCAGAAACTCAAACTGCCGCATCTGCCCCACCGCGATGTCGGTGGTGATCTCAGGCACCCGAGCAGCCAGCGGCCAGGGCCCGCCGTCGCTACCGGTCACCATAAATTCGTGGCCGTGCAGGTGGATGGGGTGGTTGGTCATGGTGAGGTTGCCCACCCGGATACGCACCTTGTCCATCTTGCGCACGTTGAGTGTGTCGATGCCGGGGAATATGCGGCTGTTCCAGCTCCAGAGGTTGAAGTCCAGCATGGTCATGATTTTGGGGGTCATGCTGCCGGGGTCAATGTCGTAGGCATTGAGCAGAAAGCAAAAGTCCCGGTCCACCTCGCTGATGAGTGGGTTTTTGGTCTTGGGGTGGGTGACCCAGAAGCCCATCATGCCCATGGCCATTTGCGTCATCTCGTCCGCATGCGGGTGGTACATAAAGGTGCCGGGGCGGCGCGCCACAAACTCATACACAAAGGTCTTGCCTACGGGTATCGGCGCTTGGTTCAGGCCCGACACGCCGTCCATGCCGTTGGGCAGGCGCTGGCCGTGCCAGTGCACGCTGGTGTGCTCGGGCAATTTGTTGGTCACAAACACGCGCACGCGGTCGCCCTCTACCACCTCGATGGTGGGGCCGGGGCTCTGGCCGTTGTAGCCCCACATATGGGCTTTGAAGCCGGGCGCCATCTCGCGCACGACCGGCTCGGCCACCAGATGGAATTCCTTCACGCCCTGGTTCATGCGCCAGGGCAGGGTCCAACCGTTGAGGGTGACAACCGGGTTGTAGGGCCGGCCGGTGCCGGGCACCAGGGGCGGCATGGTGGCGGGCGATGTTTGCAGCACCGGCTCAGGCAGGGCGGCCATGGCCACGCGGCTCACCGAGGCGGCAGCTACCGCTCCCATGGCGGTGGCTGCTGCACCGTTGAAAAAGTTACGTCGGTTCATACAGATCCTTGAATGGGGGCGAGGCGCTCAATGCGCCGCTTTGGCGTCGGGGCCGACTGCGGCACCGGTGCGGGCGGGTGCGCTGCCTTCGGGCGACACACCGGCCAGCACCGCCTGCACATCGGCAAACGCCAGCCAGTAGTCGCGCAGCGCTTCCGCAGCGGCCAGACCGCTGAGCGTGCGGGTGCGGCTGTCGGCCATGACCTCAAACACGCTGGTCAGCATGCCGTTGTAGCGCAGGGTCAGCTCGTCGTGGATGAACTGGCGCAGTGGCACCACTTCGGTTTGCAGGTGGTGGGCTATGTCCCACTGGGTGCGCAGGTTGAAGGCAGCTTCGCTCGCTTCGCTGCGTACCTGCACGGCTTGCGCGCGCACTTTGGCCGCGTCGCCCAGCGCGTCCCAGCGCTCATCTACGCTGGATGGCACGTGAGTAGCTTGTTTGCGCTGCCAACTCAGGCGCTCGGCTTGCAGGCTGCTGCGGGCGGCAAGGGCGCGAGCTTCCAGATCAGTGGTGTCAGTGGGGCTGGCGGGTAATGAGGGCAGGGCGGTCGCCAGGGTAAAGCCGGTTTGCGCACCCCACAGGCCCAGCACCCGGATGAGCTGCTCGCGCGCAGCAAATGCCGCTTGCTCGCCCCGCGCCAGCGCCACCGCGGCGTCTGACAGCGTGGCCTGGCTTTGGGCTTGGGTCAGGCGGCTCACATTGCCGGCGCGCACCATGCGACGGGTGAGTTCGTCGGCGGTTTCGGCCGTGGTCTTGGCCTCGCGCAGCAGCTGGGCGCTGCGTTCTGCGGCCACCGCGTTTACCCACGCCTTGTAGGCGCGCAGGGCCAAGCGGGTGGCTTCGTCGCGGGCGCGCAGCCGTGGCGGAAAGCCGGTGCTTTGCATGTCGGTGATGTTGCTGCCCTCCGCGCCCAGCGCCATCTGCAACTCGGGGTTGTGGAGAAGGGCGATGCGCATCGCAGCAGGCCCATCCAGCGGGGCTTGGAGCAGCTTGGTCAGCTCATCGGCGTCTGCAAAGGTCGGGCTGGCGATGCGCAATGGCGCGGCCGCCGGGCCCAGCAGGGCGCCCAGGCGGCTTTGCACCTCGGCTTGCAGGCCTTGCACGCCGCCATCCAGTGGCGCGGCGTGGGCTTGGGTGAACAGCAACGCAAAGGCCAAAGGCAGCGCGCGCAGCGGCAGGTGGATGGGGCTCATGGCTGCTCCTTCGGTTTGGCGGCACGGGCTTTTTCCCACTGCAGCAGGTCGATATGGCCACGCGGGAACTGCCCGACCGCCTTGTTGGCAGCCTTCCAATCGCCGCTGCCTTCTTCGACGCCTTTGGGCAGGTCGGCAAACACCGAGCGGTAGGGCAGCGCGGGCACGGGGCTGGCGGCGTCACTGGTTTGCAGCGTGCGTGCAGGCTCAGTCAGGGTGTGGACTGCGGGCTGGGCCTGCGCGTGGGCCACCAGCACAAGGGCGGAGCCCAAGCCAGTAGCGCAGGCGGCCCGCCGTAGCGAACGAAAAGAGAACATGGTTGATTTCCTGATTCAAGGTGAAAACACCCCGCCCGCAGGCTGCGCGGGGCAACCGGTGGGCGGACTAGAGACCCACTACGGGCCTTGGAATCAGGAAATGGGTGGTTTTTGGGCCAATGCCGCAGCGGCGCTGGCAAAGCGGTCGGCGTGCGCCGGCGTGGGCATTTGCGGGCCGAATACCGGCAGCGCGACCTGCAAATCAGCCGGCATGGCGGTAGCGGCACACATCTGGCACAGGGCGCAGTTCTCGCAGCCATCGTGCGATGCCATGGCGGCGGACGGGCTGGCGTGGTGCGTGGATGCGGCCTCTGCTGTGGTGGCCATGTGCTCGGGCATGGCGCTGGCGGCCATGTCGTCGCAGTGGTGGCCACCTGCTTGCGCAGCAGCCGGTGTGCCGTGGTGTGCGTTGGTTGCCATGCTGGCCGTCAGCGCAGCGGCCATGCGGGTCGCCATCAGCTCATTGGCCATGCCGCGCAGAGGCGCCAGGGCGATCAACAGGATGAGGAGGACAGCACGCATGGACGGATGATATGCCGTTCGGGCTGAAGTCCCAAGCGCTACTGTCTAAGCCCTTTCATGTCTTTCATTTGGCAATACAATACGAATCACTCTCATTTAAATTTGCAATGGCAGTCGACGTAGTCTGCGACTTCGCACATCTTGTCGACTCTACTGGTTCAGTGCCCTGCTCCCCGCCTACCCCTGAGAGGGCCCACTTTCGACGGAATGGAAACACACAGATGAAATCACCCGCACGCCATTTGATCTTTTCAGGTTTGGCCGCCTGCGCCTTGTGGATGGGAGCTATCAGTCAAGCTGGCGCAGCCCCTGCGGTGGTGCAAGACGTCCTCGGACGCCAGGTCACAGTCGATGTACCGGCCAAGCGTGTCATGCTGGGCTTTTATATCGAGGACTACTTCGCAGTAGGGGGTGATGGTTCTTTCGATCGCCTGGCAGGCGCTTCGCTGGGATGGTTTGTGAAGTCCCGCCCCGTAGTGTGGAAGCAATATGCCGAAAAGAAACCCCAGTTGCTTAAGGTCACGGATGTCGGCAGTGTGCAGGACCAAACCTTTTCCATCGAAAAGGTGTTGGCATCAAAGCCGTCGGTAGTGGTGTTGGCTGATTGGCAGTACCAAACCCTTGGCAGCGAGTTGGCCCGTTTGGAGGCTGCAAACATTCCTGTAGTGGTGGTCGACTTTAATTCACAGACGGTGGAGCGCCACGTGAGTAGTGTCCGGGTACTCGGCCGTATTACCGGGGAAACTGCCCGTGCAGAGCAAATTGCCCGGGACTACAGCAACGGCGTGGAACTGATCCAGCAGCGGCTTGCTAAAGCCAAACTACCGGCGCCCGGCATTTACATTGAGTTGGGTGACAAAGGGCCAGCTGAATATAGCTATACCTATGGCAAAAACATGTGGGGTGCCATGGCCGCCCAAGTAGGGGGGCGCAATATTGCAGAGCCTTTCATCAAGAACTGGGGAAACATCAGCCCTGAAAAATTTCTAAGCGCTAACCCTGATGTGGTGTTCATTGCTGGCTACGAAAGTGTCACTAATCCAGCTGCCATGCAGATGGGTTTTGAGATCGACACACAGCAGTCACTGCAGCGTCTGAAGGGTTTCACTCAGCGCAGTGGCTGGAGCGGCGTCAACGCGGTGAAACACCAGAAGGTCTACGGCGTCTATCACGGTGCCACTCGAAGCATTCTGGATCTCGCCATGATGCAATACATGGCCAAAGCCATGTACCCGGGGCTTTTCAAGGACCTGAACCCTGAGGGCACTTACCACGGGTTTTATGCACGCTATCTGCCTATCCAGCCGCGCGGCAGCTTCATGGTTCATTTGGATCGCAAGTGAACGCGAGCTATACCGTTGAACAGGCGCTGGCCGGCCAGCGCAAACGCGAGGGCTCCCGCTGGCTGTATTTGCTGGGCTTCGGTGTGCTGATTTGCGCGAGTCTGGTGCTGGACATTGCGACTGGTCCTTCCATGCTGAGCCTGGCCGATGTCACAGCCACTTTGCTGGACCCGGCTCTAGCTGATCCCACTGCACGGGCCATTGTTCTGGACATGCGCTTGCCTATTGCCCTGATGGCCTTAGTGGTTGGTGCGGCGTTGGGTGTCGGTGGCGCAGAGATGCAAACATTGCTGGACAACCCCATGGCCAGCCCCTTCACGTTAGGCATGGCAGCGGCCGCAGGCCTAGGGGCGGCCCTCAGCCTGTATTTTGGCGGTTTCGGGCTGCCGTCTCTGGTGGCTATTCCCTTGGGCGCTTTCGTCATGTGTATGGTCTGTGCGAGCGTGCTCCTCGGGCTGGCACTGATGCGCCATGTCAGTTCGCAGACGCTGATCTTGGCCGGCATTGCCTTGTTGTTCTTGTTCCAGTCTTTGTTGTCGTTACTGCAGTTTCTGTCGTCTCCTGAACTGAGTCAGCAAATCTTGTTTTGGCTCTTTGGAAGCTTGAACAAAACCACCTGGACCACCCTGTTGATGACGTCCGCAGTGACCTTGGTGTGTTGTGCACTGCTGTTCCAGGACGCTTGGAAGCTCACCGCACTGCGCCTAGGAGAAGCCCGTGCGCGCAGTCTGGGCGTCGATGTCACTCGGCTCCGTGTCAAAACATTGGTACTGGTTGCGCTGATGACCTCAACCGCCATTAGCTTCGTGGGCGTGATCGGGTTCATAGGGTTGGTGGCGCCGCACATTGCGCGCATGCTGGTGGGCGAAGACCAGCGATTTTTTATACCGCTGTCCATGCTCAGTGGAGGTTTTCTGCTGTCCACGGCGTCAGTGTTGTCCAAGACGCTGGTGCCAGGCGCGTTGTTTCCGATCGGTATCGTGACCGCCATCATCGGAGTCCCTTTCTTTTTCTGGCTTATTTTGGGAAAGCGCGGCCGCCATGCTTGAGATCCGTAACTTGCATCTCGCTGCCGGTGAGCAGGTGTTGTTGAACGGCGTGAGCACCCGTTTTGAACCGGGCAGGGTCCACGCCATCATCGGACCCAATGGCACCGGTAAGTCCACCCTGTTGCGCACTGTCTTCGGCGAGAACAAGCCCGCCGGTGGCGAGGTCTGGTTTGACGGCATAAACCAAGCCAGCTGCAAGGGCAGTACATGGCGGCATCTTTTCGGGTACATGCCGCAGGATTCGCACATTGCAGCTGACCTCAGCGTGCTGGAAGTGGTGCTGATGGGGCAAATGGACCGTTTGGGCATGCGCGTGAGCGACTCGCAACTTACGCAGGCCCTGCAGGCGTTGGACTCCGTGGGCCTATTGCACCTCGCTCACCGCCCGATTCATGCGGTCAGCGGGGGCCAACGTCAGCTTTGCCTCTTTGCCCAGGTGTTGTTGCGCAATCCGCGCGTCATGCTCTTGGATGAGCCCGTCAGTGCGCTGGATCTGAAACACCAGATGGTGCTCCTGGAGCAGGCGCGTGCGCTCACGCGTGAGCGAGGCTGGATCACGATCATGGTGTTGCATGACCTCAACCTCACGGCGCAATTTGCTGACATTATTCTGGCCCTGAGCGGCGGGCGCCTGCTGGCCTGTGGAAGTCCACAGAAAACCCTGACACCTCAAGCTGATTCGGGACCTCTATGACGTGCCCGTCAACATCCGATTGGACGATGACGGGACCCCCTACATCCGGCCCCTGCGGCAGGCTACTGCAGGGCCGGTGGACACCGAAGCCTTGGCGCCTGCCGCCTGGACACGTCTTGCTGCATGAATCGCTCCATTGAGCGCGTTTCCGCCCCGGTGCAGCCGGGGCACACAGCCGGCGTCTCCCGCGAGGCCGCGACGCGTGTGCTGATTGGCAACGCATTTGCTTTCAATCTCGGTTTCTACATGGTGTTGCCCTATCTGTTTAGCTACATGCAAGCGGATTTGGCCATGCAGGCCGCCTCCATCGGGCTGGTGCTTGGCATCCGTGTTCTAAGCCAACAGGGCCTATTCCTGATGGGGGGCTGGCTGGGTGACCTGTGGGGTTACCGCCCGACCATCATCTGGGGGTGCGCCTTGCGCGCAGCGGGCTTTTTGATGCTGGGGCATAGCTTGAATTTGTATGGGCTGCTACTCGGAGCAGCATTCACAGGGCTGGCGGGGGCGTTGTTCACGCCCTCTTCACAGGCCTATCTCTCCCTCCTGCACCCCGACGAAACTCGGCGCAGGCAGGTCTTTGTGTGGCACCACTGGATGAGTCAGGCGGGCATGCTGCTGGGGCCTTTGGTGGGCTTGTGGGCAGGAACGCATGGGTTTCGCACTACGGCCCTGGTAGCGGGCGGACTTTTTGGCATATTCATGCTGGTGCAATGGAGGCTGCTGCCGGTGGAGACCACATTGTCTGGATCTGCCAAACAAGCCGATGTGCCTCCGGACCCACAAGCCGGGGCTTGGCGGGGTTTGCTACGGCACCGTACTTTTTGGTTGTTCAGCCTGTGGTCGGGGGGCTATTCCATTTTGTTTCAGCAGCTCTATCTGGCGGTACCGGCCCATTTGCAGGCACAACAGACGGGTACTGCACCGGTGACTCATATCTTTACTTTGACCGCTGTTTTCAGCATTGCTCTTCAATGGCCTGCGAGCCGCTACCTCGCGCCGCTGCTGGGCACTGCCCGAGCCATGGGCATGGGCCTCATGTTGATGGGTTCGGCATACGGGAGCCTGCTCGTTCTCGAACCGGGAAGGCTGGCTATGGTGAGCATGGTGTTCGCGTTGCTATTCAGTGCAGGTTCTGTGCTGGTTTATCCGTTGATTAACAGTGAGGTGGCGCGTTACGCCCCTTCGGTCAGTCGAGCCCGCTACTACGGTCTTCTGGCCGGCGTCGGAGGCCTGATCTCCCTGATCGGCAATATGCTTGTTGGTGCGGTCTTGGATCGTTCACCTCACGGGCCTGAGGCCGGCTTGTGGTGGGTGCTGTGCGCGTGCGGTGTAGGCTCTGGTGTGTTGCTTTGGCGCCATGTGCACCGGCAGTCGGTCGGTTTGCTGGCCACGAAAGCCGTTTGAATAGTTTGACCGGGTGCTGGCGGGGGATTTACCCGCTGTGCAGCCACAGGGGTCATGCCGGCCAGTGCACCCAAGCGGCAATCGCCGCGATCACCAGGGCCATGAAGCCGCCCAGCCAGCGCTGGATGGTGCGGGTCTGCACACAGTCGTTGCAGATGCGGCCATGCTTGTCGGTGGTGTGGGGCACCGCGCCGCAGCTGTAGCACTGGCCGGCACGCTCCCACTTTTCGCGCCGCTTGGTGCGCCAGGTGAACACCACCACCAGCACCAGCAACACCACCACCAGAAAGTTGAATCCGAGTTTGAGCATGGCTTTAGCGCCCCGCCATGACTTTGCGGATGCGCTCAATCGTCTCGGGCATGCGCGCCTTGCGCGACACATCCAGACCCAGCTCGCGGGCAATGTGGTTCACCACCGCCACATTCAGCGGCAGGCCACCCGCATCCACGGCGCGCAGCAGGTCGCGCGCACGCTGTTCGGCGGTGCGGGGTTTGGGGCGAAAGAGACGGGTGGAGAGAGCGGTAAACCAGTTCATGCGTGTCCTGCGGATTGGCAGGACTGTAGCGCGTCCCGGCGCGCCTTCTGCCGGCAAGGGCGCGTCGCCTAGCGCCATGGCGCTACCATTTGCCGATGCTGCGACACATCAAGGGAGTTGGATTTTGTTAGTTCCAAGCAAAGAGCAGATCGACATCATCAACACAGTCGCACCACGCATCCTCATTGAAGCCAACGCCGGGTCGGCAAAGACCACGACCGCGGCCATGCGTATTCAAAAGCTGGTGGAACGCGGGGTGGACCCCGCCAAGATCGTTGCGTTGGCCTATAGCACCCCAGGGGTGCGAGCCTATACAGAGGCGTTTTACCGCATTGGTATGGCCGACGCGGTGTCGTCCAAGGTGCGTGTGGGAACGGTGGATGCGTTGTGTGCCACCCGTCTCAAACGGGTGGAAACCGAGGTTCAGGATGGCGTGCGCGCACACCCGGTTAAAACCTTTGAGCGGGCAGTGCAGGTCCGACCCTATGTGCTGCAGGCAGTCCTGCGTGCCCGTGAGGCATCGCAAGAGAGGTTTGCCAACGACTTTTCAATTCAGGGTACCGGCGCGCTGTCGGTGGAGCACCTGATGGAAGAATTTGCGGTGCTCAAAGGCACCTTGGCCGTCCCCCGCTACGGGGAGGATTTCAGGTGCACCCCTGCGGTGGCTGCCGAGCTGGGCACGGACTACACCCCGCTTGCTGTTTTTCTCCAGTACGAGCGGGACAGAACCGGCTTCGCCAACCCGGAAGGCGAGCGGGTCACATTCCGGTATCCGGGGGACGCGACCTACGACATGGCGCGGTGGTTGTTGTCAGAAAACGCACCGTGGTCGTGGGACAAGCACCCCCTCAGCCTGGGCATCGAAGCCATCGTGCTCGATGAAATGCACGACTGTGGCTGGGCGATCTTCACCGTCATCCGCGCCTTGCTGGAACACAACCCGGGGGCCACGTTCCTGGGCGTGGGTGATAGGGATCAGGTCATCCATGCCAAGAACGGGGCGGACTCGTATTTCCTGGGGCCCGACCTCAGCCGCGAGCTGGGTGAGGTGACCGCATTCCCGCTGACGGTGACGCGGCGATTCGGCCCAGCCATCGCCCGTCCCTTGGGGGTATTCGCCCGAAAGGAATACAACACTGATCCGGGCCACACCTCGAACGCCATCCTGCGGCTGGCCGATGGTCCGAAGGCCAATGCAGACCTGATCACGCAACTCATTCAGCAGCACAAGGTCGACCCCAACACCCTGGGCGACGACTTTGCGGTGTTGCTGCGGCATCCGGGCGCTTCGGTCGGTATTGAGCATGAATTGCTGTTGAAAGGAATGACCTACCAGACCGTGGGCTTCAGGCCTTTCCTTCAGCGCCCGGAGATTGCATTTGTGCGGATGCTCTTGGCGATCGCGGTCGACCACCAGAGCAAATTCATTGCGCACGCTCTCCTGGAGGCCAAGCAAGCCGTTTGGGAATTCATGGGCGCCAACCTCTCGGTGCTTGACGCGCAAGACGCGACGGATGCGGTCATCCATTCGGCCACGGAAGACAACTTCAGGCAGTTTGTGTTCCCGGATTTGCTGGGTGCGGCCGATCCTGAGACCCAGCATTCCATCCACGCGGCCTTAGAAATTGCGGCCAGCAATGAGGCTTCGAAAATCAAAGACTTCATGGACGCGCTGGATTTCAACCGCATCGGCCAGAAGATCTATGTGTCTGAGGCGGACTTTGAAGAGGTGCGCTATGCACTCGACAGCCTGGGCAAGGTTGCCAACCAATACACGTCGATTGATGCCTTCTTGGGCGCCATGAACATGTTTGACCACACGCTCAGAAAGCCCAGTGCAGCACACCGCCAGCTCAGGCTCTCCACCATCGAGGATGCCAAGGGCTTGGAGTTCCGTATCGTGTTCATCCCGGACTGCAACAAGAAGACCTTTGACAACACGAGCCAGGACGAGCGCAACCTGTTTTATGTGGCCGCATCCCGGGCCAAAGAGTTGCTGGTTATGGGGTATGTCCAGGGTTCAGAGTCCTCTTTCCTGAAGCCTTTCAGGCATTAAATTGCTATCAATTTAAGAGCTATATGCGCATATTCCATATGGGCTAGATGTCGGTTTGGCTCCTCATTAGAGGGTGTCGGGGCGGAATCTTTAAGATCGGTGCATGACTTCGCGCTCCACCACTTCTGCTTCCCCTTTGGCTACCCTGTATCCGCTCTTGTTTGTGGCCTTGTGGAGCACCGGTTTTATCGGGGCCAAGTTTGGTTTGCCGTATGTGGAGCCACTCACTTTTTTGACCGTGCGCTACGCCGCGGTCCTGGTGTTGATGGGGCTGGTCGTGTGGCATACGCGGGCACCCTGGCCGTCCACATGGCGCGAGTGCGGGCACATTGCCGTGACTGGTGTGCTGGTGCATGCGGTGTACCTGGGTGGCGTGTTCGTCGCCATCGGCCATGGGTTGCCTGCCGGTGTGGCAGCCATTGTGGTGGGACTACAACCCTTGCTCACCGCGCTGGGTGCCGGCTGGCTGCTGCGCGAAAAAGTGCGCGCCACGCAATGGGCCGGCCTCGCAGCTGGCTTTGCCGGGGTGGCGCTGGTGGTGGCGCACAAGGTGGCTGCCGGTGCGGGGCTGGCTACGCTGTGGACCTTGTTGTTTCCGGTGGCTGTGGCCTTGCTGGCCATCACGGCTGGCACGCTGTACCAAAAGCGCTACTGCCCTTCGTTCGATCTGCGCACCGGCTCGCTGATTCAGTTCATTCCCAGTCTGGTGCTGACGGGCTTGGCAGCAGCCGCCACCGAGACGATGCACATTGAGTGGACCGGGTCCTTTGTGTTTGCACTGGCGTGGTTGGTGCTGGTCTTGTCGCTAGGGGCGGTCACGCTGCTCAATGTGCTGATCCGCAGCGGCAGCGCCGTCAATGTGGCCAGCCTGTTTTACTTGGTGCCACCCTGTACCGCGCTGGTGGCTTGGGCCCTGTTTGGCGAGACGCTGACCGGCTTGGCGCTAGCGGGCATGGGGCTTACGGTGTTTGGCGTCTGGCTGGCGCGCAAGTAAATATCGCTATTATTTTGATAGCTGCTGGCGCATTTAGATAGTGCGCTAGCAGCCAATTTCATTACTTTTTGGCGTAGATCCGGTCAAAGCTGGCGCCGTGGGCGAAGTGGGCTTTGTCCCAGCCGCCGTGGCTTTGTTTGACGGTCACCGTCTGGCCGGTTTTGGCTTTCCTGTACTTGGCAAACGCGGGGTTGAACTCGACATGGAGCTCGCGGGTCGGGTCATACGACACGTTGAGCAGAGTGATGCTTTGTTGCGCAAAGCCTTGGCCTGTGGATGCTGCAATGGCGCCAATGAGTACCAGCGTGCCGCAGTCCCGCGTTAAAACTGGAACTAAGGAATCTTCAGTTCTAAATAACCAGAGCATCATTAGGGTGGGTTTGTGGGGCATTTTCGGCGGGACTGTACCCCGTTACACGCGCCGCGGTGGGGGCCGGGCTTCTCTGCCCGAAGTTCGCAAAAATTTCGTCAGCCTGATACGTTATCGCATCTGTATGGGAAAACCCTAGTGAGTCACTGCATCAAAATACCGTTATTTGTGCCCAGAGTATCAACCTCCCCAAGGGCCAACTTCTACTATTCAGCCCTGTCGATGCACGCTAGGCATTGGCTGAACCCCCGAAATTAACAACAGGAGACAGTTTCATGAAACTCAAAGCGTCTTTAGCTTTGGCCTTCGGCTTGGTAGCCAGTGCTGCGTTTGCGCAGACAGAGTTGGTCGTCGCGACTGTGAACAATGGCCACATGGTCGAAATGCAGAAGCTCAGCAAGAACTTCGAAACCGCTAACCCCGATATCAAGCTCAAGTGGGTGACCCTGGAAGAAGGCGTGCTGCGCCAGCGCGTGACCACCGACATCGCCACCAAAGGCGGCCAGTTTGATGTGATGACCATCGGCATGTACGAAACCCCGATCTGGGGCAAAAAGGGCTGGCTGCAGGAACTCAAGACCGACGCCAAGTACGACGCGGACGACATCCTGCCCGCCATGCGCAACGGTTTGAGCGTGGACGGCAAGATGTTTGCGGTGCCTTTCTACGGCGAATCCTCGATGCTGATGTACCGCAAGGACCTGGCTGACAAGGCCGGCATCAAAGTGGCAGACAAGCCCACCTGGACCGACATCAAGGCCTTGGCCGCCAAGATCCATGACCCCAAGAATGGCGTGTACGGCATCTGCCTGCGCGGCAAGCCGGGCTGGGGCGACAACATGGCGTTCTTGACCACACTGGTAAACACCAACGGCGGCCAGTGGTTTGACACCAGCTGGAAACCCCAGTTGGAGAGCAAGCCTTGGAAGGACTCCATCAACTTCTACGTCGACCTGCTCAAGAACTACGGCCCCCCCGGCTCGTCTGCCAACAGCTTCAACGAAATTCTGGCGCTGTACAACGAAGGCAAGTGCGGCATGTGGATCGACGCGACCATTGCGGCGTCTTTCATCACCGACCCCAAGCAGTCCAAAGTGGCTGACAAGGTGGCCTTCGCACAAGCACCGACTGCGGTGACCCCCAAGGGTGCCAACTGGTTGTGGGCATGGGCACTGGCGATTCCTGCAGGCTCCAAGAAAGTGGACGCAGCTACCAAGTTCGTGACCTGGGCAACTTCCAAGGAATACATCGAGCTGGTGGCCAAGACCAACGGCTGGGCCCACGTGCCCACCGGTACCCGCAAGAGCACCTATGCCAACGCCGAGTTCATGAAGGCAGCCAAGTTTGCTGCGGCTGAAAAGGCGGCGATTGACTCCGCCAACCCGAACGACAGCACTTTGCCCAAGAGCCCGTATGTTGGCGTGCAGTTTGCGGCGATTCCTGAGTTCCAGGCCATCGGCGCCACCGTGGGTCAGGAAATGAGTGCGGCACTGGCCGGCAAGAAGTCGGTAGACGCAGCCCTGAAGGCTTCTCAAGTCGCGGCTGAGCGCGAAATGAAGAAGGCTGGCTACTACAAGTAAGCATCTCTCCGGTAGGTTGACTTTAGGCGCGCGGGGGAACCTGCGCGCCCTTTTATGTCGCGTTTCCCGCCGCTGTCTGCGCCTGTGTGGACCGGCCACTCTCACTGAGAGACATCTTCATGAACCGATTTATCCCCCGCGCACTCATGGCGCCGGCAGTGATCACCCTCTTTCTATGGATGATCGTGCCCCTGGTGATGACCATTTATTTCTCGGTCATCCGATACAACCTGATGCAGCCCGACCAGACCGGCTTCATTGGCTTGGAGAACTTTGAATACTTCGTGACCGACCCTTCGTTCGGCACGGCGGTGCTCAACACCTTGCTGCTGCTGGGCAGCGTGATCCTGATCACGGTGGTGTTGGGCAGCCTGATTGCGCTGCTGATTGACGATCCGTTCCCCGGCCGCGGGCTGGTGCGCATTTTGTTGATCTCGCCCTTCTTCGTCATGCCCACGGTGAACGCTTTGCTGTGGAAGCACATGATGATGAACCCGATTTACGGGGTGCTGGCCCAAGTGTGGCTCTTCTTCGGCGGCACGCCGGTGGACTGGTTGACCGACTTCCCGCTGCTCAGCGTGATCATCATCGTGTCGTGGCAATGGCTGCCGTTTGCGACGCTGATTTTCATCACCTCGCTCCAGAGCATGAACCGCGAGCAGCTCGAGGCCTCCCGCATGGACGGCGCCAACTACCTGCAGCAACTGCGCTACCTCTACCTGCCCCACATGGCCCGCTCGGTGGCGGTGGTGGTGATGATTGAAATGATCTTTTTGCTCAGCGTGTTTGCTGAGATCTACACCACCACCGGTGGTGGCCCGGGCGATGCGAGCACCAACGTGGCCTTCCTGATTTTCAAGCAGGCGCTGCTGAACTTTGATGCCGGTGTGGCCTCCGCAGGCGCTTTGTTTGCCGTGGTGCTGGCCAATATCGCCGCCGTTTTCCTGATCCGCATGGTCGGCAAGAACCTCGATAAGTGAGTTGCAGATGACACACGCTAAATCTTTCCCCTGGCTGCATTGGCTGCGCACGGTGGTGGCCTGGTTGGTCACGCTGCTCTTGTTTTTCCCCTTGGGCTGGCTGGTGCTGACTGCCTTCAAGACAGAGCTGCAAGCCATCTCGGTGCCGCCGCTGGTGTTGTTCACCCCGACCTTGGAGAACTTTCAGATCGTGCAGGAGCGCAGCGACTACATGCTCTACGCCACGAACTCGCTGATCACCAGTGTGGCCTCCACCATTCTGGGCTTGCTGCTGGCTTTCCCCGCGGCCTATGCGATGGCCTTCTTCAAGGGCAAGTACACCAAAGACATCCTGATGTGGATGCTCTCTACCAAGATGATGCCCGCCGTGGGCGCCCTGGTGCCGGTGTATGTGATGGCGCAAACCAGTGGCTTGTTGGACACCCGCACCGGTCTGGTGATTGTGTTCACGTTGTCCAACCTGCCCATCATGGTGTGGATGCTGTACTCGTACCTGAAGGAGATTCCGAATGAGATTCTGGAGGCCTCCCGCATGGACGGCGCCACGCTGTGGAGCGAGTTCCGCTACGTGCTGCTGCCCCTCACCATGGGTGGTCTGGCGTCTACCGGTTTGCTGACCCTGGTGCTGAGCTGGAACGAGGCCTTCTGGTCGCTCAACCTGAGCGCCGCCAAGGCCGGCACGCTGGCCACCTTGATTGCCAGCTACTCCAGCCCGGAGGGCCTGTTCTGGGCCAAGTTGTCGGCTGCCTCTTTCATGGCCATCGGCCCCATCGTGGTCTTCGGCTGGTTCAGCCAGAAGCAATTGGTCCAAGGCCTGACCTTCGGCGCCGTCAAGTAACAAATAAAGATCAGGAGACCTCATTCATGTCTTACCTCCAACTCAGCGGCGTTGAAAAGCTGTTCGGCGAACACCGTGTTATCAAGGGCATTGACTTGGCCATCAAGCAAGGCGAATTCGTGGTGTTTGTGGGCCCGTCCGGGTGCGGCAAGTCCACGCTCTTGCGCCTGATTGCCGGCCTGGAAACCATCGATGGCGGCAGCTTGCAGCTCGACGGCCGCGACATCACCCACCAGCCCTCCAGCAAGCGCGACCTGGCCATGGTGTTCCAGAGCTATGCGCTCTACCCACACATGAGCGTGTTTGAGAACATGAGCTTTGCCTTGAAGCTGGCCAATGTGGACCCCGCCATCATCAAAGACAAGGTGGATCGCGCCGCCAAGATCCTGAACCTCACCAACTACCTGCAGCGCACACCCAAAGAGTTGTCGGGCGGGCAGCGCCAGCGTGTAGCTATCGGCCGCGCCATCGTGCGGGCCCCCAAGGTGTTTTTGTTTGACGAGCCGCTTTCCAACCTCGATGCAGCCCTGCGCGGCCAGACGCGTATCGAGATTGCCAAGCTGCACCGCGACCTGGGCGCCACCACCATCTATGTGACGCACGACCAGGTGGAAGCCATGACGCTGGCTGACCGCGTGGTGGTGCTGCGCGACGGCAACATCGAGCAAGTGGGCACACCGCTGGAGCTGTATGACCGCCCGGCCAACCAGTTTGTGGCCCAGTTCATCGGCACCCCGCAAATGAACGTGGTTGAAGCCGCCAAGCTGCCCTCGGTGACTACCGTGGCCGGTGTGCAGGTACCTGCGCTCGGTTCTATCGGTCTGCGGCCGGAGAGCATCACGCTGGTGCCGGCCGGTCAGGGTGCCGTACAAGCCAAGGTGGAGCTGATTGAGGCGCTTGGAGCCGAGACCCTGATCTACGTGACCACCCAGAGTGGCGCCCAACTGGTGGCCCGCTTGAATACCCGCACCGAGCTGCATGTAGGAGCTGACGTAGGCGTGCAGATCGATGCCGACGCGGCCCACTTGTTTGATGCCAACGGCCGTGTTGTGGCCGCGGGCGCACTCTGATGTCCGCTGTTATGACAGCTCACGCATTGAAGCCCCTTCAAGGCCAAGTGGCCGCGGTCACCGGTGCCGCCTCGGGCATTGGCTTTGCCAGTGCGAGCGCCATGGTTCAAGCCGGTGCCCGCGTGGTGCTGATTGACCGCGACCGTGTCGCCCTGGACAAAGCCTGCGCCACCCTGGGCTCCCAAGCGGTGCCGCTGGTGCTGGACCTGCTGGACCGCGACCAGTGCGCCAGCCTGCTCACCCAAGTGCTGGCCTTAGAGGGGCGCCTGGATGTGTTCCACGCCAACGCCGGCCTGTATGTAGGGGGCGACTTGGTCGACAGCGATCCGGATGCCATCGACCGCATGCTCAACCTGAACGTGAATGTGGTGATGAAGAACGTGCACAACGTGCTGCCCCACATGATCGCGCGTGGTTCTGGCGACATCATCGTGACCAGCTCACTCGCAGCGCACTTTCCTACCCCCTGGGAGCCTGTATATGCGTCGTCCAAGTGGGCTATCGACTGCTTTGTGCAGACGGTGCGCCGCCAGGTGTTCAAACACGGCTTGCGCGTCGGCTCTATCTCCCCGGGGCCGGTCATTACCTCTTTGCTATCCGATTGGCCTGCTGACAAGCTGGCAGAAGCCAAGGCCAAAGGCAGCCTGCTCGAAGCCTCCGAGGTCGCTGACGTGGTGATCTTCATGCTGACCCGCCCCCGCGGCATGACCATCCGCGACGTGGTGATGATGCCCACTCAGTTTGATCTCTAAGCGATCTCTAAGCGACCTCCGATTCATTTTTTTCACGCCTGACCATGACCACGATTCTTCACCTCGGACTAGGCTCGTTCCACCGCGCGCACCAGGCGCTTTACATCCACGAACTGCGAGAGCGTGGCGATACCGAATGGTCCATCACCGGCGGCAATTTGCGCCCGGACATGCTAGCCACCATGGAAGCGCTGCAGGCGCAAGGTGGCGCGTACACGCTGGAAACCGTCACGCCCCAAGGCGAGCGCAGCTACACCCGCATTGAGTCGATCCAGAAAGTCATTCCTTATCAGGATGACCTCGCCCCCTTGATCGCAGCAGGCGCTGAGGCCACCACCCGCATCATCTCGTTCACCGTGACCGAAGCCGGTTACTACCTGGACGCGAAAAACCAGCTGGACTGGGCCACCTTTGCCGACTTGCGCGCCGACCTTGAAGCCGTCAAGGCAGGCCGCGCCGGCCACACCATTTACGGTGGCTTGGTCAGCATCTTGCGGGCCCGCATGCACAGCGGCGCTGGTGCCGTGACTCTGATGAATTGCGACAACCTGCGCCACAACGGCGAGCGCTCGCGGGCTGGCTTGCTGCAGTTCATTGACGCACTTGGCGACACCGCGCTGAAGGCCTGGGTGGAGCAAAACACCAGCAGCCCTAACGCGATGGTGGACCGCATCACCCCGCGCCCCACGCCCGATGTGGCCGAGCGCGTCAAGGCCGCTACCGGCTGGGACGACCAAGCTGCCATCATGGGCGAAAGCTTTATCCAGTGGGTGATTGAAGACAACTTCATCGCCGGCCGCCCCGCTTGGGAGCAGGTGGGCGTGGAGATGGTGCAGTCGGTGGACGCCTATGAAGAAGCCAAAATCCGTTTGCTCAATGCCACCCACAGCTGCATCGCCTGGGCCGGCACTCTGGTGGGCTACCAGTACATCCATGAGGGTACCCACGATGCGGTGATCCGCCGCATCGCGTATGACTACGTGACCGACGACACCATCCCGGTGCTGGACACCCCCGAAAACCCCAGCCCGCTGGATCTGCGCGCTTACCGTGACGTGGTGTTGGACCGCTTCGGCAACCCCGCCATTTGCGACACCAACCAGCGTGTGGCCATGGACGGGTATTCCAAGATCCCCGGCTTCATCGTGCCCACCATTCGTGAGCGCTTGGCGCGCGGCGAGTCGATTGCCAGTGTGATCATGTTGCCCGCACTCTTTCTGGCCTATCTGCAGCGCTGGCATGAGGGCAAGATCGCCTACACCTACCAGGACCAAGCCATGGACCCGGCGGCAGCCCACGCGATCTGTGAGGCGGCCGACCCCGTGGCCGCCTTTGCAGCCGACCCGGTGCTGTGGGGCCCGCTGGCCTCCACACCGCGCTTGTTGGATGCGCTGCGGGTGGGCTATGCCCGGGTGCAGCTGTTTGTCCAGAACCACTTGGGTGCAGGGCCGGTGTAATTGCTGGTAACGTGAGGCACTCCCGTTTATTGCTCAAGTCGCTATGGCTGCTACCCCACACTCGCACCCTCTATCGGGCTATCCCGTCAGTCGGCACCGGGCTCCGGAGCTGGAGGCTGACTACAACCGCAACCCGTCGCTGGGCTATGAGCCGACCGACGAGGTCGGATTCATCCGCTGCCTGGGTCACGGTTATCCGACCCCCTTGGCGCGTTGGCATTGCCATGATGAATACGAGTTGCACCTGATCACCCAGAGCTCCGGCAAGGCGTTTGTGGGGGACTGGATCGGCCCATTTGAGCCGGGCCACTTGGTGCTGTGCGGGCCCCGCCTGCCGCACAATTGGATTTCTTTGGACGTGCCCGACGAAGGTGTCGCCATGCGCGATTTGGTGATCCAGTTCCGGCATGAGCCGCTGGCACAGGCCTGCCAGTCCATCCCCGAGCTGCAGGAGGTGTTGCCCTTGTTGGAGCGCGCCCGCCACGGCATCGAGTTTTTTGGCCTCTCGGACCGGGCGCAAACGCACTGGCATGCGGTGCGCGGTTCGCGCGGGCTCAAGCGCTTGGCCGCGTTCTGTGAATTCATGACCGATCTGTCCCGCTGGGGGGACTACCGCCTGCTCTCCAACGTGCAAATGCGGGGTGCCGAAAACGACACCGAGCTCGACCAGATCAACACCCTCGTCAACCGCATCACCGAGAACCCATCGCACTCCCAATCGGCAGCCGAGGTGGCCGCTGAGCTGGCCATGAGCGAGAGCCGCTTTTCGCGTTTCTTCCGGCGGGCGACCGGCAATACCTATACCGACTTTGTGAACCGGGTGCGCATCAACCGCGCCTGCCAGCTGCTGATGACCTCAGACCGCTACGTCACCAATATTTGCTACGACGTGGGTTTCAATAACGTAGCCAATTTCAACCGCCGGTTTCTGGAGCTCAAGGGCATGACGCCCTCGGAATTCCGCAAGCAGGCGGAGAGCCGTTTTGGCGGAGCACCCGCCACGCTCTAGGCGGCGCTCAGGGTGCCGCGGCGGAGCTCATCCGGCGTGGTGCCCATCAGCTTCTTGAACATGGCAATGAAGGCCGAGGCACTGCCGTAGCCCAGATCCAGCGCAATCGTCTCCACTGTCTGGCCCGCCTCCAACAGAGGCATGGCCCTCACCACCCGCAGGCGCTGGCGCCATTCGGCAAACGGCATGCCCAAGTCGCGCTGGCAACGTCGCATCAGGGTGCGCTCTGTGCTGTGGACTGCGTGGGCCAGCTCGGGGAGCGAGCGGTTGTCACCGGGGTGAGCTTGCAGCAGCCGCAGCACGGCGCCCAGCGCCGGATCGTCAGAGCCGGGCAGGTAGCTGCCTGCCCGCGGTGCGAGGGTGAGCTGGTCGAGCAGCACTTTGAGCAAGCGGGCTTCAGGCCCTGACACCGCACTGCCGGCTGGCTGCAAGCGCAGGTGCTCCAGCATGGCCCGCACCAAGGGACTCACCGTGAGTGCGCAGGGCTCCGCAGGCAAGGGTCGGCACAAGGCGGTAGACACATACAAAGAGCAGTGGTGTGCCGCTTTGCGGTTCAGGCCCACATGCTCTAGGTGGGGCGGCAGCCAGATGCCGTACTGCGGCGGCGCCAGGAAATGGTGGCCTTGCACTTTCACCTCCATCACGCCGCTGAAGGAATACACAAACTCGCCCCAGGCGTGCTGGTGCTCGGGGTAGAGCCCGTGGTCCGGCACATAGGCGCTGCGGAACATGACCGGTGCCGGCAGGGTGGGGCTGGTGAGGGGGATGTCCAGCTTGGGGCGCAGGATGGGCATGCTTGTCCGCTATGGCGTATGGCTTGTCATCTTTTCACTATATCAATGAAAGCCGTCAGCTGAATAATCGGTCGATTGATTGGTATGGGAGAGTTATGGATACGCGCAAACCGGTGGATGGGTCCGCCGTCCTGTTGATGATGGTCTTGTGTGCCACCTGGGGCATGCAGCAGGTGGTGCTCAAAGCCACCGCTGCGGATATTGCGCCGGTCATGCAAATTGCCCTGCGGTCGGGCGTGGCCGCCTTGCTGGTGGGTTTGGTGATGTGGTGGCGTGGCGAGTCCATGTCGCTGCGCGATGGAACGCTGGTGCCGGGCTTGGCGGTCGGTGTGTTTTTTGCCACGGAGTTTTTGCTGGTGGCCGAGGGCCTGCGCCACACCAGTGCGTCGCACATGGTGGTGTTTTTGTACACCGCTCCGATTTTTGCAGCGCTGGGTTTGCACTGGCGGATTCCTGCGGAGCGCCTGAGTGGTTTGCAGTGGAGCGGTATCGCGATTGCCTTTGCCGGTATTGCCATGACCTTCCTGGGCCGTGGGCATGGGGCTGCCACCGGTGCCGCTGCAACGGGCAGCACCTTGTGGGGGGACTTCTTGGGGGTGCTCGCTGCTATTGCCTGGGCGGCTACGACCGTGGTGGTGCGCTGCTCCAGCCTTGCCAAAGCCCAGCCTTCCAAAACTTTGCAGTACCAATTAGTGATGGCATTCGGGGTGTTGCTGTGCGCTGCCTGGCTGTCGGGGCAGGCCCAGGTGAACTTCACACCCCGCGTGTGGGCCAGCCTTGCGTTTCACGCGGTGGTGGTGTCGTTTGCCAGCTTTCTGGCCTGGTTCTGGTTGTTGCGCCACTACCTGGCGTCGCGGTTGGGCGTGTTCTCGTTCATGACGCCCTTGTTCGGCATGTTGTTCGGTGCCTGGTTGCTCGATGAGCCGATTGAGGCCGGTTTTCTGGTCGGTGCGATTCCGGTGTTGGTGGGCATCGTGCTCGTGAGCGCAGGCCCATGGTTAGGGCAGATCTGGGCAGACACCTTCAAGGCCCGTACGCGTTAATCGCCCGGAGCGGCGAGGGAAAACCTGTCTTGGTTTTGCCACGCAGCAGTCATAGACTGGCGGGCGCTGCGTGGTGGGCGCAAACTTTACAGATGCTTTGCATCCTGGTCGGATTTAATCCGGTGAGTTCGCGTCTTAGCAACCTATGATTAAAAATGAAGGCCGAACGCCCGCGTTTGTGCTGTTCTCCCTCCAACCTGCCCCCTTGTTGTTGCCCTGCCCATGAAATTTCATCGTGCCAAAGTTGTGCTGGCGTACTCCGCCCTGCCCTTGTTGATGTGGGGTTGCTCCGGCAAGTCCGAGACTGCTTCTACCGCTCCCGCAACCGCCGCCTCCGGCGCAGCCGGCCCGGCTGCCGCACCGGCGAGTGCCGCAGCCAGCGCACCGGCCGGTGGCCCGGCGTCGGTGACTACCGTGAAGGCCCAGAAAAAAGACCTCAACGTCACCCTCAAGGCCAGTGGCACCGTTGTGCCACTCAATGTGGTCGACGTACGCACCCAGATGAACAGCACCATCAAAAGTGTGCATTTCAAAGAAGGGCAGTTCGTCAAGGCCGGTCAGTTGCTGTTCACCCTGGACGCCCGCAGCGACGAGGCCAATGTGGCCAAGGCCGCCGCGCAGTTGGCCAAAGACAATGTGTCGCTGGCCGATGCCAAGCGCCAGTTTGAGCGCGCTAAGCAGTTGTTTGCGCAAAACTTTATTTCCCAAGGATCGGTCGATACCGCCCAAGCGCTGGTCGACAGTGTGAATGCCACCGTGGTGGCCGACCAGGCCGCGCTGGATGCGGCCAAAGTCGCCTTGTCGTATTCCCGCATCGTGGCGCCGGCATCCGGCCGTGCCGGTGCGGTCAATGTTTTTGTGGGCAGCGCAGTGCAGGTGAACGTGACCAGTCTGGTCACCATCACCCAGTTGGACCCGGTAGGCATCCAGTTCAGCATTCCCCAGCGCAACCTGAGCGACGCGCTCGCCGCACTGAAGGAGGGCGCCTCGGTCAAGGCCACGCTGGCTGATGGCGGCGGCACCTTCAAAGGCAAGTTGCAATTTGTGGACAGCGCCGTCGACGCGAGCTCGGGGGCCGTGAAGGCCAAGGCAGTGTTCGCCAACGCCGACAACAAGCTCTGGCCCGGCGCATTTGCCGAAGTGCAGCAAACCATTGCCAATATCCCCGATGCGGTGGTGATTCCTGTCGCCTCCATCGTGCAAGGCGCACGCGGCACGATTGTGTATGTGGTGGAAGACGGCAAAGCGGTACTCAAACCGATCAAGCTGGTGTATTCCGAAGCGGGCGACGCCGCAGTGACCGGTATCAAAGCCGGTGATGCGGTGGTGCAAGAAGGCAAACAAAACCTGCGGCCCAATGTGCCGGTGGTAGAGCGCGCCAAAGAGAGCCCAGAGGGCAAAGGCAAGCCCAAAGACGGCGACGCCAAATCCTCAGACGCCAAAGCCCCGGATGCCAAGCCCGCCGCCAGTGATGCAGCCAAGCCCGCCACACCATGAACATCTCTGAACATTTCATCCGCCGTCCGGTGATGACGGTGCTACTCAACCTCGCCATCGTGATGGCGGGGGTGATCGGGTTTCGCAGCATTCCGGTAGCGGCTTTGCCGAGTTACGACACGCCGGTGATCAATGTCTCTGCGTCTCTCGCCGGTGCGAGCCCGGAGACCATGGCGACATCGGTGGCGCTGCCGCTCGAAAAACAATTCCAGACGGTACCGGGTCTCAAAACCATCAGCTCCACCAGCACGTTGGGCAGTACCTCGCTCACGCTGGAGTTTGAAGAGTCCCGCAATATCGATGCGGCGGCTGTCGACGTGCAAGCCGCTTTGCTGCGCGCGCAGCGTGCCTTGCCCTCCGACATGACCAACCCGCCGTCGTACCGCAAGGTGAACCCTGCGGATGCCCCGGTCTTGCTGGTGGCTTTGCAGTCCCCCTCGCTGTCGCCGGCCGAGTTGCAGGATTACGCCGAGCACCTGATCGTGCCGACCCTCTCTACCGTGAGCGGTGTGGCGCAGGTCAACGTGTTCGGCTCCAAGCGCTATGCGGTGCGGGTGCGGGTGCAGCCGCAGGCGCTGGCCGCCCGCAACATCGGGCTGGATGAAATCAGCGCGGCCCTGAGAGCGGCCAACGTGAATACACCGGTGGGTACCCTCGAAGGCCCCAAGCAGACGCTGGTGCTCCAGGCCAATAAGCAACTGCGCAATGCGTCCGAATTTGCCGATCTGATTGTGAGCACCAAGGGCGGCAACCCGGTGCGCCTGCGCGATGTGGCCAAGGTGGAAGACAGCCTGGAAACACTCCGCAGCTGGGCCACCCTGAATGGCGAGCCCTCGATTACTCTGGCGGTGCAACGCCAGCCGGGCGCTAATACGGTGCAGGTGGTGGACTCCATCCGCGCGGCATTGCCTGCCCTGCAAACCCAGATGCCGGCCTCGGTGAAGATGACGCCGGTGAACGACCGCTCTTTGTCGGTGCGGGAAGCCTTGCACGACGTCACGCTCACGCTGATCGGCACCATCATTCTGGTGGTGCTGGTGATCTTTTTGTTTTTGCGCCGTTTTGTGGCTACGGTCATTCCAGCCTTGTCGCTGCCGGTGTCGCTGGTCGGTGCGGTGGCATTGCTTTGGGGCCTGAACTACAGCCTCGACAACATCTCGCTTTTGGGCCTGACCCTCGCTGTCGGCCTGGTGGTGGACGATGCCATTGTGGTGCTGGAGAACATCATCCGCCACGTGGAAAAGGGTGAGAACGCGTTTCAGGCGGCCCTGCGCGGTGCGCGCGAAGTGGGCTTCACCATTATTTCGATCTCGGTGTCGCTGATCGCGGTGTTCATTCCCATCTTTTTCATGCCCGGCGTGATCGGCCTGTTGTTCCACGAGTTTGCGGTGGTGGTGGGCCTGTCGATTGTGGTCTCGGCGTTTGTGTCGCTGACCCTGGTGCCCATGCTGGCCAGCCGCTTTTTGAAAGATGAGGCGCACATGAAGCGCCCCGGTGTCGTGGTGCGCAGCTTTGAGCGCGCCTTCAACGCCACCTTCGCCGGCTACACCCGCATGCTGGACTTGGCGTTGGCCCACCGCTGGGTGATTTTGGCCATTGCGCTGTCTACCTTTGTTGCCACTGCCTGGCTGTTGCAAGTGATCCCGAAAGGATTTTTCCCGGAGGAAGACATCGGTCAAATCCAGGTTACGACCGAGGCCGCAGAAGACACGTCGTTCACCGCCATGGTGGCCCTGCAAGAGCGGGCGGCTGAAATCATCCGCAAAGATCCGAACGTGGCGGTGGTCAGCTCATTCAACGGGGGAGGCGGTGCGCAAAACACCGGTCGCATGTTTGTGACGCTCAAACCTCAGTCCGAACGCGAGCCCATGAAAAAAGTGGTCGAAGGCCTGCGCAAGAAATTGCGGGGCGTGGCCGGGATCAACGTGTTCATGCGCCCCACCCAAAACTTGCAGCTCGGCGGCCGCCAGAGCAAGGCGCAGTACCAGTACATCTTGCAGAGCATCCGGGCGGACGAGCTCAGCACTTGGGCCCAGAAGCTGCAAGAGAAACTGCGCTCTGACCCGATGTTCCGCGACGTGACCAGCGACTCCCAGCTGCGCGGTTTGCAAGCGCAACTCAAAATCGACCGCGACCGCGCCAACTCACTAGGCGTGTCGGTTGACAGCATCCGAACCGCCCTGTTCAGTGCGTTCGGTGAGCGCCAGGTGTCCACCATTTACCTGCCGACCGACAGCTACCAGGTCATCATGGAAGTCGCGCCCGAGGCCAAGCAAGACGAATCTGCCATCAACGGCATTTACGTGCGCTCCAGCAACGGCGGGCTGGTGCCCCTGAGCAGCTTTACTACTGTGGAGCGCTCGGTCGGCCCGACCTCGATCAACCACGTGGGCCAACTGCAAGCGGTGACCGTGTCGTTCAACCTGGCGCCCGGTGCCGCGCTGGGCGATGCCACTGCCAAGATCGATGCAGCCCGCGAGGCCATCCAGATGCCGAGCTCCATCATCAGCAGCTACGGCGGCGATGCCGCAGTGTTTAAAAACTCGCAAGGCAGCCAAGCCATCCTGATCATTGCGGCGCTGCTCGTGATTTACGTTTTGCTGGGGGTGCTGTATGAGAGCTATATCCACCCCATCACCATCCTGGCCGGCCTGCCTTCAGCAGCCACCGGCGCGCTGGCGACGCTGATGTTTTTCGGTCAGGACTTGACCCTGATTGCTACTATCGGCTTGGTCTTGCTCATCGGGATTGTGAAGAAAAACGCGATCATGATGATCGACTTTGCGCTCGATGCGCAGCGTCATATGGGCATGACGCCGGCAGAGGCGATTCGCGAGGCTTGTATCTTGCGCTTCCGCCCAATCATGATGACCACGCTGGCCGCGCTCATGGGGGCTTTGCCGATTGCCCTTGGAATCGGCGCCGGCGCCGAGCTGCGTCAGCCCTTGGGCTTGGCAGTGGTGGGCGGCCTGATTTTTTCGCAGGCCATCACCTTGTTCATCACGCCGGTGCTTTATCTGCTGCTCGAACGCTTTAGCGGCACCGGCCCCATCGTGACGCCGGAGGCCGCTCAGGTCGAGGTTTAAGAACCCGTCTGGGCCTTGCGCTTGCCGCGGGCCCGGATGTTCAAGGCTTCTACCGCCAGCGAGAAAGCCATGGCAGCGTAGATATAGCCCTTGGGGATTTCCTGGTCAAACGCTTCTGCGGTGAGCGCCATGCCCACCATGACTAGGAACGCCAAGGCCAGCACCTTGACCGACGGGTGGCGGTCCACAAACTCACCGATCGGCTTGGCCGCCACCAGCATCACACCGACCGACACCACCACGGCGGCGACCATCACGCTGATCTGGTCGACCATGCCGACTGCGGTGATCACCGAGTCCAGCGAAAACACAATATCAATAATGGCAATCTGGCCGATGATGGACCAGAACAGTTTGGTACCGGCCGCCTTCATGACAGCGTCTTCGGTGGCAGCTGGGGCGTGTTCGTCGCGGGCTTCTACTTCCACAAAAATCTCGTGCGAGGCTTTGTAGAGCAAAAAGAGCCCGCCGGCCAGCAACACCAGGTCGCGCCCGCTGAAGCCCTTGCCGGCCACGCTGAACAAGTCTTCGGTCAGGCCCATGACCCAGCTCAGCGAAAACAGCAGCAACAGGCGCGACACCATCGCAAAGCCCAGGCCGAGGCGGCGTGCCTTGTCCCGCATGTGGGGTGGCAGGCGCCCGACCAGAATCGAGATGAAGATGATGTTGTCAATGCCCAGCACGATTTCCAGTGCTGTCAGCATGGCAAAGGCAATCCAGACGTTCGGGTCGCTCAAAAATTCCATGGTCTTGTCCTTGTCAAAAAGAAGGTTGTTCTGGCCGCCATCCTAGCCGCTTGGCGTGACCGTGGCATCCCCAAGTCGGCCGGTACACTTTCACGGCTATGCCCCGCTTTGCCGCCAACCTTTCGCTGCTCTACAACGAGCACCCCTTTCTGGACCGATTTGCCGCTGCTGCGGCCGACGGCTTCACGGGGGTGGAGTTCTTGTTTCCATACGCCTTTGCCGTCAAAGAGCTGGCGGCGCGCTTGCAAACCCATGGCCTGCAACAGGTGCTACTCAATGCACCGCCCGGTGATTGGGATGCCGGTGAACGCGGCATTGCCGCGCTGCCCGGGCGGGAGGCCGAGTTCCAAGCCGGTTTCGCCCGCGCGCTGGAATATGCCCATGCCCTCGATTGCCCCCGCATTCACGTGCTCGCCGGCGTGTTGCCGCCCGGTGCAGACCCCGCCGCCTGCCACGAGACCTACCTGCGCAACTTGCAATGGGCCGGCGCGCAGGCGGCATCGGCGGGCCGTGCGGTGCTGGTGGAGCCGATCAACACCCGCGACTTTCCGGGTTACCTGTTGCAAACACAGGCCCAGGCCCACGCCATCGTGCAAGCGGTGGGGGCGCCCAACCTGCAAGTGCAGTTCGACCTGTACCACTGCCAGATCATGGAAGGCGATGTCGCCACCAAGATCCGCGAATACTTGCCCACCGGGCGCGTTGGTCACTTTCAGATTGCCGGTGTGCCCGGCCGTCACGAGCCCGACGTGGGGGAGTTGAATTACCCGTATCTGCTGGACGTGATCGACGAAGTGTCGGCCGCGTGTGGCTGGGACGGCTGGGTGGGCTGCGAATACCGCCCCCGGCGTGGCGTGGTGCCGGGCGCCACCCGCGAGGGCTTGGGCTGGCTGCAACGCCGATCAGGGTAAGTCCCTAAAATCGGCGGATGACTGAAACCTCCACCACCGTAATCGCCACCCACAGTGGCACCTTCCATGCCGACGACGTATTCGGCGTGGGCATTTTGATGGGGGTGTTTCCCTCGCACCGCTTGGTTCGCACCCGTAAACAAGAGCTGATCGACGCGGCTGATTTCGCGGTCGATGTGGGGGGCGTGTGGGATGCCGCCAAAGGCCGCTTCGACCACCACCAACGCGGATTCGATGGCGCCCGCCCGGTCCAACTGGTGGATGGCAACCCCGTACCCGGCGTGGGCTATGCCAGCGCGGGCTTGGTGTGGTCCCAGTACGGCACCGCCTATGTGCAGGCCTGGTGCACAGCTCAGGGCCACGCGCTGGATGCGGCAGCGATCGAGCAGATCGTGCGCTCCATCGACCACTCGCTGGTGCAGTACCTCGACATCGTAGACACCGGCCAGGGCGACGTGTCGCCCGGCATCTTCGGCCTCTCCAGCCTGATTGCCCAGCTCAACACCCATTGGCTCGAAGAAAAGGGCTTGGATCATGCGGCCAAGGCCCAGCTGCTGGAAACCCGCTTCCGCGAAGCGATTGCGATTACCCGCAAGTTTCTGGACCACGCCATCAGCAAAAAGGTGGCCCAGCTGCGCGCCATGGACACGGTGCGCCAGGCGCCGCGCCTGCTGGGCGGCCGGGTGCTGCACCTGCAAGAGGGCGGCATGCCTTGGACGCATGTGGTGTTGAATGAAATGCCCGAGGTGATGTTCGTGATTTACCCCGACTCCGATGGCGACCAGTACCAGATTAAAACCGTGCCGGTCGAAGCCGGCTCGTTCACCGCCCGCATGGACTTGCCTGCCAGCTGGGCCGGCCTGCGCGATGGCGAGTTGGCCGCAGTGAACGGCGTGGTTGACAGCGTGTTTTGCCACCTGAACCTGTTTATCGGTGGAGCTCGCAGCTTTGAAGGCGCGGTGAAGATGGCTGAGTTGGCGCTGGCGGACGCTGCCGCCGCATGACGACCCTGCAGTCACCCTCTGCCCTGCAACAAGTCCGCGCGGCTATCCGCGCCAACGCGCTGCCCGGCGTGCTGCTGTGGTGCGGCCTGGCTGTGCTGCTGCTGGCCTACGCCACCGTGCCCGCCTTCCAGCAGGGCCTGGCCCGCTGGGGCGATGTGAAAGAGGCGTGGGGCCTTGCGTTTGCATTCGTGTCTTACGTGGTGTTTGCGGTGCTGGTACCCGAGGGCTTGAGCGTGGCACTGGGCCGCCAGACCTGGACCCGCAAGACCACCCGCGACGTGCTCTACGCCGCGCTGGTGTTCGGCAGCATCGGCCTCACGGTGGATGTGCTGTACGGCGTGCAGGTGCATCTGTTTGGCGAGCAGAGCGATGCGCTCACGCTGGTCAAGAAGATGCTGTTTGACCAGTTTGTGTATTCGCCGGTGTCCAATTTTGTGATCGTTGCGCTGTTCGCCTGGCGCGAGGGCGGCTTCTCCCGCAAGACGCTGCGCCATTTGTTCTCTGCCGACTTTCTGGCCCACCAGTACCTGCCGGTGCTGATTGCCATGTGGTGCGTCTGGATACCCGGGGTGATGGTGATTTACTTCATGCCCACCGAGTTGCAGTTCCCGGTGGCGTCTTTGATTCTTGTCTTCTGGATTTTGATTTTCAAGTTCGTCCGCAAGGGTTAAACGCTACAAATTTAATAGCTGCTAGCGCACATTCCATGAGCGCTAGCAGCTATTTTTGTTTATAAACCAACTGCCCGGCCACGAATGCATCAAAGGCGGCTAGCAGAGGTTGCCAGTGTTCGGCCTTGCGCTCCAGCTGCGCCAACGCCGCGCAGGTGGCCTCCAGGGTAGAGAGCTGGTCCGGCGCATGCGCCTTGCGGATCGCGTAGCGGCCAGCCGGCACCTCGTCCAAGGCGAGGCGGGGTAGGCGCTGCAGGCCCGGGCTCAAGTGCAGCATCTTGCGGCTCTTGCGCCAGGTGGCGTCCAGCACCACCAAGCGCAGCGTCTCGGGGTGCTGCAGTTGCGCGGGCTCCAGCAGAGCGGGTGCCGCATGCCCCTCATACGCGGTGGGCGGGTACAGCAGCACCGTGGTGCGCGGCCCGGGCAGCAGGGCCTGCAGTGCGACCTCGTCAAACGCCTCGCCCACCACCAAGCGGCTGCCCGGCACGCTCAGGTGCAGCAGGCGCGCGCTGTTTTTGGCGTGGTGCACTTCCAGCGGGTGCTGCAAGATCAGCAGCTCGCAAGCACTCGCTGTGGGCACAGCCAAATGGCACAGGCAGGTGGCTTGCGGGCGTAAACAGTGGGGGCAGGTAGGGCGGCTCATGAACCGGCCAAACTCCACCGCCCTATCTGCAAACTCAACACCAAAGTGCGCACCCCCAGTGGCTTCAGGCCAAGGTCTTGCCGTCGAAGTCGCTGGCGCTGTGGCGCTCGCGCACTTGTTCAGACGGTTCGCCGGTCACCTTGTTCACCATGCGGCCGCGCTTGACGGCCGGGCGGGCGTAGAGCTGGTCTGCCCAGCGTTGCACGTGTTGGTATTCGTGCACGCTCAAGAATTCGGCAGCGCCATAGGCCCAGCCTTTGACCAGCCCGCCGTACCAGGGGAAGACCGCCATGTCGGCAATGGTGTACTCGCTGCCCGCCAGGTATTCGTTGTCGGCCAGGCGCCGGTCCAGCACGTCGAGCTCGCGCTTCACTTCCATGGCAAAGCGGTCAATCGCGTATTCAATCTTGGTGGGCGCGTAGGCGTAAAAGTGCCCGAAGCCGCCGCCCAGGTAGGGCGCACTGCCCATCTGCCAGAAGAGCCAGTTCAGGGTTTCGGTGCGGCCCGCAATGTCTTTGGGCACAAAGGCGCCGAACTTTTCAGCCAGGTACAGCAGGATGGAGCCCGACTCAAACACGCGCAAAGGCTCAGCCCCGCTGCGGTCCAGCAAGGCCGGAATCTTGGAGTTGGGGTTCACGTCCACAAAGCCGGAGCCGAACTGGTCGCCGTCGCGGATGTTGATCAACCACGCGTCGTACTCGGCACCGGTGTGGCCCAGCGCCAGCAGCTCTTCGAGCAGGATGGTCACTTTCACGCCATTGGGGGTGCCCAGCGAGTACAGCTGCAGCGGGTGCTTGCCCACCGGCAATTCTTTGTCATGCGTGGGGCCGGCAATGGGCCGATTGATGTTGGCGAACGCGCCGCCATTGTCTTTGTCCCAGGTCCAAACCTTGGGCGGCACGTAGGGGGAGGAGTCGGTCATGTGGGGTTCCGGGGTGATGGGGGGAGTATGGATTCCATGATATTCGTGAACCGCAAAACATGTCTGCGCGGGGGTGCTTGCTATGCCTCAGAGACAATGCCGCATGAGTACTTTTCTTCTCCTCGTTGCGTCCAATATCTTCATGACGTTTGCCTGGTACGGCCACCTCAAGTTCGGTCACGACTGGCCGCTGTGGCGGGTGATTCTTGTCTCTTGGGGTATAGCCTTTTTTGAGTACTGCCTGGCGGTGCCGGCCAACCGATTGGGCTACGGCGAGTTCTCCGGCTTTCAGCTCAAGATTTTGCAAGAGGTGGTGACACTCACCGTCTTCGTCGGCTTTGCGGTACTGGTATTGAAAGAGAAGTTCGCTTGGAACTATGTGGCCGCGTTTGTGTGTCTGGGTGGCGCGGCGTTCTTTGCGTTTGCCTTCAAGGCGCCGGCCGCTTGAGGCACATTCAGTACGTATATTGCTCCTGATTTAGGAGCAATATGCGCAGTCTATATGTGGGTTAGAGCTTGTTTTCCCTGCTACGGAAGCAGTTTTAGTCCGAGTTCTTCTAAAAAGCCGTTGTGCTTGTCCTTAGCTGCAGCGATGGCCTTCTCAATCTCCACCAGCTCGCGGTGGGTTACCTCCAGGTCAATCTCCGCCTCGCCCACTGCGGTGCTGATGTAACGCGAGATGTTCAAGTTGAACTCATTCTTCTCAATCTCGGCCATCCCGACGCGGCGTGAGTAGCGTGCTTCTTCCTCGCGGAATTGGTAGGTCTTGATGATCTTGGCAATATGCGCGTTTGACAATTGGTTCTGGCGCTTGCCCTTGTCAAAGTCCGCTGCTGCATTGATGAACAGCACGTCGTCCGGCTTCTTGCACTTCTTCAGCACCAAGATGCATACCGGAATGCCTGTGGAATAAAACAGGTTAGACGGTAGACCAATCACCGTGTCGATGTGGCCGTCCTTCAGCAGCTTGGTGCGGATGCGCTCTTCTGCTCCGCCACGGAACAACACGCCGTGGGGCAGGATGATGGCCATCACGCCCTCGTCTTTGAGGAAGTGAAAGCCGTGCAGCAAAAAGGCAAAGTCCGCCGCCGACTTGGGTGCCAAGCCATGGCTTTTGAAGCGTACGTCGTCGCCCATGGCTTCGGTCGGCTCCCAGCGGTAGCTAAATGGCGGGTTGGCCACGATGGCGTCAAACGACGGCTTTTTGGCTGGGTTTAGCTCTCGAAGGATGTCCCAGTCGTTGGTGAGCGTGTCACCGTGGAAGATTTCAAACTCCGTGTCCTTCACCCCGTGTAGCAGCATGTTCATGCGCGCTAGGTTGTAGGTGGTGATGTTCTTCTCTTGCCCGTAAATCCTGCCGATGGTGCCGCCAGCTTCCTTGGTCTTTTTGCGCACGTTCAGCAGCAGCGAGCCTGAGCCGCACGCAAAGTCCATCACGTTTTCCAGCCGTTGTTTCACACCTGTGCGGGGCTCTTGGCTATCTAGCGTGACTATGGTGGAAAGAATGTCGGAGATTTGCTGCGGCGTATAAAACTCGCCCGCCTTCTTGCCCGAGCCAGCGGCAAACTGGCCAATCAGGTACTCATACGCATCACCCAAGGTATCCAGCTTGTCAGAGAACTCTGCCAGCCCATCAGCGATCTTTTTGATGATGACGCACAGCTTGGCATTGCGCTCTGGGTAGCCCTTGCCAAGCTTGGACGAACCTAGGTCAATTTCAGAAAACAAGCCCTGGAAGGTGCTTTCAAATGATTCAGTCTCGATGTACTTAAAGCCTGCTTGCAGCGTGTTGAGTAGCTCATCACTTTGGGTGCGAGCCATATTGGCAATGCTGCTCCACAAGTGCTGGGGCTGGACCACGTAGTGCACCTTGCGGCGCATTTGCTTTTCAAACGCCGTCACATCTGCCGGGTTGTTGGCGTACCACAGCGCCAGCGGTACGGGGCGCGCACTGCTGTCGTCTTTCTTTTCCACCTGCGGGTAGTCACTGCCTAGCTCCTTCTTGGCCGCTGCCTCGTAGTTGTCAGACAGGTAACGCAGGAAAAGGAACGACAACATGTAGTCACGGAAATCATCCGCATCCATGGCCCCGCGCAGTTGATCGGCAATAGCCCAAAGGGTGTTGCCCAGTTGTTTTTGGTTTTGTTCTGTCATGGTTTATTGATTGCCGTTCTGCGGCGGTGGAAGCGTTTTGGTGCGCTCTGCCAATTTCTTGTCTTCTGTTTTGACCCTGCGCTCCAGCTTCTTCAGGTCTTCTTCAGCCGCGAGTTTTTCCGGCTGAATACCTCGCTGCCCCAGCATGTCGCGTACGCTCTCGTTGTTTTTTACATGTTCATGCGTGATGGCTGGTTCACCACGCAAGTTGTCTTGCTGCACATTGTGGTTGGTCATTTCGGTAGCCAGGTTTTTGGCCGCAATCGTCAGCGTTGGCAAAAAATCAGCCAGTGGTCGGCTGGCCACAATGCCGTATTTGTTTTTCATCGCCAGCGTGGTGTGGCCGCCAAACAGCGCTTGGTCACCACGCGAGCGGATACGACCAAAACCGGCATCATCCACGCCACGTTCGTAAATGTTTTGCGATAGCGCTTTCTCTGACTCCTTGAGCCTGTCACGAGCTTCCATGCGCGCTTGCAGGCGCATGCGGTCTTCAATCAGCTCTTGCTTGCGGGTTTGTACGGCAAAGTAGGTTTGTGCAAAGGCAATTTCCTGTTTGCGTGAGTCGCCGTTTTGGGCAATCAGGTAGCAGGCATAGCGGGTAAGCATGAAATCATCAATTTCCCTTTCACCGCCTTTTCCAAGGGCGATCATTTTCGTGACGCCACGAAAATGATCCAAAACCCCATGTCCAGAGGCTTCGCACGATTGCATGGCACGCTGGATGGCGGTTTGAAAGTTCTCCCAACGGGCATAGCCCAAGGGCGTTTGCAAATCTCGGGCAAACCAAAATTCGATGCCCTCTGCATCTGCGCGTTGGGCGCCAGCTTCCAGGCTGGTTTGCAAGGCTTTTAGGTGTTCATCCATAGTGTTTCCTCCACAGGCGCTGTTTGTATTCGTTATTGTTTTGGACGGTTCTTGAGGGTGTTTTCCAGCGCCTTCAACTCAGCCTCATCCTGCGCATCAGCAGCACGGGCTTCCTCAGCCTTGCGGCGCTGGTCAAAGTCCAGATACAGCGGCTCCAGCTTTTGCTCCATGCGGGCGTGGCTGACCGATCCGGCGCCACTCAACAGCGGAAAGCCGTTGGACACAACAATCTGGCCTACGTTCTCGCGCCAAAAACTCATGCTGGTGATAGCTTGCCGCTTGGCGCGCAGCTCTGCCGTCTCCAGGAAGATGACCACCAGCCGGTTCAGCGTGTCCACTTCGTCCTCAGTCAGGTAGTTCTTGGCCACCACGATGTCTTGCTTGCGCACCTGGGCGCCCTTCCAGCTCAGCAGGCCAAAGTGGGCGTCTGCAGGGTTGGCACGGCTCACAATCAGCTCCGCTGCTGTCTTTTGCGTCACGGCATAGAGCAGCAGGTTTTGCACCGTGGCAAGAAATGTCTGTGTAGTCTCATCGGACTTGTCGTAGTCGCTAGAGAGCGCAAACAGGTCGAGCACCTTTTGGTAGAAGCGCTTTTCCGAGGCTCGTATGTCCCGGATGCGCGCCAGCATCTCATCAAAGTAGTCCGGGCGGCCATCCGGGTTCTTGAGCCGCTCGTCGTCCATTACAAAGCCCTTGACCAGGTACTCCTTGAGCACCGTGGATGCCCAGCGACGGAACTGCACCCCGCGCGGCGAGCGCACCCGGTAGCCCACGGCCAAGATGGCGTCGAGGTTGTAGAGCTGGGTGCGGTACTTCTTTGTGTCGGAGGCAGTTGTCAAGGATTCCTTGACAACTGAATTTGCATCCAATTCGCCATCTTCAATGATGTTCTTGAGATGCAGGGAGATGTTCTGCTTGGTGGCGTCAAACAGCTCTGCCATTTCTAACTGGGTCAGCCACACAGTGCCTAGGTCGGCCCGCAGTTGAATCTGGCTCTTGCCGTCGTCGGTGGTGTAAAGAATCAGGTCGCTCATCCTTGCAAGGGGGAGTTATTTCCACCCAATTCGACCAGTCCATCCCTGAAAGCTTTGGCGCTGGGGCATGCTGGATGAGCGGCTGCCCGCTCAAGTTCGTATCGCAGCGCCGAGCTGCACATCTTTTTCGCAAAAATGACCTTGTTGCTGCCAGGCCCCCTGGAGTTGTGTGCCTTGGCCACTTCCTTCAACCGCTCCCAAGGCATTTCAAGAGTTTGCTCTGGTGTGGGTTCAAAAAAATCCGGCACATTTAGCCAACGGCGCATGGCATCGGTATCAGCCAAAAACCATGCCTCAAGCGCTTTGACCGCAATAAAAATCAAGTTTGTGTGCTCTGTTGTGATGCGGGCTTTGACTGCTTCCACATCTGCTGCATCCTCCAGATCCGTCAATATCACTATGTGCTCAGGTTGACTACGAGCAAATTGCGCCAACATGGGTTTGATATGGTGCGGGAGTAGGTTTCCACCGCCTTTGGCGTTGATCACGGGGCTACAAATTTCGAGACCCTGATCGCCTGCCCATTTTCTAAATCCGGCGGACTCGATCAGAACCTTTTCGGAATCCCCTTCCACAATGAACCCCACTTTCACCATGGCAGCCCCCCATCAAACATGTTCATGAGCCATGCCGTGTCCAGATTCAGGCCATCCAATGCAGCACTACTTTGAGCTGCATTCTTGGCAACAGTTTTACCCTCCAACTTGTTAACCAGCCACAACTCACTCACCGTCGATGCGCGAACCAACGACTCGCTATGCGTTGTCACAAAAACCGGGTGCTCAATGCTTGCGTTTTGGCGCATCAAGTCCACCAACGCCTCAATACCTTTGGGGTGTAGCCCTCGCTCGGGCTCTTCTATCAACGTGATGCCATGCCGTTTAGCGCGGCTGAGCACCGCCGTCATGATGCACAGCGCGTAGATAGTTCCATCCGAAATCAGATTCGCAGGAAAGTGCGCCTTCGTGCCCTCTTCCTTGAACTTGATCACCGTACCGCCGCTCAGGCGGTCAGGCTCAGCGCGAACGTGCTCCATGCCCGGCACCAAAAGATTCATCCATTCCATCACCTGCGTGCGGAAATTCTCATCCTTCTCAAGAGAAGCAAGCATCGTCGCCACGTTATGCCCGTTAGGGTGCAATGCGGTGGTATCAGCGCTGGAGCCATCAGGCTCTTTCGCACCCAAGGGGTCAAAGCGAAAAACCTCCACATTGGTCAAGTAGTCGTAGAGCGGAAATTCACCCTGGGTGAACAGCAGCCCCGACATGTCCGGTGGCAATTTTTCAATGGTGATGGACTTATCACTATCGAATGAGGAAATGACGGGGTCACTCCCTTTCTTTCGTTCCAAAAGCTTCTTCCCGTTCACCACCAGAGACTCATCCAGCACGGGGGACGTATCCATGTCGTGCACTTTGAGGGTATAGGCCAGGGCTCGCCCATCCAAAGTTGCACGGATGCTGAAACCAAAGGTCCGTGCATTGCGCTTTCGAAGCTTGTAACTGTGAACCTGCGGAAAGCCACGAAACTGGCGCAAAGCCTTGACCGCCCCGGACTCAACGACAGCACTGACGAAGGACAACGCATCCATCAAATTGCTTTTGCCAGAGCCGTTAGGGCCAGCAAACACACTGAACGGCTCTAAGCCCAGCAGTTGAAGGTCGGCCACACTTTTGAAGCCCGAAACTTCGATCTGATCTATTTTCATTGGTTGTCCTTTTCTACCTAACCCAGCCGGGCATCTGGCTCCTGTCGTCGTCGGTGGTGTAAAGAATCAAGTTGCTCATGCCTCAGCTGCCTCCGCCGAAGGGAAAAGCTGCTGCATCAAACCCTTCTTGTGGGTCTTGAGGGTGTCGAGCTCTTGGATGGCGGCTGTGATAAGGGCGTCGAGGGAGGTGAGGCAGTCGGCGATACGTTGTTGTTCTTCGTCCGACGGGAAACAAATGCGGAACTCTTTGATCTGCTTCGCACTGATGTGTGGAATGCCCGAACTAGTATTGATGCGGTCCACATAGGCGTGGAAGGAGGGCGAATGCACTCTCTGAAAAATGAATTGAATTAGCGGTACCTTATTCGCTCTCAAACGGGCGACTCGCTGGATAAGCAAAGCACCCACATCAGTTTCTGAAACCAACGCCGAATTCTTACCTACCTTCGACCCGTCCATTCCGATTACCAAATCGTTGACTTGAAGTCTGTACTTTTCGAGTCCTTCCGTCGATCCGATGTAATACCTGTCGATCTCAGAGTTGTGGCGAATTCTGCCTTCCGTCACGTTGATGCCGCGAAGCAAGGGGATTCCGCTGCTGTCTTGGGAAATATCAGGGCCATCGAAAGGATAGCCGGATAGAAAATCAACCTTTTCCCCCAGTTCAACCCACTCCCATTCCCCCGTATCCCGAAACTCAGGAAACCGCAGACGCGGTTGGGTTTCGCCTTCACGGGGGAAAAGTTGCTGTATCAGCCCTTTCTTATGGGTCTTGAGCGCGTCCACTTTGCGGGCTTGCGCGGCGATCAGTTCGTCCAAGGAACTCAGGCAATCGGCGATTTTTTGTTGTTCCGACGGTTGTGGAACAGCAAACGTGTACTTGACCAACTGCCCACCATTTATCGAGTTAATCGTGGCACCAAGATCGCCCGCAACTTGTTTTTGGTATTTATCGGATTGAAAAAGTTGAAATACAAATTTGGCCGATTTAGACCGAAACACCGTCATAAACGCGCCATGAGTACATAGCGGCATTCCCTCCGGGATAAGCGCATTTTTTCCTATCAATGCAACCGAGCCGTTTCGAACGCATATCAAAATGTCGTTAGCCTGGGATAGGTTGGCACCCTTTGTGGCAGGGTCTACGTAGACACAATCATCGAGAGCGATCTTGCCATTTTGAACATTGGATGATCGCAAAACCAAGAGTCCAGTTTCTCTCACGTCATCCGGGCTGTAAGTTAGACCTGAAACCAGCTCGCCGAGTTGGCCTAGTCGCGTTTCTTTCCAATCCAACGCCCCACGAAACTCCGGAAACCGCAGCTTCGGTACTAGCGCTGCCTTGTCCCTATTGCTCATACGCGCTCAACCCAGAAATTTCGCGATCCTGCGCACGCTTGGTCAGCAACGGCACCAGCTCTTTCATGAGCGCCGTTTCTGCCTGGGCGCGGGCCTTCCAGCCCAAGTCCAGCGGGGTCATCAGGTCGCTCAGCGCCTCGCCATCAAAAATCATGCGCTGCAAGATACCGTCTACAAAGATTTGCAGGGCGGCGGGGGTCAACTGGTGGCGGGTGGCAATGTCGGTCAGTTCGGCGCTGTCTTTCTCTTTCTTAAACCTGGTGTAGCCCTCGCGGATGGCGGTCTCGCTCAGGCCTTCGCCTGCCTTCAGGGTGTTGATATAGGCGGCAATGTCGTCGCGCTCGTTCATGAACTTCGCATCGGCCAGGATCAAGCCGATCAGCTCATCCTTGGTCATCTTCTGTTTACCCGTGCCCTGCGTGTAACGTGACATGAGGCCCATGATGTAGTCGTAGTCGATCACCGCGCTGGCAAAGAGCACAAACTCAAAGTCGAGCTGGTCCACCTCGACACCAGCACCCATACTGCCTTGGTCTGGCTGGGCCTGTTGTGCCTTGAGGCGCTGGGCGGTTTCCAGGTAGGCACCGCGAAATCCTTGCAGGTTTTCTGCGGGCAGGATGTGTTCGATGGCTACCGCGTTATCGTCGGTGAGGTCGGTGTATTGGTCTAGCTGAGTTTTGAGGCGCTGCACTTCCTTGAAGTTTTTGATGAAGGCAGCGCGGGCTTCGTCGCCCTTAAGGCTGTGCACGGCCTCGGGCGTGCAGGCCAGGCCCTGGCTTTGCAGGAAGTCGGCCAGCTTGGTGACGGCAGCGTCCAGCTTTTGGATGACCACCGGGGCCTTGTCCACCAGCCAGATTTCGCGAGCCTGTTCGCCCTTTTTCTCGCCCGAGAACAGGGCAATAGCGGTGTCCACATTGGTTTGCTGTTGGCGAAAGTCCAGCACGTTGCCGTAGGGTTTGCTGCCGTTGAGCACGCGGTTGGTGCGCGAGAAGGCCTGTATCAAGCCGTGGTGCTTGAGGTTTTTGTCCACATACAAAGTGTTGAGGAATTTGCTGTCAAAGCCGGTGAGCAGCATGTCCACCACGATGGTGATGTCGATCTTCTTGGCAGCCGGGTAGTCTGCATTGGGCCACTGCTGGTCTTTGATGCGCTTTTGTACGTCTTGGTAGTACAGGTCGAACTCATTGATGGTGTGGTTGGTGCCGTAGCGGGCGTTGTAGCTGGCGAGGATGGCTTTGAGCGCAGCTTTCTTGCCTTCGGGGTCTTGCTGGTTGTCCAGCTTTTCTTGGGGCAGGTCTTCCTGAATTTGCTTCACATCAGCATCGCCCTCCGCCGGGGGCGAGAACACGCAGGCGATGTTCAGGGGCACAAAGCTGGGGTCGGTCTCATGCTTAGCCTTTTGCAGTTCATCAAACAAGCGGTGGTACTCAATGGCTTCGTTGATGCTGGCGGTGGCCAGCACGGCATTGAAGCGGCGGCCTGCGGTGGCGGTGTCGTGCTTGGCCAGTATGGCTTCGATGACCGCCTTCTTGGCCAAGGCCTCGCCCGGCTTGGGTGAGTTTTTACCTTCGGGCTTGAAGTAGTCCACATGGAAGCGCAGTACGTTGGCGTCTTCAATGGCATGGGTGATGGTGTAGGCGTGCAGCTGCTTTTGGAACAGGTCTTCCGTGGTGCGGAATTGGCCTTCGTCACCCTCGTATTGTTTGGCCGTGGCATTGGCTTCAAAAATGGGTGTGCCGGTAAAACCGAAGAGCTGGGCTTTGGGGAAGAACTCTTTTATGGCGTCATGGTTAGCGCCAAACTGGGAGCGGTGGCATTCGTCAAAGATGAAGACCACGCGCTTGTCGGCCAGCGGTGCAAGCTGCTCCTTGTAGGTGGTCCTGCCGTCTTTCTTTTGTTGTTTGTTGCGTTTGCTTTTTTCGTCCAGCGCCAAGCCCAGCTTCTGGATGGTGGTGACGATGACCTTGTCGGCGTAGTCGTCAGACAGCAGGCGGCGCACTAGCGTGGCGGTGTTGGTGTTTTCCTCCACACAGCCTTCCTGGAAGCGGTTGAATTCTTCTCGGGTTTGGCGGTCTAGGTCTTTGCGGTCCACCACAAAGAGGCATTTCTCCACCTCGGGGTTGTCTTTGAGCAGCGTGGAGGCTTTGAAGGACGTGAGCGTTTTGCCGCTGCCGGTGGTGTGCCAGATGTAGCCGTTGCCACTGTTCTGGCGAATGCAGTCCACGATTTGTTTGACTGCATACACCTGGTAGGGCCGCATCATCAAGAGCTTTTGCTCGCTGGCCACCAGCACCATGTAGCGGCTGATGGTTTCGCCCAGGGTGCATTTGGCGAGGAATTTGTCGGCAAAGTCGTCGAGCTGGGCGATCTTGTTATTGGCTTCGTCCGCAAACTGATAGATGGGCAAAAAGCGCTCGTCGGCATTGAAGCTGAAATGCCGCGCGTTGTTGTTGGCGAAGTAATAGGTGCTGGTGCGGTTGCTGACGATGAAGAGCTGCAGGAAGCACAGCAGCGTCTTGGTGTAGCCGTTGCCGGGGTCGTTTTTGTAGTCAACGATCTGCTCCATGGCGCGGCGGGGGTGGATGCCCAACGTCTTTAACTCGATCTGCACGCAAGGCACGCCGTTGATGAGGATGAGCACGTCGTACCGGTGGTGGCTGTAGTCGGTGTTGATGCGCAGTTGGTTTACCACCTCAAAGGTGTTTTTGCACCAGTCTTTGATGTTGACTAGGGTGTAGTTCAGCGGCGTGCCGTCTTCCCGCACGAAGGCATTGCGCTCGCGCAGCATACGGGCGGCGGTGAACACGTCGGGGGAGACGACTTCGTCAAGCAGGCGAGCAAATTCGCCATCAGACAGCTTGACGCGGTTCAGCGCCTCAAACTTCTCGCGGAAGTTGCGTTCTAGTGCCGCGCGGTCGCGAATGTCTGGGCGGTATTCGTATTTCAGGCCCTGCAGCTTGCCGATGAAGCCGAGTTCGATCTGCTCTTCTTTGACGACGTGGCTGGGCTTACTGGCGGGTGGTTCGTAGGTGAACTGGGTGGGCGGCATGGGCTGGGGTCAATCTGGATGGCAAAAAGGCGCCTCTGCACCGATTGATCGATTCTAGGCCCCAGCCTGTCGAGCCGAGCTACTCTGCAGCGGATCGGCAAGGCCCATAAAGAACCGAATTTGCTCCTGATTTAAGAGCAATATGCGCAGTCTATACTTGGGCTAGAGGCCGATTTGCCTCAAAATTAGCCCTCGTTTGCGGGTGTTTCACGCTTGTGCGCTACACCACTTTCGCCCGCTCCAGCATCGCATGCAGCAGCACATTGCAGCCCGCGGTGATGTGTTCCGGCTTCGCGTCTTCAATCTCGTTGTGGCTGATGCCGTCTTTGCAAGGGATGAAGATCATGCCGCTGGGCGCCAGTTTGGCCATGTAGACCGCGTCGTGCCCGGCACCTGACACGGCGGGCATGTGGCTGTAGCCCAGGTTTTTGGCGGCACGGCCCACAGCGTCCACGCAGTCGTCGTGAAAAGCAATCGCCGAGTAGCTGGACACCATTTCAATCTTCACGTCCACGCCATGCTCTTGCGCCACTTTGGCGGCAAAGGCTTTCACCTCGTCGGCCATCTGGTCAACCAGCGCATCGGTGCTGTTGCGCAGGTCGATGCTGAACTTCACCCGGCCCGGAATCACGTTGCGGCTGTTGGGGAACACCTGCACCATGCCCACGGTGCCGCGGCCATGCGGCGGGTGGCGGTGGGCGGCTGCCACCACGTCTTGCATGATGCGGGTGGCGGCCAGCATCGCGTCTTTGCGCAGCGCCATGGGCGTGGGGCCGGCGTGGGCTTCCATGCCGGTGACGGTGCAGTCAAACCAGCGGATGCCCAGCACGCCGCTGACCACGCCGATGGTCACGTCGTTGTCTTCCAGTACCGGGCCTTGTTCGATGTGCGTTTCAAAATACGCGCCAATCGGGTGGTCGCCCGGCTCCTGGTCGCCGATGTAGCCGATGCGCTCCAGCTCCCCCTTGACGGTTTTACCTTCGGTGTCGGTGGCAGCGTACGCATGTTCCAGCGTGAAAGCCTTGGCGAACACGCCTGAGCCCATCATCACCGGCACAAAGCGCGAGCCTTCTTCGTTGGTCCAAAAGGCCACCTCGATCGGTGCTTCGGTTTCGATGCCCAGGTCGTTCAGGGTGCGCACGACTTCGATGCCCGCCAATACGCCGTAGTTGCCATCAAACTTGCCGCCGGTGGGCTGGGTGTCGATGTGGCTGCCGGTCATGATGGGGGGCAGGCTGTTGTTGCGCCCGGGACGGCGCATGAAGCCGTTGCCGATCTTGTCGATGGTGACGGTCATGCCCGCCTCCACCGCCCAGCGGGTCACGAGGTCGCGGCCTTGCTTGTCGAGGTCGGTCAAGGTCAGGCGGCACACGCCACCTTTTGGCGTGGCGCCAATTTGCGCCAGCTCCATCAGCGAGGCCCACAAGCGTTTGCCGTTGATGCGGATGCGGGAGAGGTCGAGCACGGTGTCGATGTGGGTGTCGGTAGTCATGGTGCTTCCTTTAGCGCTTGACGGCGGTGGGGGCCAAGGTGTCTGCGCGCAGTTTGCTGGCGGCGAAGTTGGAGCTGAAAGGCGCCCGCTTGATGTAGCGGCCCTTGCCCTGCACGGCGCGCAAGTCGCCTTGCACATAGACCAGCTCACCCTGGCTCACGGTGTGGCTTGGAATGCCTTTGACGGTACGACCTTCGAAAATGTTGAAGTCGCCCTTGCTGAACTGCGTCTTGACCGACAAGGTCTTGGTGCCTGCCGGGTCCCAGACCACCAGGTCGGCATCGGCTCCCACGCTCACGCTGCCCTTTTGCGGGTAGATGTTGAACAGCTTGGCCGTGTTGGCAGACGTGACCGCCACGAACTCGCTCGGAGTCAGGCGCCCGGTGTTCACGCCTTCGTCCCAGATCACAGCCAAGCGCTCTTCCACGCCGCCGCAGCCGTTGGGGATCTTGGTGAAGTCGTCTTTGCCGGCTGCCTTTTGCGCAGCGCAGAAGGTGCAATGGTCAGTGGCGGTGGTGTGCAGGTTGCCGCTTTGCAGGCCGCGCCACAAGAATTCGCTATTGCCTGCTGCGCGGAAGGGCGGGCTCATCACGTGGGCAGCGGCGGTCGCAAAGTCGGGGTGGCGGTAGACGCTGTCGTCCAGCACCAGATGGCCAGCCAGCACTTCGCCATACACGCGCTGGCCGCGGGCGCGGGCGCGGGCAATGGCCTCGGCCGCTTCTACACAGCTCACGTGCACCACGTAGATGGGCACATTCAGCACATCGGCAATCGCAATCGCACGGTTGGCGGCTTCAGCCTCCACCATGGGCGGGCGCGAGAGCGGGTGGCCTTCAGGCCCTTTGATGCCCATCTCGGAGACGGTTTTTTGCAGCAGGTAGACCAGTTCGCCGTTTTCGGCGTGCACGGTGGGCATGGCGCCCAGTTCCAAGGAACGCTTGAAGCTGTTCACCAGCGTTTCGTCGTCGCACATGATGGCGTTTTTGTAGGCCATGAAGTGCTTGAAGCTGTTGACGCCCTCGTCATTGACCAGCGTGCCCATGTCTTTGCGCACCTGCTCGCTCCACCAGGTGATGGCGACGTGGAAGGAGTAATCAGACGCTGATTTCTCGGCCCAGCCGCGCCACTTCTTGTAGGCGTCCAGAATGTTTTCTTGCGGGTCTGGAATCACAAAGTCGATGATGGTGGTGTTGCCCCCTGCCAGACCGGCTGCGGTGCCGGTGAAAAAGTCGTCCATGGTCACCGTGCCCATGAAAGGCAGCTGCATGTGGGTGTGCGGGTCGATGCCACCGGGCATCACATACTGGCCGCCCGCGTCCACCACCGTGGCGCCCGCAGGGGCGCTCAGGTTCTCGCCCACTGCAATGATCTTGCCGTCCTGGGTGATGACGTCCGCTTTGAACTCACGGTCGGCATTGACGACAGTGCCGCCACGGATAAACAGAGTGCTCATAGTTGCTCCTAAATTAATAGCTGGTCGCGCAATGAAACAGGGCGGGAAAAGCGATTTTCATGCCTGAGTGCCGCCCTTACAAGTCCGTTCAGGCACCTACCCGCATGGGGTTGTTGGGGTGGGTGGTCCAGTCGGCGTGCACGCCACTCACCGGTTTGCCGGTGCGCAGGTCCATCTCACCAACCGCCAGATCGCGCATGCTGATGGTGTCCGGCACCGGGCACACCGTCACGCACAGGTTGCAGCCCACGCATTCGTCTTCCTTCACCTCAAAGTGGCGCTTGCCGTCTTTCTCGAAGGTAATGGCTTGGTGGCTGGTGTCTTCGCAGGCAATATGGCAGCGGCCGCACTGAATACAGCTGTCTTGGTTGATGACAGCCTTGCTCACGTGGTTTAGGTTCAGGTAGCGCCAGTCCGACACCGTAGGCACCGCTTTGCCCACGATTTCGCCCACGCTCTTGAAGCCCATTTCGTCCATGTAGTTCGACAGACCGCTTTCCATCTCTTGCACGATCTTGAAGCCGTACACCATGGCCGCGGTACACACCTGCACCGTACCGGAGCCCAGGGCAATAAAGTCCAGCGCGTCGCGCCAGGTGCCGATGCCGCCAATACCGCTGATGGGCAGGCCGGCGGTTTCGGGGTCACGGGCGATCTCGGCCACCATGTTCAGTGCAATCGGCTTCACGGCCGGGCCGCAATAGCCCCCGTGGCTGCCCTTGCCACCGGTGCTCGGCGACATGGTCAGGGTGTAGGGGTCCACGCCCATGATGGAGTTGATGGTGTTGATCAGGCTCACCGCGTCGGCGCCACCACGCTTGGCTGCACGCGCGGGGTTGCGGATGTCGGTGATGTTGGGAGTCAGCTTTACGATGACGGGCAGCTTGCTGTACTGCTTGCACCACTCGGTGACCATCTGGATGTACTCGGGCACTTGGCCGACCGCCGCGCCCATGCCGCGTTCGCTCATGCCATGCGGGCAACCGAAGTTGAGCTCAATGGCGTCGGCGCCGGTGTCTTCCACGCGGGGCAGGATGGCCTTCCAGCTTTCTTCCTGGCAGGGCACCATGAGTGAGACGATCATGGCGCGTTCCTGCCAGTTGCGCTTCACTTCGGTGATTTCCCGCAGGTTCAGCTCCAGATCGCGGTCGGTAATCAGTTCAATGTTGTTAAAGCCGTTGAGCCGGCGGTCAGCGGACAGCAACGCGCCGTAGCGTGGGCCGTTCACGTTGACAACCGGTGGGCCGGCTTCGCCTAGGGTCTTCCAGACGACGCCGCCCCAGCCCGCCTCGAAGGCGCGGTTGACGTTGTAGGCCTTGTCGGTAGGCGGTGCAGAGGCGAGCCAGAAGGGGTTGGGGCTTTTGACGCCGGCAAAGGTGGTTTCTAAATTGGCCATGGTGTTTCTCCGGAATGCGTGGCGCCCGTTAGGCGGTGATGAAGGCGTGAATGGCGTGGGCGGATTGCTTGCCGTGCTCCACGGCTTCGACCGTCAGGTCCAGTCCGCCGGCACGGCAGTCGCCGCCGGCCCACACGCCCTTCAAGTTGGTGGTGCCGGCTTCATCGGTGGCGATGCGGCCGTCCTTCAGGGTCAGGCCGCTCTCGGCCAGCACCGGGTTGCCCAGCTTCTGGCCGATGGCCTTGAGCACCATGTCGGCCGCCAGGGTGGTGGTGCCACCGGTAGCGCTCAGCTTTCCGTTGACCATGGCTTGGCGAGCGAAGGTCACGCCGGTGGCATGGCCTGCTTCGCCGATCACTTCGACCGGAGCCAGCCAGTGGTGGATGGTGACGCCGTTGGTCTGGGCCCATTCCTGCTCGGCGGTGGATGCGGACATGCTCTCCTGTCCGCGGCGGTAAACGATGTGCACCTCTTCGGCGCCCAGCAGCTTGCTTTGCACCGCGGCGTCCACCGCAGTCATGCCGCCACCGATGACCACCACACGGCGGCCTACCGGCAAGGTGGAGAGGTCTTCTGTCTGGCGCAAGGTGGCGATGAAGTCCACCGCATCCTGCACGCCGCTCAAGCTGTCGCCCGGCACGCCTAGTTGCTGGGTGGTGGACAGGCCCATGCCGAGGAACACGGCCGCATAGTCTTTGCGCAGGGCTTCGAGTTGCGCCGCGGTGTCCAGCTTCCAGTTGTTCTGGATGGTGATGCCGCCAATATCCAGCAGCCACTGGACTTCGCGCTGGGCAAAGTCGTCCGGGGTTTTGTAGCTGGCCAAGCCGTATTCGTTCAAGCCACCGGCTTTGGGCTTGGCGTCAAACACCACGACGTCATGGCCTTGGCGGGCCAGGGTGTAGGCACAGGCCAAGCCTGCAGGCCCTGCGCCCACCACAGCCACCTTTTTGCCGGTGGAGGGAGCGCGTGTAAAGACCTGGGGCTTGGCGCTTTCCATCAGCGCATCTACAGCGTGGCGCTGCAGGCGGCCGATGGCCACAGGCCGGTCTTCCTGGGTGTTGCGCACGCAGACGGCTTCGCACAGATTCTCGGTGGGGCAGACGCGGGCGCACATGCCGCCCAAGGGGTTGCTGTCCAGAATGGTCTGGGCCGACCCGCGCAGGTTGCCATCGGCAATGCGCTTGATGAACGACGGCACATCAATGCTGGTGGGGCAGGCAGTGGCGCAAGGGGCGTCATAGCAATACAGGCAGCGCTCGGCTTCCAGCAAGGCTTGCGACGCCGTAAAGCGCGGGGTGGCGTCGGCAAAGCGTTTGGCGTATTCCTCGGTGGCGAGGCGGCCTGCACGAACGTCGGCGGGAGAAGAAGAGGGGGTGGACACGCTGGCAACTCCTTAAAAAACTGACCGTTTGGTCAAGTCATGAGATGCATGCTAGCAATCCACGTGCCACGCTGTAACTAGGGGTTTGCACCATAAATTCTGCCGTTTGTCGGCCGATTGGGCTGCGCCAGACCTCACGCTGGTGCATGGCGACCCAGTTTGGGGAGCGGTGTCATCGCGCCTCGATGCGCTGGGGCGAACACCGATGTCGGCCGCGGTGCAGACATGCCGGCGGCGCTTGCTTTGCGCTCGTTGTGTCTTAGTGCGCGTCAGTGGTGCACACCGACTGGAGCCATTCGCTGAATAGCTCCACGGCGGGGCCGGCCTCGGTGTTCTCCGGCAGCACCAGGTAGTAATGCCGCTCACCGGGCAGCGGGGCAGGGTGGGCCAGTACGAGTTCGCCCCGGGCCAGCTCGGCTTCGATCAACAAGCGGGGCACCAAAGCCACGCCCATGCCGCAGGCAGCTGCCGACGAGGCCATGGAAAACTGCTCGTACCGGGGCCCGGCAAATGCGTTGGGTGCTTCAATGCCTTGTGCTGAAAACCAGCTTTGCCAACTGTCGGGCCGGGTGCTCTGCTGCAACAGCGGCAGCAACGCCACTTCTGCCGCACTCAAGGCCTTGCGGCTCCGCAGCAAGGCCGGGCTGCACACGGCAACTACCTGTTCTTGCAGGAGCCGGTAGCAGCGCGTGCCTGCCCAATGGCGGATTTGCAATTCGGTGCAAGCGAAGATGGCTGCGTCGAACGACGTGTCGTTAAACAAAAACGGGCGTGTGCGAGTCTCAATGTGCACGACGGTGTTGGCGTGCTTGGCATGAAAGTCGGGCAGGCGCGGCAAGAGCCAACGCGCTGCAAAAGTGGGCACGCTGGCCAACTGCACCGCGCCACCATGGCCGCGGGTGGACATCAGGTCCAAAGTGTCCTGCTCTAGCCCGCGCAGCCACGATGCGACCTGCGTGGCATAGCGCGTGCCCGCAGGGGTCAGCGCGACACCATGCCGCGTGCGGCGGAACAGTGCCATGCCCACCAACTCTTCGAGGGTGGTGATCTGCCGCGAAATAGCGCTTTGGGTGAGCGACAGCTCTTGCGCCGCGCGGGTGAAGCTCTCGTGCCTAGCCGCAGCTTCGAAACACAGCAGGGCTTGGGTGGCAGGTATTTTTCGTCGCATGGGGCGGCCTAAATCGGTGGGTTGCGGCGAGCCGTCAAGTCGTGAACATGCTGAGCGGCTTGGCGAGCGGCAGTGAGTCGCTCCTCGTCCAGAGTGGCGAACACCAGCACTTCGTCGCGACCGGCTTGTGCGAGGGTGGCGCCGTCGGGCCCGGCCACCACACTCAGGCCACCGTACTGCAGTGCGCCCTCGGGACCGGTGAAGTTGGCGTAAGCCACAAACAGCTGGTTCTCATAGGCGCGCACCGGCACCAGCGAGCGGGCCACGAAGTCGTAGTCCGCCATGTTGGCCGTCGGAACCACAATCAGGTCTGCGCCTGCAAGCGCGAGTGCACGGGTGGCTTCGGGAAACTCCACGTCGTAGCAAATCAGCATGCCAACTTTCCAGCCATGGAAGTCGAAGATCCGGGCGCTTTGCGCCTCGGCGGCAAACTGGCTGCGGTCGAGCTCGCCGAACAAATAGGCCTTGCGGTAGTTCAGGCAGCGCCGGCCGGACGCATCGATCCATTGGGCTGCGTTGTACACGCGGCCGTCCGCGCCGCGCTCGGGGTAGCCGTACACCACCGCCAGTTGGTGGCGCTGCGCAATGGCGGCCACAGCATCGGCCCAGGTTGCGTCCGCCACTTGGGCCAGGGTCTGCACGGCCGGCGCACCAATGGCGTAACCTGTGATGAACATCTCCGGGCACACCAGGAGTTGTGCGCTTGCATTGGCGGCCTCGTGGGCTGCAGCCTCCAGCCGCTCCAGATTGCCCGGCACATCCAGCGGAGCGGGGGCAGATTGCCACAGTGCCAATTTCAGAGGTGCGCGCATGGCAGTCATTCGGGAAGCGCAATCGGCCCCAAGGTGTCGAACACATCGCCGGGGCCGGGGTTGGCGGCATGGGTGTGACCGCCCAGATGCTGCACGATGCCCCACACCGCGTTCAGGGACGTCTGTACCGCGCCCTCTACCCATGCGGGCGTCCACGACACGTCATCCCCTGCGATGAAGATGCCGCGTTGCTGTTGCGGCAACCCGTCTTGCTTGAAGTGGGCGTACATGCGCTGGTTGTAGCGGTAGTGCCCGGGCAATGCGCCCTTGAAGGCTCCCAGAAAGTAAGGGTCGGCCTCCCACGACACGCAAATCGGGTCGCCGATGATGTGGCTGGCAATGTCCACCTTGGGGTAGATCTTCTTGAGGGCCTGCAAGGCCAGCTTGACGCGTTTCTCAGGGGTCTGCGGCAGCATTTTGAGGGCGTCGCCCATCCAGGCATAAGACAGACAAATCACGGCCGGTTTGTCCGGCCCGTTATCAAACAGATAGGTGCCGCGGGTCAGCCGGTCGGTGAGGGTCATGCTCATCACATCGCGACCGGTTTCCGGGTCTTTGTCTTTCCAGAATGGCCGGTCCACCATGACAAAGGTCTTGCTGGATTGCATATAGCGTGTGCGGTCCAGCGCCATCCACATCTTGTGCGAGAACAGAGACTCTTCGACCGCAATCTGGGTGGTGAGCAGCCAGCTCTGGCAGGTGGTCAGCACCGCGTTGTAGTGGCGCGTATCGCCCCAGCAGTCAGTCACCGCAAGCCGGCCATCCGCGGCGCGGGCAATAGCGGCTACACCCGCACGGGTTGCACCACTGTGCAGGCTTTGCAAGGTAGTGCCTGCCGGCCAGTGCGCCAGTTGGGTCGGGGCGTGGCGCCACAGGCCGTGAGGCACCTGGTCGGCCCCGCCCACGATGAGGCGCTGGTTGTCATCGCAGTTGGTCAGGACTACTCTCAGGATCTCCAGCATGGAATTCGGAAAGTCCGAGTCCCAACCGCCGGTGCCAAAACCCACCTGACCGAAGATTTCCCGGTGATGGAAGGAAAGCTTGGCAAACGCCTTGGAGTTGGCGATGAAGTCGTAAAACGTACGGTCATCCCAAAGCGGCACCAGTGCATTCCACATGCGCTTGAGCGCCGGCACATCCCGGTTGCGAATCGCGTTTTGCATGTCACTGAAGCGGGCATCGTCCTCCAGTGCCTCGGCCCAAGCGTCCGCCACCTCTTTAAAGATCGGGGGGAGGTCTTGCAGGCTGCGCGCGTAGTGGGTGTTGCCCTCCAGGTCGATGACCGTGCTGCCCGAAGCGGGCGTCAAGGGGTTGGGGAAGTCTCGGGTCTCCAGGCCCAGCAGGTGAACGTAGTGGTAGAACGCGGTGCCCGAGACTGGAAAGCGCATGCCGCCCAGTTCCGCCACTACATCCTGCGTACCTTCAAACACTTGCGAACGCAGCCGGCCGCCCATCTTGGACGCTTCGTAAATCACCGGCTTGAGGCCCAGCTTCATCAGTTCGTAGGCGGCGACCATGCCGGCCATGCCGGCACCGACGATGGCGACTTCTTCACCGAGCCGATGTGCGGGTAGCTGGCCCAGCCCGTCGGGGTGGGCGATCCAGTCGTCAAACGCGAACGGGAAATCCGGGCCAAAGATGGTGACCGGCTTGCGCACCTCGGGTGCTGTTGTCGTGGTGTTGCTCATGGAATTGCTCTCCAAATTGGCGCGCACTATGTCATAGGTATGCATCATGCGCAATACAACTACGCCAAAGCGTCAAAAATCGGGTATTTCTTAATTTAGAAATGAGTTTAATGCATGCCTGTGTGCAAAACGCTTGCTTGCACAGGCCGGGTGCAGGGGCTACGATCCCGCCATTCCTTTCATTTGCCGGAGCACTCCATGAGCCACGCCGCCTTCAATTGGCAAGACCCTTTTTTGCTGGATAGCCAACTCTCTGATGACGAGCGCATGGTGCGCGATGCCGCCGCTGCGTACTGCCAGGACAAGTTGCTGCCCCGCGTGACCCAAGCCTTTCGTGACGGCAGCACCGATCCCGCGATCTTTCGCGAGATGGGTGAGTTGGGCCTCTTGGGCCCCACGATCCCCGAGCAATACGGCGGCCCCGGCCTGAACTACGTGGCCTATGGCCTGATTGCCCGCGAAGTTGAGCGGGTCGACAGCGGCTACCGCAGCATGATGAGCGTGCAGTCCTCGTTGGTGATGGTGCCTATCTTCGAATTCGGCACCGAGGCTCAGCGCCAGAAGTACCTGCCCAAGTTGGCCACTGGCGAGTGGATCGGTTGCTTCGGCCTGACCGAACCCGACCACGGCTCCGACCCCCAGAGCATGGCGACCCGCGCCCAAAAGGTAGCAGGCGGTTACAAGCTCAGCGGCAGCAAGATGTGGATCAGCAACAGCCCGATCGCCGACGTGTTCGTGGTCTGGGCCAAAGAGGTAACTGAGGCCGGAGCCGTCGGCCCCATCCGTGGCTTTGTGCTGGAAAAAGGCATGGCGGGCCTGTCGGCTCCGGCCATCCATGGCAAGGTGGGCCTGCGCGCCAGCATCTCCGGCGAGATCGTGATGGACGGCGTGTTTGTACCCGAAGAAAACGCCTTCCCCGAGATCCGTGGCCTCAAAGGCCCGTTCACTTGCCTGAACAGTGCGCGCTATGGCATTGCCTGGGGGGCTTTGGGTGCGGCTGAAGATTGCTGGACCCGTTCCCGCCAGTACACCCTGGACCGCAAGCAGTTCGGCCGCCCCTTGGCCGCCAACCAGCTCATCCAGAAAAAGCTGGCTGACATGCAAACCGAAATCGCACTCGGCCTGCAAGGCTGCCTGCGCCTGGGTCGCATGAAGGACGAAGGCACGGCGGCGGTGGAAATCACCTCTATCCTCAAACGCAACTCCTGCGGCAAAGCCTTGGACATCGCGCGCATGGCCCGCGACATGATGGGTGGCAACGGCATCAGCGACGAGTTCGGGGTAGCCCGCCACCTGGTGAACCTCGAGGTGGTCAACACCTATGAAGGCACCCACGATATCCACGCCCTGATCTTGGGCCGTGCCCAAACCGGTATTGCGGCGTTCGCCAACTAAGGCGGGTTTTACCCCACAGCCCGGAACGGGGCATCGCATAAACTCCGGCGCACCCCTTCGCGCCCGATATTGCATGCCCCTCACCCCTGATACCGCTACCCCGCTCAGCAACGAACCTGTGACCCTGCTGGAGGTCGCCCGTGTGGCCGGGGTGTCGCCGAGCACGGTATCCCGCATATTGAACGGCACCGCCAAGGTGGCACCCGCCAAGCGCGAAGCCGTCGAGTCGGCGATCGCCCAGCTCAAGTTCCGCCCCAACATCTTTGCGCGCAGCCTGAAGACCGGCATCACCATGACGGTGGGGGTGCTCACCCAGTCGATTGAGAGTCAGTTCTATTCGCGTGCACTCAAAGGTATCGAGGTGGGGCTGGAGGCCAGCGGCCATTCCCCCATCATCGTGAGCGGCCACTGGAATGCCCAGACCGACGTCGCCAGCCTCAAGCTGCTGACCTCGCGCCGGGTGGATGGCGTCATCATCCTGACCAGTGACATTGCCGACTCGGATGTGCTGGACGTGGCCAAACAGCAGCCAGTGGTCATTACCGAGCGGGACCTGGAGGGGCCCAACCTGCGCTCCATCCATGTGGACCAGAAGTTCGGTGGCTATCTGGCCACCCGCCATTTGCTGGCGCTGGGTCACACCCGCATTGCCCATATCGCCGGGGTTGAAAACCGGGCCGATGCGCAAGGCCGCTACCTCGGTTACTTGGAAGCCCACACAGAGGCCCGTGTGGAGCCCGACCCGCGTCTGCTGGTGCGCGGCAACTTCACGGACAAAGGCGGTTACGCGGCAGCGCAGCGCTTGATGGACAGCGGTGTTCCGTTCACCGCCATCTTTTGCGCCAATGACGATACGGCCCTCGGTGCCCGGCTTGCGCTCTACCAGCGGGGTATCCGGGTGCCGGAAGACGTGTCGCTGGTCGGCTTTGACGACATGCCCACCTCCAGCTTCATGACCCCGCCGCTCACCAGCGTGCGCCAGCCGGTGTACGAAGTGGGCCTGTATGCGGCCCGCATGCTGCTCGACATGATGGGCTACCCCGCCGAGGCGGTGCAGTTGCCCCCGCTGGAGCTCATGGTGCGCGAGACCACTCGAAAATGTCAGCCTTGAGGCAGGCCTGAAGAAGCAGACGTAAAAAAAGGCCCCAGGGGCCTTTTTTCATTCAGCGCTTGCGCTGGCTGGCGATCAACGCGCGGTAGCGCAGGGCACTGTCTTTCAGGGTGCGCTGCTGGGTGGCGTAGTCCACATGCACCAGCCCGAAGCGCTTGTCGTAGCCGCAGGCCCACTCAAAGTTGTCCATCAGGCTCCAGTAAAAGAAGCCACGCACATCCACACCCGCGTCCATGGCCTCGTGCAGTGCCTGCAAGTGGGTCTGCATGTAGGCCTGGCGGCCGGGGTCGTTCACACGGCCATCGACCACCTTGTCGGCTTCCGCGAACCCGTTTTCCGTGATGTAAATCGGGGGCAGGGTGTAGTCGCGGTGAATGCCTTGCAGCAGGTCCGAGAGGCCTTGTGCGTAGTTTTCCCAGCCCATGTCGGACACGCCGTCTTGGTTGGGCGCCGGCACCGGTGGTGTGCTGGTGCTGGCCCAGATGCGGGTGTAGTAGTTGATGCCCAGAAAATCCAGGGGCTGGGCAATGATGTCAAAGTCACCGGCTTCGATGTTGTCGGGCTGCGCCAGCTCCGGGCCTTGGGGGTACGCCTTGTTGAAGATCGGGTCCATGTACCAGCGCACAAAGCGGTCGTACTCGCGCTGGGCGCGGGTCTGGTCGGCCGGGCTGTCGGTGGCGGCGGTGGTGGGCGACTGGTTCAGCACAATGCCCAGCGGCGCTTTGACGCCCGCCGCGCGCATGGACTGCAGCGCCAAGCCGTGCGACAGCAGCAGGTTGTGCGAGACGCGCAGCATGGCCGGCACGTCTTTCTTGCCGGGGGCGAACACGCCCTGGTCGTAACCCAGGGTGGCGGTGCACCAGGGTTCGTTGTGGGTGGCAATGCTGGCGACTCGGTCGCCCAACAAGCGGCCCATGCGTTCGGCGTAGTCGGCAAAGCGGTAGGCGGTGTCACGGGCTTCCCAGCCTTGTTGCAGGTCTTGCAGGCCTTGGGGCAGGTCCCAGTGGTAGAGGGTGGCAAAGGGGGCAATGCCGCGCTTTAACAAGCCGTCGACCAAGCGCTCGTAAAAGTCCAGGCCTGCGGTGTTCCAAGCGCCGTAGCCCAAGGGCTGCACCCGGGACCAGGCGATCGAAAACCGGTAGCTGTCCACGCCCAGGCTCTGGATCATGTCGAGGTCGGACTCGAGGCGGTTGTAGTGGTCGCAGGCCACATCGCCGGTGTCACCGTTCACCACTTTGCCGGGCGTCTTGGAAAAAGTGTCCCAGATGGAAGGGCCGCGCCCGTCCTGGGCGGCCGCGCCTTCGATTTGGTAGGAGCTGGTGGCGACACCCCAGCGGAAATCGGAGGGAAAGCGGGGCAGGGGAAATGTCTCGAGAGAGGTCACGGGGCGTCCTTGCATTATTCTCATTTGAAATCGTTTTCAGGTGCGAATTTTACGGGTGAAATCGGACCTGTCAAACCGGCTGCAGAGGCTACTATGGGTTCCTTCACGCACTAGAGCCGGTATGACCCTCCCCAACACCCCCCAAGGCGCACTGTCGCACCTCAAAGTTCTGGACCTCTCCCGCGTATTGGCAGGCCCGTGGTGCACCCAAATGCTGGCAGACCTCGGGGCGGATGTAGTCAAGGTCGAACGCCCGGTCGCCGGTGACGACACCCGCCATTGGGGGCCGCCCTTCATGCCCGATGCAGAGGGCCAGCCCACAGCCGACGCCACCTATTTCACCGCCTGCAACCGCAACAAGCGCTCCATCACCATCGACATGGCCCACCCCGACGGGCAAGCCCTGATCCGGCAGATGGCGCTGCAGAGCGACATCCTGGTAGAGAACTTCAAGGTCGGTGGCCTAGCCCATTACGGGCTGGACTACGCCAGCCTCAAGGCCCTGAACCCGCGCCTGATTTATTGCTCGATCACCGGCTTCGGCCAGACCGGGCCCTATGCCGAACGGGCCGGCTACGACCTGATGATCCAGGCCATGAGCGGCATGATGAGCATCACCGGCCGGGCAGACGGCGAGCCCGGCGGCGGCCCGCAGCGCGCGGGTGTGGCCATCACCGATGTGTTCACCGGCATTTACGCCACCAGCGCCATCCTGGCCGCGATTGAGATGCGCCACCGCACCGGCGAGGGCCAGCACATCGACATGGCCTTGCTGGATGTGGGCATGGCCATTCTGGCCAACCAAGCGGCGGGTTTCATCAACACTGGTGCCGAGCCCCAGCGCATGGGCAATGCCCACCCCAGCCTCGTGCCCTACCAAGACTTTCCCACCGCAGACGGCGCGATGTTGCTCGCCATCGGCAACGACGGGCAATTCGCCCGCTTCTGTGCGGCGGCCGGCCGGCCGGAGTGGGCGCAGGACGCGCGCTTCACCACCAATACCCGCCGTGTCGAACACCGGGCTACGCTGGTGCCGCTGATGAGCGAGACCACCCGCACCCGCACCACTGCCGAGTGGATTGCGCTGCTCGAAGACAAAGCCGTACCCTGCGGCCCGATCAATACCCTGGCCAGCGCGTTTGCAGATCCCCAGGTACAAGCCCGTGGTTTGGTGCAAAAACAGGCAGTAGCCCAAGTAAATAGTGCGAGTGTTGCTACTGAAAGCATAGCAACAAGCGCGACAAAGGGGGCGACAGAAATCCGCACCGTGGCAAGCCCCATGCGCTTGTCCGCCGCACCGGTGCAGTTACGTTATGCGCCGCCTGCGCTGGGCGAGCACACCACCGAGGTGCTGCGTGAACTGGGTCTGGACGCTGCGCGCATCCAGACCCTGCAGCAGCAAGGCATTGTGTAAGGCAGCGGGCCTTTAGGCCGGCTTGCCTAGTTCTTCCCAGCGCTCCAGCGCGGCCATCAGCGCTTCGTCAATCGCGGCATTGCGCTCGCTCAGGGCCAGCGCGCGGGCGTTGTCCTTGGCGAACAGGCTGCCATCGGCCAGCGCATCGGCGATCTCTTTTTGCTCCGCCTCGAGGGCGGCAATCTGGTCGGGCAAAGCATCGAGCTCGCGCTGCTCTTTGAAGCTGAGTTTGCGGGCTTTGGCAGGTGCCGGAGCCGCGGGGGCTGTGGCGCTCACTTTGGCGGTCGCTTGCTCCTGTTTTTGTAGCTGCTCGCGCTCGTAGTTAAAGGGCTTGGCCGTGGTTTTTCCTTGAGCGGCCGCAATGTCGTTGGCGCGCTTGGTCTGGATCAGCCAGTCGCTCACACCGCCTTCGTATTCGCGCCACTTGGCATCGCCCTCATAGGCAATCGTGCTGGTGACCACGTTGTCGAGGAAGGTCCGGTCGTGGCTGACCAAGAATACGGTGCCATCGTAGTTTTGCAGCAGGTCTTCCAGCAGCTCCAGGGTGTCGATGTCCAAGTCGTTGGTCGGCTCGTCCAGCACCAACACGTTGGCGGGGCGGGCAAACAAGCGCGCCAGCAACAAGCGGTTGCGCTCGCCGCCAGACAGGGAGCGCACCGGCGAGGTGGCTCGGGCCGGCGAGAACAAAAAGTCGCCCAAGTAGCTTTTGCGGTGTTTTTTCTGGTTGCCGATCTCAATCCATTCCGAACCGGGGCTGATGAAGTCTTCCAGCGTGGCATCCATGTCCAGCGCATTGCGCATCTGGTCGAAGTAAGCCACGGTCACATTGCTGCCCAAACGCACGGTGCCCCAAGGGCTGTGGCCGGGTTCCGGCTTGGGGGCGTTGGCCGGTGCCGGGTCGGGCTGGTGCTCGCCCAGAATGAGTTTGAGCAGGGTGGTCTTGCCTGCGCCGTTCGGACCCAGCAGGCCGATTTTGTCGCCGCGCAGAATGGTGGCCGTGAAGTCGCGCACGATCTGGCGCTCTTGCTCGGTGCCCAAGCCAAAGGTTTTGCTGACATGCACCATCTCGGAGACGAGCTTGCCGCTCTTGTCGCCGCTGTTGACATCCATGTTCACGCTGCCGACCACATCGCGGCGGGCTTCGCGGGTGGCGCGCAGCTCTTGCAGGCGGTTGATACGGGCGGTGGCGCGGGTGCGGCGGGCTTCCACGCCTTTGCGGATCCACACCTCTTCCTGGGCCAGCAGCTTGTCGGCTTTGGCGTTGATGATGGCTTCTTGTGCCAGCTGCTCTTCTTTTTGCAGCAGGTAGGCGGCAAAGTTGCCGGGGTAGCTCATCAATTTGCCGCGATCGAGTTCCACAATGCGGGTCGCCACGTTGTCGAGGAACGACCGGTCGTGGGTGATAGTGATGATGGAGCCCTTGAATTCCTTGAGGAGGCCTTCGAGCCACTCAATCGAGTCCAAGTCCAAGTGGTTGGTGGGTTCGTCGAGCAGCAGCACATCGGGCTGCGCCACCAGTGCCTGGGCCAGTGCGACACGCTTCTTGGTGCCGCCCGACAGGGTGCTCACCACCGCTTCGGGGTTCAGGTGCAGGCGTTGCAGGGTTTCGTTGACCCGTTGTTCCCAGTTCCAGCCGTCCAGCGTTTCGATTTCGCTTTGCATCGCGTCGAGGTCGCCCTCGCCTGCGCAATACTGCTCGATCAGGCCGATGACGCGCTCAAGACCTGCGCGAACCGCTATAAAAATAGTAGCATCTGCGTCGAGCACCGGCTCCTGCGCCACATAGGCAATGCGGGTGCTGCCCTGGACTTGCAGGGTGCCGTCATCGGGCCGCTCCATGCCGCCGAGGATTTTGAGCATCGACGATTTGCCGGCGCCGTTGCGGCCGATGAGGCCGACACGCTCCTGCGTTTCGAGGGAGAAATCAGCGTGGTCGAGGAGAGGGACGTGCCCGAATGCCAGCTGGGCGTCAAGAAGAGTAATAAGTGCCATGTGGCCCAGATTATCCCTGCACCGGCAAAAGCCCCGCCGGGGCTGGCGCCACCGCGCGAGGCGGTGGCCTCAAATCACCCGGTTGCGCCCGCGCTGTTTGGCCAGGTAAAGGGCTTTGTCTGCCTCGTTATAGAGGTGGTCAAAACTCCGGCCTTCCACCGCGGTGGTGCTGGACAGGCCAAAGCTGGCGGTGATGTGCAGTGTCTCGCCCTTCCACTGGAGGGGGCTGGCCTCGAGCCGCTGGCGGATTTTTTCGGCAATCCGCCGGCCCGCGTCTGCATGGGTGTGGGGCAACAACACGATGAACTCCTCCCCCCGAGCCGCCCGACCAGGTCGGTGCTGCGCACCGATTGCACACTGGTTTGGGCGACGTGGCGCAGCATGGCGTCTCCCGCAGGGTGGCCCCAGGTGTCATTGATGCGTTTGAAGTGGTCGAGGTCGAACAGCAAAATCGTGGTGGCGCTGCCTTGCCGGAGGGCGCGCTTGAGTTCGGTGCTGCTGAGTTCAACAAAGGTGTTGCGGTTGAAGAGGCCGGTGAGCCCATCCTGGCGGGTCAGGCGCTCGAGCTCACGTTGCTTGGTCTGCAGCTCGGCGTTCACCCGGGCCACCTGGGCTTTTTGCAGGGCGATGGTGGTGAAATTTCTCCACAGCAACACCGACAGGGCCCAACCCATCAGGGATGCGGTCAGGCCGTTGAGCCGGTTCGAGAGCAATACCCGCGACTCGTCTTGGAAATGGCCCAGTGCGATGAAAAACCCGATATAGGCCAGCACAAAGACGATGAGAGCTGCAGCCGGCCGCAAGTAAAGCCCCACACTGACGCACAGGCAGGCAATCAGGAACGGTGTCACGCTGGGGGTGATCCACTGATCCGCACACGCGATGGCAACGGCAAATCCCAGCAAGACCAGCGCGACCGGCGGGGCCATCCAGCGGGCCAGTGACCGGCGGTAGCGCAAGCCCTTGTGGTGGGCCATCCAGGTCAGTGCCGCCATCGTCAGCCCCATCGCGACATGCAGGCCGCAGAGCACCCATTCCCAGGGCGGTACCCCGGCCGTTGAGCCCTTTTGCAGGGCCAGAAGCAGGAAAACCAGTGCATGAAAACCGTTGATCGCGATGATCAAGGGGCCCAGCCAGCGGATGCGCTCCAGGTTCGCGGCACCTGCTTCATCCACCACCAGCGCATGTTCAGCCTGCCAGCGCTGTGCAATCAAACGGAAATCACGGAGTAGGGTGCTATTCATAAGGCGTAAACACTGTAGCAGAGCCCAGTTGGTAGGATGGGTCTCTTATTTCACGCAATCCGGCAAGGAGCGAGCTTTGACCTACATCACCCCACGCGCGCACGACCTCGGGGGCGGCTTTACGGTGCGTCGGGTGCTGCCCTCAGTGCAGCGCCAGGCCATCGGCCCCTTTGTCTTTTTTGACCATTTCGGTCCGGTCACCGCCCAGCCGGGCGACAACCACGATGTGCGGCCCCACCCGCATATTGGCTTGGCCACAGTGACCTATTTGTTCGAGGGCGCCATGATGCACCGCGACTCGACCGGTGTGGTGCAGCGTATCGAGCCGGGCGCCATCAATTGGATGACGGCCGGCAGGGGCATCGTGCATTCCGAGCGCACGCCAGACGATCTGCGCGCCGTAGAGCGGCACAGCCATGGCTTTCAGCTCTGGTCCGCGTTACCGGCAGAACATGAAGAGGACGCGCCTTCCTTTGTCCACACCCCAGCTAGCGAGATTCCGGTAGTGCAGCTGCCCGGGGTGACGGTGCGGGTGTTGGTGGGGAGTGCATTCGGTGCCAGCTCGCCGGTGAAAACCTTGTCCCCGACCTTGTATCTGGCGCTGGAGCTAGAAGCTGGTGCCGCTGTGACTCTGCCAGCGGCAGCGGTCGAGCGGGGTATTTACAGCGTGGATGCCGCAGTCTCTGTGGCCGGCACACCACTCCCCAGTGGCCAAATGCAGGTCTTGACGGAGGGCGAGGAGCCGGTGGTTCGCGCAGACGCGGCCACGCGCTTGATGGTGCTGGGTGGCGCGCCCCTAGGCTACCGCTTCATGGTGTGGAACTTTGTGTCCAGCCGTAAAGAGCGCATCGTGCAAGCCCAGGCCGACTGGGAGGCGCAGCGCTTTCCCATGGTGCCCGGCGAGACTGAATTTATACCGTTGCCAGCACGTCGCCCTTGACCGTGGCCTGCGCTTGGGCAATGGCCTGCGCGGCAATATCCAAAGAGCGCAGGCGAAGGGCAGGGTCGTAGATGTCGCAGACCAGCATCAGCTCATCGGCGCCGGTGGCGGTCGCCATAGCGTGCAGGCCTTCGCGCACGGTCTCGGGCCCGCCGATCACGGCCTCGCCCAAGAAGTCTTGAATCGCAGCCCGCGCGTCGGGCGGGCATTGCTGCATAAAGCCGGGCACTGGAGGCGGCAGCGATTTGCGCTGGCCGGTCAGAATGCCCAGCACCCGTTGGTAAATGCTGCTGGCCAGCCATTCGGCCGCTTCGTCGGTTTCTGCGGCGACCAAGGGCACACCCACCATCACATACGGTTTGGCCAGTGTGGCCGAGGGCCTGAACAAATTGCGGTACATCGCCACCGCTTGGTGCAGGTAGCGGGGCGCAAAGTGCGAGGCGAAGGCGTAGGGCAGGCCCATGTGGGCTGCGAGTTGCGCGGAGTACAGGCTGGAGCCGAGTAGCCAGATGGGCACCTGGGTGCCAGCCCCCGGCATGGCCACCAGTTTTTGGTCGGCTTGCATCGGGCCCAGAAGGGTTTGCAGCTCGGCGACGTCCCTCGGGAAGTCGTCTTCGTGTTCTACCTTGTTGCGGCGCAGGGCCCGCATCGTGGCCTGGTCGGTGCCGGGAGCGCGGCCCAGCCCGAGGTCAATGCGGTTGGGATAGAGCTCTGCCAAGGTGCCAAAGGCTTCGGCCACGACCAGCGGCGCATGGTTAGGCAGCATGATGCCGCCAGAGCCTACCCGGATACGTTGGGTACCACCGGCAATATGCCCCACCAGTACGGCGGTGGCCGAACTGGCAATACCCGGCATGTTGTGGTGTTCGGCTAACCAGTAGCGCTCAAAGCCCAAGGCCTCCGCATGCTGTGCGGTTTTCAAGGCGAGTTGCAAGGCTTGCGCGACGGTTCCGCCTTCACGGACGGCCACCAGATCGAGCATGGAGAGGCGAGGGCTTGGGGACATGTGCATGTAAGGATTGTGGCGAAAGCCGTAAAGCCATGTTGCCGATAGTCCGATCGCACTATTGCTGCAGTGCCGCAAAAAACCGACACTTCGCTCATTCTGAAATTTGATGGGAGAAGTCTGTGTACAAATCTTTGATGAAAAAAGCCGCGATTGCGCTGACCTTGGTTTCTGCCGCCGCAGTTCAGGCCGCAACTTTCAACATCGGTGCTTTGGGTAACACCTACACAAACACGGTTGATGTGCAAGGTACCTTTGACGATACGTACACCTTCAGTTTGCCGGGCTCCTTCTCAGGAGTAACCGGTGGCTACATCGGATTTGATTTTGATGGGTCTGGTCTGAATACGTTTTTGACCGTAGGCCAAGGCACCCCTGGTGCTGGCCTGATGGTTTCTTTGCCTATTAACTCGACCCTCGGTGGCGTAGACGTAGCTTCTTACCAATCTACTTTCAGTCTCACATCCGGCGGCTCCTATTGGTTCAAACTGTCTGGTAGTGGTGATTTGGCCTCGTACACGGTGACTTTGGCGCCGGTTCCGGAGCCAGAAACTTACGCACTTCTCCTGGCCGGTCTGGGCTTGATGGGTGCAGTGGCTCGCCGTCGCCAATCCAAATAATCAAGGGGTCAGTATGAAAAAAACCATCCAAACCATCGCCGCCGCAGCGTTATTGGCAACAGCAGCCAGCAGCCATGCTGCCGGAGCCAGTGCGACTTTTGAAGAGGCCATCAACGGCGCATTCACTGAGTCCTTTGTCGTGACTCCCTCGGTGACTAACAAGCTCATCTTGCGCGTAACCGGCCTTGCATCCCAGTTCTCTGCGCTGTCAGCGTCTTTGTGGTCTGGGGCTACCCAGATCGGCACTTTCAGTTCCAATAGCGTCAACGGGAACCGTCTCGTTGTAATAAGCGACGGTGCCAATGGCGCATTCAGTTTGTCAGCGGGTCAAGCCTATACCCTCAAAGTGACCGGTATCAGCTCTGCATTGCCCAACACTGCAATCGGTACGGTGGCTGCCACCTACGGAACCGTGAGCGCTGTGCCTGAGCCAGAAACCTTTGCTTTGTTGCTTGCCGGTTTGGGTCTGGTGGGCGTTGCTGCCAAGCGCGGCCGTCAAAAGTCTGCTTAAACCAAGCGCCTCTGCTTCCGGAAGGCCTGCCTTGTGCAGGCCTTTTTGTTGGGGGTGTCGGAGCGGATGTGATGGGTCCGAATGGACTATTGCTGCAATGCAGCATAGGGTTAATACTGACCTCGGCACACATCCTTTCGGAGGCCTTATGAAGATCAAATTACTGCTGTTACTCGCAGTGGCTGCGCTACCCGCTTGGGCAGTTCAGACTGCCGGCCCCGACGCGATGCAGCTGGTGGCTCCTGACGCCAGTTCCGGCGGTTTGGTATTGGCCGGTTTGGGATTGATGGCGACGATTGCGCGACGTCGTTTCAGGTAAGGACGCTTGCCGCGGGTCTGCACGGCTCCACCTAAAAAAGGCTTGTCGAACGACAAGCCTTTTTGCTTTTTGGCGGGTCCGTGGAGCGTGCAAACCGGGCGGTGGCCGGGCCCACGCCAGACTCAGCGGCTGCTCGGGAAGTTGAAAACCGCACCCTCACGCACACCGGCACTCGGCCAGCGCTGGGTGATGGTCTTACGCTTGGTATAGAAACGCACCGCATCAGGGCCGTAGGCGTGCAGGTCGCCGAACAGGCTGCGTTTCCAGCCGCCGAACGAGTGGTACGCCACGGGGACCGGCAGCGGCACGTTCACACCCACCATGCCGACGAGAATGTTGTCGGTGAAGTAGCGGGCGGCTTCGCCGTCGCGGGTAAAGATGCAGGTGCCGTTGCCGTACTCGTGGGCATCGATCATGTCCATGGCCTCTTGCAAGGTTTTGACGCGCACCACGCCCAGCACCGGGCCAAAGATTTCTTCCTGGTAAATCACCATGCCCGGCTTGACGTTGTCAAAAAGGCAAGGGCCGAGGTAGTAGCCGTCTTCATGGCCGGCGACTTTCAGGCCGCGGCCGTCCACCACCAGTGTGGCGCCTTCTTTCACGCCCTGGTCCACATAGCCCTTCACCTTTTCGAAGTGTGGCTTGGTGACGAGCGGGCCCATGTCCATGCCGGGGGCTGTGCCGGGGCCGACCTTCATCTTGGCGATTTCGGTCTTCAGGCCTTCAATTACCGCGTCCGCGGTGGCGTCACCCACCGCCACCACCAGCGGGATGGCCATGCAGCGCTCGCCGCAGGAGCCATAGGCTGCGCCCATGAGCGCGCTGACGGCGTTGGCGACGTCGGCATCGGGCATGACCACCGCGTGGTTCTTGGCGCCGCCCAGGGCTTGCACGCGCTTGCCGTGTTTGCAGCCTTCAGCGTAGATGTATTCAGCAATCGGGGTGGATCCGACAAAGCTCACGGCCTTGACCCGTGGGTCGGTGAGCAGCGTGTCCACGGCTTCTTTGTCACCGTTGACCACGTTCAGCACGCCGGGTGGCAGGCCGGCTTCGAGTGCCAACTCGGCCACACGCAGGGTGGAGCTCGGGTCGCGCTCGGAGGGTTTCAGGATAAAGGTGTTGCCGCAGGCCACGGCCATGGGCCACATCCACAAAGGCACCATGGCCGGGAAGTTAAAGGGCGTGATGCCAGCAGTGACGCCCAGCGCTTGGAACTCAGACCAGCTGTCGATGGCGGGCCCCACGTTTTTGCTGTGCTCGCCTTTGAGCAGCTCGGGCGCGTAGCTCGCGTACTCCACGTTTTCAATGCCGCGTTGCAGCTCGCCCAGCGCGTCGGAGAGCACCTTGCCGTGTTCGGCGGTGATCAGGGCGCAGAGTTCTTCAGCGTGCTTTTCCAGCAAGACTTTGAGGTTGCTCATCACGCGGGCACGCTTGAGCGGCGGCGTGTTGCGCCAGGCGGGGAATGCGGCTTGCGCATTGGCAATGGCTTCTTCTACCGTGGCTTTGGGGGCCAGCAGCACGCTCTTCTCGGCTTTACCGGTGGCGGGGTTGAAGACGTCTTGCGCGCGATCGCCAGTGGTGATGATCTTGCCGCCGATGAGGTGGCCGACTGTGGGGAGTTGAGACATAGAGGGATTGAAGAGTCAAAAGGGCTGCGAGGGCACAGATAACATGCGCAAGCAGCTATAAAAAGAATAGCAAGCGGGTGGTTTACTTCAGGCGGTTGCGTTGATGGCTTCGCCCAAGGCGTTGACCAGGCTGTCGATTTCGGCCTCGGTGGTGATGAAGGGCGGCGCCAGCGCAATGCAGTCACCGGCATAGCGCACGTAGAAGCCCTTGTCCAGGCAGCGCATGGCCACTTCGTAGGGGCGCTTGGCGGGCTCGCCGGGCACGGCGGCCAGGGTAAAGCCGGCCGACAGACCGAGGTTGCGGATGTCCGTGATGTGTTTGGCGCCGCGCAGGCTGTGCACCGCTTTCTCGAAGTAAGGCGCCAGAGCCGCCACGCGCTCCACCATGTTTTCCTTGACCAGAATGTCCAGCGCCGCAATGCCGGCGGCGCAGGCCACGGGGTGCGCGGAGTAGGTGTAGCCGTGTGGGAATTCGAGCATGTAGTCGGGGCCTCCGGCTGCCATGAAGGTGTCGTAAATCTCTTTCTTGGCTACCACCACGCCCAAGGGCTGCGCGCCGTTGGTGATTTGCTTGGCGGCGTTCAGGATGTCCGGCACCACGCCGAAATAGCCCGCACCTGTGTAAGCGCCCAGTCGGCCGAAACCAGTAATGACTTCATCAAAAATCAGCAGGATGTTGTTCTGGGTGCAGATCTCACGCAGGCGCTGCAGATAGCCCACCGGCGGCACCACCACACCAGCCGAGCCGGACATGGGTTCCACAATCACCGCGGCAATGTTGGACGCATCGTGCAGGGCAATCAGGCGCAACAGTTCGTCCGCCATGTCGCCACCTTTTTCAGGCAGGCCGTGGCTGAAGGCGTTGGACGCCAGTTGGGTGTGGGCCAGGTGGTCGGCTTCAATGCCTTGGCCGAAGGTCTTGCGATTGGCCGGCAGGCCGCCGACCGAAATGCCGCCGAAGTTCACTCCGTGGTAACCCTTCTCGCGGCCGATCAGGCGGGTTTTGGTGCCCATGCCCTTGGCGCGCCAGTAAGCGCGGGCCATTTTGAGCGCGGTGTCAGCCGACTCGGAGCCGGAGCCGGTGTAGAACACGTGGTCCAGGCCTTGGGGCATGAGCTCGACAATCTTGTTGGACAACTCAAACGACAAGGGGTGACCGAACTGGAATGCGGGCGAGAAATCCAAGGTGCCGATCTGCTTGCTCACCGCCTCGGTAATCTCGCGGCGGCCGTGGCCCAGGCCCGCGCACCAGAGGCCGGAGAGGCCGTCAAAAATCTTCTTGCCGTTGGAGTCGGTGAAGTAAGCGCCTTGGGCACTCACCATCATGCGCGGGTTGGATTTGAAGTCGCGGTTGCCGGTAAAGGCCATCCAGTGCGATTCCATCCACTCGCGGGACATGGGGAAGGTGGAGGTGCTGGTGACAGCCTCGCCAGTGGCGGTGCTGCTGGTGTCATTGAGCTTCATGGGAACTCCAGAGGGTGGGGTGGGTAGGCCTTAAAGGGGCGATGGTGCATTGTGGGCGGCTCTGTTACTCTTATAAAGTCACAAATAGCACTATTTACTTCGCAAAAGATGAAAGTAAATTCGGCAACAAAAGCCAAAGCCGTTCTCGGCCAGATCAGCGATATGGATTTGCGCTTGCTGCGCGTCTTCAAGGCGGTGGTCGATTGCGGGGGCATGGCCGCGGCCGAGCTGGAGCTCAACATCGGTACGTCCACGGTGAGCCGTCACATCAAGGACCTGGAAACCCGCCTCGGCCTGACCCTGTGCAGGCGTGGCCGGGCCGGCTTTGCACTCACTGCTGAGGGCGAAAAAATCTATGCCCAGACCACCCAGTTGCTGGCTGCGACTGACGCATTCCGCAGCAGCGTGGACGAAATCCATCAGCGCATGGGCGGGCAATTGCAGGTGGCCGTATTCGATAAAACCGCCAGCAACCCTGCCAGCCACATTGCCGAAGCCATCGCTCACTTTCATGCTGAAGCCCCCGATGTGGGGTTGAACCTGCATGTGGCCACTCTCACCGCCATCGAGCGCGGGGTGCTGGACGGGCAGTTCCATGTGGGCATCATCCCCGGCCACCGCGCGTCGGATGTGTTGGACTACACCCCCTTGTTTGACGAGCACATGCTGCTCTACTGCGGCACTCGCCATGCGTTGTGGAACGCGGATCAGAGGGCCCTGAACTGGGAGACTTTGCCTAAATACGAGTTTGCTGGGCTGGGCTACCACTCGCCCAACATGGAGCTGAGTCAGCGCATGCGCCTGCCGCGCCGTGCCACGGGGTTTGACCAAGAGTCGATTGCCACGCTGATTCTGTCCGGCCAGTTTCTGGGATTTCTGCCCGATCACTATGCCGAGAGTTTTGTACGCCGGGGTCTGATGCAAGCGGTGCGGCCTGATTTGTTGAGCTATGCCTGCCAGTTTTTTGCCATCACGCGCAAGTCACCGCAGCCGAGCCGGGCGACGTTGGCGTTTCAGTCGTGTTTAGTGCGGGCGCACGGAGGGTGACGGCGACTGTGGTGTTCGCCGGCGTGGAGCGGGGGTGTGCGCTTGAGCTCGTGTCCCCCGGCCGCGCTGCGGCCTCCTCCTTGACCTCGCTTCAGCGTACACCCCCGCCCCACGCTAGAGGGTTTGCATTCGTCTGAGTAGGTACACCACATCCGCTCAGGAGCTGGCGGGGTAGGCGCTCTGCGCAGGTCAAGGAGGAGGCCGCAAAGCGGCCGGGGGACACGGAGCAGAACGCCTACCCCGCCAGCTCCTCGCCAACACGGCCGGTAAACCACTGACCGAAAAACGGCGAGGTAAGACCTAAGCCCCGTAAAACTTGAAGTTCATCTCGGGCTTCTTCCCGTGGATCAGCTCCGCAATCGCCTTGCCAGACCCCGCACCATGCGTCCAACCCAGGGTGCCGTGGCCGGCATTCACCCACACGCCCCGCACCGGGCTTTGGCCGATGTAAGGAATGTTGGTGGGGGTAGCGGGGCGCAGGCCGGTCCAGTAGTTGGGCTGGCCGCCTTGTTCTTCGGTCCGGGTGTCGCACACGCCGGGCAACACCTCTTCAATACGGCGGGACAGCATGTGGCAGCGGGCCTTAGCCACAGGTGAATCCAGCGTCAGGTCAAAGCCGCCGACCTCGATGGTGCCAGCCACACGCAGTTCGTCGCCCAAGCGGCTGATGGCCACTTTCTTGGCGTCGTCAATCGTGGAGACCAGCGGCGCCAGCTCGGGCTTCAAGATTTTGAAGGTGGCGCTGTAGCCCTTGCCGGGGTAGATCGGCAGGTTCACACCCACGGTGCGCAACAGCGGAGCGGTGTAGGAGCCGGTGGCGACCACGACATGGTCAGCCTTCAGCACCTTGAACGATCCAGGCACATTTTGGCCCTTGGCGCCCGAAGACAGTGCGCGGACAGCTACTGATTTGATAGCGCCACCGTCGGTATTGAGCTGCTCTACGCTGTACTCATACAAGAACTCCGCACCACGGGCAGCGCACAGCTTGGCCAGCTCCTGGGTGAACACCTTGCAGTCGCCGGACTCGTCGCTGGGGGTGATGGTGCCACCCACGATCTGGTGTGCGAACTGGCGGTAGGCCGGCTCGATCTTCAAAAACTCTTCTTTGCTGATGACCTGGCGGTTCACGCCGTACTTACGCATCAGCGCAGCGGCGTCGCCCGCCGTGTCAAACGACTTCTGGTCACAGTAATAGTGCGCAATGCCGCGCTCCAGGCGGTTGTACTGAATGCCGGTGCTGGCAACCACATCTTTCAAGGCGGCGTGGCTGTAGGCGCCCAAAGCGACGAGCTGCTGCACATTGCGCTCAAAAGCCGCGTCGTTACAGTTCGCCAGGAACTGCAGGCCCCAGGTGTACTGGTGCAGGCCGGAGCCGAAAGGGTTCTGGGGGCGGAACAGGAGCGGAGCTTCTTTGCTAAGCATCCACTTCAAGGCCTTGAGTGGCGCCTCTTTGTTGGCCCAGGGTTCGCAGTAGCTCACCGAGATTTGCGCGCCGTTGGCGAAACTGGTTTCCAGGGCGGCATCGGCTTGACGCTCGACCACCGTGACTTCGTGGCCGAGTTCCAACAAATGCCACGCTGTGCAAATGCCGATGGTGCCTGCGCCGAGAACAATAATTTTCATCCGCGCAGTGTCAGGCAAGCGGAAGCCGAGTAAAAGTAAAATTAACTGGATTGCGAAAACATTAGCAGCATTAATAAGATCACACCATGCGTACTTTTGACTCGGACGCCCTGGAATGCCTTGCCGCCATCGTGGAAGAAGGCGGCTTTGAACGCGCTGCGGTGCGCCTGTCCATCACCCAATCTGCCGTCTCGCAGCGCCTGCGCGCGCTCGAGGCGCAGGTGGGCACCGTGCTGCTGGTGCGCAGCCGGCCGGTGAAGGCGACCTCGGCTGGGCGATTGCTGATTAAACACGCGGTGCAGATGCGCTTGCTGCGTGCCGACTTGGAGACCGACCTCAAAGACCTCGCACCCAGCACCGGTGCGGTGCGCGAGGACGAGCGCATCTCGATTGCGGTGAATGCCGACAGCATCGCCACCTGGGCCCTGCCCGCGCTAGACCCGCTGGTGCACGCTGGGCTGCCGCTGGAAATCATCACCGACGACCAGGACTTCACCCACGAATGGCTGCGTGAAGGCCAGGTGCTGGGCTGTGTGACCACCCTCAAGCAGGCGCTGCGCGGTTGCAAGGTGCAGTCGCTGGGCGCCATGCAATATGTGGCGGTGGCCAGTGCCGAATACGCCCAGGCGCATTGCCCCCAGGGCCTGACTCCGCACAATTTCCGCAGCATTCCGTTTGTGGCTTTCAACCGCAAGGATGACTTGCCCACCGAATTTGTGAGCCGGGCACTCAACCTGCGCCGCGTGTCTTTGAGCCAGCGCTTTGTGCCCAGCTCCGAGGGGCAGGTGCGCGCGGTGTTGGCCGGTTGGGGCGCGAGCATCGTGCCCGAGTTGCTGGTGCGGGGGCTGCTTGAGAGCGGGCGCCTGGTGAATTTGGCGCCCAGCTTGAGCCTGCCGGTCAATTTGTACTGGCACTGCTGGAACCTGGACTCTGAGGTGATCGACCGGCTGACCCACGCCTTAACCGAGGCCGCCAACCGGCAATTGACCGAGAAAACCAAGCAGTCATAAATTGACCTCTGCCTCTACTTTGCGACGTGGAGGGCCATAAAATAGACAGCATGACCGATATGCCTGTTACTGACGCGCCCAAAGCGCCTGTCAAAGTGTCCTTCAAGAAGCAAATGCTGCAAGCGCGGGAGGACGCGATCATCCGCTCCGTCAACCTGCTGCTCGCAGAAAAAGGCTTTGAAGCCATGACCGTGGACGAGGTCGCCGCCAGTGTGGGCATTGCCAAGGCCAGCCTGTACAAGCACTTTCCCAGCAAAGAAGACCTGGCTGCCGCCGCCATGGCGCACTTGATGGGCCAGGCACAGGCGTTTTTGAATTCTTTGCCCGACGACATGTCCCCCCTGCAAAAGCTGCGTGGGGTGGTGCGCTGGACCATGCTGTTGAAGCTGGCTGGCGAGATGCCTTCGCTCCCCAGCCAAAACTCCACCTTGCGCGCCACGCTGATGAGCCACAAAGCCTATATGGATGGCTTGATGGACGTGAGCGACCGCGTGGGCGGCTGGATCGAGGCCGCACAAGCCCAAGGCACCATCAACCCTGCCCTGCCGGCTATCGCCGTGCTCTACACCCTGTACGCCCGCGCCTGTGACCCGGTGCTGGAGTTCTTGCGCATGGGCGGCCAACACACCGATGAACAAATCATTGATCTGGTGCTGTCCACCTGCTTTGATGGCCTAAATAGCCGCTAGCGCAGGCAGTAATTGCGCTGTCTGCTATTTTTTATATAGCAGATGGCGCTACTGGCCCAGCGACTCGAACCGCCACTCTACGGCTTGGCGCAAGGTCTGGCCGGTCTCCAGCACCTGCAACCCCGGGCGGCCTTCCATGTGGAACGCGTCAATCGGGTGGGTGACTGGCTCAAAGCAAAAGTGAGGCCCTTCAGCCGGGCGGTAGAGCAGGCAAAACCCATCGTTCTGGCCACGGGCCACGACAGCCGGGTCGCGCATGTGCAGGCGTAGCGCGTGTTCCGGCCAGTCAATGTGGGCCTGGCCGCTCCAGCCGGCATAGGCGTTGTCAATCAGGCTGCCACTCACCTCCATACCGCTCCGTGGGTCCCACCCTGTGGGGAATAACGTGGTGAATTCGGTGGGCATGGGGTCTGCGCCGCTGAGCCAAACGCCCTCCACCTGCGCGTGCAAGCGCGTCAAGGGCGTGCGCACAAAAGCCGGGTGCTGTCCCAGACCGTAGGGCAGGCTGCCCGGGCCCAAATGGGTGACTTCCAGCAGCTGGTCCATGCCGTCATCCCGCAGCACAAAACGCTGCAGGGCGCGGTAGTGATAGGGGTTGCCATCAAAGTGGCTGGATTCGAGGTGCAACTCCAGCGTGTCGTGGCGGGGTTGGTGGATCACCCAGGGCTGTAGCCAACCATCGCCGTGGATGGGGTAGGGCTCGCCCACCCGGTTGGGACGCATGGGGTGGTGGGTACCGGCATGGCTGAACCCGCCTTGCCCGATGCGGTTGGACCAGGGCACCAGGGGGAAGGACGCCGTCGTATACAAGTCCGCCGCACCGGCCCAGGGGCGCCAGATGTCCACCAAGCCCTGCCCCGTGTCGCGCTGCCAGGCGGCCACGCTACCGCCCAAACCCGGAATCAGGCCCAAGCGCTGCCCCCCGTGTTGCAGCCAATGAATCGGGTGGGAGGGTGCAGAAAGAGAGGTCATGGCGAAAGGGGGGAGTGGAGCTGGTTCGATGGCGTGCCGAGGGGCAGGGCTGGCGCATGCTAGTCCCGCAGACGCCGAAAAGAAAATCACAATTCAGGCTTGTGACATTGCAATATTGCAATGAATAAAACAAGTGACCACATTTAGTCTACTGGGAAAACTAAATCAATAAACCCTTTAAAAACAATAATTTAGGGTTAACCTGAATCATTCGATTGATATCTGAAAGATCTAAATATCTATTAGATTGATATCTTTTTGAATCCTATGATGACACTCACTCCTCCCGATCTGGGCCGCTTTGAAAACGTTGCCTGGTTGACAAGGGAGGCCCAGTAGTCGAACGCGGGAGGCTGCTTTGAAATCGATTTCCCGCATCTACAAGGAAAGAGGAGACATCATGAACAACAACCGTCGGACCGTATTGGCATCCGCCCTCGCAGCTTCGATCACCGCCGCTGTGCCCCTGAGCGCTTTTGCACAAAAGAAGATCGTGGTGGGCTTCAGCCAGATCGGTGCAGAAAGTGAATGGCGCACCGCCAACACCAACTCTATGAAATCCGCAGCCGCAGCCGCCGGCATCGAACTCAAGTTCTCGGATGCGCAGCAGAAGCAGGAAAACCAGATCAAGGCCCTGCGCTCCTTCATCGCCCAAAAGGTGGATGTGATTGCACTGACCCCGGTGGTCGAGTCCGGCTGGGACACGGTGCTCAAAGAGATCAAGGATGCCAAGATTCCCCTGATCCTGATGGACCGCTCGGTGGACTCCAAAGACACCTCCTTGTACGCCACCCACATCGGCTTTGACTTTGTGAAGCAAGGCGAGATGGCAGGCCAGTGGCTGGCCGACCGCGCCAAGACCATGAAGGGCGATATCAATGTGGTGGAGCTGCAAGGCACCGTGGGTTCTGCACCTGCCATTGACCGCAAGAAGGGTTTTGAGACGGCCATCAAGGGCAACTCCAATATCAAGATCATCCGCTCGCAAACCGGTGACTTCACCCGCGCCAAGGGCAAGGAAGTCATGGAAGCCTTCCTGAAGGCCGAGGGCAAGAAGATCAATGTGCTTTACGCGCACAACGACGACATGGCGATCGGCGCCATCCAGGCCATCGAAGAAGCCGGCTTGAAGCCCGCCAAGGACATCCTGGTGATCTCGGTGGACGGTGTGAAGGGTGCGTTCGAAGCCATGATTGCCGGCAAGTTGAACGTCAGCGTGGAATGCAGCCCGCTGCTTGGCCCCCTGGTCATGGCCACCGCCAAAGACATCGTGGCCGGCAAAACCGTGGCACGCCGCATCATCGGCAAAGACGGCGTGTACCCCATGGAAACCGCGGCCAAAGAGTTTCCCAGCCGCCAGTACTGATCTCCTGTTAGTTAGCTTCGGTCATTCGTTTTGGCCTGCGGCTTCGGCTGCAGGCCTTTTTTCACGTAGAACATGACACACACACCACCAACGGCGCAGGCTGTGGCACCGGTGCTGGAGCTTTCCGGCATTACCAAACAGTTCGGACCCGTGCGGGCGCTCTCGGGCGTGGGATTGCGGCTGTATGCCGGTGAAGTCCATGCGCTGATGGGCCAGAACGGCGCGGGCAAATCCACCCTGATCAAAGTGCTCACCGGCGTCTACCAAGCCGATGAAGGCGACATGCGGCTCAACGGCAGCTCCATACGCGCCACCTCCACACTGGATGCCCAGCGCTTGGGCATCAGCACGGTGTACCAAGAGGTCAACTTGTGCGCCAACCTGTCGGTGGCTGAAAACATATTTGCGGGCCGTTACCCGCGCAAGGGGCTTGCCGGCGCATGGGCCATTGACTGGCCCGCCATGCACCGGGATGCGCGCACGCTGCTGGCCCGCCTGAACCTCGACATCGATGTGACCCAGACACTGGCCAGCTACTCGGTCGCAGTGCAGCAAATGGTGGCCATCGCCCGGGGCCTGAGTATTTCGGCCCAGGTGCTGATACTGGACGAACCTACGTCGAGCCTGGACGACGAGGAAGTAGAGCGCCTATACGTGGTGCTGCGCCAGCTCCGCGACCAGGGCATGGCCATTTTGTTTGTGACCCACTTTTTGGACCAGGTCTATGCGCTGTGCGACCGCATCACCGTGCTGCGCAATGGCGAGCTGGTCGGCGAGTACCCGGCGGCAGAGCTGGGCCATAACGCCCTGATTGCCGCTATGGTGGGGCGCGAGCTCGCCGCAACCTCCAGCGCAGACGCCGCCACCGACGCCAGCCGCGCACAAGCCCCTGAGTGGCTGCAAACCAAAGCGCTCAACCGCCGTGGCCATGTGAAAGCCATGGACCTCGGCATCCGCCGGGGCGAGGTGGTGGGCCTGGGCGGGCTGCTGGGCTCGGGGCGCACCGAGCTGGCGCGCCTGCTCTTCGGACTGGACCGCAGCGATGCGGGGGAAATTACGCTCGATGGCAAAACGGTGCGCATGGACTCGCCCGTCACCGCCATTCAGCTGGGGCTGGGCCTGTGCCCGGAGGACCGCAAGGCCGAGGGCATCATCGCCGAGCTCTCGGTGCGCGAAAACATCGTGCTGGCCTTGCAAGCCCGCCGAGGCCTATGGCCCGCGATCGGCCGGGTGCAACAAACCACACTGGCCGAGGGTTATGTCAAAGCCCTAGGCATCAAGACCGCCGATGTGGACACGCCCATCGGGCAGCTCTCAGGCGGCAACCAGCAAAAAGCAGTCTTGGCCCGCTGGCTGGCCACCCAACCCAGCCTGTTGATATTGGACGAACCTACCCGCGGCATCGACATCGCCGCCAAGCAGGAAATCATGAACGAGATACTGGCACTGGCCAAACAGGGGATGGCGGTGCTGTTCATCTCCTCCGAGATGGAAGAGGTGGTGCGCGTCTCCGACCGCATTGTGGTGCTGCGCGACCGCGCCAAGGTGGGCGAGCTGCCCGCCGGCACGAATGACCAGGCGGTCTACGCCATGATTGCGGGGCAGGCATGAGCATGTCGAACACACCTTCCCTTGTGAAGCGGGTGCAAGCGCACCCTTTGCTGTGGCCGGTGGTCACGCTGGTGCTGATCCTGATGGTCAACGCCAGTTTGAATCCCGGCTTCTGGATGCTGCAGTGGCGCGATGGCCATCTCTACGGTAGCGTCATCGACATCCTGAACCGCGCCGCACCACTGATGCTGGTGTCGCTAGGCATGACGCTGGTCATTGCCACCCGCGGCATTGATATCTCGGTGGGCGCTACCGTGGCCATCAGTGCGGCGGTAGCGGCCCTGATGGTGGGCGGTAAGCTGGTCATCACCGATGGTGTGGCCCAGCATGTGAGCCGCTTTCCTATGTGGCTGGCCATCGTGTGTGCCCTGCTCACCGCGCTGGCTTGCGGGCTGTGGAACGGGGTGCTGGTGGCCAAGATCGGCCTGCAGCCCATCATTGCCACCCTGATCCTGATGGTGGCGGGCCGCGGTGTGGCGCAGTTGCTCACCGACGGACAGATCGTCACGGTCTATTACCCGCCGTATTTCTTTATCGGCAGTGGCTACTTGTGGGGCTTGCCGTTTGCGCTGTTCATCGCGGGCTTTGTCTATTTGTTGATGCATCTGGCGGTCACGCGCACCGCGCTGGGCTTGTTCATTCAGGCCATCGGCATCAACCCTGCAGCGGCCCGTGTGGCCGGCGTGCGGGAGCGGCTCATCAGCATCTGCGTCTATGCCTTCTGCGGCCTCACGGCCGGTATTGCGGGGCTGATCATCAGCTCCAACGTCAAAAGCGCGGATGGCAACAACGCCGGCAACCTGCTGGAGCTGGACGCCATTCTCGCGGTCACGCTGGGTGGCACCTTGCTCACCGGCGGGCGCTTCACGCTGGCGGGCAGCATGATTGGCGCACTGATCATTCAGACGCTGACATCGACCATCTATTCCATTGGTGTGCCGCCCGAGATCAACCTCGTGGTCAAGGCAGCCGTGGTGTTCGTGGTCATGCTGATGCAGTCCGCAGAGTTCCGCCGCGCCGTGCGCGGCTGGGTGGTGCGCCCCGCTGCCGGGAGCCATGCATGAAACTCCAGAGCAAATACATTCCCCTGGCGGCCACCATCTCGCTGTTCGCTGCCATGTCAGTGTTCGGGGCGGTGTCGTACACCGGCTTTCTGTCGCCCCAGGTGTTCCTGAACTTGTTGATCGACAACGCCTTCCTGGTCATCGTGGCGGTGGGCATGACCTTCGTCATCTTGTCCGGCGGTATCGATCTGTCCGTGGGCTCGGTGGTGGCACTGAGCACCATCGTGCTGGCCAAGCTGGTGCAGCACCTGCATTGGGACCTGATGGCCGCCATTCCGCTGGTGCTGTGCATGGGCACACTGTTCGGCGCCTTCATGGGCTGGTTGATCCAGCGCTTCCGTCTGCAGCCGTTCATCGTCACCTTGGCCGGCATGTTCCTGGCGCGCGGGCTGTGTTACCTGATCAGCATCGACTCCATCAGCATCACCGACGAGGCCTACACCGTGCTGGCACAAACCCGGCTGCATCTGTGGTCGGGCGGTCCCATGGTGTCCATCAGCGCGGTGCTGGCGCTGGCAGTGCTGGCCGCTGCCGTGTTTGTGGCGCACGGCACCGAGTTTGGCCGCACGGTGTATGCCATAGGCGGCTCTGAACATTCGGCCGTGCTCATGGGCCTGCCGGTAGCGCGCACCAATGTGCTGGTGTATGCCCTGAGCGGCTTTTGCGCAGCGCTGGGCGGGGTGGTGTTCACCTTCTACATGCTGTCGGGCTACGGCCTGCATGCGGTGGGGCTGGAGCTGGACGCGATTGCCGCCGTGGTTATAGGCGGCACTTTGCTCAGCGGCGGGGTGGGCTACATGGTGGGCACACTGTTCGGGGTGCTGACCCTGGGCGTGATCCAGACCTTGATCATGTTCGACGGGTCCTTGAGCTCGTGGTGGACCCGCATCGTCATCGGGGCTCTGCTGTTTGTGTTCTGCGTGCTGCAACGGGTGTTTGAAGCTGGTCGCAAGCCGGGGGCTTAAGATTTAGAGACCAATAGGCTGCTAGCGCTTATAAAACGTGCGCATGTAGCTCCTGAATTCATAGCAAATTAGATAGGAAATCGTTATGCAATACCGTCCGCTAGGCCGCACCGGCTGGAATATTTCTACAGTGAGTTTCGGAGCCTGGGCCATTGGGGGCACCTGGGGCGAGGTGGATGACAAGGACTCCATGGCGGCGCTGCACCGCGCGCTGGACCTGGGGGTGAACTTCTTTGACACCGCCGATGTGTATGGCGACGGCCGTAGCGAGCGCCTGTTGGCCCGCCTGCGCAAGGAGCGCAGCGAGCCGTTTTATGTAGCCACCAAAGCCGGCCGTCGGCTGAGCCCGCATGTGGCCGCCGGTTTCACCCGCGCCAACCTGACCGCCTTTGTGGAGCGCAGCCTGCAAAACCTGCAGACCGAGGCGATCGACCTCCTGCAACTGCACTGCCCGCCCACCGATGTGTTTTACATGCCCGAGGTTTTTGGCGTGCTGGACGACCTGGTGGCAGCGGGCAAGCTGCGCCACTACGGCGTGAGTGTGGAGAAAGTGGAAGAAGCGCTCAAGGCGATCGAGTACCCCGGCGTGCAAAGTGTGCAGATCATCTACAACCTGTTCCGCCAGCGCCCGGCGGAACTGCTGTTTGAGCAAACGCAAAAGCGCGGCGTGGCCATTCTGGCCCGCTTGCCGCTGTCTAGTGGATTGCTCAGCGGCAAGATGAGTGCCCAGAGCACCTTTGCCGAAGACGACCACCGCGGCTTCAACCGCGAAGGCGCCGCGTTCGACAAAGGCGAAACCTTCTCGGGGCTGGACTTTGCGGTCGGGTTACAGGCAGTCGAGGCCATGCGCCCGCTGGTGCCCGCAGGCATGAGCATGGCGCAAATGGCCTTGCGCTGGATTCAGATGAACCCGGCAGTGACCTGCAGCATCCCCGGCGGCAAGAACCCTGCCCAGGTGAGCGACAACGTCGCCGCAGCGGATATGCCCTTGCTCAGCCACGCCACCATGCAGGCCTTGGCGGATGTCTATGAGCAGTACGCCAAACCCTTGGTGCATCAGCGCTGGTGAACAGTGCCGGTGAGCAGCGCCGGTATACCCCGCGGTGCTTTAGCCGGCGGACGTTAGCGGACCAGCAAAACCGGCGTTTTGCAGTGGGCCAAGACCTGGGTGGCGACCGAGCCCATCACCAAGTTGCCCAGGGCACTGTGGCCGTGGGAGCCCATGACCAAAAGGTCAAACTGCCCGTCCTCTGCCAGCTTGCCGATCAGGCTGCCGGCGGGGCCTACCTTCCACTCCACCTTGGCATCAATGCCATGGCGTTTCAAGAACTTGGTAGTCGTCGACAGCACCTTGGCCGCTTCTTCGGCGTGGTAGGCGTCCACGGTGCTTTTGCCGAGCGCCGCTTTGGCCCGTGGGGGCAAGGCGGTTTGGGCGTTGAACACGGTGTAGTCGTGGCCGGGAGCCAAGAGCGCTTCATGCGTGCTCAAGTAGGCCAGCATTTTTTTGCTGTAAGAGCTTCCATCGACAGCGAGCAAAATCTTCATGGTTATCTCCTGGTTGTGGAGCCAGTGTAAAAACAGCTCCTGACTGCGGATTTGCGCTAAGTCAAGAAACACCACCTCTGGAGGCATGCATGGTCTTTGCGCTACCCACCCGGCGTCGGAACTCTTTGAAATGGTTGGGCGCCAGTGCGCTCGCGGCATGGTTGCCGGCAAGCAAAGTGCAGGCGGCTAACCGCCCCGCCTTGATGCTGGCCACCGAGCACACACCCAGCTTTGCCGGAGGCGATGCTTGGGTCAGCGAAAAATACGATGGGGTGCGCGCCTATTGGGATGGCCGGCAATTGCTCACACGCGGCGGCCATCGTATCGAAGCCCCTGCATGGTTTACTGCGGGTTGGCCCACCTTTGCGCTGGATGGTGAGTTGTGGGCGGGCCGCGGGCGCTTTGCCGAGGCGGTGTCCACCGCCCGGCGAGAGTCGCCGGACGATGCCGCCTGGCGTGGCCTACGTTACATGGTGTTCGACTTGCCTGCGCAGGGTGGCCGCTTTGAAGCCCGTTACGCGGCGCTACTCGCCGCAGTGCAAACCATGCAACAGGCATGGGTGCAACCGGTGCTGCAAAGCCCTGCCCCCGATGCAGCGGGCTTGCAGGCGCTGCTGGCGGATACCACCCGCGCGGGTGGTGAGGGCTTGATGTTGCACCGGGCCAGCGCGCTGTACCAGGCGGGCCGCTCGGCAGACTTGGTCAAGCTCAAGCTGTTTCAAGATGCTGAAGCCCGCGTGCTCTCGCATGTGGCGGGGCAGGGCCGTTTGCAGGGCCGGACGGGCGCGCTGTGGGTTGAGTGGCGCGCCACTGAAGGTGCCAAGGCGCATCGTTTCAAACTCGGAAGCGGCTTCACCGATGCCGAGCGCGCGGAGCCGCCGGCGGTGGGCAGTTGGGTCACGTTCCGCTACCGGGGCCTCACTGCGCAGGGCGTGCCGCGCTTTGCCAGTTATTTGCGGCCGGCTGCCGCGATGAATTGGTAGCGGAAGTGTCAGACCTCGATCAAAAAGTCTGACCGAAAGCCCAGTTGCTCGTTTTTGCGCACATAGCCAAGCGGGTTAGCCACTACACGGCAGCGGCCCACGCGGTAATCGCTCGGGGCGTGCAAGTGGCCGTGCAGCCACAGGTCTGCTGCAGGGAGCAAATCGTCCAGCGCATTACAAAAGCCTGCGGTGCCGGGCACCATGCCGTAGCGCGGATCGGCACTTTTCAAGCTGGGGGCAAAGTGGGTCACCACTACCGTGGGCCCTTGGTGCGGCTCTGAAAGAGCCGCGCGCAGCCATGCTTGGCAGGTCATGGCCTGCTCGCGCAGGCCCTCTGCCAGCCACGGGGCACCGTGGCGGGAGACCAAGGCCTTCTTCAGGTAATAGTTGGCAGCGCGGAATGCCTTTTCTCGCGCCTTGAGTTGCCGCTCGGGTGGCTCACTCGCGGCCAGCGCATCAAAGTCGGTCCACAGCGTGGTGCCGATGAAGCGCACGCCGTGCATCACCAGGACCTCGCGCTCCAGCCACTGAACGCCTAAGCGGGCACAGGTCGCGCGCAGGCGCGAGTGGGCCTCGTCAAAGTCGAGGGTGTCGTATTCGTGGTTGCCCGGCACAAACAGCACCGGTACCGGCCAGCCGTGCAGGGGCGAAAAGCGCTCCAGCCCGAAGTCGTCTCCCGCCAGCTGGGATCCGGGCTGGTACGAGCCGATATCGCCCGCCAATACCAGCAGATCAGCGCCGGGCAGCGGCGTGGCTTGCCAATGAGGGTGCGCCTCCAGGTGGAGGTCTGAGAGCAGTTGAATCTTCATGCTGAAAAAATGGTTTGACCCAGCGCTGCCACCTGGGTTCGCAGCCAGGCGTGGGGGCTGGCACCGTCCAGGCGTTGGTGCCACAGCGCATCGACCTGGATGGGCGGCACGGCAAATGGCAACTCGCGGATCACGAGTTGATCGGCATAGCCGGTCACATTCACAAAATGGCGCGGCAGCACCGTCAGCAGGTCGGACTGCACCACCACCTTGCCCGCCGTAAAAAACTGGTTTACCGTGAGCACGACCCGGCGCGTACGCTTGAGGCTGACCAGCGATTCGTCAATGAAACCGAAGGCCCTCCCCGAGAAGCTCACCAACATGTGCGAAGCCGCGCAGAAGCGGTCCAGCGTCAATTCGCCCACCGTCAAAGGGTGGTCCTTGCGCATGACGCACACATAGTCGCCCACAAACAGGCGGTGGTGCAAAAAAGTCTCGGCAGCGCCGGCCTGTGCACGCGCAGTCAGGTCGGCAAGCACCGCCGGGAAGTGGCCGATGGCCAGGTCTGCCCCGCCTTCTTCCAGCACTTTGCGCGGGTCGCGGGTGGTGAGCGGCACCACCCGTAGCGACACGCCCGGGGCATCCCGGGCCAGCACTTTGACCAGGCCGGGCATCAGCTCCGCCGCGGTCGCGTCAGCCATGGTGAGTACAAAGGTCGTGGTGGCACCGCTGGGCTCAAACACGCTGGGGGCGAGAGATGCCTGCAGCTTTTGCAGCGTTTCGCGCACGGCGGGCCACAGCTCTTGCCCGCGGGCCGTAGGCTCGAGGGTACGGCCGTTGCGCACCAGCAGCTCGTCGTTCAGCGCCTCGCGCAGGCGACGCAGCGCGTTGCTGACAGCCGGTTGGGTGAGGTTGAGTTGGGTGGCAGCACGGGTGAGGCTGCGCTCGGACATGACGACATCAAAGACCTTGAGCAGGTTCAGATCAAAAGTCCGGAGATTGATGCGGCTGGTGGGCATGGCTAACTATAAATGCCGTGAATACCAAGCATCACTAACATAAAGTTGAATGACACTAGGGGAAACCCTATGATTCGCCCACTTCAAAAATTTTTATCCAGTGAGCATCAACCTTTTCAAGGAGTTTGCCATGACACCTGTTACCTCTACCCCCTATTTTTCGTATTCCACCGCTCAGCCCCGTGCCACCCGCGTACGCCGCGAAACTGTGGAAGCCTCCCGCACTCTGTCCGGCATGTTGCTCGCGGCTGTGCTCTCTGCCTTGTTGGTGGTTGCTGACCAAGTGATCGACACTTGGGTCGACGGCCATATGTTGGCGGCTTGGGTCGCATTGTGGACCGTCGCATTTGCCGCTCTGGCTCTGCTGGCGCCTCCCCTGCGCAAAGTGTCCTCAGGTTTGGCCACGTTCATGGCAGTAGCTGTGCAGTCCTACAAAGTGCGCCGCATGGAAGAAAAGATGTGGGAATATGCCCATCACGATCCCCGCATCATGGCCGAACTGCAACACGCCTGGTTGCGCAGCCAGAGCCAGATCTGACTTGATCCTGTGTTGATTCCGACCCTCGCTCACGGGTCGTGACGAAAAAAAGCCACCGCAAGGTGGCTTTTTTGTTGTGTGGCAGGCTGCAGCGGTGTTCGCCGCGCCCGGCTCTGGGTGTGTCCCTCAGGCAGCTAAACGCTGGGCCAGTTGGGTTTTGGTCTCTTCGAGTTCCTTCGGCAAATGGTAGGCCAGCTGGCTGAACAGTTCGGTGTGCAAGGCGATTTCTGCCTTCCAGTCGTCTTTGCTCAGGCTGGTAACGGAGTCAAACTGTGCTTGCGTGAAGTCCAGTCCGGTCCAATTGATTTCGCTATACGCGGGGGCCACACCGAAACCGGTCTCGACGCCGGCGGCTTTGCCTTCCAGGCGGTCGATCATCCATTTCAGAACGCGCATGTTTTCGCCATAGCCGGGCCAGACGAATTTGCCGTCTTCACCCTTACGGAACCAGTTGGTGGTGAAGATCTTGGGCTGCTTGGCACCACTACCGGCCAGCTTGGAGCCGATGTTGAGCCAGTGTTGGAAGTAGTCGCTCATGTTGTAGCCCATGAACGGCAACATCGCAAACGGGTCGCGGCGCACGATACCGGCTTGGCCGGTGGCTGCTGCGGTGGTCTCGGAGCCCATGGTCGCGGCCATGTAGACGCCTTCGGTCCAGTTGCGTGCTTCTGTGACCAATGGCACGGTGGTAGAGCGGCGGCCACCGAAGATGAAGGCGTCAATCGCTACACCGTTGGCATCGTCCCACTGACTGTCCAGCGCAGGGTTGTTGCCGGCTGCGACCGTAAAGCGGGCGTTGGGGTGGGCCGCTTTGGCGCCGGTTTCCTTGGCGATGGCGGGAGTCCAGTCCTTGCCTTGCCAGTCAATCAAGTGGTCCGGCAGGCCGCCGGTGTCCTTTTCCATGCCTTCCCACCAGATGTCGCCATCGTCGGTCAGCGCGACGTTGGTGAAAATCACGTTCTTGTCCAAGCTGGCCATGCAGTTGGGGTTGGTGTGATAGTTGGTGCCGGGGGCCACGCCGAAGTAACCTGCTTCGGGGTTGATCGCATACAACTTGCCGTCGGCATTCGGCTTGATCCAGGCGATGTCGTCACCGATGGTGGTGACCTTCCAGCCTTCAAAGCCAGTGGGTGGCACCAGCATCGAGAAGTTGGTTTTACCGCAGGCGCTGGGGAAAGCCGCTGCCACGTGGTACTTCTTGCCCTCGGGGTTGGTCACGCCCAGGATGAGCATGTGTTCTGCCAACCAGCCTTGGTCACGCCCCATGTTGGAGGCAATACGCAGTGCAAAGCACTTTTTGCCCAACAAAGCATTGCCGCCGTAGCCCGAGCCATAAGACCAGATTTCGCGGGTCTCGGGGTAGTGCACGATGTACTTGGTCTTGTTGCAAGGCCACTTCACATCGGCCTGGCCTTCCGCCAAAGGTGCGCCCACGGTGTGCACGCAGGGCACGAAAGCGCCGTCTACGCCCAACACGTCGTACACCGCCTTGCCCATGCGGGTCATGATGCGCTGATTAACCGCCACATAGGCGCTGTCAGACAACTCGATGCCGATGTGCGCAATGTGCGAGCCCAAGGGGCCCATAGAGAAAGGCACCACATACATGGTGCGGCCTTTCATGCAGCCGTCAAACAGGGCGGGTGTGCCGTCGGCCTGACCGGTTTGCAGAATCTTGCGCATCTCTGCAGGGGCCATCCAGTTGTTGGTGGGGCCGGCGTTTTCTTTGCTCTCTGCGCAGATGTAAGTGCGGTCTTCCACGCGGGCCACGTCGGTCGGGTCGGAGCAGGCGAGGAAACTGTTAGGGCGCTTGAGCGGGTTGAGTTTTTTGAAGGTGCCCGCGTCGACCAACTGTTGGCACAGGCGTTGGTACTCTTCTTCAGAGCCGTCGCACCAGTACACGTCTTTGGGTTTGCACAAAGCCACCATGTCGGCCACCCAAGCGACCAAGGCCGGGTTTTTGACGTAGCTGGGGGTGTTGAGGGACAAGCCCTGCATCACGGGTGCGTTCATAAAAAGCTCCTAAGTTTGAAAATCGTCTTTTCAAAATCAGGTGCTGCCACGCGCTCAGCCACGAACTTTGAGAAACCGGCTTTCGTCCGACGCATTGGCTTTGAAGCCTTTGGATCAGGAGCCTGATTCTATGAACTCGTTCTAAAGTTACAAAGCGATTACTGCTTAACTTTATGCAAAAGACGCATTGCTTTATGTCTATAAATATGAGGCCCGAAAAAAAGGCGAGAAGTCCTCGCCCTGTAGAAATCGCGGTACCGGCTCAGGGTGCCGTCAATGCCTTTTCAATCTGGGCGATCAGCTTCGGGTCTTCCGGGGATGTGTCACTGGGGAAGCTGCCCACCACTTTGCCGCGCCGGTCCACCAGGTACTTGTGAAAGTTCCAGCGCGGGCTCTGGCCCGTCTGCGCCGCCAGCTCTTTGAACAGGGGATTCGCCTGCACGCCTGTAACGACGCTCTTGGCAAACATCGGGAACTTCACCCCATAGGTGTTGAAGCACAGGTCTGCAATCTGCTTGCTATTGCCTGGCTCTTGCTGACCGAAATCGTTCGATGGGAAGCCCATCACCACAAGGCCGCGCTGCTGAAAGCGGGCGTATACCTTTTCAAGGCCCTGGTACTGCGAGGTAAAACCGCAATAGCTGGCGGTGTTTACGACCAGAGCCACTTTGCCGCTGTATTGGCACAGATTCTGGGGACTGTCGTCTTGCAGGCGGGGCAGGTTCTTTTGCCAGAGGGCCGGGCAAACCGCTGCTTTGCCATCCAGTGGCGTCGCCGCAGAAACGCCTGCTGCAATGCCCAATAAAAAAGCGGCCGAAGCCGCTTGTTGGATGCCGGAGGCCATCGGGTCCGCCCCTGTCAGGCCATGGACACTGCAATGAACGCCAATAAAAACATCAACACGGCGCCCACGATGGGTAGCACGATGGGCATCAAAGGCACTACCTCGTCCACCGGATCGGCGGGGTGGTTGTCATCGGAGTGAACGGGTGCAGACATGGTCGATCCTCAGGGTGTCGTTGGTATGGGCGGATTTTAGCGCCAGCAGCCCGTTTTGGCTCAACTATGCTGCTGAGCGTCTTGTCACAGGTACTTCACACCTGTCAAAGACTGCGTTATCGTGGTCACAGCACAAGCATGTGCCGGAGGCGTTGGATGACCAAGCGTTCGTTGTTTATGCCCCAAGGTGGGCACCTGATCCCGTCGCCGGGGTTGGAGCGCGCGCCTGTTCTCGACTTGATGTGCTCCCATTTCGTGCTGACATTGGCGGCCCGGCAGGGTGCGGGGTTCAATGTTCGGCGCGATTTCAATGGAGTCGTCGGTCTGGCTGGCCGCCACTTGCTGTGGCCGGTGTCTGTGTTGGGCCGGCTCCGCGAGTTTCTGGGGCGACGCTGCTTGGGCAATGAGCTTTGGCGGGGCCATGAGTCTTTGTCAGCCACGGAATTTTTGGAGCGGCACGGCGTTTGGTGCGGCCCCTACGATGAAGCGACGCTCTTTTTCTTCCTAGATGAATATGTGAAGGACCAGCCGAAAGACTTGATATCCGTGCTGGCCGTCACGGGCGAGTGGCTGAACGGCGCTTTGAAAAAGCAGTCCACCCTTGTCGAAAAAAACATCAACGCACTTGCCGGCTTGTTGCAGCTCAACAAGGCCGAGCGGGCCTTGCTGCTGTACGGGACCCTCGCCCGTTATCAACGGGACATGCGCAGCATCCTGGTGGAGTTTAAAGTGAACAACGCCGCCGAGGCGTATGCCGCCATCGCCGATGTTGCCCATGTCAACCCCCAAGAGCTGGGCGAGGCCTTGCGCGCCGGCTCCCGCTTGGAGCGTATCGGGTTGGTCGAGAATCTGATCTCGGAGCACAACATCACTGACCTGGCAGACCTCATGAAGGTCAGTGAAAAGCTCCCGCCAGTGCTCATGCGGCAATACCGCGACCACGCAGAGTTGATGGCGGTTTTTACCCGGCTGTCGAGCAAAACAGAGCTGCGAATGCAGGACTTTGATTTTGTGGCCGAAGACGCCGCGGTGCTGTGCCGCGTCTTGCAACATGCCGTCGCCCGGCAGGAGCCTGGTGTGAACGTTTTGCTGTACGGACCCCCGGGGACGGGTAAGACGGAACTCGCCAAGGTCATGGCCCACCACGCAGGCTTGGAGCTGTTTGAGGTGGAATATGCAGACCGTGATGGCAACTCCCTCAGCGGCCGTGACCGCTACCGCTCCCTGCAAATCGCCCAGGTTTTTTTGAAGGGCAGCGCACAGGCCGCCTTGTTGTTTGATGAGGTGGAGGATGTTTTCCCCCCGCTGTCTACGGAAACCGTTAGCTATCTGGCCCGTGCAGACGCGCACGCCGCCACGGCCAGTGGCAGCGTGAGCGGCAAGGCTTGGGTCAACCAGATTTTGGAGTCCAACGCGGTACCCACCATTTGGGTGACCAACCGGATTGAGCAGATCGACCCCGCTTTTTTAAGGCGCTTTGCCTACCATTTGGAGCTGAAGTCCCCACCCCCCGGTGCCCGGGAGGGGGTGGTTCGCAAAACCCTGGAGGGGACGCCGGTCAGTGACGCTTTTGTCGCGAGGCTCTCCAGCCGCAAGGGTCTGACGCCTGCCCAAATCCGAACAGCAGCCCGTTTCGCGCGCCTGGGCAGAACGGACGCGGAGCAAGGGGATGTTGCCGGCCTCGAAGCACTCATCGACCGCCAGCTGAAGAATGCCGACCACGCTTTGGGGCGACCGCCCGTTACGCCAGGCCGCGCGCAGGCACTCAGCCGTTATGACCTTGACTATCTGAATATCGAATGTCGCTTTGAGTTGCCGCGTATCGTGCAGGCGCTCGCGGCGCGAGGGCACGGAACCCTGTGCTTTTATGGACTCCCGGGTACCGGCAAGACGGCGTTGGCCGAGCACATTGCGCAGGAGCTGGGCCGCCCGCTGCACATCAAGCGGGCGAGCGACCTGATGAGCAAGTATGTGGGCGAGACCGAGCAAAACATGGCCGCCATGTTCCGCGAGGCAGAGGCTGAAGCCGCTGTTTTGCTCTTGGACGAGGCAGACAGCTTTCTGCAGGACCGGCGCTCAGCGCAACGCAACCACGAGGTCAGCGAAGTCAATGAAATGCTGCAAGGCATGGAGCGCCACCGTGGTGTCTTCATTTGCACCACCAATTTGATGGATCGGGTGGACGAAGCTGCTTTGCGTCGATTTACGTTCAAGATCCAGTTTTTGGCCCTGAGCATGGAGCAGCGCGAGCGCTTGTTCATTCAAGAGGCCTGCGGGAACGAGCCGTCCGCGTTGACGCCGGTTCAACGTGGACTCCTGAAGCAGCTCGATCAGCTCAGTTTGGGCGATTTTGCGGCCGTCAAGCAGCAGTTGGCGATCTTGGAGACAGAAATCAGCCCCCAAGAGTTTTTGGAGCAGCTCACGGCAGAGCACCGGGTCAAGCCGCTGGTCCGTGAACGCCGCAGCATGGGCTTTATGTCCTGAGCCTGCGATCCGGTGCGAGCGGCAGCCTCGTAACCCGCTTGAAACTTTTTTGAAGTTTGTGTCAACCGCTCCCGTATCTCGTGCGTGATATATCAAAGCGGGTGCGCTTACTCCGGGCCGTTGGAACCAAACCGGGGCATGTACTGCACTCCATTGCAACCTAACGTGCAGCGAATATGCAAAAAAACACGATTGAAGTGCCGGAAAAAGGAACCTACAAGTGGCAGTTGTTTGACTACTGGTCGGGCGAGTACCGCCAGACGCATGCCACACACCACGCCTATATCGCACTCAATTTCGCCGGCGCACTCGACGCGTGCAAGTCCAAGTTCCAAGCGCTTGTGCAACAGCACCGCGCCAAACTCGCTGACGCTGAAACCGGTGCCCGTCACCAACGTGCGATCGAGCGACTGCAAAACACCTTGTCCGGCGCCGCCGTGGCCTACGAAAGCGGTTTTCACCGCCATTGACCGGCGCTTACTGGAGTGCGACGACCTTTAAAACGTCGTCGGCATACGCCTCCAGCTTCTTGGCCCCGATGCCACTAATGCCTTGCAAGTCGTCAATGGTTTGCGGGGCGCGCTGGGCAATTGCTGCCAGCGTGGCATCGTGAAAAATCACATAAGCCGGCAGGTTGTGTTCTTGGGCCACCTCAGCCCGCCAGGCCTTGAGGGCTGAATAGCGGAGCAAGCCTTCGCTGTCCAGATTGATCGGCGCTTTGACCACTGCCCCCAAGCGGGCACTCTTGCGCGGTTTGCGCTCTGCAGGGCTCGACACTGACTCGCGCAGCATCACCGCCACTTCCCCTTTGAGCACTGCGCGCGACTCTGCAGTCAATTGCAGGGTGTTGAAAGCCTGCGCATCCACCGCCACTGCGCCCATGGCGATCAACTGGCGCAACACGCCACGCAGTTGCAGCTCGCTGAAGTCTTTGCCGATTCCGAAGGTGCTCAGGGCTTCATGGCCGTATTGGGTGACTTTTTCGGTCGTCTTGCCCCGCACAATGTCCATCAGGTGGCCCGCACCGAAGCTCACCCCGCTCATTTGCTGGATGCGGTAGATGGTGCTGAGCAGCTTGCGAGCTGCATCTGTGCCATCCCATACATCGGGCGGGTTCAGGCAGTTGTCGCAGTTGCCACAAGGCAGGCTTTTCTCGCCGAAGTAGCCCAGTAATCGGACGCGGCGGCAATCGGTGGCTTCTGCCAGTCCGAGCAAGGCGTCCAGCTTGCCGCGCATGACCTGCTTGAACTCTTCGCTGGCCGGGCTTTCGTCAATCATGCGGCGCTGGTTCACCACGTCTTGCAGGCCATAGGCCATCCAGGCATCTGCAGGCAGGCCGTCTCGCCCGGCGCGGCCGGTCTCTTGGTAGTAGCCCTCGATGTTCTTGGGCATGTCGCGGTGAGCGACAAAGCGCACATCCGGTTTGTCGATGCCCATGCCAAAGGCAATCGTGGCCACCATGACGATGCCTTCTTCGCGCAAAAACCGGTCCTGGTTCAGCTGGCGTACCTTGGTGTCCAGCCCGGCGTGGTAGGGCAGTGCCTTGATGCCCGCGTCCACTAGTGTCTGCGCCATGTCTTCCACTTTTTTGCGGCTTTGGCAGTAGACGATGCCGGCCTCTCCCTCGTGCTCACGCTCGATGAAGCGCAGCAACTGAGTGGTGGAGTCCTTCTTCTCGACAATCGTGTAGCGGATGTTGGGCCGGTCGAAGCTGCTGACGAATGCGCGTGCCTCTTCGAGTTGCAAGCGCTCCAGGATGTCGGCGCGGGTCAAGTCGTCAGCCGTAGCCGTCAGAGCGATGCGCGGAACCCCTGGGTAGCGCTCGTGCAGCACCGTGAGGTTGCGATAGTCGGGCCGGAAGTCGTGACCCCACTGGCTCACACAGTGGGCTTCGTCAATCGCAAACAGGCTCAGCTTGCCGCGCTCAAAGAGCGAATCCAACAAGGCCAAGAAGCGTGCGTTGCTGACACGCTCCGGGGCCGCGTACAGCAAGGTGATTTCGCCGCGCAGCAGTTGTTGCTCGATTTGGTAGGCCTCGTCGCTGCTGAGAGTGGAGTTCAGAAAGGCGGCGCTCACCCCGGCTTCATGCAGGGCGCCCACCTGGTCGTGCATCAGCGCGATCAGGGGGGAAATGACCAGCGTGGCGCCCAAGCCTGCTTGCTGGCGGGCGATGGCTGGCACCTGGTAGCACAAGCTTTTGCCGCCACCGGTAGGCATGAGCACCAGCGCGTCACCCCCCGCGATCACATGTTCCACGATGGATTCCTGAGGCCCGCGGAAGGCCGCGTAACCAAAAACATCGCGAAGAATGGACAGGTGAGGCACTAAATTGCTATCAAAATAAGAGCTATTTGCGCAGGTAATACCTGGGCTGTCGCTCGAAAACATACAAAATCCGGCGGTGTGGCGTGATGGTGGCACTCCGAGGCACTGCGGTCCCTATTGTCGGGCATGGTCGCGGCCCTGCCGGCAGCGCTGCGGCACAGCATGGACCCGAAACTGCATGGCGATGCGCACTTGAGGGTATGGGGCCAGAGAGGGGCTGCAGTTGTCGTTTAAAATCCGTGAACCCAAGGGGCGCTGCAGCCGGGGTCCGCCGCACGGCGGAACCGGTCAGGCTTGGGGACTCCAACTGCGCTCACTTGTTTCAATCCACACAGTGAGCCGCACCATGAAGCCCATTACCTATACCCGCGCGCAATCGCTCCCCGGCATTCTGGCTAGCCGCATCGCCATTCTGGATGGCGCCATGGGCACCATGATTCAGCGCTTCAAGCTGGGCGAAGCCCAATACCGCGGCGAAGGCTACGCCGGCCCGGGCAGTCAGGGCGACCGGTTCAAAGATTTCCCCAAAGACGTCAAAGGCAACAACGAGTTGCTGAGCCTGACACGCCCGGACGTGATCACCGACATCCACGAGGCCTATCTGGCGGCTGGCGCGGACATGATCGAAACCAACACCTTCGGCGCCACCACTGTGGCCCAGGCGGATTACGACATGGCCGACCTGGCCATCGAGATGAACTTGGTTTCCGCCCAACTGGCCCGTGCCGCCTGCGACAAGTACAGCACGCCCGACAAACCCCGCTTTGTGTGCGGCGCCCTCGGCCCTACACCCAAAACCGCCAGCATCAGCCCTGATGTGAACGACCCCGGTGCCCGCAACGTAACGTTTGAAGAGTTGCGAGCCGCCTACTACGACCAGACCAAGGCGCTGGTCGAAGGCGGTGCGGACGTGATTCTGGTGGAGACCATTTTTGACACGCTGAACGCCAAAGCTGCGCTGTTTGCGGTGGATGAGTACTTTGAGGCCAGCGGCGAGCGCCTGCCCATTCTGATCAGCGGCACGGTGACCGACGCGTCTGGCCGCATCCTGAGCGGCCAGACGGTCACCGCCTTCTGGCACAGCGTGCGCCATGCCCAGCCGCTCGCCATCGGCCTGAACTGCGCACTCGGTGCAGCACTCATGCGCCCCTACATCCAGGAGCTGAACAAGGTGGCGACCGACACTTTTATCAGCTGCTACCCCAACGCCGGTCTGCCCAATCCCATGAGCGATACCGGCTTTGACGAAACCCCCGATGTCACCAGCCGCTTGGTGCGCGAGTTTGCGGCCGAAGGCCTGGTCAACATCGTCGGCGGTTGCTGCGGCACCACCCCGGACCACATCGGCGCCATCGCACAAGCGGTGTCGCCCTTGGCGACCCGTAGCGTGCAGCGAGGGTATTTTTATAAAGAGGTGGCATGAGATCCGGTTGGGCCGGCTCTTGCGAACGATTTTCGAGTGGGTCTATTCTTTAAAAGGGAGTTTGTTATGAAGAAAGTTTTGGTTGCTGCAGCGATTGCGTGTGTAGCAAACGGGGTTGCAGCCCAATCCTCGCCTTGGAGTTTTTTCGTCAAGGTCGGTCAGAATTTTGGCGAAAGCAGTTCGGAAGTGGCAGGCGGAACTTACATCAGCGGTAATCGCTTCAGCATCAAGGCAGGTAACGGCAACGCGTTTGCTGGCGGTGTGAGTTACTCCGTGACTCCTGATTACGACATTTCATTGGGCCTGGGCTACGAAAAAACAACCACTGCCGCTAGCAATGGCGAGTTGGCCTTTGTCCGCATGCCGGTGGAGCTCTTGGTGTTTCGTAACGTAGGTGCAAACTGGCGTCTGGGTGGTGGCGCACGCTTGCTGAGCAGCACCAAGCTGGAAACCAGTGGCGTTGGCGCAGGCTTTGACCAGACCTATGAAGCCAGCACCGGTTTGGTGGCAGAGGCGCAGTACCTGACCCAGCGCGGTGCCAACCCTTACGGTCGCTTTGGTGTGTCTATCCGCTACGTGGTGGATCGCTTCGATGGCAAGGCCATTGCCAAGCAACCGACCAATTACTCCATCACCAATCCACCCTTCAATGGCAACCACGTTGGTTTGTCATTGATTTATATGTACTAAAGCGCCCTAGGTGCTAATCGGCCGAATTCGCATGTGCAGATTTAACCCAGTGGTAGATCAAAAGGACAAGCCATGAACAAAGTCCGCTGGGGCGTGCTCAGCACTGCCAAGATCGGCATGGAAAAAGTCACCCCTGCGCTGCAACGCAGCCAGTGGTGTGATGTGCAGGCCATTGCCTCGCGTTCCTTCGAGAGCGCGCAGGCGGCGGCGGGCAAGTTGGGTGTTCCCAAGGCCTACGGCTCCTACGAGGAGCTGCTGGCGGACCCGTCGATCGAGGCCATTTACAACCCCTTGCCGAACGACCAACACGTTCCTTTGACGCTGGCGGCAGCCCGCGCGGGCAAGCACGTGTTGTGTGAAAAGCCGATCGCCTTGAACGCCAATGAGGCGGCCCAGCTGCGCGAGGTGGCGGGCAAGGTGCACATCATGGAAGCCTTCATGGTGCGCTTTCACCCCCAGTGGCTGCGCACCCGCGAGCTGGTGCAGAGTGGCGCGCTGGGTGATCTGCGCGCGGTGCAAGTGTGGTTCTCGTATTTCAATCGCAGTGCAAATAACATCCGCAACGATGCCAGCAAGGGCGGCGGCGCGCTCATGGACATCGGTTGCTACCCCATCGTGGCGGGTCGCTTCCTTTTTGGCACAGAGCCGGTGCGCGTGATGGCCTTGGCGGACATGGACCCGGATTTCGGTGTGGACCGCAGCTTCAGCGCTTTGTTGGACTTCGGCAATGGCCGCCGCTTGGATTTCACCGTGTCCATGCAAACCACGCCTTATCAGCGTGTGCATGTGGTGGGTACCGAAAAGCGTGTGGAAATTGAGATCCCGTTCAATGCGCCTCAAGGCCATGAAACCCGCATCTTTGTCGACGATGGCAAGGTGCTCGGCGGCCGCGAAGCGGTGGTGGAAACCTTTGCCGCCTGCGACCAGTACAGCCTAGAGGGCGATGCTTTCTCGCTCGCCATTCGCGGTGAGCAACCTTTGCAATACGGCGTGGAAGACGCCATCCAGAACATGCGCATCATCGATGCCCTGTTTGCCTCCCAGCGCAGTGGTGCCTGGGTTGCGGTGTAAGCCGCTGAATTTTGATTTTTAGGTCTTTTATGCCTCAAGCCCACGCATCCTCTGCGCCAGTAGCTATCAATTCCGTAGCGCCCATGCTGCTCTCGGGTTTGGAGCCCATCTCCATCGACAGCAGCAGCTTGTTTGTGAACGTGGGTGAGCGGACCAACGTGACCGGCTCCAAGGCATTCGCCCGCATGATCTTGAACGGCCAGTTCGAAGAGGCTTTGGCCGTGGCCCGCCAGCAGGTGGAAAACGGCGCGCAGATCATCGACATCAACATGGACGAGGCCATGCTGGACAGCCAGGCCGCCATGGTGCGCTTCCTGAACCTCATTGCGTCCGAGCCCGATATTTCGCGCGTCCCCATCATGATCGACAGCTCCAAGTGGAGCGTCATCGAAGCGGGCCTGCGCTGCGTGCAGGGCAAGGCGGTGGTGAACTCCATCAGCATGAAAGAGGGCTTGGACGAGTTCAAGCGCCAAGCCAAGCTGTTGCGCCGCTATGGCGCCGCCGCCGTGGTGATGGCGTTTGATGAAAAAGGCCAGGCCGACACTTATACGCGCAAGATCGAGATCTGCGAGCGCGCCTACCGCGTGCTGGTGGACGAGGTGGACTTTCCGCCCGAAGACATCATCTTCGATCCCAATATCTTTGCCATTGCCACCGGCATTGAAGAGCACAACAACTACGCGGTGGACTTTATCGAGGCCACCCGCTGGATCAAGCAGAACCTGCCCGGCGCCAAGGTGAGTGGTGGCGTGAGCAATGTGTCGTTCAGCTTCCGCGGTAACGACCCGGTGCGCGAGGCCATCCACACCGTGTTCCTGTACCACGCGATCAAAGCCGGTATGGACATGGGCATCGTCAACGCCGGCATGGTCGGCGTGTACGACGACCTGGAACCCGCGCTGCGCGAGCGGGTGGAAGACGTGGTGCTGAACCGCCGCGAAGACGCCGGCGAGCGCTTGGTGGAGATTGCTGAAACCGCCAAGAGCGGCGCCAAAGACGAGAGCAAAAAACTCGAATGGCGCGGCACCCCCGAGGCGCCTGTGGCGGTGGCCCAGCGCCTGAGCCATGCTTTGGTGCATGGCATTACCGACTTCATCACGGTCGATACCGAAGAGGCCTACCGCGAAATTCTGGCCAAGGGCGGCCGCCCGCTGCATGTGATCGAAGGCCCGCTCATGGACGGCATGAACGTGGTGGGCGATTTGTTCGGCCAAGGCAAGATGTTCCTGCCGCAGGTGGTGAAGAGTGCCCGCGTCATGAAGAGCGCGGTGGCGCACCTGCTGCCCTACATCGAGGCCGAAAAGCTCGCCATGGTGGAGGCCGGTGGCGAAGCCAAAGCCAAGGGCAAGATCGTGATTGCCACAGTCAAGGGCGACGTGCACGACATCGGTAAAAACATCGTCACCGTGGTGCTCCAGTGCAATAACTTTGACGTGGTGAACATGGGCGTAATGGTGCCTTGCCACGAAATTTTGGCCAAGGCCAAGGAAGAGGGCGCGGACATCATCGGCCTCTCCGGCCTGATCACCCCCAGCCTGGAAGAAATGCAATACGTAGCGGGTGAAATGCAGAAGGACGAGTACTTCCGCAGCCGCAACATTCCGCTGCTGATCGGTGGCGCCACCTGCAGCCGGGTGCACACCGCGGTGAAGATTGCGCCCAACTACGAAGGCCCGGTGGTCTATGTGCCCGATGCCTCGCGCAGCGTGAGCGTGGCCCAAAGCCTGCTGGGCGAAGGGGCGCCCAGCTACCTTGCGGAATTGAATGCTGACTACGACCGGGTGCGCCAGCAGCACGCCAACAAAAAGCAGACGCCGCTGTGGAGCCTGGCCCGCGCGCGCGCCAACAAGACCCCCATCGACTGGGCTGCCCACCAACCTGCGGTGCCCAAGTTCATCGGCCGGCGCGTGTTCAAGAACTTCGACCTGAGCGAGCTGGCCCAGTACATCGACTGGGGCCCCTTCTTCCAAACCTGGGATCTGGCCGGCCCCTACCCGGCGATTCTGCAAGACGAGGTGGTGGGCGAGCAGGCCCAGCGCGTGCTAGCCGACGGCCAGGCCTTGCTGAAAAAAATCATCGATGGCCGCTGGTTAACCGCCAACGCGGTTGTGGCGCTGTACCCGGCCAACACCGTGAACGACGACGACATCGCCTTTTACACCGACGAGTCCCGCACGGATGTCGCCATGACCTGGTACGGCCTGCGCCAGCAAACCGAGAAGCAGGAGATTGACGGCGTCATGCGCCCGAGCCGTTGCTTGGCGGACTTTGTAGCCCCCAAGGGCGTCAAGGCAGACTACGCCGGCATGTTCGCCGTCACCGCTGGTATCGGTGCGGACAAGCGGGCCGAGGCCTTTGAAGCCGCGCACGACGACTACAGCGCCATCATGCTCAAGTCGATCGCCGATCGCCTGGCTGAAGCCTTCGCCGAATGCCTGCACAAAAAAGTGCGCACCGACCTCTGGGGCTACGCCGCTGGCGAAACCCTGAGCAACGAAGACCTGATCGGCGAAAAGTACCAAGGCATCCGCCCCGCACCCGGCTACCCCGCCTGCCCGGACCACAGCGCCAAGAAAGACATGTTTGCGCTGCTGCAGTGCGATGAGGTGGGCATGACGGTGACTGAGAGCCTGGCCATGACCCCGGCAGCCAGCGTGAGTGGCTTCTATATTGGCCACCCCGATGCCACTTACTTCAACGTCGGCAAGATCGGCGACGACCAGGTGCACGACCTGGCCGAACGCCGCCAATTGGACCGCGCCGCGCTGGAGCGCTTGTTGGCGCCTAACCTGTAAATCCGCACGGCTGCCCGCTGCCGCAGTCTTCGCGGCTGTGGCGGCGCAGCTTTACCCAGCGTTACAAATCAGATACCTCCCCGTCGTGCAGGCTGTGTACCTTCAGGGCCTGTCAAGCGTTAGCTGAAGAGCAGGCGCCGCAAAGTGCAGCCTGTTTGTCTGAACGAAGGAGATGTATGTCGACTGTTGTGTCCCACCCCGCGGTTGTTGCGACGGGTAATAAATTTCTATGGGGTGCCATCGGCGCTCTGAGCGTCAGCACCTTGGCGTTGGGTGCGGTTGTGCTGCATCAGCAAACCAAGACCGCTGCACCGGAGGCCCCCATCGAAGTGCTGGCCATCAGCACCCCTGCTGCTGCTACGCCTGTAGTAACGGCTCCGCCTTCTGTTGTGGCGCCGGATACCGCATCCAACTCGGTACATGCAGAGAAAAAGCAGTCAAAACCGACCTCCGCCCAAGAAAATCAAGCACCTCGCGCTACTAAAGTCATAGCGCAGCAGCCTGCGGCAAAAGCGCCGGCCACACCGGTCGTTGCACCGGCGCCAGCTGAGCCCCCGGTTGCTATCGCTCAAGCGCCGGCACAAGCACCCGCGAAAGTGCCCGCCAAGGTGGCCTGCACCCAGTGCGGCGTTATCGAGGGCGTCACGCCCATCCAGCGTGAAAGCGCCAACCCCAGTGGGGCAGGTGCGGTAGCAGGAGCGGTGCTGGGTGGTTTGGTGGGTAACCAGTTCGGTGGCGGCGACGGCAAGGCCCTGGCCACCATCGCCGGCGTGTTGGGTGGCGGCTGGGCGGGCAACACCGTGGAAAAGCGCTTGAAGAAAGACACCATCTACCAAGTGGATGTCCGCATGGAAGATGGCAGCCTGCGCACCGTGGAGCAGTCCACCGCCCCGACCATCGGCCAGGCGGTGACGCTGGACGGCAACCGGATCAGCCCGGCGGTCGCCGCTTCTGACCGGAATTCGGGGGCTTTTCCCGGCAACACCTAAGGGGGCCCCATGCTATTATTTTTGCAAACCGCAAAAGGAATAGCGCATGAATATGGCAACGGCCTCCCCCGGTGCGACGGACGCTCCGCGGCCGCCCTCGGGCCGCCCGGAGAAGCTGCGTTTGGGCGATGTGCTGGTGCAGCAAAAGCTCATTTCCCAAGAGCAGTTGCAGCAAACCCTTGACCTGCAGCGCACGACCGGCAAAAAGGTCGGGCGCTTGTTGATCGAGACGGGCGTGATCACCGAAGAGCTACTCGCCAACGGCTTGGCCCGGCAGCTGCGTGTTCCCTTCGTCAACCTCAAAACCTTTCCGTTCCGTGCTGATGTGGTGAAGCTGCTGCCCGAAGCGGCTGCGCGCCGCTTCAAGGCACTGGTGCTCGAGGACAAGGGCGATGTCTTGCTCGTCGCCTTGGCCGACCCGCTGGACCTGTTTGCTTACGACGAGCTCACTCGCCTTCTCAAGCGCAACATCGGCATCGCGGCGGTGCCCGAGAGCCATTTGGCTTTGGCCTTCGACCGTCTGTACCGACGCACCGAAGAGATCAGTGGTCTGGCCCGCGCACTGGAAAAAGACCTCGGCGATGCGGTGGACTTCGGCGAACTCACCGCCAGCGTGGGCCAAGAAGGCGCGCCGGTGGTGCGCTTGCTCCAATCGCTGTTTGAGGACGCGACCCAAGTGGGCGCGTCCGATGTGCACATCGAACCGCAAGAAGGCTTTTTGCAAATCCGCGTGCGGGTCGATGGCGTGCTGCAAACCCAAACGCAAGCCGACAAGCGCATTGGTGGCGCACTGGCCCAACGTTTGAAGCTGATGGCGGGGCTGGACATCTCTGAAAAGCGCTTGCCCCAAGACGGCCGCTTCTCGGTCCGGCTGAAGGACAACACCATCGATGTGCGCCTGTCCACGCTGCCCACCACCTACGGCGAGTCGGCCGTGATGCGCTTGTTGAACCAGGGTGCCGGTATGCGCCGCCTGGACACCATTGGTATGCCGGCTGACATGCTCAAGCGTTTTCGCGATGTGCTGTCCCGCTCCTCCGGCATGGTGCTGGTGACCGGACCCACAGGCTCCGGTAAAACCACCACCCTCTATGCCGCCTTGGCCGAGATCAATGCGGCAGAGCTCAAAGTGATCACGGTGGAAGACCCGGTCGAATACCGCTTGCCAGCGATCACCCAGGTGCAGGTCAACGACAAGATTGAATTGACCTTTTCGCGCGTGCTGCGGGCTTGTCTGCGCCAGGATCCGGATGTGATTCTGGTCGGGGAAATGCGCGATGCCGAGACCGCAGAAATTGGTTTGCGCGCCGCCATTACGGGCCACTTGGTGCTCTCCACCTTGCACACCCGGGATGCCATCGGCACCCCATTTCGCTTGATGGATATGGGCGTGCCGGCCTTCATGGTGGCCACGTCGTTGCAAGCGGTCATTGCGCAGCGCTTGCTGCGCCTGAACTGCCAAGAGTGTCTGGCACCGCACACCCCCACGCCGCAAGAGCAGTCGTGGATGGAGGCCATGTTAGAGCCCGGTGAAGTGCTCAAGCCCAAGCGCGGTTTGGGTTGCTCGCAGTGCAATGGCACTGGCTATTCAGGGCGCCAGGGCGTCTACGAACTCTTAGAGATGGATGCCGCCCTGACCCACGCTGCCACGCAGAGCGACCCTGCTACTTTTCTGAAGACGGCGCGCGAGCGCATGAAGGGCCAAACCATGGCGTTCCATGCCCTTGAGCTGGTGCGCAGCGGCAAAACCTCCTTGGCCGAGGCGCTGCGCATCGGGTTCGACTCGGATGGCGATGAGGCCATGTTGGGCTGACCATGGCAATCTACGACTGGCGCGGACGCAATAACCGGGGCGAAGCCGTAAGCGGTCAGTTGGAGGCCATGACCGAAGGCGGTGTGGCGGATCAGCTCATGTCCATCGGCGTCGCGCCGGTGCACATTGCGGTGTCCAAGGCAGTCGATACCAAAGACAAAAAAGACCCTCTGGCTTTTTTGACAGCCCGCCCGGTGGATGTGGATGATGTGCTGATTTTTTCGCGCCAGATGTACACCCTGAACAAGGCGGGCGTGCCGATTCTGCGGGCCTTTGCGGGGCTGGAGGCCTCGGCCTCCAAGCCGGCCATGGTCGACTTGCTCAAGGATGTGCGCGCCAGTCTGGACCAGGGGCGTGAGCTCTCGGTGGCCTTGGGGCGCCATGTCGCGTTGTTTGGAAACTTCTATATCTCCATGATCCGGGTCGGCGAAATGACCGGCCGGCTCACCGAGGTATTCCTCCGGCTCAATGAGCACATGGAGTTCGAGCGCGATGTCCGCGAGCGCATCAAGCAGGCCACCCGCTACCCCACCTTTGTGTTGTTAGCGATGGCCGCGGCCATTGTGATCTTGAATATATTTGTCATCCCGGTCTTTGCCAAGGTGTTTGCCGGCTTTAACACCGAACTTCCGCTGATCACCCGGGGCCTGCTCGGGTTTTCAAACTGGATGCTCAATTGGTGGCCGCTGCTGATCGTGGCCTCGGTGGTGGTCGCGATTGGCGTTCGCGCGTATTTGCGAACGCCAGGCGGGCGTTACAACTGGGATGCGCGCAAGCTCAAGCTCCCCATCATCGGAGAAATCATTCTCAAAGCCACACTGGCCCGTTTCGCCCGGAGCTTCGCCTTAAGCAGCCAAAGTGGCGTTCCCTTGGTGCAAGCGCTCACGGTCGTGGCCCAAACGGTGGATAACGCCTTCATTGGTGCCCGGATTGAGCAGATGCGTGACGGCATTGAGCGGGGTGAAAGCATTTCACGTTGCGCAGCCGCCACAGGAGTCTTCACGCCGGTGGTGCTGCAAATGATCAATGTGGGCGAAGAAACCGGTGAGCTCGATAACCTTTTGTTCGAGATCGCCGGCATGTATGAGCGGGAGACGGACTACAACATCAAGGGCTTGTCCGCCGCCATTGAGCCGGTGCTCTTGGCGGTGATCGGCGCCCTGGTCTTGTTGCTGGCGCTGGGCGTGTTTCTGCCACTGTGGAATATGGGGCAAGCCGCCATGGGTAAGGGCGGAGGCTAGGCCATGGCCACTGCCCGAACTCCGGTAGCCCGCGTGGGTTGGAACAGCCGCTGGGTCGAGTGGGGCGTCTTGACCCTGTGTATTGGCATTGCCACGGCTGTGTTGTGGCGCTACGGCCAGCAGGTTCGCGCGCAAACCGAGCGGGCAGCGGTGCAAAGTACGCTGGGCGCCTTGCGGACTGCGCTGGTGCTCGACTACGTCCAATCCATGCTGCCCCAGCGCAAGCGCACCGGGGACCCGGTGGTAGCCAATAGTGTGGTTCCCAATCCTTTCGGGATGCTCCAGCAGCCTGCCGCCAACTATGCCGGTGAAGTACCGGCCGCGCTGCTGCAGGAGGTCGCGCCGGGACGTTGGGTGTTTGACAAGCGCTGCGGGTGTATTGGCTACAAGCCCTTGGAGCCTGACAGTTTGGACGCCCCCTCAGGCGCGCAAGCCGTGTGGTTTATGGTCGAAAGCACGGCCGCGGCCTACCAATTGCGGCCGATTCAGGCCTATGTGTGGGGCGGCTTGCCCTTGGAATGAGGGCGCTTGGCACCCATTGGGCCTTGTAAACCCTCAGGAATCTTGAGAAAAGTCACGGACTATCGGTCTAATCCTCAGGCACAAGACCGTGCTCCTCCCCTAGAATGGCCTAGCATTGGTATTCACATTTTTCTTTTGAAGGTGGACAACATGAAACAAGTACAGCGCGGCTTCACATTGATCGAGTTGGTCATGGTGATCGTGATCTTGGGAATCTTGGCAGCGGTGGCTATCCCAAAGTTCGTCGATCTGTCTGCGGATGCCCGTAAGGCATCGGTGCAAGGCGTGGCGGGTGCACTCTCTTCCGGCTCCGCCATCAACTACGCAACATTCTCCGCCCGCGGAACTGGAACGGCTGTGAATTCATGCGATGCAGCCAAAGGCACCTTGCAAGGCGGAAGCTTCCCATCGGCGGAGTACACCGCTGACACCACCGCTTTTGGCACTGCGTCTGGAGCCAGTAACAATTGTGTTCTGACATTCACTCCGAGCGGTGGCACTGCAGTAACCGCGTCTTTTATTGCCATTACAACGCCCTGAGGCAACAGCAGCTTATCTGCTCTAGGCCTCGGAAAGCCAGTGTGGTTTGCCACACTGGCTTTTTTCATGGGCGAACCGCTTCGTCGGGTTGGCGCATAGCGTCCCGCCAAGCGGCGGGAGCGGTATCCAGGCTCGCCGCTTGCGCCTGGCGGTCTTGCGGCCAGTGGCGTACCCACAGCCGGTAGGCTTGTGTCGTCAAGGTCGCATCCCCGGTTTCAAGGCCCATCGCGATGGCCATTTGGATCAAATCGTACTGGGGCACCCCTGCTACAAAGTAGGTGCGGAGCTTGTGGGCAGCCTCTGCGGTCTGGCCGGTGCGCCGCATGAGCAGAATGTCCAAAGCCCGCGTACGCGGGGTATCCGGTTGCAAGGCCGCAAGAGCGGCAAGCGCCTCGGCGGCAGGGCCGTTGCGGTCCAGGGCCACATTCAGCAAGACCTGGTTGGCACGGACATCCGGAATGTACGGGCGGGATACCGCGATTGAGTCTTGGGCCCAGAGTGCTGCCTGCAAGTTGCCGGTGGCGGCAAAGCCGTCTGCCGCTTGTGCCGTGAGCTTGCGGTAGTGGGCGTGAATTTCCACCCCTTTTTTGAGCCAGTCCCACGCCTCGGTTTGTAGCCGCTGCCAATCCGCAGGCAGCATGGTGGGGTTCTTCAGGATGAGGTTGAGCGTCTGGATGCTGCGAATAATGCTGAATTCGGCCCGGAACGCCAAGCCGCTCACCACCAGAATCACCAAACCCGCCAAGCCTGTTGCTACCAACCCGGTGCGCAAAGTGCCAGCGCTGGCTAGGTAGGGGCGTGGGTCCGCGTGGGCCAGCACCGCCAGCGCCACCATGAACAGCGCCCCGGTGCTGGCGAGTCGCCACGGGAACCCTGCATTACTCACGAGCAAAAGCCCCAACAGGCTGCACAGGGCTATTGCACACAAGGCTTCCGCTGCCGGAGGCTGAGCGCGGGCCAAGCGCTGCCATCGGGTTTGGGCACTGAAAAGCAGGTACCCGAGCAGGCCTGCCAAAAGGCCACCACCGACCGGCAGGCCGTATTCGGCCAGCAGTTGCAAGGGCTCGTTGTGGGCATAAAAGTCGGTTTCGACGGAGTTTTGGGCACCTTGGTAGCGCGGAATATGCACTTCCCACGCACCCGCACCGACCCCGGTCCACGGCTGATCTATCAGCATGCGGATGCTGGCACGCCACATGAGCAAGCGTGCAGAAAACGAGCCCTCTGTGAACTCCTCGGCCCGTGCCACTGAGCCCGCACGGTACACACTGCGCTCCAAAGGTGTCAACCCATACCCTTGTGCCACGATGGTCGGGCTGTTGCTCGGGATCAGCGCCAAGCTTGCCAGCCCCAGCAGCAAAACCGAGCCGGTGAGCGCCAGGTCGCGCTGAGACCAAGACGGACTATCGGCCGCCCGCCGGTAGCGCCACAGCACGACCAAAGTGACAGGCACCATGATGGCTGCTGCTATCAGTGCCGAGCGGGTGCCAGTCATGAGCAGGGCCGCAAGGTTCCATGCCAGCGACAGTGCCATGAGGCCCCGCCCCTTGGGGGAACGCAGCTGCATCAGGGCATACGCCGAGAACGGCAAGGTGCACACCAGATATTCCGCAAAGAAGTTGCGATTCACAAACACCGAGGCCGGCGCGGCCACTTGTGGGAACCAGGAGAGGTCTCCCCAAAACTGCGCGGCGCCCCACGCCGCTGCACCGACCGCGCCCGCATGGATGCCCCACACCAGCAGCATGGCGTGTCCGCCCCGCAGCACCTGCAGGGTGGCCCATAGCAGCGCGCCAAGCACGCACCAGCGCGCAGCCTCTGCCCCCGCCAGATAGCTGTGCGACCACGCCATGCTGCCCAGCGCATACAGGCACAAGACGGCTGGAAACGCCAACAGGCCATGAAGAAACCAGGGGATGCTTTCCCCGCGAGGAGCCTGGAGCGCTCGAATGAGCAGCAGTGCCAAGGCGCACACCACGCCTCTAGCCAGCAGCGCGGACTTCAGCGTGTCCTGCAACACCCATTCCCCGGGAACACCCAGCGCCGGCATGAGCGCAAGGGTGAGCGCGAGTGCCCAAGCGGCGCCCCGGGTCTTCCGGTGAGCGGACGCAGTGGCCGCAGAAATGGCGGTACTTTCGGGTGCATTGGAGGCTGGTGCAGCAGGCATGTTGGAGGTAAGCTTTGCGGGTCCACCGCGACCCCGCTATGGGGTCAACGATTGATGATTAAATAAGGCTGTAGCGTTTGATTTTCCTGCGCGAATAGCTCCTAAAAGCATAGCAAATGTAAACGATACATGTCACCGCCCGCTTCCTTGGATTTTGCGTTGGAATCGATGCCCGCGTCTCGGGGCAGGCGCATGCGCGGTTTCACGCTGGTGGAGTTGGTCATGGTGATTGTGTTGCTCGGGGTGCTGTCGGTGTACGCGGTGCCGCGCATGATCAACACGGGTGATTTCTATGCCCGCGGGTTCAATGACCAATCGCTCGCCTATTTGCGCTATGCCCAGAAAACCGCCATCGCCCAGCGCCGCACCGTCTGTGTGGAATTGTCCGCCAGTGAAATTCGTTTGCGCTTGGCTGACGTGGCGGGCAGCAACACCTGCGCCATCGACCTGCCCGGGCCGGGCGGTGAAGCCAGGCTTATAGCCCGCAGCGGGGTGGCGTTCAGCAGCACCTTGACCTCTTTCAACTTTGATGGGCTGGGGCAACCTGTCAACGCCAGCACCGGCGCGGCCGCCCCGACGCAAGTCCTGCAGGTGGCCAATGTGACACCGTCGATCACCATTGAAGCAGGCACCGGGTATGTGCATGATTAAGGAGGAGTCTGCTCACCGTCAAAGCGGCTTCACTCTGGTGGAGCTGCTCATTTTTATCGTGGTGGTGGGTGCGGGCTTGGCGGGCATTTTGTCGGTGATGGACAACTCGGTGAAATCCAGCGCGGACCCCATGATCCGCAAACAGGCTATCGCCATCGCGGAGTCGGTGCTCGAAGAGGTGCTGCAAAAAGCCTATACCGATCCGGACAACTCGCCTGCCGTCGTCGAGGCAAGCCGGGACCTGTGGGACGATGTGGACGATTACAACGGTCAAACACAAGCGGCATTTGCGTTCCCCGCCAGTTTGTCCGGTTACGCACTGACGATTGCCGTCACGGCCGACAACACGACACTGGGTATCGAGGCCAAAAGGGTGCGCGTCACGGTGACGCGTGGCACCGAGTCGATGGTATTGACCGGTTACCGGACCAATTATTGAGCGGTCACCAACGATGAAAACTCCGGTTCAAGCTTTGCGGCAACAAACGGGCTTCACCCTGGTGGAGCTGGTGATCGTGATTGTGATCATGGGGGTGATCGGTGGGGTGGTGGCGGTGTTCATGCGGGCACCCATCCAAGCGTATGTCGACAGCGGACGTCGGGCCGCCCTGACCGACGTGGCAGACACCGTAGTCCGGCGCATCTCGCGGGATATCCGCAAGGCCTTGCCCAACAGTGTGCGGGTGAGTACCAGCGGGGCAGACACTTGCCTGGAATTCATTCCCACCCGCAACGGCGCCCGCTACCGGGAGAACAATCGTCCGACCGACGGTACGGTGGGCAAGGGGCTCGATTTCACAACGGCAGATACGGACTTCAACATGCTGGGCCGTAATGCAGATTGGCCGGCGGATCAGCGGATCGGTATCAACGACTTGGTGGTGGTTTACAACCTCGGCATCACCAATGTGACTGCCTATAACGGCGACAACGTGGCGCGGGTTGCCAGCCTCAGTTCCGATGCCACCAGCGGTGCCGAGGAGACCACGATCACCCTGGCAGCACCCAAGCTGTTTCCGTTGGAGTCCGGAACCAAGCGTTTCCATGTGGTGCCGGTCGAGGAAAACGTGGTGGCCTATGTTTGTAACGGCAGTACCCTGCGCCGCTTGGTAACGCCCGGGGTGACCACCGGCACCGGGGTGTTGTTCACCAATAGCGCCACCCGGTATTGCGGCAGTGCAGGCAACCCGGTGAGCGCAGCGCCGGTGTTGATTTCGGATGTGTCCTCCTGCAGTTTCACCTACAACGACACGGATTCGCAGCGCAACGGGCTGGTGCAAATGTCGCTCTCCATCACCCGGAATGCGGAAACGGTGAACCTTTATCACCAGATCCAGGTCAACAACACGCCATGACACGAATACTCCCCCAGCAACACGGCTTTGCCGCCATCGCCGCCATCTTTTTGGTGGTGGTGCTGGCTGCCTTGGGCGGCTTTATGGTGTCGTTTTCGAACACCCAGCAGCTGACCTCCGCCCGCGACCTGCAAGGCAGCCGCGCCTACTGGGCGGCCCGCGGCGGCCTCGCGTGGGGGGTGGCAAGCCTGGTTGCGAGCAACGCCGCCTGCCCCTCGGGCGACTTCACCAGTGCGGCTGGCCGCAATGTGGATGGCTACACCGTCCTGGTGACGTGTAGCCGCACCGTCTATGCCGATAGCGGTGGCAATGTGGTCATTTACCGGCTGGACGCCCGGGCCAGCTTGGGTGTTGCCGGTGGAAGCAACTACGTAGAGCGCAGTGTCAGCGCCAGCATGGAGATGTGATGACGACCCGAATCAAAGTGTTTTTCCGGTTCCTCCGGTCGATGGTGTGGCGATGGGTGGCCTGTGTGGCCCTGGGGCTGCTACCTGTGGCCGCACTGGCGATCGAGTTCAATAACACTGGGGGCAACACGGCGACTAATGGCTTACGAGTGTTCATTGATGCGAATACCCAAATCCAAGTCGCGCGTCTCAATGGCACCGGGCAAGTCTTTCAACCTAACACGGCTCCGCCCAGCAATGACCTTGATAACGGAGTGTTTTTGCGAGCGAACGGCCGGCTCTACGGACCCTCTAATTTCCGGTTGGGTACTACGACGAGACAAAGTTACGACACGCAGACCATCAGCGCCACCACACCTGCCAACCCTGCGGTCGCCGGTGTGCAGCAAGCGGCAACTTCTACACTCGCGGTGACCAATGGACCTCAAGTCTCTATCGTCTGGAAATACACCACCCCGCTCGATTTTTTGATTGCCGAGGTGACAGTCGTCATTCCCTCGGGCTTTGCGGTGAGTGCGACCAATCCCGTACGGTACAGCCATGCTTTTGACACCTTTTTGGGGGGCAGTGACCTTGGGTGCGGCGTGACATTTGTGGACTCTAACGGGAAGCGAGTGATTGGTACTTATCCCCCACCCTTTGGCGCGTGCACGTCGACCACCGCTATTCCCGCAGGGGTCACGATCGTAGAGTCATTCCGTGAGCGCTCGGGTTTGCCCTTCTCCCAATACTGTGCCAACACATGGGACACGTTCTGGGATGCCGGTGACACTTGTTCTGTCAACAAAGCTACACCGATGATCAATACAGTGAGCGGCACCCTCCGCGACACCGGGATCGGTATCCAGTATCAGTTCATAGCGCCCGGAACTTACACCTTCAGCTATGACTTTGTGGTCGGTTCGCCCACGGTGCCACCCTACGACCACCTCGAAATTCGGCACGATGGCATGGGCACCTTGTGCCCGGAGCCGGTCCAGGTGTTGGCTTGTCTGGTATCCACCGTGCCTTGCCCTGCTGCCAGCATTGTGAGCACCGGGACATTGACCGGGCAGGTCACCACCACCCCCGGGGTGCCTGCCGTGTCCAAAACTCCCAGCACGTTTACGGTTGGGTCCGGTAATAGCATTCAGACAGTGACGCTACAGGCCTCTGCTAGCGGCGCTGTGGTGCTGGGCTCCACGGGATTGAGCACGATTCCTTTGAACGGAACGCGCTGCTTCAACACGATGACGGGTACCCAAAGCTGTGCCATGACTTTTGTAGGCACACCTTGTGTCGGTGGTTACGACTGTCTCGAAACCGGTGCTGTGTATAACAATGTGATCGCCACGAGCACGGGGCGTAACCCACTCAATACCAAGCTCAGCGGGACTCCGTTCAACTTCGATGTCATGGCGGTCCTGGCCGACGGTACGCCTGCGTTGACCTATACCGCCACCAGCGGCGTGACGGTGGAGTTGTTCGATCAGCCGGCCACCGCGCCGGCGAGTTGCTCGGCCTATACCGGCCCGATTGCCAGCCGCAACATCACCTTTGCGACCACGGATCTGGGGCGCAAGGCCATGCCCACCCCGATCACCATGCCCACCGCCCATCGCAACGTGATTTGCAGGGTGACGGACACCAATGTGTCGCCCACGCTCTATGCGTGTTCCTCGGACCGGTTCGCCATCCGTCCGCAAAGCTTGGCGGTCACCACCGCTTCGCAAACCAACACGGGTTTGACGGGCACTCCTCGGGCGGTGGCTGGCAGTAATTTCGACCTGTCGGCGTCTTCTGGTGTGACCGGCGGGTACACCGGTACGCCAGCCATTGACGAGACCAAAGTGGTCGACCACAACAACGCCACCATTCAAGCCAGCACCTTGACCGGTGCATTTGGCGCCGCCACGGGCGTTACAGCCACAGGCAACAGTTTCCGCTACACCGATGTCGGCAACATCCAGTTTCAGGCAGATGCGGTGGTCGATACGGCTTTCGCTGCAATCGATGCCGCGGCCGGAGACTGTGTGGCGAACAGCAGCTCCAACACGCTGACGGGCGGCAGGTACGGCTGCAACATCGGCAGTAATGCCTCCGCCCGAATGGGCCGGTGGTACCCGAGCCACTACTCCTTCAGCGGCAGCCTGACACCCGCTTGCACCGCGGGGGGCTTTACGTATATGGGCCAAGATGCGCTGGCCGTGAATCTGGTGGTTAAGGCCCATGCAACCACGGGCGGCCCGGCGTCGGCGACAGATCCGGTGGTGAGTCGCCTGGTGTCTGGTTTCACGGGAGCGGCCTCTGTGACGTTCAGTGGAGACAACGCCTCGAGCCCAGTGGCTATCACCCGCTTGGTCAACATCCCGGCATTCCCCGTGATGCCCAGCAATTCGCTGTGGAACCTGGGGCAGGTCAGCATCACTGACACTTTTGCGTTCAGCAAATTGACCACCCCCGACGGACCTTTTGACAGCTTCCGTATTCAAGCGGCGGTCGCCGATGCAGATGGCAGCACCCTGATCGGCCCGACCACCGCCACGGGCACGACCCGCATTCGCTATGGGCAACTGCGTTTGGGGAATGCCTATGGTTCCGAGCTGCTGCCCTTGCCCATACCGGTGGAGGCCCGTTACTGGAACGGAAGCGCGTATGTGCTCAACACCCTGGATAGCTGCACCGCGTTTGCGGCCTCTGCCATCCAAATGGGCAGCTACACCGAGAACCTGAATAACTGTGAAACCCAGCTCAGCCCCACCAGCTCGCAGACTCTGGCGGCCGGCAGGCTGTCCAGCCTGCAATTGTCCAAGCCGGGCAAGGGGAACAGCGGTAGTGTGCTTTTGACCTTGAATGTTGCCGCGACTCCGGTGGCGTCGGCCACCACATGCGTATCGGCAACGGCGACACCGGCCACGGCCGCCAACATGCCGTGGTTTGGCACCAACCCGGCGGCCCGGGCGACCTTCGGCAAATACCGCAGCCCCTTGATTTACTTGCGGGAGAACTACTGAGGGTGTCGGGTTGCCAATCTGCTGGAAAACCCCGTTTAATCCGTGTCATGATGGCGTGGCAAGCTACTAAACTGAGAGCAAATTTCCTGAGACATCAAACTATTTCATGATTGAAGTTGCGACTGTGTTCTTCCACCCCCGCCTGACGGGAGCTTGCTGACGATGCGCTGGCCTTGGCGGCGTGCCGCATCCGGTGCACAGCTGATCGTGTCGTGGTCAGGCCAAACGCTGGCCTATGTGGTCGCGGCAGGCTCGGGTCGTGATTTCACGGTGAAGCGTGCTGGCGTGGAAATCCAAGGCAGCGACACCATGGAGGAGTTTGTTCGTCGGCTCACCGCTTTAGGGCTTAAAGGACGTGCGGCGCACGTCATGCTCAAGCCCGAGCAATACCAGGTGCTGCAAATTGAAGCCCCGTCGGTCCCCCCTGAAGAGCTGCGCTCTGCTGCCCGCTACCAGGTCAAGGAAATGGTGGACGCGCATTTGGATGACTTGACGATGGATGTGCTCCGGGTCGGCGATGGTGAGGGTCGTGCGGCATCGCAAATGTTTGTGGTGGCTGCGAATAATAGTTTTGTGCGCGATGTCATGGGCCTTAGCGAGGCCATGCACTGGGATGTCCGGGTGATCGATGTCCAGGACATGGCGCAACGCAATTTGCAAACCCTGCTGGAGCCCGCGCGAGCTACCGGTGCGCTTTTGTTGTCAGGCGGCCGGCAGGCGTTGCTGACCATCAGCGCAGCCGGTGAATTGTTTTACAGCCGCCGCTTGGACCTGCCCGAAGGCTTCATGGGAATGACCTGGACCGCCGCTGCGGCGCCAGAGCCTGCAGCGGTGGATACCTACACTCCGGTAGAGGAATACGTGCCTGACTATGCGGGCGGCGGATCTTACAGCCCGAACTTTTCGACCACAGGCGCAGATTCCGCCCCGGCCGAACAGGGCGATATCGACCGTGCGCAGCGGCTGTTGGTGGAAGTGCAGCGCTCGATAGACCTGTGGGAACGCACCTGGACGCAGTGGCCCTTGGCGGGTTTTCAGGTGTTTGCGGGGGAGCGTAGCGCGGAGTTGGCAGAGTGGTTGAGCCGCGATACCGGTCAAAACGTGAGCGCACTCGAGGTCGCCAGCAGCTTTGCGGGCTGGGACACGGTGGCAGAGGCAGACCGGCCTTTATGCCTGCCTTTGCTTGGCATTTTGTTGCGCGGTGACGCCTAGACTGCACCAGGACAGGACACCATGCCCCAACAAATTAACCTATGCTCCGTTTCGCTGATCAAGCCCCGTCAGCAGTTCGAGGCGAACACCATTGCGTTGGCCCTCGGCGTGTTCATGGTTCTGGGTGCTGCACTGTGCGCCACTTGGGTGTGGAATTTGCAGAATGCCCAGCGCGGGTTTGCTTCGGCTTTGCAGACGCAGGCCTCGGAGATGCAAAGCCTGCAAACCGCTATCGCCCAGAGCAAAGCCCGTGCGGAGCCACCCTCTCCAGCGTTGATCCAAGAAGCGCAAGCTAAAAAAGCCGAGATTCAACTCAAGAACCAAGCCTTGCTGGCATTGCAGCAAGGGCAATTCAAACCCGGATTCGGCCACTCTGACCGGCTGGCTCTGGTGGCACGCAGCATCCCCGATTCGGTCTGGATCACCGCGGTGCGCGCCGATGCGGGCAGCATGGAAGTGACCGGCTTCACCTTGGAGCCATCTTCCTTGAACGATTGGGTCGGGCGTTTGGCCCAGAGCCCCCTGATGGACGGCTTGCGCCTCAGCACCGTGAAAATCCAGAGCACGGCGCTGGCGCCGTCAGTAGGCGGCGCCGCGCTGGCAGCATCCGCAGGCGCCTCGGGTGCCCGGGGGCGAGAGGCGTGGTCCTTCAACCTGGTGAGCGCCCAAGCGCAGCCTGAAGCGCCGGGAGCCCAACCATGAAAGCCTGGTGGATTGCACAGTCAGCCCGCATCAATGCGCTGAGTCTGCGTGAGCGTTTGTTTTTGTTCATTTCCCTTTTGGTGGTGGCGCTCGCCTTGGCTGATTTGATTTGGCTCACGCCGGCGCAGAAGGCGATGAAGCAGGTGCAGCAGCAGTTCGTGACGCAGTCCTCTGAGGTCAATCGTTTGCGGGCCGAGTTGGCGCTAGTGTCCAAGCCCACCGATTTGAATGCGGATGTCCGGGCTGAGCTTGCCCAGTCGCAAGCGACCCTGGATGCCCTGCAGCGCGACATCCAAGTGCTCGCGCCCTCCGGTGCCAGCGGAGAGCCGTCGATAGAGCCGGTACTCGCCCAGTTCTTGAAGCGCAGTCCGGGTTTGCGTCTGGTGTCTTCCGGCACGGTATCGGCGGATGGCGCGACCCCGGCCACCGAGACCATCCCGGGCATCACCCGCCGGGGCCTCGAGCTCAAAGTGACTGGCTCCTACAACGAATTGACGCGGTATGTGAAAAGTCTTGAGCAAGCGTTGCCCCGCCTGCGTTGGAGCGGCTTCCAGTTGCTGGTTGGTCCCCAAGGGCCTGAGCTCACCCTGCGTGTCTATGTGTTGGAGGCGCAGCCATGATGCCCAGTCGTCTATGGGTGGGTAGCCTTTTGCTGGCGAGTTGGCTGGGCATAGCTGGTGCCGCCGAGCGCGATCCGACCGCGCCACCGGCTGCAGCGGGCGTGGCCTTGCCCCCGGGGGCTGTCATGGATCCTGCAGAGGTGCCTTTGCCCAACATGAGCGTGATGGTGCAGAACGGGGTTCCGTATCTCGTGGTCGGTACCCGATTGATCGGCGTCGGGAAAAAGGTCGGTGCGGCTACGCTGGACCGTATCACTGAGACTGAAATCTGGTTGCGCGAAGGCCGCAAGATCCGCAAGCTGCCCCGCTTTGCCGGAATCCAGCGGTCTGTGGCCAAGGCGCCTGACGCCTGTGACCGTGCCGCCCCTCTTCCAGGCCCTGAATCGCCCCGCAAGTCGGCACAAAAAACCGCCCGTCCGAAGTCCGTCCAAGCCGTGACCCCTGTTGCGCCATGCACCGGCACACCACCGTGAAGTCCCGACCTATGAACCCCATTGCTATGTCCTCCACCGCTTTTATTCCGCGCTCTGTTTCGGTTCTGTGTGCCACGGTGAGCGCGGCACTTCTGGGCGCTTGTGGCAGCATGGACCGGCCCTTGCGTACGCCCGATGTGAGTGCGGCCATCCTGGCCGAAATACCGGAAGCCCCTCCCAAGGCGCAAGCAGTGGTCCCCGCCAAAGTGAGCGAAGCCTTGGCAGAGCCTGCACCCCCCGTGGTGGCCCCGCCGCCCGAGCCGCGTCTGGATTTGCTGGTCAACAACGCCCAGGCGCGCGAAGTGTTCCTGGCGATCGTGGCAGATACCCGTTACAGCATGCTGATGCACCCTGACGTGGCAGGAACCTTGTCTGTGACCTTGCGCGGCGTGACCGTGACCGAGGCTCTGGAGGCAATCCGCGATGTCTATGGCTACGACTTCAAAATAGAAGGGCGCCGTATCACGGTGTACGCCCCGACCCTCCAGACCCGTGTGTTTACTTTGAACTACCCGACCTCGCAGCGCCAAGGCAGCAGCGAGTTGCGGGTCTCGTCCGGAGCGGGTTTGCCGCAGTCATCGTCTGGCGGCACGAACACAGCCGCTGGTGCGACCGGTAACGGCGGAACCGGTGCCCAACCGGAAAACAGCCGGGTATCGACCACTTCCAAGTCCGACTTTTGGGGGGAGCTTTCCGGTGCCGTGCGCAGCCTGCTGGGCAGTGGTGAAGGCCGCAGTATGGTCGCCAGCCCGCAGGCCGGCATCATGGCGGTGCGCGGCATGCCTGAAGAATTGCGGCAGGTGGAAAAATTCCTCAAAGCAGCGCAAGCCTCGGTGGAGCGCCAGGTCATGCTGGAAGCCAAGGTGGTAGAGGTCGAGTTGCGCGATGGTTACCAGAGCGGTGTGAACTGGGGGGCTTTCAATACCAGTGGCTCCAACCAGATCGCTGCCGGTGTGATCGGTAGTGGAGTGACGAGCACCAACCCCTTTGTTCAAGGCACTACCACGATCAACGGTGCGGTGTCCTTCCCATCCGTGGCAACCGGCGGCGGCTTGTTCGGTTTGGCACTTGCAACCACCCAGTTCGGTGCGGTGCTGGGTTTCCTGGAGACCCAGGGCGATGTGCAGACCCTCTCTAGCCCCCGTATTGCCACCCTTAATAACCAAAAGGCGGTGCTCAAGGTGGGCACCGATGAGTTTTTTGTGACCAATGTGTCGGGTGGCACCAACTCCACCAGCTCCAACAGTAACAGCGCCACCACCAGCACGCTACCGACGGTGACCTTGACGCCGTTCTTTTCGGGGATCTCGCTGGATGTGACGCCTCAAATCGACGACGGCGTCAATGTGACCTTGCATGTGCATCCTGCACTGACCACGGTGAGTGAAAAGTCCAAACAAATCGATTTGGGTAGTGCCGGCAACTTCAAGCTCCCATTGGCCTCCAGTGCAGTCAATGAGACAGACACCTTGGTGCGTATTCAGGACGGCTCCATTGTGGCGATTGGTGGCTTGATGCAGCTCGAATCAAGCCGCAATGCATCCGGCATACCGGGCACTACCAGCATGCCGGGATTGGGTGCCCTGTTCGGGAACCGCGCCAACCAGGGTCGCAAGAAAGAGGTGATTGTGCTGATCAAGCCCACCATCATCCGCAGTGCGGCAGACTGGGATGCGCAGAACCGGCGTGCCCGCGCCGCAATTGATGACATGGATGCCGCCCGCGCCCGGGTCATCCAGATTGATGGTTCGGCCAAGTAATGTATTTGGGGCACTTTGCCCTGCGTGAGGCCCCGTTTTCCATCACGCCGGACACTGACTTTTACTTTGCCCATGACGGTGCGCAAGCGACTTTGAATACGCTTTTGGTGGCCTTGCGCAGTGGCGAAGGCTTTTTGAAAGTTGTGGGCGAGCTGGGTTGCGGCAAAACAGTCTTGTGCCGGCAACTCCTCAAGACGTTGCACAGCGAGTGCGTAACTGCCTATATTCCCAACCCGGATATGGGGCCCGACGATTTGCTGTGCGCATTGGCGGCCGAATTGGGGTTGGAGGTCGAACTCCCCCCCAACCGCCACACTGTCATGACCCTTATCAGCAACTGTTTGTTGAACCATGCGGCTGCCGGGCGAAGAGTGGTGGTGTGTATCGACGAGGCGCAGGCGATTCCGGTGCGCAGCCTCGAGAGCCTGCGCCTGGTCTCGAATCTCGAAACCGAAAAGCGCAAACTGATTTAACTGGTCCTGCTGGGCCAGCCCGATTTGGACACCAAGCTGGCGCGCCCCGAGATTCGGCAACTGCTGCAGCGCATTACCTTTAGCGAATACTTGGGTCCCATGACTGGCGCGAGTGTGGGCGACTATGTGCGCCACCGCTTGGCGCGGGCGGCTGCCACTGAGCACACCGATCTCGAGGTGTTCACCCCAGAGGCTATCGACCGTTTGGCGGTGGCTACAGCGGGTGTGCCGCGGTTGATCAATATTCTTGCGCACAAGTGCCTGATATTGGCCTACGGGCAAGGGGTGCACCGTGTCTCTGCGATGCATGTCAAGCTGGCCGTCCGCGATACGCCGGGCCTGCGCCCCTTCCACACCAGTGGGGGCCCTTGGTGGAACCCGTGGAATTGGTGGAAGCGGTGGTCCGGCCCCACCCGCACCGCTGGGGAGGTGTTGGAATGAGTGTGATCAACCAAATGCTGCGCGACCTTGACAAGCGCAGCGCCAGCCCGTTGGAGCCTGCGATTGGCGCTGGCACCAGCGCTCGCATGGTGATAGGTGGTGAGGAGGCTCATCGCAGATCCCCGCGCATGTTGCTGATGGCCGGTGGTGTTGGTCTGGCGGTTTTGGCAGCAGCTTTCTGGTGGTGGTCAGCCGCGCCGCCCGTATCAATGTCCTCAGGACCGGTGGCTGAGCTGCCGACCGATAGCGCCATGGCCGTCGCGTCGGCCCCTGCCGCGCCCTGGGCGGGTTTGAAGCTTGCGACCGAGCTGTCAGAGCTGCCGGCATTGACGGTGGCCACCCAAGTGCCCGGCGGCAAGCAGACCTCTTCTGTTCTTCCGCCAGCGACCATCGCCGCAGCACCCGCGGTACCAGCGAGTGCTCCACCGCCTGCGGCCGTGACACAGCCCCCTATGCCTACGGCCTCGCCAGCACCCGTTGCGTCGCTGGCCGCTGTGCCTCCTGCACCGCCATCGGCCAAACCGGCGCAGCCGGTGGCGGACGGGGCAGTCGCAGCACAGCGCCAGCAAACAGCAGTGCGCGACGTGCTGGCCCAGGCGCAATCGCTTTACAACAGCGGTTCTGCGGATGCGGCGATCCAGCTGCTGCAAGACTCTCTGGCTGGTGCCGAGCGGGCCCAGCCGCCCACTCCGGCTGCCACTCAGCTCATGCTGGTGCGCGAACTGGCCCGGATGGAGCTGGCGCAAGGCCGCTCAGCCGCCGTGCTGGAGTTGATGACGCAGGTGGAGCCGCTCTTGGCCGGGCAGCCGGAGTTGTGGGCGGTGCGTGCGAACGCGGCGCAACGTCTGGGCCGGCATCAGGATGCGGTGCAGTTTTATGGTGTGGCGCTTCAATCCCGCCCGGCGGAGCAACGCTGGCTGCTGGGTACCGCGGTTTCGTTGTCGGCCTTGGGGCAACTTGTCGCCGCGGCGGATTCTGCTGAACGGGCGCGCAGTCTGGGCCCTGTGAGCAAAGAGGTCTGGGCTTACCTGCGGCAGCAGGGCGTAGTGCTTCCCGAGAAGCCTTGAGTGTCAAAAATGGCTGTGGCCCTCTGTCTGTTTGCGCCGATTGCTATATAAATAATAGCAAGTTGCGCTACCTTCTCAGTTGGCACCGCGCAATACGCGCCGGTATTGCATGGCTTCCGCCACATGGTGGAGTTGGGTGTCGGCGCTGCCAGCCAAGTCGGCAATCGTGCGGGCGATTTTCAGGGTGCGGTGGGTGCTGCGCGCAGACCAGCCGAGCTGCGCGGCCGCTGTCTGCAAGAATTTCAGGGCGGCGGGTTCCAGCGCAATATGCTGATCAATCGCTTGACCGGCCAGCGCCTGGTTGCTGCAGCCCTGACGCTGAAGTGCCCGCTCCCGCGCCTGGTGGCTGCGTTCGCGGATGTCGGCACTGCGCTCGCCGGGGGGACTGTGCAGCAGCTCTTCGGCCGCAAGTGCTGGCACCTCGACGTGCAGGTCGATCCGGTCCATCAGCGGCCCGCTCAGTTTGCCTTGGTAGCGACTCACTTGGTCCGGCGTGCACCGGCAAGGGCGTGCCGCCGCCCCGAGGTAACCGCAGGGGCAGGGGTTCATGGCGGCAATCAACTGGAAGCGCGCAGGAAACTCGGCCCGCCGGGCCGCTCTAGCGATAGTGATGCTGCCGGTCTCCAGCGGTTCGCGGAGGGCTTCAAGCGCCTGGCGCGGAAACTCGGGTAGCTCGTCCAAAAACAACACCCCATGGTGCGCTAATGAAATTTCTCCGGGCCGCGGTGGCGAGCCACCGCCCACCAGAGCGACAGCGCTCGCAGAATGGTGGGGGCTGCAGGTGGGGCGCAGTCCCCAGCGCTGCAAGTCAAAGCGCCCGCACAGGCTGCCGATGGCAGCGCTCTCGAGTGCTTCGTCGGTGTTCAGGTCCGGCAGCAAGGCTGCAAAACGCTGGGCCAGCATGGACTTGCCAGAGCCCGGCGGGCCTACCAATAACAAGCTGTGTCCGCCTGCAGCCGCAATTTCGAGGGCGCGCTTGGCAGCCACTTGGCCTTTGACATCGGCCATGTCCAGCCCGGGGGCGGGGGCTTGCAAGGGGGTGGGCTCCACCCGGACCCAACCGTCCGGGTCTTGCTCCAGGGGGATGCCTTCCGCATCCTTGGCCTGACCGCCCGGCGCGAAGTGGTGCACCACATCCAGCAGGCGCCGGGCACGGATCACCCGGGAGTCGGGCACCAGGGCGGCCTCTTCGGCATTGCCTGGTGGCAGCACCAGCTGGGGGCGGCTGGCTGTTTTCCGAAGTGCCAGCGCCATGGCCAGGGCGCCGCGCACAGCGCGCAATTCTCCGGACAAGGACAGTTCACCCGCAAATTCAAAGCCTGCCAGTGCTTGGGCATCTACCTGTCCGCTGGCCGCCAGAATGCCTAGGGCGATCGGCAAATCCAGCCGGCCGGAGTCTTTGGGCAGGTCGGCCGGTGCCAAGTTAACGGTGATGCGTTTGTTGTTAGGGAACTCGAGGCCACTGTTTTGAATGGCGCAGCGCACCCGCTCACGGGCCTCTTTGACTTCTACATCGGCCAAACCGACCAAGGTGAAGCTCGGGAGCCCGTTGGCCAAGTGCACCTCCACGGTTACTTGAACCGCTTCGAGCCCCAATAACGCGCGACTTTGCACCAAAGACAAGCTCATTTCCCTGATTTCCCAAAAAGGTGCGCAATATCTCGGTGCATTGCGCTGTGGTGCACCATTGCCGTGCAAACTGTTGTTTTGTACAGTGATGTTAGCGGAATCTGCAGAAACTGTGGGGCTTTTTTGCAGAACACCACCGGCGCGCAACTTGGCACGGCTTCTGCTTTATGCCTCTTAGCTCCCGAAAACCTGGCGCGGCAAGCCACCAGGCCCGGACTCTGTCATTAACTATCAAGCTGAGGTGAACACATGAAACTCGTGACGGCCATCATTAAACCGTTCAAGCTCGATGAGGTGCGCGAAGCCTTGTCCGGCATGGGAGTGCAAGGCATTACCGTGACTGAAGTCAAAGGCTTCGGCCGCCAAAAAGGCCACACAGAGCTGTACCGCGGTGCAGAGTACGTGGTCGACTTCCTTCCCAAGGTCAAGATTGAAGCGGCGATTGACGACGCTTTGGTAGAGCGCGTCATCGAAGCGGTCGAGGGCGCCGCCCGCACCGGCAAGATCGGCGACGGCAAGATTTTTGTCTACGACCTGGAACAAGTGGTCCGCATCCGCACCGGTGAAACCGGCAAAGAAGCGCTGTAAATAGAAAGAGAGCACGACATGAAAAAACTTCTCGCCACGCTGGCTCTGGGCTTGAGCCTGATGACAGCCGGTTCTTTTGCGTTGGCCCAAACCGCTGCGCCGGCGGCTGATGCGCCTGCCGCAACCGCTTCTGCCCCTGAAGCTGCAGCGCCTGCTGCTGCGCCCGCACCGGCTGCAGCACCTGCTGCCGCTGAAGCAGCTCCAGCCGCTGCACCAGCACCGGTTCCTAACAAGGGCGACACCGCCTGGATGACGATCTCGACGGCCATGGTCCTGTTCATGACCTTGCCCGGTCTGGCTTTGTTCTACGGCGGCCTGGTCCGCAGCAAGAACATGTTGTCGGTGCTGATGCAAGTGTTCGTGGTTACTGCACTGATCTATGTGTTGTGGGCCATCTACGGCTACACCTTGGCCTTCGGCGGTGACGGTGCCTTCTTCGGTACTTTCGACAAGCTGTTCCTGAAGGGTGTCACCGTGGACTCGGTGGCCGCTACCTTCAGCAAGGGTGTCGTGATTCCTGAGTTGACTTTCATTGCTTTCCAAGCCACTTTTGCGGCCATCACCTGTGCCCTGATCGTGGGTGCCTTTGCTGAGCGCATCAAGTTCTCTGCAGTACTGGCTTTCTGCGTGATCTGGTTCACCTTCAGCTACCTGCCCATGGCACACATGGTCTGGTACTGGGCCGGCCCTGACGCCATCTCCGACGCCGCTTCCCTGGAAAAAGTCGTGGCAGCTGCCGGTTACCTGTGGGGCAAGGGTGCCTTGGACTTCGCTGGCGGCACCGTGGTGCACATCAACGCAGCGGTTGCTGGTTTGGTCGGTGCCTACGTGGTGGGCAAGCGCATCGGTTACGGCAAAGAGCCCATGGCTCCTCACAGCCTGACCTTGACCATGGTGGGCGCTGCCATGCTGTGGTTCGGCTGGTTCGGCTTCAACGCCGGCTCCAACCTGGAAGCCAACGGCCTGACGGCATTGGCCTTCATCAACACTATGTTGGCAACGGCTGCCGCTACGTTGGCCTGGATTACCGGTGAATCACTGTCCCGCGGCAAGGCTTCCATGTTGGGTGCGGCCTCCGGTGCAGTGGCTGGTTTGGTGGCGATCACTCCCGCTTGCGGTTTCGTGGGTCCTATGGGCTCCATCGCGATCGGCTTGATCGGTGGCTTTGCAGGCCTGTGGGGTGTGAACGGTCTGAAGCGTCTCTTGGGCGCAGACGACTCCCTGGACGTGTTCGGTGTGCACGGTGTCTGCGGTATCGTGGGCGCTTTGTTGACCGGCGTGTTTGCAGCGCCTTCCTTGGGTGGCACTGGCGTGTATGACTACGTGGCCAACGCCGTGGGCGCTGAGTACTCCATCGCCAACCAGGTGTGGATCCAGGCGGAAGGCGTGTTGATCACCATCGTGTGGTCGGGCGTGGTGTCCTTCATCGCCTTCAAGTTGGTGGACTTGGTGATCGGTCTGCGCGTCTCTGAAGAAGAAGAGCGCGAAGGTCTGGACATCTCCAGCCACGGCGAAACCGCTTACAACCGCTAAACCCTGAATGCGGCGCAGCGCGCCGCAGTTTCAGACGGGTTTCGAAACCCGCCCCAAACCCGGCCACCGCAAGGTGAGCCGGGTTTTTTGATGGGCGCAGGTGCACAATCCAGCGCAGTTGCAAACAACCCAAGGATTGATTCCTCATGAGTACCCCTTTGACCCTGCGCCATGGCGCATTGCGCTGCGATCTTTGCCCTGCATTGGGCGGTGCGATCGCCGGTTTGTGGTGGCGCGACCTGCCCGTCATGCGCTCCACACCGGGCGCAGAGTTGACCAGCGTGCGCCAGTCTGCGAGTTTTCCTTTGGTGCCGTTTTCCAACCGTATAGGCCATGGGCAATTGCAGTGGGACGGAACCAGCCACCCCCTGATCCGGAACTTCGACCCGGAGCCCCACACGATCCACGGCATCGGATGGGAGCGCCCTTGGGCCGTGCTAGAGAGCACCGAGAACTTGGCCTTGCTCTCCATGGAGCACCGAGCCGATGCGGCCTGGCCCTTTGACTTTGATTGTTCGCAAACCTTTCGCTTGGGCGACGGCACTCTCGATCTCGGCCTGAGCGTGACCAACCAAGGCGCCAGCCCCGCACCAGTGGGGTTGGGTTGGCACCCTTACTTTGTCAAGCGCGCCGGTGCCACGGTGCAATTTGCCGCGACAGGCCGCTGGGAAATGGCCGCGGACAAACTGCCGACCCACCGTGCGCCCCATGCAGGGCTCGATCAATCGACCGACACCCTGACGGTAGACCATTGTTTTGATGGCTGGGGCGGCGCGCTGCACTTGCGCGATGCCCTGATGCACATCACCGTCAGCTCGGCACTCAGCCGTCTGGTGGTCTTCACCACCCCTGAGCGCGACAACATCGCGGTCGAGCCGGTCAGCCACGTCAACAATGCGCTGAACCTGATGGCCACAACTGGCGCCAGCGCCGACAGCCTTGGTGTGCGGGTGCTACAGCCGGGCGAGAGTTGGAGCTGCAGTATGCAGGTCACCGTGGAGGAACAGGTATGAGCTGGCACGCATTGAGTGAAGACCTTTTCGAGCTGGGCGAGTCCCCGTTCTGGCACCCGGCTGAGCAGCAGCTGTACTGGGTGGACATTCCCGGCAAAGCCATTCTGCGGGCCAATATTTACATGGGCACCGTGCAGCGCTGGGACATGCCCAGCGAACCCGGTTGCATTGCCCCTGCAGCCAAAGGCGGGCTGGTGATCGCCCTGCGCGATGGCGTTTTCCGTGCCCACTCGTGGGGCGGAGAGTTGCACCGGATTGCTACCTTGCCGTACGACACCGCGGTCATCCGCGCCAACGATGGCAAGTGCGATGCCTTGGGCCGCTTTTGGGTGGGTACGATCGACGAGCCCAAGGCCGGACGGGCCGCGGAGCTGTTTTCCATCGATTGCCGCTCCGGCGCTGCCGTGGTGCAAAAGCATGCGGGCGATGCGCTGACCGCCAACGGCTTGGCCTGGAGCCCGGACCAGCACACCGTCTACTGGTCGGACACCCCGAACCATGTGACCCACGCGTGGGACTTTGACCTTCAAGCCAACGCCCTGAGCGCCCACCGCGTCTGGCGCCAGTACGAGCCCAAGCCCGCCGGCTGGACCTTCGAGAACACCCACTATGCCGGCCGCCCAGATGGCGCTGCGGTGGATGTCGAGGGCAATTACTACGCGGCCATGTTTGAAGGGCGCCGCATCTGCAAATTTGCACCCGATGGCCGCCTGTTGGCCAGCTGGGAGACGCCGGCCCAGTGCCCGACCATGCCCTGTTTTGGCGGAGAGGACCTCAAAACCCTCTACATCACCACGGCCCGGCACGGACGCAGTGCCGCGGAGCTGGCGCAGTTTCCTTTGTCGGGCGCGGTGTTCTTCATGCGTGTGGACGTGGCGGGTCTGCCGGTGCAGGCCTTCGCGGACTGAGCCTCAAGGCCTAAAGGCCTGAGGGCGGCCTGGCCCGGGGCGGCGGGGACTCAAATTTCCGGCGTTTGGCTGTTCAAAAAATTCACGCCGAAGGGCAGGGGGGCCGCTTACCATTGCCGCCATGTTGCCCCTGCCCGCCGCCATACAGCCCTTTGTTGACCAGATCCGTGCCGCCGCTGCGGACCAGACGCCTCTGCAGATTCGCGGCGGAGGCAGCAAAGACTTTTACGGTTGTCTCCAGCCCGCAGGCCTGCTGGACACCCGCAGCCTGAGCGGCGTGGTCGATTACGCGCCCAGCGAGCTGGTGGTCACAGTGGCCACCGGAACACCGCTCTCCACCCTCGAGGCCCTGCTGGCCGAGCAAGGCCAGTGTCTGCCTTTCGAGCCGCCGCACTATCAATGGTCTACCCGCGTTGCCGGCGCCCCGGCGAGCACCGCCACCGTGGGCGGTTTGGTGGCCAGTGGTTTGGCGGGCCCCGCACGTGCCAGCGTTGGCAGCGTGCGCGACTATGTGCTGGGCTTGAAACTCATCAACGGCCGCGGGGAGTACCTGACCTTCGGCGGCCAGGTCATGAAAAACGTGGCCGGTTACGACGTTTCCCGCTTGATGGCAGGAGCCATGGGCACCCTGGGCCTGATGACCGAGGTCTCGCTCAAGGTGCTGCCCTTTGCCCCCGCCGAAGCCACGCTGGTGTTCCCGCTAGGTCAAGCTGCCGCCCTCGAGCAACTCCACCGCTGGGCCGGCGAGCCGCTGCCCCTGAATGCCAGCTGCTGGGTGCACGACGGGAGCGCGGGTGCGGCGGGTCAAGACTTGTTGTTTGTGCGGCTGCGCGGAGCGGTGGCCGCCGTGGAAGCGGCCTGCCAGCGCATGTTGCGCGAGGTACCGGGCGAGCGCATGGACCCGGTGCAAGCCGCCGCCGATTGGGACCGTTGCCGCGACCAAACGCTGCCCTTCTTTACCGACAGTGCGGCCACCGGTCACGCCTTGTGGCGCTTGTCGGTGGCGCAAACCGCGCCGGTGCTGGACTTGCCTTGGGCGCAGTTGATCGAGTGGCATGGCGGTGTGCGTTGGCTCTGGGCGCCGCTGCAAGCCGGGCCCCAATTGCAGACCGTGGCCCGCGCAGCCGGTGGTAATGCTATGGTTTTTGTAGCTGGAGCCGCAGACGTTACCGGGGCCAAGTGCCAATTCCGCTCTGATGTTCCGGGGCAGGCCGCTTTGCTCAAACGCCTCAAGGCCGCGTTCGATCCGGCCGGTATCTTCAACGCCGGCAGGCTTTACCCGGACTTCTGACGCCGGGCGCCACTCACCACACCTTATGCAGACCCAACTCGCCCCCGAATACCAGAACACCGCGGACGGCCAAGCCGCCGAGGCCATTCTGCGCAAATGTGTCCATTGCGGTTTTTGCACCGCAACGTGCCCGACTTACCAGCTGCTCGGCGATGAGCTCGATGGCCCGCGCGGCCGCATCTACCTGATGAAGCAGGTGCTGGAAGGCCAGGAGCCCACGCGCGCCACCCAGATGCACCTCGACCGTTGCCTGACCTGCCGCAACTGCGAAAGCACCTGCCCCAGCGGGGTGGACTACGGCCATCTGGTCGACATCGGCCGCAAGCTGGTGGATGCCAAAGTGCCCCGGCCCGCGGGCGAAAAGGCCTTGCGCTGGGCGCTGAAAGAGGGGCTGCCTTCCCCCTGTTCGCCCCGGCCATGAAGTTGGGCCAACTGGTGCGCCCGCTGCTGCCCCAAAGCCTGAAAAACAAAGTGCCGGCGCCGCAGGATGCCGGCCAATGGCCTGACCGTGAGCACCCGCGCCAGGTGTTGATGCTGGCCGGTTGCGTGCAGCCCAGCATGTCGCCCAATATCAACAGCGCCACGGCCCGGGTGCTGGATGCAGCCGGTATCCAGCCCTTGCTGGCACCTGCTGCAGGGTGCTGCGGCGCAGTCAAATTCCACCTCAACGACCAAGACGGCGGCAAGGCGCAAATGCGCGCCAACATCGACGCCTGGTGGCCCTATGTGCTGGATGGCGTCGAGGCGCTGGTGATGAACGCTTCCGGTTGCGGTGTCACAGTCAGAGAGTACGGCCATATCCTGCGCGATGACCCTGCCTATGCCGCCAAGGCGGCGCGCATCAGCGCCCTCACACGCGACCTGAGCGAGCTGTTGCCGGAGTGCCTGCCGCGACTCAAACCCCTGATCCAGCTGGATGTCAGTACCCCGGCGCTGGTGTTTCACCCGCCCTGCACCCTGCAGCACGGCCAAAAACTCAAAGGCGGTGTCGAGTCGCAGATGGCGGAGCTCGGGTTTTCGGTGCGGGTTGCCAGCAATGAGTCGCACCTGTGCTGCGGCTCGGCCGGTACCTATTCGGTGCTGAACCCCGAGATCTCTTACCAGCTGCGCGACCGCAAGCTGGGCCATCTGGCGCCGGCCGACAACGAGGTCATCATCAGCGCCAACATCGGGTGTATCACCCATCTGCAAAGTGGCACCACCACCGCCGTGCGCCACTGGATCGAGGTCTTGGACGCGGCTCTGGCGCCTGCCAACCGGACTTGAGCTGACCCCGCGCCCTCAGGCTGCCAGTGCAGCCTCGATGTCTTTGGAAAGGCTGGCAGGCGTGTCGGTCGGCGCATAGCGCTTGAGCACTTTGCCGTCTTTACCCACCAGGAATTTGGTGAAGTTCCATTTGATGGCCTTGGTGCCCAGCAGGCCCGGTGCTTCTCCGGCCAGCCACTGGTACAGCGGGTGGGCGCCGCCGCCGTTGACCTCAATCTTCGCCATCATCGGGAAGCTCACGCCGTAGTTGAGTTGGCAAAAAGAAGAAATCTCGTCATTGCTGCCCTTGTCCTGTGCGCCGAATTGGTTGCACGGGAAACCCAGCACTACCAGCCCCTTGCTGCCGTACTCCTGGTGCAAAGCTTCCAGCCCGGCGAACTGCGGTGTGAAGCCGCAGGCACTGGCGGTGTTGACGATCAATAGCGCTTTGCCTTTGAAATCGCCCAAGCCGATCGGCTGGCCCTGGATGTTCAAGGCCTCGAAGTCATACACACTGCTCATTCGCATCTCCCAAGAAAGTGGGCTTCACCATAGCATTCCTTGCAAAAGCTTGTGTTGAGCAGGCATTGCTGGGAAGATTTGGAAAACGAGGAGTTCAGGATTGTTTTTCTCCCCTTGGTATCACCGCTGTCGTGCGCGCTTCATCGCGAGCAAGCTTGAGAATGACCGGGTGCAGGGCGAGGCCACCATCGAGTCCTTGAAGCGCTACCGGCGCCTCGCCTTTTTTCTGGTGCCTCTGCATGCGGCGTTGGCCTGGTTTTTTGCGCATTTCACGCCCCCGGAATTCAGGCCCGAGCTGGCGCAGTGGGCCCATGACCTGGCCTACGCCCAGGGGTTGGCCTGTGTGGGCGTGCTCGTCACAGTGCTGGCGGGCCATATGTTTTTGGAGCGCAACACGCGGGCTACGGCCGGTGCAATTACCCTGCAAATCTTCATTGCCGCGGCATACCTGAGTTTCGGGGCGTACATCACGCTGTTGGACCTGGAATACAACGCAGGTGCCGGCCTGGCGAGTTTCTTGCTGATCTGTGTCACGTTTGGCGTGCTGGCGCTGATGCGGCCTGCGATCTCGGTGCCGGTTTTTTCCTTGAGCTATGTGGTGTTTGCCGTGTTGCTGGAGAACGCATTCATCAACCGTTCGCAGCTCCCGAGTTTGCGTATCGTGGCGTTCATCACCCCGGCGCTGGCGCTCATGGCCTCGATCATGAACTGGAACCAATACGCCAGAGCCGTGGTGCTGCGCCGCCAGCTCAGCAAAAGCAATGCAGACCTGGTGGCCCAGCAGGCGGAGCTGGCTTTTCTGGCCGATCACGACGCGCTCACCGGCCTCTACAACCGCCGCGAGTTCATGCGCCTGGCGCACATGGAGCTGCTGCGCGCTACGCGGGTGCCGTGCCACACCGCCGTCATCATGGTGGATCTGGACTTCTTTAAAAGTGTGAACGACCGCTATGGCCACCCCGGGGGCGATGCGGTCCTCAAAGCCACCGCACAGTGCCTGAGCTATTCGCTGCGCGTTACCGATACATTGGCCCGCATGGGCGGAGAAGAGTTCATTGTGTTGCTGCCGGACACCGGGCGCGAAGGTGCCATGCAAGTCGCCAGCAAGTTGCGTGATGCGATACGCGCCATGGACGTGGATTTTGAGGGCCAGCCCATCCAGGTGACTGCCAGCTTCGGGGTCAGCACGCTGGCACCCACAGTGCGCGGTACGGCAGATGCCATTTATGCCGCGGCCGACCGCGCGCTGTATGTGGCCAAACAAACCGGCCGTGACAAAGTGGAATACGCGGCGCCCGAGGCTTCAGAGCTCAAGCACAAAGCCTAGCGGCTGCCGCCGGAGGCCCAGCGGCCTGGCTCAGCCGTGCAGGTTGTCGTTGCGGGCTACGTCCAGCAAGTGGTTGACCTCGTCGGCATGGTCGCGGACGTTGCGCTCATGCCAGCGCTTGATGATCCACATAAAGCCCGCCACCACAATACCGAAGGCGCTGATGGCGCCGAAGGCAGAGAGCCCCATGCTGGTGGACAGCGCGTACATCCCGCCCAAGCCCAGAATACAGGCCTGTTCATTGAAGTTCTGCACCGCAATCGAGCGGCCGGCGCCCATCAGGTTGTGCCCACGGTGTTGGAGCAGCGCATTCATCGGCACCACCAAGAAGCCGCCCAGCCCGCCCAGCAAAATCAGGAAGGGTGCTGCTACCCACACGTTGTCGATGAAGTTCAGCAGGATGACCAGCAAGCCCATGCCGATACCCAAGGGCATCACATTAACCGCATGTTCCAGCCGCATGCGCAGCGACGCAGCCACGGCACCGATCGCGGTGCCGATAGCCACCACGCCCACCAGGGCCGAGGCTTGGGTGACGCTGTAGCCCAAAGCCGCTGCTGCCCACGCCAGCACGATGTAACGCAAATTGCCGCTCACGCCCCAGAACAGGGTGGTGGTGCTCAACGAGATCTGGCCCAGCTTGTCGTTCCAGAGCTTGGTGTTGCAAGTCCAGAAGTCAGGCAACAGGCTCATGAGGTTTTTGGGCATGGGCCGCATGCTCACGCCCGTCTCGGGAATGCGGGTGTTGAACCAGGCGGCTGCCAGGTACACAAAAATCAGGATGCCAATGGCGGCTTCCGGCGCGGTATCAATGCTGGTGGTGATGAACGGGAAATCAAACGACAGCAGCGCGCTGGAGATCATCGGGCTCACCAATTGGCCACCCAGCAACACACCCAGAATGATGGAGGCAATCGTCAAGCCTTCAATCCAGCCGTTGGCTTTGACCAATTGGGAAGCTGGCAGCAGCTCGGTCAAGATGCCGTATTTGGCGGGCGAGTACGCGGCGGCACCCAGTCCCACGATGGCGTACGCCATGAGCGGATGCGTGCCGAACAGCATCAACAGGCAGCCCACCACCTTGATGGTGTTGCTGATGAACATGACCTTGCCTTTGGGCATGGCGTCTGCAAATGCGCCCACAAAGGGCGCCAGCACCACGTAAAACAAGGCGAACATGGGAACCAGTGCGGCTTGCTGCCATTCCGGTGCGCCGGAGCTGCGCAGTAACTGAACGGCACCCACAAACAAGGCGTTGTCGGCCAGCGAGCTGAAGAACTGCGCTGACATGATGGTGTAGAAGCCGCGTTTCATGGGTAGGTTCTGGGCGCATTAGCGGGGCTAATGCGCGGAATATTGTTGTGGGTCTCCAAGCGTGCGACGGTTATAGCACGGCGTGGAATGTCAAAATCATTGCGGTCCCTTGTTGTTACCCACTCTATGCCACGTCCTATCCAAGCCACCATTCATGTTCAGGCCCTGCGTCATAACCTGGAGGTTTGCCGCCGCGCGGCGCCGGATGCCCGCATCTGGGCAGTGGTCAAGGCCAATGCGTACGGGCACGGCATTGAACGCGCCTTTGACGGATTGCGCGGCGCAGACGGCATTGCGCTTCTTGACTTGGACGAGGCCCAGCGGGTGCGGAGCTTGGGCTGGCGCGGGCCCATCCTGTTGCTGGAGGGCGTGTTTGAGCAGCGCGACCTGGAGCTGTGCTCCCGCCTCGGCCTGTGGCACACGGTGCACTGCCAGGAGCAGATCGACATGCTGGCCATCCACAAAACCAACGAGCCGCACCGGGTGTTTTTGAAGGTCAACTCCGGCATGAACCGTTTGGGCTTCCAGCCCGAACAGGTGCGGTCTGCGTGGACCCGCCTGAATGCCTTGCCGCAGGTGGACGAGATTTCGCTCATGACCCACTTCAGCGATGCCGACGGCCCCAAGGGCATTACCGGCCAGATGGCGGTGTTCAAACAAGCCACCGACGACCTGCCCGGCGAACGCACGGTCAGCAACAGTGCGGCCACCTTGCGGCATTCGGGCTCCGGCCTGGTGTCGGACTGGGTGCGCGCCGGCATTGCCACCTACGGCAGCGCGCCGGACTATCCCGAGCACGACATCGCCCACTGGGGCTTGCAGCCCACCATGACGCTTGCTGCAAAAATCATAGCTACCCGCGCACTATCGGCGGGCGATACAGTCGGATATGGCTCTAACTTTACCGCAGACAAGCCGATGCGTATCGGCGTGGTGGCTTGCGGCTATGCCGACGGCTACCCCCGCATCTGCCCCACCGGCACCCCGGTGCTCATCAACGGGGTGCGCAGCCGTGTCGTGGGCCGGGTCAGCATGGACATGATCACCGTCGACCTCGACCCGGTGCCCCAGGCTGGCATGGGTTCCGAGGTCACCTTGTGGGGGCGTGCAGCCAACGGTGCGGTGCTGCCGATTGACGAAATTGCGGCCGCCGCCGGCACCGTGGGCTATGAATTGATGTGCGCGCTCGCGCAGCGGGTACCGGTCGTCGTGGCAGACTAGCCTCCATGAAATATGTGCCCATTCCGATTGCCATGCTGGAAGTGGGCCGGCCTTTGCCGATCGACATCTGGAGCGATACCGGCCAGCTGCTCTTGAAGAAAGGGCAGCCGGTTGTCTCCGAGCAGCACCGCGACAAGCTCCACGCCTTCAACGCCAGCTCCACGCCGGGCGACGCCATGGCCTGGCAGCGCGCCTACGAGCGCATGGTGCACGAGATGCTGCGCGACGGCGTGGATGTGCAAACCATCGCCCAGGCGCCCATGCCCTCCCGCATCCGCGAGGTGGACTATGTGGCGGGCACCGCACTGAGTGGCGGCTGGCCCGATTTGCAGGATGTACTGCGCGGCATCTTGTACCAAGGGGGGCTGGCCATCAACCCGCTTTCCCGGCTGGACGGCATGGCCCGCACCGTGCTCAAGTTGCTGGAAGCGGACCCGGACGATGCGCTCTTTCGCCTGTTCCAAATGTTGGGTGACAACAGCCTGGGTTACTGCTCCACCCACGCGCTGTTGACCGGCACCATCAGCCTGCTCACCGCTGACAAGTTGGGCTTGGACCCCAGTGTGCGCCGCAGCCTGCTGGACGCCGCCCTGACCCAGAACATCGGCATGGCCCGCGACCAGGACAGCCTCTCCCGCCAGAACGCAGCACCCACCGAGTGGCAGCGCCAGCTGATTGCCGACCATGCGGGCCGGAGTGCCGACACCCTGCACAAGCTCGGGCTGGAAGACGAAGACACCCTGGACCTGGTGCGCTGGCACCACAAGCCGCTGCACCCCGAGGCCCTGCCGCGCAACCGCATGGCACGCCGGGTGCTGGCGACTGCCGATGGGTTTGTGGCCAAAATGGCCGCCCGCAAATCCCGCACGCCCATGCCTGCCATCAGCGCCGCCAAATCCATATTCGCGGCGGCCGAGGGCGAAGCTGCCACCGTGGGCGGCGCCATGGCAACCAGCACCGGCTTTTACCCGCCGGGCACCTATGTCTTGCTGGTCAATGGCGACACCGCGGTCGTGGCCCAGCGGGGTGCGCGCGCCAATGCGCCCTGGGTGATCCCGGTGATGGACAAAAACAGCATGCCGGTCACGGTCTACACCTGCCGGGACACCCATGACCCGGCCTGGGCGCTGGTGACGCCCTTGAACTTCCAGTCGGTGAAGGTCTCGGTCAGCGCGGACCGGGTGCAGCGGGCCCGCGCCCGCATACCCAAGGCCTAGTTACGCGGCCATGGCCGCCGGGTGCTGCCGGCCGGCCCACTTAAGGCCGGCGCAGGCCAGCAGGGTGAGCCCCACCAAGCCTGCGCACACCGTCCATTGCTCGGCATTCAGGGCGGCAAATGCGGCCAGCTGCTGTATCCACGGCACATACACCATGGCCAGCAGCACGCCCAGTGCCACAGCGCACACGCCCCACAACACGCCATTGGGCCGCAGCAGCCAAGCGCGCGGGTTCAGGTCTGCGCTGCGGTTCATAAAGATCAGGCTCAGGTTGACCAGCAGCAGGGTGGCAAACGCCAGCGTGCGCGCATGCTCCGGGCTGGCGTGGGCCAAGCCCCAAGCCATGGCACCCATGACGGCCAGCAGGCCGACCACGCCTTGGGCCAGTGCCTGCCAGAGCGTGCCGCGGTTCAGTAGTGGGGCCTTCACATCCCGTGGCGGCTGTTGCATCCCGTTTTTCTCGGCAGGTTCGTTTTCAAACACCATGGAGCAGGCCGGGTCGATCACCAGTTCCAGAAAGGCAATGTGCAGCGGAAACAGGGCTGTGGGCCAACCCAGCAGCACCGGCAGCAGCGCCATGCCGGCAATCGGCACATGCACCGCGAGCACATAGGCCATGGACTTGCGCACATTGTCGAAAATGCGCCGGCCCAGCCGCACCGCAGCGGTAATCGACGCAAAGTTGTCGTCCAGCAGCACCAAGGCAGCTGATTCGCGCGCCACATCGGTGCCGCGTTGCCCCATGGCAATGCCCACATGGGCCGATTTCAGGGCCGGGGCGTCGTTCACACCGTCGCCGGTCATGGCCACGATCTGCCCTTCGGCCTGCAATGCCTGCACGATGCGCAGCTTTTGTACCGGCGCTACCCGGGCACACACCCGGGTGTGGCGCATGCGCTCGCGCAAGGCTGCGTCGTCCAGCGTGTCGATGTCATCGCCACTGAGCACTTCATCGGCCGCCGTGTTACCCGGCCTTGTGGCTGCGGTGAGGATGCCCGCGTGTTTTGCGATGGCAGTGGCCGTGCCCGGGTGGTCGCCGGTGATCATCACCACCCGGATACCTGCCTGCAAACACTCCGCCACCGAGTCGGCAATACCAAAGCGCAGCGGGTCTTCCAGCCCGATGAGGCCGAGCAAGGTGAAGTCGAAATCGTGCTCCTGCCGCGGCAGGGTAATGGTGCCTGCCGCACCCGGAACCCGGCTCGAGGCCACGCCCAGCACACGCAGCCCTTGATCTGCCAATGCACCGGCGGCCGCTTGGGCACGGGCCAACTCGGCAGGCGGCAGGTGGCACAGGTCGAACACGGCTTCGGGTGCGCCCTTGGCGGCCACGATGTGGGCATCGCCGTCGTCGGCCGTCCACACATGCGACATGGCGCGCAGTTGCGGGCTCAGGCCGTATTCGCGCACCAAGGTCCAGTCGCGGTGCAGGTGCTCGGTGTCTTGCAGGGTCTGGGCGCCCAGCCGGTGGAAGGCCTGTTCCATCGGGTCAAACGGCTCCTCCACACTGGCCAGAATGGCGTACTCGGCCACGCGGTGAAACGCCTCCGGCAGCGCGTGGGGTTCGCCGTCAGGAAGGGCCAGAGTTTGATCTGCTGCCGTGCCACCATAGGCAAACAAGGCGGCCACCCGCATACGGTTTTCGGTCAGGGTGCCAGTCTTGTCCACACACAGCACCGAGGTCGCCCCTAGGGTTTCAATCGCGGCCAGGCGGCGGGTCAGCACCTGCTGCTTGGCGAGCCGCCAGGCGCCCAATGCCGGTAGCACGGTCAAGATGACGGTGAACTCTTGTGGAAGCAAGGCCATGGCCAGTGCGATCCCCGAGAGCAGGGCGGCAGTCCAGTTGCCATGTAGGAGCCCGCTGGCCAGAAACAGCAGCAAGCTGGCAGCTAACGCCACCACTGCCAGGCGTTTGACCAGCACGGTCGTTTGTTGCTTGAGCGGCGAGTCTTCCGGGCCCAAGCCGTCCAAGGCGCTGCCGATGCGCCCCATGGCCGACTCCGCGCCGGTGTGCTCCACCCGCGCCAGCCCGTGGCCGCGCACCAGCAGGGTGCCGCCGAACAGGGCGGCGTCGCCCCCGGTGGCGGCCTTCTCCACCGGCACTGATTCGCCGCTGAGCATGGACTCATCCGCCATCACATCGCTGCCGCTCAAGAGCGTGGCATCCGCGGCCACCCGGTCGCCCTCGGCCAGCACCAGTACATCGCCAGGCACCACGGTGCTGCCCGGCACGGCTTGGGCTTTGCCGTCGCGTAGCACCTGGGCCTGTGGGCTGGCGAGTTGGCGCAGGGCCTGCATGGCGTGTTCGGTTTTGCCCTCCTGGTAGAGCGTGAGCGCCACCACCATCACCACCAGCCCGAGCAGAACGCCGCCCTCCTGCCAGTCGCCCAGCAGGCCGTAGAGCACGGCAGCCCCAAGCAGTAGCAAAAACATGGGCTCGGTCAGCGTTTCGCGGGCGATGGCGGTCCAGCGCCGTGAGCCGGCGCCGGGCAGTGCGTTGGGGCCGTGGGTGGCCAGCAACTGGGCGGCTTGCGCGCTGCTCAGGCCTTGGGGGGTAGTGCTGTCGGCAACCGATGCCATTGTTTCAGGTGAAATTGGCATGTAGCCCTTGTGAAATGTGCGTGAGCAGCTCCTGATTTGGTAGCAAACTCTTGGTGCACTTTTCACCATGCTAGGGACGCGGGGCGCTGCTGTCTGTGATCTGGCGCATGGTCTGCGCAGTTTGATATCTGTGGTTTTGTACAGTATTATTCCGGCCATGGCCAAAGACAAAACCATCTACACCTGCAACGAGTGCGGCGGCACCAGCCCCAAGTGGCTGGGCAAGTGCCCGCACTGCAACGCCTGGAACACGCTGATCGAATCCGTTGCCAGCAGCGACGGCCCTGCCAAAAACCGCTTCGCCTCGCTGGCCAAGACGGCCGAGGTCACGGTGCTCTCCGACATTGAGGCGCAGGACGTGGACCGCACCCCCACCGGCCACGAGGAGCTGGACCGTGTGTTGGGCGGCGGCATGGTCGAAGGCGGCGTCGTGCTGATTGGCGGCGACCCCGGCATCGGCAAGTCCACACTCTTGTTGCAGGCGCTCGATTCGCTGCAGCGCTCCGGCAAGAGCACCCTCTACGTGACGGGCGAAGAGAGCGGGGCGCAAGTCGCGTTGCGCTCGCGCCGCTTGGGGCTGGACCACTCGCAGGTGAAAGTGCTGGCCGAGATTCAGCTCGAAAAAATCCTCGCCACCCTGGAGGCCAACCGCCCGGACGTGGCGGTGATTGACTCCATCCAGACCGTGTACTCCGAGCAGCTCACCAGCGCGCCGGGCTCGGTCGCCCAGGTGCGCGAGTGCGCCGCCCACCTGACCCGCGCCGCCAAGGCCAGCGGCACCGCCATCGTGCTGGTAGGCCATGTGACCAAAGAGGGCGCGTTGGCCGGACCGCGCGTGCTGGAGCACATGGTGGACACCGTGCTGTACTTTGAGGGCGACACGCACAGCCAGTTCAGGCTGGTGCGCGCCATCAAAAACCGCTTTGGCGCGGTCAACGAGATTGGCGTCTTCGCCATGACCGAAAAAGGCCTGAAGGGCGTGAGCAATCCGAGCGCCATTTTTCTAAGCCAGCATGCCGAGCCGGTGCCCGGCAGTTGCGTGATGGTCACGCTGGAAGGCACCCGCCCGTTGTTGGTGGAGATTCAGGCGCTGGTGGACATGGGCGGCCCATCACCGCGTCGCTTGAGTGTGGGGCTGGATAAAGACCGCCTGGCCATGTTGCTGGCCGTCTTGCACCGCCACGCGGGCGTGGCCTGTATGGACCAGGATGTGTTCATCAACGCGGTGGGCGGCGTGCGCATCGGCGAGCCGGCCGCCGACTTGGCGGTGATGCTGTCCATCACTTCCAGCCTGCGTGGCAAGCCCTTGCCCAAAGGCTTTATCGCGTTTGGCGAAGTGGGGCTGGCCGGCGAAGTGCGCCCTGCACCCCGTGGCCAGGAGCGCCTGAAAGAAGCTGCCAAGCTGGGCTTCACCATCGCGGTGGTGCCCAAGGCGAATGCGCCTAAAAAGCCGATTGAGGGCATGACCATCCACGCGGTAGAGCGGGTGGAAGAAGCCATGAACGTGGTGCGCGGCTTGACCTGAGGCAATACGCTCCGGCCTGTAAATGCCTACACTGCAGGCATGCGCTGGCTGACCAAACTGCCCCATTCGATCCGCTCCGCCTCCGGGCTGGAGTGGGCCCTGTGGCGCAAGCTCCCCCTGATTGCGTTGGTGGGCACCGTGCTGCCTTTGCTGGGGCTGGCGCTCTACCATGCGTTCGCAGAGGCTGCTACCCCTGCAGAGGCACGGGCGCTGCAATTGGCGGAGTACATCGTGTTCGGAGTCATCGTCTTCCACTGGACGCTGGTGATCACCGCGGCCATCGGCTGTGTGGTGGTTATGGTGATGAAAGGCCCCGGCTATGTGGCCGACGGGCTGGAGGTCAGCCATAGTGATCAGCCGCGCGCCGACCTGTAGCGCTCTGCGGCGCACCCCCTTAAGACCGGCTTAATCTTGGCGGGCCACCATGCAGGGCATGGAGGTCACTATGTCATGTATCCGCACCGCAGCCCGCGCACTCATGCTGGCTGCCGCACTGGCCGGCACTGTCTGGGCCGGCACCCCGCAAGAGCAACTCAGCGCCTTGAGCGCCCAAGCCTGCCGCAGCCCCAGCGCGGCGCAGGGCCAGCAGTTTTTCAATGCCACACACGGCCGCGAATGGAGCTGCGCCTCTTGCCACAACGCCCAGCCCACGGGCGAGGGTAAGCACGCAAATACGGGCAAATCTATTTCCGCGCTCGCGCCCGCTTTCAACCCCGAGCGCTTCACCGATCCCGCCAAAAGCGAGAAGTGGTTCCGCCGCAACTGCAATGACGTGCTCGCCCGCGAATGCACCTCCGCCGAGAAAGCCGATGTGCTGGCTTGGCTGATGAGTTTGAAGCGTTGAGATCCGCTCTCATGTATAGGACTTATATGAAAAAAAAGCCCCTGGTGCCCGTCCTATCTGCGCAAGCAGCTATGAAATGGATAGCAATCTTGCTATTGGCCGGCATTGGCCTGGCGCGCGCCGACAGCCCGCAGCGCGTCCCTCCGCTGCCCAAATACCAGCAGGAGTGCGCCGCCTGCCACCTGGCCTATCCGCCCGGCATGTTACCCGCCGCGTCGTGGAAGCGACTCATGGGCTCGCTGGATAAACACTACGGCACCGATGCGTCGCTCGACGAAGTCAGTGTGCGCGAGATCAGTGGCTGGCTGCAAACCCATGCGGGTACCTACAAGCGGGTGTCTGAAGAGCCACCGCAAGACCGCATCACCCGCTCGCAATGGTTTGTGCGCAAGCACAGCGAGGTGGATCCGCACATCTGGAAGCAGGCGGCCGTCAAAAGCGCCGCCAATTGCGCGGCGTGCCACACCGCGGCCGACAAAGGCAGCTTCCGCGAATCCGAAATCCAATTTCCCAAAGGGCTGGACGCGCGCTTTCGCCGCAACTGGTCTGATTGATTAAAAGGCAGCCCCATGGTCACTACCTCCATTCCCGGCTCTACCGGGGCCGGCAAGCCCGGCACCCCCGCCTTGCCGGTGAGCAGTCGCCGTATGGTGGATGCGCCTACCCGCATGTTCCATGCCTTGTTTGCGCTGTGTTTTCTGGGCGCCTATGTCACTTCCGAGGGGGAGTCCATGCGCTTGCTGCATGTCACGCTGGGTTACAGCATGGCGGGCTTGTTGGTGTTTCGGGTGGTCTATGGCTTGGTCGGCCCACGCCATGCCCGGCTGTCCCTTTTGTGGCGCAAGCTGCAGACGGCGCCGCAGTGGCTGGGCTCAGTCCGGCAGTCTCTGTCCGGGATGGCCGGCGTGGCGGTGAACTGGCGCCAGGGGCAGAACTTGGCGCTGGCTTTCGCCGTGGTGGCCCTCTTGCTGATGGTGGTGCCCCTGACACTCAGCGGCTATGGCAGTTACAACGAGTGGGGCGACTGGCTGGAGGATGTGCATGGGGTGATCGGCGATGCCTTTTTGGTGCTGGTGCTGGCCCACATTGCACTGATCGCGGTCATGAGCGTGTTGCGCCACAAAAACATGGCGATGCCCATGGTGCACGGCCGCACCGAGGGCCCCGGCCCGGACCTGGTCACGCGCAACCACGCGTGGTTGGCCGTCTTGGTCCTGGTGGCGGTGCTGGGCTATTGGAGCTGGGAGTGGCAGCAGTCCCCCAAAGGCTTGGTCTCTGCGCAGGCGGTGAGCGACTTGCTGAGCGGGCGCGAATCTGACGATGCTGATTGAGTGGCATGCGAGAGATGTGCGCACAACGCGGGTGCAAAATGAGATGGCGCACCCACTGCGCGCCCCGAGTTTTTGATGGAATAACCCATGCGTATCCTGTTGGCTGAAGACGACTCCATGCTGGGCGATGGCCTGCGTGCCGGCCTGCGGCAGGCAGGCTTTCAGGTGGACTGGGTGCGTGATGGCGTGGCCGCCGAACGCGAGCTGCGCGCGGTGGACTACGCCGCCGCTGTGCTCGACCTCGGCCTGCCCGGCAAAGACGGCATGGAGGTGCTGCAGGCCCTGCGCGCCGCCCGCAACACCACCCCGGTGCTGGTTCTCACGGCACGTGACGCGGTGCCCGACCGCATCCGTGGGCTGGACGCCGGGGCTGACGACTATGTGCTCAAACCGGTAGACCTGCACGAGCTGGCCGCGCGGCTGCGCTCGCTGGTGCGCCGCTCGCACGGGGTGGCCCAAGATATTTTGCAGGCCGGCGCGCTGCGGCTGGACCCCTCTGCCCGGCAAGTCGCCTGGCTGGAGGCGGTGGTGCCTTTGTCGACCCGTGAGTTTGATTTGCTGCACGCCTTGATGCGCAGCGCCGGCCGGGTGCTGTCACGCGAACAGCTGGAGCAGCAGATGTACAGCTGGGGGCTGGAGGTGGAGAGCAACACCATCGAGGTGCATATCCACCACCTGCGCCGCAAATTGCAGGCCGACGTAATCCAGACCGTGCGGGGCGTGGGTTACATCCTCAACCCGAAGGCGGGCTTGTGAGACTGCCTGCACTCCACTCGATGCAGCTGCGTCTGCTGGCCTATTTGTCGGCCGGTGTGACACTGGTGTGGCTGGCGGCTGCGGCATGGACCTGGGTGGACGCCCGCCACGAGCTTGACGAGCTGCTGGACAGCCATCTTGCGCAGGCTGCCGCCTTGTTGGTGGTGCAGCAAAGCCATGTAGACGATGACGAAAACGAGGAAGAAGCCCCCGTGCTGCACAAATACGCGCCGCGGGTGGCATTTCAGGTGTTTCACGAAGGGGCGCTGGTCGCCCGCTCCGGCAACGCGGGCCTGACGCCCATGACCCGTGAGACCCGCGGTTTTGATACGGTGACCCTGGACAACGGTGACCGCTGGCGCGTGTTTGCCACCCGGGGCAGCAAGCGCGATATCCAGGTGTATGTGGGCGAACAGCTCGATTCGCGCGACGGCATTTTGCGGGCGGTGTTGCGCGGCATGTTGCTGCCCTCGATGTTGGCCTTGCCCCTTCTGGCCGCCCTGATGTGGTGGGCGGTGCGCAAGGCGATGGCACCGCTGGACGCCTTGGGCCACAGCCTGCGCAGTCGCGCACCAGACAGCACCGTGCCGCTGCCCCGCGACAGCCTGCCCACAGAAATGCGCCCCATGGTCGACGAGCTCAATGCCCTGTTGCAACGCATCGAGGGCATGGTCGCCTCCGAGCGGCGCTTTACCGCCGATGCGGCCCACGAGTTGCGCACCCCGATTGCCGCGATCCGCACCCAGGCGCAGGTCGCCATGGGCGCGGTGGACGATGCGGATGAGCGTCGCCATGCCTTGCAGAACACGCTGGCCGGCTGTGACCGTGCGGCGCGTTTGGTGGATCAGCTGCTCACGCTGGCCCGCTTGGACGCACCGGCCAGTGCAGCCGCCTCAGGACGCACAGACCTGAGTGCACTGGCGCGCAGCGTCGCCGCAGACATGGCGCCACAAGCCTTGGCGCGGGGCCAGGACCTCGAGCTGCAAGCGCCGCAGCCCTGCCCGGTCGCTATCGACGAGGTGTTGCCGCGGGTCCTGCTGCGCAATCTGCTGGACAACGCCTCGCGCTATGCGGGCGACGGTGCGCGCATAGCGGTGTCGGTGGCTGTGGTGCGGGGCTGGGTGCAGCTGACGGTGCGGGATAGTGGGCCGGGCTTGTCGCCGGCCGAGATGGCCCGGCTCGGCGAGCGCTTTTTCCGGGTGCTGGGGACGGCGCAGACCGGGAGTGGCTTGGGCTGGTCTATCGTCCGGCGCATTGCGCAGGCCACGGGGGCGCAGGTGGAGGTCACACACTCTGCAAGCTTGGGCGGCTTGCAGGTGCAGGTGTCCTGGCCGATGGCCGAGCCGGCCTAGTGGCAGTGCGGCGCGTAGGGCGTTTGATTGCAGCGGCGCCGGAGCCTGCGAAAATCGCCCGATGATGTTTCAAAAAATCCAACGAATCGTGATTCCGCTGGCCGCCCTGGCGGCCTTGATCCTCGGCTACCGGCACTATGGCTGGCCCGGCGTGGCTTTGGTGGGCGGTGGCCTGATCATGTGGCAGCTGCTGCACTTCACCCGCATGTTGCAAGTGCTCAAGCGGGCGGCCAACCGGCCTATCGGCCATGTGGACAGCGCCGTCATGTTGCACGCCCGCTTGAGAGCCGGCTTGCCCTTGCTGCATGTGGTGGCCATGACCCGCTCTCTGGGGCAGCTCGAATCCCCCAAAGACACCCAACCTGAGCGCTACCGCTGGACCGATACCGCGGGCAGCACGGTGCTGTGTGTGTTCAACGGCGGCAAGCTCCAAAGCTGGGACTTGCAGCGTCCCTCGCAAGACAAAGCGCTGCCAGAGCCCGCGCACGCTGCTGCGGTGGAATCGGCCTCGTAAAATCCCCCTTTTTGCAAATTCCTGCAAATCCCTCTCTTCAAGGACACCCGATGAGCGTACTCCCACCTTCTATGTCTGATCGCGACGGCAAAATCTGGATGGATGGCCAGATGGTCGAATGGCGCGATGCCAAGATCCACGTGCTGAGCCATACGCTGCACTACGGGTGCGGTGCCTTTGAAGGCGTGCGGGCCTACAACACGGTGAACGGTCCCGCCATCTTCCGCCTGCAGGAGCACACCGAGCGCCTGTTCAACAGCGCCAAGATCCTGCGGATGACGATCCCCTTCACCCAGGAGCAAGTCAACGAAGCCCAGTGCGCCGTGATCCGCGAAAACAAACTCGAATCCGGCTACCTGCGCCCCTTGACCTGGATCGGCGACAAAAAGCTGGGTGTGTCCCCCAAGGGCAACACCATCCACTTGATGGTCGCTGCATGGCCATGGGGTGCGTACCTGGGCGAAGAGGGCATGAAGCGCGGCATCCGCGTCAAAACCAGTAGCTACACCCGCCACCACGTCAACATCACCATGACGCAGGCCAAGGCGGTGAGCAACTACACCAACTCCATCCTGGCCAACATGGAAGCCACCGATGACGGCTACGACGAAGCCTTGTTGCTCGACAGCTCCGGTTTCGTGTCTGAAGGCGCGGGCGAAAACATTTTCGTCATCAAGAACGGCGTGATCTACACCCCCGACTTGTCCGCCGGCGCCCTGAACGGCATCACCCGCAACACCGTGTTCCACATCGCCAAAGATCTGGGCTTGGAAATTGTGCAAAAGCGCATCACCCGCGATGAGGTCTACATCGCTGACGAAGCCTTCTTCACCGGCACCGCCGCGGAAGTGACCCCGATCCGCGAACTCGACCGCATTGCCATGGGCAAGGGCGACTACGTGGGCAGCCGTGGTCCGATCACTGAAAAAATCCAATCTGCGTTCTTTGACATCGTCAACGGCCGCAACCCCAAATACGCCCACTGGCTCACGAAAGTCTGAATATGTCCCAAGCAGTAGTTGAACTCCTGGCCAGCGATTTGAACCACCAAGGTGGCGTGTTTTGCCCCAGCCCGGTGGCAGGCATGCAAACCTGGAACACCCACCCCAAGGTGTACCTGGATGTGGGTCGCTCCGGCGAAGCCAAGTGCGCGTATTGCGGCACCGTGTACAAGCTGAAAGACGGCGAGCACTTCGCAGCAGGTCACTGAGCGTGCAGATGGCCCCAAGCCAGGCGGCCACCGGCCGCTTCGGTGGGGAGTCATTGATCATCGCTCCGCAATGGATCGGGGATGCGGTGATGACCGAGCCGCTCTTACGCCGGTTGGCGGCGCGGGGCGAGCGCATCACGGTGGCTGCGGTGCCGTGGGTGGCACCGGTGTACCGCGCCATGCCCCAGGTGGCAGAGGTGCTGGTCTTGCCCTTTGCGCGTGGCGGCGTCCAGTGGACTGCGCGCCGTGCCTATGCGGCCGGTTTGCGGGGCCGATTCGACCGGGCCTATGTGTGCCCCAACTCCCTCAAAAGTGCGCTGATCCCTTTTTGGGCCGGCATCCCGGTGCGCGTGGGCTACTCGGGTGAGCTGCGCTTCGGGCTGCTGAACCGCCGCCTGCCCAATCCCCCCCAAAACAGCCGCCCGCCCATGGTGGCGTTTTACTCTGCCTTGAGTAGCGAAGCCGGCGTGGACCATGACCGGCCGACGCTGCAGGTTGCGCCCGGCGCGATTGCGGCGGTGCTCGCGCCGCGCGGCTTGCAAGCGCAAGGTTTTTATGTGGTGGCACCGGGCGCCGAGTACGGCCCGGCCAAGCGCTGGCCGGCCGCCCATTTCGCTGCCATGGCTGCGGGGCTGGAGCAGCCGGTGTTGTTGCTGGGCTCGGCCAAGGATGATGCGGTGTGCACCGAGATTGCAGAGGCAGTGAATGCCCTGCGCCCGGGCCATTGTGTGAATCTGGCCGGGCGCACCAGCCTGGACGAGGCAGTCGCGCTGATTGCCGGAGCGCACGCCATGGTGAGCAACGACTCGGGCCTCATGCATGTCGCGGCCGCATTCGGGGTGCCGCAGGTGGCGATCTTCGGATCGTCCAGTCCGCTGCACACGCCGCCGCTGAATCCGGCGGCCACGGTCCTGTGGCTGAAGAATGACCCCGCCTACCAACCGCCGCTGGATTGCGCGCCGTGCTTCAAGCGGGGGTGTCCGCTGGGGCACACACGCTGCCTGAACGACATCACTCCGGATAAAGTGCTATCGATTTTGTAGCTGTATGCGCAGATTCCGCGAGCGCTAGCGCCTGATTTTGCACAAAAAAAAGCCACCCGAGGGTGGCTTTATAAAGTCCCCGAAGGGACGTCGTTGGAACCTGTTGAAGGAGGCCTATTGCTTGGCCTTCTCTTCTATCCTTGTGAACTGTGACAGCAGCTGGGATGAATTTTCTCGCGCATGTGGAGAGAGCGGTATCCCCCATTCGGGTGAATTTGCACTCTTTTTTCACATTTTTTGGTGCAGTGCAGCGTTTTCTCATGCGGGCGGCCGGGATTGAAGTCGCTACCAGCTTTGCAGCACCCAGTCCGCATGGTGGCGGGTGGCTGCGATCCGAACGGCGTTGGGCTCGTCCGTGCTGTCTATCCATGCCCGGGCCTCTGGTTCGCTGCGTCCGAACCGCATGTGCCGGGCCAGCAAGCGGGCGTGGCGTAGGGCCGGGTCCAAGTCCAGGTACCAGGCTTCGTCGAGCAAACCCCGCACCCGGGACCAGGCGCCATCCTCGAGCAGCAGGTAGTTTCCTTCCGTGATGATCAGCGGCTTGTCCGCATGGAGGGGGATCGCGCCGGCGATGGGTTCTTCGAGCTGGCGGTCAAAGTCGGGGGCGTAAATGGTCTCGCCCTCGGGCTGGCTGCGCACACGTTCTAACAGGTGCACATAGCCTGCGCTGTCAAAGGTGTGCGGCGCACCCTTGCAGTGGCCTTGTTGCAAGCGGGCAAGCTCCCGGTTGGCGAGGTGGAATCCGTCCATCGGCAGGTATTGGCTCTGCGTACTGAACCGGGCATGGAGGGCCTGTGCCAGGGTGGATTTGCCGGCCCCCGGGCCTGCAGCAATCCCCAGAATGGTCCGGCGCCCGCTGGACAAAAGCGCTTCAATACGGGCGATTGCCTCTGGCGGCAGGGCGCTCTGAGGGGATGCACTATTTGGCGTCAAATAAGGGTTTTCCATAATTAAAGTAACTTGATTTACTAACATCGATGAGTCTATAGTCTCACCACGCCAAAACCTGTGCGTAGTTCCCCGGGGTCCTTCTCGGGGGTCCTAAGCATAAGTGTCATATTGACCGAGGAGACCTGAATGAAGAAATCCGCCCCCCTGATCTTGTCCGCATTGGCTTTGGCCGCTTCCGGCGCTTTTGCTGCCAACGAGCCGGTGATCGGCCTGATCACCAAGACCGAAACCAACCCCTTCTTCGTCAAGATGAAGGAAGGCGCGACCGCTGAAGCGAAAAAAATGGGCGCCAAGTTGTTGACCGCGTCCGGCAAAAAAGACGGTGACACCGCATCCCAAATCGCCGCCATTGAAAACATGACTGCTCGCGGCGCGAAAACCATTCTGATCACCTCTTCCGGCGATGCGATCCTGCCTGCGGTGAAAAAGGCCCAGGAAAAAGGCGTGCAAGTCATCGCCCTGGACAGCCCGTTTGATGGCGCTGACGCTTTGTTCGCGACCGACAACTACAAAGCCGGTGAGTTGATTGGCCAATACGCCAAGGCCGCACTCGGTGGCAAGCCTGCCAAGATCGCCATGTTGGACCTGTTCCCCGGCCACCCTGTGGGCGCACAGCGCCACAACGGCTTCATGAAGGGTTTCGGCTTGCAAGCGAACGACGCCAAGTCCAACGAACTCTCTAAAACCGCAGAAACCGTCTGCGCTGCCGATACCGATGGCAACCAGGCCAAGGGCCAGACCGCCATGGAAACCTGCTTGCAAAAGGACCCGGCCATCAACGTGGTGTACACCATTAATGAGCCAGCTGCTGCAGGTGCCTACAACGCACTGAAAAAAGCGGGCAAGGAAAAAGGCGTGCTGATCGTCTCGGTCGACGGCGGCTGTGCCGGCGTGGCCGATGTGGGCAAGGGCGTGATCGCAGCGACCTCGCAGCAATACCCCCTGAAGATGGCCGCTATGGGTGTGGCTGCCGGCGTGGAATACGCCAAGGGCGGCAAAAAAGCCTCCGGCTATGTGGACACAGGCGTGACCCTGATCGCCGGCAAGCCCGTGGCAGGCGTTGACAGCAAAGACGTCAAAACCGGCACCGATCTGTGCTGGGGCAAGAAGTAAGTTGAACCGGGGCTGACACTGCGTTCAGCTCCATCCGGGGCCGGTGTTTTGCACGCGCAAATGCCGGGCCCCGTGTTTCCCTGAGTCGGCGCCACGCGCCTCCTGTTTTCAAGCGAATCCGGCGTCACTCCGGACCACACCATGGCTACAACCAATACCAAACAAATTCCATGGGCCATGCTCGGACCGTGGCTCGCCTTGTTGGCTGCGTGCACCTTTTTCGCCACCCAGTCCGACCGCTTTCTGACGGGTGAGAACCTGTCCCTCGTATTGCAGCAGGTCATGGTGGTGGGTTTGCTCGCGATCGGGCAGACACTCATTATTCTGACCGCCGGTATCGATCTGTCCTGCGGCATGGTCATGGCGCTGGGCGGCATCGTGATGACCAAGTTCACCATGGACCTGGGCATTCCCCCCTTCTGGGCGGTGCTGTGCGGGATTCTGGTCACCGCATCGTTCGGCTTGCTTAACGGCTTGCTGGTAACCCGTGTGAAGTTGCCCTCTTTCATCGTGACCTTGGGCACCATGAATATCGCCTTCGCCATCACCCAAATTTATTCTGAAGCGCAAACCGTGGGTAACCTGCCGGAATCCATGACCGCGCTGGGCAATACCTTCAGTCTCGGCGGCACCTCGGTGGCCTGGGGCACCGTCGTCATGCTGGGCATGTATTTGCTGGCCTGGCACCTGCTGCGGGATACCGCCGCCGGCCGCCACGTCTATGCCGTGGGTAACAACCCTGAGGCCGTCCGCTTGACCGGTATTTCTGTCGACCGGGTGTTGCTCGGGGTGTATGTGATGGCTGGCGTCTTGTATGGCGTGGCCGCGCTCTTGTCGGTGGCGCGCACTGGTGTGGGTGACCCGCAAGCGGGCCAGACCGAGAATCTGGACGCGATTACCGCGGTGGTTCTGGGCGGTACCTCTTTGTTCGGCGGCCGGGGTGTGATTCTGGGCTCGCTGGTGGGTGCTGTCATCGTGGGTGTGTTCCGCAACGGACTGACGCTGATGGATGTGGCATCGGTGTACCAAACCCTGATTACCGGCATTCTGGTCATTCTGGCGGTGGCAGCCGACCAACTTTCACGCAAGGGAGCACGCTAATGAGCAGCCCGCAAATCGTTTTGAAGGCCAGTGGACTGGTCAAGCGCTATGGCGGTGTTACCGCCCTTGATGGTGTAGATTTTGAACTCCGCGCCGGAGAAATTTTGGCGGTGATCGGCGACAACGGTGCCGGTAAATCCAGCCTGATCAAGGCCTTGTCGGGTGCTGTGGTGCCGGATGAAGGCAGCATGGAGCTCGATGGCAAACCAGTGCTGTTCCGCTCGCCGATCGACGCGCGCCGCCACGGCATCGAAACCGTGTACCAAGACCTTGCAGTGGCGCCAGCAATGTCGATTGCTGAAAACCTGTTTCTGGGCCGCGAACTCCGCCGCCCCGGCGTGTTGGGCAGTGTGTTCCGGTCACTCGACAAAAAACGCATGCTCGAAGAGGCGGTTTCGCGCATGAATGACCTCAAGGTTGGCATCCGCTCGATGACCCAGGCGGTGGAAACCCTGTCCGGTGGGCAGCGCCAGTGCGTGGCGGTCGCCCGCGCGGCCGCTTTTGCCCAGCATGTGGTCATCATGGACGAGCCGACTGCGGCCTTGGGTGTCAAAGAGGGCAACATGGTGCTTGAGTTGATCCGCCGGGTGCGCGACAAGGGGCTGCCGGTGATTCTGATCAGCCACAACATGCCCCATGTGTTTGAAATCGCGGACCGGATTCATATCCAGCGCCTCGGCAAACGGGCATGCGTGGTGAATCCGAAAGAAATCAGCATGAGCGACACCGTCGCCGTCATGACCGGCGCCAAAGCGGTTGAAGACATTCCGGCCTCTGCGCTGGCGTGAGGCCGGGGGCATGCAGCAAGGCTACAGGGCGGGGAAGTCCCCTAAAACTAATCTGGTTCGCACGGGCTTCATCGGTGAAAATCTGAAGACCATGAATTTTGAAGCCACCCTGCCCAATGCCTTGCCCGAAGCCCCGGCTTCGACAGCAGCCCATGCTCCTTCGGTATTGCGGCCACGGGGCTCCAACCATGTGGGTATGCGCCAGTTCAATGAGCGGGTGGTACTGCAGGCGATCCGGCTAAACGGCAGCCTGCCCAAGGCCGATTTAGCCCGCTTGACCGGCCTCACAGCCCAAACCATCGGACTGATCACCACCCGCCTCGAGGACGATGGCTTGCTGCTGCGCCAGGACCGCGTGCGCGGCCGCATCGGACAGCCCTCGGTACCGATGGCTTTGAACCCCGACGGCGCCTTCTCGATGGGCATCAAGATCGGCCGCCGCAGTGCCGACTGGTTGTTGGTCGACTTCACCGGCGTGGTCAGGGCGCGCGAAACCTTGTCCTACAGCTTCCCCGATGCGGATACGTTGCTCCCGCAAGTGCAAAGCCGCATGCGCAGCCTTCAGGATGGCTTGGGCGCCTTGGCCCCGCGCATCGTGGGTGTCGGGGTAGCGGCCCCCTTTAACCTGGGTGGCTGGCACAAGATGCTGGGCCTGTCGGCCTCGGTGTCTGACCAATGGAACCATATTGACCTTGCGGCGCAAGTCCAGGCGATGACCGATGTACCGGTGAGCTTCGCCAAGGACACCCAAGCGGCGTGTGTGGCAGAGCTGGTGGCCGGGCGCGGGCGTGATTTGAAGAGCTTTTTGTACCTGTTTGTCGACACGTTTGTCGGCGGTGGATTGGTGCTGAACTCGCACTTGCACGGCGGCATTCATGGCAATGCGGGGGCTGTCGCTTCGCTGCCCTTGCAGGTGGCCAGCGGTGGTGCGGTGCCGGAGCAGCTATTGGCCCACGCTTCTTTGTGGGAGTTGGAGCAGCATTTCAAGGCCAGCGGCCTCGACCCCGCCGCCGCCTACGACGACCGTGCGCTGGAGGGTGCTTATGCGCCCCTTACCGAAGCCTGGATTGCCAGTGCGGCTCAAGGCCTGGCGCAGTGTGTAGTGAGTGGCACGGCATTTTTGGATCTGGACGCGGTGGTGATCGACGGATCGTTCAGCCGCGCCATGCTCAAGCGCCTGATCGACCAGACCACCTCAGCCCTGCGCAACTACGACTGGGAAGGCCTGTGGCCAGCCAAAGTGATTGCCGGCAGCATCGGGTCAGATGCGCGGGCTTTGGGGGGGGCCTTGCTGCCCCTGCATGAAAACTTTGCCCCCGACCGCGACCTTTTTCTCAAGGTCACCGCCTGAGACCTTAAGCGCCTTTGAGCGGCAAGCGGATCTCGAAGCAGGCGCCGCCTTCCGGCCGGTTGGTGCACCGCACGGTGCCGCCGTGTCGCTCGGTGATGGATTTCACCAAAGCCAGGCCGAGTCCGACGCCGCCCTCTCGCTCAGAAGCGCCTGGCAGCCGGTAAAACGGCTCAAAAATTCGCTGTTGTTGCTCCGGGGGCACTCCAGGGCCGCTGTCGCACACCTGAATCAGGGCCCACTCGGCCTCTTCGCGCACCACCAGACGCACGTCGCCCGCACCGTAACGGCGCGCGTTTTCCAGCAGGTTGCGTACTGCGCGCCGCAGCAGTTTGGCGACACCGGGAACCTCAAAAGCCTGCAGCTCAACATCCAGCAGCGCTTGGTTGCGCGCGCATTCTTCGGCGGCCAGCCCGACAAGATCCACCGACTCCACCGTGCCGAGGTCGGCTTCTTTGGCATCCAGCCGGCTGGCCAGCAGGATCTCTTCAATCAGTTGGTCCAGCTCGGCAATGTTGCGGGCCACCTCTTGCTTGAACGCCGCGCTGGGCGTGCTGCCCATCAACTCCAGCCCCATGCGGATGCGAGCCAGCGGGGAGCGTAGCTCGTGCGACGCATTGGCTAGAAGTGATTTTTGGGAGGCCAGCAGGGTGTCGCGCGCCTGCACCAGGGTTTCGATCTGCTCCGCGGCATGGTTGAAGCGCGCGGCCAGAAAGCCCACCTCATCGTCGCCCTGCATGCGCACCCGGGCACCCAGATCCCCGTTGCCCCAGCGCTCAACCCCGTTTTGCAGCGTTTCCAGCCTGCGGGTCAAACGGCGGATGATGGGGTAAGTACCCAGCGCCACCGCAACCGCGACCAGCGCAAGCGTCCAGGCAAAGCCGAAGGGGGCCTTGAAATTGTTATTGGGCGGTCGCGGCAGGTGCAGGTGAATGGTTTGGCCATCGGCCATGCGCACCAGAAACTCCGGACCCCGGCCGAAACGGCCCGGGCGCTCGCTATCGCGGTCATCGCTGGCGTCGTCTTTGGTGTCGGGCGGGGGCGGATGGTCTCCCAGGCTGAGGCCGGGTACCGGTGGCGGGCGGCTCAGGCGGGCCCGGCCGTTGCCGATGACCTCGCCAAATTCATTGCGCACTACGACTTCCCGCAGGGGCGGCTCGCTGGTCATGCGCCACACCCATCCGACCAGCAAGGTCAGCACCACGACCGTGAGCACCACGGCCAGCCAGATGCGGACATACAGCTTGTGCAGCATTACCGGTTAGTCCTGCTGCCGGGCAAACACATAACCCACGCCACGGACCGTCAGGATGCGTTTGGGCTCCTTGGCGTCTGCTTCGATGGCTGCGCGGATGCGGCCCATGTGCACATCGATGGAGCGGTCAAAGGCCTCCAGCTCGCGGCCCCGCACCGCTTCCATGATCTGGTCGCGGGTCAGTACCCGGCCGGCCCGCTCTGCCAGCGCGACCAGCAGGTCGAATTGGTATGAGGTGAGCTCGCAGGCGGTGCCGGCCACCGTGACGGTGCGGGCATCGCGGTCGATTTCGAGGGTGCCGAAGCGCAAGGCTTTGGCGTTCGTGGCGGGTGTCTCCCCCTTGCGCCGCAGGATGGCGCGAATCCGTGCCAGCAGTTCGCGGGGTTCAAAGGGCTTGGGCAGGTAGTCGTCGGCGCCGATTTCCAGCCCGATGATGCGGTCCATCGCATCCCCTTTGGCGGTCAGCATCAGTACAGGGACTTGCCCCATCGCGCCGGGCAGGGCGCGGATGCGGCGGCAAATCTCGAGACCGTCCATGTCCGGGAGCATCAGGTCCAGGATCACCAAGTCCGGTGGCGGGACTCCGCTGTCTGCGGCGAGCCGGGCGAGACCGCTATGTCCATCGCCCGCGTGGGCTACGGAGAAGCCGGATTGTTCGAGGTACTCGGCCACCATAGAGGCTAGCCGGGCATCGTCTTCGATCATGAGCAGGTTTTGGCGCATGCCCGCAGTCTAGCGGTGACCATCCCTGCCCAGATGCGGCTGGCTTGAAGATTCCGTAAAGTTGGGTAAATTTTGCTATTAAATATATAGCAATAGGTGCTTGATTAATGAGCGCTAGGGGTCGATTTGATGCGTGACGCTAAAACGATCAGCACCAGCACAGGTAGCCCGATGCAGGCAGTACCCACGAAAAATGGGGTGTACCCGACCGCGTTGACCACATCGCCCGAGAAGCCGGCCAGAAACTTGGGCAGCAACACCATCATGGAGCTGAACAGCGCATATTGGGTGGCCGAGTATTGGATGTTGGTGAGTGAGGACAGATAGGCCACAAACGCCGCAGTCGCAATCCCGCTGGAGAAGTTGTCGGCCGAGATCACCGCCATCAAGGCGTGTAGGTCGTGCCCGCGGGTGCCCAGCCAGGCAAACAGCAGGTTGCTGCCGGCACTCAGCACTGCGCCCAGCATCAAGACTTTGAGCACGCCCATGCGCAGCGCCAGCGCGCCGCCGACAAAGGCGCCGACCAGCGTCATGATGACGCCATAGACCTTGGTAATCGCCGCAACTTCGCCCTTGGTGTAGCCCATGTCCACGTAAAACGGGTTGGCCATGATGCCCATGACCACATCGCTGATGCGGTAGGTGGCAATCAAGGACAAGATCAACACTGCATGCCAGCGGTGGCGCCGCACAAACTCGGCGAAGGGCTCAATCAGTGCACTTTGTAGCCATTCACCGGCGTTGCGGGCCGGGCGCAGAGGCGCGGGTGCGGGTTCTTTGGACAAGAGCACCACCAACATGCCTGGCAGCATGCTCATCGCCATGACCAGGTAGGCGGTGCGCCAGGCCGCGTATTGGTACAGGTCGGCGCTGGGGGTTTCGTTGGCCGCTGCAATCCAAAGGGCACCTGCGCCCGCCCAGATCATGGCCAGCCGGTAGCCCGCCATGTAGGTGGCAGACAGTGCGGCTTGGTGCTGGCTGTCGCCGGATTCGATGCGAAACGCATCCAGCGCAATATCCTGGGTCGCAGAGGCAAAAGCCAACGCAATCGCGCACCACACCACCGGGGTCAAGGCGTTGCGCGGGTCGGTCAGGGCCATGGTGCAGAGTGCCGCCATGATGGCCGCTTGCGCCACGAGCAGCCAGCTGCGGCGGCGGCCGAGCGCGGCGGTGAGCAAAGGGATTGGCAAGCGGTCCACCAAGGGGGCCCACGCCCACTTGAAGCCGAAGGCGATGCCCACCCAGCTCATGTGGCCAATGGTGCTGCGGTCGACGCCGGCTTCGCGCAACCAGAAGCTCAAGGTTCCGAACACCAGCAAGAAGGGCAGTCCCGCCGAGAAGCCCAGCGCTAGCATCCGCAGCGAGGCCGGTTCTGCATAGACCTTGAGCATGTCCCGCCAGTGGGGTTTGTCGGCGGTAGCGGGGGTGTCGGGCGTTAGGGAACTGGAGGGTAGGGATACCATCTTTCGATGATATCCCCCCCATCGAACCGTGCTTGCGACTTTCACCGCACACGGCTCACGTACGACCACTGATTAAACGGTGTCGTCAGGTTGCATTCCCTTCGACCGCTTTTTCAGATTTAAGTCCCCCGTACTGGGGACCGGCTTGATAACCTTCAAACCTAGGGCGTGGACCCGCCAGTGACAGAACGGATGTAGGAGCATCCGATTGGAGAGAGCATCACTCCCCCCTAGCTGCCGATAGACGATGTGGTGGTCGTCCATGTTTTCATCAGCTATGTCGATTTCTTGTTGACAGAGAGCGCATCTACCATTTTGGGAAAACCACAAGGAGGCCCTTTGTCCGCTCCAGATGGTGTCACCCATCCTTTGCACGCGCAGTTTCTCGCCGTAGGCGATCCAGTCAGGGTGGTAAGGGTTGTAATCCCCTCGTACTTTGATGTGACGAACAATTTTCGTGTCCGTCAGGAGATACAGCGGAAGCGGTATCCTCTCACTACCCCCAAAGGGGTCATCTTGTAAACCAGCGAACTGTTTCCTTGAGCCACATTGTTTCCAGTAGTGGCGGTAGATCCACCCAGCGGTTTTGCGTGGGTGTCTGCGTAGACCCCAACGTTTCAGCCGCCAGTAGATTAGATGGTCGACTTTGCTAAAGATGTCCTTAGCAACAGTTCCTCTGTGGTACATCGCCCAGCCTTTGAGGACTGGGTTCAGGCGCTTTATCAGCGTTTCTGTTGGAACCGACACCGAAGTGGCGATGATTCCTCTTACCTTGTCATAGAACGCTTTCACGTTTTTTTGATTTGGTTTGATGAGCAGTTTCCCTTTGTACTTGCGGAAGTTCCACCCAAGGAAATCGAATCCTTCGTCAATATGCAAGATGCGTGTCTTTTCCGCGGACAGTGTGAGACCCCGCTCTCGCAGGAATTCCACAATCCATGGTCGGACCACGGTTTCAAGCAGCTCTTTTGAAGCGCCTGTCACCACAAAGTCATCTGCATATCGGATCGCGTTCACCTTTGCTTGCTTGGTTAGTTTGGTTCCCAACGTCTTCCGGAGGAAGTTGTCGAGTCCCTGTTCAAGTCCATTCAGCGTGATGTTCGCGAGGGTCGGCGAGATGATGCCGCCTTGCGGCGTGCCCTCATCCGTGCGCTGGAGTTGACCCGCGTCAACTACTCCAGATTTCAGCCACTTCCTCAGCATCTCCTTGTCCATGTGGACGTGGTTCAGCAGCCAGTCGTGATTGATGTTGTCAAAGAACCCTTTGATGTCTGCGTCGAGCACCCATCGGGCTGAGGCCTTCATGGATAGAGACACAAACAACTGGCTCCGTGCGTCATGCGTTGATCGCCCTTTCCTGAAGCCGTAGCTATTTGGATCGGACGCGCACTCCACAGTGGGCTCCAGTGCAAGCAAGTAGAGCGCTTGCATCGCTCTGTCCCTCATGGTCGGTATGCCCAGGGGGCGTTCCTTCCCGTCAGGCTTGGGGATATAGACCCGCTTTAATGGGCGAGCCTTGTACCCCCGTGGATTCAGACAACCTATCGCATCCCATTTTCTTGTTGGCGTGTCCCAAAGTGCGCAGTCGACGCCGCTCGTCTGCTTCCCTTTGTTCGTGGTTACTTTCCTGACCGCTAATGCCTTAGCCTGCCAAGATCGGGTCAGGCTTCTTGTGAGTCTCGCGACCCGTCGGAAGTCCTTCTCCGTTTCTGCCTGCGCTATGCGCAGCTGCGTCTTCCCTACAAATTCCGTAACGAGCTTCCAGTCGATGGCATGCCAGTTAGTAGGTTTGTCTGGAGACGCAGCAACCTTGCGGTTGTTTTCCATACCGTCCTCCAGTTAGGTGTGCGGCCCGCACTTTCGTGCAGGAGTGTTCACACGTGTGAACAACTCTCTGGAGGGGTAGCTCTCCCCGAAGGGATAGCCCCCTCCGGGTCGTTAGTTGAATTTGCAGCGGCTTCACGCTGTCGCACCTGAGGCAAGTCTGCTCGCTTTCGCTTAGGCATGACCTATCCGTCCCATTACAGGCCGGCGTTTGCTTTTTGCCTCTTCCTCTGCCCCCTCCACCATGGCCCTTGATTACTCGCGGGTTGCCGCATCCTTTCGGAGTTGGCGATGAGTGGGGTTTACCTCGTTTCCCTCTGTGTCCATTGGACTGGCTTGTCCAATGATGGGGTTAGGGACCTTCTATCCGCCGGAAGTCTGTCGGGAGACGAAAGACACTCGATGACGTGCCTTTCCTGACTTCATGCCTTTTGGCTACAGCTCCTTCCTTTCGGAAGAAACAAGAGTAAGCTGGGCTATTCTTACGACGGTTCAGACGAAAGTTCACATTACATTTCCCATACCCTTTACCTCGGCGACCTACCCACTTCTTGTTCGTGTGTGTTGGAACTGGCTCGCGCCAGTCTTGTGTGCTCACGCACGGGTCGTTTAACCGTAGCTCCGCACCCCCGGATTACTCCAGACGCACGTACAGTCGAGGTCACGTCGTTCCAGACGTGGTTTTGGTAGAAAACAAGACACAGAGAGCGGTGCCGCTCTCAGTTACTTTGATGGTTTGGATGGCAAGTTGTAAAAATTTGTAACAACTTGCATTTACAGGTGTAAATGTAGTGTGTATGCAACGTTTTGGAGGCGTGAGCCCGCCAAAACACACATTAGCCGCCCTTGTGGGGTAGCTTAGTGCAGCCAAATTTATGCCATCCGACTGCACCTTTTAAGCCCCTTTGAGAGGGGCTTTTGGTGTCTCTCCCAGAGGGAGAGCAGTTCAAAGTATGAGTAGATCCGAAGACCTATGAAGCGACATCGAGTCGCACCATCGGGGAATAATACCTGTCCACTTTGGAGTCAAACGCTGCCATGTTGAGTGATCTTTGTCCTGTGAGTCGCCTCCGCCCATCCCTGATCCGCTGGGTTGGCGGCTTGTTGATGGTGGGTTGCACCGTGTTCACCCCGGCCGTGTCGGCGAGGGAGGGCGTGGAGGTGGGGGGCAACTCCGCATTCAGCAAACTGGTGTCTGCGAGCGACATTGAGCAGTCCGCAGCGCAGCAATACGCGCAGATGCTGGCCCAGGCGCAGCAGCAAAGGGCGCTGGCCGGGAATGAGCATCCTCAAGTACAGCGTTTGAGGGCGATCGCGCGGCGCATCATCCCTTACGCCAATGAATGGAATCCTCGCGCGAAAGACTGGCGGTGGGAGATCAACCTGATCGGATCCAAGCAGATCAATGCTTTTTGCATGCCGGGGGGGAAGATCGCTTTCTACACCGGCATTCTCGATACGCTCAAACTCACGGATGACGAAGTCGCCATGGTCATGGGCCACGAAATCGCCCATGCCTTGCGGGAGCATGCCCGCGAGCGGATGGGTAAAACTGCAGCGACCGGGCTGGGTGCGAACTTGCTGTCGCAGGTGCTCGGGCTTGGGCAGATCGGGCAAACAGTCACCCAATACGGTGCCCAGCTCTTGACCTTGAAGTTCAGCCGTGAAGATGAGTCCGAGGCCGATCTGGTCGGGCTGGAGCTTGCTGCCCGCGCGGGTTACGACCCGCGCGCGGGCATCACCCTGTGGCGAAAGATGTCGGCCGCCAACAAGAATGCGCCGCCGCAATGGCTGTCGACCCACCCTGCCGGCGATACCCGGATTGCCGACATGGAAGCGGCCATGGCGCAAGTGGTGCCCCTGTATGCGAAGGCTCAAAAGCCTGAAAAATCCAAAAAAGTGCCTTGAAGCGTGCCTGAAAGGCACCGGAAAACTGAACTTCAGTTTCTTCTGCAGGGCAACTTGGGCACCGCGTTTGTGTATGGTGACTCCCGCGTGGGCATGGTCTTGAGCAACGATAAACAGAGTGCATTGCTGATGTTTAACGACAAGGACTGCGACGACAAAGATTTATGCCCTGATGTTGGGTGGACTGGCCGTTTTGGGTGCAGTGGCCTGACGTCGCAAAGCGCAGAAGCCATAAAAAAAGAGCCCCGAGAGGGCTCTTTTTGTTGGGAGATCACAGCCCCGCTGTTGCTTGGCAACCGGTCAAAAATTCCAGTCGTAGGCGACGGTAACGGGTGCATGGTCGGAAAACTTCTCGGCCTTGTAAATGGCGACTTCCTTGGCTGTGGCGGCGAAAGCAGGGGTGGCCAAGTGGTAGTCGAGTCGCCAGCCCACGTTCTTGGCGTAGGCCTGTCCGCGATTGCTCCACCATGTGTAGCATTCTTCGGTGGCTGTCGGGTGTAGCGTGCGGTACACATCTACCAGCCCTCCGTCGGTGAGCGCCTTGGTCATCCACGCCCGCTCTTCGGGCAAAAAGCCGGAGTTCTTTTTGTTGCCTTTCCAGTTTTTCAGGTCAATCTCTTGGTGCGCAATATTGAGGTCGCCACACAGCACCAACTCACGCCCTGACCGGAGGTCCTGGAGATGGGGGTAAAACTCTTCCAGGAATCGGAACTTGGCGGCCTGCCGGTCTTCTCCGGAAGAGCCGCTCGGGAAGTACGCGCTGATGATGGAGAACTTGCGGCTGGGCGTGTCAAAACGCAGCTCCACATAGCGACCCTCCGCGTCGAACTCTTGGGAGCCGTATCCCACCCGGACGTCGCTCGGTATGGCCCGGGTGTAGATGCCCACACCGGAATAACCCTTCTTCTCCGCAAAATGGAAATGCCCTTTCAGATCGCCAAAGGACTCGAACTTACCCGCAACGTCCGTGGCCTGGGCTTTGACTTCCTGGACGCAAATACAATCGGGCTGCGCTTGGGCAAGCCAGGCTTCAAGGCCTTTGCTGGTGGCGGAACGGATGCCGTTTAGGTTCAGGCTGGTTAATTTAAACAAGGATTTCCCCATGTCGGACAAAGACCCGTTGGCACAAGAGTTTGTACAGTTTGCTGTGGCATGTGGCGTGCTGCGATTCGGCGAATTCAAGACCAAAGCCGGTCGCATGAGCCCCTACTTTTTCAATGCTGGCCTGTTTGACGATGGCGCCAAACTGGGGCAGCTCGCGGGATTTTATGCGGAGCGCTTGATCGAAAGCGGCATCGAGTTTAACATGGTGTTCGGGCCTGCCTACAAGGGTATTCCGCTGGGCGCTGCTGTTGCGATTGAGCTGGCTCGCCGGGGTCGCAACGTGCCTTTTGCCTACAACCGCAAAGAGGCCAAAGACCATGGTGAGGGCGGCACATTGGTCGGAGCTCCCCTGAAAGGTCGCGTATTGATTGTGGATGACGTCATGTCTGCCGGGACCGCAGCGCGCGAGTCGATCGCCATCATTCAAGCCGCCGGTGCGATTCCACATGCCGTATGCATTGCACTGGACCGGCAGGAGATGGCAACGGAGAACGGCAAAGATGTGCCATACAGTGCTGTGCAATACGTGCGTGGTCAGCTGGGCTTGAACGTCTGCGCAATTGCGAAGCTGGGCGATTTGATGCAGTATTTGCAAGAGACCGATGGGTCCGCAGCAGACGCCGAGCGTGTACTGGCTTACCGTCAGCGTTACGGTGTCGATGAAAGTGAATAAATGAAGCAGTCCGCCTTGGTGGCAACGATGGTGTGGGGAGGGCTTTGCCTGGGTGTCGTGCCCACGGCGAGCGCCCAGAGTTCAGCGCCTGCTGCCGGGGGCATCTACACCTGTGTGGATGCAAAGGGCCGCAAGCTCACCGCTGATCGACCGATTCAAGAATGTATTGATCGCGAGCAAAGGATCTTGAACCCCAGCGGAACCACCCGCGCCAAGGTCGGCCCCAGTTTGACTTCCAAAGAACGGGCGGAACTGGAGGCGCGCGAGAAGCGCGAACAAGAGGACCGCAACCGGATCGCCGAAGAAAAGCGCCGGGACCGTGCCCTATTGGTGCGCTACCCGAGCAAAGTTGTGCACGACCAGGAACGATCAGATGCACTGGCCCAAATTGCGGTGGTCGTGAAGGCTGCCACCAACCGCGTGGATGAGCTCGCCAAGCAGCGCCTCGCCATTGATGCGGAGATGGAGTTCTACAAAAAGGACCCCAACAAAGCACCTGCATACCTGCGTCGGCAGCTCGAAGAAAACGAGCAGAGCAAAGCGGTGCAAGAGCGGTTTATCAGCGAGCAGGACGCTGAGGCCAAACGCGTCAATGCCCGCTTTGACGATGAACTGGTTCGGCTGCGACAGCTCTGGGCCGCCGCAGCCGCTGCCAACCGGTAAGGGTTAGTCCGCGAGTTTGCTGCGCAGCAGGTCGTTGACCTGTTGCGGGTTCGCCTTGCCTTTGCTGGCCTTCATGATCTGACCCACCAAGCCGTTCAGGGCTTTCTCGTTACCTGCCTTGAATTCGGCCACGTTCTTGGCGTTGGCTTCAATTACTTGAACGACGATCGCTTCCAACGCGCCGGTGTCGTTCATTTGCTTGAGATCGCGGTCAATGATGATCTTCTCAACAAATCCCGCCAGATCACTGATGTCGTTATGGCGTTCGGTGCAGAGTGCTTGGAACGCAGTCTTCGCGCCACCACCGTTGATCTCTCCGGACGCAATACGCTTCACGATTTCGCCAACCGCAATCGGATTTGGTACCTCTGGATCGTCGATGGAAATGCCTTGCTTGTTTGTAAATGCTGACACCTCACCCAATACCCAGTTGGCTGCTAACTTAGGTTGCCCGCTGGTCTTTGCCGTGGATTCAAAATACTTTGCGATGGATTGGCTTTGCGTGAGCTGCGTCGCGTCGTACTCACTCAGACCGTAATCCGCTTGGAAACGCGCGGCCATATTACGAGGCAATTCGGCCATTTGCCCGCGAACTGTCTCGATCCACTGCTCTGAAATACATAGCGGCGGTAGGTCCGGGTCCGGAAAATAGCGGTAGTCGGCTGCGTCTTCCTTGGTGCGCATGGCGCGGGTTTCGCCGGTGTCAGGGTTGAAAAGCACGGTGGCTTGCTGGATTTCCAACCCGTCTTCGATCTGCTCGATCTGCCAGCGCACCTCGTAGTCGATGGCCTGCTGCATGAACTTGAAACTGTTCAGGTTCTTGATCTCACGGCGCGTGCCGAGGGGCTGGCCCGGTTTGCGGACCGATACGTTGGCGTCGCAGCGGAAGGAGCCTTCTTGCATGTTGCCGTCGCAGATGCCGATCCAAGTCACGATCTTGTGCAGTTCTTTGGCGTAGGCCACGGCTTCGGCGCTGGAGCGCATGTCGGGCTCCGTCACGATCTCCAGCAGGGGTGTGCCCGCGCGGTTCAGGTCAATACCGCTTTGCCCGATGAAGTCTTCGTGCAAAGACTTGCCCGCATCTTCTTCGAGGTGCGCGCGCACCAAGCGCACGGTTTTCTTTTCCCGTATCAAGTCGGCGCCTTTGCCTGTCTCGAGAAAGAATTCCACCGCGCCGCCTTGCACCACCGGAATCTCAAACTGGCTGATTTGGTAGCCCTTGGGCAGATCCGGGTAGAAGTAATTCTTGCGGGCAAAAACGCTGCGTGGCGCAATGTGGGAGCCGATCGCGAGTCCGAACTGGATGGCGCGTTCTACCGCGCCCTTGTTCATTACCGGCAGGGTGCCCGGCAAGGCCAGGTCCACCGCGCAGGCCTGGGTGTTGGGCTCAGCGCCAAAGGCGATACTAGCGCGGGAAAAGATCTTCGACAGGGTCGAGAGCTGGGCGTGGGTCTCAAAGCCAATGATGACCTCGTAGCCGTGCACCAGCGGACCGGTGGGGCGGCCCTGTTGTTGTGCTTCGAATGTGTTCACGGTCTCACTCATATTCAGAATCCTGCAGGCTTGGCCAAGTGGTAGTCAGTCGCTTGTTGGAAGCGGTGCGCAGCGTTGAGCAGGCGAGCTTCGTCAAGGTAGTTGCCCAGCAACTGCATGCCGATGGGCAAGCCCTTGTCCGCCTCCGCTTTGGCAAAGCCGACAGGAATGCTCATGCCCGGCAGACCGGCCAAAGAGCCGGACAGGGTGAAGATGTCAGCCAGGTAGTTGGCAACCGGGTCATCCGATTTTTCGCCGATCTTCCATGCCACCGTAGGCGCTACGGGGCCGGCAATGACATCGCACTCCTTGAAGGCATTCTGGAAATCGTCCGCAATCATGCGGCGGATTTTTTGGGCCTGCAGGTAATAGGCGTCGTAGTAGCCATGGCTCAGCACATAGGTGCCGATCATGATCCGGCGCTTGACTTCGTCGCCAAAGCCTTCGGCGCGGGTCTTTTTGTACATGTCGGCCAGGTCGCCGTAGTCTTTGGCGCGGTGTCCGAACTTCACGCCGTCGAAGCGGCTCAGGTTGCTCGACGCTTCAGCCGGCGCAATGATGTAGTACACCGGGATGGAGAGCTCGGTGCGTGGCAACGCAATCGGCACCAGTTTTGCGCCGAGTTGTTCGTATTGCTTGAGCGCTGCATCGACCGATGCACGCACATCGTCGGACAAACCTTCGCCGAAAAACTCTTTCGGCACGCCGATGCGCAGGCCTTCAATGCTGTCGTTCAGCTTGCGCGAGAAATTCTCGGCAGGTGTGTCGAGCGATGTGGAGTCGCGGTCCGGGTCCGGGCCGCACATGGCTGACAAAAGCAATGCGCAGTCTTCTGCGCTGCGGGCCATGGGCCGGCTTGGTCCAGACTGGATGCAAACGCCACCATGCCGTAGCGCGAAGCGCGGCCGTAGGTCGGCTTGATACCGGTGATGCCGCAAAACGCGGCCGGTTGGCGGATCGAGCCGCCGGTGTCGGTGCCGGTCGCAGCAGGTGCCAAGCGGGCGGCTACCACGGCTGCGCTGCCGCCGGAGGAGCCACCAGGAATGCGGGTGGTATCCCACGGGTTGAGCACCGGTTCTACGGTGTCGCTGCCTACGGGCGCAACCGCCGTGTTTTCGTTGCTGGAGCCCATGGCGAACTCGTCGCAGTTCACTTTGCCCAAGGTAACCGCGCCTGCGTCTGCCAGTTTGCTCACCACGGTGGCATCAAAAGGCGAGCGGTAGCCCCTGAGCATGCGGGAGCCGGCGGTGGTGGCGAAATCACGGGTCACAAAAATGTCTTTGTGCGCCAGCGGCAAGCCATCCAAGGGGAGCGCCTTGCCTGCCGCAATGCGGGCGTCCGACGCGCGGGCCTGGGTCAAGGTGGCTTCGGGGTTGCTATCGACATAGACGCCGAGCGCGCTGTGGGCTTGGCCCCGGTCCAGAAAATGCTGGGCGAGTTCGGTGGCAGACACTTGTTTGTCTGCAAGCGCGGTCACCAGTTCCTGAACACTCAGGTCATGCGGCGTGCGGGTGGAGAGGGGATTCGTCATAAATTTACGTAGCTTTACTCAATAACCTTGGGCACCAAAAAGAGCCCGCGCTCCACGGCGGGCGCGCTGCGTTGGTTGGCTTCGCGTTGGTTTGTCTCTGTGGCAAGGTCGTCCCGCAAGCGCAGGGTGATGTCTTGAATGGTCGCCACCGGGTGTGCCAAGGGCTGGATGCCCGTCGTGTCGACTGCGCGCATGGTCTCCACGATTCCAAAAAAACCGTTCAATTGGGTCAGCATGCGCTCACTTTCCTCCGGTTGGAGTTCGAGGCGCGCTAGATTGGCAATACGAGCGATGTCGGCAGATGTCAAGGACATGGGTGTAGAAGGGTTGAAACCGGCGGTAAATCGTGTGAAACCACGCTTTCCGTCCGGAGTTATTCACAGGGGATGGGTTATTATCCTGCCTTTGGCCAGAGGCTCGGAAACCCGCGGTCTTTGACGCCAAACTTACGAATTTAAATTGTTAAAACCGGTGGTGTTGCGCCGAAGCGCGCGGCACGCTTGAGAGGAAATGTAATGTTTGGAGCTTTCCGTCAGTATTTTTCTACTGACTTGGCGATTGACCTTGGCACTGCCAACACCCTGATTTACGTGCGAGACAAAGGCATTGTGCTCGACGAGCCCTCCGTGGTCGCGATTCGCCACGAAGGCGGTCCGCAAGGCAAGAAGACGATCCAGGCCGTAGGCCGCGAAGCCAAAGCCATGTTGGGCAAAGTGCCCGGCAACATCGAGGCGATCCGCCCGATGAAGGACGGCGTGATTGCCGACTTCACCGTGACTGAGCAGATGCTCAAGCAGTTCATCAAGATGGTCCACCCCCGCGGCGTGTTCAAACCCAGCCCCCGCATCATCATTTGCGTGCCTTGCGGCTCCACCCAAGTGGAACGTCGTGCCATCCGCGAATCTGCGCTGGGCGCAGGTGCCAGCGACGTATACCTGATCGAAGAACCCATGGCAGCCGCCATCGGTGCCGGTTTGCCAGTGGCTGAAGCCAGTGGCTCCATGGTGGTGGACATCGGCGGCGGTACTACCGAAGTCGGCGTGATCTCTTTGGGCGGCATGGTCTACAAGGGCTCTGTCCGCGTCGGTGGCGACAAGTTTGACGAAGCCATCATCAACTACATCCGCCGCAACTACGGCATGCTGATCGGTGAGCCCACCGCTGAAGCCATCAAGAAGCAAATCGGTTCTGCATTCCCAGGCTCTGAAGTCAAGGAAATGGAAGTCCGTGGTCGCAACTTGTCGGAAGGTGTGCCGCGCAGCTTCACGATCTCTTCCAACGAAATCCTGGAAGCCTTGACCGACCCGTTGAACAACATCGTGTCGGCCGTCAAGAATGCTTTGGAGCAAACCCCGCCTGAGTTGGGTGCAGACATTGCGGACCGCGGCATGATGCTGACCGGTGGTGGCGCCTTGTTGCGCGACCTGGACCGTTTGTTGGCCGAGGAAACCGGCTTGCCGGTGTTGGTGGCTGAAGATCCGCTGACCTGCGTGGTCCGCGGTTGTGGCATCGCGTTGGAACAGATGGAGCGCTTGGGTTCCATTTTCACCAGCGAATAATCTCCACTCATTCCGGGCACAGCGATGCCACTCGGTACGCTGGACAGAGATCCTCCCCCTTCTTCCGTCAGGGCCCTTCGGCCCTGACCAAGCTGGCTGTCTGCAGCGCATTTGCGCTGTTGTTGATGGTGTCAGATGCTCGCTTTAAAGTGATGCAACCTCTGCGCACGGCACTTGCAGCCGTGCTCTATCCGGTGCAATGGCTGGCTTTGCAGCCTTTGGCCGCTGCAGGGCAGCTGTCGGGGTATTTCTCGACGCTCGCCACCGCAGAAACCGTGCAGGAAGAAGCGCGGCGCAAATTGAGTACCCAGTCACTGCGCGCCAATCAGGTCGATCAGCTCGAGTTGGAAAATCAGCGTTTGCGCAAGCTGCTGGATCTTTCGGCACGCCTTGACACCAATTTCCGTGCTGCCCAGGTTATCTACGACGCTGCCGACCCCTATACCCGCAAAGTGATCATCGACCGGGGGCAACTGCACCGGGTCGCCTTGGGTTCTCCGGTGCTGGACGAGTCGGGTGTCATCGGGCAAGTGACCCGTGTGTATCCGCTCACGAGTGAAGTGACCTTGATTACCGACCGGGACCACGCGATTCCGGTACTGAATGCCCGCACCGGAGCGCGCGGAGTGGCATTCGGTGATACCTCCTCCTATGCGGATGCTTTGGAGTTGCGCTACATGGCGGCCAACGCGGATGTGGCGGTGGGTGACTTATTGACCACCAGCGGTGTCGATGGCATTTACCCGCCCGGCCTGCCTGTGGCCCGGGTGGAAAAAGTGGAGCGTAAAGTGGATGCGGTATTCGCGCGCATTTACTGTGTGCCGCTAGGGCTGGTGTCCGGAGCCGGGCATGTGATCGTTCTTGATCCACTGGGCGACAAAATACCGGCGCGCCCGCAGCCCGAGCCTTTAGCTGTCGCCCCGAAAGCCAAAGGGGCTAAGCCATGATCATGCGACCCGGGCAGCAATTGCTGTTGCCGGCCAAACCCTTGTTCATATGGGGAAGCCTGCTGAGCGCTTTGTTGCTGAACATGCTGTTCAACATGGGGTGGTGGGGACGCTCCGCCTGGACGCCTGACATGCTGGCGCTCGTGCTGGTGTTTTGGACAGTACACCAGCCCCTTCGCGTGGGCATTGGTGCCGCCTTTTTCATGGGCTTGTTGATGGACGTCCATCAAGGTGCGCTGCTGGGGCAACACGCCATGTCGTACACGGTGTTGAGCTTTCTGGCGATTGCGGTGCATCGGCGCTTGCTCTGGTTTTCGGTTCCTTCGCAAGCTGCCCAGGTGTTCCCTTTGTTTGCGGCTGCGCATGGGTTGGAATTGTTTTTGCGCATGGCTGGTGGCGGTGCCTTCCCCGGCTGGCTATTGATGCTGGCGCCTTTTTTGGAGGCTGCGCTGTGGCCGGTTGCGAGTATCGTGCTGCTTGCGCCGCAGCGGCGTGCGCCGGACCCTGATGCCAACCGACCCCTGTAAGGTGCGCTCTGATGACTGAGTTGCGCAATGTACAAGCCGACCTGGCCCGCTTTCGCACCCGCATTTTTGCGGTCAGCGTGCTGGTCTTGTTGTGCTTCGTTTTGCTTTTTGCGCGCCTGGTCTATCTCCAGATATTCCGCCATGACGACTTGCGGGCCCAAGCGGAGAGCAACCGCACCTCCATCGTTCCGATCGTGCCCAATCGCGGCCTGATCATGGACCGCAACGGGGTGGTACTGGCCAGCAACTATTCGGCCTACACCCTCGAAATAACTCCCTCTAAAAGCGGCGGCGTCGAATCCACCTTGGACGAGCTTGCACAAGTGGTCGACATCACGCCGCGGGACCGGCGGCGTTTCAAAAAGCTGATGGAGGAGTCCAAGAGCTTTGAGTCCTTGCCCATTCGCACTCGGCTGACCGATGCCGAAGTCGCCCGGTTTGCAGCTCAACGCTTTCGCTTTCCCGGTGTAGAGATCAAGGCGCGCCTGTTCCGCAACTACCCCTATGGCGAGTTGGCGAGCCATGTTATTGGCTACATCGGTCGCATCAACCGGGCGGAAAAAGAACGGATCGACGACAGCGAAGACCAGGCCAATTACCGGGGCACCGAGTACATCGGCAAGCTCGGGGTAGAGCAGAGCTTCGAGTCCGTGTTGCACGGCACCACCGGCGTGGAGCGCATCGAAACCTCGGCTGGGGGCCGGGCGGTGCGCAAGCTCGCCAGCAATCCGTCAACGCCGGGCAACGTGGTGATGCTGTCCATCGACATCAAGCTTCAAAAGCTGATCGAAGACATGTTTGGCAGCCGTCGCGGTGCCTTGGTGGCCTTAGACCCCAAGACGGGCGAAGTGCTGGCCTTTGTCAGCAAGCCGACCTTTGATTCCAATTTGTTTGTAGAGGGCATTGACCAGGAGAACTGGCAGATGCTCAACGAGTCCATCGACAAACCACTGCTCAACCGGGCCTTGCGAGGCACCTATCCGCCGGGGTCGACGTACAAACCCTTCATGGCCTTGGCCGCTCTGGAAACCGGCACGCGCACGCCCCAAACCCTGATCAACGATACCGGGACCTACATTTTTGGCGGCAACCGCTTCGGCAGTCCTGCCAACGAAAAGGGCGGCATCATGGATATGCGCCGCGCGATCGTGGAGTCGAGCAACGTGTACTTTTACTCGTTGGCTAATGAGCTCGGTGTAGACACCATGCACGACTTCATGGCGCCCTTGGGTTTCGGGCAGTTGACCGGTATCGATGTGAACGGCGAGGTTCGTGGTGTACTGCCTAGTCAAGCGTGGAAACGCAAGTACTACAAACGGCCAGAGCACCAAAAATGGTATGCCGGGGAAACCATCTCTCTGGGCATCGGGCAAGGGTACAACAGCTTCACCATGCTGCAGGTGGCACAGGCGGTGGCAGTGATTGCCAACAACGGCGTCAAGCACAAACCCCAACTCGTGATTGCGACACAAGATGCCACGACCCGGGTGCGCACCCCGGTAACACCTGAGCCCCCGATTGATTTGGGCTACAAGCCGGAGAATTTGAAGGTGATCCGTGACGCCATGGTCGGCGTGACCCAAGGGGGCACGGGCACACGTGTGTTTGCCGGGGCTGGTTATGTCAGTGGCGGTAAAACCGGGACAGCACAGGCGGTGAGCCTGGGAAAAAACCAGAAATACAACGCCTCCACCATGGAGGAGCATCAGCGCGACCACTCGTTGTATGTGGCGTTTGCGCCAGCCGATGACCCGAAGATCGCTCTGGCGGTGATTGTCGAGAACGCCGGCTTCGGAGCCGCTTCAGCAGCGCCTATTGCCCGGCGTACCTTTGACTACTGGCTCTTAGGCCAATACCCCAGCGAGGAAGACTTGGCCGCGGTCAGCCAAGGTAAAGCCACCGCCCCGCTCGGGAAGCCGCGTGTGGCGGCCGACTTGCCCTGGCCAACGGCCCGCTAAAGCGGGCTAGAGGCCTCGCAAAAAGGCGTCGTAGGCAGTTTTCAGGATCAGTGCGGAAACCACCGCAATAAACACCGAGCGCACAAAGCCGGTACCGTGCTTGAGCGCAAGGTGGGTGCCGGCCAGGCTACCCGCCACATTGGCCAAGGCCATGAACACCACGTAGTGCCACCAGACATGGCCGGTAAAGCTGAACAACAGCAAAGCGGCCGCGTTAGAGGCGGTGTTCAGCAATTTGGCGCCCGCCGAGGCGTGCAAAAAATCGTACCCCAAGAGCCGCACCAGCAAAAACACAAAGAAACTGCCGGTGCCGGGGCCAAAGAATCCGTCATAAAAGCCAATGATGCCCCCGACACAGCAGGCGACCAGCACCTCATGCCTGCCGCTGAAACGCGGCGCATGGTGCCGGCCCAATTCTTTTTTGGCGAGTGTGTAGCCGAGTACCAGCACCAAGATGAACGGGAGCGCCTTGCGCAGGTATTCGGGGGAGACTTGGGTCACCACCCATGCGCCCGTCAGCGCGGCAGAAAAGCAAACCGCGGTGGCCGGCAGTAGAGCCTTCCAAGGCAAAGACACCTTGCGGTTGTATTGAACCGCGGCAAATGCTGTGCCTGCCACTGCTGCGCCTTTGTTGGTACCGAACAAGGTAGCCGGCGCCGTGTGCGGAAACAGGGCAAACAGGGCGGGTGTGAGGATGAGTCCGCCGCCACCCACGATCGAATCAATAAACCCGGCCAGACCGGATGCGAGCGACGCAATAAGCAATTCCATGCGGGTGATTGTCGCATTCGCAGATGGGTGACTGTTGCTATAAAAATAATAGCAGTATGCGCAGACTCCACCAAAGCCAGGGCCTGATTGAAGTGCACATAAAAAAGCACCGGGGTTGCCGGTGCTTTTGTGAGGCTGCATCGCTATGTGCAGGATTATTGGATGTGTTCTTAGCCGTCTCCTCGGCGTCGTTTCATGCCCGGCCTTGTGGGCCTCGCAGTTGCTGTTCGGTTCAGCGTTGGCATGAAATGTAGCTGCCACTGCGGGGTCACGGCATCAGGACAAACCCTTCATTCGCGCAAAGCGGCATCTTCCGCAATCCACTGCGCTGCCTTCTCGGCAATCATTAAGGTGGGCGAGTTGGTGTTGCCACTCGTGATCAGCGGCATCACACCGGCATCCACCACGCGCAAGCCGGCCACACCGCGCACTTTCAGGCGGCTATCGACCACGGCCATCGGGTCCTGGTCAGGTCCGTCGATCCGGCCCATTTTGGTGGTGCCCACGGGGTGGAAGATGGTGGTGGCAATGTCACCGGCGAGCTGGGCCAATTCGGCATCGCTCTGGAATTGCACGCCCGGTTTGTATTCCTCCGGCTCAAATTTTTGCAACGCAGGTTGCGCCACGATGCGGCGTGTGACCCGCAAAGAGTCCGCCGCGACTTTGCGGTCTTCGTCGGTACTGAGGTAGTTCGGGGCAATGCGCGGCGCCGCATTGAAGTCTGGTGACTGGATCTGTACCGTCCCCCGGCTGGTGGGGTTCAGGTTGCACACACTGGCGGTGAACGCATTGAAGGTGTGCAGGGGTTCGCCGAAAGCCTCCAGGCTCAAGGGTTGCACGTGGTACTGGATGTTGGGGTACTTTTGATCGGGGCTGCTGCGGGTGAATGCACCCAACTGGCTGGGCGCCATGCTCATGGGGCCGCTGCGCTTGAGGGCGTATTCGAGCCCGATTTTCGCTTTGCCCCACAGGCTGTTGGCTTGGGTGTTGAGCGTGGTCGTGTTTTTGACCTTGAAGACGGCGCGGATCTGCAGGTGGTCTTGCAGGTTGGCACCCACGCCGGGTGTGTCTTGCAGCACCTTGACGCCGTACTGTTGCAAAAGTCCTGCGGGGCCGATGCCGGAGTGTTGGAGTATTTGGGGGGATCCCACCGCACCCGCACACAGCAAGACCTCCGCGCGCGCAGTCGCTGTCACCATTTCGCTGCCGGTCCAGACTTCCACCCCTTTGCAGCGCAGAGGTGTGGCTCCTGAGGCGTCCTCTGCCGCCGGTTCGATCAACAGCCGGGCTACTTGGGCCGAATTCCAGAGCTCGAAATTCGGGCGCCCGTAACACATGGGCCGCAAAAACGCCTTGGCCGTGTTCCAGCGCCAGCCGTCTTTCTGATTGACCTCGAAATAGCCCACGCCTTCGTTATTGCCGCGGTTGAAGTCCTCGGTGGCAGGGACCCCCGCCTGTTGTGCCGCCTGCGCAAATGCATCCAGCACATCCCACCGCAGGCGTTGTTTCTCTACGCGCCACTCCCCGCCCGCGCGGTGGTGCCGCAGTACCTCGCCATACACCGTGGCGTTGTTCTTGATGATCGGTGAGGCCGTCCCTTTGGCGCCATGGAGAGGGGTCGCACCGAGGTGATGGTCTTCATGCAGCTGGAAATAGGGCAGGCTGTTGTCCCAGTTCCAATGGGCGTCGGCCGTGAGTTGGGCCCATTGGTCGTAATCGCGGGCTTGGCCCCGCATATAAATCATGCCGTTGATGCTGCTGCATCCACCCAGGGTCTTACCTCGCGGGTAGCGCAGGCTGCGCCCGTTCAGCCCGGCCTCGGGGGCTGTGTGAAACAGCCAATCGGTGCGCGGGTTGCCAATGCAGTACAGGTAGCCCACGGGGATGTGGATCCAGTGGTAATCGTCCTTGCGGCCCGCCTCGATCAGCAGCACCCGCTTGGAGGCATTGGCACTTAACCGGTTAGCGAGCAGGCAGCCGGCAGTGCCTGCGCCGATGATGATGTAGTCAAAAGTAGTGTCGTTGTTCATAGCAGCAAAAAGCACGCTGCCGCAACGGCAGTCGGGAGAAGGGCGCCGAGCAGCAAGCCGCCGGCACCGATGGATTGGTCTTCAAAACCGTGGCGCAGCAGCGCAACGCCCGCCGGGTTGGGGGCGTTGGCGATCACCGTCAGCCCCCCGCCCGCAACGGCACCGGCCACCAGCATGTACTGCGAGGCGGGTGAAATACCCTGAATCAACGAGCCCAAGTAGGTCAGCGCCGCATTGTCGGTAAAAGCCGTCAGCACCAAGGCCCCGAAAAACAGCGCCGTGGGCTCGAGGCCGGACACGATCGGTTGCAGCCACCACTGCTGCATGCCCCCCAAAACCACCAGGCCCGCCAAAAAGAAGCCGACCAGCAAACCCTCCTTGAGGATCAAGGGCGACTGGAATCGCGCGTAGGCCTGGGTGTAGCCCAGAAAGAACAAAAACAAGCCCAGAAACAGCACCGGATGGTGCGCAAGAACCACCACGCCTGCCAGAAACGCGAGGTGCACCAGGCTCACTACGGCGGGCACTGGCACTTCCCCTGGTCTGTCGGTGTGGGCGGGCGTAGCCGGCAAATGCCGCCGCAAGACCCAGGTCATGGCACTCGCGTTCACCAGCACGGCGATGGTGGCTTTCCAGCCGAATTGAGTGGCCATGAAGGCGGTGTCCCAGTTCCAAGTGGCGGCCACCATCAGCACCGGCGGCGCGGCATATGAGGTGAGCGTGCCGCCGATGGAAATATTGACAAACAGCACGCCCAGCGCCGCATATTTCAGCCGCTCAGGCATCTCGGCGCGGAAGATCTGCGGCGCGAGCATCAGGGCCGCCAGTGTCATGGCGGCAGGCTCTGTGATCAGGGAGCCCAGAAGCGGCACTGCAGCCAAACCCAGCCAGGCCAACACCAAGGAAGATGGCAACGGCACGATCCGGCTGATGCCATTCAGGGCCGCGCGCACAGCCTCCAGCACCGGGCGTGAAGCGGCCACCACCATCACTACGCACACAAACAGCGGCTCGGTGTAGTGGCGAGATTCGGCATAGGCGATGGCCTCGCTGCCACCGGCGATCAGGGCTATCGCAGCAACCAGCACAAAAGCCCAGAAGCCGAACACCACTTCCACCTCGCCCAGCAGATGAAACAAACCGGCATGCGCCGGATGGCGGTGGGCCAGCGACTCCAGGTACTTGGCGCAAAAAGTGTGGATGAGTGCAATGCCGAACAGCACGGCGCCCACCATATTCAGCAGGCTTGCCGTATCTAGCGAGCCACTCATGTGCCTGTCCAGAGCGGCTTGCGCTTTTCCTGAAAGGCTTTTTGGCCCTCGCGGGCGTCATCGGTGAGGGTAAAGAGCGCGATCTGGCTCTCGGTGAACGCCATGGACTCCTCGAACGCCATGGTCTCCACCGATTTCATGGTGTACAGGCCCCGGCGAATGGCAGCAGGGGACTTGTCCAATATCCGGTCCAGCAGCCATTGCAATTTGGCATCCACATCGTCGTCCACATGGTTGACCAGCCCATAGGCCAGTCCCTGTGCGCTCGTAATCGGCTCGCCGGTGATACACATCTCGGCAAGCACCCGGCGCGGCACCAAGTGCTGCAGCACCGTGAGTACCTGCGCCGGAAACACGCCGACTTTGACTTCCGGCAGGCCGAAGGTGGCGTGGCTCGCCGCCACGGCCATGTCGCACATGGACAGCAGGCCCATGCCACCGGCCAGACAAAAGCCGTTGACCCGCGCGATCAGCGGAATATGGCTGGCGCGGGCCGCGCGCAAGAGCTGGGCCAGGTGGGCGTGGGGTTGCGAATAGTCGCCGGTAAAGACTTTGGATGCCTGCAAGTCAGCGCCCGAGCAAAACGCCTTAGGGCCTGCACCGGTGATCACAATCGCGCGGATGTCCGGTTGGTGCTGGGCCGCGCGAATCGCATCGGCCATGCCTGCAATCACGCCGTGGCTCATGGCATTGCGGCGCTCTTCGCGCTGGATGGTGAGCCACAGCACAGCGCCGCGTTGTTCGATTCCCAGTTCTTCGGTCGGGCCTACGTTTTCTTGCATGGTCGGTTTGTCTCCTGTCGATATTTTGCTTGCAATTGTGAGCAGTTACCATGCGCACCTTAGCCACTCACAGTACCAGACCCGTGGAGGACACCCAGCCCGCACTCAGCATCACCCAGGACCCCGAAGGTCTGCGGGTCACTCTGCGCGGGACATGGACGGCCGATGCGCTCTCCGCGCCTGCCGTCTGGCTTGGTATCGAGGCCCAATGGCGCACCGTTGCGGCGGCGGTCAAGGCCGCTCCGGCTGTGGTGTGGGACGCGCAGCCGGTGCTGCGCATGGACCATACCGGTGCCCAGGCGCTCTGGAACTTCTGGAGCCGCCACTGGCCGGAGCAACTGCTGGCCGAGCCTATCCACAAAGCCCTGCTGGAACGGGTGGCGCGCTTTTCGGTGCCACCGCCTCCCGCCGACCCTATGGACTGGCATGTGTTGCTGACGGCCTTGGGCCGCAAACTCGCCGGTGTGCAGTCACACCTGATCGGGCTGCTGCGCATGACGGGGCAGTTGCTGTTGGACTGCGTGCAACTCGCCCGCCACCCCCTGCAGGGCCCGTGGCGGGATGTGTCGGGGCATCTTTACCGCATCGGGGCCACTGCGCTGCCGATAACCGCGCTCGTGGGCTTTTTGATCGGTGTGGTGTTGGCGTACCTGATGTCCAAGCAGCTGCGCCAATACGGTGCGGACAGCTTCATCGTCAATATTCTCGGTATGTCACTGATACGCGAGCTCGGGCCTGTGCTGGCTGCGATTCTGGTAGCCGGGCGTTCGGGCTCGGCGATCACGGCGCAAATCGGCGTCATGCGGGTGACGGAAGAGCTCGACGCCATGCGCGTCATGGGCATACCCAAGGGGTTCCGGCTCGTGATGCCTCGCACCTTGGCCATGGCGGTGGCCATGCCCTTGGTCGCAGTGTGGACCACGCTGGCGGCCTTGCTGGGCGGCATGCTGGCCGCAGACCTGAGCATGGGTCTCACACCGGCTTACTTTGTGTCGGCCTTGCCCAAAACCGTAGAGATTGCCAACCTGTGGCTGGCCCTGGGCAAGTCCTGTGTGTTTGGCGTCTTGATTGCGCTGATCGCCTGCCACCACGGCCTTCGGGTCAAGCCGGACACCCAGAGTCTGGGCGAGGGTACCACCGCGTCGGTGGTGAGCTCCATCACTATGGTGATTCTGGTGGATGCGCTTTTTGCGGTCGTCTTTAAATCGGTGGGCCTATGAGCGACGCTGCCAAGGCCATGGTGCAGATCGACAAGCTGTGGTCCGTGTTCAAGACCGCCGGTACCGCCACCGTGATCCACCAAGACCTCGACCTCACGGTCGCGCACGGGGAGCTGCTTTCGATTGTGGGCGGCTCCGGCAGCGGCAAAACCGTCTTGCTGCGCCAGATGCTCGGGCTGGAAACACCGACCCGCGGCACCGTGACCGTGCAAGGGCGGCCTGCTGCAGAGCTGGGGCGCGCTGGAGCGTCCAGCCGGGTGGGCATGTTGTTTCAGCACGGGGCTTTGTTTTCCGCATTCACGGTGCTGGAGAACATTGCGTTTCCGCTGCGCGAGCGCGGCACCCTGCCGCCCGCCTTGGTGCGCGATGTGGCCATGGTCAAGTTGCAGATGGTGGGGCTGGACCCCAAGCACGCCCACAAAATGCCGTCGGACTTGTCCGGCGGCATGATCAAGCGGGTGGCACTGGCGCGCGCACTCGCCATGGACCCGCCCTTGCTGCTGCTGGACGAGCCCACCGCCGGCCTGGACCCCGATAGCGCCGATGCCTTTTGTGCGCTCTTGCAAAGTCTGCATCGGGAGCTGGACTTGACGGTGGTGATGGTGACCCACGACCTCGATACCATTTTCGAACTCAGCACCCGGATTGCGGTCGTGGCGGACAAGCGGGTGGTGCTGGATGCGGCACCAGAGGCGGTGGTGGCTTTTGAGCATCCGTTTGTGCAAGACTTTTTCAGGGGTGGGCGAGGGCGCCGTGCGCAAGCGCTCTTGCATTCGCCCTCCAATGCAGGTTAGATCGACAAGGTATGGAAAACAAATCTCACGCCCTGGCTGCCGGGGCCTTTGTGGTGGCGCTGTTGGCATTGCTGACTGCACTGGCAATGTGGCTGACCCGGGACACCACTGAGCAGCGCATGTTCGAGATATCGAGCGCCGAAGGCGTGACCGGACTGCAGCCCCAGGCCGCAGTCCGCTACAAAGGGGTGCTGGTCGGCCGGGTGACCGACATTGCGCTCGACCCCCTGCAGCGGGGCAATGTGTTGTTGCGCATTGCGGTCAATGAGGCCGCCCCGATCACCCGCACTACCTATGCCTCGCTGGGTTTTCAGGGTGTGACCGGCTTGGCCTTTGTGCAGCTCGACGACAAGGACGAAGGCAGCCCCGCGCTGGTGGCCGAGGGCGACGCGGCCCCCCGCATCCCGATGCGGGCCAGCATGGTGTCGCGCTTGTCGGAGCAGGGCGGCAACCTGCTCACCCAGCTCGAGCAAGCCAGCATCCGGATGAACGGCTTGCTGGCCAACGACAACCAGAAGCAATTGATGGGCGCGATCAGCAACCTGAGCGATGCCGCCGCCAACATCAGCGCCCTGACCAAACGGGCAGACCAGGTGTTGGGTGCGGACGGCAACCCGGTGGCAATGAACCTGCCCCACATGGTGGCCCAGGCAGACGCTACCCTGAAGAGTATTCAAATCACCACCGAGCGCCTGGGCGCCAGTGCCGATGCGGTGCGCAACTCGGCCACCGAGTTTCAGCGGACCTCCAAGCGCATGAGCGACCCGGGGGGCACCCTCGACAAAATCGGCCAGAGCACCGATGCGCTGGCGACGACCAGCCGCCAGATCCAGATCCAGTTGCTGCCGCGCCTTCAGCGCACGGTCGAGGACACCGGCCGCACAGCCCGCCAGGTGGGCCGCGCGGTGGAGAGCCTGAATGACAACCCCCAGAGTGTGCTGTTCGGGCGCACTACCGGTTTGCCCGGCCCCGGCGAGCCCGGCTTTGTGGCGCCTGCGCCGGCTACGGCACCATGAGGGTTCTGAACCATGAGAGTGAATTTGCTATGAAAAATATAGCTGCCCGCGCAGATATTGCTTGGGCTAGAGCCTCATTAGGCTTGATTTTTGTTGCGACGCTGGGCGCCTGCTCTGCGCCGCGTGGGGTGACCACGGCGGTGTATGACTTCGGCCCGGGCGTGGTGGAGCCGCAGCCGCAGAACCGCATGGCGCCCTTGCCCTTGTTGGTGATGGCCGATGTGCAGGCCCCGCTTGCGCTGGAGGGCTCGGCAGTGCTCTACCGCCTCAACTACACCGATGGCCAGCTGTTGCGCCCCTATGCCCAAGCCCGCTGGAGCATGCCGCCTGCGCAGCTACTGCGCCAGCAACTGCGGGCCACACTGAGCGCACAGCGCCCGATCCTCAATGCGAACGAAGGTGGCCCCAGCCCTGCAGGGGCGCTGGTGTTGCGCATGGAGCTCGAAGAGTTCAGCCAGCTGTTCGACAGCCCGCAGGCCAGCCGCGGCGTGCTGCGGGTGCGGGCCACCTTGCTCCGTGCAGGTCCAGGGGGCGAAAGCCTGGTGGCGCAGCGCACTGTAGTGGCCAGCAGCCCCGCACCCACGCCCGATGCGGCCGGTGGTGTGCGCGCCTTGACCGTAGCGGCCCAGTCCGCGATCACACAGCTTGACGACTGGGTGCAGCAAACCCAAGCCGCCTTGCCCACCAGACCCTGAACCCACGGGCGAAGCCATGGCTGAACTTCTGACCTTGCAATCCCTGCCGCTGTTTCCGCTCAACACGGTGCTTTATCCCGGTGGCAGTTTGCAGCTGCAGATTTTCGAGGTGCGCTACCTGGACCTCATCGGCCGGTGCCACAAAACGGGAGCCCCTTTCGGCGTGGTCTCGTTGACCCAGGGGCAAGAGGTGCGGCGCCCCGAGGCTTCCGGCGACGGGTTTGCGAACGAAGCGTTTGTGGACATCGGCACCCTGGCGACCGTGACTGAGTTTTCGGCACCGCAAGCGGGCTTGATGCTGGTGCGCTGCACGGCGGGCGAGCGCTTTCGCATTACCCGGCGCGAGCGCCTCAAGCACGGTTTGTGGGTGGCGGATGTGCAAGGCCTGCCGCCTGATCGCACCATGCCGGTGCCGGACGATTTGAAAGTAGTGTCCAAAGCGCTGGAGTCGCTGTTGGAGAACCTGAGCCTGCGCAACGGAGCGGCAGAGCTGCCGGTGCAGCCGCCTTACCAGTTTGACGACTGCGCCTGGGTCGCCAACCGGTGTTGCGAGTTGCTGCAGCTCCCGCCAGAGCTGCGCCAAGGGCTGATGCAGCTCGACAACCCCTTGCTCCGCCTGGAGCTGGTGGGCGACTTTTTAAACCGCCACGGCATAGCAGACACCTGAGCCTGCGCAGGCCGCTTATGGGCCGCCGAGCACCGGGAAGAGCTTGGTCAGCCCGTCGCTCATCACCTCGACGGCCAAGGCCGCCAGAATCAGTCCCATCAGCCGGGTCATCACATTGATGCCGGTTTTGCCCAGAAAACGCGCAATCGGTTGTGCCAGCGAGAAGCACAGAGCGGTGGCCAGCGCGATCACCACGCCGTACCCGACCAGGGTGCCGAGTTGGAAAAACGTTTTCGCCTTGTCGGCATAAATCACCACGGTGGACATGGTGGCCGGGCCGGTCAGCAGCGGAATTGTGAGTGGCACGACCGCAATGCTGGCACCCATGGCGGCCTTCTCTGCGCCATCCTGCAGTTCGTGGCTGCTTGGTTTGGCTTCGGCGGGTTGCGCGTTCAGCATGTTCAAGGCACTGGTCAGCAGCAACATACCGCCGCCCACCTGGAAGCTGGCCAGCGAAATGCCGAAAAACTCCAGAATCTGCAAGCCCAGCAATGCGCTGACCGCAATCACCACAAAGGCGCTGAACGAGGACACCCAGATAGTGTTGCGCCGTTGGGCCCCGGAGAATCCTTGGGTGTAGTGGATGAAAAATGGCACGATGGCCAGCGGGTTCACGATGGCCAGCAGGGTCACCAGAGGTTTAAGGTCCATAGCTCGGTCCGGTTGGTGCTGCCGGGAGCGGCAGAGGCACGGATAGTAATGCACCCGGGCAGTGCGCGCATCGGTAAAACCTGCTACACCTGCGATCCATTCTTTGGCGGAGCGCGCACGATGCAACACACGTTTTTGACCTGGCTGTTTACCGGAATGGCATGGGCGGCCGGCGCGCAAGCCGCCGACTATGCAGGCCCTATTTTTGATGCCCATTTGCACTACAACGTGGAGGCACAGCAAGCCCATCCCTTGGACGACGTGCTCGCCCGCATGCAGCGCAGCGGGGTGCGGGCGGTGCTGGCCAACTCCCGCCCCAATGACGGCACCCGCACCTTGGCGTCAGCCGGTGCTTTGACGCAGGCGGCCGGCGTCACGGTGGTTCCGCTGGTTCGCCTCTACCGGGACCGCGCCGACTACGACAACTGGTTTCGCGACCCGACGATTGCCACCATGGTGGATATGGAATTGGCGCGGGGCACGGCGGCGGGCCCTTACCGGGGGCTGGGCGAGTTCCACCTCTATGACAGCGCCAATGCCAGCGGCCCGGTGGCAGTGCAGTTGATGGCGCGGGCCGAGCGCGAAGGGCTGGTGGTGCTGGCGCATGTAGACGACATCGCCATCGATGGCCTGTTGAGTGCCACCCCCTCCGGCGGTGCGCGCAGCCGGCTCATTTGGGCGCACACCGGCATAGGTGGTGTACCGGTTGAGAGGGTGCGCGCCTTGCTGCGCAAGTACCCGGGTTTGATGGGGGAGCTGTCTTACCGCCCGGGGCTGACCTGCACCACCGGATCGGCCCCCGTGCTATGCCCCGAGTGGCGGGCTTTGTTGCTGGAGTTTCCGGACCGGTTCGTGATCGGCTCCGACACCTGGGTCAACCAGCGCTGGCAGTATTACGAAGCGCTGATGTCCGAGTACCGCGCCTGGCTGGGCGGCTTGCCGCCTGCTGTGGCCCGCAAAATTGCATGGGGCAATGCGGCGGCGCTCTTCGGCTTGCCGCCTGAGCCCGCCGCACGGCCGTGAGGCGAGACCGCTGTCAGCGCCCGCCGGCGACATCCAGCAGCGCGCCTGTGGTGTAGCTGGACTGTGCGCTCAAGAGCCACACGATGCTGGCGGCGACCTCCTCGGCGCGACCGGGGCGCTGCATGGGCACCTGGGGCGCTAGCCGCCGGGCCCGGTCCGGTTGTCCGCCCGAAGCGTGGATGTCGGTGTCAATGATTCCGGGGCGCACCGCATTCACCCGGATGCCTTCAGTCGCCACTTCGCGCGCCAGGCCTATGGTGAAACTGTCGATCGCACCCTTGCTGGCCGCATAGTCCACGTACTGCCCGGGCGAGCCCAGGGTAGCGGCCACGCTGGAGAGGTTCACGATGCTGCCGCCTTCACCGCCGCAGCGGGTGCTCATGCGGCGCACGGCTTCGCGGGCACACAGCATGCTGCCCAACACGTTGGTGTTGAGCATGCGGCGCATGCGCTCTGCACTCATTTCGGCCACACGACAGGCATGGTCCACCACCCCGGCGTTGTTGACCAGCCCGGTGATGCGGCCAAGTTTGGCATCGACTTTGTCAAACATGGCGAGTACCTGGGCCTCTTCGGCCACATCGGCCTGTACCGTGATCGCGGTCCCGCCCTGCTGGCGAATCTGGCGCACCACCTCGTCGGCCGCCAGTGAGTTGTGTGCGTAGTTGACGGCGACGGCATAGCCGGCATTCGCTGCCGCCAAAGCCGTAGCGGCACCGATACCGCGGGAGCCACCGGTGATGAGAACAATAGATTGCATGGTGCCCATGGTAAAGCGCACGCCGTTTTTTGGCTTACGCTTGTGGCTTACTGCCGCAACGACGGCATTCAATGGTCAATCCGGAGGACTTTATGGCAAATTGGATCGTAGGAATGCGCCGCGCAGCGGCATGGGGTGTGCGTATGGCCGTGGCATCGGCTTTCATGGTCACGGCAGCACAGGCCCAGACCGGGCCGGTGCGGATTCTGGTCGGCTTTCCTGCTGGCGGGGGAACTGACGCGATTGCCCGCACCTTGGCGGACAAACTCAAAGACCAGCTCGGTGTGCCGGTGGTGGTGGAGAACAAGGCCGGTGCAGGCGGCCAGATTGCGGCCCAAAGCCTCAAAGCAGCAGCGCCCGATGGCAACACGCTGTTTTTGACCCACGATCACACGATCTCCATCTTGCCGCAGGTGGTCAAGAACCCCGGTTTTGACCCGGCCAAAGACTTTGTTCCGGTCGCTGGTTTCGCTACCTTTGTGAATGCTTTGGCGGTGTCTGGCGGCACCCCCGCCAAATCGACGGCCGAGTACGTGGCCTGGGTGCGCACCCAGGGCGGGAAGGGCACGCTGGGGGTGCCGGCGCCGGCCTCCACACCGGAGTTTCTGGTCAAGGTGCTGGGCGAGAAATACAAGCTGGACCTGGTGGCCGCCCCGTACCGCGGCAGCGCGCCGATGATGGCCGATATGCTGGGCAACCAAATTGCGGCTGGCGTGGGCTCTGTGCCGGACTTCATTGAAAACCACAAGGCCGGAAAAATCCGCATTGTGGCGGTGCTCGGTGGCAACCGCCAGGCGATCCTGCCGGATGTGCCCACATTCAGCGAGCTCGGCTTAGGCGGTTTGGAAGACATGCCGTACTACGGGCTGTTTGCTCCGGCCGGCACACCCAAAGTGGCCATCGACAAGGTCTCGGACGCGCTGGCCAAAGTGCTGGCACAGCCCGACGTGAAAGACCACCTCACCGCCATGGGCCTGACGGTGGGTTTCATGAACTCGCAGCAACTCGCCAAGCGTGAGCAGGCGTACACCCAGGTCTGGGCGAAGCTGATCAAAGCCAGCGGCTTTCAGGTGCAGTAAACAGCGCACGCCATGTCAGGACATCCCATGGGCAGCACGATCACTCTCACCTGTGCCGACGGCACTTCCATTCCTGCCTATGTGGCCACGCCTGTCGCGACCCCGCGTGGGGGCTTGGTCTTGTTGCAAGAAATCTTCGGCGTGAACACCCACATCCGGGCCGTGGCAGACAGCTACGCCACCGATGGCTACTTGGTGGTGGCGCCTGCCATGTTTCACCGGGTGCAAGCCGGCGTCGAGCTGGGCTATAGCCCGGATGATGTGGCCACCGGTGTTGCACTCAAGGTACGCACCGAGGCGTTGCCGCCTCCCGGCCCCCTGCAAGATGTGCAGGCCGCGGTGGAGGCTGCGCGCAGTGCCGGCAAGGTGGCGGTGATGGGTTACTGCTGGGGCGGCTGGCTGGCTTGGCGTGCAGCCGAACAGGTGCCGGGCTTGGCCGGGGCGGTGCCTTATTACGGCGGCGGCATGACAACACCGGTCGAGGCCGAGCGCACGCCCGCATGCCCGGTGCTGGCGCATTTCGGCGAGCAGGACCACGCCATTCCCTTGGCCGCGGTGCAGGCGTTCACTCTGGCGCAGCCGGGAGTGGAGGTGCATCTCTATCCGGCTCAGCATGGCTTCAACTGCGACCAGCGCGGCGCGTACCAGGCCGAGGCCGCTGCGCTCGCGCGGCAGCGCACGCTGGCTTTTTTGCGCACCCACGTCGGTTGACGAGTGGGGCGCCGGTGCCCTAAACCAGGCTACCGGTTGGTGCGCGCGAGGTAGCGCTTGCGCCAGAAGACGAGGGCCAATGCAGCCGCCGTCAGGCCCATCGCCCCCAAAATCCACCAGAAGCCGCCTTGCTGGTGCAGCAGGGGGATGAAGTCGAAGTTCATCCCGAAAATACCGGCCATCAAATTCAGCGGCAAAAAGATAGCGGTCAGCACCGTGAGCGTGCGCATGATGTCGTTGGTGCGGCTGCCTTGCACGCTGAAGTGCATTTGCACGGCAGTCTCCACGCTTTGCTCGAGGCGACGCACGTGGTGGACTACCCGCTCAATATGCTCCAGCACATCGCGGCTGCGTACCTCCAGAAGCTCGCGCTCGCGGGCATCGGCGGGGCCCGTCGTCTCCGGCCAGGTCTTGATGGCTTCTATCCAATCCTGAATGCTGGAGCGCTGCTCTTCGCACACATCATCGAGCTGGTGCAAGGCCATGCGGGCCTCCAGCAGGGAGGTCCAGTTGGTGAAGCGGGTGCGGGGGCTCAAGAGCTCGTTTTGCCAGTGGTCGAGCTGTTGTGTGAGTTCGCGGCGCAGTGCGAGGTAGCCATCCACCATTGAGTTCACGATGCGCAGCATCAAGTCGGCGGGGCTGGTGGGCTGACGGGCGCCTGCGGCGCGCGGCTCGGCGGCAGGTGTTGTCTGCAGCAGTTTGTCGGCATAGGCATCGCGCACAGTGCAGTCGTCGGGGTGCACAGAGAGCAGCACGTTGTCAAACACCGCAAACCCGACCGGGCTGGTGTCGATGCGTCGCAAGATGGGCGGGCCGCTCAAGCGCGGCGGAGTGCCTTCTGCCTTGGGCGCATTCAGGGGCAGGGTGCCGGTGCTGCCGGCGACCAGGCGCCTGAACACCAGCAGGTCGTATTGGGAGGTGTAGTCGTAGTGCGACGGCAGCTGCTTGTTGATCAGGTCGGAGATGTGCAGATCGACCAGTTGCTCGCCGCACAAGTGTTGCAGGGCGGCTTGGACGCGCGCTTGTTCCACTTCAAATTCGGGGCGGCTGCAGGCAATCCACACATAGCCCGAGCCTTTCAGGTCAGCGGCAGGCAGCTGCTCTAAATCTGCGCTTTCACGGACATGGCCGGGCTCAATGTGGAAGATGCGCATGGCTTCAGGCGCGCAGTGCCCGCGCTGCATCGATCGCGAAATAGGTCAGGATGCCGTCGGCGCCCGCGCGTTTGAACGCCAGCAGGCTCTCGAGCATGACCGCATCGTGGTCCAGCCAGCCGTTGAGGGCGGCGGCCTTGAGCATCGCGTATTCCCCGCTCACCTGATAGGCGAAGGTAGGAATCCTGAACTCGTCCTTGACGCGGCGCACGACGTCCAGATAGGGCATGCCGGGTTTGACCATCACCATGTCCGCCCCTTCGGCAATATCCATGGCCACTTCGCGCAGGGCCTCGTCGCTATTGGCCGGGTCCATTTGATAGGCCTTTTTGTTGCCTTTGCCGAGGTTGCCCGCCGAGCCCACCGCATCGCGGAAGGGGCCGTAAAACGCGCTGGCGTACTTGGCGCTGTAGGCCATGATGCGGGTGTGGGTCAGCTTTTCGGCTTCCAGGGCGGTACGGATGGCACCGATGCGGCCGTCCATCATGTCGCTCGGCGCCACGATATCAACTCCCGCGCGCGCTTGGGTCAGCGCCTGTTGCACCAGTTGGGCAGTGGTCTCTTCGTTCAGGATGTAGCCGTTTTCTTCGGGCCGGGTGTCCGGAATGCCGTCTTGACCGTGGGTGGTAAACGGGTCCAGAGCTACGTCGGTCATGACGCCCAGATCGGGGAATTCCTTTTTCAAGGCCCGCACCACGCGAGGGACCAGGCCATCCGGATTCAGGGCCTCTGCACCATCATAGGTTTTGAGCGACGCATCGACGACCGGAAACAAGGCCATGACGGGAATGCCCAGCTTCACACATTGCTCAGCGACCGGCAGCAGCAAATCGAGGCTGAGTCGTTCCACGCCGGGCATGGATGCAATTGGCACGCGCTGTGCTTGTCCATCCACCACAAAGACCGGGTAGATCAGGTCATGGGCGGTCAAGGCGTTTTCGCGCACCAGATTGCGGGAGAAACTATCGCGGCGCAAGCGGCGCGGGCGTCCGGCGGGGAAGGGGGCATAGGGGGTCATTCCCAAAATTGTGCCCGAAAGCGGCCGGCCCACGGGGTTGACCAACCAGTCAATTTGCTGAATACCTCAGCGAAGTGGAGGGGTATTTCCCGAAATTGCTTGTCACACCACCGCAACATTGCTAAATTCAACTCCGGATAGCTTGCTATCCCCCGCTTTCCTCCCTGAGCGGGGCCTTGATGTGTGACAGCAAAAAAGGCTTACCACCCCAGCCGTGTGCTGGGGTTTTTTTTGCCTGTAGCAAACGCAACCGTCCCGCTACACTTTGGTCATGCTCTGGATCAAAGCCTTTCACATTGTTTTCATCGCCAGCTGGTTTGCCGGCCTGTTTTATCTTCCCCGCATTTTTGTGAACTTGGCCATGGTGCCCTCCGGCTCGGATGCCGAGCGAGCCCGCCTGTTGCTGATGGCACGTAAATTGTTGCGATTCACCACCCTGTTGGCTGTGCCAGCCTTGGGGCTGGGCCTGTATCTTTGGTTGGGTTATGGCATCGGGCGTGGGCCGGGCAATGGCTGGATGCACGCCAAGCTGGCTTTGGTGCTGCTGGCCATTGGCTACCACCACGGATGCTCGGTGATGTTGCGCAAGTTGGAAGCCGGCCTGAGCCAGCGCAGCCATGTGTTTTTCCGGTGGTTCAACGAGATCCCGGTGCTGTTGCTGACCGCAATCGTTGTTTTGGTGGTGGTCAAGCCGTTCTGACGGTATCGAACCGTGCACAAATCCACCGCATGGCCACTTGCCGCTCTGTATGCGGCACTGGTCGCGTATGCGAGTTTGTTCCCCTTTGTAGAGTGGCGCGACCAGGGAATTGCCAGCTGGGAGTTTTTGCTGGCACCACTGCCCCGGTATTGGACCGGTTTTGATGTCGCGATCAACATTGCAGGCTATGTGCCCTTAGGGGGGCTGGTCGTTCTTGGCGCTTTGCGCTCGGGGTGGCCACGTATCTCCGTGTGGCTGGCGCCGCTGGGGGTCATGTTGCTGTCGCTGCTGATGGAAGCCTTGCAGAGCTACTTGCCTTTGCGGGTGCCCTCTCGGGAAGACTTTCTGTTGAATTCACTGGGCGCTGCTTGCGGTGCAGCCATCGCTTTTGTGTTGCAAAGGGCCGGTGCTATCGATCGGTGGAACCAAGTGCGTAGCCGCTGGTTTGTGTCGCATTCCCGCGGCGGAATTGTGTTGCTTTCCACCTGGCCCCTCGGTTTGTTGTTCCCGTCTTCGGTGCCTTTGGGCTTGGGTCAGGTAGTGACCCGGGTAGAGGAGATGTTACGCAGTGCGCTGCTGGACTCTGAGTTTGAACGCTGGTTGCCCGAAGGACCTACGGAATGGCCCGCCTTGGCTCCAAGCACAGAGTTGCTATGCGTTGCGTTGGGTTTGCTGATCCCTTGTCTGCTGGGTTTTTGTATTGTGCGGGCCCGGTGGCGACGTGTGGTGGTCGTGGTGGTGACGACTACTTCGGCGGTGTTGGTCACCGCTTTGTCGGCTGCTTTGAGTTGGGGCCCCGGCCATGCCTGGGCTTGGCTGGATTTGCCGACGCAAATCGGCATGCTGGCGGGGGCTGGCTTGGCGTTGTTGCTGGTACTGGTGTCATGGCGCGTCAGTGCGGCCGTGGCACTGTTGGCGCTGGGGGTCTATTTGAGTCTGTTGAATCAGGCGCCTGAAAGTCCATACTTCGCACAGACCCTGCAGTTGTGGGAACAGGGGCGGTTTATCCGGTTCAATGGTCTGGCGCAATGGGTGGGGTGGCTCTGGCCTTATGTGGCGTCCTTGTATCTTCTGGGGCAAATCGCGCGCAGAGATACTAAAACCTAAAATCAGCGCATGACTGATTCCACCACTTCCGCCCCCTCCTATTACGAACGCCATATTTTCTTTTGCCTGAACGAGCGAAAGAACGGTGAAGACTGCTGTGCGCACCACAACGCCCAAGAGGGTTTTGACAAGTGCAAGCAACTTGTCAAAGAGGCCGGACTGGCGGGCCCCGGCAAAGTCCGTGTCAACAAAGCGGGCTGCTTGGACCGCTGTGCCGGTGGCCCGGTGGCGGTGGTGTATCCCGAAGCGGTTTGGTACTCGTTTGTGGACGGGCAGGATATTGAAGAGATTGTGGAGTCGCACCTTAAGAACGGCAAAGTCGTTGAGCGACTGCTGACACCCGCCCACCTGGGTCGCTGATTACCGCGTATTCGATAGTTGGCGCCCTCATCTTTTGCGGGTGCCGCTATAAAAATAATAGCAAAATGAATTCTTCTACCCAAAAGTTCCAGATGGCGGGTCCGGCCGGTTCGCTGGAGGGGCTGGTTGACGAGCCTTCGAATCCACCCTTTGATGCCCCGCGCGGTACGGTGGTGATCGCTCACCCCCATCCTTTGTTCGGCGGCACCATGGACAACAAAGTGGTCCAGACGCTGGCCCGGGCGTTTGTTCAGGCCGGATGGCGTGCGGTTCGTTTCAATTTTCGGGGTGTCGGCGCTAGTGAAGGCGTCTATGACCACGGCAACGGGGAGTTGCAAGATTTCCTAGCGGTAGTGCAGCACATGGCCCCTGAAGGAAAGCTCTCGCTGGCCGGTTTTTCATTTGGCGCGTTTGTGACCAGCCATGCGCTGCTTGCATTGGCCGCGCGTGAGCCTGAGCAGGTGGTGCTGGTCGGTACGGCTGCGAGCCGCTTTGCCGTGGCCCCCGTTGCACCCGACTTTCATGACCGCACGTTGGTGCTGCACGGCGAGCAAGACGACACTGTGCCGTTAGCGGGTGTGATGAATTGGGCCCGGCCGCAGAGCTTGCCGGTGACGGTCGTGCCCGGGGGCGGACACTTCTTTCATGGACAATTGCCATTACTGCGCAACATTGTGGCGCGCCATCTGCGTGGCTGACGCTGCGCCAGCTCTCTCGGGTTACTCCCAGCGCTTTCTCGACACTTTTTTCTCCAACCTGACTGAACTATGAAACTATTGATTGCCTCCGTTTTGGCGGCCCTGAGCTTTGCGGTGGCCGCTGAAGCCCCGCGCCCGCCGGAAGTGGCTGCACGCGCCTATTTGTTGATGGACGTCACTGCGAATCAAATCCTGGCATCCAAAGATCTGGACATGCCGGTGGAGCCAGCCTCGCTCACCAAGCTGATGACAGCGTATCTGGTGTTCGACGCATTGCGATCCAAGAAGATTGATCTTAAGCAGACCTTCCCCGTGAGTGAGCGTGCCTGGAAGATGCCCGGCTCCCGGATGTTCATCGACCCCAAGATGCAAGTGCCAGTGGAGGATTTGATCAAAGGCATGATCGTGCAGAGCGGAAACGATGCCACGATGGCGCTGGCAGAGGGCGTTGGCGGCTCCTTGGAGCGCTTTGTCCAAATGATGAATGAGCAGGCCAAGGTCCTTGGCATGAAGAATACGGGCTACAAAAACCCCGAAGGCCTTACTGAAGCAGGGCACACGACGACGGCCCGGGACTTGAGCATTTTGGCGATGCGCTTGATGAGTGACTTCCCTGATTTCGTGCACTTTTACGCGATCAAAAAGTACCGCTACCCCGGCACACCGGCCGCCAACGATAGCAACCGCAACCTGCTGTTGTTCCGTGATCCGACGGTCGACGGGCTGAAGACGGGCCATACCGCAGCTGCGGGTTATTGCCTTGTGGCCACTGCCAAACGTGATTTCCCGGCCTTAGTGACTGCCGGTGCGCCCGCTGGTTCGCCTGCCGCTGCGGGGAGCCGCCGGTTGCTGTCGATTGTTTTGGGTACGGAGAGCGAAAGCGCGCGTGCGAACGAGTCACAAAAGCTGCTCAATTGGGGTTACACCGCCTATGAGGCGGTCAAGTTGTACGACGCGGGTGCTGCGGTGGTGACGCCCAAGGTCTGGAAGGGTGCCGAGTCGGCTGTCAAGGTCGGTCGTCCGCAAGGCGTGATCGTGGCGGTGCCTGCCGGAAGCGGCGCGCAACTAAAAACCGAAGTAGTGCGCAACGAGCCGATTGTGGCGCCGGTCGCCAAAGGGCAAGTGCTGGGCACTTTGAAGGTCCGCTCCGGTGAGCAAGTTGTTGCCGAGGTGCCTTTGGTGGCACTGGATGCCGTCGAGCAAGCGGGCGTCATTGGCCGCACGTGGGATGCCTTGCGCCTCTGGATTCGCTGAAGATCAGGCCATAGTTTGCGTGTAAACCCTTGTTCTGCTACATTAGAAGGCTTTTCGGAATTTCCGAAGGGATTCACGTTTTCGTAATATTCAAACGTTTAGGGACGTTTTTCAATGCCAACCATTAACCAACTCGTGCGTCAAGGCCGTGAGGTCGAGACCATCAAGTCGAAGAGCCCTGCTATGCAGAACTCTCCGCAGCGTCGCGGTGTATGCACACGTGTGTACACAACGACTCCTAAAAAGCCTAACTCCGCTCTGCGTAAAGTTGCCAAAGTGCGCTTGACCAACGGTTTTGAGGTGATCTCTTACATCGGCGGTGAAGGCCACAACTTGCAGGAACACAGCGTTGTGCTGGTTCGCGGCGGTCGTGTCAAGGACTTGCCAGGTGTGCGTTACCACATCGTTCGCGGTTCTTTGGACTTGCAAGGCGTGAAAGATCGCAAGCAATCCCGCTCCAAGTACGGTGCTAAGAAGCCAAAGGCTAAATAAGCCCTGTAGGTTCGAATTTTCGGTGCTGTTTCCCCGCGTGGCGCGGAGATACGGCGAAGTGACCCGAAACCCGGAATTGTCCGAGTGGGTCGAGTAAGTGGGGGTTTTGATTAACTCTCGCGGTATCTGAAAAGATACCAACTGAAGCAATATGAGGTGAAATATGCCACGTCGTCGCGAAGTCCCTAAACGTGAAATCCTGCCGGATCCCAAGTTCGGCAATGTAGAGCTGTCCAAATTCATGAACGTGATCATGGAAGGCGGCAAAAAAGCGGTTGCAGAGCGCATCATTTACGGCGCTTTGGACCTGATCGGCAAGAAGCACCCCGATAAAGATCCCCTGGAAGCATTCACTGTTGCTATCAACAACGTGAAGCCCATGGTGGAAGTGAAGTCCCGCCGCGTCGGTGGCGCAAACTACCAGGTGCCTGTGGAAGTGCGCCCTGTCCGCCGCTTGGCTTTGTCCATGCGCTGGATCAAGGAAGCCGCCCGCAAGCGTGGTGAGAAGTCCATGGCACAGCGTCTGGCCAACGAAATGTTGGAAGCCACTGAAGGCCGTGGCGGCGCCATGAAGAAGCGCGACGAAGTGCACCGCATGGCTGAAGCCAACAAGGCCTTCTCTCACTTCCGTTTCTAATCATCGGAAACTGCGGCTTTCAGGGTCGTGGTCAGCAATGCAGCGCCATCGCGCTGTCATGTGGCTGACTCACACTCTGAAAGTCGTTTGTTTTGCTGCGTAGCGCAGCAAACCCCCTCAAGAATTTGATCAACCAAGGATCCACCATGGCTCGCACTACCCCCATTGAGCGCTACCGCAATATCGGTATTTCCGCGCACATTGACGCCGGCAAAACCACCACGACCGAGCGTATTCTTTTCTACACCGGCGTGAACCACAAAATCGGCGAAGTGCACGATGGCGCGGCCACGATGGACTGGATGGAGCAGGAACAAGAGCGCGGTATCACGATTACCTCTGCCGCTACGACTTGCTTCTGGAAGGGGATGGACACGTCCTTCCCTGAGCACCGTATCAACATCATTGACACTCCCGGGCACGTTGACTTCACGATTGAAGTGGAGCGTTCTATGCGCGTGCTGGACGGCGCTTGCATGGTGTACTGCGCTGTGGGCGGCGTTCAGCCCCAGTCTGAAACCGTGTGGCGTCAGGCTAACAAATACAAAGTGCCTCGTTTGGCATTTGTAAACAAGATGGACCGTACAGGCGCCAACTTCTTCAAGGTCGTGGACCAGATGAAATTGCGCTTGAAGGCTAATCCTGTGCCGATCGTGATCCCAATCGGTGCTGAAGAAAACTTCACCGGCGTGGTGGATCTGCGCAAGATGAAGGCCATCATCTGGGACGAAGCTTCCCAGGGCATGAAGTTCACCTTCGAAGAAATCCCTGCTGACCTCGTAAGCGTTGCTAAAGAGTGGCGCGAAAAGATGGTCGAAGCTGCTGCTGAGGCGTCTGAAGAATTGATGAACAAGTACCTCGAAGAAGGCGACTTGACTGAAGCAGAAATTACCGGTGGCCTGCGTACTCGTACCATCAACGGTGAAATTCAGCCGATGTTGTGCGGCACCGCGTTCAAGAACAAGGGTGTTCAGCGCATGTTGGACGCTGTGATCGAATTGATGCCATCTCCTTTGGACGTGAAGGCCATCAAGGGCTTCGACGAAGAAGAGAAGGAAATCACCCGCAAGGCCGACGACAACGAAAAGTTTGCAGCATTGGCATTCAAGCTGATGACCGATCCGTTCGTGGGTCAATTGACATTCGTACGCGTTTACTCCGGCGTTCTTAAAAAGGGCGACACTGTTTACAACGCAGTGCGCGGCAAGAAAGAGCGTATCGGCCGTATCGTGCAGATGCACGCTAACAACCGTGAAGAAGTGGATGAAATCCGCGCTGGTGACATCGCTGCCTGCGTGGGTCTTAAAGACGTCACGACCGGTGAGACATTGTGCGACCCCGCTGCGGTGATCACCTTGGAGCGCATGGTGTTCCCTGATTCCGTGATTCGTCAGGCCGTGGAGCCGAAGTCCAAGGCTGACCAGGAAAAAATGGGCTTGGCTCTGTCGCGTCTCGCTGCGGAAGATCCGTCTTTCCGTGTGCAAACTGACGAAGAGTCCGGTCAGACCATCATCGGTGGTCAGGGCGAGCTGCACCTTGAAATTATCGTGGACCGCATGAAGCGCGAGTTTGGCGTGGAAGCCAACGTAGGTAAGCCCCAGGTTGCCTATCGCGAAACCATTCGCAAGAGCGTCTCCGATGTCGAAGGCAAGTTCGTTCGCCAGTCCGGTGGTAAGGGTCAATACGGTCACGTGGTGTTGACAGTTGAGCCTAACGAAGCCGGCAAGGGCTTCGAATTCGTCGATGCGATCAAGGGCGGTGTGGTTCCTCGCGAATACATCCCTGCGGTTGAAAAGGGCGTGATCGAAGCTTTGAACCAAGGTGTTTTGGCTGGCTACCCCGTAGTGGACGTGAAGGTTACTTTGACTTTCGGTTCTTACCACGACGTGGACTCGAACGAAAACGCGTTCAAGATGGCCGCTATCTTCGGTTTCAAGGAAGGCTGCCGCAAGGCCAACCCTGTGATCTTGGAGCCTATGATGGCTGTGGAAGTCGAAACTCCGGAAGACTATGCCGGTAACGTGATGGGTGACTTGTCTTCCCGTCGCGGTATGGTGCAGGGTATGGACGACATGGTCGGTGGTGGCAAGGCGATCAAGGCTGAAGTTCCACTGTCTGAAATGTTTGGTTACTCCACCACATTGCGTTCGATGTCTCAAGGCCGTGCGACTTACACCATGGAATTCAAGCACTACGCTGAAGCTCCTCGTAACGTGTCTGAAGCCATCATGGCTGCTCGCGCAAAATAAAAATCTCTTGTCTGCGACGGTGTGCCGCCCTGTTCCTCGTGCGGGGCGAACCAGCAACACCGTGCAGACGTAAAACCAACACACGGGATTAGCTCTTTGGAGATTTGAAAAATGGGTAAAGAAAAATTCACACGTACCAAGCCACACGTCAACGTTGGCACCATTGGTCACGTGGACCACGGCAAGACCACACTGACAGCGGCTATCACCACTGTGTTGGCAGCCAAGTTTGGTGGATCCGCCAAAGCGTACGACCAGATCGACGCAGCACCTGAAGAAAAAGCACGCGGCATTACCATCAACACTGCACACGTTGAGTACGAAACCGCCAACCGCCACTACGCACACGTGGATTGCCCCGGGCACGCTGACTATGTGAAGAACATGATCACTGGCGCGGCACAAATGGACGGCGCTATTCTGGTTTGCTCCGCAGCTGACGGCCCAATGCCCCAGACACGTGAGCACATCTTGTTGGCTCGTCAAGTGGGCGTGCCTTACATCATCGTGTTCCTGAACAAGTGCGATATGGTTGACGACGCTGAGTTGTTGGAACTGGTCGAAATGGAAGTTCGCGAACTCCTGTCCAAGTACGACTTCCCAGGCGACGACACCCCCATCATCCACGGTTCCGCCAAGCTCGCCATGGAAGGCGACAAGGGTGACCTGGGCGAAGGCGCGATCATGAAGTTGGCTGACGCACTTGACTCCTACATCCCCCTGCCAGAGCGCGCAGTGGACGGCGCATTCCTGATGCCCGTGGAAGACGTGTTCTCGATCTCCGGTCGCGGCACCGTGGTGACAGGTCGCGTTGAGCGCGGTATCATCAAGGTTGGCGAAGAAATCGAAATCGTTGGTATCGCCGACACACAAAAGACCACCTGCACAGGCGTCGAAATGTTCCGCAAGCTGCTCGACCAAGGTCAAGCAGGCGATAACGTCGGTATCCTGTTGCGCGGCACCAAGCGCGAAGACGTGCAGCGCGGCCAAGTGCTGTGCAAGCCCGGTTCGATCAAGCCACACACCCACTTCACTGGCGAAATCTACGTTTTGTCCAAGGACGAAGGCGGACGTCACACTCCTTTCTTCAACAACTACCGTCCCCAGTTCTACTTCCGTACTACGGACGTGACCGGTGCGATCGAGTTGCCAGAAGGCAAAGAAATGGTGATGCCTGGTGACAACGTGTCCATCACTGTGAAGTTGATCAACCCCATCGCCATGGAAGAAGGCCTGCGTTTCGCTATTCGCGAAGGCGGTCGTACCGTGGGCGCCGGCGTGGTTGCCAAAATCATCGCGTAATTCGCACATTAAGGAATTACGATGGCCGCCAAACAAAAAATCCGCATCCGCCTGAAGGCGTTTGACTACAAGCTGATCGATCAATCGGCAGCTGAAATCGTTGACACTGCAAAGCGCACCGGCGCGATTGTCAAAGGCCCCGTGCCTTTGCCAACACGCATGAAGCGCTTCGACATCCTGCGTTCACCTCACGTGAACAAGGCCAGTCGTGACCAGTTCGAAATCCGCACTCACCAGCGTTTGATGGACATCGTGGATCCAACGGACAAAACCGTTGATGCACTGATGAAACTCGACCTGCCCGCAGGCGTGGACGTAGAAATCAAGTTGCAGTAATCGAATTGAGGCCCCGTTACTGCGGGGCCTTTTTAGGCGAACGGCTGAGCACTTGCGCACTCCGCAAGTGCAGGCTATACTCGCTGGCTCTGCGTGGAGACGCGCGGGGTTTTATTAACAGTCTCCCAAGTAAAAAACATTGCAGCCAATTGAAGTTGCAATGGTTGGGAGTTACGGAGAAAACAATGAGTCTTAGCAATCACTTAGGGTTGCTGGGTCGCAAAGTTGGCATGATGCGTCTATTCACGGACGACGGGGACGCTGTTCCTGTTACCGTGGTGGATGTGTCTAACAATCGTGTGACACAGGTGAAAACCCAAGAGAACGACGGCTATGTAGCCTTGCAGGTTACATTTGGTGCACGCAAAGGTTCGCGTATTACCAAGCCCGTCGCAGGCCATTTGGCCAAAGCTGGCGTTGAAGCCGGCGAAATCATTCAAGAGTTCCGCGTTACTGCTGAATCTGCTGCAAAGTACGCAACTGGCGCCACCGTGCCAGTGACCGACATTTTTGCTGTGGGTCAAAAAGTGGATGTGCAGGGCACTTCGATTGGTAAAGGCTACGCCGGTACCATCAAGCGTCACAACATGTCCTCGCAGCGCGCATCCCACGGTAACAGCCGTTCGCACAATGTGCCCGGTTCTATCGGTATGGCTCAAGATCCCGGTCGCGTGTTTCCTGGTAAGCGCATGACTGGTCACCTGGGTGATGCCACCGTGACAACTCAAAACCTCGACGTGGTTCGTGTTGACGAAGCTCGCCAGCTGTTGTTGATCAAGGGTGCTATCCCTGGATCCAAGGGCGGTTTCGTGACCGTGCGTCCTGCAGTCAAAGCCAAAGCCTCTAAAGGAGCGAACTGATGCAAGTCGAACTCCTGAATGAGCAAGGTCAGGCAACTTCCAAATACGACGCTCCTGAAGCAGTTTTTGGTCGTGACTACAACGAAGATCTGGTGCACCAAGTGGTCGTGGCCTTCCAGGCCAACGCTCGTCAAGGTACACGTGCACAAAAAGACCGTGAACAGGTCAAGCACAGCACTAAGAAGCCTTTCAAGCAAAAGGGAACCGGTCGCGCTCGCGCTGGTATGACCTCCTCGCCACTGTGGCGCGGCGGCGGTCGTATCTTCCCGAACATGCCTGATGAAAACTTCGGCCAGAAGATCAACAAGAAGATGTACCGCGCAGGTATGGCATCTATCTTGTCTCAACTGGTTCGCGAAGGCCGTTTGGCCGTGGTGGATTCCCTGAAAGTGGAATCTCCCAAGACCAAGGCTTTGGCTGCGAAGTTCAAGGCAATGAATTTGGAATCCGTGTTGGTGATCGCTGATGAGGTTGATGAAAACCTGTATCTGGCATCCCGTAACCTGGTGAATGTTCTGGTGGTTGAGCCCCGTTATGCTGACCCCCTGTCTTTGGTTCACTACCGCAAGGTGTTGGTGACAAAGGCTGCCATGGACACACTCAAGGAGATGTTTGCATGAGCCACGGTCCCAATCTGACCAAATTCGACGAAGGTCGTTTGATGCAAGTGCTCGTCGCTCCCATCGTGTCCGAAAAGGCCACCATGGTTGCTGAAAAGAGCAATGCTGTGACTTTCAAGGTGCTGCAAGACGCTACCAAGTATGAAATCAAGGCCGCTGTGGAATTGATGTTCAAGGTCGAGGTAAAAGGCGTTTCTGTGGTGAACACCAAGGGCAAGACCAAGCGTTTCGGTAAGTCTGTTGGCCGTCGCGACAATGTTCGCAAAGCTTACGTGACACTGAAGCCAGGTCAAGAGCTGAACCTCGGCGGGGAGGCTGCGTAATCATGGCTGTCATTAAAATGAAACCAACTTCCCCAGGCCGTCGTGGCGTGGTGAAGATTTCGCGTGACCACCTGCACAAGGGTGCTCCCCACGCTGCTTTGTTGGAACCACAATTCCAGCAAGCCGGTCGTAACAACAACGGCCACATCACCACCCGTCATAAGGGCGGTGGTCACAAGCATCACTACCGTGTGGTGGATTTCGTCCGTAACAAGGATGGCATCCCTGCGAAGGTTGAGCGCATTGAGTACGATCCAAACCGTTCCGCGCACATCGCTCTGGTGTGCTACGCAGACGGCGAGCGCAAGTACATCATTGCTCCTCGTGGCCTGGAAGTCGGCGCGACCATTCAAAACGGTTCCGAAGCTCCTATCCGCGTCGGTAACACATTGCCTATTCGCAACATTCCAGTGGGTTCCATCATTCACTGCGTAGAGTTGCAAGTTGGCAAGGGTGCTCAAATCATCCGTTCCGCTGGTACATCTGCTACTTTGCTGGCTCGCGAGGGCACCTACGCTCAAGTGCGTGTGCGTTCTGGCGAAGTCCGCAAGATCCACATCGACTGCCGCGCGACCATCGGTCAAGTAGCAAACGAAGAGCACAGCCTGCGCCAGTTGGGCAAGGCCGGTGTGAAGCGTTGGATGGGTATTCGCCCAACCGTTCGTGGCGTGGTGATGAACCCTGTTGACCACCCGCACGGTGGTGGTGAAGGCAAGACCGGTGAAGGCCGTCATGCAGTCGATCCTTGGGGTAATCTGACCAAGGGCTACCGTACCCGTAACAACAAGCGCACGCAGGTCATGATCGTGTCGCGTCGCAAGAAGTAAGGGGTAGGTAAATGACTCGTTCACTGAAAAAAGGTCCATTCGTCGACCATCACCTGATTGCCAAGACCGAAAAGGCCGTGGCAAACAAGGACAAGAAGCCGATTAAGACTTGGTCCCGTCGCTCCATGATCCTGCCCGAGTTCATCGGCTTGACCATTGCTGTGCATAACGGCAAACAGCACGTGCCTGTCTATATCACCGATCAAATGGTTGGCCACAAGTTGGGTGAGTTCGCGCTCACACGTACTTTCAAGGGTCACCCTGCGGACAAAAAAGTCCAGAAGAAATAAGGAGGTGACCATGGAAACTCGTGCAACCCTTCGTGGCGTCCGTTTGTCTGTTGACAAAGGTCGTCTGGTCGCGGACCTGATCCGTGGCATGAAAGTTGATCAAGCTCTGAACATCTTGCAATTCACACAGAAAAAAGCTGCTGTGATCATCAAGAAGGTTTTGGAGTCCGCAATTGCCAACGCCGAACACAACGACGGCGCAGACATCGACGAATTGAAGGTTAAAACCATCTACGTCGAGCAAGGTGCTTCGCTGCGTCGCTTCACCGCGCGCGCAAAGGGCCGTGGCAATCAAATCCGCAAACCCACGTGCCACGTGTACGTGACGGTTGGAAACTGAAAGAGGCCAGGAAGATATGGGACAAAAAATCCACCCAACCGGCTTTCGTTTGGCGATCAGCCGTAACTGGTCTTCTCGCTGGTACGCAAGCAACCGTGATTTCGCCGGCATGTTGTCGGAAGACATCAAGGTTCGCGAGTACCTGAAGGCCAAGCTGAAAAACGCTTCGGTTTCGCGCATTCTGATTGAGCGTCCTGCCAAGAACGCACGTATCACCATTTTCTCGGCTCGTCCGGGCGTGGTGATCGGCAAGAAGGGCGAAGACATCGAAAACTTGAAGCGTGACCTGGGCAAGCAATTGGGCGTGCCAGTGGCAGTGAACATCGAAGAAGTGCGCAAGCCCGAAATCGATGCGAAGCTGATCGCTGACAGCATTACCCAGCAGCTCGAAAAGCGCATCATGTTCCGTCGCGCCATGAAGCGCGCCATGCAAAACGCTATGCGTTTGGGCGCTTTGGGTATCAAGATCATGTCGTCCGGCCGTTTGAACGGTATCGAAATTGCACGTACTGAGTGGTACCGTGAAGGCCGAGTGCCTTTGCACACTCTGCGCGCAGACATCGATTACGGAACTTCTGAAGCTAAGACAACTTACGGCATCATTGGCGTGAAAGTTTGGGTTTACAAGGGTGACACCTTGGGCCGTAACGATCTGCCAGCAGCCGTTGAGCCCCGTGCTGAAGAAGAGCGTCGTCCTCGCGGCCCACGCCGTGATGACCGCGGTGCGCGTCCAGGCGCTGCACCTCGTGGCGCCCGTCGTCCGGTCGGTAGCAATGCCGCTCCCGCTGATGGCAGCGACAAGCCCGCTGAAGCACTTGGTGCTGACGCTAAAACCGCCGTTAAGCGCGTTCGCAAAGTCGCCGCGCCAGCTGCAGCAGCTGACGGTAAAGGAGAATAATCATGTTGCAACCCGCTCGCCGGAAATACCGCAAAGAGCAAAAGGGCCGTAACACTGGAGTCGCAACCCGCGGAAGCTCGGTTGCCTTTGGTGACTTCGGTCTGAAATGTACTGACCGCGGCCGTCTGACGGCTCGCCAGATTGAAGCTGCACGTCGTGCAATTTCCCGTCACGTGAAGCGTGGCGGCCGTATCTGGATCCGCGTGTTCCCTGACAAGCCGATCTCCCAGAAGCCTGCTGAAGTGCGTATGGGTAACGGTAAAGGTAACCCCGAGTACTACGTGGCTGAGATTCAGCCCGGCAAGATCGTGTTTGAGATCGTCGGCGTGCCCGAAGAACTCGCTCGCGAAGCTTTCCGTTTGGCTGCTGCAAAGCTGCCATTGCGTACGACATTTGTCAGCCGCATGATCGGCCAGTAATTCAGGAGAAATCGAAATGACGAAAGCTGCTGAACTGCGCCAAAAAGACGTTGCCGGCCTGAAAGACGAAGTCAAAGCTTTGCAAAAAGCCCACTTCGGTCTGCGTATGCAAAAGGCCACGCAACAAATCAACAACACCGCTTCGTTGCGCTCTGCGCGCCGCGATATTGCTCGCGCCAAGACTATTCTTGTGCAGAAGCAAAGCGCTGAAAAATCCGCCAAATAAGGAGCGATAAATGACGGAAGCTAAAAAATCCCTCAAGCGCACCTTGGTTGGCAAGGTGGTCAGCGACAAGCGTGCTAAGACTGTGACAGTGCTGATTGAGCGTCGTGTGAAGCACGAGCTCTACGGCAAGATCGTTGCGAAGACCAGCAAGTACCACGCCCATGACGAAAAGGGCGAGTACAAGTTGGGCGACGTGATCGAAATTACCGAAAGCAAGCCGATCTCCAAAACCAAGAACTGGGTTGCGACCCGTTTGGTAGAGAAGGCAGCTGCTGTTTAAGTCTTTACGACTTCATTCCTGCAGTTGAATAAGAAACGGCCCACAATGTGGGCCGTTTTCATTGGTATTAACACTTTGCATAAGGAGCAAATATGATTCAAGTCGGCGACGCACTTCCAGACACCACACTTATGGAGTACTCAGAGATCGAAGGCGAAGGTTGCAGCATCGGTCCAAATGCAGTGCCAGTCGCGAAAGCCACCGCGGGCAAGACGATCGCCGTGTTCGCTCTGCCTGGTGCGTTTACCCCCACCTGCTCTGCCAAACATGTGCCCGGCTATGTGGAGCATGCAGAGGCCTTTAAGGCAGCTGGTGTCGATGAAATCTGGTGCGTGAGTGTGAATGACGCGTTTGTGATGGGCGCCTGGGCGCGCGATCAAAAAACCGGCACCAAAGTGCGTATGCTTGCCGACGGTGACGCTGCGTTCGCCAAAGCGACTGGCTTGACTCTGGATCTCACCGGTAAAGGCTTGGGGTTGCGTTCTAACCGCTATTCGATGTTGGTCAAGGACGGCAAAGTCGCAACTTTGAACATTGAAGGCCCCGGCAAATTTGAGGTGAGCGACGCTGCCACCTTGCTGGCTCAAGCCCAGGCCTAAACGAGAACGCGGGTGGAACTAGAGTTCTGCCCGCAAATAGTGGGCGCCCGCTATTGGGTTGAAGTAATACGGGGGCACTTCAACGAAGCCCAGTTCTCCGTACAAAGCGCGAGCGCTCTCCATGTCGTTCAGGGTGTCTAGAAGTACGCAGTCATAACCCATGGTTCTCGCTGCGTCCAAAATCGCTTCTGCTAACAAGCGACCTAGCCCCAGCCTCCGGTAAGCGGGGCGGACAAAAAGACGCTTCATTTCAGATGCGTTGGGGTAGTCCACGTTATCAAGTGGGCGGAGTGCGCAACATCCGGCCCATGCGCCATCAATCTGAACTGCCAGCAGGCAACCGCGCGGGGCCGCATATTCCCCGGGCAAGGTGCTCAGTTCTTCTTCAAAGTTCTGGAAGCACAAATCCACCCCAAGGCTCTCGGCGTATTCGACAAACAGTCCGCGGACACCCTCTAGCGTTTGAAGAGTGTCGGCGATCAGAATGTGCGGTTGCATGGAGGCGTGGGGTAAGCGGAGTTAAGCGGTGGGCCATACGCGATCGATGCTGAATGCGGCCACTTTTGAGTAGGCAATGTATCACTACAAGCCCTGGCACCCGCTTACCCATGTCATAGGCTTCGCGCGTCACCCTAGCAGTTGTTCCGATCCTAAGACTCTTGCAAGAGCTTTTCGATCAGCTGGTGTAGCTCATCAAAGTCAGGTTGGCCTACGTAGCGTTTCACAATATCGCCCCGCTTGTTCACTAGGTAGCTGGTCGGAGTTAAGGTCACCTCACCCCAAGAGCGGGCCACAGCGCCGGTGTTGTCGATGGCCACATCGAACGGAAGCTTGCGTGTCTGTGCAAAGTTCACAACGTAGCTTGGCGGGTCATAGGCCATCGCAACTGCAACGGTACCGAATCCTTTGTCTTTGAACTTCTCGTAGGTCTGCACCATCTGGGGCATTTCTGCGACGCAAGTTGTGCAGCTCGTAGCCCAAAAATTCACCAGGGTCACACGGCCCTTAAGGTCGCTGGTCTGCTTGCTGCTGCCGTCCAGCAAAACGAAAGTAGACGCCGGCGCGGCCTTTGTATCGGACACCAAAAAAGCACCACCAGCGACCAAGCAAGCCGCTACGATGGCACCCAATACCACTTGTTTTTTCATACGCAGGAAATCTCTCCATGGACCGTAGACAGTTTACGTCGCTCTCACTGCTCACCGCGACCCTTTTCAGCACCATCACCCAGCGCGCCCACGCCCTGAGTTTGGCTGACCTCAGCAACACGGATGCGAGCAAAGGCCTGAAAGTAGCGCTTGAGAAGGGCGCCTCGGCAGCTATTCTTCAACTCGGCGCGGTAGATGGATTCCTTGGCAACGAGAAAGTTCGCATCGCATTGCCTGGATATCTCGAAGACGCAGCCAAATTGATGCGCACTTTCGGCCAAGGCGGCAAAGTCGATGAGCTGGTGACTTCCATGAATCGCGCGGCTGAAGCCGCGGTTCCGATGGCCAAAGATGTGTTGATGAAGGCAGTGCAGGGCATGTCAGTGCAAGATGCCAAGGGCATACTCGCAGGCGGAGACACCGCCGTCAGCCAGTTCTTTGCGGCTAAAACCCGGGCACCGCTGGGCATCAAGTTTCTGCCTATCGTGACCCAAGCCACCTCCAAGGTGGGGCTCGCGGACAAATACAACCAAGTCGCAGGCCGTGCCTCCGAGTTGGGGCTCCTGAAGAAAGAGGACGCCAACATTCAGCAGTACGTCACCGGCAAGTCCTTGGACGGCCTGTACTTCATGATTGGCGAGGAAGAGAAAAAAATCCGGCAAAACCCGGTTGCTTACGGCAGCAGCATTCTCAGCAAAGTATTCGGCACGCTTCGATGAGCCGTGTTCGCTGGGTCCGCGCGATGGCGGCCTTCGCCGTAGCCGCGGCTGTCTCTGCGTGCAGCCCGACGATGAATTGGCGCAAAGCCCCGCTGGGCGCGGTGGCCTTCAATCTTCCCTGCAAGCCTGACAGCGCCACACGCAATCAGCAGATTGGCGATAAAACCCTTTCACTGGACATCATGGGCTGCGAGGCTGGGGACGCGCTATTCGCGATCAGCCAGGTCGCCGTGTCAGACGAGGCGGCAGCTCGTGATATTCAAAGTGCGTGGCAACAACAAGCCCTGCGTTCCATGCAAGCAGGAACGCCAGAGGCTGCTCCATGGACGTCGCCCTCCTGGGGTAAAGGCGCTATTTCCATTCAGGCAACCGGTGTCGATCCACAGGGCAAGCCTATACAGGCGCGCCTTAGCTGGCTCTTGCACGAACAACGCCTCTATCACCTCGCTGTTTACGCACCAAAGGTTTCGCCAGAGTGGGCGCTAACATTTCTGGAAGATATCTCGCTGTTATGAGTTCCATGTCACGCAATAAAGCGATCGCCGTATTTCTGGCGTTCGCCTTCGCTTACTTTTTGTCCGCCCTGATCCGTGCGATCACTGCCACGATAGCGCCTACTTTGGTTGCAGAGTTTCAACTGCAATCCGCTGACCTTGGCTTGCTTGCTGGCGGGTATTTTCTGGGCTTCGCTGCCATGCAACTCCCTCTGGGTAAATGGCTGGACAGCCATGGCCCGCGCAAGGTGGAGCTTCTCTTTTTGGCGGCTGCGTTGGGGGGATGCCTCGCGTTTTCACAGGCAGACGGCTTTGTGGGACTTTTGTTCGCGCGGATTCTCTGCGGTATCGGGGTCTGCGCTTGCCTCATGGCGGCCCTCACCGGATACCGTCGCTGGTTCGCCCCGGAACAACTGATGCGCGCAAACTCGTGGATGTTGATGGTCGGTGCATTTGGCATGGTCGCTTCCACCTTGCCGGTTCAGTGGCTCTTGCCGGTCATCGGTTGGCGCGGCATCTTTTTGGTGTTGGCGGCCTTGATGCTGATCAGCATGGCCTTGATCGCCTGGCAGGTCCCCGCGTGGGAGGCCCCTGCAACCGCTGCCGGCGCCAACGCACCGGCGCAAGGCTACGCCGAGGTGTGGCGCAACCCGTATTTCAGGGCATTGGCCCCGCTGGGTTTCGTCAACTATGGCGGCCTCGTGGCCATGCAAACCCTGTGGGCGGGTCCCTGGATGACCAAGGTAGCCGGTTACACACCGGCCCAAGCCGCCAGTGGTTTGTTTTGGCTGAATGTGGCCATGTTGCTTGCGTATTGGCTATGGGGATTGGCCAACCCATGGCTAGCTCGCAACGGGCATACCGCCGAAAAGATGATCCGCCGTTGGGTGCCGGTCAGTTTCGTGATGCTTGCTATATTAATCATAGCGGGTCCTGCACTATCGGTGAGCGCTGCAGTGGTGTTTGCCTTGTATTGTGTGGCTTCCACAGTCGCCGCACTTGCGCAGCCGGCGGTGGGCATGGCGTTTCCTGCCGGTCTTGCCGGGCGGGCTCTGTCGGCCTACAACCTGGTGATCTTTGCGGGTGTGTTTGCGGTGCAGTGGGGCCTTGGCCTGTTGCTGGACGTCTTGAAGGCCCAAGGGCTGCCTGAAGTGCAGGCGTTTCAAGTGGCGTTCGCAGCTTTTGGTGGGGCCAGTGTGCTGGCGTATCTGGTGGCGTGCCGGGCAAAGACGCCATAATCAATGCCCAACTCTGACTTCGTATGAACACCGGCATCCTTATCATCGCCCACGCTCCCCTTGCCAGTGCATTGCGAGCCTGTGTGCTGCATGTGTACCCGGACGCGGGAGACGGCATCAGCGCACTGGATGTTCCCGCCAACGAAAACCCCGACGTGACCCGCGCCACAGCCCTTGCGCTGCTCCGCCAATTGGGTGCGCCGCAGGCGCTGGTGCTGACCGACGTGTTCGGCGCCACCCCCTGCAACGTGGCCCAAAAAGTGGTGGATGGTCATCAGTCCAAGCTGGTGGTGGGTGTCAACCTGCCCATGCTGCTGCGCACCGTCAATTACCGGCATGAGCCGCTGGACGTTTTGGTCACCCGAGCGCTCGCCGGTGGCACCCAGAGCATCATGCAAGTCGCGGTCACCGCACCGCAAAACCAACATCGTAAAACCCATGATCAGCATCAACACGACCATAGTCAATAAACTGGGCCTCCATGCACGGGCCTCGGCCAAGTTCACCAAATTGGCGGGCAGCTTCCCTTGCGAGGTCTGGATGTCCCGCGGTGAGCGCCGTGTCAATGCCAAAAGCATCATGGGCGTGATGATGCTGGCAGCCGGCATCGGCTCCGAGATCACCCTCGAGACCAGCGGCGACCGTGAGCAAGAAGCCATGGACGCCTTGTTGGCCCTGATCAACGACAAGTTCGGAGAAGGCGAATGAACCCGTTGCCCCTGTCCCTGCGGAGCCTGCGGACATGACATTTTCGGTCCACGGCCTCGCGGTTTCCAGGGGCATTGCCATCGGGCGCGCGGTCCTGGTCGCGTCAAGCCGGGTGGACGTCGCGCACTACTTCATCAAACCGGATGAGGTGGAGGCCGAAATCGCCCGGGTGCGGGCAGGCCGCGATGCGGTGGTTGAAGAAATCTACCGCCTCCAAACCAGCATCAGCCGCATGGGGCCCAAAGAGGCGCCTACTGAACTGGCCGCCTTGCTGGATGTGCATTTGATGCTGCTGCAAGACGAAGAGCTGGTCGGCGGCGTCAAGCACTGGATCACAGACCGCCTGTACAACGCCGAGTGGGCCTTGACCACCCAGCTTGAAATCATTGCCCGCCATTTCGATGAAATGGAAGACGCCTATCTGCGCGAGCGCAAGGCCGACATGGAGCAGATTTGCGAACGGGTGCTGCGCGCGATGAAGGGCGGCCAGTCGCCGGTACTGCCTGCTCAACGGCCGGGCCGCAAAGGCGCGCAGCAGGACTTGTTGCTGGACGACACCGTGGATGTGCCCCTAGTGCTCATCGCCCATGACTTGTCGCCAGCCGACATGTTGCAGTTCAAGCAAAGTGTGTTTGCGGGCTTCATTACCGATGTGGGCGGCAAAACCTCGCACACCGCCATCGTGGCGCGCAGCATGGACATCCCCGCGGTGGTGGGCGCGCGCACTTGCAGCCAATTGGTGCGGCAGGATGACTGGGTGATCATCGATGGCGATGCCGGTGTGGTCATCGTAGACCCATCGCCCATCATCCTCGCGGAATACGGCTTCAAACAGCGCCAGGGTGAACTCGAACGTGGCCGCTTGCAGCGCTTGCTGCACACTCCTGCCGTGACCATGGATGACGAAAAAATCCAGTTGCTGGCCAATATTGAAATGCCGGAAGACGCCCAAGCCGCACTCAAGGCAGGCGCTTTGGGCGTCGGACTGTTTCGCAGCGAGTTTTTGTTCATGGGGCGCCATGGCCAGTTGCCGGACGAGGAAGAGCAGTACCGGGCCTACAAAAAGGCGGTGGAAGGGATGGAGGGCCTGCCTGTCACCATCCGTACCGTGGATGTCGGTGCTGACAAGCCGCTGGATGAGTCCGTGCATGACGACGCCCACCTCAACCCCGCGCTGGGTTTGCGGGCGATCCGCTGGAGCCTGGCCGAGCCCGCTATGTTTTTGACGCAGCTGCGCGCGATTTTGCGGGCGGCTGCGCATGGCAAAGTCCGTCTGCTGATACCGATGCTGGCCCATGCGAGCGAAATCCGTCAAACACTGGCCCACATTGAGCGGGCCCGTGCCCAGCTTGACCGCCGGGGTGATGTGTATGGCCCGGTGCAGCTGGGCGCGATGATCGAAATTCCTGCGGCCGCTTTGAGCCTGCCCTTGTTTTTGAAGTACTTCGACTTTTTGTCGATTGGCACCAACGACTTGATCCAGTACACCTTGGCCATCGACCGGGCGGACGAATCGGTAGCCCACCTCTACGACCCGCTGCACCCCGCAGTGCTGCGGCTGGTCGCAGACACGATTGCCGAATGCCGTGCGCAGGGCAAAGACGTGAGTGTGTGCGGTGAAATGGCGGGTGATGTGACCCTGACGCGCTTGTTGCTGGGCTTGGGACTGCGCAGCTTTTCTATGCACCCCGCGCAGATTCTGGCGGTCAAGCAAGAGATCTTGCGCTCCGACACCACCAAGCTGGCCCTTTGGGCCCAGCGGGTCCGCACCGCGGAAGATCCGGCCTTGGAGATGGCGGGCGGATACGTGTGATGCAAATGCCGTTGTGCTATTATTTTAATAGCTAACGGCGCACTTTTCGTCTGGGCTAGAGCATGTTTTTGTTGCGGTACTCAAGCCTTGGCGCGAGAGCCCAACACGGCTGCTCCCACGATCATGGCAGCGGCCAATGCCACACTGGCGCTAGGCCACTCGCCTCGCATCCAAAGCAGGCCGAGGGTGGACAGCAGTGGCGTCAGAAATGACAACACGCCGATGGTGCGTGCATCTCCGCGTTTGAGCGCCGCATCCCAGAGGTAAAACGCACCACCCAGGGGCCCCAAACCAAGCGCTGCCAGTAGCTGCCAATCGTGGGCTGTCAGCGTGACGGATGGCTCCAAGAGCGCGTGGCACAAGAGCGAAAGCAGTCCGGACACCAGCCCAAACAAGCCGATCGCCGCATTCGGGAAAGGCGGTACCCGCCGGGTCATCAGCGAATAGCTAGCCCACACAAAGGCAGAGGCCATGGCCGGCAGATAGCCCCAGGCCCAACCCCCCATGCCGCTGCCCGAATCGCGGCCTCCCAAGATGGCCAGCGCCGCGCCAGCAAAGCCGAGCAAGGCGGCCGCTACGTGCAGCGCACCCAGCCGCATGCCGGGCAGAAACAGCGGAGCCATCAACACAATGCCCAGCGGCCACAGGTAGTTCACCAAGTTGGCTTGCACCGGCGGCGCATGGCGCAGGGCGATAAAGAGCAGGAAGTGAAATCCGAACAGGCCATAAACACCCAGCGCCAACGTGGCGGCCGGCACCTTCCACGCACTTACCCGCCCGCGCGATAGCAGCAAGCCAATCACACTGCCGATGACCAAGCTCACGCCTGTGAGCACAAAGGGCGGCACATGGCCCAAAGAGACGCCCAAAGGGGCGAGACTGCCCCACAGGGCGATGGCAGCTAAAGCAAGGAGTGATGCATTCATGCCCGCAAGTTTAGCCGCTCGGTACTCGCTGTTTGGCGTAGCGGGCTCAGGCAAGGCGCTGGTCGGTGGATGGGCGTTTCCAGAGGTTGATGCCACCGTCCACCGCGTGGCTGTCGATGGCAGCCAGCTCTTCTGTGCTGAAGGTGAGGTTGCTCATGGCACCTACCAGGTCCACGATTTGCTCAGGCTTGCTGGCGCCTATCAGCGCCGAGGTGACGCGTGCATCGCGCAAGACCCAGGCAGTGGCCATCTGGGCCAGGCTTTGGCCGCGGGCTTGGGCGATCTCGTTGAGGGCGCGCACATGCTTGAGGTTTTGCTCGCTCAGGTGGTCTTGCTTGAAAGAGCTGCCGCCCGGGCGGTTGATGCGCGCGTCTGCAGGCACACCGTTGAGGTACTTGTTGGTCAGCAGGCCTTGTGCCAGCGCACTGAAGGCGATGCAGCCCATGCCGGTTTCTTCCAGCGCGTCCAGCAGGTCTTCTTCGATCCAGCGGTTCATCAAGCTGTACGAGGGTTGGTGGATCAGCATGGGCACACCCATGCTTTTCAAAATGGCAGCAGCCTCCCGGGTTTTGGTGCCGGAGTAGCTGCTGATGCCGGCGTAGAGGGCCTTGCCCTGCTGCACGGCAGTGGCCAACGCGCCCATGGTTTCTTCCAGCGGGGTGTCGGGGTCAAAACGGTGGCTGTAGAAGATGTCCACGTACTCAAGGCCCATACGTTTCAAGCTCTGGTCCAGGCTGGCCAGTACGTATTTGCGCGAGCCACCGCCCTGTCCATAAGGGCCGGGCCACATGTCGTAACCGGCCTTGCTGGAGATGATCAGCTCATCGCGGTAGGGCATGAAGTCGCGGCGCAAGTGTTCGCCGAAATTGGTCTCGGCGCTGCCAAACGGGGGGCCGTAGTTGTTGGCCAGGTCGAAGTGGGTGATGCCCAAATCGAATGCGGTGCGCAGCATGTCTCGCTGGGTTTGAAACGGTGTGGCATCACCGAAGTTGTGCCACAGGCCCAGCGACACCGCTGGGAGTTTGAGGCCGCTTTTGCCGCAGGTGCGGTAGGGAACACGTCCGTCGTATCGGTCAGAGGCTGCGTGGTACATGGTGTGTATGAGGGGTGAAAGTGACAACAAAGGATCGCTATTGTTGTTCATTTTTTATGCGCTTAAATTCAGAAGAAAATTGCCCTGATTTCTGCAAAGCTCACCGGCGCTGTGTGCCTATCTCCCTGCATACTCCACGCCATGAATTTGAATGAATCCGACATGAAGACCCAAGAGCCGCGTCTGTGGATCAGCGATGGCTGGACTGCCCGCGTGGTGAAGAACGAAGATGACGATGGCTGGGCCGTGGCGATGACGGCCGATGGTGCCTCAGAGCCTGCGCTGGTCGGCCCTTGGACCATGGGGCGTGACAAAAAGAACCCCAAGCCCTTGGACCAGAGTGCTTTTTTGACCTTGGTGAAAACGGCGCGTGAATTTGTGCGCCGCAGCGAACAGCAGTTACACGCCAGCCTGCACCAAAGTATGGAAGTGGCGGCAGGCGAGGGCCGCGTGACGGTCTACCTGGACATTGAGCCTGACGAAGAAAATCCCACCGCCACCCTGACGGCGAGGGATGAGGGCGATGACGTGATTGCGCAGGTCAAGGTGTCACCCGCTTTCAAGCTCAGCCGCGCCAGTGCGGTAGCGTGGGTGGAGCGTGGATACGCCAAGCCTTGAAATAAAAATAGCTGCTAGCCCACATTGAATGTGCGCCAGCAGCTATTAAATTTATAGCAATTCGGCTTTTAGGCGGCGGGTGCGCCCATCGCGTGGCCGGCTTGCACATCTGCGTGGTAACTGGAGCGCACCATGGCACCGACCGCTGCGTGTTTGAAGCCCATTTTGTAGGCCTCTTCTTCAAACATCTTGAAGGTGTCGGGGTGCACATAGCGGCGCACCGGCAGGTGGCTGGTGGAGGGCGCGAGGTACTGGCCGATGGTCAGCATCTCGATGTTGTGCGCGCGCATGTCGCGCATCACTTCCAGAATCTCTTCGTCGGTTTCGCCCAAGCCTACCATCAGGCCGCTCTTGGTGGGCACGTCAGGGAACAGCGCCTTGAACTTCTTGAGCAGGTTCAGGCTGAACTGGTAGTCCGATCCCGGGCGCGCCTCTTTGTAGAGGCGGGGGATGGTTTCCAGGTTGTGGTTCATCACATCCGGCGGAGCCGCTTTCAGGATTTCCAGTGCGCGGTCATCGCGGCCGCGGAAATCGGGCACCAGCACCTCGATTTGTGTTTTAGGCGAGAGTTCACGCGTCTTGCGGATGCACTCTACAAAGTGGCCGGCACCACCATCGCGCAGGTCATCGCGGTCCACGCTGGTGATCACTACGTAGTTGAGCTTGAGCTGGGCAATCGTCTTGGCCAGGTTGTCGGGCTCGTTCACATCCAGCGGGTCGGGGCGGCCGTGGCCCACATCGCAGAAGGGGCAGCGGCGGGTGCACTTGTCGCCCATGATCATGAAAGTGGCGGTGCCCTTACCAAAGCATTCGCCGATGTTGGGGCAGCTGGCTTCTTCGCACACGGTTACCAGTTTGTTGGCCCGCAGTGTTTCCTTGATTTCGTAGAAGCGGGTGGTCGGGCTGCCGGCCTTGACGCGGATCCAGTCAGGTTTCTTGAGCACTTCGCCTTGTTGCACCTTGACCGGGATGCGCGCCAATTTGGCCTGGGCTTTTTGCTTGGCCAAGGGGTTGTAATCGGCGGTCGATTGGGCCTCGCGCACCGTGGGGTTCGCGGTGCTGTGTTCGCGCTTCGTGTCGAGGGAGGTGTCGCTTTGGCTCATGGTGTGGCGTCTCTGCTGCGGGGCCGTGGCCCCGGGCGCACCTTAAGGTGCAAGGTAAGTGGCGAGTTTTTGGCCCAGTACGTCTGCGGCATCTTGCCAGCTGACTTGGACCCCGATTGTAGAAAGGTCTATCGTTTGCAGCTGCGAATAGCCGCAAGGGTTGATGCGCGAGAAGGGTTCCAGGTCCATGGCCACATTCAACGCGACCCCGTGGTACGTGCAGTTGCGGCTGACCTTGATGCCCAGCGCCGAAATTTTGCCCAGCCCTGTGAAGTCCGGGTCTTGGTGGTTAGTCGCTCCCATGCGGGGGCGCTGCTCCAAGGGGGGGTGGCCGCAGGGGTCACTCAGCCGGACGTATATGCCCGGTGCGCCCGCCACGCGGTGGCCGGTCACGCCAAAATGGAACAGGGTTTTGATCACCGCCTCTTCGATGCGATAGACATATTCTTTGACGAAGTAGCCCGCCCGTTTGAGGTCGATCATGGGGTATCCCATCACCTGCCCGGGGCCGTGATAGGTCACCTGGCCGCCACGGTTGGTTTGCACGACCGGAATGTCGCCCGGCATGAAGATGTGTTCAGGCTTGCCTGCCAGGCCCTGTGTATAGACCGGCGGATGCTCACATATCCATAGCTGATCACGCTCTTCTGATGCGGGACCCACGGGTCTTTCGCTCGTAAAGCGCTGCATGGCTTCATAGGTCGGCACATAGTCCAACCGGCCGCGCTGAAACAGGTTTATCGCCACGGGCTTACAGCACCACTTTCACCATGGGGTGCGTCGACAAGGTGCGGTACAACTCGTCGAGTTGCTCGCGACTGGTGGCAGTCACCGTAATGGTGACGCCTAGGTAATTGCCGCCCTTGCTTTCGCGAAGCTCAATGGTCTTGGCATCAAACGCGGGGTCGAATTGTTGCGCAATCATGCTGATGGCATGCACCAAGCCGTCGACCTTGTGGCCCATCACTTTGATGGGAAACAGCGACGGGTACTCAATCAGGGACTCAGCGCGTGGGTTGTTTGTGTTGTCGCTTGGGGGCGTTTGTGTGGCCATGCTCGCGCCTTTCTAGGGTTGTCTGCGGCCCGAAGGTCATTGACCTATTGGCTGCTGCGGTGTCAGATGAGCCGGATTATCGCTTTCGGTGGTCCGGGCATACGCCAGACGAATGTCGGGGGCGCTGTGAGTGATGTTACGGCCGCCTTTTTGATTCGCTGTGGTCTTTTAGGTGGGTTTCTACGTATAATCGGAGGCTGTGCATTGAACTGGGTAGCGGTCTGAGCGCGATTTTGATAATGACAAACACGCACGCAGACCACAAGTCAGTAGACGCTGACAACCCAGGTGGGGTGGCAGATGACGAGTTCAAGCCCCTGACGGCTGAAGAAGCTAATCAATGGCGCCGGCGCAACCCTTCGGTATCCCCTTGGTGGGTCATTGGGATGCAGGTTGTGGCTGCTTTCGTGGTGGCTGTGGTTGTTGGTTGGGGTTTCGGGCGCGCAGCGGGGTTCTCTGCTGCGTACGGAGCGCTGGCGGTGATTGTTCCTGCAATGGTGTTGGCCCGCGGATTGCGCAGGCAGTCCCTGTTGAAGGACTCCGGGGCAGCCTTTTTGAGTTTTGTGGTGTGGGAAGTGGTGAAGGTGGTTTTGACAGTGGCCTTGCTGCTGGCGGCTCCTAAGCTGGTTCCCTCGCTGAATTGGTTGGCCCTTGTGGCTGGCTTCGTGGTGACGATGAAGGTGTATTGGGTGGCCGCGTGGCTGCAATCCAAGCGCCAGCATCCCGCTGAAAACCTTTGAATTTTGGTGACATATGGCTTCTGAAAACGCTGAAACCCATGCCCCATCTGCTGGTGAGTACATCCAGCATCACCTGCAGCATTTGCAGAAAAACTTTGACTTCGAAAGCGTTAAGCAAACGAGCATTGTTGACTTCAGCCTGTTTAACCTCGACTCCGTGTTTTTCTCGGTCGTTTTGGGTGTTCTAGGTTGTTTCTTGCTGTGGAATGCTGCTCGCAAGGCGACATCTGGTGTTCCCGGCCGTTTCCAGGCTGCTGTTGAGATCCTGTCCGAAATGGTGGAGAACCAGGCCAAGGGCGTGATCCACAACGCTACTAGCCGCAAGCTGATATCTCCTCTGGCCTTGACCGTGTTTGTCTGGATTTTCCTGATGAACGCGATGGACATGCTGCCAGTCGACCTGATTCCTGCTATCTGGCATAGCGCCGGCCCCGCCTTGGGCTTCAAAGACTACATGCGTGTGGTTCCGACTGCCGACTTGTCTACGACACTGGGCTTGTCCTGCTCCGTTTTGTTTGTTTGCTTGGTTTACAACATCAAGATCAAGGGTCTGGGTGGCTGGGCGCACGAATTGATTGCTGCACCGTTTGGTGATCACTGGGCTCTGTACCCCGTGAACTTCCTGATGCAGATGATTGAATACCTTGCCAAAACCGTGTCCCATGGCATGCGGTTGTTCGGCAACATGTTTGCAGGTGAGTTGGTGTTCATGTTGATTGCCCTGATGGGTGGCGGCTGGGCGCTGTCGGCAACCGGAGTTGGTTTGGCCATTGGTCACATCGTCGCCGGGACCGTGTGGACACTGTTCCACATCCTCGTGATCACCTTGCAAGCCTTCATCTTTATGATGTTGACGCTGATCTACACCGGTCAAGCGCACGACGCACATTGATGTAACTTTTCTCTGTTTCGTTTTTCTTTTTTCTTTTCCACTAACTTTTAGGAGCTTCTCATGGAAAACATTCTCGGCCTCGTGGCACTGGCTTGCGGTTTGATCGTTGGTCTGGGCGCTATCGGCGCATCTATCGGTATCGCACTGATGGGTGGCAAGTTCCTCGAATCTTCTGCTCGTCAACCTGAATTGATGAACGAACTGCAAACCAAGATGTTCATCTTGGCTGGTCTGATTGACGCTGCGTTCCTGATCGGTGTTGCTATCGCTCTGCTGTTCGCATTCGCCAACCCCTTCGTTCTGAAGTAATCAACGGCCCTTCACGTTAGAGAAGGAATCAAACCGTGAACATCAACGCTACCCTGTTCCTGCAGGCTATCGTTTTTGCGATCCTGGTGTGGTTCACGATGAAATTCGTGTGGCCCCCGATCACAAAAGCACTGGACGAGCGGGCACAGAAAATCGCCGACGGCCTTGCTGCCGCCGACAAGGCAAAGGCGGAACTCGCCAATGCCAACAAGCGCGTGGAAGCCGAACTGGCTACATCACGCAATGAAACTGCAACCCGCTTGGCTGATGCCGAGCGCCGTGCCCAGACGATTGTCGAAGAAGCCAAGGCTCGCGCCGTGGAAGAAGGCAACCGCATCATTGCCGCTGCAAAGGCTGAAGCCGAGCAGCAGTCCGTGAAGGCCCGGGACGCTTTGCGTGAACAGGTCGCCGCTCTCGCCGTCAAAGGTGCTGAGCAGATCCTGCGCAAGGAAGTCAATGCTGGTGTGCACGCAGATTTGCTGTCGCGCCTGAAGACTGAGCTGTAAGGGAATCACATGGCTGAACTTGCCACCATCGCCAGGCCTTATGCCGAAGCTTTGTTCAAGGCTACGCAAGCGGACTTGAGCGCTGCAGCTGTGTGGCTGGACGAACTTGCTGAAGTTGCGCAAAACAGCCAACTCCAGCAATTCGCCGGCAACCCCAATAGCTCCAACAACCAAGTCTTTGACTTGGTTGCAGGTGTTATCAAGGCTGCACTGCCTGAGCAGGGAAAGAACTTCCTGCGCACTGTGATCGATAACGGACGCCTCGCCGCGTTGCCGGAAATCGCAGCCCAGTTCCGTGCACTGAAGAACGCCCAAGGCGGCTTTTCTGATGCCGTTGTGTACAGCGCCTTCCCGATCGATGCAGCTGCATTGGCGGAAGTCGCCGCTTCTCTCGAGAAGCGTTTCGGCCGCAAACTCAACCTTTCTGTTGAGTTGGACGCTGAATTGATCGGCGGTATCCGCGTGGTGGTGGGTGACGAAGTTCTTGACACATCCGTCAAGGCCCGTCTGGAACAAATGAAAGTGGCTCTTTCAGCGTAAGGCCTGGCCTTTCGCTGACAGCCCAACCAAAGAAAGAAGGAAAGAGTCATGCAACTCAATCCCGCAGAAATTTCTGAATTGATCAAGAGCCGCATTGACGGTTTGTCCGCGAGCGCAGACATCCGCAACCAGGGTACCGTGGTTTCTGTGACCGACGGTATCTGCCGCATTCACGGTCTGTCCGACGTGATGCAGGGCGAAATGTTGGAATTCCCCGCTGGTAGCGATGGCTTGCCCACCTACGGCTTGGCACTGAACTTGGAACGTGATTCCGTGGGTTCCGTGATCTTGGGTGAGTACGAGCACATCTCTGAAGGCGACACTGTGAAATGCACAGGCCGCATCTTGGAAGTGCCCGTGGGTCCCGAGTTGCGTGGTCGCGTGGTCAACGCTTTGGGTCAGCCCATCGACGGCAAAGGCCCTATCAACGCCAAAATGACTGACGTGATCGAAAAGGTGGCACCTGGTGTGATCGCCCGCGAATCCGTGAGCCAGCCAATGCAGACCGGCCTGAAGTCTATCGACTCCATGGTTCCCGTCGGCCGTGGTCAGCGTGAATTGATCATTGGTGACCGTCAGACCGGCAAGACTGCCGTGGCAATTGACGCGATCATCAACCAGAAGGGTCAGAACATGACCTGCGTGTACGTTGCGATCGGTCAGAAGGCTTCTTCTGTCAAGAACGTGGTGCGCGCGCTGGAACAAGCCGGTGCCATGGAATACACCATCGTGGTGGCTGCTACCGCCTCTGAATCTGCAGCAATGCAGTACGTGTCTGCCTACTCTGGCTGCACCATGGGCGAGTACTTCCGTGACCGTGGCGAAGACGCTTTGATCGTGTACGACGACTTGTCGAAGCAAGCTGTGGCATATCGCCAAGTTTCCTTGCTGTTGCGTCGTCCACCAGGCCGCGAAGCCTACCCCGGCGACGTGTTCTATCTCCACAGCCGTTTGCTGGAACGCGCAGCTCGCGTGAACGCCGACTACGTGGAAGCGTTCACCAAGGGCGCCGTGAAGGGCAAGACCGGTTCTTTGACCGCGTTGCCCATCATCGAAACCCAAGCGGGTGACGTGTCTGCTTTCGTTCCTACCAACGTGATTTCCATCACGGACGGTCAGATCTTCTTGGAAACGTCGTTGTTCAACGCCGGTATCCGCCCCGCTATCAACGCCGGTATCTCCGTGTCCCGCGTGGGTGGTGCAGCGCAAACCAAGTTGGTGAAGAACCTGTCCGGTGGTATCCGTACCGACTTGGCCCAGTACCGTGAACTGGCTGCGTTCGCGCAGTTCGCTTCCGATCTGGACGAAGCTACCCGTAAGCAGTTGGACCGTGGTGCCCGCGTGACTGAGTTGCTGAAGCAAGCCCAATACAGCCCCCTGACCATCAGCTTGATGGGCGCTACGCTGTTTGCCGTGAACAAGGGCTTCATGGACGACATCGAAGTGAAAAAGGTGCTGGCGTTCGAACACGGCCTGCATGCTTTCCTGAAGGACAAGCACGCTGCCCTGTTGGCCAAGCTGGAAGCAGACAAGGCCATGGACAAGGATGCTGAAGCTGAATTGAATGCCGCAATTGCTGCGTTCAAGAAGTCTTTCGCCTAATTCCGACCTGATGACCCAAGGAGCCTTGTATGGCAGCAGGTAAGGAAATACGCGGCAAGATCAAATCGGTGGAAAACACCAAGAAGATCACCAAGGCCATGGAAATGGTGGCTGCATCCAAAATGCGCAAGGCGCAGGACCGGATGCGGGCTGCCCGTCCGTATAGCGACAAGATTCGCAATATTGCTACCAACCTCGGCAAGGCCAATCCGGAATACACGCACGCATTCATGCAGACCAACGACGCTAAGACCTCCGGGTTTATCGTCGTCACCACAGACAAGGGTCTGTGCGGTGGCATGAACACCAACGTGCTGCGTTCCGTGACCGGCAAGCTGCGTGATTTGCAGGCTGCAGGCGTTTCGGCGCAAGCAGTCGCGATCGGTAACAAGGGCTTGGGTTTCTTGAACCGTGTGGGCGCCAAAGTGGTTTCGCACGCTACCCAGTTGGGCGATACGCCCCACCTCGACAAGCTGATCGGGCCTGTCAAAGTATTGCTGGATGCGTACGTCAAGGGTGAAGTGAATGCGGTGTACCTGTGCTACACCAAGTTCATCAACACCATGAAGCAGGAACCCGTGGTTCAACAGTTGTTGCCTCTGTCTGCTGCGCAGATGGAAGCTGAATCCCAAGCCAGTGGTTCCCACCACGCTTGGGATTACATCTACGAACCCGATGCGCAAGCGGTGATTGACGATCTGTTGACCCGTTACGTCGAAGCACTGGTGTACCAGGCAGTGGCCGAAAACATGGCGTCTGAGCAATCAGCGCGCATGGTGGCCATGAAGGCTGCGACAGACAACGCCGGAAGCGTGATTGGGGAACTGAAGCTGGTCTACAACAAGACCCGCCAAGCCGCCATTACCAAAGAGTTGTCGGAAATCGTGGCCGGTGCCGCGGCGGTGTAAACCGGTCCGCACGGAAGCATCCGAGTTTTTGTTAAAGATTTAATTTTTGGAGCGAAAAATGGCTCAAGCTAACTCCCAAGTCCAGGGAAAAATTGTTCAGTGTATTGGCGCGGTGGTGGACGTTGAGTTCCCACGTGACAAGATGCCCGGCATTTATGACGCGCTGAAGATGGAAGGCTCTACCCTGACGCTGGAAGTTCAGCAGCAGCTGGGTGACGGCATCGTCCGTACCATCGCTTTGGGATCTTCCGACGGCCTGCGCCGCGGCATGATCGTGTCTAACACCGAGAAGCCGATCATGGTCCCCGTGGGCCAGGCTACTCTGGGTCGCATCATGGACGTGCTGGGCGCCCCCATCGACGAACGTGGTCCTGTAGCTTCCGAGCTGACAGCATCTATCCACCGCAAGGCGCCTACTTACGATGAGCTGAGCCCATCGCAAGAGTTGCTGGAAACCGGCATCAAGGTGATTGACTTGGTATGCCCGTTCGCTAAGGGCGGTAAGGTCGGTCTGTTCGGTGGTGCCGGTGTGGGCAAGACCGTGAACATGATGGAACTGATCAATAACATCGCCAAGGCACACAGCGGTTTGTCCGTGTTTGCCGGTGTGGGTGAGCGTACTCGTGAAGGTAACGACTTCTATCACGAAATGGCTGACTCCGGCGTTGTGAATCTGGAAGACCTGCCCAAGTCCAAAGTGGCGATGGTGTACGGCCAGATGAACGAGCCACCAGGCAACCGTTTGCGCGTGGCGTTGACCGGTTTGACCATTGCGGAATCTTTCCGTGACGAAGGCCGTGACGTGCTGTTCTTCGTGGACAACATCTACCGTTACACTTTGGCCGGTACCGAAGTGTCCGCTCTGTTGGGTCGTATGCCTTCCGCCGTGGGCTACCAGCCTACGCTGGCTGAAGAAATGGGCCGTCTGCAAGAGCGTATTACTTCTACCAAAGTGGGTTCCATCACTTCCATCCAAGCCGTTTACGTGCCTGCCGATGACTTGACCGATCCATCCCCAGCGACCACCTTCGCTCACTTGGACTCCACCGTGGTGTTGTCCCGTGATATCGCTTCTTTGGGTATCTACCCCGCTGTGGATCCTTTGGACTCCACCAGCCGCCAGTTGGACCCTAACGTGGTGGGTGAAGAGCACTACAACACTGCCCGCGCAGTGCAAGGTACTCTGCAGCGCTACAAGGAATTGCGCGACATCATCGCGATTCTGGGTATGGACGAATTGGCCCCTGAAGACAAGCTGACTGTGGCACGCGCTCGTAAGATCCAGCGTTTCCTGTCCCAGCCTTTCCACGTGGCTGAAGTGTTTACCGGCTCTCCTGGTAAATACGTGACATTGGCTGAAACCATCCGTGGTTTCAAGATGATCGTTGCCGGCGAATGCGACCACCTGCCAGAACAAGCGTTCTACATGGTCGGTACGATCGACGAAGCGTTCGAAAAAGCCAAGAAGGTCTAAGTCATGAACACCATCCACGTTGATGTGGTCAGTGCAGAAGAGTCCATCTTCTCCGGTGAAGCCGTCTTCGTGGCGCTTCCCGGTGAGGCTGGCGAGCTGGGCATCAAGCCCCGCCACACGCCCCTGATCACGCGCATCAAGCCCGGCTCGGTGCGCATTCAAAAAGCCGATGGCAGCGAAGAGTTTGTGTTCGTAGCCGGTGGTCTGTTGGAAGTGCAACCTAACTGCGTGACAGTGTTGTCTGACACGGCCATTCGAGGCAGGGATCTCGACGAGGAAAAATCCAATGCTGCCAAAGCGGCTGCGGAAGAGGCCTTGAAGAACGCCAAGAGCGAAATCGACATCGCCCGTATCCAATCTGAAATCGCCGTGATGGCCGCAGAGATCTCGGCAGCACGCAAGTTCTTGAAAAAGAAATAAGCTCTGTTGCTTGAACAAAAAAGCCACCCTCGGGTGGCTTTTTTTATGGGCTGAACATCACTACTGGAGGGTAGGTGTGTCGCTGATCTCGTTCGTCAGTGTTCTACCTTGAGTGACGGGAAAGTGTTCGGCCAGCAACGTCGACATCTCACCCAGCAACTCGAGCATGCCCACTTCAATATCGCTTGATTGCACATGCTGTGCCATTCGAGACAGCATTGACTTCCACTCGGCGGCAGCAATAGCACGTTGTATTGCGCGATCAAAGACAAGCTCCACGGAACGTTCAGCTAGACAAAGATAGATGAGCAGGCCGTTGTTTTCTTCGGTATCCCAAATGCCTTTGGACGCAAACAAATCCTTTGCACGTATTTCTAGCAGTGCCGACATTTCTTGCTTGCGCCACAAGTAGGAAGTTGGCAACGAACTTTCGATATGTAGGCTAACCTGTGCGCTGTGACCCTGCTCACAATGCCGAATTCCTTCGGCCAAGCGCTCGACAATCCCGTGAGGGAGTCGAAGGGCTGCGTCGTCCAACCAGCGATGTCTAATCCATCGAAGCAGGCGGATTTCCATTACCAACCTCCTGAGGCGCCACCACCGCCAAAACTGCCGCCGCCTCCCGATCTGAAGTTACCGGCAGAGGAGCCGCCCGCATCGTGCCCGAAGGTGGTGCCGGTGCCAAAAGACAAGCCCGATGCATGGTGACCCATAGATCTGGTGCTAGCGCGACTCATCATGATCGAAAGCATAAAGCCGCCTACGCCCGCAATCAGGCAGCTCAGCCACCATTGAGTGACATAAAACACCAATGCAGCCGATAAAACTCCGACCACAGCAGAGCCAAGACGAGTGCCCAAGGCCCGCCGGGCCATCGTGCCTCCGATGGCAGAGGCAAAGAAGACAAATACGCCAAGTTCCACCCAATTGAAGCTCTGCGCGTGTGCCCCGGAACCAGAAGGCCCTTGCGGGGCAGGTAGCCCTTCCGCTTTTATCAAAGATGCCAAAGCCGCCACGCCATTGCGTAATCCGCCAACGTAGTCTCCCGCCGCAAAACGTGGAGCCATTTGCTGTTGGATCACGCGCCCTGCCATCACGTCAGGAATGGCTCCTTCGAGAGCCTTGGCCACTTCAATGCGAATCCGCCGGTCGTTCTTGGCTACGAGGATCAGCAGGCCGTCACCCTCCAGCTTTCGACCGACCTTCCACTCATTAGCCACCCTGTTGGCCAACGCTGCAATGTCCTCGGCGCCACTGCTGGGCAAAAGCCAGATGACCAACTGGCTACCTGTATCCGTCTCGATTGCAGCCAACTCCGCTTCAAGTTGCCGAATTTCCTCGGCTTGTAAAGTGCCACTGGTATCCATGACCCGGGCCTGAAGTGCAGGAACGGCGATCACACTCGCGGCATGCGACCCCAGCCCGACGCCCCACATCACCATGCCAAAAAGCAAGGTAACGAGGCCGCGCGACCATCGGTTCCACAGTTCCATGCTATTTCTTCTCGAAGTCCACGGTCGGTGGTACGGTGATGGCTGCTTCATTCGCCACCGCTAAAGTGGGTTTTGGCTGATAACCTAGGACGGACGCCGTGAGGTTGCTAGGAAAGCTACGCGCGAGGATGTTGTAGTCCTGCACACTTTGGATGTAACGATTACGGGCCACCGTGATGCGGTTTTCGGTTCCTTCCAGTTGGACACGCAGATCACTAAAGCCTTGGTTCGCCTTCAAGTTGGGATACTGCTCGCTCACTACCAGCAGTCGGCTCAAAGCTCCACCCAGTTCTCCCTGGGCCTTCTGAAACTTGGAAAAAGCCTCCGGATTATTCAAAGTCTCTGGAGTCACTTGCATGCTGGTTGCCTTAGCGCGAGCCTCCACCACTTTGGTAAGGGTATCCTGCTCGAAAGCGGCTTCCCCCTTAACGGTGGCCACGATGTTGGGCACCAGGTCAGCGCGCCGCTGGTATTGGTTGAGCACTTCGCTCCAAGCAGCCTTGGACTGTTCATCCAAGCGCTGAAACTCGTTGTACCCACAGCCTGACAAAACCAGCGCAAATCCGAGTGCGGCTGCATACGCTGTGAACCGTGCAAACAAATTCCCTTTGTGGGCTGTGTATCGATACACCATGAAAAACTCCTGAACTGAAGTGCTCATCCTACTGTCCCCTGACCCTTCAGGACCATGACAGATACGCGAGAATGTGAATATGCCTAAAAACCAAGCAAAAATGCACGCCGCTATGGGCGGAACGCCTGATGAAATTGAAGCCGCTTTCTACGAAGCGATGCAGCTTGGCGACATCGACAAGCTGATGGCATGTTGGGCGGACGAAGATGACATCGCGTGTATCCATCCTGGTGGTACCCGATTGATCGGCGTGGGTGCGATCCGCGCCGCATTCGAGGCGATGTTCGCGCACGGGGGGGCAATCCATGTGAAGCCGGAACATATTCGTCGGGTGGAGTCCCTGGCCAGTGCGGTTCACCATGTGCTGGAAACCGTGGAGATTCTTACGCCCGAAGGCCCTAGCAAAGCGCATGTTGTTGCTACTAACGTCTACCACAAGACTCCGCAAGGCTGGCGGCTCGTCGTACACCACGCGAGCCCGGGGAGCCCTGAAGATGCAGCCCAGCACCATCAAACACCACAGGTTCTCCATTGAATAGCGGCAGCACGCCCATGAAAAAAGCGCCAAACGCTATGAATTATGTAGCGCCCGCTTGGTTGCCGGGTGGCAATCTCCAGACCATTTGGCCGGCCTTGTACTCGCGACGCGTCTTCGGCCCGTATCCGGAATACCGCCGGGAGCGCTGGAGCACCCCCGACCAAGACTTTGTGGATGTGGATTGGCTGGTCACACCAGCACTGGCAGAGCGCCCGCTCCTGGTGCTGTTTCACGGGCTCGAGGGAAGCTCGCGCAGCCATTACGCCGAAGCCTTTGCGGACTATGCCCACGCACAGGGATATGCCTACGCCGTGCCCCATTTTCGGGGCTGTAGCGGCGAGCTGAATCTGGCGCCACGCGCCTACCACTCCGGAGACTATGAAGAAATAGGCTGGATCCTCGACCAGTTCCGCAAACGCCATCAGGGCCCCATCATCGCAGCCGGCGTGTCCTTGGGCGGCAATGCCCTGCTGCGATGGGCCGAGGAGGCCGGTGACACAGCAGGCCAAACGGCCCAAGCTGTTGCGGCCGTGTGTTCGCCCATCGACCTTGCCGCAGGCGGCTACGCCATCGGACGCGGCTTCAACCGGTGGGTGTACACCCGCATGTTCTTAAACACTATGGTCCCCAAGGCGCTGCAAAAGCTGGCCCAGTTCCCCGGCTTGTTTGATGGCGACGCCTTGCGCGCCGCCAAAGACCTCTACGAGTTTGACAATCTGTTCACTGCGCCCCTCCACGGCTTCAGCAGTACCGAAGACTATTGGGCCCGCGGCTCCGCCAAGCCGCACTTGCCACGCATTCGCATACCTGCGCTGGTGGTGAATGCGCGCAACGATCCCTTTGTGCCTGCGTGGAGTCTTCCCTCGCAGGCTGATGTTGGCGACTTTGTGACCTTGTGGCAACCAGCGCATGGAGGCCATGTCGGATTCCCACACGGAAACGTGCCGGGTCATGTGCGTACCATGCCAGAGGCGGTGGGCAACTGGCTCGCTTCAGCATTGCCTGGCGGGGAGCGCGCCCATGGATGACATCGTGAAACAAGCCATGGCCAAGTGGCCGAACGTGCCTGATTGCTATGGCTGGCTAGGGCTGGATGGACGCGGCGATTGGTACCTGCGGGATGACGCCGCGCAGGCCAGTGGGGCCTTTGCCTCCCATGTTTTGGAAGCACGAGGTAGCCGCTTGCAACATGAAAAACTGATCGACTTTATCCAACGGAACTATGCCGCCGATGCATCGGGTTGCTGGTACTTTCAGAACGGGCCGCAGCGGGTGTATGTCGAACTGATGCACACGCCCTGGATCTGGCGCATTCAACCTGACGGACAAGTTCGCGCCCATACGGGTGCACCTGTGTCTGTGTTGGAAAGCTATATCGACGAGCAAGGCTTGCTGTACCTGCAAACCACATTGGGCATTGGACTGGTTCACACCGCGGATATGGCCCACGCAGCCGCCCATGTCGAGCAGGGTGTGTGGGTGCCCAGCGAAATCACCAGTGACTGGTTGGCTGCGCATTTCCGGTTTGTGCGCAGCCCGCTTACAGCCCATGCCTGATTTGAATATTGCTATCAAATAAATAGCAGAGAGCGCAAGCTACATAAGAGCTAGAAACAAAAAAAGCCGACTTGCGTCGGCTTTTTTGATGGGGCGAAAGATTACTTCGCCGCCGGCTCTGGCTTCTTCGGCTCGTCGAATTTGCCGCCACCCGCGTTCGCCAGGAACACAACAGCGCGCCCGATCTCATAGTCAGAAAAATCGCCGCCTGCCTGCGCACCCATCGCGCCTTTGCCCTTGATGGCCGAGTTGTACAGAGCATCGAAGCCCGTCTTGACGCGTGCACCCCAAGCGCCCGCATCGCCAAACTTAGGCGCGCCGGCGGCGCCCACTGCATGGCAGGCCGCGCACTGGGCTTTGTAGACCTCTTCACCGGACTTCATCTCGCGGTTGGCATCGCGGATCTCTACCATGCCGACCTTTTGAATGCGCTCGGCAGTAGCCTTTTCTACATTCACAGAGCCTGCAGCAGGCTTGTTGGCCGAGGTCACGTAATACACCAAACCAATGATCACGAAGATCGGAATGACAAACGAGAAAAATGCCGCCAACAGCAATTGCTTGGGGGTTTTGACGGGGCCCGTGTGGTCTTCTTCGTGCGCAGTTGCTTGGCTGTTGTCGCTCATGGGTGTCCTCAAATTAATCGGGGGCTTTCAAACTGCTGGCAATTATAGCGGTCGGCCTTCTGAAACCACCTACAATCCATGCACTCTTGCGGCTGTAGCTCAGTGGATAGAGTATTGGCCTCCGAAGCCAAGGGTCGTGGGTTCGATCCCCGCCAGCCGCACCATTTTTACGATTCAAAAACACACTGTTTGTCACTGGAACGATAAGTGGGCCGTTTAGGCCCACTTATGCTTCCATTTGGGGGCGGAACATTTATGCTTCCAACCTGTGACTTCGGAAAGCCTCACGTTTCAGGCTGAAACGCGGCAGTTTTCTGTCAAAAAGCCCGTTGCTGACGCAGATTCATCTAAAAGCGATTTTCAAAACGGAACGCTTATGGTTCCGTGCGGCACAGATATGCTTCCGACCCGTTGCGGTCCTTCGCCTCCTCGAATTCGGCGCCTGCAAGCGGTCGTTCGCAAGGTACTTTCAGTCTAGCCAGTAGCCACTCCCCAGAACCCCATCAGTGATGGGTGCCGTCGGTCACGAAGGACGTTAGACATCGCCCTGTAGCACGGTGTGCGAAGTACAAACAGCTATTGCGCTCGCGGCGATGTACCCTTTGGCTAGGCGCTGGCAGCCCTTCCGCAGGCCATCGATGGCTACAGGGTGCACAATGGCATTTCAACGATCGCGCCCATAACCCGCTCATGGGCCTCCGCGCGACCCACAGAGACCTTCCATGTCGTCACCAAGCTATGACACCTGACATTAATCCGCCATTTGATGGCGACTACGAAATCGCTCCAGATGCCGTCGATGACGAAGACACGGGAGGGGCGGATTTCAACGTCCAGCCGTGGAATCCGTCGAAGATCCGGATCACGACGAAGAACTTCACCCTTAGGGAAGTCGTCGATCAAATCCGGATGAACGAAATAGACCTGTCCCCCGACTTCCAACGCGAATACGTCTGGAAGCGTCGCCAGCGGACCCGTCTCATCGAGTCCATCTTGCTCGGGATCCCATTGCCCGCGTTCTACTTCAATCAAGAGGAAGATGCCACTTACCAAGTCGTCGACGGGGTGCAGCGCCTGTCGACGATCTCTCTATTCATGGCCGATGGTCACGAACTCAGCGCCGCCGATCTCGAGTACCTCAAGGATCTCGATGGCCTCAAATATGGGCAGCTCGATCAAGCTTCGATGCGACGCTTCCGGAGCGCGCAGATCGTCGTCCACATCATCGAACCGCAGACACCCGATGAGGTTAAGTACGACATCTTCAGTAGAGTAAACACTCTGGGCAGCCCCCTCTCCACCCAGGAGATTCGCCACGCGATGAGCCGCAAGCGGTCGCGTCAATTCCTGCTGGAGTTGTCCGAGCTTCCGTCATTCGATGAGGCGACTGTGCGGAATTTCTTTCGCAAGGACCCTGAAGACCCATCGCGTTGGGTGCGCGACACCGGCCGGATGATGAACCGGGAGCTGGCACTTCGATTTTGTGCCTTCCTGGATTTCGACCAAGAAGTCTACCGACAGTTCTCGAGCCTTGATGCCTATCTCGCCGACTTCACGAAGCGTATCGACGGCCGGCCAGCAAGCGGCCCAAGCTTTGCCGACAGCCAGCTCGTCGATATGCATAACAAATTCGACCTCGCCATGGAGAACGCGATTCGTGTCCTAGGCAAATACGCATTCCGACGCAATCCCGCCTACGCAAGTAAACGCGGACCGATCAATCGAGCGGTCTTTGAAGCACAGGCGACTTCACTGGCGAAATTCCCACGAGCCTTGATCGCTCAACACCAGGCCAAGGTCCGGGAGAAGCTCTTAGATCTTTTCGACGAAGAAGATTACGTTCGTTGCATCACGGTCGGAACAGGCGACTGGCGCCGCGTTTCACTCCGGCTTCGTCGCACGCATGAGGCGATTGTCGAGGCGCTCTCATGATCGATCATCTGTAACCGGTCACTGTCCGGCGTTCTTGCGAACTGATTGCAGGTACCAAAGAATGCGCCCTGATCAACAAACAGGACGGGGTCGGATATGGAAGAGACGCAGAGCGTGCTCAGGCGTGCAGTGTTGAGTGAACAGACTTGGGCTGAGGTACTGGATCGTTTTGACCGCGCTGGATTGACGATAGATGAATTTTGCAGCCGCGAAGGCATCAGTCGCAGCAGCCTTGCTCGCCGACGCACGCTTAGGAATAAACAGAGGGGAATCGCGTCCCCGCTGCGAACGAACAAGGTAGCCCCCACCACCGTGCCGAAGGCGGCGTTCGTTGATCTGGGCGACCTTGCTGGAGTGCACGGCAGCGGCAATGGAGCCATGGAGTTACGCATCGAACTCGGCTCGGGCATGAGTTTGCATCTGGTACGCCGGTAATGTTCTTTCCCGAGGGCCGCATTCGCGTGTTCCTGTATGGCCAAGCTGCCGATATGCGCCAGTCCTACGACGGCTTGTACGCTCTGGCACGCCAGGGGTTTGAAGTGGATGTGCTGGCCGGACACATGTTTGTTTTCATCAACCGGCGGCAAACACAGATGAAGGTGCTGTACTTTGACCGCAGCGGCTGGTGCCTGTGGTGCAAGCGTTTGGAGAGCGGCAAGTTCTCCCGTAAAGGCGTTCAAGGCGGCAGTGGCGAGATCGACTGCACGGCGCTCAAACTGATGCTCGAAGGCATCGAAGTGCGCCGACGCCACAAACGCTACCAACACCCTGCGCGGAGGTGACGATGTGCCCATTTTCAATCCGGAGAAGCACTCTTTTGCTTTGTCCCTAAAGGCCGCAAGATAAGGCCCATGTCGATGCCCAATACCAGCACTCCCACATTTACCGTCGAAACGGTCATGGGGCTGTCGCCGCAGAGCATCGCGCAGACACTGCAAGCACAGGCCGCCAGCATCAGCGCGCTGGAGCAGCAGCTCGAATGGTTCAAACGCCAACTCTTTGGCAAGAAGAGCGAGCGCTTTGCACCCTTGCCCGATGCGCAGCAAATGCACCTGGGGCAACTCCTGGGCGACCTCCCTGCCACTGATGCGCCCGAAGCCGACTCCGACTCCAACACCATCCCTGCACACCAGCGACGCAAACCCCGCAGCAACTTTGCCGACGAGGGCACGCCCGCATCGTTCTTTGACGAAACCAAGGTGCCCGTGCACACCATCGAGCTGGCCAACCCCGAGACCAAAGACCTCTCGCCCGATCAGTACGAGGTTGTCAGCCAGAAGGTCAGCCACCGCTTGGCACAGCGCCCCGGTGCCTATGTGGTGCTGAAGTATGTGCGCTCTGTCATCAAGCGCCACGACACGCAAACCCTGCACTGTGCGGGCGCGCCAACAGGCATCATTGAGGGCAGCCGCGCTGACGTGAGCTTGCTCGCAGGCGTTGTTGTTGACAAGTTTGCCTGGCACATTCCGCTGTACCGGCAGCACCAGCGCCTGAGCCAAGCGGGCTTCAAACTCAGCCGGGCGTGGCTGACGCAACTGGCGCAAAAGACCATTTCCCTGCTGGAGCCGATTTACGACACGCAGCTCGAGTCGATCCGCAACAGCCGGGTCAAGGCAATGGACGAGACCCCCATCAAGGCCGGGCGCAGTGGGCCCGGCAAGATGAAGGCGGCCTACTTCTGGCCTGTGTACGGCGAACTCGATGAGGTGTGCTTTGCCTATTTCGAGTCGCGCCGCCACGAGCACGTACAGCAGGCATTGGGGCTGCCAGGGGCCACAGATGCCGTGTTGCTCACTGACGGCTATGAGGCCTATGCACGTTACGCTGCCAAGACCGGCATTACGCATGCCCAATGCTGGGCGCACTGCAGGCGTGGCTTCTTTGAAGCTCTAGGGGCCGAGCCACAGGCCGCTGGCCAGGCGCTGCAGCAAATTGGCGAGATTTACGCCCAGGAAGAAGCCATTCGTGAACGTGACCTCTACGGGGATGCCAAACGAGAGCACCGTCTAAGCCACAGCAAACCGCTGGTGCAGAACTTCTTTGAATGGGTGGATTTGCAGTTCGAGCGGCAAGGCTTCCTGCCCAGCAATCCGTTGACCAAGGCATTGGCCTATGCACGCGAGCGCCGCGCGCAACTGCAGGTGTTTCTGGGCGATGCGGATGTGGCCATGGATACGAACCATCTGGAACGCGCCTTGCGCGCGATACCAATGGGCAGGCGCAATTGGTTATTCTGCTGGACGGAGGTGGGCGCCAAGCGCGCGGGCATCATGCAGAGCCTGATCGTGACATGCCGTTTACATGACATTGACCCCTACACCTACCTGGTTGATGTCTTGCAACGCGTAGGCCACCACCCCGCCTCCAGAGTTTCAGAACTGACGCCTCGTCAATGGAAGCAGCACTTCGCCGAGAATCCATTGCGTTCACCATTACACGGTTTGGTAACGTAGGCAATAACGCCGGACAGTGACCGGTTACGATACAAGAGGTCCTTGAGGACGCCAGCAACGAGTTGCCAACGGTGGCGCGTTTAGCACTTGACCGTGCGAATTCACACTACACAGAACTTGACAAGGAAATAGCCTGGTGCGACGAACGGATCTGCGCCCACGTCAAGAGTGATGAGCAGGCAAAGAAGGCCGCCCAATTGCTTGGGATAGGTCCGCTGACGGCATCCGCACTGGTATCGACGGTGGGCGATTTCGCCCAGTTCCACAGTGCCAGGCAATTCGGGGCCTGGCTTGGCCTGGCGCCGAGTCAGAATTCAACGGGAGGCAAAGCCAAGCTTGGTGGCATCACCAAACGTGGCGACACCTACTTGCGTACCCTGCTCATTCAGGGGGCGAAGTCCGCCGTCATGAGTGCAGGCAAACGTAGCGACCGCATTAGCAAGTGGCTGCTGCAACTCAAGGAGCGCATTGGCTGGCAAAAAACGGTCGTAGCGCTGGCCAACAAAAATGCCAGAATACTTTGGAGCGTGCTGACAAGGGGAACAACGTTCGACCCTGATCACGTCCCAACCTATCCGGGTGCAGTGTCAGTTGCCTAGGCACAGTCAGATCGCGCAACCAAAATATTGATTTTTTGCCAACAGACGTGCGCTCGAAGATGCTCACCACAGGTCAGACCGGCAGCAGATGAACTCGACATTCCCTCAGTGGCAGGCTGTGCCTGATCACGCTTTTCGAATGGAGTCCTGCTGAGCGGTTCGTATCTGGGGCCTCGGTGAAACCCACCGAAACAAGCCCGCCTGTAGATGTGCAGTCTGTCCTTGCTTGGTATCTCTCCCGAGCAAACGTCAACTGGTCAGATTTCAAATGTGGGAATGCGAAAAGGTAGAAAAAAATCCGCTCTTGCTTTAACTGGAAGTCCCTGTAGAGGGGATGGGCGTATTTAGCCAATTGCGCGAATTGCTCACGGGCCTGATGAGCAAAGTGGCACAGCAAGACCAGCACATCGCGAAACTGGACCAGGCATCAAGCAGCGATGCCAAGGAACTGGTGTACCGTCAGACCAAGATTGATCTGCTCACACATGAGATGGCAGTGCTCAAACGCCACCGGTTTGGTCGCAGCAGCGAGCAAGTCGACAGTACCCAAGTCAGCCTGCTGGAAGAGGCCTTTGACGAAGACCTGGCCGCCGTTGAGCAGGAACTCAAGAACCTCACATCACCCAAGGCGGACACCGAGCCACCCAAGAAGCCCAAGCGTGCAGCCCTGCCAGCCAACCTGCCGCGCGTGGACGTCCACCACGAACCCGACTCCACCACCTGCCAGTGCGGCTGCCAACGCAAGCGCATTGGCGAGGATGTGTCCGAGAAGCTGGACTACACACCCGGCGTGTTCACGGTAGAGCGCCATGTGCGCGGCAAATGGGCCTGCGCCAGTTGCGAGACCTTGATCCAAGCACCAGTTCCCCCACAAGTCATCGACAAGGGCATCCCTACAGCAGGATTGCTGGCCCAGGTATTGGTGGCCAAGTATGCGGACCATCTGCCCCTGTACCGCCAGGAGAAGATCTTTGGTCGTGCGGGTCTGGAGATAGCACGCTCCACATTGGGTGCGTGGGTTGGCATGTGCGGCGTGCAGTTGCAGCCATTGGTAGATGCGCTCAAGCAAGCGGTACTGAGCCACGCGATCCTGCATGCGGATGAAACGCCGATCCCGATGCTCAAGCCGGGCAACAAGAAGACGCATCGTGCTTACCTCTGGGCCTATGCACCGGGCGCCTTCGAGTCCACGCGGGCTGTGGTGTACGACTTCTGTGAGTCCCGTGCCGGCGAGCATGCCCGAGCATTCCTGGGCAAGTCCGATGCTGACGGTGGCTGGAGTGGCACGCTGGTTTGCGATGACTACGCGGCTTACAAGGCGCTGTTTACCAAGGGCATCACGGAGTCCGGCTGCATGGCCCATGCCCGCAGAAAGCTGTTTGAACTGCATGCCAATCACAGCAGCCTGATTGCTGCTGAGGGCCTTAAATTCTTTGAACTACTGTATGACGTGGAGCGCGATGCAAAGGCGCTCAGCGCCGAGGAGCGCAAGAAGATTCGACAGGACAGGGCCAAACCGGTTGCCGATGCACTGCATCAGTGGCTGTTATTGCAACGAAGCAAGGTCCCCAATGGCTCTGCGACGGCAAAAGCACTGGATTACAGCCTCAAACGCTGGGTGGTGCTGACGCACTGTAACCGGTCACTGTCCGGCGTTCTTGCGAACTGATTGCAGGTACCAAAGAATGCGCCCTGATCAACAAACAGGACGGGGTCGGATATGGAAGAGACGCAGAGCGTGCTCAGGCGTGCAGTGTTGAGTGAACAGACTTGGGCTGAGGTACTGGATCGTTTTGACCGCGCTGGATTGACGATAGATGAATTTTGCAGCCGCGAAGGCATCAGTCGCAGCAGCCTTGCTCGCCGACGCACGCTTAGGAATAAACAGAGGGGAATCGCGTCCCCGCTGCGAACGAACAAGGTAGCCCCCACCACCGTGCCGAAGGCGGCGTTCGTTGATCTGGGCGACCTTGCTGGAGTGCACGGCAGCGGCAATGGAGCCATGGAGTTACGCATCGAACTCGGCTCGGGCATGAGTTTGCATCTGGTACGCCGGTAATGTTCTTTCCCGAGGGCCGCATTCGCGTGTTCCTGTATGGCCAAGCTGCCGATATGCGCCAGTCCTACGACGGCTTGTACGCTCTGGCACGCCAGGGGTTTGAAGTGGATGTGCTGGCCGGACACATGTTTGTTTTCATCAACCGGCGGCAAACACAGATGAAGGTGCTGTACTTTGACCGCAGCGGCTGGTGCCTGTGGTGCAAGCGTTTGGAGAGCGGCAAGTTCTCCCGTAAAGGCGTTCAAGGCGGCAGTGGCGAGATCGACTGCACGGCGCTCAAACTGATGCTCGAAGGCATCGAAGTGCGCCGACGCCACAAACGCTACCAACACCCTGCGCGGAGGTGACGATGTGCCCATTTTCAATCCGGAGAAGCACTCTTTTGCTTTGTCCCTAAAGGCCGCAAGATAAGGCCCATGTCGATGCCCAATACCAGCACTCCCACATTTACCGTCGAAACGGTCATGGGGCTGTCGCCGCAGAGCATCGCGCAGACACTGCAAGCACAGGCCGCCAGCATCAGCGCGCTGGAGCAGCAGCTCGAATGGTTCAAACGCCAACTCTTTGGCAAGAAGAGCGAGCGCTTTGCACCCTTGCCCGATGCGCAGCAAATGCACCTGGGGCAACTCCTGGGCGACCTCCCTGCCACTGATGCGCCCGAAGCCGACTCCGACTCCAACACCATCCCTGCACACCAGCGACGCAAACCCCGCAGCAACTTTGCCGACGAGGGCACGCCCGCATCGTTCTTTGACGAAACCAAGGTGCCCGTGCACACCATCGAGCTGGCCAACCCCGAGACCAAAGACCTCTCGCCCGATCAGTACGAGGTTGTCAGCCAGAAGGTCAGCCACCGCTTGGCACAGCGCCCCGGTGCCTATGTGGTGCTGAAGTATGTGCGCTCTGTCATCAAGCGCCACGACACGCAAACCCTGCACTGTGCGGGCGCGCCAACAGGCATCATTGAGGGCAGCCGCGCTGACGTGAGCTTGCTCGCAGGCGTTGTTGTTGACAAGTTTGCCTGGCACATTCCGCTGTACCGGCAGCACCAGCGCCTGAGCCAAGCGGGCTTCAAACTCAGCCGGGCGTGGCTGACGCAACTGGCGCAAAAGACCATTTCCCTGCTGGAGCCGATTTACGACACGCAGCTCGAGTCGATCCGCAACAGCCGGGTCAAGGCAATGGACGAGACCCCCATCAAGGCCGGGCGCAGTGGGCCCGGCAAGATGAAGGCGGCCTACTTCTGGCCTGTGTACGGCGAACTCGATGAGGTGTGCTTTGCCTATTTCGAGTCGCGCCGCCACGAGCACGTACAGCAGGCATTGGGGCTGCCAGGGGCCACAGATGCCGTGTTGCTCACTGACGGCTATGAGGCCTATGCACGTTACGCTGCCAAGACCGGCATTACGCATGCCCAATGCTGGGCGCACTGCAGGCGTGGCTTCTTTGAAGCTCTAGGGGCCGAGCCACAGGCCGCTGGCCAGGCGCTGCAGCAAATTGGCGAGATTTACGCCCAGGAAGAAGCCATTCGTGAACGTGACCTCTACGGGGATGCCAAACGAGAGCACCGTCTAAGCCACAGCAAACCGCTGGTGCAGAACTTCTTTGAATGGGTGGATTTGCAGTTCGAGCGGCAAGGCTTCCTGCCCAGCAATCCGTTGACCAAGGCATTGGCCTATGCACGCGAGCGCCGCGCGCAACTGCAGGTGTTTCTGGGCGATGCGGATGTGGCCATGGATACGAACCATCTGGAACGCGCCTTGCGCGCGATACCAATGGGCAGGCGCAATTGGTTATTCTGCTGGACGGAGGTGGGCGCCAAGCGCGCGGGCATCATGCAGAGCCTGATCGTGACATGCCGTTTACATGACATTGACCCCTACACCTACCTGGTTGATGTCTTGCAACGCGTAGGCCACCACCCCGCCTCCAGAGTTTCAGAACTGACGCCTCGTCAATGGAAGCAGCACTTCGCCGAGAATCCATTGCGTTCACCATTACACGGTTTGGTAACGTAGGCAATAACGCCGGACAGTGACCGGTTACTCCCGAACGACATTTATTCTTTGGGTGGCTACTCCAGTTCAAAGAGTGCCCTATTAGTGATTGCAGGACATGCGCAGTATGGACGCGCCCCCACTCCAAAAGAACTCGCAAATTTAGAGGCCGAATTGACGCGCTCAGTACACAAACCGGGACCTGCTTGGTGCACAGAGCAACAGACGCTTAACGTACGCAAAAGACTAGATACGCGCATCCCGATTTTGCGGCAACTCAAGCTATTCCAAGAATCCGCCAAACTGACGTTCTAGATCCTCCATCTGCACGCGGATCTGCTGACAATGATAAACACTCAAGGTTAATTAATCCGACGAGTCAACTACAGCGTCACGCTGCTGAACTTGGTGTTGCACGCATCCGCCGCTTTTTGCCGAGCTCGAATTGGAGGCGTTTCGCTTGAGCGGTGGCTAGAGAATACGACGAAAGCTGGCGATTGTCGAAGTCGTTCGTACACTCTAAAAATGTCTGGACGAATCAATGAAATCTTACGTGTACCAAGTTCGGCATTCACTCGACGGCGACTAGGATAAATGCCTTGGGCGCACATACGCTGAATAACAGCTCGCAGGAAATCATGATCCTCCTTGTACTGCAGTTCAAGCCTGCGACTCTCACAAGCGCGTTTTTTATGCACGATGCTTCTGCTGTGCTTGGGAAACCAATACTTGAGTGCATGCCGAGATAGTCCAACCTGATCAGCAATCGCAGCCAAGCCCCGGTGATCGGTGGTGTCCGCCGAAATCACTTCCAACTGCTTCTGAATTCGCTCCCTCTGCCGATAACCCAGTAACGGTCTGCATTCGCGCGAACTCAAAGATGAAAACACCGCCCTCGTCCGCGTGACATGATCAACGGCACCAGGCAGGAATATGCAAGCGGGCATCAGCCCGATCCCGTGACACAACCGCAGCAGCACCGAGAGCGAGGGCCGCTCATCCTTGTTGACCCATCCATTGAGCGCGTAGATTTGCAGGCCTATGTCTTCACACAACCGTTTGCGGTTGCCCATCGTGAACCGGTCCACGATGGCATCGATATTGCTGCGCAGATGAACTAGGCTTCCGGCTGTCCAGAGCAAATCCAATCTGCTGACCAGGTCAACCAACGCTGTGGCACACCACTTTTCGAACTCCGATGCAACGGGCTCTTCCATGTGGAACCCTTCAGGCAAGGGTACCAACATAGATTCACCACAAGAGCCGCAATGCAACAAGCTGGGATAGCATGGAATGTAGGACTGTGTGTGTCCACAGGCGGGGCAATGCTCCTGCATAACCGTGTGGTGGATATGGCAGACCCGGTAGTACTCAAACGACCACACCAACGGGAAATGCGGTCGCTGCAATGCCCTTGCCTGATCACAAAGGCAGTGTGGACACCACCTTGGACTCTTCGCAGTCAGTCCTTCCCCATTGCGTGGCAGAAACTGAGATAACCCCAGCATGGTCATCTGATTGACCTCATGCGGCAAAACAGGGCCAAGCAGTTCCACCATCATCCGGGCATAGGCGCCAAGACCGTTAACGGTTCCGCAATCCCGTTCAAAGAACGTTGAGCCGCGCCAGATGTCGTCATATTGCTCGGAGCCTGCAAGCAAATTCTTCAACATCGCCCGTGGCCCCACACAATGCGCCTGGGCCAGTCCGACTACCCACGAAAGCAGTCCTTCTGGCGCATCGAGGCTGCCCTCCATCTTGATCGGATAGAGGGCAGCCGATAGGCTGGGTTTGAAGTCCCCAGCGAACGGATCCACCGTGCTACTTGTCATCTCCGCCTCCCACCGGGTCACGGCTGGACTTCCGTTCACCGATGCGGCGACGTCCAAAGCCAGCTTTGCCTCCATTCGGTGATTTGGGGCGCGGTTTGTTGACAAAAATCGCGCCGCCTTTATCCATATCCGGTGGAAGTGAACCGGCATTGAGTACCTGCTCGACCTCTGCAGAAGTCACGTCCAGGAGCAGGTGCTCACCCATGCGGGCTTCCTTCGCGATCTCCAAAGCAACAACATTGTGGAGAACGAACTGTAGGATGAAGGCCTCCGTCATCTTCTCGCCAGTCCGCAGCGCATGCTGAAACGCCAAAAGCAGTACCCGTTTCATGGAGCCGATGCAACCCACCGTGCTGATGTAGAGACGCATGACCCATTCATCACTGATCTTGTCCAGGCGCTGCAAGGTCGGCATGTGTGCCAGAAGATCGACCAGCACCGACCGGAACTGCCCGTATTCCGCCGGATCATTGCGGTCGTATCGCCGGAAGTGCACCGTATGCTGGCGTCGCAGCCAGTTGTTCCGTGCACAGGATGAGCGGATAAGTTGGTAACCACCAATGAGCACAAACCGCGCATTGGTCTGGGCCGCCAGGTCCATGAGAATTTGCTGGCTGCGGTTGCAGCCTGCAGGATCTGATTCTGGGAACAGGCGGTCAGCATGGTTTATCAGCACCACTTTCGTATGGCGATGCTCCAGCATGTTGGCCGTGGCATGAACTAGCGTATCTATGCCTTTCTGCAAAGGATCTGCACGTGGAATCGGATGAGTCAACATGAATTGACTCGGCGGCACATAGACCTTCCGGTCGATCAGAATGTCACCGCCACGGTGAAGTATCTCCGTCGTCAAACGCTTCCAGTAGTCCTTGTCGATGCGATCTCCCGTATTCGGAGCCTCCAGCCCAATGGCACCGACCCAGGGTAGCGCACGACCGTTCTCATCCAGAGTCGGCGCCATGTCATTGAAGTTGCGATACAGCTTCCTACCAAGCTCGGTAGTACCAACCCCAGTGGGGCCGATGATGGGCACGATCTCGCCCTTGCTGCTGAACTCAATGCAATCGAGGGCCAGCTTGTAGGCTTGCGTCAGGTGTGGATGGCCGAGCTTTTTCTGATGGAAGTACGCCAGCTTTTCTTCGGAACTTGCGTTCAACAGGTGCTGGGGAAATTTGGGATCAATGTGCTGCATGATCAGAAGTCCTCGTATGTTTCTTGCGCGATGTGCGAAAAGGTGCTCTCCGCCGTTGCCAGGCTTTGCACCGACTGTTGTTCGATGGCCAAGGTGTCGCCGGTGTAGGCTGGAGCCGTCCCGAGCAGACCGACGCCTTCGTCGACTGCGCGCATCTCCCGGTCGCGTGCCTGCTGCATTTCCAGGCGCAGAGCGGCCTCGCGGCCCCGTACCGTTTGCAGATAGGCACCCAGCGCAAGAGCCCGCTCCTTTTCTCGAATGCCTGTACGGGCATTGATCGCATTGATCTCCTGAGAAATGACCTCGACTTCCTTCTCAGTGCGTCCGGCAAGTTCGTGGGTATGCAGGCTGCGAGCCTCGATCCAACCTGAGCGGCCCATCACAAAGGCCCGGGACAGGTCGAACGGGTCGTAGCGAACAGGCAGGTTTTGATCCACGTATTCGACCAAGCTATCGGCAAAGTAGTCCACCCGGTTGGCCTTGAAAGAACCATCGCGCTGCACCTTGGACGTGCCTTTGTCGGTAGTGGGCATGGTGGCGATCAGAAAATTGCGGTCATAGGCGGTGAGCGTGTGAGCCCTTGCCCCCGACTGCAGCAAACCGATTTCCATCGCCTTTGCCGGACTGATGCCCAGCGCGGGATGCTCTACCGCGTGGTAGTACTCAGTCAGAAAGCCCTCGAAGGCCTCGCGGAACGCGCGCAGGTTCCACACCGCCAACTCGCGTGGATCGTGGGTTTTTGACATGCGACGTGGACTCTGCAGGGCTTTGTTATTGCCACATAGAGCGTGGATGAATGCTGTGTTCTGCAAGCCGAAGAAGCGTTCGATGATGCTGCCGAAGCGGGGATGGCTGGCTGGACGCATGCGCTTATGGGCCCCCATGTAGGCCAGAAGTTGCTCAAAGTAAGTTCCCTTGAACTCCGCGCCCTGGTCGACCACAATCGTTGTCGGAATCCGCCCGTGTCGACGAACACAATCACGGATCACCAGCATGCAGGAGCGTTTGCTGGGGGGATCAAACGTTATCACCCACGCGAGGATTTTTCGGGTGAAGGCATCAATCATGACGGTCAGGCAGGCCTTGCCCATAGGCGTACTCGTGCCCTCCGTGACGAACTGAAGATCTAGGACTGTGTGATCAATGTGCCCAATCTCGAAGGGGCGCGTCCCGTGCTTAGGCGTCTCTCGATCCAAGCTGATGAAAGGAAGCTCCAGGTCGTAACCTGCTTTCTCCCCCTCCCGGGCCTTCTTCACTTCCTCTGGGGATTTGAGCAGTTTGATTTCGGCGAGAAAGGTTTTGTAACTTGGAGCAGTAAGTCCATCCTTGTTGCAGGCATTGCAGACCAGTGCCCAGCAAACAAACAGACTGGGCGCTGACGCGGTCATGACCTCATCCTCAATGAAGCGATGCATGACCGCCAGCGTCGGTCCACTCAGTTTGCGATTGCGATTGCCACGCTTGCGAACGGTGGGGATCAAGCCCACAAATTCATTGCCGTACTCGATGCATCCTTTCCGGGCCATTGCCTTCCATTTGCGCACGGCCCTTTTGCAGCATGTGTGAGTTTCATTTGGTGGGCACAACTGCGGATGGATGCAGTAGTACCGATGCATTGCAGACTTGATATCCTCGGCAGAGGCCAGACGCATGACCTCAGCTGCTGCAACCGCACGGGGATTGACCATGGTACGGGTGCCAACGATGACGCCGCCTCGCACCATTCGCTCAAAGTCTGTCAACGGCAGGTTTTGCAGCGCGCCTCCTGACATGCGCAGGAAGATTTCGGTATCCCCGACATTGACTACTTCACAGGCGCCACCATCCCACAGTAGCGCCTCGCCAGGCACAGGCTGTACCTGATGAATTTCTGTGTCAGGTTTCGCCAACATCGCCGGCAACCAGAGTTCACTGGAATCCATCAACGCACGTGTCGCATAGACACGCACACGATGCGGCTCTTTCATCAAGGGGAAGGATTGCATGACGACATGCAGTTCTTCATCCGCAATCATCTTAAAGATCGTGTCGGCGCTCAGACCTTGCTCATTGGCCAAGAGGTCGCGCAACCAGCACCACCCCCCAGACCCCATGAACTCACGAACCCGCGCCAGCTCCGCCTTGCTCGGTATCGGACAGTCTTCGCGGTAGTAATCAGACAAGTCCGCGATGTTCTGGATAGTGATGGGGTCAGACTCGGCCGACGAACGGACAGCGAAACCCAAGCCGACGCTTTGCGCGTACCGTTCCGCTGACGGACAACGCCAGCGCCCCTCTGAATCTCGGACGTAATGGGGCGACGGACGATCCAGCTGATTCTTCAGCCAGTCTTCGGCCTTACATTCCACCCAGCCGATGAAATCATCTGCGAGCACAAAGAAGTCCGGCGTGTAGAGGTGGGAGGTCGTTTTGCCGTTGTCCCGAAGATGAATCTTCTTGATCGCCGGTGGCTGGTCATAGAACTCGTAGGTGGTCTTGTCGTGATCCCAGTGGTAGATGGCCGCTAGCTCCGTTCTTGCTGCCTCGGCCTTAATGACGCAGCCCATTTTTCGGCTGGCGTAATGGGTCACGATGTTGTGCGTACCACTGCGCACGATCCGCGAGGGGGGACTTTCCCGCACCCGGCGGATGGTGGCGATGGCAAAGTCGCTCAGTTTGCGTTCACGGCACAGTTCGGCCAATTCACTTTCGTTCAGCATTTCAGACTCCTGAAAATGCCGATCGGGCAAGCATCAACAATTCACAAAACAACAGGCAATAGTTGTCCCCAGCCCACTTGACGTGGAGCTTTTGCGCCATATACTTTAAGTACGACTACTGAAGCAATGGCTTCTTTGGACTAAGCCCGGGCCCGGCAAGGCCTGGGCTTTTTCATTTCCGGTTTGCTTTGGCGAACATCTGCACTTTCCTTCTCGGCGTTGGTAAAAGCTGGTGCGGCATGCACCAGCGCGCCGGCTCACGCCTGCGCAAAAACCAAGCTACCGGTGAATCACGGTTCGTCAATTCGTCAAGACTAAAATTGCAATAAATTACGATTAAATTGCAATTTCATGGCATCTGAGCGAAAACGCCCCCGAGGACGACCAACGACGACCCCTCGTGAGCGCATGCGCGTGGCCACTTGGAGCATGCATGTGCAAGATCGAAGTGAATTGGGCACGTCCGAAGAGTTCGAACAATTTCTGAACCGCAGGAGTAAGCGCGTTGTGCTTTCCAAAGGCCAATGGTCTCGACACTTGCGCGGGGACGTTTCACCGCAGGGGGCCAAGGTCGGCGCAACCAATTCCCTAGTCGACCGCATTGAACCCTTGTTTCCCGGTACAAGACGCACTTTTTGCCACTCGGTGTGGCAATTACTGGATTTAGAGGTTCTGCTTGGACCCAAGCAATTACAGGAAATCTACTTGACCATGGACAGTGATGTCTGGCAGTACTTCCATTTCGACGAATCCGTCTGCGGAGAAGGAACGCGACCTCAGGATTTTTGGTTTTGGCGCGCTCGCAACTCTGACCTTAAGTTGGGTGTGGATGTTTTGAAAGGTATCAAAGGATTTGACGGAGTCGCGGTCGGCCTCATAGAGGCGCGTATGTCTTACCTTGCACAAGACCCATTCGAATTTGTCTTTTTCATGAAATATGCGATCCACAGCCTAAGAAATTGCCCTTCCACAATGCCCTTCCTGGCAGGGACCAAGGGTCGGAGCATTCTTCTGACCATGGAAGGCCTATGCGTACTTCACATGGCGCGATTGCTCACCCACGAGCCCCAGTTGCCAAAGGAGAAATCAGATGACCATACGGAAGACAACACCACCAAATCACTCACGGTGCACGCTGCACTGATGTACACCACCTGGGTGGATCGATGCCTGGATCACTTCAAAAAACTGTCCCCAAAGGCATTGAAAACGTTTCAGATTTGGAATGAGGAGGCCATTCAATTCCAAGGCTTATTCAGTTGGCCCGAACTGGATGTTGCAAATTGAGCGCCTTTGCATAATGGATCCGAATAAAGCCACAACCTACCAATTTTTGACTTTATTGCTCCATTTGAGTCCATAAAAATGCAGGCAAATACCATCGAAGAGTTTGAGGCAGACATTGGGCAGCAGATCAAATCGCTGCGTCTCAAACTGAACATCGAACGAGCCACCTCGGCATTGCGTGCGGGTTGCAGTGTCAGCGCGTTGAAGAATTTGGAGTCTGGCAACGGGTCAACCTTGAGAACGCTCATTGCAATCGTCCGTGCGCTTGGCCGAGAGGACTGGTTGCGCAATGTTGCACCCATGGCAACCATAAGCCCCTTGAACATCCCAACGGCCGGGGGCATCCGCCAGCGAGCACGTGCATCTAAGAAGTAGGCCCTTAGCGCATCGCCAAACCTTAGTTGCAGCGTGAAGTTGGCGCTAGACCCAAGTGCGCTAAAATCGACTCCAACACAACCGCCACGCCTCTGCTTTCAGCATGCGCAACCTTGGCGGTTTTTTTATGGCACTTCCGCTTTCGTGTCGTACCGTCGTAACCGGTCACTGTCCGGCGTTATTGCCTACGTTACCAAACCGTGTAATGGTGAACGCAATGGATTCTCGGCGAAGTGCTGCTTCCATTGACGAGGCGTCAGTTCTGAAACTCTGGAGGCGGGGTGGTGGCCTACGCGTTGCAAGACATCAACCAGGTAGGTGTAGGGGTCAATGTCATGTAAACGGCATGTCACGATCAGGCTCTGCATGATGCCCGCGCGCTTGGCGCCCACCTCCGTCCAGCAGAATAACCAATTGCGCCTGCCCATTGGTATCGCGCGCAAGGCGCGTTCCAGATGGTTCGTATCCATGGCCACATCCGCATCGCCCAGAAACACCTGCAGTTGCGCGCGGCGCTCGCGTGCATAGGCCAATGCCTTGGTCAACGGATTGCTGGGCAGGAAGCCTTGCCGCTCGAACTGCAAATCCACCCATTCAAAGAAGTTCTGCACCAGCGGTTTGCTGTGGCTTAGACGGTGCTCTCGTTTGGCATCCCCGTAGAGGTCACGTTCACGAATGGCTTCTTCCTGGGCGTAAATCTCGCCAATTTGCTGCAGCGCCTGGCCAGCGGCCTGTGGCTCGGCCCCTAGAGCTTCAAAGAAGCCACGCCTGCAGTGCGCCCAGCATTGGGCATGCGTAATGCCGGTCTTGGCAGCGTAACGTGCATAGGCCTCATAGCCGTCAGTGAGCAACACGGCATCTGTGGCCCCTGGCAGCCCCAATGCCTGCTGTACGTGCTCGTGGCGGCGCGACTCGAAATAGGCAAAGCACACCTCATCGAGTTCGCCGTACACAGGCCAGAAGTAGGCCGCCTTCATCTTGCCGGGCCCACTGCGCCCGGCCTTGATGGGGGTCTCGTCCATTGCCTTGACCCGGCTGTTGCGGATCGACTCGAGCTGCGTGTCGTAAATCGGCTCCAGCAGGGAAATGGTCTTTTGCGCCAGTTGCGTCAGCCACGCCCGGCTGAGTTTGAAGCCCGCTTGGCTCAGGCGCTGGTGCTGCCGGTACAGCGGAATGTGCCAGGCAAACTTGTCAACAACAACGCCTGCGAGCAAGCTCACGTCAGCGCGGCTGCCCTCAATGATGCCTGTTGGCGCGCCCGCACAGTGCAGGGTTTGCGTGTCGTGGCGCTTGATGACAGAGCGCACATACTTCAGCACCACATAGGCACCGGGGCGCTGTGCCAAGCGGTGGCTGACCTTCTGGCTGACAACCTCGTACTGATCGGGCGAGAGGTCTTTGGTCTCGGGGTTGGCCAGCTCGATGGTGTGCACGGGCACCTTGGTTTCGTCAAAGAACGATGCGGGCGTGCCCTCGTCGGCAAAGTTGCTGCGGGGTTTGCGTCGCTGGTGTGCAGGGATGGTGTTGGAGTCGGAGTCGGCTTCGGGCGCATCAGTGGCAGGGAGGTCGCCCAGGAGTTGCCCCAGGTGCATTTGCTGCGCATCGGGCAAGGGTGCAAAGCGCTCGCTCTTCTTGCCAAAGAGTTGGCGTTTGAACCATTCGAGCTGCTGCTCCAGCGCGCTGATGCTGGCGGCCTGTGCTTGCAGTGTCTGCGCGATGCTCTGCGGCGACAGCCCCATGACCGTTTCGACGGTAAATGTGGGAGTGCTGGTATTGGGCATCGACATGGGCCTTATCTTGCGGCCTTTAGGGACAAAGCAAAAGAGTGCTTCTCCGGATTGAAAATGGGCACATCGTCACCTCCGCGCAGGGTGTTGGTAGCGTTTGTGGCGTCGGCGCACTTCGATGCCTTCGAGCATCAGTTTGAGCGCCGTGCAGTCGATCTCGCCACTGCCGCCTTGAACGCCTTTACGGGAGAACTTGCCGCTCTCCAAACGCTTGCACCACAGGCACCAGCCGCTGCGGTCAAAGTACAGCACCTTCATCTGTGTTTGCCGCCGGTTGATGAAAACAAACATGTGTCCGGCCAGCACATCCACTTCAAACCCCTGGCGTGCCAGAGCGTACAAGCCGTCGTAGGACTGGCGCATATCGGCAGCTTGGCCATACAGGAACACGCGAATGCGGCCCTCGGGAAAGAACATTACCGGCGTACCAGATGCAAACTCATGCCCGAGCCGAGTTCGATGCGTAACTCCATGGCTCCATTGCCGCTGCCGTGCACTCCAGCAAGGTCGCCCAGATCAACGAACGCCGCCTTCGGCACGGTGGTGGGGGCTACCTTGTTCGTTCGCAGCGGGGACGCGATTCCCCTCTGTTTATTCCTAAGCGTGCGTCGGCGAGCAAGGCTGCTGCGACTGATGCCTTCGCGGCTGCAAAATTCATCTATCGTCAATCCAGCGCGGTCAAAACGATCCAGTACCTCAGCCCAAGTCTGTTCACTCAACACTGCACGCCTGAGCACGCTCTGCGTCTCTTCCATATCCGACCCCGTCCTGTTTGTTGATCAGGGCGCATTCTTTGGTACCTGCAATCAGTTCGCAAGAACGCCGGACAGTGACCGGTTACGTTCGGGAGTAATTCATCGATTTCAACCAGGGCTTCGCGTTCTGAGTCCCGAAACTGGTCTATGCCGAGCTCAAGGTTGGGCGTTGTGGGACGATGCGCTTCGATGGCCTGCGTAAATCCTGGTGTAGCGAATAGTCCTGAGATATTGAGCACGGTTCGCCCTCTCGACGGATCAATCTTGAAAATGACGCCCTGCCAGCCAACTGGCGGTACACCGTTGTTAAAGGTTTTGGCGACAGACTCGCTGAATGTCCAAGATGAAATCTTCTCTTTTAGGCGCTCCTCTGCCATGAGGTCCCATACATGTTCTTTGATGAGGTCGATTTTGCGGAACACGGGTTCGGTACGAGTCTTGAATTGATCCGGCAGATCGACGGCAGCCAAGTCAATACGTTGTGCCGCAGCAGGCGATGGTGAAATCATCCATAGATTGATGGCGCCAATCAGTTCAGCGGTGAAGAGCAAGTGAGAGTTCATTTTTCCAGTGATTGAGTGGTTAGCAGCAGCCATTGAAAACCGCTAGAGATTCGAGGGTGCCTGTAGGCCTGGCAATCTCTCGAATGAACATGTGTTCATGCCGCGACTAGGCGATGCTTTCTGACAACTTCTTTGCGCGGTCAGCGATTTCATCCTGAAGCTGATCAGTTCGACTTCCGATTGCTTTGCTCGCTTCTAAAACAACTCCGAGCAATGAGTTCCAGCTATCACGGTTTGAAGTAATGTCAGTTCGCAGAAGATTTTCCTGATTGCCCCAGAATATGCTCGATTGAGCGAATATTTCACGCAGCTTTCTTCCCATTTTCGGATAGTAGATATCAGCAATTCCCATGGCTTCGTGAAGACGCTCGCAATTCTCAAGATAGCGAGTTCGAAAATCTTCAATTGGAAGATTGGCATCTGACTGCATATAGCTCATCGTTTGCGAGTTCTCCAAAGCAATTCGTGAAAGAATTCTGTGCAAAACTTCTAACTTGCCTCGCTCTATAAAAATCTCATTCTTAAGCCGATCCTCATTTAGGCGATCTCTTTGCAATGTGATGTCTTTGTCGGCATTGAGGCGTGCAATATTCATTTGTACGCCGGTGGTAATTTTGGCCGTGATGTATGCAGCAAAGGCCCCCACAGTTGCTCCGGCGAGGATATAGAGTTCGTTGGACATGGATTCAATAATTCCCTGAAAATTTGAGTGGCTGGATAACGCATGGCCTACCGGTCTGCTCGACGCATGACTAGTTCTGAGCGGCATCTTAGTGACATCCAGGGCTTAGTCTGAGCTACATGCATTCGAGCATCAACTGTCCAAGTGCTCAAGTCTTTGACCAGAGGATCATTCCTTTTCGAATCCAAAAATGGCATCTGCACATTTTCTGCTGATGAATAGACGGCGAAACCGTAGGTCGCTGCCAAAAGTCTTGATCAACTTCCCAGCGTGGACGGCGCTCGGGGTTCAATGACAGCGATATCTGCACACCGCATCCGCCTGGGCAACTCAAGCATGCCCATTTCTTGACTCCGCCATCTATCACCAGCCACAGTTCACCCGCGGGAATCTCAGTCTTGCCTGGATGTCGAGCCACTCGTTTCACAAGAAAGTTGAAGTCCAGAAGACCTAGGCGGCGTAGCATCAATGCGAAAAAAAGCTTCATATAGTCAACCGATCACGCCAAGAAAGGGATTCACGTCACCACGGCCCCAGGTAGCCTCGGTTCCACAAACAGGGCAAGTAGAAACCGGACGGCAGGTCATGGCGCGATCCTCCACACGGTCGAATCGGCGAATGCGGTTGTGGACCATGCCGCCTTGGCCGCGGAAACCTGTCAAGCCCTGGATTAACTCATCCACTGCAGCGCAAGCAATGCTAGTGGTGAACGTGACCACTGCTGGGGCTGGGTCGCCGCCGCCCTCCACATACGCTTCAGCCTTGCGTCGTTCAAACTCCGCGGGATCATTGCGCTGCAGACCTTCGGCTGCAGCACGCTGGGCGCTGACGACGCCAAGACACATCAGGCAAGGGTTGCCTGGTCGGATCGTCGTGACGCGGCCCGTCATGTCGTAGTCCCCCCCGCTTTTGGCCGACCGCATACGCAATCCCACGTCGATCACGGGAATCCCGTAGTAGTGGGCAAGCCGATTCAGGGTCAGACGGCCCTGGTTGTCATCGGTACAGCCGAAAAGCACGTCGCAAGACCGCAGAACGTCACGCAGCGATGTATTTCCCACCCACGCCCGCCGGGTGACTACGTGGTTGCCCAAGCCGCACGCCTCGATTTCGCGTGCGAGGATGTCCACTTTGGCCAGCTTAGCAGGTACGTCTGCAGCGCGTGAACCGTGCACACGATTGAGGTTGGTCGTGTCGATCGTGTCGTTGTCCATCAACGCCAGGTGACCGACCCCCAACCGAGTCAGTAGCGAAACCACGGCACTGCCCGTACCACCGCAACCGATCACGCCGACGCGTAGCGCCCTCACGATGGGGTTGAATCCTTTGCCGAACAGTGCTGCCTGTCGAGCCAAGAACGCCGTGTCTTCGTGCCCAGCATCCTCACGCCAGATCTTGATCTGGCTTCCGACAATGGAGATCGATGAGGCTTGCGTGGATGCCTTGGCCGATGTCCACAGGCGCCCCACGATGGCATCGTGCTGGCCGAAGACCATGCTGGCAAGCCCCTGTGTGCCCTTGTTGAAGGTGGTGCGCGCGAGCTCAGCTTCGTTGCGGTCGTCCTGGTCGGAGAAGAACGCGTTGGCCCCAGGATGTGTGTGAACCAGCCCAGGAACGAGGTTGCGGTGCAGCGCCAAGCCCAGCAGCCGCATGAATCCCTGAGTCGACCACGTCACATGCGTCGAGGAGGCTGAAACCATTTCGTTTAACGTGATCGGCACCACCTCGTGCGAGATCAGGCGGATGCGGGGCTGACTGGACCATGGGTCTGCTGCGATTTCGGCCTTGCCGAACAGCACATAGGCCGCTGCCTCCGAGCCGTTCTCCCGATGAAGCAGCGCACGGAGCGCCGCTTCATGGGATTCCAGCAAGATGATGTCCAGCGCTGGGGCCGACATCACTTGGCCTCCGCCAGTGCGTGCTCGATGCGCTTGATCATCGTGTGCAAGCCATCGACACCCGGCCGCCAGTTTGTGTTGTGGCGAGACCAGCGTTGCCAGTTGCGGCCCATGAAGGCGTGTGGCTGATCCGCACATGTCGGATAACGGCCAGCGGACACCAACGTCAACCAGGGGTCACAGAAGAACATGTCCGGCGCCACGTCGGGATAGCCGGGTGGGAGGATCACCAACACGTCGGCCGCGGGGTGGTTGAACTTGCCTTGCGGCAGTTGCATCTGCTTCAACACAACACCCGTGTGCGTGCCGTCACCGACCACTTCCACGGCGAAGCCGTGGCTGTCCAGATAGCGCAGATCCGCCTCCGGCAGCGCCGCCAGTCCTTCCGTCGTGTCACGGATCAGCGTGATGAAGCGCTCGATACCCGGCTTGCTGAGGTCGATCAAGTCGGCGTCGCGGATGAGAACATCCTGGCCGCCGCCGCGGACTTCGAGGTAGACGTCATAGGTGTCGGTAGGGACGCCAGCCAACGTCTTCAAGATTTTGCCGCTGATCGAGGGCTTACCCCATTCCATTTGGCGATCGTCGATCGTGAACTTGAATGCGCGGTCCGTCTGGAAGATGACGAAACGCTCCGCGCCGCGTTCACGCAAGTCGTAAGTCTCGTCGAGCCGCAGATCTTCAAATTCGCCGGATGGCAGGATCGCGTAGATGCTGTAGTCAGCCACCGGGCGAACTCCAGCAGCCTGCAGGATCTGGCGGCCGGTTGGGACCGGATCGCCCAGATCCAGGTTGCGCTCGTTGAGCTGTTCATCTGCCACCATGATGCGATAGAGGTGTGCCAAGCGAAGGCTGCGGCCTTCGCGGATGGCGGCGCTAACATCTTCGAGGGGGATATGGCTGTCATCGCCAGGATTTTGAGTTTGCATTTGATTAACTTTCTGTCGGCCACCTGCTAGATTGCAGTTTTCTTGGCCTCCACTAAGTCAATCGCGGCCGATTTCCGGACCGGAAAGCTGATTCAAACTTTTTTTATGCTGATCGCGCCAACAGGAAGGTTGCCGCAGATGAAGAAACTGGGGCAACGTGGGCAAGTGCGCGCTTCTTCCTTCGCAGGAAAATCACCAGCGTAAACCCGCTTCACGAACTCCTGGACTTTCTCACTGCGCGTCTTGAGCTTTCTTTCTGTGATTTCCATCGGCTGCGTTGTCTCGCTGGTCAAGTAAGTCACCTCGACTTGGGCCGATCCACCGTAGGCCTGCATTGCCGCGAGGTGGAGCAGGGTGTACTCGATGTCATCAAACGCGTTGGATCGTGGCTTCCCTGTCTTGACGCGCCGGACAACGATCTGCCCTTTGTCACCCTGGGCGACACTGTCCGGTCGGACAAGAATTTCGCCTTCCGCCCACCCCAGCGAGATTGGAGTTGCAGGGGCCGGTACGCCGCGGCTACGGGTCTCGATGACGAAGTCCACCAGCCGCCGCGCGATGCGCCGGTAGTCTTCGGCATAGCCATGGTCGACAGATCCCTTGGCTTGCCATGCCTGGTCAAAGCGCGCGCCGAGTTCAGCCTCGCTCGGCGAGGTCATTGCATGCGCGGTCTTCAGCCAATCGAATACGTCCCCGACAACGTTGTGCATCTTCATGAAGGCAGTCTCAGTACGGCGGCCTCCGAGTTTCATGACGTGGGTGTAGAGAAATCGACGTGGGCATCGTTCGAAAAGGTTGAACTGGCTGTCGGTCCAGACCGGCTTCTGCTCCCAAGCAATCTGCAGGGCTGACATCGGTCGCAACCCGGAAGGTCGCTGCGGCGGAGTTGGCGGTTGGATCAGATGGTGCAGGATGGATGGAATAAATTTTGAAGGACTGCGCGCTCTGCCATCGGTCTGAACTGACGATGCATAGATAAACAACCGATCACGCGCGCGGGACAGCGCCACGAAGAACAAGCATTCCTCCTCTTCATCGTGCCCGGCCTTCACCGCTTCCAAGCCGGTCAATCCGTCCGAGCCGTGAATGAGCCCGTCGGGTGGCACGCAGCGCGGTGCCATGTTGTTGCGCGGCAAACCTGAGGTCACCAAGCCGGGAATATGCACGGTGTGGAACTCAAGCCCCTTGCTGGCATGGATCGTCATCAGGCGGACCGCATCGATGCAGTCTGCGGCCCCAGGCAAATGGCGCAGTCCGCGATCCTCCGAAAGTAAGACGAGTCGGCGAATTCGATCAAGAAGACGCACGCAGGGTGCGCCGGCACCGGAGGGTTGTTGACGGCAGAAGTTGAGAAACTGCCATAGCGCTAGGCCCTTCATCCTGCTTCGCGCGTCACCTGCCAGGTACAGCGACTTTGCGAGACCGAGACGATCTATCACCCAGGTGGACAAGATGCTCCAAGGATTGTCCGTCGGGCTTAACCCGTCGAAAAGCATTGCCGCTCGGGTTAGTGCCGCCTTGCTCGCTTTGGCGAGTTCCGGTGGCCAGTTTTTGGCAAGGCGCCACTCAAGAGCCGCAACTTTGCTTTCGCGTAGCCCCTCGATGATCTGTACGACATCTTGCAGCGGTAGTTCGTACGTTGACATCGTGGACACGCGCACCAGTCCGACGGCATAAGGGTCCCCCAGCATTGAAAGCATGGCCAGGAGATCCTTGATCTCTGGCCTCTCGAACAGACTCCCGAGGTGAAGCACCGGAATTCCTCTGGCTTCGAGGCCCTCGGCTATTTCGCTCAAGCGGGCGTTGGACGCGCAGAGCAATGTCTGCTCGCGAAATGCGGTTCCGGCTTCTCGCTGGTTCTTGATCGTGACAGCCACAGCGGAAATCTCGTCTTCCGTTGAGCCCACAACCCTGAATTCCGGCTTGTTGACTGACGCACCGCGGCTTGCCTTGAGGTGCAATGGCAGCGACCCGGTCGATGCTTTCATCGTGACTGAGAAAGCGGTAAAAGCGTCGATGACTTCTTGCCGCGAGCGATAGTTGACACCCAGTTGGGCGATCTGTGCGCGGGGGAAATCCAAAGTGAACTGGGCCATGTTGGTTGCCGACGCACCACGGAAGCGGTAGATAGATTGCCGTGCATCGCCGACGACCCAGAGGTTTCGCCCATCACCCACGATGGCTTTGAGGAGGCGTACGGAAGAGCGGTTGACATCTTGGTACTCGTCCACCAGCACATGTTTGTGTCGCGCCTGCAGGGCGTCCCTCACCTCGGCATCAGTTTCGACCAACCGCACAGGTTGAGCAACAAGATCGCCGAAGTCGATCAGGTGCTTTGCTGCCATCAAGCGCTCGTAGGTTTCGTAGACCAAGGCAACTTCCATGCATTTTTCAGCGCTCTTCATCGCCTCTGCGTCGGTGCTGCAACTTTGTGCCATGGACTGCGCCAATGCCCGATAGCCGGCGGCATCGACCACTTCGTCCTTGGCGCGTGAAATCGCACTGAGAATGTCACTGAGATCGAGCGCTGGATCCCATAAGTTCCGATAGTGGCGCAGGGATAGCCGCGGCAGCTCATCTTCCAGCAACTCGATGCCTTCGGATCGATCGATGAGACGCGGGTTGGCGGGAAGCCCGAGCTTGTCGTGAAAGCGACGGACGATATCCAGGCCAAATGCGTGAAACGTACCAATCCACATCGCTGCAGCAGCTTGCGGGTTTCGTGCGGCGAGCCGCTCGCTCAACTCGTTCGCGGCCTTATTCGAGAACGTGAGAACAAGGATCGACATCGGGTCCACGCCCTCGGCCAGAAGGCTCTCGATGCGTTGCACTAGCGTTCGCGTCTTGCCCGTTCCTGGGCCCGCCTGCAACAGGAGTGCCGTGTCGCGATGGTTAGCCGCTGCAATTTGGGTAGGGTCTGGGATCGGTATAGGCCCTGCCGCGGTAGGCTCCGCGATGACGGGTGGCTCGGTCGGCAACAGCAGGGCATCCAGAAGCTGCTGCTGGACCACTTGCAACGGCGCTCCAAGACGTGTGGCGATGTCGACGGAAGAGAAGTCGCTGTCAATGTGATGACGCCGCACCACTGAACGCGGCAGCAGGAGTTCGCGTGCGAACAGATCCATCCGGACCTCTCGGCGCTCCCTGGCGCCATAGTCGAGCACGCGCTCTACGCCGACCGGCGTATCCTCGACTGAGCGGTCCGGTTCGACTTCTTCCGTCACTACATTTTGAGTGTCACCTTCCAGGACGAAATGTCCAAGTTCGTGCGCTATCAGGAAGGCGCGGTCAAACGCTGAACCAATGTCTTCATACAGAATGCACCCGGCTTGGCTGTCGAGCACTGCGCGCCCGCCTTTTAGCGCTGAGTCCCCCTGCGCTAACGCGTAGACATCGAGATCTCGCCGAGCCGCTTCGCGACTGACGAGTTCGAACAGGTCCCATGGATCATCACCTTCCTCGACCGCAGCGTGGTGGATGCGTTCCGCCTCACGCCGTGCGGCTTCGGTCGCATCCATGATTAGTCTCGCAATGCCCGCAGAGCTTCTTTCTGAGCGGGCTTCAGTTGGGAGGTTTCCACGGCCTGTTCGAACGATATCTGAGCAGCCACCGCAGGCTTCACGTTTGATCGGAAACTCTGGCCCGACGCAATAGAGGGCGGGCTGCCCAGATAAGCTGACACCGCATCAGCGGTTGCACCAAGTTCGGCGGCGAGTCGTTGGACCAACCGCCTGGGAATGGTGGCGGCGTCAATCGCCCGTTCGCGCACTCGAATCAAGAATAAATTGCTGATGTCCAGCCTCTTGGCCATCGACTTAAACGCAGTAGGAGTCAACTGCGCAAAGGGGTTGGCAATAACACTGCTTTGTGCCGAACCCATCGCTGCTTGAAACTGCCGCCAAGCTTGCTCGACCAACTGATCAGACGAAACCTGTACATCTTCGTCGGCACGGGAGGCATTCATCATCAGTTCAATCGAGCAGTCCACGAGGGCCTGCGTATGCTCCGGGTACTGACTCAGGTAATGCTCCAACGTTGCGCTGTCATGCGTCGGCTCCACGGAGAACGCAAGAAGAACTTCTTCTTCGTCGAGTCTAGGATATTCAGCGCTCATAGTTCGGCCTCCTTTTCAAGAACGGCCTTAAGAGCTTTACAGGCACGATCACGACGGTTGCGAACCGTCCTTTCGTCGCACTGCAGAATGCGTGCAATTGTCATGACATCTTTTTCCTTCGCATCTATCGGAATTCCCTGCAGGAGGAGGCCGATGACCTGCTTTTGATCCTGGGGTAGAAGGTCAATCGCAGCGAACAGCACTGACCGGAAAGCGGGATCGTCAATTTTTTGCGGGTCACCGCTCAAGAATGCCTCCAAGGCAGCTTCGACTTCGGATGAAACTTCCGGGCCATCAGACTCCAGAGAACCCAAAGGGACAGTCGTAATGTCACCAGCTATCGACTTGAACTTGCGCAATACGGACGTTCGAAGCGCCACCATTGCTTGGTCAAAGTGGATTTCGAAGAAATCCAGACGGTTCGATTGCGAAGTGCAATCTTTGGTGATCAGCACGACAAAGCGGCTAACAATCTCGTCACGGATATCGGTCGCGCTGCCGATGCGAGAGTTCCAGATCGTTGAGCGGAGTGACTGCTCAACACGCGGCAGGAGGATCCCAAAAATCTTCTCGAACTGTCCCTGTTCGCCGTCGATCCAGGCTCGTCGCAGAAAATGAAGCACGACCTCCGTCGGTACATACTCCGAATGCTTCCTTGAAGCGCGGGCGAACTGCGAAAGTCGTGATGCCACATCAATTGCCTCAAGCTTTTCAATCCATGACTCAATATTGGGTGGTCGCCGATAGGGCGTTCCGTCCCTCTGCTTGTGTTTGAGTGCTGTCGGCATCCTTTCCTCCAGTGTTCTTGTTTAATGGATCAGCGATAACTCTGGTCATGTCATCGAATGCGGATCGGCAGCGACACTTGCGGCTGGATAGGCACTAGCGTCTTTGCGTAGGCGCGTAGGATCTCGTTGTAGAGATCAGCATGCTTGGGGGCTTCGACGGTGATGATCAGCGCGTAGCGAATCTTCTCCGCACCATTCGCCTTGTGGCCGGCTTCGCGCGCGTTGTAGTGGATGTCGAAGACCGGGTTCTTGAGGGTGCTGCCGCGCATCTTCTTCGCGCTATGCAGGACTGTTTCCCATTTGCCCATATCGGACCGCCGCTCCTCTTCAGTCGCGTACTTCTTCATGTCAAAGAAGCTCTTCGTGTCGGCGTTCGCTTTGCCGTCCTTGATCTTTTCGTCACTGGGCCGGAAAACGACTTCCAGGCCTGCGCGCGTGTACGCGGCGGCGTCCTGCGGATCTGTCGGGGAGGCGTAGCAAAAAGTTGCCTTGAGGCAGATGTTGCCCGTCAGGCCCCCGGCGGGCAGTGGCAGCGAGGCGCGCAGGTATTTGCCCGGCTTCAGCTCTCCTTGGTAAACGATACGGGCGACACCTTCAGGGCAGGTGATGATGCTCATCAAGTCCTCCGGCACCTTACCCCAGCCCACCTCAAGCTTATCGTGCGTTGCAGTGTCAGCGGCGTGGACCAACAGCGCTTTGATCGCCAGCGGCGACAATTCAGCACCCAGGATTGCGCGAATGCCGACTGCGCTGCGCAGCAGATACGGGGAAGCGAAGCTGGTGCCCAACTGCGGCGAGAGTGTCGCCTTCTTGCCCGGTGACAGCACATGGAAATAGTTACCGGCATTGCCGCCGAATGCCATCAGATCGGGCTTGATGACGCCAGGGCTGCGGCCGGGGCCAACTGCACTGTATGGCGCGCGCGCCCAGCTTGCTCCGGTGTCGTTGGTAGCACCGACGGCCAGCGCATTGACACAGTCCGAAGGCACCTGCACGCGGGCATTGCCGGAGGTGCGGTCCATCTGGCCGTTGTTACCGATGGCCACGGTCATCAAGGTGTCTCCGTCACTCAGCAGATCGTCGATGACCGACGTCCAGGCATGTACGTCGGTGTCCTCGATCGGCAGGTCAGGGCCGAGACTGAGGTTGATGAACTGGTATTGCCGTGAGAGCAGGACCTGTTCGACGAAGCCCAGGGTACGGTACAACTCCAGCGGGTCTTCCTTGTCAGCGCCTTTGTCGAGTACGCGCAGGTGATCAACGTATGCGAACGGGCGGGAAGCGGTGCCGTTAGGTTGGATGGGGCCAAACAGGAAGGCGGAGCTGACCGCCAAGCCATGCTCCGGACCCGCCGGATCGTCTTGCGCGTCTTCGTCCAGGACGCGGTATGAGCGCAACCAGGGACCGATCGCGTGTTGTTTGGGAAGGCCGCCGTCAAGGATGGCGACCTTGGGCTCTGACGACAGCGGCTGCTCGGTCGGCAGATTGCAACTGACAGTCACCTCGCCTGTGCGGTGCACCGGCCGCATACCGCGCAGCTTGGGTACCGGACGGATGACGCGCACGAAGACGAATTCGGCAAGTTGTTCGATGCGATCGTGCTTGCCTTCGACAGGCACGAACCACAGGTTGCCTGCTGTGAAGCCAAGTTCACTGTGAACCTTGACGCTCACCTCTTTAGCGTATTTCACGAAGGCCTGCTGGACGAACAGACGGTTTTCTTCAGGCAGCAGGTGGATGCCCACTTCGAAAAAACGATCCTTGGCGCTACCGTTGTCGGCAATACGCTCGCGCGGCGTGAATGCGGAGAACTGCTCGATGTGCGCTAGATCCAGTGCTTCATCGGATTCGGGTTCGATCTGCTGGGTCCAGTCATTGAGATGACGAAATGCCTGGCGCTTGCCGGCGACGAACAGTTCGGTCGTCGTGCATTCTTGCGGTGTCACTTTGCGGCATATAGGAGCCAGTGATTTTCGGCATATAGAGACCAGCCGGAGGGTGTCTGACGGACATCACTCGGGTATGGATTTTGCCTTTATTTGACGTCTTTTTGTTGCGTTGAATTCTTTGTTTTTGTCGGCATGGTGGTCGGCATCTGGCGTGGCGCCCGATAGGACTGGCCATCAAGCACCAGGCAGTATGCGTTGTGACGTAAGCGGTCCAAGGTTGCGGATGCCAAGAGCGGGTTGACTGGGAATGCCTGATCCCATTCAGTAAAGTCCAGATTGCTGGTGACGATGGTGGCAGTGCGCTCGTAGCGCTCGGCAATGAGTTCATGCAGGTCTTCGTCGGCCGGCGCACGCAGAGGCTTGAGTCCGAAGTCATCAATGATGAGTACCGGAATGCGACTCAAGGTCTGCAGCTTGCGCTCGTAGGCGTTGGTGGCGCGCGCGGCGTGCAGTGACTGCGTGAGTGCCGAGCAGTTGGTAAACAGCACATCCACGCCCTGACGGATCGCACAATGGCCCAAGGCCTGCGCAAGATGACTCTTGCCGGTTCCACTAGGGCCAACAATCAATACCGGAGAACACTCCCGCACGTAGCGCCCGGTGGCCAGGTCATGCACCAGCGCGCGGTTGAGTTGGGGTAGCCGCTCGAAGTCAAACTGCTCCAGCGTTTTGGTGGAGCGGAACTGGGCCCGGCGCAGGCGGGTACTGAAACTGTTCTGCTCCCGGCGGGCCACTTCATCGCCCATCAGGATGGCCAGGAACTCCGTATAGGCCAACTTCGATTCAATCGCCTGGCGGTTTCTGGCGTCCAGCGAATCCAGAATACCGGACAAGCGCAACTGCTTGAGATGTGGAACGAGTTCGGGGATGGGTGTCATTTGGGATGGTCTCCTGGATAGTTAATGCAGCAAATCCTGCTGCGGGTTGTGGGTATCGGGGGTGAAGAGGCTTGCGGCGTCGCGGACAAACCGGGCCTTTGCATAGGTAGGCACGATGCTGTGATCAGGCATCGGTAGCCGGTCGGAATTACTGCTCAGGATGGTCTTGACAGTGCGGTAATACGGACTGTTGTGGGCCATGGCACGTCGGCAGGCGAGCTCAACACGCTGGGCGCTGTAGGTCTTTGCCAGACCAATCACACCCTGAGCTGCGCGCAATCGCTCCAGAATCCGGTCACTCAGTAGCCAGTCAATAACCTGCTGACAGTACGGTCCGATTTGCAGCGCTTGGGTACCCAGCCACTCGCGGTCACGGGCAAAGAAGAGTTGTGCCTCGGGTGGCAAGTGGTCTTTGGTCGTGAGGCGTTCACCGGGACGCTGTCCCCGCGCATGGGTTGCCACCAATCGGTAGTCATCAAACAAAGTCACGCAGTTATCGGTGGCACGTAGCCACAGCTCTTTGCCCACCAGCGCAAAGGGGGCGGAATACAGCTTGTAGTCAAACTTGACGTGGCAGTCGCGGTGCAGCGTCACGCACTGCCAAACGCCCAAGTCCGGCGCCTGCGGTGGAAGCGGCTTGAGCAAGGCCCGCTCCAGCGCAAACAAATCCATGGGCTGCTGGCGGGTGGTGCCGTGAATGCGCACACCGGCTTCCTGCAATACCCACGCCTGCGCCTGTGCATTAAGGTCCGCCAGATCACGGAATTCGCGGGTAGACAGGAAGTTACGCTTGACGTATTTGACGCCCGACTCCACGATACCCTTCTTCTGCGGATCGTGCGGCGGGCACGGGTCAATCTTGAATTCATAACCTTCAGCGCACTCGGCATAGGAGCGCTGCACCTGCGGGTCAAATCGGCAAGCCTTGATGATGGCGCACTTGGCGTTGTCGATGATCACGCGCTCGGGCACACCGCCAAACCACTCAAAGGCACGGCGGTGGCAGCCCAGCCATGTGGCCACCGTTTGGTCCCAGACGAATTCCACATACTGATGGCGGCTGTGACACAAGGTCATAACAAAGGCCCAGGTGCGCCTACGCTGTCCATCCGGATGCACCAAAAATGGCCCCGCGCCAAAGTCAACCTGAGCGGCTTCGCCGGGCTTGAAGCTCAGTCTCACAGTGAGATCGGTACGCGGCTGTGCCTTGGCAATGTCACGCATGATGCGATAGACAGAGGAGTAGCTGCCGCAGAACTGGTGCTCGCGCACCAACGCGGCATGAATGGCTACGCCCTCAACCCCGGCAGCCATCCAGCGCGCCACTTGTTCGCGCCATGGGTGGGCTTTGGAGACCGTGCTGGATGGGCGCTTGGCCGCTGCGCACAGACTCAGGGCAATAACTTCGGGTTCGGGCAGCGGCAGCTCAGCCTCCAACCAGCCCAAGCTGCGGGCGTGTTCGCGAAAGCTCGCCACCTTGACCCGGCCCATAAGGCCCAGACGCGCGATCTCGCGATCGCCGTCACCGGCGCGTAGTCTGATTAAAACGTTTCTGTATTCATGCATCTCGATCTTTCTGCGACCCATCCGTTACTCCTGAACAAAAAATTCAGAAGGTAACGACAGTTACGTCGCGTTCGAGATGCCCGTCCAATCCCCCGGCTGGCTCCTATATGACGAAAACCAAATGGCCTATATGTGCCGAAAACGCTCTGGCTCCTATGTGCCGAAAACCAATTGGCCTGTATGTGGTGAAAAGTGACATGCGGCACGCCCTTCTTGGTCCATCCGCCGGGCGTCACCTTCACGGTTCGGCTACCGACCGACTCCAGGCCGACGGTGCGAAGCATAGCCGTTGGGAAAAAAGACCGGGCAATGTAACTGGGGTTCATCGTCAGCCGGGCCACCCCGAAATCGCCAGGACAAGCGTACGGCGGCAAGGCATCGAGGGTCGTGGCGGTGGCTGAGAACTGAGGCGTCAGTCGCTGTGCGGCTTGCGCAAAGGAGTACACCTCCGCTTTTCCCTGGATGCGCTTCGGCCCCTTGATGTCATGGGTCAGCAGTTCGCCGCGTCCGATAAGAAAATTGGTTTGGCTCATGCGTCAGACTTTCCTTTCGAGATCTTCTTGACCGCGGCTGGATGCTCGCCGGTGTACTTGCGGATGGTGTCGCGGCTCACGCCGGTGATGTCAGAGATAGTGTGCTGCGACAGACGGGTCTGCTTGGCCAGCAGGACAGCCAGGTCAATGCGGCCCTGGCGGTCCAAGACGAGTGCGCGCGATTTGACGAACTCCTCAATCAGGTCGGCGTCCGAGGCTGTACCCAAGGCAACAGCGCGCCGAAAACGCTGGAGATCCCGTTCGATGTCACTGAATGACTCGCCGTTGAAGGCGAAGGTCAGAATGTCGATCCAGCGGCCGAACAACGCATAGTCTGGTCCGAGAAAACGCTTGATTGCCTGTTTGACGGCTGGCATTTCTGGCGCCTTGAAGTTGATCACTAGGTCGAAGCGACGCCACAGCGCCGGGTCTATCAGTTCCGCGTGATTGGTGGCCGCCAGCAACAAACCGGTGGCCGGCCACTCATCGACTTCCTGCAGGATGACCGTGACCAAGCGCTTCAGTTCGCCGATGTCGGTATCGTCGCTGCGGCGTTTGGCGATCGCGTCGATCTCATCGAGAAGCAGCACACAGGGGCTGCGTTTGGCGAAATCGAGCGCAGAGCGCAGGTTGCTGCCGCTGCGACCCAACAGGCTGCTCATGACGGCTGTCAGGTCAAGCACATACAGTGGCACACCCAGCTGAGATGCCAGCCAACGTGCCGTCAGCGTCTTGCCGACACCAGGCGGGCCGACAAAGATAGCTGAACGAGTGGGGTTCAGCCCCATCGATGCCAGGCGCTCGGTCTGGCGGCGCTCCTGGATCAATTGGCTCAAGGATTCTTCCAGGTCGAGCGACAGCAAAGGTTGCTCCCGATCGGGATCGTCTTTAAAGACCTTCAGTAGCGACAGCCTCGACTCGTCATCGACCGGCAGAGTTTGCGCAGGAGTGACAGGGGGGGCTACCTTGCGCATGGGAGCGCTCGCGCGAGGGGCTTTTGCGCGCAAGTACAAGTCCATCTGTTCAGCCAGCTCGGGATCGGTATTGCGATACTTGCGCACAAGCCGGGCGACGAATAGTCGCACGTCCTCTGTCTGTTCTGCGAGTGCAAGCCTAATCAACTGGGCTAAGTCGGATTGCGTTTCATTCATTTCGTCCAACATTGATGTAACTCGTTGATAAATAATGGATTTATAAATTCAGTAAATGGAATAAACGTATTTTCTCACGATTTCATGTAGAACGGGGGAAATCGAAGAATGCAGATGCCCGGTCGAGTGAAATGTGCAGGAAAAGCTGGTAGCGGCTCCTAGTCACTCAGGCGTGATGTGCTTACAGAGCTGAAGTCCCTGCAACTGCACGACATGCCCGGTGCGTGGTCGGATCTGGTCGATCAAGGCGGTGCGCCAAGGGACTGGAGTCCTAGGTGGCTGGTGGATCACGTGTTGCAGGTGGAGGAGAGGACCGGCATACGCGTTCCATTGCCCCCAGACTAAGTCGGCACGCTTCCCCGGATCGGGATTTGGCCGAGTTCGACTTCTGGGTGTCGAGTGTGGGCAAGGCATTGACACACAAACTCAGCGACTCGTCGTTCACCGACGACGCGGAAAACGTTGTTCTCATTAGTAAGAAATGGGGAAACTTAAAATCACCCTGTACATAATCCTGATCGGGCAACCTGTGCGAGATCAGGAACCTTGGTCTCTAAAGCTCAAAATTTCTTATTTCTGCGGAGAAACTATGTCCCTTGTCCCATGCTATGTATGCACAAAACCTGTAGGAATCAAAGCGCCAGTATGTCCTGCCTGCGGGACGCCAGATCCATCGAAGCAGAAATTCAAGAGAAAAGTAGTGGAAAAACTAGTGGTTCTCATTTTGCTGTGCGCCGTTGGGGGCTATTTTTGGATCGAACTACTCCCTGACATCAGGGAGCACGGCCTTATCAACTTGATCCACAAGCGATAAAAGATCCTTTGCAATTGTTCGGCGGTATAGCGTGAACTCAATTGGAGCGAATAACGTCTCAGATCTCTCGTGATAAAAGGGGGAGTAAAGAATGAATCTGAGTTCGCAATGTTCATCGAACATTCCTTGGATGGTCCAATCTCCTCCAAATGAAATCGCGCTGTCAATCTTCGACTTGCGGAGCTGCCGTTCAATTAATCCGGCCACTTCCACAGTAGAGTTGAAGTAAACATAAGGAGGCATTCCATAAGAGGCATGCCCCTGACATGACGCAATGGTTTTGATAACGCCGGTTGCATTCATCGCGTCAACTAGTGGCTTGATACCTGGGTCTATTTCGTCATAGGCCCCTTTTGGCCTCAGAAACTGAATCCACCATTGCCGCAGTTTGGAGCGATTCATAATTTGCTCCTATGCCCGGACAGATCTGCTCGACGGCACAGATATGCTTCCTCGCCCGGCACAGATATGGTTCCAGCGACAATGTTTTTGAACTCCGCGCTCCACGAAGCGCCGCCACGGACGGTGGCAATTCAGTCAGGCGGCTAGGCTATCTGCCCACACCAACGCCTCCATGTGTGCGATGTTGACTTGCTTTAGGGTGAAGGGAAGTCTTGCAAACGCGTGGCTGAATTCCGTCTCTTCGTCTGACTCACAAGCGCAGACCAAGGCCAGCAGATCCCCAAAAGCGCCTTGGCCTGTCAGCAGAGTTTCTGCCACGCTTTCATCCAGGGCCAACTGCGATAGCAGCTCCGGCATCGGTCTACCCAGTAACGTGTCGAGCTGTGACAGCAGCCCTACCAAAAAAGCGGAATCAGCGGTTTCTACGCCACTTTGTTGGAGTGCGAGCAACTCCATCATGCGGCCACGAACGACAGCTGCAGTACCTGGAATGCTGGCATGTGCGCTGGTGTTGGTGAGCACGAGGGCTGACCAGCGAACCAGCCGCTCGTAGCCGATCAACATTACAGCCTGCCGCAGTGACGTGACTTTTCGAGGCAATCCGGTACTGGCTGCGTTGATGATCCGCAGCAGGCTCACGCCCAGACCTGCATCCTTTTTGAGGGCAGTTTCTACCTCGTCCAGCTCTGCGCCGGATCTGAGCAGTTGAAAGAGGTGTATCGCGCTGGCTTGCGCGGGGGTCAGCACTTTGGATTGGGTGGTCTCGGGCACGGAGAGCCAATAGCCTTGGAATTCAGTCACACCCAAAGCCAGCATGCTTTCAAACTGCGTTTGCTGCTCTATCTTCTCGGCAATCAATACGGCGTTGGTTCTCACTCGGGTTGCGTGCACTAGCGACTTGTATTGCGCCGGCTCGATGCGTCCGACATCGAGTTTCACGAAATCCGCCAAGCCTTGCCATGGCTTGTACACGGGTGCCACCACACTATGTTTGAACGCCAAGCGAAAGCCGCGCGCTTTGAGCGCTTGGAGGGCCGGCACCAGCGCCCGCACAAAGTCAGCGCTATGGCGCGGTGCAGGGCTGACTTCCACCACTGTGCGGGTCGGGGGTAAAAAATCCCACTGCTGGCCGGTCAGCCCTTTGTGGACCGAGTGGATGAAGATGTCGTGCTTTTGTGTTGAAAAGGGTGCACCGCTTTGGGCGACTGCGTGCAGGGCCAGCGCCAGATCGCTGGCCTCTGAGTGTTCGTTCGCGCGGGTCGAGCGGTTGAACAGTTGGTACGCCAGTACCGATCGCTCAGGGCTGACGATGGGCTGCCGGGCGATCGACATTTTGTCTAACAGCTCCGGCAGCGGGGTAGGTGGCTCGTTCATGCTATGTGGGATCGATGCGTGACCACACTAGGCTAACGTAGACCCTTTGCACTGACAAGCCAGGTACGGGCGCAACCAGCAGTGCTGTAAGGCTACAAGGGCAACCCCACATAGTTTTCTGCAAGCGCTGTAGAAGCGGCTTGGGACTGCACCAGATACTCTAACTCTGCGTTTTGCAACTTCTGCCCGATGGCACCATCGGCAGAGAATCGGTGCATCAAGCTGGTGAACCACCAGGAGAAGCGCTCGCCCTTCCAGATTCTGGCCAAGCAGCGTTGCGAGTAATGGTCTATGCCTGCTGAGGATCGCTCGGCAAAGTACTCAATTAGCGCCGTGGACAGGTACTTGACGTCTGTGGCGGCGAGGTTCAGGCCCTTCGCGCCGGTAGGGGGGACGATATGCGCCGCATCCCCGGCCAAGAAAAGTCGGCCGAACCGCATGGGCTCCGCCACAAAGCTGCGCAATGGAGCAATGCTCTTTTCCAGCGAGGGGCCGGTGATCAGTGTCTCGGCCGCGTGCGGGTCGAGCCGCAGGCGCAACTCATTCCAGAACGCGTCATCCGACCAATTCTCGACCTTGTCAGTCAAGGGCACCTGCAGGTAGTAACGGCTCCGGGTCATGCTGCGCTGAGAGCACAAGGCAAACCCCCGTTCGCTGTTGGCGTAAATCAGTTCATGGTGGACCGGCGGAGTGTCAGCCAGCAGGCCCAGCCAGCCGAAGGGGTACACCTTTTCGTATTCGGTCACGGCACCGGGGGGAAGGCTCGCACGGCAAACGCCATGAAAGCCATCGCATCCGGCGATGAAGTCGCAGTCCAAGGTGTGCCATTGACCGTCTTCTTGGTAGCGCACCTGGGGGTGTGTGGTGTCGTAGTCGTGAATCGAGACATCTTTGGCTTCGTAGACTGTCTTGAGTCCCGCGGCAGCACGAGCGGCCATCAAATCGCGAGTGACCTCGGTTTGGCCATAGACCATGACCTGCTGCCCGCCCGTCAAAGCCCGAAGGTCGATCCGATGGCGTTCACCACCGAACAGCAAATCGAAACCCGTGTGGGGCAATCCTTCCTGGTGCATGCGCGCGCCCACTCCGGCCTCGTCGAGCAGATCTGTGGTGACCTGTTCCAACACGCCGGCTCGAATGCGCGAGCGCACATAGTCGGCGCTCTGCCGCTCAATGATGACGGTCTCGATGCCTGCTTTGTGCAGGAGTTGCCCCAATAACAAGCCCGATGGGCCTGCGCCAATGATTGCCACTTGTGTCCGCATGTCTGCTCCTTTTGATTGAGCGAAAGGTTATCGACGTGGAGGTATTTGGGGGTCTGGTGCGACGGGCTTTTGTGCGATCAATAGAATCGATGTGCGAATATCGCGCAAAAACAGGAGTTGAGTGATGTCTGATGCCCCGGATGCAGATGCCCCATTTGTGGTTGCCAAAGCGGACCTGATTGCCGGTATGGCCAAAGGCATGGCGGTGCTGGAGAGCTTTGATACTGAGCGGCAGCGTTTGAACGCCACCCTGGCCGCTCAAAGGGCAGGGATCACCCGGGCTGCCGCGCGCAGGCATTTGCTGACGCTGACCGCACTGGGTTACCTGGAGACAGACGGTAGCTACTTTTGGTTGTCCAGCAAGGTTTTGCGCTTCTCCGGCACCTACCTGTCCTCGGCGCGGTTTCCCCGGGTGGTGCAGCCCGCGCTCAACCGCCTGGCGGCACATACGCAAGAGTCATTTTCTGCGGTGGTGTTGGATGGCAGCGAGGTGGTGATCGTGGCCCGCAGTGGGAACGATTGGCGCAGCTCACCCGCAGGCAAGACCCAGGTGCTCGCGTATGGTTTGCACCTGGGCGCGAGACTGCCTGCGCACGCCACCTCGACCGGGCGGGTGCTTTTGGCCGGGCTGTCTGATGCGGCTCTGACTCAGTGGTTGTCCGCCCACCCTTTGCGGCGTTTGACGTCGCACACCGTGACAGACCCCGCGGTGCTCAAGGCACAGGTCGAGGCGGCGCGCAAGGCAGACTACAGTTTGGCCTTTCAGGAGCACGAACTCGGTGTGCAGGCTTTGGCGGTCCCTTTGCGCAATCCTCAGGGTAAGGTTGTCGGCGCGTTGAATGTCGTGGCCGCTCCACACCGGTGGCAGCCCGAGGAATTCAGAGTTGCTTTGTTGCCCGTATTGCAAGATGCCGCTCAGGAGCTGCGGGCCTTGCTGTGACAGTTTGAATGCGTCAACTGAGAAGTAGCCCTGAAGACTGCAACTACATTTTCTTTCGGCGAACTTCTAAAAATGTTATATTTTATTTAAATTGATTTAAATAAATTTAAAGCCATGCAAAAATCTTCTGAAACAGTGGAAGTATTGCCTTTCAGTTTTTGGTTAAATCCAAACGTGGTGCCTTATCTGCGGAGTGAAAGTGTGGCTGCCTCTGGAAAGGCGGAGGGCGCCAGCGACGGGGTGCAAATTCCGTTCAATAAAGCACCACTTGAATCCGCAGTACTTGCCACCGAGTCAGAAAAGCACGGTCGAAATACGAATATTTCTCGATAGGTTGTTACTGTGCTTTTTAACAAATAAACTATTAATAAATTGGTAAATTAACGACGTTTTGCGGATGTGCGGCTGCGCCAAAGTGGTGTGTGTCGAATAAAATGCAATGGAAGCCCCAAAACTGAAAGATTTAAATTCGGTCGCGGTTCCCAGAGCCTTTTTTTTCCTTTGCCATGACTAACAGCAGCGACGTTCTGACTACACAACAAGCAGCCCGTATCCTTGGGCTGTCCACCACATCGGTGCAGAAAATGGTCATCAGCGGCGAGTTGGAAGCTTGGGTCACTCCCGGGGGGCATCGCCGCATCTTTCGCAGCGCCATCGATAAGCTGGTGCAGTCACGCGGTACCGCCGCTCCCACAGAAACCGGTGCGCGCCCCCTGCGTGTGTTGCTCGCCGAGGATGATCCTATCCAAGTGGCTTACTTTCAGGCCCTGTTGGCGCGTGGCGGCCACGATGTGGCACTGACGGTTGCGAACGACGCATCGCAAGCCCTGATTCAGTTGGAGCGCCAGCGTCCTGACTTGGTCGTTACCGATTTGATGATGACGCCTTTTGATGGCTACCACCTGATCAACGCCATGGCGCAAGAGAGCGCCTACCAACCGATCGAGGTCATTGTGCTCACTGCGCTGACCCGTAAGGAAGTCGAAGAAGACGGCCGCTTGCCTAACTGGGTGACGCTGTACCAAAAACCCCTGCAGGCAGAGCGCTTGTTGGGTTACCTCGACGCGCTCGCCACCCGCTTGAATCGCGCGGGCCAATTTATCCAAGCGCCTGCACAGCCCAAACGCGGCCCTGCGGCCTGAACGCTCACGGGGGCTCGTGCCGCCGTGGCTGCCACTGAGTAACCCGACATGTCATTTTCAAATTTAGGCCTTAGCGCCCCACTGGCCTCTGCTATGGAGCGGCAGTTTGCTGCGCCCACGCCGGTGCAAGCAGCCTCCCTTCCTGCCGCACTTGCGGGCCGTGATGTGCTGGTCTGCGCCCAGACGGGCTCTGGCAAAACAGCCGCCTTTGCGCTGGCGGTGCTGCAGCGCTGGGTGGCGGAGTCGTCGTCCGCTGGGCGTAACCCCCAAACCTTGGTGTTGGTGCCCACGCGGGAGCTCGCCGTCCAGGTGGGCGGAGTCCTGTCCGGCCTGGCGCGCGATGCCGGCCTTGGCGTCAAGGTCTCGGTGGTGTTCGGTGGTGTATCGATCAACCCGCAAATGATGGCCTTGCGGGGTGGCACTGATATCGTGATTGCCACCACCGGCCGCTTGCTGGATCTGGTTGAGCGCAACGCTGTGCGCTTGGATCAGATTCGCTGCCTGGTTCTGGACGAGGCCGACCGCATGCTCGACTTGGGTTTTGCCGAGGAGTTGGACCGGATTGACGCGCTACTCCCTGAGCGGCACCAAAGCCTGCTGTTTTCTGCCACCTTCGGCCCTGCGGTGCGCAGCCTTGCCGAGGCGCGCTTGCGGGATCCTGAGAGCATCACACTCGACACCGAAGAGCAAGCGCCGCCTGATATCTTGCAGCGAGCCATCCGGGTGGATGCCAATCGCCGCACGCAGCTCTTGCGGCGCTTGGTCACGGCCGAAGCCTGGCCGCGTGCGCTGGTCTTTGTGGCGACCAAATATGCCGCAGAAATGGTGGCGGACAAGCTGCGCCGCGCTGGATTGCAGGCGGAGCCGTTTCACGCCCAGTTAAGCCAAGGCAAGCGCAGTCAGGTGCTGTTTGATTTCAAAGCCAGTGTGGTGCAAGTGGTGGTGGCCACCGATGTCGCTGCCCGTGGTGTGGATATTGCCGGGCTGCCGGTTGTAGTGAATTACGACCTGCCACGTGCCGCAGCAGACTATGTGCATCGAATCGGCCGCACTGCGCGTGCGGGCAAAACCGGTACCGCGGTCAGCTTTGTGAGTGCAGAAACCGCCGCACATTTCGCCTTGATCGAAAAGCGCAATGCCCTTACCGTGCCGCAAGAAGAAGTGCCGGGCTTTGAGCCTGCGCAGGCGTTACCAGCCATCAGTGCTGATCGCGCAGCGGGCGGAATCAAGGGGCACCGGCCCAGTAAAAAAGACAAATTGCGCGCAGCCGGCCTGCTGCCGCGATTGCAGTAATGCTATAAAAATAATAGCTATTCGCGCAATCTTTATGAGCGCTAGCAGTCAATTTCTTGCCTAAGTCCACTGCGCCCACGACTTTGCTGTTTGTCTGCATGGGCAATATCTGCCGGAGTCCTACGGCCCATGGCGTCATGCGCCACAAAGCGCTGGCACAGGGTTGGGGTGCCGATGTCTTACGGATCGATTCTGCAGGCACCCACAACTATCACCCCGGTGCGGCGCCCGATCCCCGCAGCTTGCAACACGCAGTCCGCCGCGGATACGCGTTTGCGGACCTGCGGGCCAGGCAGCTCGAAGCCAGCGATTTCGCAAGCGCCGACCTCATCCTGGTGATGGACTGGGACAACCTCGCGCTCGTAGAGGCGCAGTGCCCCGACTACAACCATCACAAAGTGCGCAGGCTGACCGAGTTCTGTACCCGCCACGATGCGAGCGTGGTTCCTGATCCGTATTACGGCGGAGATGCGGGGTTTGAACAGGTGTTGGATCTGGTGGAAGACGCCTGCGACGGCCTCCTGGCCCACATCGCCCGTCAGCAAGCCCGCACGAAATAGGCGCTGCCGATGGGGCGCCCTTCGCGAGCCTGCGGGGGGGGGGCAGGTTCAACCCGCTGACAATGGGGTATGAACGAGTACACCCCCTCCATTGAAATTCCCCCCTCATTTCTGCAGCTGTACGTGGTGCCGGGCCGCACCAAACCGTCTGCTCCCTTGTCCCAGGTGTTGACCGAGTACGAGCTGTGCGAAGACATGGCCCAAATGCTGGCGCCGACCGCGGCAGACATGCAATTCAAGCTCGGTGTTACTGAGCAGGACGTGATCGAACGCTGCTACCTAGGCCTGCGCACCGAACCTTGCGTGCTCAATCCAGCGCAATCTGCATGGGTCGTTCAAAGAATGGCTGAAATCTTGTCGTGGCCATGGCAAAATCTTGAAAACGTTGTCAAAGCGTAACTATCCGGTAACCAAATTGCCAAACCACATGGTTTAGCTCCGGTTGGCCGTCGGCGTGTCTCCTTTGTACAAAACCGATTTTGATTTTGCAGAAAAAAGCGCAAAAGCATCGATTTCTAAGGGTTTGCCCGAGGTGGTTGGGGAGGTAATTTAATTACCATCCAACACATCCCGCTGCAGTCTCACCAAGACTGGGCCCCCCGTCAGGAGCATGTTTATGAGTCAGTCTGATGTCCGCTTGCGCGGAATCATCAAAAACTACGGCAAGGCAGATGTCATCCACGGCATCGACTTGGATATAGAGCCCGGCGAGTTCGCCGTGTTTGTGGGGCCCTCCGGTTGCGGCAAAACGACTCTGCTGCGCATGATTGCCGGCTTGGACGAGATATCTGGCGGCGACCTCAACATCGGTGGCGCCCGGGTGAATGACCTCGGACCTTCTGAGCGCGGCGTGGCTATGGTGTTCCAGAGTTATGCGCTGTACCCCCACAAGACCGTGTTCGACAACATGGCCTTCGCCCTCAAGATTGCTAAAACGCCCAAAGCGGAAATTGAGCGGCGAGTCCGCGAGGCGTCTGACATCCTCCAGCTGACCGAATACCTCGACCGCTTGCCCAAAGCGCTGTCCGGCGGCCAGCGTCAGCGGGTCGCTATCGGCCGCGCGATCGTGCGCGATCCCAAGGTGTTCTTGTTTGATGAGCCCCTCTCCAACCTCGATGCCGCCTTGCGAACCAAGATGCGGGTGGAGCTGGCCACACTGCACCGCCGCCTCGGGGCGACCATGATCTATGTCACCCACGATCAGGTGGAGGCCATGACCCTGGCGGACAAGATCGTGGTCTTAAACAAGGGCCGGGTTGAGCAGGTGGGCAAACCCCTGGACCTCTACAACAAGCCCGCAAGCATGTTTGTGGCTGGTTTCATCGGTTCCCCCCAGATGAACTTTTTGGGCGGCGACATCGCAGCCCGCCACAACGTCGCCACGATTGGTTTGCGTCCGGAGCACCTGAGGGTCACAGAGGGTGGTCCGATCCAGGGCACCCTCAAGCACTCAGAGCAGCTGGGCAACGAAACTTTCGCCTATGTCAGTGCGGGTGCGTTTGGCGACATCACGGCCCGTATGGACGGCACCTTGGGCCTGGCGCCCGGACAGCCGATTGCTTTGGGTTTTGCGCCGGAGCACCTGTACAAGTTCAATGCCGAAGGCAAGCGGGTCGACTGATCTGCGACAGCTTTTAACGTGCCGTGGATGGGCTGCGGCGCCACTAGAGGAGAAGACGATGATGAAGAAAACCATGATTGCCGGCGCTTGCGCTCTGGCAGCAGCAGCCGTGACCGCACCGGCCATGGCAGCCGACTACAAAGGGCCAAATCTGAAAGGTGAAGTGGTCACCATCACGTGCCCTTGGACAGGTGCTGAAGAAGGCATGTTCAAAAAAGTGATCGCGAACTTTGAGAAATCAACCGGCGCCACCGTCAAGCACTCCTGCTCACAAAGCTCCGAGCAGCAGATCGTGATCGACATTAAGGCAGGTTCCCCATCCAACATTTCCGTGTTCCCGCAGCCTGGTTTGGCTGCCAACATGGCCGCCATTGACGGCTTGAAGCCGCTGGGCGCCAAGGCCCAGGAATGGGTCAAAAAGAACTACGCAGCAGGCAGCTCCTGGGCTGACCTGGGCACCTACGCCAACAAGGCCGGCAAGAAAGAGTTCTACGGCATGTTCTACAACGTGAACGTGAAGAGCCTGGTCTGGTACATCCCTGAGAACTTCAAGGAAAAGGGCTACAAAGTGCCCAAGTCCATGGAAGAACTGCAAACCCTGACCAAGAAAATTGCAGCCGATGGCGGCAAGCCATGGTGTATCGGTCTGGGCTCTGACGCCGCTACCGGCTGGCCTGCGACTGACTGGGTCGAAGACATGATGTTGCGCACTCAAACGCCTGAGGTCTATGACCAGTGGGTCAGCAACAAGATGAAGTTCAACGACAAGCGCGTGATCGAAGCGATCGAAGCCTACGGCTGGTTCGCCAAGAACGACGCCTATGTGGACGGCGGCGCCAAGGCCGTGGCCACTGTGAGCTTCAAGGACAGCCCAAAGGGCATGTTCGGCTCCCCGCCCAAGTGCTACATGCACCGTCAAGCGTCTTTCATCCCCGCTTTCTTCCCCGAAGGCAAGGCGGACGAAGCCGACTTCTTCTACTTCCCCTCTTACAGCAGCAAGAAGCTGGGCAACCCGGTTCTGGGTGGCGGCACGATTCTGACCATCACCAAAGACAGCAAGGGTGCCCGTGCATTCATGGAATACCTGCAGCACCCCCAGTCGCATGAAATCTGGATGGCTGAAGGTGGCTTCCTGACACCGCACAAGGGTGTGGACTTGGCCAAGTACAAGACCGCCTCGCTCAAGAAGCAAGGCGAGATTCTGCAAAACGCCACCACCTTCCGCTTTGACGGTTCTGATCTGATGCCCGGCGCAGTGGGTGCAGGCAGCTTCTGGAGGGGCATGGTCAATTATTCCGGCGGCGCCTCTGCCAAGGAAGTAGCTGACGAGATCCAGAAGAGCTGGGACGCGATCAAGTAAGTATCTCCTCTGACGTCGCCTTGCGGCACGTCTTCAGGCCGGCGGCTTCGGCTGCCGGCCCTTTTGAATCCCATTCCCTACGACACGCAAAAGCATTGATCCCATGACTGATCAAGTTATCCAGACCATCACCGCTGTACTGGTCAGTATTGCGTTCTGCTTGCTGTACTTCGCCGGCTCCAACTTTGTGTTGGACAAAATCGTCCAGCTGCCAGTGGGCAGTAAAAATGGACGCGAAATCTTCCGCTCCAACGTGCGACCCTTGCTCTTTATTGCGCCCGCCCTGTTGTTGCTGGGTACCTATCTGGTGTACCCCTTGTTTGAAACCTTCCGCTTGAGTTTTTATGACGCAACGGGAGAGCAATTCGTCGGACTCGCCAACTTTCGCTGGGTGTTCGCAGACCAGAATTTTTTGCTGACGATCCGCAACAACTTTCTCTGGTTGCTGGTCGTTCCTGCCGCGGCCACTGCTTTCGGCCTCGTGGTCGCGGTGCTCGCAGACCGCGTTTGGTGGGGTGGCTTTGCCAAGTCCATGGTGTTCATGCCCATGGCTATCAGCTTTGTGGGCGCCAGTGTGATCTGGAAGTTTGTGTACGACTTCCGCGGGCCTGATGCAGAGCAAATCGGCATCTTGAACGCCATGGTGATGGGCATGGGTTTTGAGCCCCAGGCCTGGGTCACGATTCCGTTCTGGAACAACTTTTTCCTGATGGCGATTTTGATCTGGATCCAGACAGGCTTCGCCATGGTGATTCTCTCTGCCGCCCTGCGGGGTGTGCCGCACGAAACCATCGAGGCTGCACGCATCGATGGCGCCAGCGAGCTGCAAATCTTTTTCGAAATCATGGTGCCCCAAGTGATGTCCACCATTCTGGTGGTCTGGACCACCATCACCATCACGGTGCTCAAGGTGTTTGACATCGTGATGGCCATGACCGGTGGCCAGTGGGATACCAGTGTGCTGGGCAATCTGATGTATGACTGGATGTTCCGTGGCGGTGGCGATTACGGCCGCAGTTCCACCTTGGCCATGGTTTTGATGTTTGCAGTGGTACCGGTGATGGCATTCAATATCCGCCGCTTCCGCACTGAGGAGGCTCAGCGATGAAAAAGTATTTCTCTCTCCCATCTTTGATGGCGCAAGCCTTGTTGCTGGTCATCGTGTTAATGTGGGTGCTCCCTACCTTCGGCCTCTTGGTTTCCAGCTTCCGGGAAAAGCAGCAACTGGTCAGCAGTGGCTGGTGGACCGCGCTCTCCACCCAAACCCGTGCAGACATGCGTCGCACGGCAGGGGTCCAAAGTCTGGTGAAAGAAGGTGAGCGCTACGTCATCAGCGGCCGCTTGTTCCCCGAGGGGGGCGGCATACAAATCAAGCAGTTTTCGCTCAAGTCGGCCAACCCCAAAGAGTTCGCCGTTGGTACGACAGTGGAAGTGTCGGACGGGCAAATCTTTGACGAGGAAGACGGCAAACCCGACGGCACGCTGACGGTGAAAGCCGACGGAAGCTATCGCCTTGATCTGGACCAGCCCTATGACAAGGATCGTGGTGTCCGGGTGTTTTATGTGGCCGAGTCTCCACCCGTTTTCATGACCCAGAACTACGAAAAGGTGATTGCGGGTGAAGGGGTAGGCCAGGCATTCTTGAACACCTTCAAGGTCACGATTCCGGCTACCTTTATTCCGATTTTAATTGCGGCTTTTGCTGCGTATGCCTTCAGCTGGATGGAGTTCCCCGGCCGCAAATTCTTGTTTATTGTGGTGGTGGGGCTGCTGGTGGTGCCCTTGCAGATGTCACTGATTCCGCTGCTGCGGCTCTACAACCAGATGGGCGAGGTTTTTGGCACAGAGTCCAAGTCTTACCTCGGGGTGTGGCTTGCCCACTCCGCGTTTGGTCTGCCCCTGGCGATTTACCTGCTGCGCAACTACATTGCGTCCCTGCCACGCGACATCATCGAGAGCGCGCGGATGGACGGTGCCTCGCATTTCCAGATCTTTACCAGCATCGTGCTGCCCTTGTCGATCCCTGCGTTGGCGAGTTTTGCCATCTTCCAGTTCCTGTGGGTCTGGAACGACTTTTTGATTGCACTCGTCTTCCTTGGCAAAGCGCCGGACCAGGTGGTGCTCACCATCAAGCTCAACGACTTGCTGGGCTCTCGCGGTGAGAGCTGGGAGATCTTGACCGCCAGCGCATTTGTCTCTATTGCAGTGCCGGTTGCTGTGTTCTTCTCGCTGCAACGCTTTTTTGTGCGCGGGCTGCTGAGCGGCTCCGTCAAGTAAATTTAGGACCAACCTTCCTTGGCGAATTTGCGCAAGCAGATTCGCCGTTTTCATTCAAGGGACCTTTCCATCATGGCTAAAGCAACGAACAACAACTGGTGGCGCGGTGGCGTCATTTATCAGATCTACCCGCGTAGTTATGCGGACAGCAACGGCGACGGTGTGGGCGATTTGGCCGGTATTACCGCCAAGCTGGACTATGTGGCCGACCTGGGCGCAGACGGCATTTGGCTGTCGCCCTTCTTCAAAAGCCCGATGAAGGATTTCGGCTACGACGTCAGCGACTACTGCGACGTGGACCCGATGTTCGGAACGCTCGATGATTTCAAGCAGCTGGTCGAACGCGCACATGCACTGGGCTTGAAGGTCATGATCGACCAAGTGCTCTCCCACAGCTCCGACCAACACCCTTGGTTTGTAGAAAGCCGCTCCAGCCTGAACAACCCCAAGGCCGATTGGTACATCTGGGCCGATGCCAAACCCGACGGGAACCCGCCCAATAATTGGCTGTCCATTTTTGGCGGTAGTGCATGGCAGTGGGATACCCGCCGTTGCCAGTACTACATGCACAACTTCCTGACTAGCCAGCCGGATTTGAATTTTCACAATCCCGAAGTGCAAAAAGCGCTGCTGTCGACCGTCAAATTCTGGTTGGATCTCGGGGTGGATGGCTACCGCCTGGACACCGCCAACTTCTACTTCCATGACGCCCAACTGCGCGACAACCCCGCGCGCGGTCGCCCCGATGGTGAGGATCCTGCGGTCAACGCAGTGAACCCCTATGGCTGGCAGTGGCACCAACATGACAAGAGCCAGCCCGAAAACCTGGCCTTCTTGCGTGAGCTGCGTGCCTTGTTGGACGCGTATCCCGACACCACCATGGTGGGAGAAATCGGTGACGACGACGGTCTGGCCCGCGTGGCGGAATACACCAGTGGCGGTGACAAGTTGCATATGGCGTATTGCTTTGACCTGCTGGGTACCGCGCACAGTGCCGCGCACTTCCGCGGCTTTGTGAAACGGTTTGAAGAGGTGGCTCCCGGTGGATGGCCATGCTGGGCCCTGTCTAATCACGACGTGGTGCGGGTTGCTACCCGCTGGGCCAGTACTGCTGCGGTTGCGGCGCCTGAGTTGTTGCGCCTGGGCGCGGCCTTGCAAATGTCCTTGCGCGGTTCCCCTTGCATCTATCAAGGTGACGAGCTGGGCTTGCCAGAGGCAGACATTGCATTTGAAGACCTGCAGGACCCCTACGGCATCACGATGTGGCCCGAGTTCAAAGGGCGCGATGGTTGTCGCACCCCGATGCCGTGGCTTGCGGATGCTGCAGATTTGGGCTTCTCCTCATCGCCGGCACCGGAAAAACCATGGCTGCCCGTGGCCACGACCCACCGGGAGTTAACCGCCGAGGCGCAGATCCAAGACCCTGCATCGCTGTTGCATTTCTATCGCAACCTGCTGCGCTGGCGCAAAACCCAGCCCTGCCTGGTGAGTGGTACCTTGGAGGTGCTGGATGCGCATCCCCAGGTGTTCGCCTATGTGCGTCGTCATGAAGGCCACAGCATGGTTTGCGTATTCAACTTCAGCCCTGAGCCGGCCCAGTGGGTAGTCCCGGTAGCCTTCGCTGCGATGCACACGGTGACGGGCAGTGGTCTGGGGGATGCAGTTCGCCAGGGCGCGGTGCTGCAGTTGCCCGCATGGGGCGGCGCTTTTCTGGGCCATGCCTGACCTCCTGCAGGTAAAGGGCTCGGGTACATTCTTCGAATGAGTACACCCGAGCGTTTGCGCCTGAATACGATCGCCGGGCCTTTGCTCGGCGAGTTTTTGTTGGGTATGACGGTCGCGATGGGCGGGCTGTGGCTGGCTTCGCATGAGTCAGATGCCGCAGCAGGTGCTTTCGGGCTGGTGAACCAGATCCTGGAAACCCTGAGCGTCGCTTTCCGGGTGCTTGCCATCGGCTTGGGCGTGATGGTGACGCAATATGTCGGGGGAGGGCAGCACGCCGCCGCCCGACGTGTTGCCCTGTTGGCCTTGGGTGCCAGCAGCTGGGTGGGTGCTGCGATCATGCTGGTGGTGGTCGCAGGCAACGACGTCATGCTCGACTGGTTAAACGCCCCGGCCATGGTGGCGTCCTTAGCCGCCCCGTATCTGCAATGGTTTGCACCGGCCTTGCTGCTGGACGCCTACAACCTCAGCATGGCGGCGGTGCTGCGCGCCCACCTGTTTGCCAAAGACTCTTTGCGGATCATGATCGCCATGCACGGCACACATCTCGCGCTGGCATTCGTGATCATGCGGGGTTGGGGTAGCTGGGATGGCATGGGTCTTGAGGGCTACGCCATAGCCATGCTGGTCAGCCGTGCATTGGGGCTGGTATTGCACCTGTGGTTCTGGCGGGTCCGCATGCAATTGACTCCCTATAGGCAAGATTGGTGGCGATTTGCGTGGGTGGACTTTGCGCCCGTATTGCGGGTGGGGCTTCCGGGCGCCGGGGTCGAGGTGACTTACCGCGCTGCCTTTATGGTGTCGCTGGCGGCGACCGCCCGCTTGGGGGTCACCGCACTCGCCACCCACTCCTACACCTTGCAGCTGCTCAAATATGTGCTGTTGACCAGCATGGCCATTGGCTGGGCCTGTGAAATCATGGTGGGCCGCCTCGTCGGAGCTGGCGATTTGAGGGCCGCCAATGGACTGGTCCGTAAGGCAGTGCGCAATGGGCTACTGGCCTCCGGCTCGCTGGCACTGTTTGCCGCGTTGGGCGCCCCGTGGTTGATGCGCGCTTTTACCAAAGACGCGGCCGTCATTGAGGCCGCACAAACCTTGCTGTGGCTATCGCTGCTGCTCGAGACCGGCCGCGTGTTCAATCTGATTTTGAATGGAGCCCTCCGTGCGACGGGCGACGCCATTTACCCGGCAGTGTCCAGCGTCGCGTCCCTTGTGTTGGTGCTGGGCGTCGGCTCTTTTTGGTTGGGCCGCTTGTTCGGCCTGCCCGGTATCTGGTTGGCCTATGCGCTGGACGAGTGGATCCGCGGCTTGCTGTTGCTCAGCCGTTGGCTCTGGCGCGGCTGGCTGCCCAATGCACGGAACAGCCGCCGTCGCTTGCGCGCAGAGAAAAACTAGCGTCCCGTTTCAGCCAAACGCCAGGGGCAGCACCCCTGTCGCGCCGGTGCGCAGGGTGAACACACTACCCGACAAGGGGTACTGCGCCAATTCCGCATCACCCAGCCCTACCCGCGCTGTCGTCACCAGCATGGTTTGGAGGTCGGTGCCACCAAAGCTGATGCTCGTCACCTGACTCGCGGGTATCGCGATGGTCTGCAGGCACTCCGCGTCCGGCGTGAAGCACCGAATGCAAGCACCGCCCCAGAACGCAATCCAGACGCGGCCTTCGCTGTCCAGCGTCATTCCGTCGGGCGTGCCTTCGTCTTCCGAGAAAACCCGCCACACCGATTTGTCAGTGATGTTGCCCGAGGCATCCAATTTGTATCGGTAGACCGTGTTCAGAAAGCTGTCGGTGTGCAGCATCCACCGGGCGTCCGGTGCGATCGCGGGGCCGTTGGCAATATAGATGCCGGTTTCCACCACGGTGCATTGCAGATCCGGGTCGAGGCGGGCGAGTCGTCCTTTGCAGCGGGCCGGGTCGTCGTTGTCCATCGAGCCGGCCCAGATACGGCCGAAGGCATCTGCCTTGGCATCGTTCAGCCGGACGGACGGTTCGCCGGGATGCGGCTGAGCCATCGGTTCCCAGCGCAGTTCTGGCTCCAGCGTCAGATGCACTATGCCGCTTTGGAAGCCCGCCATGTAGCCGTCCCCGTTTTTGCGGGGAATCAACCAGCCGATGCGCTCGGGCATCTTCCAGCTTTGGCGCGCATCCGTCGCGGGGGTCCAGGCGTGCAAAGCACAACCATGGATATCGACAAAGAAAAAGCGCCCGGTCCGGGCTTCCCAGACGGGGCCCTCACCCAGCAGCAGTTCTGCAGGCCAGATGGCTTGGGGGAGTGTGTGATTCAGGTCCATCCGGCGTCCACTACAAAGTCTTGGGCTGTCACCATGCCACTGTCAGCGGCCGATAAAAACAAAGCCATATTCGCCACATCGGCGCCGAGAATCCGGCCGGGCAGGCAATGGTTGTCCTTCATGGCTTTTTCGCCCGCCTCGTCGACCCACAAAGCCAACTGCTTGTCGGTCATGATCCAGCCCGGAGTCAAGGTGTTGACCCTGATATTGAACTCACCCAGTTCTCGCGCCAGGCTGCGGGTCAGGCCCACGGTCGCTGACTTGCAGGTCGCATAGACCGGGTAGCCCTTGCCCTTGATCTTCCAGCTGGTCGAGCCTAGGTTCACGATGGCGCCACCGCCGGAACGCTTCATGCCCTCGGCAACCGCCTGGGCGGCAAAAAAGTGGGGTCGCAAGTTGACCGATACCCGCCAGTCGAAGTCTTCCGCCGTGACATCGGCTAGCTCGTGCCGCTGGTCATTGGCCACGTTGTTGATCAGCACCGTGATGTCGCCAAAGCGCTCGGCCGCCGTGCCGATGGCCGCTTGCAAGGCTTTCACATCTGATGCGTCGCTTTGCAGAAACAGCGGTTCAGGGCCCAGCTGCCGCGCCGCCTCAATGACTTGCTGAGCGGCCACAGCATTGCGGCCGGTGAACGCCACTTTGGCGCCTTGGCGCGCAAAGGCAATCACGATGTCGCCACCGATGCCAGAGCTGCCTCCGGTGACAAAAACACTGCGCCCTTGCAAGCTCGGGTACTGCGCGAAGTGGGAGAGGGTGTCCGGCTTCATAGGTCTCCAAGAGGTAAATAGACGACGATTGTAAAAGCAATCATCATACAAATAAAGCCTAAACGAAGCCGCTTAGCTTGTCTGGATCGTGGTGCGGATCAGGCTGCGGGTGTCAGAAAGCATGCTGGCCATGCGGTGCAAAGCGTTCTGCGGCTCTTGCAGGCGGATGGCCTCAAACACTTTCTGGTGGTCCGGTAACGCTTGTTTGAAGTTGTCCGAGGTGCGCGCAGTAACGCCCAGCAAAGATTCCAGGGCGCTGCCGATGATGGCGGCCAGTGGCATCAGCAGCGGGTTGTTGGTGGCTTGGAGCACGGCGGTGTGAAAGGCCAGATCAGCTTGCACCCAGTCGGTGATCGAGGCTGCCGACTCCATAGAGCGCAGCGCCTGCGCGATCGATTGGAGTTGCTCCTCACTGCGGCTGGTCGCGGCCAGTGCGGCCGCGGAAGGCTCAATGATTTCGCGCAGCTCGGTGAGGTGCCGCAAAAACTCCGCATCTACGCCGGTGGCGCAGCGCCACGCCAGGATGTCCGGGTCCAGCAGGTTCCACTGGTCTTTGCTGCGCACCCGGGTGCCGATGCGGGGCCGGGCTTCCAGCAGACCTTTGCCCGCCAGAACCTTGACGGCTTCACGCAGGGCAGTGCGGCTCACGGCCAGCTCCTGGCACAACAACTCCTCATTCGGGAGCACCTGCCCGGCGGGGTAGATCCCCCCTGCGACCCGGCGGCCCAGCTCATCCACCACCTGCCCATGCAGTTTGCGGCCGCTGTAGCGCGCGTGGGAGGTCGGAACGGGCGGCGTTTTGGGATCGACAGGCATCATGCGAATTGGCATTTAATGATCATATGTTTAAATCGGGGGGAAACCCATCTTCGTGAACTTAACTATGACTATGAGCCCAACATCCGCCATTGTCGGTGTGGACTGGGGAACCACCCACCGCCGCACCTATGTGATCCGACCGACGGGGGAGTGCATCCGGGAGTCCAGCGATGGCGATGGCGCGCTGGCCTGCAAAGGGCGCTTCCCGGAGGCGCTCACCGGCGCGCTGACCAGCGTGCAGGCGACCCCGTCTTTGGTGATCGCCTCCGGAATGGTGGGGAGTGCGCTCGGGTGGCATGAAGTGCCGTATATCGATGCGTCTGTGCCCTTGCAGGACTTGGGGCGCCATGTGTTCAGGGTCCCAGATGCTCCGGGAGACGCGCCCGTGGTGCTGGTCCCCGGCTATTGCATTCGCAACTCCGCAGGTGTGCCGGATGTCATGCGCGGCGAGGAAACCCAACTCTTGGGCGCCTGGGCTTTGGGCCATGTGTCTGGTTGGTTCGTGCTACCTGGCACGCACAGTAAATGGGTGTTACTGCAAGATGGCGTGGTGCGCAAACTGCGCACCTACATGACCGGCGAACTCTATGACCTGTTGCGTAAGCACGGCACACTGGCCGCAGCTGCGGGCGGCCAGGCTACATGGGACGATGCTGCTTTTGCAGCCGGGGTGGATGCGGCCGGACACCATGCGCTGAGCCATGTGCTGTTTGGCACCCGGGCCCGTGTGGTCAGCAAAGACATGGCGCCGCAAGCCAGCGCCTCCTATTTAAGCGGCCTCCTGATCGGTGCGGAACTCAAAGATGTACTCGGGGCGGAAGCCGGCGAGGTCCCCACTTTTCAGTTGATCGGCTCGCCGCAGCTCGCAGAGCTCTACCAAAAGGCGGCACAGCGCCTGGACTGCCGTTTTGACATTCTGGATGCCCGCCAAGCCTTTCTGGCTGCCGTGCAACACATTCATTCCCATTGGAGCGCTTGATGAGTTCTGTTTTCCCATTGTTGGCGCAAGCCCGCCACATGCCTTTGATTGCCATTTTGCGTGGGCTCACGCCCGAAGAGGCTTTGGATATCGGCCAGGCCTTGTACCAAGCAGGCTTCCGGAGCCTCGAAGTGCCCTTGAATCGCCCCGGCGCTATCGAATGTATAGCAGCTCTCGCAGCTGGATTGCCGGCTGATGCCCTTATTGGCGGTGGAACCATGCTCACGGTTGCGCATGTGGACGCGGTGCATGCGGCCGGCGGCCGCTTGATGGTCTCTCCCAACTGCGATCCGGCGGTGATCCGCCGTGCGGTGGAGTTGGGCATGCTGGCGTCCCCCGGTGTGGCAACACCGACCGAAGCTTTTGCCGCCTTGGCCGCTGGCGCGCATGCCCTCAAGTTGTTCCCCGCGGAGTCGCTCGGGCACGGCGGCTTGAAGGCGCTCAAATCCGTGGTTCCCGCTGGGACCGATCTTTGGCCGGTGGGCGGCATCACCCCCGAGAGCATCGGACCATGGGTTAAAGCCGGCGCCACCGGCTTCGGCATCGGCAGCCAGTTGTTTGCGCCGGGCGTCACAGCGGCGCAAGTCCACGAGCGTGCCAGTGCCTATGTGCAGGCCTGGCAGGCTGCTACGGCCTAGTCTTCGCTGCCAGAGCCCTGCTTGAGCAGCAGGGCGCGCTCGTACAGTGCGTTGCGCGGTTCGCCGGTGATATCTGCTGCCAGCTTCACCGCCGATTTGAGTGGCAGTTGCTCCAGCAGCAAACTCAAGACGCGGTCATCCGCCGTGCTGGCGGCTGCAGCCGCAGGGTGAATGACCAGCGCGAACTCGCCTCGCAAGCGGTTGGCATCTGCGGCCAACCAAGCGCTGAACTCGCTCGCATCCACGATGGCCACCTCTTCAAACTGCTTGGTCAGTTCCCGGCCTACCGTGACTTTGCGCGAGCCCAAGGGCGCAAGCGCCTTGGCCAGTGCCTCCAGCCGGTGCGGCGCCTCCAGCAGCACCACCGCGTCGGGCTGCGCAGCTATCGCCGCGACCTCGTTGGCGCGCTCTGTGGCTTTGGAGGACAAAAAACCCCGGAACACAAAACCGCCATGGCCCTCGCCCGCGGCGACCAGTCCGGCCACAGAAATAGCGGTCACCACGCTGCTTGCCCCCGGCAGCGGAACAGCGCGTAAACCTTGCGCCCGCACTTGCGCCACCAGCCTTGCCCCGGGGTCGCTCACACCGGGTGTGCCGGCGTCGCTCACATAGGCGACACGTTGGCCTTCCCGCAGGCGGGCGATCACGGTCTGTGCAGCCTCGGTCTCGTTGTGCTGGTGCACGGCCAGCAGGGCCGAGCCCGCTTTGTCGATGCCGTAGGCGCGCAGCATCTGCTGGGTGTGGCGTGTGTCTTCACAGGCAATGCAATCGGCAAGTCCTAGTACATGCAGGGCACGCAGGGTGATGTCGGCCAGGTTGCCGATGGGCGTGGCGACGACATACAAGCAGCCTTGCGGATAATGCTGCGCACCGGCCGCATCTTTGGCGGCTTGGATGGCTGAAGAAAAAGACGCACTCGTACTGGGCTTACTTCCATCACGACCCGCTTCCCGCACGACCAAACAAGTGGGCGATGCGGCGGAGGAGCGGGCGTCGGGTTTTTTGCAAGCCAAGGGGCTGCAATTCGTTGCCCGCAATTATCGGACCCCCGGGCGGGGCGGTGGCGAGATCGACCTGATCATGCGTGACCGCGACGGCACCCTGGTGTTTGTCGAGGTGCGCAAACGCAGCCGCACCGACCATGGAGGGGCCGCTGCCAGCGTGGGGCATGTCAAACAGCGCCGCATCATCTTTGCCGCAAGGCATTACTTGCTGCAGTTGCGCACCGTTCCTTCGTGTCGGTTTGATGTGGTGGTGATGGACGGCGACGCGGTCGAGTGGTTGCGCGCCGCCTTCGATGCATCCTGATCGCCCTGACAAGGCTCAGACATCAGGGTTTATACGCTGCGCGGTATCATGCCGCCCATGCTGGAACAACGTATACAACAACACTTTATCGACAGTGCCGACCTCAAATACCAGGCTGCCCAGACACTGAGCAAACCGATTGCAGATGCGGTGCAAGCCATGCTGGCGTGTGTGACCAGTGGCGGCAAAGTATTGGCCTGCGGCAACGGGGGCTCGGCGGCGGATGCCCAGCACTTCGCGGCAGAGTTTGTCGGGCGGTTCGAGCGCGAACGGCCAGAGCTGGGCGCGATTGCGCTCACCACCGACAGTTCCATCATGACGGCGATCGCTAACGACTATGACTTCAATGTCATTTTCTCGCGCCAGGTGCGCGCGCTGGGTGCCCCCGGCGATGTGTTGTTGGCCATCTCGACCAGCGGCAACTCTGCCAATGTGCTGGCTGCGATTGAAGCCGCCCATGAGCGTGAAATGGTGGTGGTCGGGCTGACCGGCAAATCCGGCGGCAAGATGGCGCAACTATTGCGCGATACCGATGTCCATATCTGCGTGCCGCACGACCGGACGGCCCGCATCCAAGAAGTCCACATCCTCACACTGCATTGCATCTGTGATGCGGTGGATGCCCAATTACTCGGTGAACAGGAACCCTAAACATGAAACAACTTCTTCAACGCCTAGCCCTCGGCACCTTGGTGGCTGTCAGCCTGAGCGGCTGCTTCCCTCTCGTGGTGGGCGGCGCCTTTGTCGGTACCGGTTTGGTGGCGACCGATCGCCGCACCTCCGGCAGCTTGGTGGAAGACGAGGGCATTGAGCTCCGCGCTGCCAGCCGCATTCGCGAAAACTTGGGCGAGCGGGTGCACGTGAATGTGACCAGCTACAACCGCCAGGTGCTGCTGACCGGTGAAGTGCCGAACTTGCAGGACAAACAGCTGATCGAAAAGATCGTGGCCGGCGTGGACAACGTCCGCAACATCGTCAACGAGCTTGAGGTGATGGGCAATACCACCCTGACTCAGCGCTCCTCGGACACCCTAGTGACCGGCCGTGCCAAGGCCGCGTTGGTGGACGCCAAAGATTTGTTTGCCAGCGCCTTCAAGTTGACCACTGAGCGCGGCACCGTCTATGTGATGGGCCGTGTGACGGCGCGTGAAGCCAAGCGCGCAACCGACATCATCAGTGGCGTGAGCGGCGTCGCGCGTGTAGTGCGGATTCTGGAAATCATTTCCGAAGAAGAGCTGGCGCGCACCCTGCCGCAGCCGGCGGAGCCCGCCAAGAAGTAAGCGGTTCGCTCTGCCCAGTCAAAAGGCCTGCAATTGCAGGCCTTTTTTTATGGGGGCGGCGCCTTATTTGAGGCGCTTGATCAGGCTACTGGTATCCCAGCGATTGCCACCCATGACTTGCACGTCGGCATAAAACTGGTCCACCAGCGCGGTCACCGGCAAGCGTGCGCCATTGCGCTTGGCTTCGTCCAGTACCAGGCCCAGGTCTTTGCGCATCCAGTCCACGGCGAAACCAAACTCAAATTGGTCCGCGACCATGGTTTTGCCCCGGTTGTCGAGTTGCCAGCTCTGGGCGGCCCCTTTGCCGATGACGTCCAGCACCTGGTTCATGTCCAGCCCGGCGCGCTGGCCAAAGGCCACAGCTTCGGACAGGCCCTGCACCAAGCCGGCAATGCAAATCTGGTTCACCATTTTGGCCAGCTGGCCGGAGCCGCTCTCGCCCAGCAAGGTGAATGCGCGGGAAAACGCCATGGCCGCCGGCTTGACCGCCTCAAACGCGGTGGCATCGCCCCCGCACATCACGGTCAACATGCCATTCTGTGCGCCGGCTTGGCCGCCGGACACGGGCGCATCGATGAATTGCAGTCCCCGCGCCACCGCCGCAGCGCTCAGCTCCCGGGCAATGTCCGCCGAGGCGGTGGTGTGGTCCACAAAAATCGCCCCGGGCTTCATGCCGGCAAAGGCGCCGTCGGCCCCCAGCGTTACGCTGCGCAAATCCGCATCGTTACCCACGCAGCAAAACACGATGTCCGCTGCCAGCACTGCCTCACGGGGCGTCGGTGCGTGGGAATGTGTGCCCAATTGGCTGCTAGCGCTCTTGAATTCTTCGCACCATGCTACTGATTTGCTAGCAGTGCGGTTGTAGACCGTGACCTGGTGGCCAGCGCGCGCCAGGTGGCCTGCCATGGGGTAGCCCATGACGCCCAGGCCCAGAAAGGCGACAGAGTAAGCGGGCGAGGGTTCGTAGGTTTTGTCGTTGATATTGGGCATGGATGTGAGGATTCAGTGGATCGAATGGGCCATTTTGCGCCGGGTCACATTCACAGGATGGCGAAGTTTTCAGTGCCTGCGGAGAGGTCGGTCGACTTGCCGCGTTGGCTGTTGAGCTTGATCTGCAGGCGTAGGTCGTTGAGCGAGTCGGCATTGCGCAGCGCATCCTCGTAAGTGATGACGTTGCCCTCGTACAGGTCGAACAGCGCCTGGTCGAAGGTTTGCATGCCGGCTTGGCGGCTCTTCTTCATGATCTCTTTGATCTCGGAGATATCGCCCTTGAAAATCAGGTCCGAGATCAGCGGTGAATTGATCAGCACCTCGACCGCGGCAATACGGCCTTTGCCATCCTGTTTGGGGATCAGGCGTTGCGATACCAGCGAGCGCAGGTTCAGCGACAGATCCATCAGCAGCTGGCTGCGCCGCTCTTCAGGGAAGAAGTTGATCACGCGGTCCAGCGCCTGGTTGGCACTGTTGGCGTGCAAAGTAGCCAAACAGAGGTGACCGGTTTCAGAAAATGCAATCGCGTGCTCCATGGTTTCGCGGTCGCGGATTTCGCCCATCAGGATCACATCCGGCGCCTGGCGCAGGGTGTTTTTCAAGGCGGCTTCCCAGCTGTCGGTGTCCAGCCCGACTTCGCGCTGGGTCACCACACAGTTTTTGTGGGCGTGCACAAACTCCACCGGGTCTTCGATGGTGATGATGTGGCCGTGGGAATTTTCATTGCGCCAATCGACCATGGCCGCCAGCGTTGTCGACTTGCCGGAGCCCGTGGCTCCCACCAGAATGCACAAGCCGCGCTTGGCCTGCACGATGTCTTTGAGCACCTGCGGAACACCCAGTCCGTCAATCGTGGGCAGCACCTGCGGAATCACCCGAAGCACCATGCCCACTTTGCCTTGCTGGATAAACGCATTCACCCGAAAACGGCCGATGGCAGCCGGCGCAATCGCAAAATTGCTCTCCTTGGTGCGCTCGAACTCGGCGATCTGCTTGTCGTTCATGATGGAGCGCGCCAGCGCCATGGTGTGCGCTGCGTTCAGTGGCTGCGGCGACACCTTGGTGACCTTGCCGTCTACCTTGATGGCGGGCGGAAACTCGGCGGTGATGAACAAGTCGCTGCCATTGCGGCTGACCATCAGCTTGAGCAGGTCGTTGATAAATTTCGTGGCTTGATCGCGTTCCATCAGAACACCTACCTTTCTGTCTAGCCTGGGAAGTTCTCAGGAATCTTGGCTTTGGAGCGCGCTTCCGCCGCGCTGATCACATTGCGCTTGACCAGCTCGGTGAGGTTCTGGTCCAGGGTCTGCATACCGACGCTGTTGCCGGTCTGGATGGCGGAATACATCTGCGCCACCTTGGCCTCGCGGATCAGGTTGCGAATCGCGCTGGTGCCCAGCATGATTTCGTGGGCTGCCACGCGGCCCTGGCCGTCTTTGGTTTTGCACAGCGTTTGCGAAATCACCGCCTGCAGCGACTCAGACAACATGGCGCGCACCATTTCTTTTTCTTCCGCCGGGAACACGTCAATGATCCGGTCAATGGTTTTGGCAGCGCTCGAGGTGTGCAGGGTGCCGAACACCAAGTGGCCGGTTTCTGCGGCTGTCATGGCCAGGCGGATGGTTTCCAGGTCGCGCATTTCGCCCACCAGAATCGCGTCCGGGTCTTCCCGCAGTGCAGACTTCAGGGCGGCGGCAAAACTCAGGGTGTGGGGGCCGACTTCGCGCTGGTTCACTAGGCACTTCTTGGATTCGTGCACGAATTCGATCGGGTCTTCCACCGTCAGGATGTGGCCGAACTCGGTTTCGTTCAAGAAGTTCACCATCGCTGCCAAGGTGGTGGATTTGCCGGAGCCGGTGGGGCCGGTCACCAACACCAAGCCGCGGGGCTTCAGGGCCAGGTCGGCAAAAATGCGGGGGGCGTTGAGCTGCTCCAGCGACAAAATCTTGCTCGGAATCGTCCGGAACACGGCGCCCGCGCCGCGGTTGTGGTTGAAGGCGTTGACGCGAAAGCGGGCCAGGCCATCGATCTCGAAGGAGAAGTCGATCTCCAGAAACTCCTCATACATCTTGCGCTGGGTGTCGTTCATGATGTCGTACACCATGGCGTGCACCTGTTTGTGGTCCAGGGGTTCGACGTTGATGCGGCGCACATCGCCGTGCACCCGGATCATGGGCGGCAGGCCTGCCGAGAGGTGCAAGTCAGACGCTTTGTTTTTGACGCTAAATGCGAGCAGCTGGGTAATGTCCACGGAGTCCTCTTTCGGCGAATGGCAGGTTTGTTACGCTCGAGAGATTATGACGATGATTGCCGACAATCTCCACGCTGTTACAGAGCGTATCGCGCAGGCTTGCGCAACTACCGGACGGGCCACGAGCAGCGTGCAATTACTGGCCGTTTCCAAGACCTTCGGGCCTGACGCGGTGCAGCAGGCTTTTGACGCCGGGCAGCGCGCTTTCGGCGAAAACTACATCCAGGAAGCGGTCGACAAAATCACGGCGCTCAGCGCCCTGCCGATCGAGTGGCACTGTATCGGCCCCATCCAGAGCAACAAGACCCGGTTGGTGGCGGAGCACTTTCAGTGGGTGCACACCGTGGACCGGCTCAAAATCGCCCAGCGCCTGAGCGATCAGCGCCCCGCCCATTTGCCGCCCTTGCAGGTCTGTATTCAGGTGAATGTGGACGGCGGGCCGACCAAGTCCGGCGTGCTCCCGGCGGAGGCCGCGGCGCTGGCGCTGGCGGTCCGGGCGCTGCCACGGCTGCAGCTGCGGGGCATCATGTGCATCCCGGAGCCTGCTCCTGATTTTGTAGCTGCGCGCGCAGTATTTATGAGCGCTAAGGCCGTATTTAATGCCATAGTGGAGCAGGGCGTGCCGCTGGACACGCTCTCCATGGGCATGAGTGGTGATCTCGATGCCGCCATTGCCGGCGGCAGCACCATGGTGCGGGTGGGCAGCGCCATCTTCGGCGCCCGCCACTACCCGGGTGTTGCTTAAACCCGGACCTTGCCGTCGCCGGTGAGCATGGACATTTCGACGAAGGTCGAGGCCACGTGATCTGTTTTGGAGAAGTTCACATTGAACCCACCCATCGACATGTTGTTGATGCTCTCCAGCGCAGCCATCAGGCCATCGGCGCCGCCTTTGCCGCCACTGCGGCGTAGCCCCTCCGCCAGCACTTTGGCGGCGATATAGCCTTCCATGCTGGAGTAGTTGCTTTGCACCGCGCCATTGGATCGGCGCACCGCGTCCGCAAACTCCCGGGAGATGGCTTTGCCGGGGCTGTAAGGCGACGGCACCACCTGGGACACCACCACGCCGGCTCCGAATTTGCCCAGCTCGTCGGCCAGCGCTTGGGTGCCCACGAAGGACACGTTGTAAAACCCGCCGCCGTACCCCGCCTTGCGGGCGGCACGGATATAGGCCGCGCACGAGGTGTAAGCGCTGATCTGGACCACAGCCTCGGGGCTGGCTGCGTTGATGGTTTCAACCGCCTTGGCCACGTCGACCGAGTTGCGCTCTACTGTTGCAATGGCGACCGGCTTGAGGTTGTGTTTGGCCAAGGCCAATTGCACCCCATCGAGGCCCGCTTTGCCGTAGGCGTCGTTCTGGTACATGACCGCGACTTTGGTGAGGCCCACATTGCGCAGTTGGTTCACGATGAGCGCGGTTTCGTCGTTGTACGACGCGCGCACGTGAAAGGCGTAGCGGTTGAAGGGCGTGCGCAACGCCATGGCGCCGGTGAACGGTGCGATAAATGGGACCTTGGCTTTGGTGGCTAGCGGCAGTGCGACTACGCTGGTTGGGGTGCCCACGTAGGCGAACAAGGCGCTGACATCCTCTTCGAGCAGTTTGCGGGTGTTTTCTTCGCAACGGGCGGGCTCGTAGGCGTCATCGAGTTTGCGGATTTCCACCGAGCGCCCGCCTATGCCACCTTGGGCATTGAGCTGGTCGAAAAAGAGTTTGGCGCCGGCGTGTAGCTGGATACCCAACTGCGCGGCCGGGCCGCTGAAGGCGGCGGACTGCCCGATGATGATTTTCTCGGACTGTGCGTGGACAGCCGGAAAACCTGCCAGGGCGCTGGCCCCGGCCGCTAGAGAGAATTGGCGACGATTGATCATCGCCCCATTTTCCTTGAAAGCAGCCGTTTTGGGTGTCGCTTATTACAGCTTGAGCTGATTTGTGTTTTTGACCTCTTCCATGACCGCGTAGGTCCGGGTCTCGCGCACGCCGGGCAATTGCCACAGGACGGTGCCTGCAAAGTGGCGGTAGGCGGCCATATCGGCCATGCGGGTTTTGAGCAGGTAGTCGAACCCACCGGCCACCATGTGGCACTCCATGATCTCGCCATGCACTTGCACCGCGGCCTTGAAGGCCTCAAACACATTGGGTGTGGTGCGGTCGAGTAGCACCTCCACAAACACCATCATGCCGGCACCCAGTTTGAGTGGGTTCAGGCGTGCCTCGTAGCCGAGTATGTAACCCTCTTTGCTGAGTTTTTGGACGCGGGCCAGCACGGCGGTGGGGGAGAGCCCCACCGTCTCTGCCAGCTTCAGGTTCGCAATGCGCCCGTCGGCTTGCAGGCAGCTCAGGATGCGCAGGTCGATGCGGTCGAGTTCGATGTGTTCGTTCACACCGTGAGCTTACTTCAGCTTGCATAGGTGGGGCTTCTTCTGCCAAGCGGGCAGCTCACGGCTCCAAAGGTTTGGGCCATGGTGGCTGCGGTTTGCTCCTTGCTCTTTGCTTTCTCCCTCTTCAAGTGGGTTCGCCGATGCCGATCAGAGGTCTGTGCTACGAATGGAAACTATTTTGATGCGGGTGTTGTGGCCTCATTCATGCAGCCTGCCTACACTCGGTACCCATCAAAAAACAAATGGGAGGAATAAGCAGTGCTTTTCACTAAAGAGTCATGGCGCCGTGGCGCTTTTGCAGTGGCGATGGCCATGGGGCTGGCAGCCTTGCCGGTTGTGGCAAGTGCGGAACAAGGGGCCGACCACCCCGAAGTTGCCCGCTTTCCCGGCGCCCGCATCAACAACTACGACTACAAGGAATACGAAGAATTCCAGCTCATCCTCGCCAAACCCCAGCGCGCCCCGGGTGGCGCGTTTACTGCAGCCAAGTTGATGCCTTTGGAAGGCAAAGTTACCTATATCCACTATGAAATGCCCAAGTCGGTCTCGCCGCTGCAGGTGTTTCGCAACTACCAGTCGTCCCTGCGCCGCAGTGGCTTTAGCGACCTGTTCACCTGTGATCGCCCTTGCACCACTGAGAATTTGAGCAATTTCCAAAGCTTGATGAAGGCGCGCCAGCTCTACCTGAACTACAGCACCGACAACCAGTACCTGGCTGCCCAGCGCAATAACACCTATGTGTCGCTCTGGGTGAACGAGGGTGGCGCCTTTTTGTTTGTGGTGGAAAAGGAGAAGCTGGATGACGGCCTGATGGCCGTGACCGGCGAGGGCCCGATCGCCAAAGCGCTGGGCACAGACGGCAAGGTGGATTTGTATGGCTTTCAGTTCGACACCGGCAAAGCGGTGCTGCGCGATGGCTCCAAACCGACCTTGCAAGAGCTGGGCAGGGTGCTGCAAGACAACCCGGGCCTGAATGTAGAAGTGGTGGGCCACACCGACGATGTGGGCGGTGCTGACGGGAACCAGCGCCTATCAGAGGCGCGCGCTGCGGCGGTGGCCGAGGCGCTTAACCGCAGTTACGGCATTGCCGCGCCGCGCCTCAAAACCCGTGGCATGGGCCAAACAGTGCCGCTGGCCGCCAATACCACTGAGGCCGGCCGCGCCCAGAACCGCCGGGTCGAGATCATTGCGCAGTTGCCTGCAACCCCCGTGGTGGCCCCAGCTACCCGCCCGGCGCCTGCCGCACCAGCGCAAACTGCCAACACGACTGCGCAACAACCCGCACCGGCCCCCGCGCAGGAAGCACCTAAAACCCGCAACCTGATGGACGACGCCAACAAGGCGATGGAAGCAGCCGGCAAGCTCAAGAACCTGTTCGGACTCTGATTCTTCTGCCCTGTAGTGAAAATCCAGTCTGTGGGCCGGCTTTTTGCATGGTTGGTAGAGAAATTCACTATTTATTCAAATAAATAAAGAGAAAAACTCAGGCTAATCTTCTGAAAAATAGCGACAAATCATTTCGTTGCCTTGTGCAGGAGTCGCTATGTCCCAGTCTGCCCGTTCTACCGCGTTCACCCCCGTCCCGCCCCGTTTGCCCACGCCCTATCGCGCGGAAGACCACATCGTCTCCCACCGTTTGCAGGTGTTGGAAGGCGCGCTCGACTGGGCCCATGCCGCCCGCTCCGCCGAGTCTTGGGTGCAAGCGGTGCGCGAGAACCCGCCGCCTTTTTGGGCGATGGAGAGTCTGCTCAAGGAATACCCCATCTCCAGCGCCGAGGGCCTGGCCCTGATGCGCTTGGCGGAGGCTTTGCTGCGCGTCCCGGATGCCGAAACCGCGATTGCGCTCACCACCGACCAACTGGGCCGTGCCGACTTTGAGGCCAGCGGCGACAAGGTCCTCTCCCGCCTGTCCAGCACCGCCATTGCCCTGTCCAAGCACTTTTTGCCGGACGCGCAGAACGAGCCCGGCATGATGGCCAAGCTCGGCGCCCGCACCGTGGTGGCCGCCATGCTGCGCGCGGTTCAGCTCTTGGGTCGCCAATTTGTGCTCGGCCAAACCATGCCGGAGGCGATGAAAGAGGCCGATGTGTCTCGCAAAAAAGCCAATGTGCGCTTCAGCTACGACATGCTCGGCGAAGGTGCCCGCACCGACAAGGATGCGCTGCGCTACCTCAAGAGTTATGCGAATGCTATTGAATTCATAGCTGCTCGCACAAACAAGACGAGCGCCCTGGCCGAAAACGATGGTATTTCTATCAAGCTCAGCGCCCTGTACCCGCGCTATGAAGACGCACATCGCCAGGCGGTGCTGGACGAGTTGGTGCCCCGCGTCTGGACGCTGTGCGAAGCCGCCGCTGCCGCCAACATCAACCTCACCATCGACGCCGAAGAGGTGGATCGCCTGGAGCTGTCGCTCGAAGTGTTTGAAGCCCTGCTGGTGCAAATGGCTGCGCACTGCCCGCAGTGGGCCGGACTGGGGCTGGCCATGCAGGCCTACCAGACCCGTGCGCTGGAGCTGATCGAGCACGTCACCGCGCTGGCTCGCAAATACCAAATCAAGCTGATGTGCCGCCTGGTCAAGGGCGCGTACTGGGATGCGGAGGTCAAGCGCGCCCAGGAGTTGGGGCTGCCGCACTACCCCGTGTTCACCCACAAGCACCACACCGATGTGTCCTACCTGGCCTGCGCCCGCGCGTTGCTGGCGGTGCCCGATGCCATTTACCCCCAGTTTGCCGGCCACAACGCCGGCACCATCGCCGCCATACTTCAAATGGGCGCCAAAACGGGCGCACCCTTTGAGCTGCAGCGCCTGCACGGTATGGGCGAGGGCATCTTCCGCGAGGTGCTCAAAAACCCGCTGGTGGCCTGCCGCGTCTACGCCCCGGTGGGTGCGCACAAAGATTTGCTGGCTTATCTGGTGCGCCGCCTGCTGGAGAATGGCGCCAACTCCAGCTTTGTGCACCAGCTCGCCGACGAATCGGTGGGCATGGGCGAGCTGCTGATTTCGCCTTTGCGCCTAGAGCCGCACCCCAGCCTGCCGCTGCCGGCCGACCTGTTCGGCAAGCACCCGGGCAGCCGCGCCAACAGCACCGGCCTGGACCTGACCGTGGCCGCCATGCGCGACCCACTGTTGGCCGCGTTGCAGACCGCCCCTGTGCCGGTGGTGCCGGAGTTTGATGTCAAAAACATCCCTGGCGCTTATGCAGCATGCGCGAGCAGCTATCAAAAGTGGAGCAAAGTGCCGGTGGAAGAGCGCGCTGCTACCTTACGCCGCGCTGCCGATGCACTGCAAACCGCTATGCCGCAGTTTTGCGCACTGTTAGTGAAAGAAGCCTTCAAGACCTGGGGCGACGCGGTCAGCGAAGTGCGCGAGGCGGTGGACTTCTTGCGCTATTACGCCGACGAGGCGCAGCGCATCATGCAGCCCATTGCTTGTCCCGTCGTTGCCAATGCACAGGCCGGCTACCAATACGGCGTGACTGGCGAGACCAACACCCTGCGCCTGACTGCGCGCGGCGTGTGGGTGTGCATCAGCCCCTGGAACTTCCCGCTGGCCATCTTCATGGGTCAGGTCGCTGCCGCACTGGCTACCGGCAACACCGTCATGGCCAAGCCCGCCGAGCAAACGCCCGGCGTGGCCAAAGCTGCGGTGGATTTGATGGTGGCAGCTGGTGTGCCAGCTGACGCGTTGCAGCTCTTGCACGGCGCCGGTGAAACCGTGGGTGCGGCGCTTGTAGCCCAGCCCGGCGTGGCCGGAGTGGTGTTCACCGGCTCCACCCAGGTGGCCAAAATCATCCAGCGCGCGCTGGCTGCGAAAGACGGGCCCATCGTCCCGCTGATTGCCGAAACCGGTGGCATCAACGCCATGCTGGTCGACAGCAGCGCGCTGCCCGAGCAGGTGGTGGACGCGGTGGTGATGAGCGCCTTCCGCTCCGCCGGCCAGCGCTGCTCCGCGCTGCGCCTGCTGGTGGTGCACAGCGCGATTGCCGATGGCGTGATCGAGATGCTGCAAGGCGCAGCCCAAGAGTTGCAGGTGGGTAACCCGGCCGACCTGACCACCGACCTCGGCCCGGTGATTGACCGCGAAGCGTTCGACAACATCCAGCGCCACATCACTCGCCTGAAAAATGAGTCAAAGGTGCTGGTCGGAGCGGGCGCGGCAACGCGTTTTGCGCAGGTCAAGGAGGAGCCCGCAACGCGGGCGGGGGACACGGAGCAAAACGCGTTGTCGCGTCCGCTCATAGCCAACCTGATCGCGCCCCACGCTTTTGAAGTGGAAAGCATTGCGCAAGTGAAGGCCGAAATCTTCGGCCCGGTGCTGCAAGTGGTGCGCTGGGACGGTAACCCGGAAGACGTGATCGCCCAGATCAACGCGCTGGGTTACGGCCTGACGCTGGGCATCCAGACCCGCATCGACAGCCGCGCCCAAGCGCTGGCCGCGCAGGCCCATGTGGGCAACATCTACATCAACCGCAACATGATCGGCGCGGTGGTGGGTGTGCAGCCTTTTGGCGGCGAAGGGTTGAGTGGCACCGGCCCCAAAGCCGGTGGCCCGCACTACTTGTACCGCTTCTGCGCGGAGCAAACCGTGACGGTGAACACCACCGCCGCGGGAGGCAATGCCGCTTTGTTGGCAGGCATGCACTGAACCGCTGCGGTGCTTGTGCACGGGCGCTCAGCGCCCGGTTTGCACTCAGGTACCGATCAAACCGCCGTCATTTTTGGTGATGACGATGGTGGCAGAGCGGGGGCGCGCATTGGCGCCTCCAGCGCCATAGCCGGCATTGCCCGGCCAGTGGCTCAAGTACTGGCTCGCGTCTGACACATTGGCTTTGGTGATGGTTTCGCCCGGGTGCTGGATATTCACAAACAGTGCCTTGCCATCGGGTGTTTCGCAGCAGCCGGTGATTTCGCAGTCCACGGGGCCGACCAGGAAGCGGCGCAGCGTATCCACTGTGGGCTTGACGCCCATGCGGGTTTGCACATCGACCTTGGTGTTGTCGGCCTTGGTGTAGCTCAGGGTCGGGGTGGTGCCGTCGCCCACTTGCCCCGGGCGGCCGATCAACATCATGCAGTTGGTGACATCGGTGTAGGCGCCGTCATCGGTCTGGATAAAGCACAGGCCGGATTTGGGGCTGAACCACAGGCCGTCAGGGCTGGAGAAGTCTTGGTCGGTCGACAGACCCGACAGGTTCACCAGCGCAGTGTCCGCATCGGCTTGCGCGCCGAACAGGTAGACATCCCAGCGGAAGCTTACTGCTGAGGGTTCGTCGCTGTCCTCGCGCATACGCAAGATGTGCCCGTTTACGTTTTGGGCAGAGCCCAGGGCGCCGCTGTTGAAAGAGTCTTGGTAGCTGCGAGGGTTGGCAGCATCCAATCCCTGCTGGCTGGAGGTGGGCTCCAGCTTACGGTTGGCGTTGTTGGTGAGTGTGTAGTAAATCTCGCCATTGATCGGGTTCACTGCGCACCATTCGGGGCGGTCCATGCGGGTAGCGCCCACCGCGTCAGCAGCCAGGCGGCTGTTCATGGCTACGTCGCCATTGTCGGCAAAGCTGTAGTTGGTTGCGCTTGCCAAAGTGGAGTTGGACATGCTCAGCTCAATCCACTGGCCTGAGCCGTCGGCGTTGAACTTGGCCACATACAGCTTGCCATTGTCGAGGTACTTGTCTCCGGTGTTCATGCGGTTGGCAGGAGTGGCGTCAGCTGCACTCCAGGTGGTGTTGGAGACGTATTTGTAAATGTACTCGCCGCGTGAGTCGTCGCCCATGTATACAGCGAGTGGTTTGCCCGCTGTAACTTTGCCGAACACGCCGCTCTCGTGGGCGAATCGACCCAGGGTCGTGCGCTTGCGGATAGCTGCCGTTTTGTCATAGGGGTCGATCTCCACCATGTAGCCGAAGGTGTTCATCTCATTGCGGTAGTCGTCGGTAGCAGCACCGGTACCTTGCGTGATGATCCAACGGGCGTACTTGTCGTCAGTGCCGGATGTTTCCCAGCCATGCCGACTGCTGGCACCTTGGGAGCGGCCGTAGCGGTTGAGCGAGATCACACTTTTGGCGGTGGCGCCACCGCGGGTGGTGTTGTCAGTTGCGCTGCGGGTGAAGTAACCCGACCAGTTCTCTTCGCCGGACAGGTAGGTGCCCCAGGGGGTATAGCCTGTGCCGCAATTGTTGATGGTGCCGCGGCAGTCGTTGCCGGTGTTTGAGAACTTGGTTTGCATCAGGGCGTTACCCCGGGCTACGCCTTTGATTTCCATCGGAGTCAGCGGCGTGATGCGGCGGTTGAAGGTGGAAGACTGCTGGTAGCTGAAAACTCCTGCAGTTTTGCGTACTTCCACGATCGATACGCCATGGGCGGGCACTTCCTTGTCGGTCTCCGAAGCGGGGCGTGGTCGGGCGCTGACGCCAGCGGCGTGCAGGAATTGGTCAGTGATGGCTTCATGGTTCATCACGAGCAGGCCGCGGTCGCTGCTGCTCGCGTCTGCGGTGCCTGAGGTACTCAGGCCGAAATACTCCATGCCATCATGGTGATCGCCTGCGCGGTTGTCAAAGTCGGTGTCGGTGCCGTCGTTCAAATATGCGCTAGTAGCGGCCGTGAGTGGGTCACCCAATGCGTAGATGGTACGGGCGGTGTAACCCGTGGCGATAGTGACGGTGTCTAACTTGTTTTTTGCGACAGCGGTGAAGCCCAAAGTGGCTGCCTTCGCCACGGTTGCGGCCGGGGTCGATGCTGCGCTACCGCCTCCGCCGCAGGCAGACAGGCCCATAGAGCCAAGCACGGCTCCGCCTGCAGTGCTGAATGCAGCGCGGAACACACCACGGCGGCTCATGCGCGCATCGATGATGTCGTTGAGTGAAGGGTTGCTGCTGTTGTTGAGGTTGTCGTCGTCATGGCTCGCGGTGGCGAGCACGTCGGTACGGCTGTTGGATTGCATGTTGAAATTACGTAGGTTGTGCACGATTGCCGGCGCACTCTACGTAGGCGGTATGACAAGTGCATGACCCCTTGCCAGCAGGCAAGGTCAGCCCTGTTTCAATCGAGCGCGACTGTCACGCTCCGGCGCAGCAAGCTCCGCAGCTTGGCGGGCTGGATGGGTTTCTTCAAGAGCGTCAGGCCTGCGCGGTGGGCCTGGTATTTCACGTCTTCTTCCAGGTCGCCGGTGATCAGGCAGGCCGGGATGTCGGATTGCGCTGCGTCCCGCAATTCCAGAATCGCTTCGATGCCGGTCAGGTTGTCGCGCAAACGGTAGTCGCTGATGATGAAGTCAGGCCAGTTGCCGTTTGCAGCGGCTTCAAGCGCTTCTTGGCCGCTTTCAAACCAAGTAACGTCGCAGCCCCACGATTGCAGCAGGCCTTGCAGCGCCTCCCCACCCATTTGGTTGTCTTCAATCAGCCAAATGGCCGTGCCGTGAACATCATGGGCCACAGTTTGCTGAGCGACTGGGGGCTGCTCGGCCACAGCCGGACGCAAGGTCGTGCTATTCGCGGTGACAGAAAAACGGCTGCCGCAACCCAAGTTGGAGCGCAAGTTCAGCGTGTGGCCCAGCAGCCGGCACGCGCGATCTACCATGCTCAGCCCCAGACCGAGGCCTTTGGCGCGATCCCGCTCAGGGTTCTCGACCTGGAAAAACTCTTCAAACACCGTGGTGTGCAAGCTCCGGTCGATGCCGATGCCGCTGTCCCATACTTGGATACAAGCTTGCTGACCGCCGCCCGCGGGCCGGCAGCTGACCAGCACGGTTCCGCAGGGGGTGTATTCGATCGCATTGGCGATCAAATTCAGCAGCACTCGCTGCAAAAGCACTGGGTCGCTGATGATCCAGGTCGATGTGGGGCGTATCCGCAGGCGCAGGCCTTTGCTGTTGGCGGTTTCCGAGAACAGCACGCGCATTTGGTTGAACAGTGCATTCACATTGACCGGGCACAAGGGGCTGTCGGTGGAGTTGGCCTCCAGGCGTGAGTAGTCAAACAGCACATCCAGCAACTCTTGCAAGGCCTGTGCGGAGGCTTCGACGCCCTGCACCAGATCGGGGTAGCTCTCTGCGGTTTGTGTGTCATCCACCCGGCGCTTGTGCATTTGGCTCAAGCGGGCCACAAACATCCCCAGCGCATGCGCCGGTTGTCGCAAGTCGTGGCTTGCCGCTGCCAAAAAGCGGGACTTGGCCACATAGGCCGCTTCCACCCGGTCGTTGGCCAGACGCAGTTCCCGGTTGTGGGTTTCCGACTGTTGCAGCGCCCGGTTTTTGGTGCTCTCAAAAATCTGGGTCAACAAAAACAGCAGCAACACAAAGCCAAATAGGCTGCAGCTGAAAAAGACATGGGTGAGCTCGGTGTTGTAGTTGCGGGGCACCGGGATGCCGATCAGCGGCAGCAAGCCGAACACCGACACCGCCCCGAGCGTCATCAGGAGCCAAAACACCGTCCTGCTGGTGAATCCAAACAGCAGGGTGGCCGCGATCGGGGCGAGTGCTACCCACACGATCACCGGAGATTGCACCCCGCCCGTTTGTTGGATCACGGCACAGACGGCCAGAAAACAAATGGTGGTTTGGGTGGTGGCCAAGCGGTTGTAGGCGCTGTGGCTGTCGATGCTGCCGAGCCGCAGCTGGTTGAGCATCAGCAATAAGCCGTTGCCCAGCATGATCCACACGCCCGTGAAAAAGCCCATCAGCCAGTTGAACCCGGCATACAGGCAACAGGCCAGTGCCACTGCGGAGCCGAAATAGCTCAGCAACTGGACCCGCTCCGGGTCTAGCATCGGGGTTTGCGTTTGGCTCACGCGGGGTCTGAACCTATGAAGTCTGGCACATGGGGTTTGCCGTCCAGTACCTGGCGCACCGCCTCGCGAATGGCGCGCAGTCCGCTGGATTTGGGGCAATAGCCGTTGGCACCCGCTTGAATGGCTGCATGGTAGTCGGCCGGGTTTTCAGAACCAGCGACTACCAGCACGGGCAAGTCCGTTTGCATCTGGCGAATCTGGCGGATGGTCGGTAGGCCGCCCAATGGCTGCATTTCCAGATCGATCAGCACCGCTTTGATGCGCGGATACCGCTCCAAGAGCTCCAGTCCGTGGGCCCCGTCAGTCGCTTCGAGCACCTCAACCCCGGGTTGGAGTTGCCGCAAAGCTGCGACCAAGCCTTGGCGCACGATCGGATGATCATCTATGACGAGCAATTGCATCCACAGAGTGTAGTCTCTTGTTTTTGGCCTGATTGTTCCCGCGCAAAAGCCAAGCGGTTACAAAATGTGTATCGCGTGCCGAGTGAACAGACCGTCTCAGGCGGGGATGTGTGCCGGATTCCTAGTGCTTTTCGCCATTGGCAAAAGCTCACAATTTGATATGGTGGGAATCCGTTACACAGGAGTTCCCATGACCATCGCTCAAAGCCGGACCAGTACGGAAGCCCTTGCCCAGTTGGGCGACAAGGTGCTGCTGTCAGCCATTGTGTTGTCTGCGGTGGTGTCGGTCGCACTGGGCTTGTCTTTTGTAGACAGCGGGCTGGCCATTACCGCCACGGTGTTGCTGTTGGGGCTTGCCTTTGGGGTGTTTGCGGTGGCCCGTTACACCGTGCTCAGCCGGTTTGTACTGGCGTTTGTGTTGGTCTCTTTCGTGGCACTGCACATCCAACTCGCCAGGGGCATGGAAGAAATGCACTTCGGGGTGTTTGTTTCCTTGGCGCTCTTTTTGACCTACCGCGATTGGCGGGTCATTGTTTTCGGTGCCGTGCTCTATGCGATCCACCACGTGGTGTTTGATCGTTTGCAGGCGGCGGGTTTTGGTTTGTACTGCATCGCCGAGCCCAACTTTGGCCGCGTCGTGATCCATTCGGTGTACGTGGTCATCCAGTCCGGCGTGCAGTCCATCATGGCGATCAACATGGCTCGCGCAGGCCGGGAAGGCGACGAGTTGCGGGTGCTCGTGGCTCAGGTCAACCGGGAAAACACGATCGACCTCAATGTGCACGACATTCCGACCACCACCCGCGGTGGCACCATGCTCCGTGAAACGCTGGCGCGCATGGATGCCGCAGTTGCGGCGGTGCGTCGCAGTACCGGCAGCATCGATGTAGCCTGTGACGAGATTGCGACGGGTAACGAAGACCTCAGCAACCGGACCGAGCAAACCGCCGCCAATCTGCAACGCACGGCCAGCACCATGTCGCAGCTCACAGGGGCAATGGCCCAGTCGGCCGAAAGTGCCCGTCAGGCCAACGCACTCGCCATGACCGCCAGTACCACGGCGGCCCGCGGTGGCGAGGTGGTGAGCGAAGTGGTGCTCACCATGCAGGGCATCAATGAAGCGAGCCGCAAGATCAGCGACATCATCGGAGTCATTGATGGCATTGCCTTCCAGACCAATATTCTGGCGTTGAACGCCGCAGTCGAGGCGGCCCGCGCCGGTGAACAAGGGCGTGGCTTCGCGGTGGTGGCCAGCGAGGTCCGAAGCCTGGCCGGCCGCTCCGCCGAGGCTGCCAAAGAAATCAAAACGCTGATCAGCACCAGCGTGGACCGTGTGGAGCAAGGCACTACCTTGGTCGATAAAGCTGGCGAAACCATGACCGAAGTCGTGAGCAGCATCCGCCGGGTGACAGACATCATGGGCGAGATCAGCGCCGCCAGCGCTGCGCAGTCCGAAGGTGTGAACGAGGTCGGCGAAGCTGTTGCCCAGATGGATCAGGCCACCCAGCAAAATGCATCTCTGGTCGAGGAAATGGCCGCTGCCGCCGGCAGTTTGCGCCAACAGGCCCAAGATTTGGTGCGCACTGTGGCGGTGTTTCACCCATAGCCCCAGCGGGCGTAGTGCCTGCCGCCCTGCGGGGCTGGCGGGGTTGGCACCTTGGGGCATGATGGCAGTCTTTCAACCTCCTCCGTTTGACTGATGCCCGGCAACCGCTCTGTACCGAACCGCTTCTCCAACTCGGACCCTCAGGTCCAGCTCGGTAACTTTCCGTGGTACGAGATGTTGTGGCGCACATTGCGCGGTGATTTCAAGCCGCTTCGCGCGCCCGACCAAGGCTATGCGGCTTTTGAAGCCGCATGGACCGTACCCGTCAACCACGATGCTTTGCGGCAAGCGCCGGAGACACCACAGGTGACCTGGCTGGGGCATGTGACGGTGTTGCTGCAAGTCGCGGGGCTGAATATCTTGATGGACCCCACGCTGGCAGAGTTTGCCGGCCCTGGGGGCAGGGTCGGTGCCCGCCGCCGCGTGAAGGCGCCGCTGACGCCCACGCAGCTGCCGCGCATTGATCTGGTGTTGATCTCTCATAACCATTACGACCATTTGTGCGATGCCACGATCCGTGGCCTGTTGGCCGCCGGTCAAACACCGCGCTTCATCGTGCCTAAGGGACTGAAAGCCTGGTTTGACCAGCGCGGCATTCCCCGGGTGCAAGAGCTGGATTGGTGGGAGTCGCTCGCTGTGGCGGATGGTATCCGGGTGCACTTCACGCCGGCTCAGCACTGGAGCCGGCGCACCCCGTGGGACACCAATGCATCATTGTGGGGAGGCTATTGCCTCGAGTGGCATGCAGCGCCCGCCGCGCCTTGGCGGTTTTTGTTCCCCGGCGACACCGGCTACAGCCGTGACTTTCAAGCTATCCGCCAGCGGATCGGGCGTATGGATTTTGTGGCCCTCCCCATCGGGGCTTACCTGCCGCGCGACTTTATGAAGCCGATGCACGTGAACCCGGCCGATGCGGTGCAGATGCTGCTGGACCTGGACGCGCCCCTCGCTATGGGCGTGCATTGGGGCACCTTCATGCTGACCCAAGAGGCATTTGATCAACCCCCACGCGACCTTGCGATCGCGCTGGCCGAGCGCAATCTCGCACCCGGGCACGTGTGGTTGATGCGGCATGGAGAGACCCGCTCCATACCGCTGCCAGCAGCCGACCGGATCGCGGCTTAAACCACGCGCGGCTTCACTTTCGATGCAGCCAGCTTGGCGTTGCTGCGAGCAGTGTCGGTGTCCTCGGCCCGTGCCAGCGCAACCCCCATGCGACGCTTGGTAAAGCTCTCGGGTTTGCCGAACAAGCGCAGATCGGTACCGGGGATTGCCAAGGCCTGGTCCACGCCGTCAAACACCATGCCTTGCGCATCGGCGCCGCCGTAAATCACGGCACTGGCGCCCGGATTACGCAAAGAAGTGTCGACCGGCAAGCCCAGAATCGCGCGGGCATGCAGCTCAAATTCGCTTTGGTGCTGGGTGCACAGGGTCACCAAGCCTGTGTCGTGGGGGCGGGGGCTGACCTCGCTGAACCACACCTGTTCGCCTTTGACAAACAACTCCACCCCAAACAGGCCTTGCCCGCCCAGGTTGTCGGTCACCGCCTTGGAGACTTCGCGGGCGCGCTCCAGGGCGGCAGCGTGCATCTGCATCGGCTGCCAGCTCTCGACATAGTCGCCACTGACCTGCACGTGGCCGATGGGGTCGCAAAAGCTGGTCACGATCTGGCCATCTGCGCCGACCGAGCGCACGGTGAGCTGGGTGATTTCGTAATCGAAATCGATAAACCCTTCCACAATGACCCGGCCGTGGCTGACGCGACCGCCGGCCATGGCGTAGTCCCATGCTTTCTGGACATCTTCGGGGCCGTCAATTTTGCTTTGGCCTTTGCCGGAGCTGCTCATCACCGGTTTGACGATACAGGGGTAGCCGATACCTTGCCCGTTTTCGCCATCGATCGCCGCCTGCAATTCGGCGAGTGAGTCACAAAACTGGTAGGGGCTGGTGGGCAGGCCCAAAGTTTCTGCTGCCAAGCGGCGGATGCCTTCCCGGTCCATCGTCAAGCGGGCGGCCCGGGCGGTTGGAATCACGCGCACCGTGCCTGCGGCCTCCAGCTCCTCGAGCATGGGCGTTGCAATGGCTTCAATTTCCGGCACCACCAGCATGGGGCGCTCCGCTTCAATCAGTGCTTGGAGCTGCGCTGGATCGCTCATGGTGATCGTGCGCGCGTGGTGGGCCACTTGTTGACCGGGTGCGTTGTCATAGCGATCTACCGCAATGGTCTCGACCCCCAGGCGTTGCAATGCAATCAACACTTCTTTGCCCAATTCACCGCTGCCGAGCAGCATTACTTTGGTCGCATGGGGGGAGAGAGGCGTTCCGAGTGTGGTCATGGTCAAGAGGGGGTAAAGATGGTTAGGATGCGATTGTCGGTGTGAACAGGGCAGGTTCAGTGGAGGACCGGGTTTTCAAACCAAAAACCCTTATCAACTTATGGTAATGTGCGGTTTTATGCTTTTTTCATTAAATCCGTTAAATTTAAATATCTGTAAGTTGCGTTTGATGTCGGTCGTTGAATTGGAGTCCCTATGCAGCAAGTTTCCTGGTTTTCCCGCTTAGGCGTGGGTAGCAAGCTCTCCTTGAGCTTGATGGCAATGGTGAGCGTGTTTGTCGCCCTGCTCGTGATAAGCATCGGTGTGACCTTGGTCCGCGTGGTGGAGTCCCGTGCCAGCGATGAGGTCGCCGAGAAAACCAAACTCATCGTGTCTTTGGTCGAGGCCACCGACAGTGATTTGCGCAGCCGTACGGTCACTCTGGCCAAAACGTTTGACGCACGGCTCGGCGCCGGATTTGATTTGACCGGAGAGAGCATCGACATTGCCGGCAAACCCACGCCGGCGTTGGCTCTAGGTGGCAAACCCATCAATATGGATTTCAGTGTGGTGGATCAGTTCACCGAGGCCACCGGCGCGGTAGCGACCATCTTTGCGGCATCCGGCCAAGACTTTGTGCGGGTGAGCACTTCCCTCAAAAACGACAAGGGCGAACGTGTGGTCGGCACACTGCTTGACCGCGCCCACCCCGGCTACAAAGCCGTGATTGAAGGCGGGACCTACGCCGGTCCGGCGACCTTGTTTGGGCGCCAGTACATGACGCACTATGAGCCGATCAAAAATGCTGCAGGCAAAGTGGTTGGATTGGCATTCGTGGGCATGGACTTCAGCAACTACTTGAAGCAACTCAAAGACACGATCCGCGCCATGAAGATCGGCGAGACCGGCTACTTCTATGTGCTGGATGCCCGCACGGGCCCCAATTTGGGCAACCTGATCGTGCACCCGGCCCAAGAGGGTAAAAACATTCTGGATTCCAAAGACTCCAGCGGTCGTGAATTCATCAAAGAGATTCTCGAGCAAAAGAACGGAAGCATCCGCTACCCCTGGAAGAATGCCGAACTCGGAGACTCTGCCGCGCGTGAGAAGGTGGTGGCCTTCAGCCACCTGAAGCCCCTCAACTGGGTGATCGCTGGCGGCGCCTATGTGGATGAGTTCACTTCCGAGGTGCGTCAGATCCGTAACATTTTTGGTGCAGTGGGCGTGGGCGTCGTGCTTTTGACGGCCATTGTGTTGTTTGTGATGGTGAAGCGACTCGTGTCTATGCCATTGCAGCAGGTGCAGCTTGCCGCCAGCCAAATCGCCAGCGGCGACTTGACAGTGCAGATCAAGGCCCAGAGCCAGGATGAAATCGGGCGCCTGGTCGAAGCGATCAACCAGATCGGCTCAGGCCTGGCTGGTGTGGTGTCCGCGGTGCGCGAAGGCTCTGAGAGTGTGGCCAATGCCAGCTCCGAAATTGCCCAAGGCAACCACGACCTGTCGATGCGCACCGAGCAGCAAGCCAGCGCGCTGCAGCAGACGGCCAGCAGCATGGCCACCCTGAGCAGCACTGTGAATCACAACGTGGACAACGCCCGCCAAGCCAACCAGATGGCCGTGAACGCGTCAGACGTGGCCCTGCGCGGTGGCCAGGTGATGGACCAGGTGGTGGAAACCATGAAGGGCATCAACCAGTCCTCGGCACGGATTGCCGACATCATCGGTGTGATCGATGGCATCGCCTTCCAAACCAATATCCTGGCCTTGAATGCTGCCGTTGAGGCAGCGCGTGCGGGTGAGCAGGGCCGTGGCTTTGCGGTGGTCGCCAGCGAGGTTCGCTCCTTGGCAGGCCGGAGTGCCGAGGCGGCCAAAGAGATCAAGGGCCTGATTGATGACAGCGTCGGCCGTGTAGAGCAGGGCACCAAGCTGGTGAACCAAGCGGGTGAGACCATGACCGAGGTGGTTGCGTCGATCCGGCGGGTGAATGACATCATGGGCGAGATCACGGCGGCGAGCTCTGAGCAGAGCGCCGGTGTGCACCAAGTGAGCGACGCGGTGAACCAGATGGACCAGACCACCCAACAGAACGCCGCACTGGTCGAGCAAATGGCTGCCGCAGCGAGCAGCTTGCGCAATCAGGCTGGCGAGCTGGTCAATACCGTGGCGGTGTTCCGGACCGGCAACGATGCCGGTCACTCGTCCACCCGCCTACTTTCGCATTAAGGTACTTTTCCCGAACAGGGATTCGATCAAATCCACCGCCACTTCGGCGGTGCGATTGCGTTCATCGAGCGCGGGGTTCAGTTCGAACACGTCCAGGCTGCCCATGCGCCCGGTGTCTGCAATCATTTCCATGCAGAGCTGCGCTTCTCGGTAGGTGGGGCCACCTCGCACGGTGGTGCCTACGCCGGGTGCGATATCCGGATCCAGAAAGTCGACATCAAAACTCACATGCAGGTGGGTGTTGCTGTCCATCAGCGCGAGGGCCAGCTCCATGGCGGAGCGCATGCCCATTTCGTCGATGTAGCGCATGTCGAACACTTCAATGTTCTGCTCATGCACGAAGCGCTTTTCACCTTCGTCCACGCTGCGGATACCGATCTGCCGTACCCACTTGGGTGAGATCGCCGGCACATGACCACCAATCTCGATCAACTCCTGCGGGCCGAAGCCGCAAAGGCAGGCCACGGGCATGCCATGGATGTTGCCGCTCGGGGTGAGCGTGTTGGTATTGAAGTCGGCATGGGCGTCCAGCCACAGCACCCGCAGCTTTTTGCCGGTGTCGCGGCAGTGGCGGGCCACGGCGCTGATCGAGCCGATACCCAGGCAATGGTCCCCGCCCAGCACGATGGGCATGCGCCCGTCTTGTAATTCGGCGTAGACCGCGTCATGCAGGCTGCGGTTCCATGCGGTCACTTCAGGCAAATGGCGGTACCCGTTGACAGGGGGTTGCCACGGGTTGTTGGGCCCGCTGAGGTTGCCGGTGTCGCGGACCTCGAGTCCGTGGCTCTGCAAAACATGGTGGATGCCCGCCACGCGCAAGGCCTCCGGCCCCATGCTGGCGCCGCGGCTGCCCGCGCCGATGTCGGTCGGAGCGCCAATCAGGCTGATGTGTCGGTTCATGGTGTTTGCAATTGGAAAACAGGGAGCCGCTCGCCGACCAGCAGGCCGCGGGCATTGCGAATTTCGGCGGCACGCCACGGCTTCAAAGCGGCGCGCTGCGCGTCGTCAAGCCAGCCGAGTTGGTCGAGGACCTCCACGCTGGCTGCAAACAGGGCGGGCTTATTGCCATCGATGATCTTGAGGGCAAAGGCCTCGCCCCGGCTTTTGCTGCCCACCACCTGCACACCATCTGCACCGACCTTGCTCACCCAGTCGCCTCTGCCCACGCGCATGAAGTCCAGGTCGTTACGCCCTGTGCCGCTCACCATTTCGGGGTAGGCGGTCATAGCTTCGCTCAAGAGTGCAAAGCTAGCGCCGAACTCGGCATCCTGCGCGCCACTGGCCAGGCGCGCATAGCCGGTCGCCAGCTTGGACAAGGGCATGGCAAAGTTGGGTGCAGAGCAGCCGTCAATGCCGCGCGGCATGTCTTGCACGTCCATGCCGACGGCGCGGGCAACATCCCGTGCTATCGCTTGCTGCAGCGGATGGTCGGGGGCGGTGTAGTCGTCCAGGGGCAAGTTGTGCTGCACGCAATAGGCCACAAAGCCGGCGTGTTTGCCGCTGCAGTTGTTGTGGGCTTCGGTGTAGGTGGCGCCCTCAGGTGCTCCTTTGTCAAAGTAGCTGAACAGCAGTGGTACATGGCAGCCGCAGCGCAGGGTCTGGTAGGTGTTGCCCGATTTGCCCAACATGCTGACGGCGGCATCCGCGTGCATGGCCTCGCCGTTGTGGCTGGCGCAGAGCAGGGCGTTTTCGGCCTGGGTGAAGCCAAAAGTCGCGGGGCCACCCGCTTCGACAAAAGGCAGTGCTTGCAGCGCCTTCAGGGTGGACCGGGTAAAGGTCACCAAGTGCGGGTCACCGGCAAAGGCCGTGAGTTGTCCGAGGCGGTTGGTCACAGCGACCGCGCCGAAATGCAGGCACTCGGGGGTGCCGCCGCGGGTGAGTTGGATCAGGGGTGTGAGGTTCAAGTGCGTGTCTCTCCTGTGCCAGAGAGTAGCCGAATTTGCGCATTCCCTTGCCCAGGCTGTCTATACTGAAACGCTATCTACACTGCCAACCTCTGCATAGCCCATGCTTACCTCTGAACAGAAAATCCGCTACGCGGAAGACGGCTACCTGATCCTTCCCGACTTCAAATCCAAGGCCGAGATTGCAGCCCTGCGCGCGCGGGCAGAAGCTATCGTGGACGCCTTCGATCCGGCAGAGAGCCGCACCATCTTCACCACCAATGAGCAGGCGCGCAAGGTGGACCACTACTTTTTGAACTCGGCCGATCGCATCAGCTGCTTTTTTGAAGAAGAGGCGTTCGATGCAAACGGCGCCTTGCGGCAGGCCAAGGCGCTCTCGATCAACAAAATCGGCCATGCCATGCACGACAAGGACCCGGTGTTCGAGGCCTTCTCGCATGGGCCTGCGTTGGCAGAGTTGGCGGCCGATCTCGGGCTGACCCAGCCGCAAGTCTGGCAGTCGATGTATATCTTCAAGCAACCCGGCATCGGGGGCGAAGTCGGTTGGCACCAGGATGCCACCTTTTTTGACACCACCCCGATCAGCGTGACCACCTTCTGGTTTGCCCTCGAAGACGCCACCTTGAGTAACGGCTGCTTGTGGACCGAGCCGGGCGGCCACCGGGGCCCCCGGGGCGTGTTGCGTGAGCGCTTTGAGCGAGAGGGTGACTCCATCACCATGCGCAAGCTCGACAGTACCCCATGGCCTGCCAGCAATGTCAACGCAGTGCCCCTGGAGGTTCAGGCCGGCGCTTTGGTGGTGTTCCATGGCTTGCTGCCGCACTACAGTGCCCCGAACCGCTCCGCCGTGTCCCGCCATGCCTACACCCTGCATGTGACCGACGCGAGCACTACCTATGCCGCGAGTAACTGGCTGCAGCGCAGCGCAGCGGACCCGGTGCGGGGTTTTCTGGTTTGATTGCTATTTAATTCATAGCTAGTAGCGCAATATTTATAAGGGATAGCTGCCGATTTGGCTTGTTTTTTTGAGCCGCCTGCGCGCTGCGGGCGGGGCGGTAAGCGCAACACCATGTTGCAAAACACCGCCAATTAGCGCTTTTCAAGCCGCGGCGGCTGTGCGACATTGGGCTCCTGCGTGTGTCAGGAGGGCCCGATGAACCACCCAGTCTTTGCAGTTGCCTTGTGCGCCAGCTTGACGAGCCAGGCCTTTGGCCAGGAGGCCATCTCTCTGACCCGCCTGCCTTCGGGTGCGGCGCCGTCGCTCAACCAATCGGACCGCAGTTTGCTCGACAAGGCGGTGGCGGAGCGCAAGTCGATCGGCCTGCTACTGCACAACACCGTGGTGGCCTTCGATACCCGGTATGACGGTGCCCGCAAAAAAATAGGGGTGTCCCTGACCTCGTTCAGCAACAGCCCCTTAGAGCTCGCCTACGACCCCACCGGCAAAAGCCTGATCGCCCAATGGCGCTCGGTCCACACCACGGCGGCCGGTCAGTCTTTTCAGTACCAAGCGTTTGTCGGCGAGTCCGGGGCGATCAACTTCGTCCTCAGTTCGAAGTTCTGATCCCCGCACTAAAAGCGCGGCAGGTCGGGGTGCTTGAGCTTGCCGCCGCGCACCAGCTCTTTGCCGTATTCGGCGCAGCGCTGCAACGTAGGAATGACCTTGCCCGGGTTGAGTAGCCCCTGCGGGTCGAAGGCCGCCTTCAGCGCAAACATCTGGGCATTTTCTTCGGCGCTGAACTGCACGCACATGCTGTTGAGCTTCTCGATTCCCACGCCGTGTTCGCCGGTCACCGTGCCGCCCATGGCGACGCTGGCCTCCAGAATTTCGGCGCCGAACAGCTCGCAGCGGCGCAGCTGGTCGGGGTCGTTCGCATCAAACAAAATCAGCGGGTGCAGGTTGCCGTCGCCGGCATGGAACACGTTGGCGCAGCGCAGCTGGTACTTCTTTTCCATCTCGGCAATAGCCAGCAGGATGTCGGCCAGCCGGGCGCGGGGAATGGTGCTGTCCATGCACATGTAGTCGGGGCTGATGCGGCCGCTAGCGGGGAAGGCGTTCTTGCGCCCGCTCCAGAAGCGCAGGCGTTCGGCTTCGCTGTTGCTCACCGCAATGCCGGTGGCGCCGGCTGCGCGCAGCACTTCGCTCATGCGGCCGATTTCTTCTTCCACCTCTTCGGGTGTGCCGTCGCTCTCGCACAGCAGAATGGCTTCGGCGCTCAGGTCGTAGCCCGCGTGCACAAAGTCTTCCACTGCGGCGGTCATGGGCTTGTCCATCATCTCCAGCCCGGCGGGGATGATGCCGGCGGCGATCACCGCAGCCACCGCATCGCCCGCTTTGCGCAGGTCGTCAAAGCTGGCCATGATGCAGCGGGCCAGTTGTGGCTTGGGCACCAGCTTGACAGTGACCTCGGTGGTGACGGCCAGCATGCCCTCGCTGCCGACTACCACGCTCATCAGGTCGTAGCCGGGGGCGTCGAGCGCGTCACCACCGAATTCGATGGGCTCGCCTTCCATGGTGAAGCCGCGTACCTTGAGCACGTTGTGCAGCGTCAGGCCGTATTTCAGGCAGTGCACGCCGCCTGAGTTCTCGGCCACGTTGCCGCCAATCGTGCAGGCAATCTGGCTGCTGGGGTCCGGCGCGTAATACAGCCCATAGGGCGCTGCCGCCTCGCTAATGGCCAGGTTGCGCACGCCGCACTGCACCACCGCCGTGCGGCTGCGTTTGTCCACTTTCAGAATCTTGTTGAACTTGGCCAAAGAGAGCGTGACCCCCATGGCATGGGGCATGGCACCACCGGACAGGCCGGTGCCCGCGCCGCGAGCCACCACCGGCACATTCAAGCCATGACACACCCGCAACACCGCAGCCACTTGGTCTTCGGTTTCCGGCAGGGCCACCAGCAGCGGGCGCTGGCGGTAGGCGGTCAGGCCGTCGCATTCATAGGGTGTGGTGTCTTCCGTCTGGTAGAGCAGCGCATGCTTAGGCAAATAGGCCTCTAGCGCAGGCAATACCTGCGCGAGTAGCTCTCTTTTTTGTAGCATTTCCCGGGCGGTTGTATCAAGTGGGGCGTTCATGGGGGCTATCGGGTGCTGAAAGGGCGGTTGCGTGGAACCTCACTCTAAAAGAAAGCGGCCCCCCGTGGCGTGAAGAAACTTGCAGCCCTGTGTGAAAAAGGGCCCGGTGACGGGTCTCGGGGGCGGCTAACCCACCGCCTTTTTGAGCCAGTCGGCAAAGGCCGCCACTTCCCAGCGGTCCATGGCGCCTGTGCGCCAGCACAGGTAGTGCGCGTGGGGGCTGGGCGCGTTGTGGGCATACAGCCGCACCAGCGAGCCGTTGTCCAGCCAGGGGGCACCCAGCTTCAGGCGGATCAGGCCCACGCCCATGCCGGCGGCGGCGCCATCGCACATGAGGCCGATGTCGTTGAACTGGGAACCCTCTACCGGCTCCGGCCAGTCCAGCCCGTTGGCGGCAAACCAGGTGCGCCAGGGCTCCAGCGGGCTGCGCAAGAGGGGCAGGTTGGCGAGATCTTGCGGAGTTTCGAATGGGCCATGTTCCCGCACAAAAGCGGGTGAGGCGAGGGGTGTCACCTCGTCCTTCATCAGGCACACATGCTCCATGTCGGCATAGCGGCCTGCGCCAAAGCGCACCATCAGGTCGGCATCTTCGGCCACCACGTCGAGCAGGGGAATGGACACCTGCAGGGTCAGGTCGATCTCGGGGTAGGCGTCGGTGAACTGGCGCAGGCGCGGGATCAAAATGGAGCGCGAAAACGTGGGCGTAACCGCCAGGCGCAGCTTGCGCTTGCCAGGTGCCGCAGCGGCGCTGGGAAATTTCTGCAGGATGGCGAGGCCTTCACGCACATGGGCCAGGTACTCGCTGCCCTCAGTGGTCAGCGAAAAGTCCGCCCGGCCGAACAGCTTGGTGCCGATGATCTGCTCCAGCTGCCGCACCCGGTGGCTTACGGCGCTGGGGGTGACAAAGAGTTCTTCTGCCGCCAGGGTGACCGAACGCAGGCGCGCCAGGGCTTCAAAGGTCAACAGGCACTGAATCGGGGGGATGCGGGAGGCGCTCATGGCGGGGATGATGCCATTAGTGGGGCGGGTGCAATGAGGGGCATAAGCGGACCTACGAACAAGACACCTAGTTCTAGCTTGTTGCAGGGTTTGACTATTCTGTTATTCACATAAAAATTCCAGCCAAAGTCAAAATGCCCAATCGATTCAAAGACTTACTGATCTTTCGTTCGCAATGTTCATCAGCAAGCCACCTTGTTCATCAGCAAGCCACCTTGTTCATAAGCAGGTTTGCAGGGTTTAGCTTCATTTTTATAGTTGGCCATGCGGCCTCAGGTCGGGCTCATCGTATATAAATCAAGCACTTAAAAAATCCACGGGAGGAAAACATGGGTCCATGTAGCTTTGTTCATAAGACGTGTTTGACGCCCATAACACGTTAGGCCTCGCGACTCCGACCCATGTACGTTCTTCTACCTTTGCTTAGCGCGATCGCTGGCGCATTGCTTGCGGGTGTCGTCACAGCAGAGTACGTGCCGCACGTCATCCTCGGACTCTTCGCAGTTTGTATCGCTCTATCGTGGTTCGTGGTCGCAGAGAATCGTGCATTCTCGAAAGGACCCGGTGTACTGCTAGGCAAGTTCAATCCGTTAGTCAAAGCCCGTCGCACCAAGGTTCGTAGCGCATTTTTCTGTAGCGCAGCAGCTGTCGCAGGCGCATGCATAGGCCTGCTACTCAGAATCACCGGTACTCATTGAGCGTGCAACTTGGGTGGCAGCCATGGGCGCACCGCAACTGGGTGCAAAGAGCGGAGGCGCCGGCAGTCACTCGCTACAAGCGGTGAGCCGAAATCTCTGCGAGCCAGTTCCTCACCCAGCGAGCGAGGCCTAACCCTTCGCTGGAGCGGGACCTCCACCGGCATGGCTCTTGGCCCGCGAAGCGCTCGCTGTCATCATCCGCTTCGCGGGCCAAGCGCCATCCCGGTTCCGGCCCCTCAGCTCAAACGTTATGCCTCAGGACCGCACCGTGACACGAAGTGACAAGCTTGGTAAGTTGGTCGCCGTCTTTGACCAGTTCCACTTCGCCATCGCGAAGCTAGACGATCCGATGGCGCAGCGCCTTGTGGTGAACTGGGCCGGGATTCGGCATCAATACGACCAGCCGACGATTGCTCCTCGATCAGCGCTTGCCTCCGGAATGGAGCAGGGTCTCCGCGAAACACCGATGCTGATGCAATCCATGCAACCCGAGGCTAGAAAGCACGCTGTCCAAGCGCTAGCGGCAGCAACCTCAGCCCACTATCCGGACTTCCTAGTCAAGGAAGCCGACCGCCTCGCAAAGATCAAGATGCGCGGATCCATTCGTGGAGAGGGCGAGTTCCACCTTGTTCGCCATCAAATCGACATGCTGGAGGGCGAGCCGGGGCAAGAGCAAGAGCTTCGCCTGCTCTACGAGTTGGCTGAAAAGTTCGAAGGCAGGCGCAGGTGAGGCATAACCTTTTGGTCAAGCGGACCTGCGCCAGCTACTCTGGCTGGTCCGCTTACCGCAAACGTTAGGCCTCTCATGCTGCCCGTCACTCCGCGACCAATAGCGCCTATTGAAGCAGCTGTAGTTAGCGCGCTGCTCACACGTGCGCCAATTGGTCCATCCTGTGAAGCCTCATCTTGCGAAATTGGTTCACTGACGATCGTTGGCAAATGCCCCTGCGGCTGCGAAAGCCTGTTCTTCAGCGGCGTCACCGAAGCAAAAAATCAGTTTCGTCTCGCGGATGGACTTGGATACACCGAGGACGGCGAAGAAATTGGCATGATCTTGTGGGCGTCTGGCACTCGCATTGTTAACCTCGAGCTCTACAACTACTCCGAGAACCCTGCGCGTCTTCCACCGCCCGACAGCATCTGTCCGTTTGAAGAGGCCCGAAGAACCCGTGAATAGTGTCATGCGTATCAACACCCGAGCATCCGCCACCAGCCTAACTGGTCGTTGCACACGGACGTCCATGCTTCGCATGGCCGCCGGTGAACTTGGGCGTTAAACATCATGCAACTGCACGAAGTCATCGCTGGGCTAAGTGAGTGTCCGGACGAAACCTTGATTTTTGCCGAGCGCGTAAACGGCCAGTTTCTCTCACGGTCGGCTGCGGTTGCGCTTGTACTTTCAGAGAATGAGCTTTCACTCCCGTGGCGCGAAGTCGCAGCCGAACGCGCTCCTGGCATGGAGTACTTTTTGGAGGCGTCAATCGTTCTAGAGATGCTGACTGAATGGAGGGCTAACCAGCCAATACAGCTGCCGGACCTTCATTCATTAGTCGAAAGAATTATTCACTATGCTGAAAATGACGCTTAACACTTCGGCCCACACGGACAAGCAACATCAGGTTGCCGCTTCGCGGCGCATGTTGCCTGCTGGTGGCCTCCAACGTTAGGCGTCGTCAAAGCATGCGATCGAAGCTTGCGAAAGCAACAACACTGCTCCTTGCAGTGGTCGCCACGCTGTGGTTCATCGAGCTCGTTTGGTCAATCTCAAAATTCGAGTACCCACACATCCAAGCGGAGCGAGGCGTTCCGGCCGCAACTTTGCTGGCTCTCACGCTGGCATATGCCTCAATCCACAGATCCTGGCGTTTGCACTGGCTCGGCATTCCACTGCTACTCATCAGCAGTCTTGGAGTTATCCATGTATTGCCGGTGTGGATCAACGGTTTGTTTAAAGAGTTTGCGCCATTAACCGCTACGGAGGCGACACAAGCATTTCAGTCCGGCCTGTTTGCAGTCGCGACTGTTGGCTTTATGTCGGTATTGGCATGCTTGGTGGTCGCCACGCTATCCGCCGGGCAAGCGGTTCGCGAAAAGCCATGAATCAGCGGCTCACTGGCACCGCGACTCCTCTCATCTCAAACGTTAGGCGTCACGAACGCGTCGACCATGGCAATCTGGCAATTCGACCTCTCACTCGTTCCCTGCGGCGGTCCAATGCCATCACGAACTTCGGACGGTCACGAAAGCCCCTCAGTCGGAGCTGAGAGAGTTGTCGAAGCCAAAGCTTGGTTGTCTGCGCGCTTCGGTGAGCCATGGGAAATGCTTGATGGTTGGCTAATCTACGGACCGACAGATGGAAGTCGTGTAGATCTCGTCCTTGATCAAGATGGCACGGCGGAAATAGGCGCCCGGATAGATGCCAGAGGCGAGGCAACTGAGTTTATAGAGTCGCTTTGCGAACTGAGTGAGTTGCTCGACTGCAGCCTATTCGCAGTCGAGTTCTGGCAGCCGATCGAAGCAAAGTCTGCCGCTATTGCCATCGCGCTTGAGCGCTCGCGTGTCGCAGCATTTATCCGAGATCCAAAGAAAGTTCTAAAGGGTGCGGGCAGTGACGCCTAACCCTTCCATCGAGAGGGACGTAACGACTGCTTTAGCTCAATACGAAAGCAGGCTATTTGTCTCTATATGCCCCGGCTTCGGATTGAAGGTCCGCGTGGAGTCATGGCTTCTAAATAACTAGCGTTGAATTGGTTAGTTTCACTGAGTTGGTAAATTATCAATGTCACTTGAAATTCGCGCGGCCACAGTCCTTGACGCCAAGAAGGTTTGTGCCGCAGTGCGTCGATCAATACTCGGCGGCGCAGGCGATGACCTTGGAGCAAACCGAGCAATCGCTGCTCCAAAAGGCGATTGCAGCTTCGGGGGGCAACCTGTCGGCAGCCGCACGGCTGCTGAACACCAGCCGCGCCAAGCTTGCCTACCGGGCCAGAAAGCACGGGCTGGTCTGAGCCGGTGCATGTGCATGTGCAGCCAGTTTGCGGCAAGGTTCAACCGTTAGCATTCACCCTAGGCGGTCAACAGTTGGGTTGAATTCAACGTGTTGATTGCTCCTTTTTTGATAGCTGCTTGCGCACATTCTGCGTGGGCTAGGCGTTGATTTTGTTTTGAACCCATTGAAAAAAATTTCTACCTCTGCCCAGTCGCCCGCGGTCAAGTCCAAGCCGGCGGCGCGTGTGCGCAAACCTGCGGCGTCGGCCAGTCTGGCAACGGCCAAAAGCGGGCGTCAGCGCGCGGCAGCCCCTGATGCGCTTCCGGTAGAACCTGTAGACACCAGCTACTTGCGCACGCTGGTGGGCTACAACGCCCGGCGCGCGTCACTCGCGATCATCGAGACCTTCATGGTGCGCATGGCGCCCTATGACCTCAAGGTAGTGGACTTCTCGGTGCTCTCGCTGGTCGCGCACAACCCGGGCATCACGTCCCGCCAACTGTGCGCGGCGCTCAGCGTGCTACCGCCCAACTTGGTGGGTTTGATTGCCACACTAGAACGCCGGGGCCTGATTGAGCGGCTGCCCCACCCCAGTGATGGCCGGGCCATGGGCGTGCACCTCACGCCCCAAGGTACAGAGCTGATGTTGCAGGCGGAGAAAACGGCATTCGACCTGGAGATGGATGCCACCTCCCGCTTGACGGACGCAGAGCGCAAAACCCTGATCCGCCTGCTGCAAAAGGTCTACACCCCGGCCGACTGAGCGGCGCTTTACTCGCCGGCTACCGCCGCGGGGTCCAGGCGCAGCAAACGCACCGCGTTGTCTTTCAGGATGCCGGGCATCACCTCGGGTTTGAAGCCTGCTTCCTGGAAGTCTTTCATCCAGCGCTCAGGGGTGATGAGCGGGTAATCCGAGCCAAACAAGACACGGTCTTTGAGCAAGGTGTTGGCGTATTGCACCAGTTGCTTGGGAAAGTATTTGGGGCTCCAACCGGAGAGGTCAATCCAGACATTGGGCTTGTGGGTGGCCACGCTCAAGGCCTCGTCTTGCCAGGGAAAGCTGGGGTGGGCCATGACGATTTGCATGTCCGGGAAATCAATGGCCACATCGTCCAGGTGCATCGGGTTGCTGTATTCCAGCCTCAGTCCGCCGCCGCAGCGCATGCCGCTGCCGATGCCACTGTGGCCCGTGTGAAAAATGGCGGGCATGCCGTATTCGGCAATCACCTCGTAAATGGGCCAGGCCATCTTGTCGTAGGGGTGGTAGGCCTGCACCGTGGGGTGAAACTTGAAGCCCTTGATGCCGTGCTCCTCGATCAGCTTGCGCGCCTCGCGCGCACCCATCTTGCCTTTGTGCGGGTCGATGCTGGCAAACGCCGTCATCATGTCGCTGTTGGCTTTGGCGGCTTCGGCAATTTCTTCGTTGGGAATACGGCGGCGGCCCATTTTCGATTCGGCGTCCACGGTGAACATCACCAAGCCGACTTTCTGTTCGCGGTAATAGGCCACGGTTTCTGCAATCGTGGGGCGTCGCCCGTTCTTGAAGTACTTGTCGGCGGCCCGGTCGTATTCCTCGCCGTAGTTGTCAAACGGGTTCCAGCAACTCACTTCCGCGTGGGTGTGGATATCGATGGCGCGCAGATTTTTGTAGTCCATGGTTGTCTCCTGTTAGTTATCTGTGGACGCACGGGGGCAGCCTCCCTGATTGCGTACTTCCCGGGAAGGATAGCAAGGGAAACTACCTAGAAAAAGAGCGTTCAAGTGACTTGATTTGGTTATTAACTATAACCAAAATTGCGCCATTATGAAAACTTTTACGCAACACCCCGATATCCATTTCGAACGCCTCGGTGAGGAACAAGAAGTGGCGGTGATCCGCCTGACCCGCGGCGCCAAGCGCAACGCCCTGAACGACGGACTCATCCTCGCGCTGCGGGAACTGTTCGAAAACATGCCCGAAGGCGTGCGGTCTGCTGTGATCGCCGGCGAGGGACCGCACTTCTGTGCAGGCCTGGACCTGAGTGAGCTCAAAGAGCGTGATGCCGGCCAGGGCTTGCACCATTCCCGCATGTGGCACGCCGCGCTGGAGCGTGTGCAATACGGCCCCGTTCCTGTGATCGCAGCCCTGCAAGGCGCAGTGGTGGGTGGCGGCTTGGAGTTGGCAAGCGCTTGCCACATTCGTGTGGCCGATGCTTCTGCGTTCTATGCCTTGCCGGAGGGTTCCCGCGGCATTTTTGTGGGCGGCGGCGGTGCGGTGCGCATTCCCAAATTGATCGGTGCAGCCCGCATGACCGACATGATGCTCACCGGCCGTGTGTACAACGCGCAGGATGGTGAGCGCATTGGTCTTGCGCAATACCTGGTGCCGGAGGGCGCTGCCTTTGACAAGGCGCTGGAGCTGGCGGTGCGCGTGGCGCAGAACGCACCGCTGACGAACTACGCCCTGATGCACGCCTTGCCGCGCATTGCAGAGCAACCGGCCGACCAGGGGCTGTTCACCGAAGCCATGATGGCGGCTATTGCCCAAAGCGCACCGGAGGCCAAGACCCGTCTGAACGACTTTTTGGAAGGCCGTGCTGCCAAGGTACGCAAGCAGGACTGAGGCCATGAGCGACATGCAACTCCCCACCCCGCGTTACCGCGAGACCAAATTCGGCGTCACCCGCATTACCGTCACTGACGGCGCGCCCGGCGTTCGCTATCTGCAGGCTGATTTGGCATTGGGTGCCTATGCCCGCCGGATCGCTGACTACCTGGTGCATTGGGCGGAGATCACGCCGGACCAGACCTTTCTGGCCCGACGCCAGCAGTTGCCGGACGGCACGACCGGCGAATGGCAGCACATCAGCTATGCCCAGGCGCTGGAAAGCGCCCGCAGCATCGGGCAGGCGCTTTTAGACCGGGGCTTGAGCCCGGAACGGCCAGTCGTCATCCTGAGCGAGAACAGCCTCGAGCACGCCATGATGGCGCTGGGTTGCCTGTATGCCGGCGTGCCCTATTGCCCGGTGTCTTCAGCCTATGCGACCGTGAGCCAGGACTTCGAAAAGCTGCGCCATGTGATGGACACCCTGACGCCGGGGCTGGTCTTTGTGGCGGACGCAAGCCGCTATGGCGCGGGCGTTGCCGCCACGGTCGGGCTGGATGTGGAAGTGGTGGCTGCAGCCGGGCAGATGCAAGGTCGGGTAGCAACTTCCTATGCGTCCTTGTTGGCCACAACGGCTACGCCTGCCGTGGACGCTGCCATGCATGCCACCGGCCCGGGCACCATCGTGAAGTTCTTGTTCACCAGCGGCTCGACCAAGCTGCCCAAGCCGGTCATCAACACACAGCGCATGTGGTGCGCCAACCTGCAGCAGATATCCCTGTCGCTGCCCGTGTTTGCCGAAGCGCCGCCAGTGTTGGTGGACTGGCTGCCCTGGAATCACACGTTTGGTGGCAACCACAATTTCGGGCTCACCCTGCAACACGGCGGCACGCTGTACATCGATGACGGCAAACCCACTGCGGCGCTCATTGGCGAAACGCTGCGCAACCTGCGGGAGATCGCGCCGACGGTGTACTTCAATGTGCCCACCGGCTTCGAGATGATCGCATCGGCCATGGAGTCTGATGCGCAGTTGCGCACCACCTTGCTGTCGCGTTTGAAGGTTTTCTTCTATTCTGGTGCAGGGTTGTCTCAGCCTGTGTGGGACAAGCTCCACGCGATCCAGGAGTCCGCCATCGGCGAGCGGATCGTAATGGCCACCGGGCTGGGCATGACCGAGTCTTCGCCCTCTGCCATGTTCGTCAACAGCCCGGATGTGGCGTCCGGGGACATCGGCGTTCCGGTGCCGGGCATGACGCTCAAACTGGTAGATGTGGATGGCAAAACTGAGGTGCGCTACCGCGGACCCAACGTGACCCCGGGCTATTGGCGCTCAGATGCGGCTACGCGGGATGCGTTTGATGAGGAAGGTTACCTCTGCACTGGCGATGCGGTGAAGTGGATTTCCGAGTCTGATATTCACCGTGGCCTGCGCTTTGATGGCCGGATCGCGGAGGACTTCAAGCTCTCCACGGGTACCTTCGTCAGCGTGGGCCCCATGCGCGCCAAGATTGTGGTGTCGGGCGCGCCCTACATCCAGGACGCGGTGATTACCGGACTGAATCGCAAAGAAGTCGGAGCGCTGCTGTTCCTGTCTGCCGCTTGCCGCGATGTAGCGAATCTTCCAGCGGATGCGCCTTGGGCGGATGTGGTCCAGAGTGCGCCAGTGCGGCAGCGCATAGAAGCCGTTGTAGACCAGCTGGCCCGCGAAGCGACAGGCAGTGCCAGCCGCATCGCCCGCGCACTGCTGATGGTGGAACCACCGTCCGCCGAAAAGGGCGAGATCACCGACAAAGGCTCGCTGAACCAACGGGCCGTCTTGAAACATCGCCACACCTTGGTTGGGGGGCTGCACGACGACGCCCTGCCTTTCATCATCAAACCCACGGCCTGAGTGCGCCTCAGCCCAGGAAAAAGACATGCATATTCAAGGACAAACCGCACTGGTGACCGGTGCAGCATCAGGTTTGGGTGAAGCGACTGCCCGTGATCTGGCGAGACTGGGCGCGAAAGTCGCCGTGCTGGACATCAATGAAGCCCAAGCAGAAACCGTGGCGTCCGCGATCCGGGCAGAGTTCGGTGAGGGCCGTGCCATCGGGCTGCGTTGCGACATCACGCAGACTGACAGCGTGCAAGCTGCTTTAGACGCTTCTGAGCGCGCCTTGGGTGCCGCGCGCATCCTGATGAACGTGGCCGGCATCGGAAGCGCCAAGCGCGTGGTCCAACGCGACGGGAGTGCAGCACCGCTGGAAGACTTTGCCCGCGTGGTCTCCATCAACCTGATTGGCACCTACAACATTAGCCGCTTGTTCGCGGCGGCGTGTAGCAAGCTGCACCCCCTGGAGAATGGCGAGCGCGGGGTGATGATGTTCACGGCCTCGGTCGCCGCGTTTGACGGGCAAGTGGGCCAGCAGGCCTACAGCGCCTCCAAGGGTGGCCTGGTCGGCATGACGCTGCCCATGGCCCGAGACCTTGCGCAGCACGCGATTCGGGTGTGCACCGTAGCCCCCGGCTTGTTTGCCACCCCCTTGATGAAGGAGTTGCCGGAAGCCGTGCAGCAATCTCTGGCGGCCAGCATCCCTTTCCCGTCCCGTTTGGGTAAGCCGCAAGAGTTCGCTGAACTGGCTTGCCACATCGTGACCAATGGGCACCTCAATGGCGAGGTGATCCGGCTCGATGGCGCGCTGCGCATGGCGCCGCGCTAACTCAGCAGCATTTCTTTCCCTGTGCAACCTGCCAATTAAAAATAGGAGACAACCATGTTCACTCGCAGGCAACTCATTCACGCCTTGGGCAGCAGCGCTGCTTTGGGCGCGCTGTATCCACTCACTGCGCAAGCGCAGGTAGACCAAGTCAAGGTGTACTTCGGCTTTCCGCCGGGCAGTTCCGGCGACACCGTGGCGCGCCGGGTCGCGGAAAAGTGGGCGGGTACGCCCTTCAGTAAAAACGCAGGCATTGTGGAAAACAAGCCCGGCGCAGGCGGTCGTATTGCCCTCGAGGCCCTCAAAAGCGCGCCGGCCGATGGCTCGGTGCTGGCGCTCTCGCAGGTGTCAGCGCTTGCGAACTATCCGCACATCTTCAACAAGATGCCCTATACCGACAAGGACTTTGCCCCTGTCTCCATTGCGGCCATCATGCACCACGGCCTGGCGGTGGGCCCCATGGTGCCTGCCAATGTCCGGACAGTGAAGGATTTCTTGGCGTGGGCCAAGGCCAACCCCAAAGACGCGAGCTACGGTTCGCCCGGTGCGGGCTCCACACCGCATTTCATTGGCGCTTTGCTGGGCATCAATAGCGGGGTGGACCTCCGGCATGTGCCCTATCGCGGCTCGGTGCCCGGCGTGACCGATCTGGTGGGTGGTCAAGTGGCAGCCATGGTGACGCCGCACGGCGACTACCTAGCCAATTACAAGGCTGGCAAATTGCGCATTCTCGCGACCTCCGGCCCCAACCGCTCGCCCTACGCGCCCGAGGTCCCCACCTTCGCTGAGCAGGGCTTCCCGGAGCTGACGACCGAAGAGTGGTTCGGTTTCTACGCGCCTGTAAATACTCCGAAGTCAGTGGTGATGGCTGCCAATACAGCGATCAACGCAGCCTTGAAAGAAAAATCGGTCATCGACAGCCTGGCGCTGGTCGGCTTGATTCCCCGCGGCTCCACGCCTGAAGAGCAAGCCCGCTGGCAAAAATCAGAGTTCGACACCTGGGGGCCCTTGATCAAGAAAATCGGATTCACCGCCGATTCCTGAGATCCGGGAAAGTAGGGGGAAACGCTCTATCGAGAAGAAGAGGCGTCAGTAGAATGGCCCTCTTTTTCTTTCGGGAGTTGCCCTGTGTCTGATGCCCTCGCCGTACTCCCGCAGTACCTACTCCCCAAAAAAGCCCTTACGGCGTTTGCCGGTCTGGTGGCTGGCGCGCGCGGGGGTAAGGCTACAACGGCGCTGATTCGCTGGTTCATTGGCAAATACAAAGTCAACATGGCGGAAGCCGCCAATCCGGACCCCGCGGCGTACCCGACCTTCAACGAGTTTTTTACCCGGGCGTTGAAGCCCGGTGTCCGCCCCCTGGCACACGCACCCTTTGTGTGCCCTGTGGATGGCGCGATCAGCCAGTTCGGTGCGATCGACAAGGACCAGATATTCCAGGCCAAGGGTCACCACTACAGCAGCACGGCCCTGGTGGGCGGTGATGCCGGGTTGGCCGCTCAGTTCGACCACGGCACCTTCGCCACCATCTACCTCAGCCCGCGCGACTACCACCGCATCCACATGCCCTGTGACGGTGAATTGCGCCGCATGATCTATGTGCCGGGCGATCTGTTTTCAGTAAACCCCACGACAGCCCGCGGCGTGCCGGGCCTGTTTGCACGCAACGAGCGGGTGGTCTGCGTGTTCGATTCGCCCCATGGTGAGTTTGTATTGACTTTGGTGGGTGCCACCGTGGTCGGCAGCATGGCGACCACCTGGCATGGCGTGGTGAATCCCCCGCGCTTGCCGCAGGTGACGGAGTGGCATTACGAGCCGGGCAACGTGGTTCTCAAGCAGGGCGATGAGATGGGCCGTTTCTTGCTTGGCTCTACCGTCGTTTTGCTGTTTCGCAAAGATGCGCTGAACTTCAACCCCGAATGGTCACCCGCCAAACCCGTACAGCTGGGTGAAAGCATGGGTATTTAATCGAGCGGACGGGGCTGAAATTCAGTATCCTGAGTTTTTTGAAACCCCACAGAGGGCTTGCCATGAGTAACGCTGACGTCGTACCCGAATCTTCTGCTTCTGTCGTTGGAAGCAGTGAGCCCCCTGAGTCGGTTCCTTACCGCCGCACGCGCATCGCTGCGCTGGACCGTTTGACCGTCCGCTCGACTTTGTGGATGGCGTTTGCCAGCATGCTGTTGGGCGCGGTGGTGATTGGGGTGTTCTCTCTGTTCCAGATGGGACGCTTGAACGCCTCCACCAAGGTGATTTACGAGCAGGAATACGCCGCGGGTCAGGCTGCGGAAGAGGCTCGTAGCCTGATTCTTCGCGCCAGCCGCGCCCAGACACAACTGCTCACGGCCACCACGGCAGCCGAGCGGGACACCTTGGGCGCTGCGATCGAAACCAGTTTGGCGGATATTGCCAAGCGCTTGGACATCATCAAAGGCCTGTCTGACTCTGAGGAAACCACGGCCACCAGCCAACAGCTGATCGATGCCATGGGCAGCTGGACCAAACGCCAACGTGCCTACATTGCATTGGTGAAAGAGCAGCCCCTTGATCTGGTGCAGATGAGCACCGATGTACCCACCGAGGACGCCCGCCTGCTCAACGACACCCGCAAGTTGGAAAAGCTGGTCGACACTTTGGTGGAGCAACGCGCACAGTCGGCCAAGGCCACGATTGAAATGGCAGGCCAGATCTACCAGTCTTCGCAAATGTGGGTCATCGGCATCATGCTGTTGCTACTGGTGTTGTCGCTCGTGATCAGCGCTTGGGTTACCGGACGCTTGTCCCGCCAGCTGGGTGGGGAACCGGCGTATGCCAAGTCCATTGCCAGTCGTATCGCGGATGGTGACCTGACCATGCAAATCCGGCTGGCCCCCAAAGACAACGACAGTCTGCTGTATTCGCTGCGCGACATGCAGATGAAGCTCTCGGACACCATGCGCGACATCGCCGACAGCTCCAAGCAGGTGGCCAATGCCTCGCGCGAGATTTCCATGGGCAACCTCGATTTGTCCCAGCGCACCGAGCAGCAAAGCGCCTCCCTGGAAAAAACCAGCACCAACGTGGAGCAGATGGCATCGCTGACCCGGCGCTATGCCGAGAGCGCTGCGGAAGCTGCACAGCTCTCGGGCAATGCCAGCCGCTCCGCCCGCTTGGGGGGAGAAGTGGTGGCCGATGTGATCCGCACCATGGAGAAGATCAGCAAGAGCACCCAGGCTATTCACGGCAACATCAGTGTGATTGAAGGAATCGCCTTTCAGACCAACATCCTGGCGCTCAATGCGGCGGTCGAGGCGGCGCACGCCGGCGAGCAGGGGCGTGGCTTTGCGGTGGTTGCGCAGGAAGTGCGCTCACTGGCCGAACGCAGTGCCAAAGCAGCTCGTGAAATCAATGCGCTGATCGAGGAGTCCACCCGCCAGGTCACCGAAGGCGCAGAACTCGCCAGCAAGGCGGGCCAGACCATCAGCGAAATGGCAGAAACTGTGCAGCAAACCAGTGCCGTGATGGACGAGATCTCAGGCGCTTCGGCGCAGCAGAACCACGGTATTGAAGAGATCAACCGGGCGGTTGCGCAGTTGGATGACAGCACCCAGCAAAACGCCGCGCTGGTGGAAGAGGCCGCCGCTGCAGCGCAGTCGCTGGATGAGCAAGCGCAGTCGTTGGATCAGCTAGTAGGACGCTTCCACTTGCGCAGTTAAGCCTTTGGTTGGCACCAACAAAAACGGCGGCCCATGGCCGCCGTTTTTTATTCCTGGTGTCGTTAGCGGAAGATCACTGTCTTGTGGCCGTTGAGCAGCACGCGGTGTTCGCTGTGCCACTTGACCGCGCGTGCCAACACTTGGCTCTCGGTGTCGCGGCCTAGCGTGGTCAGGTCTTCGACGGTGCGGCTGTGGTCCACGCGGGCCACATCTTGCTCAATGATCGGGCCTTCGTCCAGGTCTGCCGTCACGTAGTGGGCGGTTGCACCGATCAGTTTCACACCTCGGTCATGGGCTTGGTAATACGGCTTGGCACCCTTGAAGCTGGGCAAAAAGCTGTGGTGGATATTGATGGCACGGCCATTGAGTTGTTGGCACATGTTGTCGCTCAGGATCTGCATGTAACGGGCCAACACCACCAGTTCAGCGCCTTCTGCCTCGATGATCTCGAGCTGCTTTGCCTCGGCCTGCTCTTTGGTCGCAGCAGTCACCGGGATGTGGTGGAAGGGCACGTTGTAGCTGGCAGCGAGTTGATAAAACTCGCGGTGGTTAGACACGATGGCCCGGATGTCTAGTGGCAGCAGGCCGCTCTTCCTGCGGAACAGCAAGTCGTTCAGGCAATGCCCTTCCTTGCTGACCATGATGACGGTGCGCACCGGCTGTGCTTGGGTGTGCAGGCTCCATTGCAGCTGCAAGGTTTGTCCCAAGGTGCCGATCTGGGCTTTTAACTCTTCAGCGCTGAGCGAGTCGCAACTGAACTGCACCCGCATGAAAAACAGGCCGGTGTCGTGGTCGTTGTACTGGGCTGCTTCTTCAATGTTGCCACCGCGTTCCAGCAAAAAACCCGAAACAGCATGGACAAGCCCCAAGCGGTCGGGGCAGGAAAACGTAAGAATATAGGTCTGGCTCATCCCCCGATTGTCGCAGTTCCGCGCAACCGGGGCAGAGCCGCCGGCAATGTCCCGAGTCAGTGAATCTGCACGGGCGTTTGCGCTAGCTCGGCGTATTGCTCCAGGGTGTCTTCCACTTCCTCTTGGGTGGGCGTGTTGACTTGCCAGGCCATGATGTGCTGCTGGAAGAGTTCGGCCCAAGAGCCGTCCAGGTACACCTCCTTGTTGGAGCGTTTGTCCACAATTTCGAAGCCATGGCGCGCCAGGCTCGGTACGCCCAAGGGGTAGCGCTCGGTTTTTTCCGGTGCCTGACCCTCGGCCTCGCCATTGGCGAGCATGTGGGTGACGGAGAAAGAATCGGAGTCGTAGAGCGTTTGCATAGGTGTTACCTGAGAGATGAACCGTAAATGGATGCCATCTGCACCGATTCAAGAGTAGCAGCAAAAACGCGCCCGCGTGCGAACCTCAGCGGAATTGGGTATTTGCCCCCACTAAATCAAGGTAATCCCCGTTGGCTTCGGTAATGCGTATCCGCACCGGCACATAGTGTGGGGTGGGCGCGTACCAGAGCTCCAGGCGCTGCTTGCGCTCTGCCGTGGGTTCATGGGTGAACTTGACGGCCTGAAGCGTCCCGCTTGGCAGCTTTACCGTCTCAGGCGCGGACGGGTGAAAGCTCCATTGCTCGGCGTACCGGTCGCCGATCGCTTGCATGCTGACGGCTTTTCCCGAGGTCGCAGATGTACCGGCTCCGCCCAACAGGCTGGCCAGTTGCATGAACACACTGAGTTGGTCTTGGGCACCGCGCTGCAAAGGGGCATTCGGAGTACCGGCGCTAAAGCGGATCCGGTTTGCATCCCGCTCGAAGTAGGCAAATATCTCGGCTTGGCCTATTTTTTGGCTGCTGAAAGTCTCGGGCTCCAACCCGCGTGCGGTGAGCCTGCCCGCACTGGTCCACGCCTGGAGCGTGAGTCCGAATTTGCGGATCAGCAACTGCGTTTGATAGTTTTTGCTATCCCGCGTCCACACCAACTCCGCGTTGCCGCTGTAAGACGATCCGCCTATGAGCCCATCCACGTCATAGGCGATGCGAGCCGATGGTGGCGGCTGGTACAGCGCGGCAGAAGCCGGTGCTACCTCTACAAGGCTGGTTTGGGCCCAGGAGGGGCTGGCCCATGCGGCTGCGAGCGCCAGTAGGGCGCGTCTTGTTGTGGTAGCGAATGAATCAGGAGGCACAGGTAGTGTGTTTATTTAAAGGGGTTGGCTGCCGGTCCAGACCATGTCGAGCACGTTGCCGTTGGGTTCGGACAGTCTGATGTGGGCAGGCATATAAGCCAGTTGGGGTGCCAGCCAGATTTCTGCTTTGGTGCTGTACTCCCCCGTGGGCTCGCGCGTGAGCTTGATGGCTTGCATATTGCCGCCCGGGACGCTGATGCGATCTTCCGCAGACACCACAAAAGTCCAGGTTTCCGCTTGCCTCGGGCCTATGGACTGGAACGACAGCGAATCGCCAGCGCCGAACCGGTTGGGCTCACCGGCCCACATGCTCGCCAGTTGCATGAACACACTCATGTGGTCTTGTGCCCCCGGTAGCAGGGGGGCGGGCGCAGAGTTGGCGCTAAAAATCACACGGCCTTCTTCGCGCACAAAATGCGACGCGACTTCTGCGCGACGCAAGCCTTTTTCGCCAAACCGCGCAGGTGCCAGGCCGGCGACGGTTAACGCGCCTTTGCTGTTCCATTGCCGCAAGCTCAGCATGAATTTGGTGACATTCAGGCTGGCCTGGTAGGCGGCGCCGTCGTGTCGCCATGCAATCGTTGCGCTCACCACGTTTTGTTGGCCGTCGGTCAGTCCGCTCACGTCGTAGTTGAGTTGCATTGGCGGTGGAAATGCAAAGCGCAAAGGCCGCTCGGTGCTCTTGGCGGGCGCGGTGGGGAGGGCAGCAGGGCTTTCAGCGGCGCTGTCTGCGGCTTTGTCCAGACTTGCCGGCTCGCTGGATGGTGCCGCGGTGTCGACCTGTTCACTTGGCGAGTCTTCGGGCGGCGTAGTGGCCGGGTTGTCGCTTGCAGGCGTTGCGCTGGCACTGCTGGCGGTATCACTGTTGACGGCCACGCCAATGTCGGTGTGACGGGGGGCTGCGGATGCAGGCCGCGGGCGTGCTAGGGCGGGAGCTGCAGTGGGTGGCGGCGTGTCCGGTTCGGCCTGGCTTGCAATCACCCGGGTCGACAGTGACGGCAGGAGCATAGGGGGCGAATCCACGGCGCTGCTTTCAGCCAGCCACGGCATGGTGTACGCAAAGCCGCCCAGCAAACTCCAGTGCAACGCCAGCACCAAGACCCCCAGGGCTACGAGGTGCCAAGGGCGTCGGCGCAAAGGCGCTGAGGTGGCGTAATCGGTGGCCATCATGGTGTGTAGAACGTTGCGCGGCAGTGTACGGTAGACACAAGTGTGCGCGGGCTTTGCAAACCCAGCGAAAATGCGCGCATGAAACTCGCCACCTACCAGGACGGTACCCGTGACGGCCAATTGGTCGTGGTCTCGCGGGACCTGAGTCAGGCCCATTACGCCACCCACATTGCCAATCGATTGCAGCAGGTGCTGGATGACTGGAATTACCTTGCCCCGGCTTTGGAGGAGGTCTACACCCAGCTCAACCAAGGGCGGGCGCGTCACGCGTTCGCCTTTGACCCGGCCCAGTGCATGGCGCCTTTGCCACGGGCCTACCAATGGCTTGATGGATCTGCTTATCTGAACCATGTGGAGTTGGTGCGCAAAGCCCGGGGCGCGGAGATGCCCGAGAGCGCACAGACCGACCCCTTGATGTACCAAGGCGGTAGCGACGACTTGGCGGGCCCGCATGCCGATATCGTGTGCGCCAGCGAGGCCTGGGGCGCGGACTTCGAGGCCGAGCTCGCCGTGGTGACCGGCGATGTGCCCATGGGCTGCGCCTCAGACCGTGCCTTGGATGCAGTCCGCCTGATCGCGCTGGTCAACGATGTGACCCTGCGCAACCTGGTGCCCGATGAGCTAGCCAAAGGCTTCGGATTTGTGCAGAGCAAACCCGCGACCGCATTTGCGCCCGTCATGGTCACCCCCGACGAGTTGGGCGACGCCTGGGCCCGCGGCCGCGTGCACCTGCCGGTGCAGTGCATATGGAACGGCCGCAAAGTCGGGCTCTGCGAGGCCGGGTCCGACATGCATTTCCACTTCGGCCAGCTCATTGCGCACGCGGCCAAAACCCGGCGTCTGCGGGCCGGCAGCATCATCGGTTCGGGCACCGTCAGCAACAAAGGGGTGGCGCGCAAGAACCGCACAGACTGGCCCAACGGCTACAGCTGTATCGCCGAAAAGCGCGCCATGGAAACCCTGCAAGACGGCAGGCCCACCACGGAGTACATGAAGTTCGGCGACACCATCCGCATCGAGGTGAAAGGCCGCGATGGCGCCAGTGTGTTCGGCGCCATCCTGCAAGAGCTCGTGCCGGCGGAAGGCCGGCCGCGGGCTGCTGCTCAAGCCAGCGCTGTCACTCCAGAATCCACCATTACCGATGCGTCCCCTGATGCATCTCCAGAAACCACCCTAGGGAGCTCCGAATGAAAACACGTGCCGCCGTCGCCTGGAAAGCAGGCCAACCCCTCACCATTGAAACCGTGGACTTGCAAGGCCCCAAGTTCGGCGAAGTGCTCGTCGAAATCAAGGCCACCGGCATCTGCCACACCGACTACTACACCCTGAGCGGTGCCGACCCTGAAGGCATCTTCCCCGCGATCCTGGGCCATGAAGGCGCCGGCATTGTGGTGGACGTGGGCCCGGGCGTGACCAGCCTCAAAAAGGGCGACCACGTCATTCCGCTCTACACCCCCGAGTGCCGCCAGTGCAAGTTCTGCCTGTCTCGCAAAACTAATTTGTGCCAGCTGATCCGCGGCACCCAGGGTAAAGGGCTCATGCCCGACGCCACCAGCCGCTTCAGCCTGAATGGCGACCCCATCTTTCACTACATGGGCACCAGCACCTTCAGCAACTACACCGTGGCGCCTGAAATCAGCTTGGCCAAAATCCGTGACGACGCGCCTTTTGACAAGGTTTGCTACATCGGCTGCGGCGTGACCACCGGTATTGGCGCAGTGATCTTCACGGCCAAGGTGGAAGCCGGCGCCAACGCGGTGGTGTTTGGCTTGGGCGGTATCGGCCTGAACGTGATCCAAGGCCTGAAGATGGTGGGCGCGGACAAGATCATCGGCGTGGACCTGAACCCCGAGCGCGAGGCCATGGCCCGCAGCTTCGGCATGACCCACTTCCTGAACCCGAAAGACATCGAAGCCGCTGGCGGCAACATCGTGGACGCTATCGTTCAATTGACCGATGGCGGCGCGGACTACAGCTTCGAGTGCATCGGCAACACCAAGGTCATGCGCCAGGCGCTGGAGTGCACCCATAAAGGTTGGGGCCAGAGCATCATCATCGGCGTGGCCGAGGCCGGTGCCGAAATTTCTACCCGCCCCTTCCAGCTGGTCACCGGCCGGGAATGGAAGGGCTCTGCCTTCGGTGGCGCACGCGGCCGCACCGATGTGCCCAAGATCGTGGACTGGTACATGGAAGGCAAGATCAACATCGACAGCCTGATCACCCACACCATGCCGCTGGAAGACATCAACAAGGGCTTCGATTTGATGAAGCGCGGCGAGTCGATCCGCGGCGTCGTCATTTATTGATGAAAAGTGCTGCTGGCGCAGGTAATGATTGCGCAGGCAGCTCCTCTTTTGATAGCAAACAATGCAAAACCCCCACTTTGAACTGCTGAGCGAGCACGCGTGCTTCGGCGGCGTGCAGCGCTTTTACAAGCACGCCTCGACAGAAATCGGGCTGCCGATGCGTTTCGGCGTGTACCTGCCACCCCAAGCATCGGCGGGGCCGGTGCCTGCGCTGGTGTTTCTGGCGGGGCTGACCTGCACCGAAGAAACCTTTGCCTTCAAGGCCGGTGCCCAGCGGGTGGCTGCCGAGTTGGGCCTGGCACTGATCACCCCTGACACCAGCCCGCGTGGTGCGGGGCTGGCGGGCGAGGCTGAGCATTGGGACTTTGGCGTGGGCGCAGGCTTCTACCTTGATGCCACCCAGGCCCCCTGGAGTGGCCACTGGCGCATGGAAAGTTATTTGATCGACGAGCTGTTGCCGCAGATCACCCGGGAGTTACCGGTCGATGCCGCACGCATGGGCATAAGCGGGCACTCCATGGGTGGCCACGGCGCCCTGACCCTGGCGCAACGCCACCCCGGCATGTTCAAAACCTTGTCGGCGTTGGCGCCGATTTGCGCCCCCACCCAGTGCCCCTGGGGCAAAAAGGCGTTTACCGGGTATTTGGGGCCGGACGAGAGCCTGTGGGCTGCGCACGACGCCAGCGCCCTGATGGCGGCTCAAAGCGCTGCGCCGTACCCCGGCGGCATTCTGGTGGACCAGGGGCTGGCAGACAAGTTTTTGGACGAGCAGCTGTACCCGCAGGCCCTCGAGGCCGCGTGTGCCCAAGCCGGGCAGCCGCTCACCCTGCGCCGTCATGCGGGCTACGACCACGGGTACTACTTCATCAGCACCTTTATCGAAGACCATGTGCGGCACCACGCCGCGGGGCTGGCGGGCTAAGCGCCTGACCCACAAAAAAGCGCTCCCTGTGGAGCGCTTTTTTTATGGAGCTACGGCAGCTCAGCTGGCTGCGGCGACTTGCTGCACAAAGGTCTTGATGCCGCGCAGCATCATTTCAATCGCCACCGACACCAGCACCAGACCCATCAGGCGCTCTGCCGCCACGACCAGTCGGTCGCCGATGATGCGCTGAATCCGCTCTGCCGATACCAGCACCACCGCGCTGACCAGCATGGTCACGCAGAGTGCGCCGATCCACTCCATGCGGCGGTCGGGCTGTTGGGACACGAGCAGCAGCACCGTGGCCAGGGCCGAGGGGCCGGCTACCGCGGGAATAGCCAGCGGCACGATCAGGGGCTCGGTCTTGATCTCGCTCTCTGCGGTGCTCGGTGGAGGAAACACCATGCGCAGCGCAATCAGGAACAGAATCACGCCGCCGCCGATCTGCAGGGACAGCTCGCTCAAATTCATCACCCGCAAAAAGCTCTCGCCCACAAACATGAAGGTCAGCAGCAGGGTGAAAGCGATCAGGATCTCCCGCAGGATCACCTTGTGCCGCCGCTCGGGCGCCACGTGTTTGAGCGCGTTGGCAAAAATAGGAATGTTGCCGATCGGATCCGTGATCAGGATCAGCAGAATGGTCGCAGAGGCGAAGGTGTAATTCATCATGGCGCGTAACACCGGGCGGGCCAGCGTGGTCGAAAGAGCGCCCGAGAATACCAGCCCGCGGCGCTGCCGCGGTGCCGATCAGGCGTCTTCAAGGGCGCTTTGGCAGTCGATGCAGCGCTCCGCATCCGGGGTGGCGCGCAGCCGGGCTTCGGGGATGGTGGTGCCACAGGCGATGCACCGGCCGTAAGTGCCGAGAGCTGCCCGTTGCAGGGCCGCGTCGATGCGGCGTAGTTCGGCCGTTTCGTGCTCATCCAGTGCCAGCTCCAGGTCGCGCTCGGTGTTGGCTTGGGCTTGGGGGTCTTCGTGTCCGCTGAAATGTGCGGCCGAGGCCAATGCCCGGCTGGGTTCGCCACCGCGCAGCTGGTTCAGGCGGGCGCGCAAGTCGTCGCGCTGCTGGAGCAATTGTTTCTGGTAGCTGTGGAGGTCGGGGTGTGTCATGGTGTTTCCTGCGTTGTGGATTTGCCATGCTCTACCTGCCCGCCGAAAAAAGCTTTGATGCGTGTCAAGCTTGGGGCGATGACCAGGCCCCTTGCCGCCGGCTCGTACATAATCCCGACCCATGTCCTCCCTCCAATCCTTGCGCCAGGCACGCTCCGTCATCCGTTGGATGTTGGTGTGGTTTGCGCTGTCGATTGGCGTGGCGGTCGCGGCACCCGTGGTGAACCCGCAGGCGCTCACCCTGGTGTGCACCACGGCAGGTGTCGTCAAGCTGGTGTCCGGCAGCGATGACACCGGCACCCAGCCGATGGTCCATGCGCTGGACTGCGTGCTGTGCTTGTCTGCAGGTGCGCCGCCGTCTGTCTTCCCCGAGGTTGTATCGCCCGAAACCCCTCCTGCCGTCCGGCCGATGGCCGCCTTCCGGCACTTCACCCCCCAAGATGCCGACCCCGCGTCGGCCCGCGGCCCCCCCGCTGTGGCCTAAGCCCGTCGGCAGCTTGTGGCTGCCCGGCTGGCGGTTCTCGCTTTCCATTCGTTTTTTGTGAGTCAGGTGTGCCTTGCCGTGCGTGTTAGCACCGGGCTACGCCGATCTTATTGGGGTGTTGTATGGTTCGTTTTGCTATAAAATTAGTAGCTGCTTGCGCAATGATGACGGGAGCTAGTGCTGTTTTTTCTCATGTAACGTTGGCCGACCAGGCTGCAGCGGCCGGCGCGGGCTACCGTGCGGTTCTGCGGGTTGGGCACGGCTGTGCCGGTGCGGCCACCACGGCGATCACCGTAGCGATTCCTTCCGGGTTCACCAGCGCGCAGCCCCTTGTCAAGCCGGGTTGGGCGGTGAGCACCAAAATCGGTAAGCTCGAGCAGCCTTATGAAGCCCATGGCAAAACCTATACCGAGGGCGTGCAGGAAATCACCTGGACCGCCAAAGGCGCTGAGAATGCGCTCCCTGATGCGTTTGCCGACGAATTTGTGTTCCGCGGCACCACCCCCAAGAAGCCGGGCACTTTGTGGTTCAAAGTGGTGCAGGCTTGCGAGTCCGGCCGGAACGCTTGGGTCGAGATCCCCGCGCACGGGCAAAACGCCCACCGTTTGGAATTCCCCGCGGCCCGTCTGGATGTCCTGGATGTCCAGGCCGCCGGCGGCCATGCCCACTGAACTTTTACAGGAGTAGCTATGACATTGATCCGTTCTATTGCCACCGCGGTGTGCGTCACCGGTCTTGCCTTCACGTCGTGGGCTCAGGCCCAGAACGTGGAGGTGCAAAACGCATGGGCCCGCGCCACGGTGCAAGGCCAGAAGGCCAGCGGCGCCTTCATGACATTGACCGCGCAAACGCCCGGTCGCTTGGTGTCCGTCAGCTCCCCGGTCGCCGGAGTGGCCGAGGTCCACGAAATGAAGATGGAGGGCGATGTCATGAAAATGCGTGCGCTCGCTAACGGATTGGAGCTGCCTGCGGGCAAGCCAGTCGAGCTCAAGCCGGGCGGCTATCACGTCATGTTGATGGACTTGAAATTGCCTTTGCAAAAAGACACCACCATCCCGGTCACCCTGGTTTTCAAAGACGCCAAGGGCGTGGAAACCAAAAAAGAGATCAAGCTGCCGGTCTCGCAAACTGCCCCCGCCGGAGCGGCTGCAGCGCCTGCGCACGGTGCCCACAAGCACTAAGCGGCTAACGCCTCAGAGCCTCTAGCGTGGCCTTGCCCCACTCCATGAACCGCATGCCACTCCATCGCCGATGGGCGGTGTGGCTCATGCTGTGCGTCATGGGGCTGGGTGCGGCATTGCCCACCGTATCTCGCGCAGCGGCATGGGCCAGCGCCGGGGCGTGGGTCGAAATTTGTTCCGCCAATGGTGCAGCCCAGTGGGTGCGCGGAGCTGCAGATGCGCAGGTAGAAACACCTGTCGACGCGCCTGTGGCCCTCTCGCTGGACCACTGCCCGTTTTGCCTGCAACCCTCAGACCGTGCGGCGCCACCGCCCGCAGCGTTGCCCTTTGCGGCGCAGCCTGCCCGTAGCGTCCCGATTGCGGTGCTGCCAGCCGCGCACCTGCTTCAAATACTCTCGCGCCCGCCGCCAGCGCGGGGCCCGCCGGACTTGACATAAGCACCTTCCTGCACCGGCTGTGTGCAGGCTCTTTCCGCGGCCCGGCGATGTTTCTTCGCCGGTTGCGGTGCTTCATGTTTCGTGGATGTTTGAACTATGTCTTCTCTTGCCCCCAAGGCGGCGCCGTCGCGCGCAGCCTCGTCTTCCCGTCTATATGCAACTGCCTGGCGCTGGCATTTTTATACCGGTCTGTTTGTGGTTCCCTTTTTGTTGGTGTTGGCGATCACCGGTTTGGTGATGGTGTATTTCACCGGTTTCCAGAGCCGCCTTGGCAACCTGGTGTACGTTCAGCCGCAAGCCACAACCCAAGCGGTTACCGCCCAAGCCAAGGCCGTGTTTGCCCACTTTCCGGATGTCACGCTGAAGGAATACATCGCACCCAAATCGCCGGACTTGGCGGCCTGGTTCATCGTGGCGCAGGGTCACGCGACCGAGGCGGTCGCGGTCAACCCCTACACCGCTACTGTCATCCAGTCCACAGACAAAGAGAGCACCGGCTTCGCCTGGGCCCGGAAGATTCACGCCAGCCTGCTGCTGGGGGACACCGGCAAGCGCGTCATGGAGGTAGCTTCCGGTCTGGGGATCGTAATGATCGTGACTGGCCTGTACCTGTTTTGGCCGCGCAATGGCAGCGGCTGGGCGCAGGTGCTGGTGCCTGAGTGACGGGCCACAGGCCGCCGGTGGTGGAAGTCTTTGCACACGAGCATCGGCTTCTGGATCAGCGTGGTGCTGTTCTCTTTTTTGCTGACCGGCATGTCGTGGACGGAAGTCTGGGGCGGCAAGTTTGTGCAGCCTTGGGGCACCTTCCCCGCAGCCAAGTGGGACGCGGTGCCCACCTCCGACCTGACCCACGCCAGCCTGAACTCAGCCGGCATCCGCGATGTGCCTTGGGGCCTGGAGCAAACGCCACTGCCGCAGTCCGGCTCGGGCGCTGGCGTACCGGGGGTGACATCCGGTGAGCCGGTCAACCTCGACAGCGTGGCGGCTTTGGCGAATCGCTTGGGCTTTGCCGGGCAGTTCCATATCAACCTGCCGCGGGACGAGAAGGGGGTGTACACCGTCTCCGCCGACACCATGAGTGGCGACCTGACCAATCCTTTCAAAGACCGCACCGTGCACATAGACCGCTATACCGGTCGGGTGCTGGCCGATGTGGCGTTTGCCGACTACTCGGTGGTTGCCAAAGGCATGGCCATCGGCATTGCGCTGCACCAGGGCGATATCGGCCTGTGGAGCGCCTGGGCCAACATCGTGGCCTGCCTGGCCATTGTGTTGCTTTGCGTCAGCGGTGTGGTGATGTGGTGGATTCGCAGGCCTGCGGGGAGTGGTCGCTTGGTTGCACCCTCGGTGCCCGCGCAGACGCCCTTGTGGAAGGGTGGCGCCATCGTCATGGTGCTCACCGGTCTCGCGTTTCCTTTGGCCGGTGGCGTGATGCTGGCTGCCATCGTGTTGGACTATGTGCTGATTTCGCGGTGGCCCGGGCTCAAGGCGGCCTTGTCTTGACATGCGGGTGACGCCCCGGTTCGCTGAGGGCGTCGCTGTGGGGCGGGAGTTTGCAGGCCTGAAGCAGGGGCTTTCTGCTCTTCAATTCCTGTGGCTTGGAGTAAGCTGTCGATGTGGCCTATATCGAGCCCGAGGAGCAGCAATGAGCGATTCAGACAGCACTGGTTTCGGCAAATTCGTGCCCGGTTTTGACTTTCTGCAAAACCTGGCCAAAGGTGCCGGCAGCAATATCCCCCAGATGCCCAACCTGGGCAACTGGGTGGCCCCGACCTTGAATGTGGAGGAGCTGGACAAGCGCATCGATGAGCTGAAGAACGTGCACTTCTGGCTGGAGCAAAACTCGCGGGCCCTGGCAGCCACGATCCAGGCACTGGAGGTCCAGAAGATGACGCTGGCCACCCTCAAGGGCATGAATTTCAACATTGGCGATATGGCCAATGCACTCAAGCTCAAGGCGGCTGATTCGGTCTACAGCGGTGTCCAGAAAGCGACCGAGAAAGCCACCGAAACCGCAAAATCGATTGCCGAGGCTGCTACCGGCAAATCCGACAGCAAATCCGAGAGCAAATCAGCCGATGCGCCGGCCGCCAACCCGCTGGGCGACCCCCTGCAACTGTGGGGCGCGCTGACCCAGCAGTTTCAACATATTGCTGCCAACGCGCTCAAGGAAGCCACGAGCAAAACAGCGGTAGACATCACCAAAAACATGGCCGCCGGTTTGGCCAAAGACGCCCTTAAAACAGCCAAGGCCGCCACCAAAAAAGCGGTCGCCAAAAAGGCGGCTCCGCGCAAAGCGCCGGCCCGCAAAGCCAGCGGCCGTTAGGCCTGCGGCTCATGAACGGAGTTGGTACACCAGTCATGCGTTTGTTCCCCTATGCCCACGCCACCCATCCGCAGTGGCCCATGGCTGCCGCGCTGGTGTTGGCGCAGTTGCGAGCGCAAATGGCGCTGCCGGACTACGCGTCCCAACCCACGCTGGCCTTGCTCTACATCACCGACCATTACGCACCCCATGCGCAAGACATCCTGGATCACCTGAGCGGGGAGCTTCCCCTCGTGACCGATTGGTCGGGCACGGTGGGCGTCGGGATTGCGAGCAACAACGTCGAGTACTTTGACGAGCCCGCGCTGGCCGTGATGTTGATGGACATACCCGGTGATCAGTACCGGGTGTTTTCCGGGATTGCCCCGCTGGGGCTCGGGTTTGAGGCCCACACGGCGCTGGTGCATGCCGATGGCGGCACGGTGGATCTGGGCGATTTGGTCGAGGAAATGGCCGGTCGCACCACCACGGGCTACTTGTTTGGCGGCATCAGCAGCAGCCGGGGCCGCAGTGTGCAGTTTGCTGTCGCAGCCGATGGCAACCTGAGTGGTCACGGAACGGCAAGCGGGGTTTTTTCCGGAGGCTTGAGTGGCGTGGCTTTCACCCGCGAGGTCGCTATGGTGTCGCGGGTCACGCAAGGGTGCAGCCCGGTATCCAAAACACGCACGATCACCGAAGCCGATCGCAATGTGGTGATCTCTTTGGACGGCAAACCCGCCTTGGACGTGCTCTTGCAGGACCTGGGCGTCACCCTCGATCAGCCCGAGGCTGCGCTCCCGACAGTCCGGGCGACCTTGGTGGCCTTGGCGGCCAGTGCCGCGGACGATGCGCCCGGCATGGTGCGCAGCACCGGCAATCTCGGCAGCGAGGTCATGGTGCGTCACATCATCGGGCTGGATCCGGGGCGCCGTGGTTTTGCGGTGGCGGAGCAGATCACGGTGGGGGCGCAGCTGGCGTTTTGCCGCCGCAACCGCGAGGCTGCCCGTGCAGACCTGATGCGCATCGGGGCGGAAATCCGCGAAGAGCTGGAACCCCAGGAATTGAGTTTCGCAGTAGCGACTGCACTGCACGCGGACGAGGCCATGTCGGCCCCCCATCCCGCGCGGCGCATTGCCGGTGCGGTGTATGTGAGTTGCTCCGGGCGCGGAGGCCCCCACTTTGGCGCACCTAGCGCCGAGATGCAGATCGTGCGTCGTGCCTTGGGCGACGTGCCACTGGTGGGTTTTTTGCGGGTGGCGAAATCGCCGCGGATCAGTTGTACGGATACACCGGCGTGTTGACGGTTTTTCACGAGTAAGCGGTACGGTTCTGAACCCCCGAAGGTGCGGCTGCATGGCCCATCCGACCCATAGATTAAGAGGAGATTGCGATGGGTAATTTGAAGATTGGCACCCGGCTGTATGCAGCCTTTGGTGTTTTGTTGCTGTTGATACTGCTGGTCGTTGGTTTGGCCCTTAATCGCTTGGCGGCCTTAGAAGGCGCTGCCAAAGTGATTGCCGAAAACGCATTGCCCAGCGTGCAAGAGGCGAATCACCTCAATACTCTGATCTCCGACTTCCGCATTTTTGAAATGCAGCATGCCCTCAGTATCGAGGAGGGGGCCAAACAAGATATTGAAAAAGTCTTGGATGCAACACAGGCCAATATCAAAGCGAGCCGCGAGCGCTACGAGCCGCTCATTAGCTCCGACGAAGAAAGGCGCCTGTATGAAGAGTTTGGCAAATTCCGGGTGAAGTACCTCGATCTTCATAAAGACATCAAAGACTACTCCCGCCGCAACGACGCAACCGGCGCGGCCATGCTGCTCGATTCTGAATCGAAAGCCATGTTTGAGCGCTCTAAGGCGACGCTGCAGAAAATGATTGACCTCAATCGGGATGCCGCAGACGCGCAAATCAAAGAGGCTGATGCCACGTATGCAGCCGCGCGTAATACTCTTGGAGCCTCTTTGTTGTTGGCCTTGGTGTTCGGTGTGGTGATTGCGACGGTCATTACCCGCTCGATAACCCGTCCCTTGGGCCAAGCACTCCTAGCCGCTGAAGCAGTCTCAAGCGGTAACCTGAGTGAGCCTATCAACAGTACCAGCCAAGATGAGGTGGGCAAGCTGTTGCAGGCCATGCAAGGCATGCAGGACAGTCTGGTGCGTGTCGTGACACAAGTGCGCCAAGGGTCAGAAGGGGTGGCAAGTGCCAGCTCCGAGATCGCACAAGGCAACCACGACCTCTCCGCCCGGACGGAAAGCCAAGCCAGCGCCCTGGAAGAAACCGCAGCCAGCATGGAAGAGCTGAACTCAGCGGTGAAACAAAACGCTGACAACGCCCGCCAGGCCAACCAACTGGCGACCAACGCCTCCACGGTCGCCGTGCAGGGCGGAGAAGTCGTAGGCCAAGTGGTGGACACCATGAAAGGCATCAACGAAGCCAGCCGCAAGATCGCTGACATCATCAGCGTCATTGACGGCATCGCCTTTCAAACCAACATTCTGGCCCTCAACGCCGCGGTGGAAGCCGCCCGTGCCGGAGAGCAAGGCAGAGGCTTTGCGGTGGTGGCCTCCGAAGTCCGCTCACTGGCGGGTCGCTCAGCCGAAGCGGCCAAGGAAATCAAAACGCTCATCAACGCCAGCGTAGAGCGGGTGGAGCAAGGCACCGCCCTGGTGGACAAAGCCGGCACCACCATGACAGAAGTGGTGAGCAGCATCCGGCGGGTGACAGACATTATGGGAGAGATCAGCGCAGCCAGCCACGAGCAGAGCGCGGGGGTCAACCAGATCGGAGAAGCAGTCACCCAGATGGACCAGGCCACGCAGCAAAACGCGGCCCTGGTAGAAGAGATGGCAGCTGCTGCCAGCAGCCTGAAGAGCCAGGCCAATGACCTGGTGCAGGTGGTGTCGGTGTTCAAGCTTGCCGCGGGGCAGCAGACCCACACGGTATCGGTGCCCTCGATCGCACCGCCCGCACGACCCGCGCCGGCATCCCGGCCCCTGCCCAAACCGGTCAGCAAGCCTGCGCTACGGCCGCCAGCCACGCCCTTAGCCAAGCCCGCCGCATCACGCCCGCCAGCAGCCAAAGCGCCTTCGTCTTTGTCGGCTCCCAAGGTAACGACCCTGCCGAAGCCGGTAGCTCGGGTCACTCCGGCGGGCGGCGATGATGATTGGGAAACCTTTTGAGCGCCGTGCGCCAGATTTTCGCCGGCTCGGTCCTGAAGACTTTGATTGAGCCGGAATTTCACCTTTTGCGCGTTGGAAGCGCCCTCTGCGGAGAACGTCGATGAGCTTGAACCATCTGGGCATACGTGCTCGCATCACCCTGGGTTTGGCCCTGATTTTGGCCTTGGCCATTCTGAGTGCAGCCAACTCGCTGTACCGCAACATGTCGGTCAAGTTCGAATCGGGTGAGGTCGCGACCTCATGGATCCCTGCCATCGAGAACCTCGGCAACATGAAAGGTTTTGTGGCAGACCACTACCTGTTGGTCAGTGACCGGGTGGGCGGCCGTGACAAGCAAGACCTGGCGACCTTTAACCGCCGGATCAACGAAAACGGCGAGGCCTTGCGCAAAGCGACCGAGGTCTATGCCGCGACTCTTTTGTCCTACGAGGCGGGCGATCCGCAAGCGGATGCTGAAAAGGCCTTGTTCGCGGAATACCAGACGCAACGGGATGCCTATTTCGGTGTCGTGAAAGCGGTGCTGGATGGCATGGGTAGCGCCAGTGGTTCAGAAGAAGCGTTAGCCCGTGCCCGCGACGAATTCGCCGCAAAAGCGCCTGCCGCTTTCCAGCAAACTTTTGGCGCGATGGAGAAGATCCTCAAATTCAATTTGGACGGAACAGCCATCGCGGCCCTCAAGGTTCAGGACACCGTGGCCTCGGCAGAGCGCGCCATGGTGGGGGCATTGCTGGTGATTGTGCTGGTCGGGGTGCTGTTGATCTGGATGGTGCCTGCGAGCGTGATTCAACCGGTGCAGCAGGCGATGGAGTTGGCCGGCCGGATTGCCGACGGTGATTTAAGCACCCGGGTGGCGATCAAGGGTACGGATGAATTGGGGCGCTTGCTCGGGAGCCTGGAGCAAATGCAGACCAAGCTGGGGCATGTGGTCTCCAAGGTCCGCGAGGGCTCGGAGTCTGTGGCTACGGCCAGTGCGGAGATCGCACAAGGCAACCACGACCTCTCCGCCCGGACGGAGAGCCAAGCCAGTGCCCTGGAAGAAACCGCAGCCAGCATGGAAGAGCTGAACTCAGCGGTCAAACAAAACGCTGACAACGCCCGCCAGGCCAATCAGCTGGCGACCAACGCCTCCACGGTCGCCGTGCAGGGTGGAGAAGTCGTAGGCCAAGTGGTGGACACCATGAAAGGCATCAACGAAGCCAGCCGCAAGATCGCTGACATCATCAGCGTCATTGACGGCATCGCCTTTCAAACCAACATTCTGGCCCTCAACGCCGCGGTGGAAGCCGCCCGAGCCGGAGAGCAAGGCCGGGGCTTTGCCGTGGTGGCCTCGGAAGTCCGCTCACTGGCGGGTCGCTCAGCCGAAGCGGCTAAAGAAATCAAAACGCTCATCAACGCCAGCGTAGAGCGGGTGGAGCAAGGCACTGCCCTGGTAGACAAAGCCGGCACCACCATGACAGAAGTGGTGAGCAGCATCCGTCGGGTGACAGACATCATGGGCGAGATCAGCGCAGCCAGCCACGAGCAGAGCGCGGGGGTCAACCAGATCGGAGAAGCAGTCACCCAGATGGACCAGGCCACGCAGCAAAACGCGGCCCTGGTAGAAGAGATGGCAGCTGCTGCCAGCAGCCTGAAGAGCCAAGCCACGGATCTCGTTCAGGTGGTGGCGACCTTCCGGTTATGAGTCAAATCGGCCGTCGGCCCAAGTAATATTTGCGCGGGTAGCTATTAATTTTGTAGCAACTAAACAGGGGCCCGAGGGCCCCTTTTACTTGTGCCGCTTGGCGCAGGCTCACACTCCGCGTGCGCGGTCTGCGTGAAACTGCTGCACAAAAGCGCCAAAGCGGCCGGCGTCCAGTGCATCGCGCACCTCTTGCATCAGGTTCAGGTAGTAGTGCAGGTTGTGCACGCTGGCCAACATCGGGCCGAGCATCTCACCGCAGCGGTCGAGGTGGTGCAGATAGGCGCGGCTGAAGCCTTCGCGCCCGCCGTCGGCCCAGCTCACACCACTTGAGCCGGCACAGGCGTAGCAGGTGCAGGTCACGTCGAGCGGCTGCTCGTCGCTCTTGTGGCGGGCGTTGCGGATCTTCAGGTCGCCGTAGCGGCTGAACAAGGTGCCGTTACGCGCATTGCGGGTGGGCATCACGCAGTCGAACATGTCGATGCCGTTTTGCACGCCGGCAATCAGGTCTTCCGGTGTACCTACGCCCATCAGGTAGTGCGGCTTGTGCTTAGGTAGCTTGGGGCCGATGTGCTTCAGGATGCGCATCATGTCTTCTTTGGGCTCGCCCACCGACAAACCGCCGACCGCGATACCGGGGAAGTCCAAGGCTTCAAGACCTGCTAGCGATTCGTCACGCAAGTGCTCAAACATTCCGCCCTGCACGATGCCGAAGAGTGCATTGGGATTGTTCAGGCGGGCAAACTCGTCCTGGCAGCGCTTGGCCCACCTCAAACTCAACTCCATGGAGCTACGGGCTTCGCGCTCGGTGGTGATCTGGCCCTTGGTCTTGGTCTCTACCGACAGATAGGGGGTGCACTCGTCGAACTGCATCACGATGTCAGAGTTCAGCGTGGTCTGGATTTGCATGCTGATCTCGGGCGTCAAAAACAGCTTGTCGCCGTTGACGGGCGAGGCGAACTTCACGCCTTCTTCTGAAATCTTGCGCATTTCACCCAGGCTCCAGACCTGGAAGCCGCCCGAGTCGGTGAGGATGGGTTTGTCCCACTTTTCGAACTGGTGCAAGCCGCCGAACTTTTCGACCACGTCCAGGCCCGGGCGCATCCAGAGGTGGAAGGTGTTGCCCAGAATGATCTGGGCATTCATGTCGTGAAGGCTGCGCGGCATCACGCCTTTGACAGTGCCGTAGGTGCCCACAGGCATGAAGATGGGGGTTTCGACCACGCCATGGTTCAGTGTGAGGCGCCCGCGGCGAGCGTGGCTACCCAAGTAGGCGCCATCGTCGGTGGCGGGGTCGTTGTTCAAAAGTTCAAATTTCAGCATGCCTCTATTGTCGGCGAAGCGCCCGCAGCGGCGCGCAGCACGGAGCGGTCGACGCTCGCAAGCGGTGGCTTGGGGGTGACCCATAGGACACGGATGTGTCACCGTTTCGTCATATCCGCGGCTTCCAATCGGCGGTTTTAGCGCGAAAGCCTCCGCAAGGTGTGGCTGTGCGCTCCCTCGCCACCGTAAGGAAAATTCATGCGTTTGCATCCCTTGTATGCGTCATTGGCGCTCAGCCTGGTTTGCGTTGCCGCCGTGCACGCTGCCCAACCCAAACAGCCAGTTAAGGCCACGGCCACAGGCCCTTACTTCAACCGCGTCGCTACTTTTGAGGCGCACCGCAATGTGCCTGCCGGGCGCAACGTGAGCAAAAAGTCGGTAGCGGAGATCGTCGCAGTCAGCGCAGACGGCATGACGCTCGCCTACACCGATGGCGAGCAAATGGGCATTGGCCTGATCGACATTCGCAACCCGGCGCAGCCCAAGCCTGCGGGTTTCTTGCCGGTCGAAGGTGAGCCCACCTCGGTGACGATTGCACATGGCAAGGTGTTGGCGGCCGTCAACTCCACCAAAGACTTCACCCAGCCCACCGGTCACCTGGCGGTGTTTGACCTGGCCAGCCGCAAGGCCCAAGGGACCTGCCCCTTGTTCGGCCAGCCCGATTCGATTGCCCTGGACAAAGGTGGGCGCCACGCGGTCATCGTGATGGAAAACGAGCGTGACGAAAAGTTCAACAAAGGCGCGATCCCCCAGCTGCCGGGTGGCAATCTCACCATCATCCCCTTGAGTGCGACAGGCATGCCCGATTGCACCCGCTCACACCCTGTGGCCTTGAACGGTTTGGCCGAGATTGCCCCGGACGACGCTGAGCCCGAGTTGGTCAAGGTCAACGCCCAAGGCATTGCGGTGGTGACCCTGCAAGAAAACAACCATATCGTGTTGGTCGACGTGGCCAAGCGCCAGGTCATCAAGCATTTCTCCGCCGGTGCAGTGGACTTGAAAGAGATTGATCGCACCCGCGACGGCATCATCAACCCCAGCGAGTCCGCCAAAGGCCTGCTGCGCGAACCCGACGCGGTGGCCTGGTTGGACAACACCCGCTTTGTGACCGCCAATGAGGGCGACTACAAAGGGGGCTCGCGCAGCATCTCCATCTTCAACACCGATGGCAAAGTGGAATGGGACAGTGGCAACTTCCTGGACCATGAAGCCATGCGCCTGGGCCATTACCCCGAGAGCCGCTCTGCTGCCAAAGGCAACGAGCCCGAAGGTGTAGAGGTCGGCGTGTTTGGCAAAGACACCTTGATCTTCGTAGGCTCCGAGCGCTCTTCGCTGGTCACCGTGTGGCGGGACCGGGGTGCGGGCAAAGCGCCTGAATACCTGCAGGCCTTGCCCGCCGGCAGTGGCCCTGAAGGGCTGACAGCGATCCCGCAGCGCGGCTTGTTGGTGGTCGCCAGTGAAAACGATGGCGCCGCCCGTTCGAGTGTGATGATTTACCAGCAAGGCGCGGATGCACCAGCGTACCCCACGCTCATGTCCAGCGACTCGCCCGCCGGCCCGCCCATTCCTTGGGGTGCGATCTCCGGCACCACTGCAGACCGCAAGCAGGCCGGGCGCCTGTTCGCTGTGACTGACAGCGTCTACGCCACCACCCGCATTCTGGAAATCGACACGAATTTCACGCCCGCACTGATTGCCAACGCGATGACCGTCACCAAAGACGGCAAGCCCGTGGGCTACGACGGCGAGGGCATTGCCCAGCGTGCGGATGGCGGCTTCTGGGTAGCCTCGGAAGGTGACCCGGACAAGAAGCCTGCGCCCTTGCGCAACCTGCTCTTGCGCCTGAACGCCAAGGCCGAAGTGCAAGAAGAAATCGAATTGCCCGAGGCATTGGCCCGACATGCCACCCGCTTTGGTTTGGAAGGCGTGACTGTTACCGGCACCGGTGATCAGGAAGTGGTGTGGCTGGCGGTGCAGCGCGAGTGGAAGGACGACCCCAAGGGCTTCACCAAAATCTTGCGTTACACCCCCGCTACCAAAACCTGGGGCGTGCTGCATTACCCGCTGGAAGCGACCAAGGCCGAAGGCGGCTGGGTCGGCCTCTCAGAAATCACGGCTGTCGGCCCGGACACCTTTGTGGTGATTGAGCGAGACAACCAGTTTGGCGATTCCGCCTTGAAAACCCTGCACAGCTTCTCAGTGGCTGGCTTGACGGCCGCCGCCCCTGGCGATGCCAAAGTGCCGGTCGTGACCAAGCGCCTGCTGCGCAACCTCGTGCCCGACCTGCAAAAGCCCCACGGCTATGTCTTGGACAAAGTGGAGAGTTTTGCGGTGGACAGCGCGGGCCAAGCCTTTGCGATTACCGACAACGACGGTGTAGATGGCTCCAACGGCGAGACGCAGTTTTTGCGCCTCGGCACTTTGCCTGGTCTGCGCTGAGCGGCCACCCGCGCTTAATTGGCGCGTGGGTGCTTATCTTCGCGTCAGCAGCATGGAATCGCCATAGCTGAAGAAGCGGTAGCCGCGCGCAATCGCGTCGCGGTATAGGCCCATCACATGGTCATAGCCGGTGAAGGCGCTCACCAGCATCATCAGGCTGCTCTTGGGGAGGTGGAAGTTGGTGACCAGCACATCGACCAGCTTGAACTCAAAGCCGGGGGTGATGAAGATATTGGTGTCGCCACTGGCAATGCCGGTTTGGGCCCAGCTCTCTAGGGTGCGCACACTGGTGGTGCCCACCGCCACTATGCGCCCGCCACGTGCCTTGCAGGCAGCAATCGCTTCTTGCGTTTCGAGCGGCACGTTGTACCACTCGCTGTGCATCTGGTGCTCGGCGATGTTCTCGGTTTTGACCGGCTGAAAAGTGCCCGCGCCGACGTGAAGCGTCACATGCGCACGGTGTACGCCCATGGCATCGAGCTGCGCAAATACACCTTCGTCAAAGTGCAGGGCGGCCGTCGGTGCGGCCACTGCGCCGGGGTTCTTGGCAAACACCGTCTGGTAGCGCTGCACATCCTCCGGCGAGTCGCTGTGGGTGATGTAGGGCGGCAGGGGCACATGGCCGTGGCGCTCCATCAGGGTATAGGGGTCGTCGCCCCGGTCGTTGCTCAGCACAAAGCGGTAAATCGGCCCGTCCACATTCGGCCAGCGGCCGAGCAGGGTGGCGCACAGGCCGTCTTCCTGGCCGGGGGCACAGATCATCTTGATGGTGGCGCCCACCTCGGGCTTTTTGCTGACCCGCATGTGGGCTGCCACCTGGTTGCCGCCCAGCACGCGCTCGATCAGCAGTTCCACCTTGCCGCCGGTCGTTTTTTCCCCGAAGAGGCGGGCGTTGATGACCTTGGTGTCGTTGAACACCAGCAAGTCACCCGCACGCAGCAGGCCGGGCAGGTCCTTGAAGATGCGGTCTACTGAGGTATCGCCCGTGCCGTCCAGCAATCGGGAGCCACTGCGTTCTGTAGCGGGGTGTTGGGCAATCAGCGCTTCGGGGAGTTCAAAGTCGAAGTCGCTAAGGGTGAAGACGCGTTGCGCGTCAGAAGTAGGCAAAGACATGGTGCTTGAGGGCCGGACAGGCCCGTTCCAAGGTTGAAAGGCCGCTATTTTCCCATAGCGGTGCTTTTGCAGAATGCGGGGCGAATCAGGCCATCAGCTGTTGATACCGGGTTAAAGCGTCAGAGGTCAGCTGCACATAGGCGTTGGTATTGTTGGCAATGTGCGCTTGCATCCATCGCGCGCCTGCCTGCGGTTCGCTCACCCAGATTTTGTCTTTGCCAAAGCCTGGACGCAGGCTGGCCAAGGGCGTCCGGATCGATACGACGTCGGAAGGACCCCACAGATACGCCGGCGATGCCTCTCCGATCCAGGGGTATCCATTGGCTTCGGCGTAGATGTGGTTGTGCTCAAAAGTGAAGTCGACCAGCTCCACCGGAGCCGCGTCATCCGACTCGATCCAGCAGTGGTAGGCACCGCCCAGCGGGTTGCTGAATGCCTGCTCATCGGCCATCACAATGATCTGGTCATTGCCCGCATCTATAGCCGCCAAGCCCGCAACCGGGCGATAGTTGCGATCTAGCGCGATGCTCGCCACATTCGATCCCACCACCGCAAAGGCATGGCATAAGGAGTGGAAGTTGTGGGGGAACCAGTGGCACAGGCAATTGCGGACACTCAGGGCAATTGCAGACCGTATGCGCAGCGTGAGCAGCGAGGTTTCAGTCGGGCGCGCTTCGAGTTCCGGGTGAGCCATTTCCATGCCTCGATATCGGCAGGAAATGGCAGATCTGAAGCAGTTGCGTTTTGCGGCTTCTGCCGGACTATTCCACCTTGGCGCCGGAGGCCTGCACGATGCCCTTCCACTTGGCGTAGTCCGTTTTCAGCAGGTTGCCGAATTGCTCGGACTTCATGGCCTGAGGCTCTGCACCTTGGGCGTGGATGGCGGCCTTGAATTCAGCGGTGGCGAGCAGCTCATTGACCTTGCTGTTCACCAAGGTGACCACGTTGGCGGGCGTGCCGGCGGGCATGAAAAGGCCGTACCAGGTGCTCACATCAAAGTCTTTGTAGCCGGACTCGGCCACGGTGGGCACATCGGGCAGCGAGGTGCTGCGGGCGGCAGAGGTCACTGCCAAGGCGCGCAATTTGCCCGCCTTGATCTGGGCAATCGCCGAGGGTACGGAGGACACCAACAAATCCACATTACCGGCCAGTGCGTCCATCAGCGCTGGATTGGAGCCTTTGTAGGGGATGTGGCGGATATCGACCTTGGCGGCCTTTTCGAACAGGTTGCCCGCGAGGTGAATGGTGGTGCCGTTACCGGGCGAGCCGTAGGTGATGGTGTCGGGCGCGGCTTTGGCAGCTGCGACCACGTCTGCCAATGTCTTGAACTTGGAGTTGGCGGCGGTGGCAATCACCACCGGCGTGTAGGCCACGTGGGCCACGGGCACCAGGTCTTTGGTCGGGTCCCAGGGCAGGTTGCCGTAGAGCCAAGGGGCCACTACCAAGTTGTCTTTCTGGCCCATAACCATGTCATACCCCGTGGGCGCGGCCTTGATGGCTTCGGCAATGCCGATAGTTCCGCCGGCGCCGGCCTTGTTGTCAGGCACCACGGTCCACTGGAAGTTTTCGGTCAGCTTGCTTGCGACCAGGCGGGAGAGGATGTCGGTGCCGCCTCCTGGCGGGAAGGGAATAACCAAGCGAATAGGCTTGGACGGGTAGGCCGCGGTTTGGGCGTAAACGGGGGCGCTGACAGCGCTGCCCAGCAGGGTGGCCACGACGGCCAGCGGTGCAATCCATTGTTTCATGTGGTCTCCTCGGTGACTGAGCCTGCGCTGGCAGGCAAACACCCCAGTGTAGTGCGGCACAATGCGCCCATGCCTGAAGTCAAGCCCAAAACCGAGTCGCAAAAAGCCCTCGAAAAGCTGGGCCTGCGCCGGGATATCGACCTCGCCTTGCACCTGCCCCTGCGTTACGAAGACGAAACCCGCATCGTCAAACTCAGTGACGTGCGCGACAGCTACCCTGTCCAGATTGAAGCCACGGTCACCCACCAGGAGGTGACGTACCGGCCGCGCCGCCAGCTCATCGTGACGGTGGACGATGGCACCGACACTTGCACCCTGCGTTTCTTCAGTTTCTATGGCTCACAGCAAAAGGCGCTCGCGGTAGGCAACACGGTGCGGGTGCGCGGCGAAGTCAAGGGGGGCTTTCTGGGGCGCACCATGTTGCACCCCAGCTTCAAGGCAGCCGGTGGCGATCTGCCGACGGCGCTCACCCCGGTGTACCCCACGGTGGCTGGTTTGCCCCAGGCCTACCTGCGCAAGGCGGTGCTCTCCGGCTTGGCGCGGGCCGATTTGAGCGACACCTTCGCGCCCGGAGACCTAGAGTGGCTGCAGCATCGTCAGCATCAAAACCACCAGCAGCCCTTGTGGACACTGCGTGACGCGCTACAGTTTTTGCACCACCCCACGCCGGATGTGTCGATCGACACCCTGATGGACCACAGCCACCCGGCCTGGCAACGACTCAAGGCCGAGGAACTGTTGGCCCAGCAACTCAGCCAGCTGCAAAGCCGGCGCGAGCGAGCGGCGCTCAAGGCCCCGCAGCTCCAAGCGGTGGAGGGCGGCACGCTGCATGCCCGGCTGCTGGCGGCGTTGCCCTTTGGCCTGACGAATGCGCAACAACGCGTGGGCGAAGAAATTGCCAAGGACATGGCACGCCGCATCCCCATGCACCGTTTGTTGCAGGGCGATGTCGGTGCCGGCAAAACCGTGGTGGCAGCGCTGGCTGCCGCTATCTGCATGGATGCGGGTTGGCAGTGTGCCCTGATGGCGCCCACCGAAATTTTGGCCGAACAACACTTCCGCAAGCTGCTGGCTTGGCTGGAGCCCTTGGGCATCACCACCGCCTGGCTCACCGGCACCCAAAAGGCCAAAGAGCGCAGGGCCATGCTGGCCTTGATCGAGAGCGGCGAAGCCCAGTTGGTGGTGGGCACCCACGCCATCATCCAGGACAAGGTGAAGTTCAAGAACCTGGCCCTGGCCATCATCGACGAGCAACACCGCTTTGGCGTGGCGCAACGCTTGGCCCTGCGCAACAAGCTGCACCATGAGGATATGGAACCTCATTTGCTGATGATGACGGCGACGCCTATACCGCGCACGCTGGCGATGAGCTACTACGCGGACCTCGATGTATCCACCCTCGATGAGCTGCCGCCCGGGCGCACGCCCATCGTCACCAAGGTGGTGAACGATGCGCGGCGCGATGAGGTGATTGAGCGCATCCGCGCCCAGATCAGCCAGGGCCGGCAGGTGTATTGGGTGTGCCCGCTGATTGAAGAGAGCGAGGCACTGGACTTGAGCAACGCCACCCAGACCCACGCCGATCTGGCCGAGGCTCTGCAGGGTGCTATCCGTGCCGACGGCCAGCCGGTGCTGATCGGGCTACTGCACTCGCGCATGCATGTGGATGACAAAAAGGCCGTCATGGGCGCCTTCACCGCGGGGCTGATGTCGGTGCTGGTGAGCACCACGGTCATTGAAGTGGGTGTGGATGTGCCCAATGCCTCGCTGATGGTGATTGAACATGCCGAGCGTTTCGGCCTAAGCCAACTGCACCAGTTGCGCGGGCGGGTGGGGCGGGGCGCTGCGGCATCGGCTTGTGTGCTGCTGTACTCCACCGGCGATGCGCCGCGGCTGGGCGAAGCGGCGCGGGAGCGGCTGAAGGCCATGGCCGAGACCAATGACGGGTTTGAAATTGCCCGGCGTGACTTGGAGATCCGCGGCCCCGGTGAGTTTTTGGGCGCCCGCCAAAGCGGCGAGGCCATGCTGCGCTTTGCGGATCTTTCGGTCGATGTGGATTTGCTGGAGTGGGCCAAAGCCGAGGCGCCCATGCTGCTCGATACCTACCCGCATTTGGCGGCGAAGCATGTGGCACGCTGGTTGGGTGGCAAGGCTGAGTTTCTCAAGGCCTGATCGGGCCTAGTGTCATCGTGGCCCGTTAACATCGCTGCATGAGCGGACAAATGGATTGGATCTTGTGGAGTGTGGGGGCGATCTTCGTGCTGTCGATCGCGGCTTACCTCTATGCCGAGTTACAGGCCTTTTGGATGCGCACTGCGGTCACCAAAATCCCCGGAGGCCAGCGCTTTGAGGCCCATGAGTTCAGCGTCGACATGCTGCGTCGTGCAGGCAAGATACGGGTCAAAGCGCGCAAAGCCACCTACCACCAGAAGGCGCGCGAAGGCCAGGCTGAGATGGAAAAACAGGGCGCGCTGGATGTGACCTTTGATGCGCTGGGCCTGCGCATCGAACTCGCTCGCATGGTGCGCACCCTGAGCAATCCCAAGCCGGGTCAGGAAGCCACTGAGCCCTCTGGCTGGCACAGCCTAGCATTTCTGGCATCCGAAGAAGATGCTGAGCTGCGCCTGGCGCCCTTGCCCAGCAAGGTTGCGGACGAATTTGTCACCTTTGCCAAGCAAATCCAGCTGTGGGTAGAGCGCTTGGAGCACCAGCGCCAAGCGCGCCTGGATGCGGAAGAAGCGGCCAAGCGCGAGGCCGAAGAGGCTGCTGCGGCCAAAGCGGCCCTCAAGGCCAAAGGCAAAGTCAACGCCATGACCCCCGATGAGCAAATCGCCCAGTGGCGGCGTGTAGCGGGTTTTACCGGGACCACCAGTGAAGTGGGTCTGGATGGCAAAGGTGGGATTGAGTGGTTTATTGACCTCGACGCGACAGGCCGCATTACCTTGCATTCCGGCAAGCAGACGGCCCACACGACGCTGCGGGGTGCCACGGTGACCTCTTTGGGCGGCGAGCTCGAAATCAATGTGCTGGACGCCGAGGGGCACCCGGACCCCCACTCCTTCCGGGTGCTGAAGAATACGCCGCCCGATGTACGCCGCGCCTGGAAAGAGCGCATGGAAATTCTGCGCGACAGCCTCAAGAAAATGGTGCCCGCCACGACCTGACGTCGGTGGGCTGATTTCACACCCTATGGTTCAAACAATGGTCAGGCGCTGGCAAGCGCTGCAGGGCAATACCCGTGGGGTTTTGCTGGTCGTCATGGCGATGCTGTGCTGGTCTGTGCTGGACGCCTGCAACAAGCAACTCATGGCCCAAGGGCTGGTGCCCAAGCAGGTGCTGTTTTTGCAAGCGTCCATCGTCTTGTGCATGCTGATGCCCGTATGGGTGGCGACAAAGGGGCGGGTGGTGCGCAGTCGAAAGCCCCTGATCCATGTGCTGCGGGCGGGCTTCATCGTCACCTCAGCCTGGTGCGCGGCCTATGCGGTCTCGCATTTGCCGCTCGCGGAGGCGAGTGCCTTTTTGATGACCGGCTCTCTCTTCATGTTGCCCTTGGGGGTGTTCTTTTTGGGAGAGAAACCGCATTGGCTGCGCTGGACTGGCGTGGCCGTGGGCTTCGGAGGGGTGCTGGTGATTTTGCAGCCGGGCGCGGGTGCTTTTCATCCGGCGGCATTGGTGGCTTTGCTGGGCGCGCTCATGGAATCGATGCTGGGCATCGTCTTGAAAAAATACTCCGGCACCGAGCACCCGATCGCGGTGCTGACCTGGAGCCAGGTGGCATGTTGGCTCACGTTCGGGCTGTTTACCGGCTTTGCACTTCCCGCAGTGCCTGCGAATTTGTGGCCCTTGTTGCCGGTGGTGGGCATGGCCGCGGCGGGGATTTACCTCGGTTATTTTTTCGCCTACCGAGCGGGCGATGCGTCGGCGGTGGAGGCGGGTAGCTTTTCCTTGCTGTTGTTCAGCCCGGCGCTGGGCGCGGTATTTTTTGCGGAGACGCCGGACGCTGCGTTTTGGAGCGGCGCGGGTCTCTTGGTCTGCGGTATTGCGCTGGTCATCATCGAGCCCAAGGGCCATGCCCATTGAAAGGCGGCATTGATTCAGGCTATCGGCCGTGGCATCATGGTTGACGATTAGGAGGCGACGGTATGACGCTGACAGAACTGAAATACATTGTGGCGGTGGCCCGTGAGCGGCACTTCGGCAAGGCAGCGGACGCCTGCTTTGTCTCGCAGCCCACGCTTTCCGTGGCGGTCAAAAAGCTCGAAGAGGAGCTGGACTGTAAGCTGTTTGAGCGCAGCGCCAACGAGGTGACGGTGACCCCGCTCGGCGAAGAAATTATCCGGCAGGCCCAGAGTGTGCTGGAGCAGGCGGCCAACATCAAAGACATCGCCAAGCGTGGCAAAGACCCCTTGGCTGGTCCCCTCAAGTTGGGGGTGATTTACACGATAGCGCCTTACCTCCTGCCGGCTTTGGTGCGGCAAGTCATCACCAAGAGCCCCCAAATGCCGCTGGTGCTACAAGAGAACTTCACGGTGAAGCTGCTCGAAATGCTCCGCACTGGAGAGATCGACTGCGCCATTCTGGCCGAGCCTTTTCCGGATACTGGCCTGGCGCTCGCGCCGCTGTATGACGAGCCCTTCTATGCGGCGGTACCTGCAGGGCACGCACTCGCCAAGCAAAGCTCGGTCACGGCGGAGCAACTCAAAAGCGAAACCATGTTGCTGCTGGGCAATGGCCACTGCTTCCGTGACCACGTGTTGGAGGTCTGCCCCGAGTTCGCGCGTTTTTCCAGCGATGCTGAGGGTATCCGCAAAAGTTTTGAGGGCTCCTCGCTGGAGACCATCAAGCACATGGTGGCTGCCGGCATGGGGATGACACTGGTGCCCCGCATGAGCGTGCCCAAAGAGGCGCTGGAGCCCAAAAAACGAGGTGCAGAGCCCGGGTTCGTCAAATACCTGCCGGTCCAGGATGCCAAGCCCGATGGCAGCCCGCTACCGCCGCCCATGCGCCGCGTGGTGCTGGCCTGGCGCCGCAGCTTTACCCGGTACGAGGCCATCGCCGCTTTGCGCAATGCCATCTACAGTTGTGAGCTGCCGGGTGTGACCCGTTTGTCTTGAATTGAATAAAAACGGCTGTTTGCCCAGGTTTTAAATGGGCCAGTAGCTATCAAAATCATCGTAATTCCGTGCGCGCGAAACTCTCTCTCTATCTAGACCTGATCCGCTGGAACCGGCCTGCCGGCTGGCTGCTTCTCTTGTGGCCGACCTTGTCTGCCTTGTGGTTGGCCCAAGGTGGGTTTCCGGGTTGGCATTTGGTGGTGGTGTTCACCTTGGGCACCATCTTGATGCGCAGTGCCGGCTGCTGCGTGAACGACGTGGCGGACCGGGAGTTTGACAAGCACGTCAAGCGCACCGCCCAGCGCCCGGTGACCAGTGGCCGTATTTCGAGCCGCGAGGCCCTGGCGGTAGGCGGTGTGCTGGCCGCAGCCGCTTTCGGCTTGGTGCTGACGACCAATGCCGTGACGATTGCATGGTCCTTCGCCGCGCTGGCGGTGGCCTTGGTCTACCCCTATGCCAAGCGCTATGTCTCCATGCCGCAGGCGGTGTTGGGCGTGGCGTTCAGCTTTGGCATACCCATGGCCTACGCAGCCGTGAGGGGCGACATTCCGTGGCAGGCGTGGGCGCTGTTGGTGGGGAACCTGTTTTGGGTGTTGGCCTATGACACCGAGTACGCCATGGTCGACCGGGACGACGACCTGCGCATCGGCATGAAAACCTCTGCCATCACCCTGGGGCGCTGGGATGTGCCCGCTGTGATGGCGTTTTATGTGGCCTATCTGGCCCTCTGGTCGTGGTTGGTGCTGCCCGGGCTTGATGCTGCTTGGGGGTGGTGGCTGGGGGTTGCCGGGGCCGCGGTGCAAGTGGTTTGGCATGGCACGCTGATCCGAGATCGATCCCGGGAAGGCTGTTTCAAAGCCTTCCGATTGAACCACTGGGTGGGTTTTTCAGTGTTTGTGGGTGTGTTGCTCAGCGTCGGGCCATAAAAAAAGGCCCGGGCAGTGATGCCGCCGGGCCTTGGATGTAGCGATGCCGGGTGGCTTACTTGGCGCTCAGGCACTCGCTCATGAACTTCTTGCGGTCATCGCCCTTGAGGTCTTTGGTCTTGGCGTCCGCATTACAGGTCTTCATTTTGTTTTGCTGGGCGGTTTTGCCGCCTTCAGCTGCGGCGGGCTTGGCGCTCAGGCAGTCTTTCATGAAGGCTTTGCGTTCATCGCCTTTGAGGTCTTTGGTCTTGGCATCGGCATTGCAGGTCTTCATCTTGCTTTGCTGGGCTGTTGGAGCCTTTTCGTCGGCAGCATGCGCGCCGCCCACTGCCAGAGCCAAACCCAAAGCGATATAAGAAATCAGTTGCTTCATGTGGTGTCCCGTAAAAAAGGCAGCGCAGCTGCCGTTGCAGAAATCCCTCAATGGGAGCCGTCAGCATACAGCCAGCCCATGACCACAGGGGCGGACAAAGTCACAGAAATCACAGTTTTTCCAGGCCCGTAAAATCTGCGCATGCTTACTGTTAAACACGAACTTCTGCAGGCGCTGGCCGCCTGCCTGGAAAAACTTTCTCCCGGAGCCGGCCCCAAGGCCGCCTTCGAGTCGCCCAAGGTGGCGGCCCATGGCGATTTCGCCACCACGGCGGCCATGCAATTGGCCAAGCCGCTCAAGATGAACCCGCGCCAGCTCGCCGAAACGCTGCGCACGGAGCTGCTGGCCACTCCGGTGTACCAACAGTGGGTGCAAGACGTTGAAATTGCCGGCCCCGGCTTTATCAACATTCGCCTCAAGCCCGCTGCAAAGCAAGAAGTGGTGCGCGAAGTGCTGGGCCAAGGCTTGCGCTTTGGCTACCAGGCGGACAGCGGCAAGCCGGTGTTGGTGGAGTTTGTGTCGGCCAACCCCACCGGTCCGCTGCACGTGGGCCACGGCCGCCAGGCGGCGCTGGGCGACGCTATCTGCAACCTGTTTGCCACCCAAGGCTACAAGGTGCACCGCGAGTTTTATTACAACGACGCCGGCGTGCAAATCGAAACGCTCACCAAGAGCACCCAACTGCGCGCCAAGGGCTTCAAGCCGGGCGACACCTGCTGGCCCACCGACCCCGACAACCCGGAGAGCAAGGCGTTTTACAACGGCGATTACATCCAGGAAATTGCCAACGATTTTCTGGCCTGTGCGACCGTCAAGGCCGACGACCGCGAGTTCACCGCCAATGGCGATGTAGAGGATTACGACAACATCCGCCAGTTTGCAGTGGCCTACTTGCGTAACGAGCAAGACAAAGACCTGCAGGCCTTCAATCTGCACTTTGACCAGTACTACCTTGAGTCCAGCCTGTACACCAGCGGCCGTGTCGAAGCGGCAGTGAACAAGCTGGTGTCCAACGGCAAAACTTATGAACAAGACGGCGCGCTGTGGCTCAAGAGCACTGACTACGGTGACGACAAAGACCGCGTCATGCGCAAGAAGGATGGCACCTACACCTACTTCGTGCCCGATGTGGCGTACCACATTGCCAAGTGGGAGCGTGGCTTCAGCAAAGTGGTGAACATCCAGGGCACCGACCACCACGGCACGATTGCCCGGGTGCGCGCCGGGCTGCAAGCGGCCGATGTAGGCATTCCCCAAGGCTACCCCGACTACGTGTTGCACACTATGGTGCGCGTGGTCAAGGGCGGTGAAGAGGTCAAGATCAGCAAGCGCGCGGGCAGCTATGTGACGCTGCGCGACCTGATTGAGTGGACCAGCAAAGACGCAGTGCGCTTCTTCCTGCTGAGCCGCAAGCCGGACACCGAATACACCTTCGATGTGGATTTGGCAGTGGCCAAAAACAACGACAACCCTGTTTACTACGTGCAGTACGCCCACGCACGCATTTGCTCGGTGCTGGCGAGCTGGGGTGGCGATGTGGCCCTGCTCAAGGGGGTTGACCTGTCAGCCCTCGAGAGCCCGCAAGCCCAGGCCCTGATGCTGCTGTTGGCCAAGTTCCCTGAAATGCTGACCGCCGCTACTGAGGGCGAGGCGCCGCATGACGTGACTTTCTACCTGCGCGAATTGGCGGCCAGCTACCACAGCTACTACGATGCCGAGCGCATTCTGGTGGATGACGAGGCGGTCAAACTCGCGCGCCTGGCGCTGGTCGCTGCGACTGCACAGGTGCTGCACAATGGCCTGGCGGTGCTGGGCGTGAGCGCTCCGCAGAAGATGTAATTTCTCTGAGAAAGCAAGGCATGAAGAACGAGCGTGGCGGAACTCTGGTCGGGTTCATCGTAGGCGTGGTGGTGGGCTTGGGCGCAGCGCTGGCGGTGGCGGTTTACGTCACCAAGGTGCCTGTGCCTTTTATGAACAAGAGCAACAGCCGCAGCGCCGACCAGGATGCTGCCGAGACCCAGAAAAACAAAAACTGGGACCCGAATGCGCCGATGTACGGCAAAAACCCGGCCGGAGCTGTGCCTGCTACCAGCGTGCCGGGACTTGCCGCTTCGAGCCCGAGTGCGCCGAGCAAAGTTACCGAAGCGAAGCCGGCAGTAACTGACGCAAAAACGGATGCCAAATCCGAAGCAAAGTCAGAGGCTAAGTCGGATACCAAGGCCGACGCCAAAACAGCCGGCAAGCCGGATGCCAAAGCAGACCCCAAAGCCTCTGCCGATCCTTTGGGTGATCTGGCAAAGGCCAAGGTGGCAGCCTCAGAGTCGGAGGTGTTCTCTTTCTGGGTGCAGGTGGGCTCGTTCCGTACTGCCGAGGATGCAGAAAGCCAGCGTGCCAAGCTTTCGTTGAGCGGTATTGAAACCAAAATTTCTGAGCGCGAGCTATCGGGCAAACCGGTGTTCCGGGTCCGGGTCGGTCCTTTCGAGAAGAAAGAGGATGCGGACAAGGCCAAGGAAAAGATGGACAAAGCCGGTTTGGAAACAGCGCTGGTGCGCGTGCAGCGCTGAGCCAGAGCGGGAACTTTGGGCGCGGTGCTTGCTCACACAGCGCCTCTATGGAGTCTTTTTGATATGAAACGTCGTGCATTTACCCATGTCGCTGCTGGCGCCGCCTTGAGCGCCGCCGGAACCTGGTTTTCTTTGGCCCAAGCCCAAGCGAAAAAGCCAGAGGCCGGTACCGACTATCAGGTGGTAGATCCCCGCGCGCCGGTCGAGGCGCCCGCAGGAAAGATCGAGGTGGTGGAGTTCTTTTGGTACAACTGCCCGCACTGCAACGCGTTTGAGCCGGCATTGCAGGCTTGGACCAAAAATCTTCCCAAAGATGTGTCGTTCCGCCGTGCGCCGATTGCTTTCCAGGAAAGCTTTGTTCCCCAGCAGCGCTTGTTTTACACACTCGAGGCCATGGGCCTGGTGCCCAAACTCCACGCCAAAGTGTTTGCCGCCATCCATGTGGAAAAGCAAAACCTGGCGCGGCCCGAGGCCATCGTGGAGTGGATCAGCCAACAGGGCGTGAACCGGGAGCAGTTTGTGGCCCAGTACAACTCATTCACAGTAGCGACCAAGGCCGGCAAGGCACTGCAGTTGCAAAACGCCTACAAGGTGGAAGGCGTGCCGGCCCTCGGTGTGGCGGGGCGTTTTTATACCGACGGCTCTATGGCCGGTAACATGCAGCGGGCCTTGCAAGTGGTCGATACATTGATCGCCGACCAGCGCGCAGGACGCGGCTAATACCCCAGCCCTGCACTAGGCAAACCTGTGGCGCTTGGCCTCAGGTGCGGGGCTAGAATGAATTTTTATTTACCCTTGAGGAGTCTGTCGTATGTCTAGCCAGAAGTTCCGTTTGGTCACCCGTAGCGATTTCGATGGCTTGGTGTGCGCCGTTCTCCTCAACGAGTTGGACTTGATTGACGACATCAAGTTCGTCCACCCCAAGGACATGCAGGACGGCAAGATCGAGGTCTCTGACCGCGATATCACGACCAATCTGCCCTATGTGCCGGGCGTTCACTTGGCGTTTGATCACCACGAGTCTGAGACGCTGCGCAACACCGGCGAGCGGCCCAATCACATCATCCTCCCGCATGCCGATTCGGCGGCCCGCGTGGTCTATGACCACTACGGTGGCGCCAGCCGCTTTCCGGCACGCTTCTACGACATGATGGAGGCGGTGGACAAAGGCGACTCTGCCCGCTTCAGCCACGATGAAATCATGAATCCCACAGGCTGGGTGCTGCTGAATTACCTGATGGATTCGCGCACCGGCCTCGGCCGATTCCGCGAGTTCCGGGTCAGCAATTACCAGCTGATGATGGACTTGATCCAGTACTGCCGTCACCACGGTATCGAGCAGATCCTGCAGCTGCCGGACGTGGTCGAGCGGGTCGAGCTCTATTTTGAGCATGCGGCCAAAGCCAAGGAGCAGCTCTTGCGCTGCTCTACCGTGCACGGCAATCTGCTGGTGCTGGACTTGCGCAATGAGGACATCATTTACGCAGTCAACCGGTTCATGGTGTACGCCTTGTTCCCGGACACCAATATTTCCATCCACGTGTTGTGGGGTCTGCAAAAACAAAACACCGTGTTTGCGACCGGTAAATCGATCACCAACCGCAGCTCCAAAACCCATGTTGGCGAATTGATGCTGAGCTACGGCGGCGGCGGTCATGCCAATGCCGGCACCTGCCAAGTGGATAACGCCCAAGCTGCCGAAGTGCTGCAAGCACTGATCCACAAAATTAACGCAGACGGCTGAGTACGGCGGGGGCAGGAGCCGTGAAGTGCTCGGTACAATGAGCCGAGCGCTCTTCGAGCAAGTTTCGTGCCCCTATGAAAAAAATTGTGTTGTCCCTGTCGGTTCTGCTGGTCTTGTCGGGCCTTGTGGGCAGCGTTCGCGCCGAAAAAGCGGACCGCAATAAGCCCATGAATGTGGAGTCCGATGCTTTGCGTTACGACGACCTCAAACAAGTCAGCATCTTCACGGGCAATGTCATCCTCACCAAGGGGAGCATCCTGATCCGCGGGAGCCAGATCGAGGTTCGCCAGGACCCCGAGGGCTACCAATTCGGCTTGGTGACCGGCTCACCGGACAAGCAGGCCTTTTTTCGCCAGAAGCGCGACGGCATCGATGAATACATCGAGGGCGAAGGCGATACGATCGAATACGACGGCAAAGCCGACACCGTGCGCTTCATCAAAAAAGCCCAGATGCGCCGTTTGCGCGGCGCAACGCTGGCGGACGAGGTAACCGGTGCGGTCATCCTCTATGAGAACCTGACCGACCGTTTCACAGTCGATGGTGCGCCCAAGACAGCCGCAGCCCCTGCAGGGCGGGTGCGTGCCATGTTGACACCCAAGCCCGAGCGGGGCACTGCGGCGTCGGCGGCCAGTGGTGCTGAACTCAAAGTTACGCCCCAAATCGAGAAGGTCGGCCAGTGAACGACCTCGTCAAAGACACCCCGGACAGCAGTGCCGGGCGGCTCGAAGCCCGCCATCTGCAAAAGTACTATGGCAAGCGCCAGGTCGTGAAAGATGTGTCGCTGGCGGTTCGCACCGGTGAGGTAGTAGGTTTGCTGGGCCCCAATGGCGCGGGTAAAACCACCTCGTTTTACATGATCGTGGGTTTGCTGCGAGCCAGTGCGGGCGACATCACCATCGACGGCCAAAGCATCGAGCACATGCCGATTCACCGCCGTGCCCGTCTCGGCTTGGGCTACTTGCCGCAAGAAGCCTCCATCTTCCGCAAGCTCAATGTGGAAGACAACGTGCGCGCCGTGCTGGAGCTGCAGCGCGACGATGCCGGAGCGCCTTTGAAGTCCGATGAAATCGAACGCCGGCTGACCGATTTGCTGCAAGAACTCCGGGTGGAGCATTTGCGGGAATCGCCCTCGCTTGCCTTGTCCGGAGGGGAGCGGCGCCGTGTGGAAATCGCCCGGGCATTGGCGACCCGGCCCCGCTTTATCTTGCTGGATGAGCCTTTTGCGGGTATCGACCCGATCGCGGTGATTGAGATCCAACGCATCATCAACTTCCTGAAGGCCCGCGGTATCGGCGTGCTGATCACCGACCACAACGTGCGTGAGACATTGGGCATTTGCGACCACGCGTACATCATCAGTGACGGGCATGTGCTGGCAGAGGGTACGCCCTCAGAGATCGTGAATAACGCCGATGTGCGCCGGGTGTACCTCGGTGAACATTTCAAGATGTAGATGAAACAAGGTCTCTCGCTCCGAGTTTCGCAGCACCTGGCACTCACGCCCCAGCTGCAACAATCCATTCGCCTGTTGCAGCTCTCCACCCTGGAGCTCAGCCAGGAAGTGGAGCAAATGCTGGATGAAAACCCGTTTCTGGAGTTGACCGAAGAGCGTGCCGAGCGCGAGGACTTCGGGCTCGATACGGTCGATGCCACAGTGAGCGAGGGCGATCGATTGAGCGAGCAAGAGCCTGATTTTGCTATCAATTCTGTAGCTGAATACGCAAGTAGTACCAGCGCTAGCGGCTCCAATGAGGAAGAATCCTCCCCCTTGTCTAGTAGCGACGAACCCAGCTGGGAGGGCGACGGAACGACCGAAATGACCCCGGACGATGGCGAATGGGGCGTTGACGCGAAGGCCAAAGCCAACAACCTCGACGACGACGAGCAGAAAGACGCCACCGAACTGGCGCGCTCGGGCGAGTCATTGCAGATTTTTTTGCACCGCCAGGCGGCGGGCCTGCGCCTGAGCCCTGAGGATGCAGCGGCCCTGCGGTTCTTGATCGAGTCCCTGAACGACGACGGTTACCTTGAAGAGCCGCTGGCGGAATTGGCCCAAAGCCTGCACCCCGGTGACGAAGAGCAGCTCCACGAACTGGTGCACCACTTCACCGTCGCACGGGGCTTGTTGCACAGCCTGGAGCCGGTGGGGGTAGGCGCGCGTGACTTGGGCGAGTGCTTGCGCCTGCAGATCCAGGCCCTGTTGCAAACCGCGGATGACGATGGCGAATGGGCCCGTATCGAGGTGTTGCAGGTTGCGTTGGCGATTTGCCAACAGCCCATGGAGTTGTTGGCCCGCCGGGACATCAAGCGTCTGGTGCAAGCCGGCGTCGGGAGCGACGCGCTGGTGCGTGAAGCCATTGCCCTGATTGCCCGCCTGGAGCCCAAGCCCGGCCGCCGTTTTGTGGATGTCGAGCGCAACATCGTGGTGCCCGATGTGCTGGTCGTGCCGATCGGCAGAGTGGGTGGCGCCGCCAAGTTTCGGGTGCAGCTCAACCCCGATGTGATGCCGCGGCTCAAAGTCCACGACATCTATGCCAATGTGCTGCGCAACCACAAAGCCAGCTCCAGCCATGCCGGGCTGCAGCAGCGATTGCAGGAAGCACGCTGGTTCATCAAAAACATCCAGCAGCGCTTCGACACGATTTTGCGGGTCAGCACCGCCATCGTCGAGCGACAAAAGAATTTCTTCACCCACGGTGAGCTGGCCATGCGCCCTCTGGTGCTCCGTGAAATTGCTGACGAGCTGGGCCTGCACGAGTCCACCATCAGCCGCGTCACGACCGCCAAGTACATGGCCACGCCGTTCGGCACCTTTGAGCTGAAATACTTTTTCGGCTCCGGCCTGGGCACCGAGAGCGGTGGCAATGCGTCCAGCACCGCGGTGCGGGCGCTGATCAAGCAATTTATTGCCTCCGAGAGCCCTAAAAAGCCCTTGAGCGATAACCAGATTTCCGACATGCTCAAAGAGCAGGGCATTGAATGCGCCCGGCGCACCGTGGCCAAATACCGCGAGGGGCTGAAGATTGCCCCCGCCTCACTCCGCAAAGCGCTATGAACCAATTGACTCTTTTTCTCCCCTGCGCTGCTGGCGTGGAGGACTTTCTTGCCCCCGAAATTTTGCAGATCACCGGTCTGCCCCCTGGCTGTATCACCAAGCAACGCGGCGGCGTAGCCGTGCGCACCGGGTTTGAGCATGCGATGCTGCTCAACCTCTACAGCCGCCTGGCCCAACGGGTGCTGGTCTTGGTGTCGTACACCGAGTACCGCAGCGAGCAGGACTTGTACCGTGCCGCCATGCAAGTGGCCTGGGAGCGCTGGTTCACGCCGCGCGAAAGCATCAAGGTCGAGGTCACGGCGCAGCACAGCCCCTTGACCTCGTTGAACTTTGCCGCGCTGAAGGTGAAAGACGCAGTCTGCGACCGCTTCCGCGAAGTGGCGGGCGGCGTGCGCCCGGATGTGAACACCCAGTGGCCAGATGTACGCATCTTCGCCCACCTGACCACCGACAGCTGTTCGCTCTATATCGACACCTCGGGTGAGCCCCTATTCAAGCGCGGCTGGCGCGAAGACAAGGGCGATGCGCCGCTCAAAGAAACCCTCGCCGCCGCCATGATCGCCGCTAGCGGCTGGGCCTCGGGCGACGCCGATTTGCTGCCCCTCTATGACCCCTGCTGCGGCAGCGGCACGGTGGTCATTGAAGCGGCCCAAATTGCCTGCAATATCGCAGCAGGCTCGCTGCGCCGCTTCGCGTTTGAGAAGTTCAAGCCCTTCCGCTCGGAAGAGTGGGCTGCTATGAAAAAAGAAGCTGCTGACGCCGTCGTGAAGCCGGAGCCAGGCCAAAAAGCCTTGATCTACGGCAGCGATGTGTCCTTCCGGATGGTTGACTTTGCCGAGCGCAATGCGCAGCGCGCGGGTGTGGCTGATGTGATCGAGTTCCGCGGCGGCGATGCTTTGCAGCGCATGCCTCCTATTAATGTGAGCGACACCGGGGGTGGCGTCATGCTGATCAACCCACCGTATGGCGAGCGTATCGGTATCAGCGGCGTGGCGGGTGAGGGTGAAGGCGCCCGTTATGGCGCGCGTGAGCTGGCGGAGACCGATGAGGGCGTGGACTTTTTCAACCAGCTGGCTAGCCACTGGAAGAAAAATTACAGCGGCTGGACCGCCTGGATGCTCACCCCCGACCTCAAGCTGCCCAGCAAAATGCGCCTCAAAGAGTCGCGCCGGGTACCGATGTGGAACGGTCCGCTGGAGTGCCGCTTGTTCAAGTTCGACATGGTCAAGGGCCGGCTTGCCAAGCCCGGTACACCGGCTCCCGATGCCTGAGATGGCGCCGGGCATTGTGCTCGACACCAACATCGTCCTTGACCTGTTGGTGTTCAAAGACCCGCTGACCCAGCCCTTGCAGGCCGCATTGAGCACAGGCGCGCTGCGGTGGATTGCGACTCCCGCCATGCGGGACGAGCTGGAGCGGGTGCTGGCCTACCCCCAAATCGCCAAACGTCTGGCGTTTTATGCCCTGCTGCCCGAGGCGGTGCTGGCTGCGCGCGATGCGCTGGTACACACCGTGGCGGTGGCCGACAAGGCCCCGGTGACCTGCAAGGACCCGGATGACCAGCGCTTTATCGACCTCGCGGTCGCGCACCGGTGCACCGTGCTCAGCAAGGACCAGGCGGTACTTTGTATGGAAAAAAGGCTGCTAGCCCTCGGTGCGCATGCGCGTGTTGCTATTTAAAGCATAGCAACTCAGAATCCGGGCTGGCTGACACCTTTGGCCAAAGGGTTGGTGGCTACGTCCGGCGCAGTGCGCGGGATCGTGATGTCCACCCAGGTGCCCTCGCCAGGCGGGCTTTGCACCTGGATGCGCCCTCCAAGAACATTGCTCACCAGGTTGTAGACAAGGTACATCCCAAGCCCGCTGCCGCCCTTGCCAAGTTTGGTGGTGTAAAACGGCTCAAAAATGTGTGCCAAGTTGGCCGCGGGAATGCCGCAGCCGTTGTCCCGGTAGTGCAGCAGGATCTGCTCACCCTGCGACTCAGCCCGAATCACCATTGCGCCGGCCACATCGGCTGCAAACGCGTGGTGGACCGAGTTGGCCAACAGATTGGTCATGATTTGTTCCAACGGGCCGGGGTAGCTGTCGAGTTCCAGGTCAGGCGGGATATCGAGTGTGACGGTGTGGCCCTTTCCTTTGAATAGCGGCTGTGTGGTGTGCAAAATTTCTTGCATGACCTCCAGCAACGAGAAATGGCGCCTGCGCGAGCTGGTCTGGTCCACCGCTACTTCTTTGAAGTCGCTGATCAGCTTGGCTGCACGGCCGGCGTTGCGCTCGATCAACACGCTGGCTTCTTGCAGGCGGAGTGCGCCTTTTTCAACATCGCCCCGCCGTGCACTGCCAGAGAGCAGCTTTTGGGAAAACGAGGCCGCATCTTCGGTCAAGGTGCTTGCGACCGCCAAGACGTTGCCGATAGGCGTGTTGAGCTCATGGGCCATGCCAGCCACCAGGCTGCCGAGTGCGGCGAGCTTTTCACTTTGCAGCAGCTGACCCATGGCGCGCTGCAGCTCTGCATTGCGGGTCTCCACCCGGGCTTCAAGTTCACGGTTCAGGGTCTCCAGATCGGTTTGGATGAGCTTGAGCGGCGTGATGTCGATCATGGTTTCAATCGCACCGGTGATCCTGCCATCTGCGTCACGCAGCGGCGATGCGCAGAAGCGGCCCCACATGCCCTGTGTCTGGTCCGCATTCGTGAAATAGCCTTCGCCCTCCAGCGCGCCGGGCACATGGGTGCTGGCTCGCAGGTTGTCGCCAAAGAAACGGGTGATGTCATCGGCCTTGGTACCGTCGACCAGCACATCCAGCAGGCAGGGGCGTTTGGAAGGGTAGATGCCGCGCCAACTGTCGGTAGTGCCCACCACGTCTTGCGCTTTGACGCCGGTCAGGCGCGTCATTTGCGGGTTCCAGAAAGTCACGCGGTGCTGGGCGTCAATGGCAAACACAGCCACCGGGAGGTTTTCGTAAATCTGCCGGATGCGGTGTTCCATCTCTTGCGCCAACGACTCGGCCCGCTTGCGGTCGGTGATATCACGCAGGTTGATGACCGCACGGTTCGACGTGCCCACCTGCAGTTCGATCGCAGAGACCTCGGCCCAGAACACGCTGCCGTCTTTGCGGCGGAGCTGGGCCTCAGTCGCCTGTGTCGGGGTCAAAGGGGCAGCCCCCGCCTCCACGCGCAAATCTTTGAACTGCAGTTGCCGTGCCTCGATGGCGGTGTAGCCGAACATGCCCAGAAACCGCGGGTTGACCTCTACCGTGTGCCCAGCGGGAAGCGCTTGGATCAGGATCCCGTCCGGGCTGTGGTCAAACAAGTCGCGGTAGTTTTTCTCGCTTTGCTGCAGTGCGCGCGCTGCGATCTGGCGGCTGCGAATGCCGTACAGCAGCAAGCCAATGATGATCAGCAGACTCCCGAACAAGGCGGCCAGCCAGACCAAGTAAGGGCGCAAGTCTTCGAGCGGGTTAGGCGGTGGGTTGAGCACCACCACATCAGGCGGCAGCAGGTCCGGGTCTATGCCCCAGCGCTGGAGTTGCGGGTAGTCAAACGTGGCCTGCACCGGGGCTGCTTTCATCGGCAGGGGTTGGGGGGCGCTGCCGCTGATGAGCTGCTTCGCCAGTTCCCCCATGGCCTGCCCTTGGGCGAGCCCCGACACCAGAAAACCACCCAGAATCCCGGGCCGCATGGCGACATCGCGGGTTACCGCGACCGGCGCTCGCGACGCGCTGGCCCAAAGGTCTGCAGCCTCCTCGTGGCTAAAGAGGGCGCCGTTGGCATCCCGGTTGAATGGCAGTGCAAACACCAGGTCCTGCGGCCCCAGTTGTGCCAAGCGCGCTTGCACCGCGGCGGCGGGTATGTCGGTCAGGTATTCCACCTCCAGCCGTGGCTGCGCGGCCAAGCCTTCGCGCAGAGTCTCGACTTGGGCTAGGCTGGTACGGCTTTGGTCGTGTACCACCACGATGCGCCGGGTGGCGGGGAGCATTCGGAGGACCACCATGAGGCTGCTGCCCACGTTCACGTCGTCAAACACGCCACCGATGCGGGTTTCGCGAGCCAATGCTTCCGAGCGGCTGATCGCCACGCCAGAGAACAACACCGGCACTTGCGGATAGTGACGTTTGCGGAGTTGCAAAGCCAGGTCCAGGGCATCATCGTCCGAGGCCAGAATCAAGGCCGGAGCAGAGGCCCCGATCTTGCTCATCAAGACCGCCTCTACCAGGCGGAAATGCTTGTCGCTCGGCGCGACGCGCTTGGTGTCGAGGTACTCGATTTGCAGGTCAATCGGTGGCGCGACCCCCTCCAGGGCCGTGCGCACACCGGCGAGTTGTGCATCGCTCCACGCCATGCCCGGGTGGTACGAAACCAGCATCAGCACCCGTGTGCCGTCTCCGGCCAGCGCCGGAGATGCGACGCACCAGAGCCATGCCATCAGCCATAGAACCCGCTTGTAAAACGCTGCCCGCTGGAACTGCATTATTCGGGGCGGAGCGCAAAACTGTGGGCCTGTGCCCGGGGCCAGGTTTGGCGGTAGATCAAGGGCAAGCTGGCCACCGATTCGCCTAGCAAGGCGCCGTTGGGCAACTGGGTCAGGATGAACTGTGCCAGCGAGCGGACCTTGTTGTCGCTGCGGCGCACGATGTGATGGGCGGTGATTTCGTTCGGGTGGTACACCCCCACGGCTTGCACCATTTCCTTGAGCGCAAACAAGGTCTGTTGGTGGAAGTTGTAGACCCGATCCGCCTTGTCAGGCACGACCAGGCTTTGCTGTCGCAACGGGTCTTGGGTGGTCACGCCCGTGGGGCAGTGGCCCGTGTGGCAGTGTTGGGCCTGGATGCAACCCAAGGCAAACATGAAGCCCCGCGCGCTGTTGCACCAGTCGGCCCCCAGCGCCATGTAGCGGGCCACATCAAATGCGCTCACCACTTTGCCGGCCACCCCGATTTTTACGCGATCCCGCAGGCCCACGCCCCGCAAGGTGTTGTGTACCAGCAGCAGGCCCTCTTGCACCGGAGCGCCCACGTGGTCAGTGAATTCGAGGGGTGCGGCTCCCGTGCCGCCCTCGGCACCATCCACCACAATAAAGTCCGGGGTGATGCCGGTTTCCAACATGGCTTTGACCATCGCAAACCACTCCCACGGATGGCCGATACACAGCTTCATGCCGGTCGGCTTGCCGCCCGAGAGGTCGCGCAAGCGGGCAATGAATTGCATCATTTCGATCGGGGTGGAGAACGCGCTGTGCGAGGCCGGCGAAATGCAGTCCACCCCGACCGGTACGCCGCGTGCCTGTGCAATCTCAGGGGTGACTTTGGGGCCCGGCAACATGCCGCCATGGCCCGGCTTGGCCCCTTGGCTGAGTTTGAGCTCAATCATTTTGACCTGCGGGTCGCGGGCGTTGTCTGCGAATTTGTCGGCGTTGAAACTGCCGTCGTCATTGCGGCAGCCGAAGTAGCCTGACGCGACCTCCCAGATCAAGTCGCCACCATGCACCCGGTGGTGGGTTGATATCGAGCCTTCGCCCGTGTCGTGGGCAAAGTTGCCCCGCTTGGCGCCTTTATTGAGCGCGAGGATGGCATTGGCACTCAGCGACCCGAAGCTCATGGCCGAAATGTTGAACACGCTGGCTGAATAGGGTTGGGCGCTGTGCTCGCCGATGGTGATGCGGAAATCGTGCGAGGCGATTTTGGTGGGCGACACCGAGTGGTTGACCCACTCGTAGCCATCGGCATGGACATCCAACTGGGTGCCAAAGGGCCGCTTGTCTGGGTCCCCTTTAGCCCGCTGGTACACCAGTGAACGCTGAGATCTTGAGAACGGCGTGGCCTCGTTGTCGCTCTCGATAAAGTACTGGCGTATCTCGGGCCGCACAAACTCGAGGATGAAGCGCAGATGACCGATGATGGGGTAGTTGCGCAGGATAGATCGTTTGGTCTGGCGCAGGTCGTACACCCCCACGCCGACCAGCAAGCCGGTGATCAGCAATGAGCCGAAGCCCACACCGAACACCAACACGCTGAAGACGCTCAGCAGCAATGCGAAAACACTGAGCCCCAGCACGGTGTAGCGAATCGGGAAAACGGCATTCAGGGTATTGAGCATGGCATGGCACTCCTTCGGAGAGACAATACCAGCCTGCACTCTCTTTGCACAGCTTATGACCACCAATACACCGACCGAATCCGCAACTGATCTGGAAATGTCCCAGGGCTACAGCCTGAGCCCCGAGGAATTTGATGAAATTGACACCATCCTGGACGATCTGCGGACCCGCCATGACGAAATTCCCCAATGGGAATTCTGCGAAGGCTTTATGGCCGCGCTCGTGGTTTGCCGTCGCCCGATTGCGGCTGATGAATATTTCCCGGTGCTCCTCGATATGGAAGTCCCGGCCCCCGGCGAGGCCGGTGGATTTACGGATGCCGCTCAAGCCGCGCGTTTCATGGCCCTCTGGACCCGCCGCTGGGACGATGTTGTGCGCGGTTTGGGTGTGGAAATCAACGGCCTGGATGACGAAAACGCCTACCACCCGGAGGTGATGGATGTCCGCGGTGCGGTCGCCTCTTTGCCGGAGGAAGACCGCGCGAAGATGGAGGGCGAAGACTTGCCCTCATTCGGACAGGTCTGGGCCTTGGGCTTCATGTTCGCCGTGGAATCCTGGCCGGAAGAGTGGGCCGCCCCGCGCGACAAAGAGGCGGAAAAGTGGCTGGACGCCTCTTTGCAAGCCATCGTCGCGCTCACCGAAGACGACACCGACGAACCCACGATTTCGGTGTTTGACGACAACGGCCCGGCCAGTGTGAGCCAGCGCCGCATCAATGACTTTTCAGATGCCGTGTGGGCGGTCTACGACCTGCGCGAACTATGGCGCAATTTCGGCCCCCGTGTCGAGACCGTGCGCAAGGAAGCTGAACCCGGCCGCAACGACCCTTGCCATTGCGGCAGCGGCAAAAAGTACAAGAAGTGCCACGGCGCTTAAGCCAGCTAGGTCACCACGGCAACTCTGTGCCATCGTGATTGATGAATCCGCCGCTCTGCTCCGGCTGCAGGTGGTGGATCACTGCCAGCAGGCGTTCGGCGGCGGCGTCTGGTGTGCGCACATCCAGTCCGGTTTTTGCAAACGGGGTGGACAGGCCGGTGTCTACCGTGCCTGGGTGCAGGGCGACACACACCGCATGCGGGTGGCGGCGCTTTAACTCAATGGCTGCGGTGTGCACCAGTTGGTTTAGTGCCGCTTTGCTCGCGCGGTAGCTGTACCACCCGCCCAGCCGGTTATCGCCGATGCTGCCCACCTTGGCTGATAAGGTGACGAAAGCCGTTTTCCCTTCGCGGGTCAACAGCGGCAAAAAGTGCTTCATGAGCAGCGCCGGCCCGATGGCATTGATGGCGAAACTGTGCGCCATGTGCGCGGGGTCGAGCTGTTGCCAGCTTTTCTCCGGGCTCCAGGTGTCGTTGTGCAGAAAACCGGTCGCATCCAGCACCAGCCGAACGGGTAGACCGGCGGCTTGAATAGCCTGTGCCGATGTCCGGATGCTGTCTTCATCCAGCAGGTCCAACGCTGGCGTCGTGTGGCGCCCCAAGCCCCAGACTGTTTCAAACTGGCCAGAAGCTTCCAGGCTGCGCAACAGCGCAGCGCCGATACCGCCGCCGGCGCCAATGACGATGGCGCTGCCACCATGGGGCAAATGGGTGATTCCGGTGCCCTCACCCATGGAAGAACTCCTTCAAATAGCGCGCAGTGAGCTCGGGAAGCTCTTCGGGGATGAAGTGGCCTGCGGACATGGCTGCGCCGGTGACTGTCGCTGCACATTGGGCCTGCCACAGTGCCAGCGGATCAAACAGGCGGTTCACCACGCCCCGCTCGCCCCACAACACGAGGGTGTTGCAGGCAATGCGCCCGGCTCCGTTCGGCAGTGCCCGGCTGGCGCGGTCGTGTTCGAGGTCTATGCCTGCGCTGGCCCGGTAGTCCTCGCACATGCTGTGCACCGTGCCCGGCAGCAAAAAACAGCGCTCGTATTCCGCCATGGCCTGCGGCTCAATGAAGGCGGTGCCGGTGCCGCCCCAGCCGCCCAGCTTGGTGTGCAGATAGGGCAGGGGCGCGCCCAGGATCATGGTCTCGGGCAAAGGTGTGGGCTGAATCAGGTGGAACCAGTGGTAATACGCACTGGCATAGGCAAAGTCGGTGGCGGCGTACATGTCTAGCGTGGGGGCGATGTCGATCACGCACAGGCCTTGCACCCGTTCCGGGTGGTCCACTGCGAGCCGGTGGGCGACGCGCCCGCCCCGGTCATGCCCGCAGATGCCGAAGCGGGCGATGCCCAGCGCATCCATCACGGCCACCACATCGGCGGCCAGTGCGCGTTTGCTGTAGTTGCTGTGGTCCGTAAGGCCGGTGGGTTTGCTGGAGTCACCGTAGCCGCGCAAATCCGGCATGACCAGGTAGAAGTCCTGGGCCAGCTGCTGTGCCACCCGGTGCCACAGCACATGGGTTTGCGGGAAGCCATGCAAGAGCAAAAGCGCGGGCCTGTCCCCCTGCGCGTCCTGGGGTACCCGGGCGTGGATGCGCACTCCGTGGACCTCGAAATCGCGTTGCTCGAAACCATCAAACCAGGACATGTGTGTCTCCATGCGTGTGCAAAACCGGGGTCTAAGGCTAAGTGATTTGTAAAACAGGGCTTGTCCCTCGTGCAATAGCCACAGGCCGCACTATGATGATCAAGGGATTCACACAGGCATGACATCGATGGGCTTCACCAGTTTTCAACTGCAAGCTTTTCGCTCCAGCATCGGGGCCGCGCTGCTGTCGCTGGCGTGCGCGTGCGCGCCGGCTGCCGCCGAGGTGCTTCGGCTTGCGACCGGCCAGTTTGCGCCCTATGCCACCCAGGAGCGGCCTGACCAGGGTATTGCACTGGACATTGTCCGGCGCGCCTTCGCCTTGGAGGGGTTTGAGGTGGAGTACACCTTCAAGCCCTGGACCCGCACCCTCGAAGAGTCGCGCGCCGGCTTGTGGGATGCCACGGCCTATTGGGGTCGCAACCCTGAGCGGGACAAAGGTTTTCTGATCAGTGACAACGTGCTGACCGAGCAATGGGTGCTGGTGTACCGCCAGGCCGCTTTCAAGGAAGCTCCGTTCGACTGGAAGGGGCTTATTGACCTGAAGGGCCTGCGCATTGGGGTGGTGCAGTCTTACACCTACACCCCGGAGTTCCTGGCTCTGCTGAAGGCGGGCACTTTGAACACGGTCACCGCGCCAGATGACCTGGCGAGCCTGCGCTTGTTGATTGGCGGGCGTTTGGATGTGGTGCCTATGGAGCGCAACGTGGCGTGCTACCTGATGCAGCACCATTTCATGGACAGCGAGGTGCAAGACCTGCGGGCGCACCCGCGACTCTTTGCCCCTAACTTCACCACCCATGTGATGTTCAGCGACAAACTGCCCGACAGTGCGGCCCGCTTGCAGGCCTTCAACCGCGGCTTGCGGGCACTGAAGCGCACGCCCGCTTACACAGAAAAGCTCAATTGGCCGGGCTGCCGCTTGAATGCCATAGCCCCGGCGCCAGAGCGCACGCCCGCCAAGCCCAAACGTTAATGCGGCTTTTCAGGTCGCAGGTGTGAGCAGCTCCACCAGCCGCGTGAGGCTGTGGCGCAGGGTCGCGGTGCGGACTGCGGCGCGGTCGCCATCAAAGCGCTGCATGTCGCTCCACACACCATCGGGTGTGGCCCAGCCGAACCAGACCGTGCCCACCGGCTTGTCAGGGCTGCCGCCACTCGGTCCGGCTATGCCGGTCACCGACAGGGCCACTTGGCCCCTGGAGTGTTGCAAGGCGCCACTGGCCATGGCCCGTGCCACCGGCTCGCTCACCGCACCGTGGGTGGCAATCAGTTCAGCCGGCACGCCCAGCATGTCGGACTTGGCTTCGTTGGAATAGGTCACAAAGCCGCGCTCAAACCAGGCACTCGACCCCGCCAGCTCAGTGCAGGCAGCTGCAATCATGCCGCCGGTGCAGCTCTCGGCAGTAGCCAGCATCCATTGGCGTTTCAGCATCAAATCGGCCAAGGGCGCACATGGAATATGCGCGAGCAGCTCCTGATTTGATAGCGGGTGATTGGGTGTTGCGCTCACGCAAACCTCCAGATGGCAATCACCATCAGCGTGCAGCCGGCTGCCACCAGGTCGTCGAGCATGATGCCCCAGCCGGCCTTGGTCCAAGCAAAACGGTCGGTGTCGGCCTGCAGGCCATGGAAGAGCCGGTCGGCCCAGCCCACCGGTCCGGGTTTGGCCGCGTCAAAGTAGCGGAACAGGCCGAAGGCCAGTGCCTGCCCCACCAGCGAGGTGGGCGTGACCAGCCAAAGCACCAGCCAGAACGCCACGATCTCGTCGATCACGATGTTGCCCGGGTCCAGCACGCCCATGTTGCGTGCGGTGACAGTGCTGGCCCACCAGCCCACCGGAATGCTCAGGGCAATCAACACGCCCCAGCCGAACTCCCCCAGCCACTGCGACAGCGCAATGAACGCCACCCAGGCCCACAAGGTGCCGGAGGTGCCGGGTGCAATCCGCGACAGGCCGGAGCCCAAGCCCAGCGCAATCACATGCGCCGGGTGGGAGAACATGAATTGGGCGGTAGGCCCGGCCGGTTTGCGCGGGCGGGGTGGGTACAGGGGTTCGCCGGTCTGGGTATCGAGGGGAATCAGGGTGACAGGTTCGCTCATCCCCCGATTATTCAACGGCGCAGGCAGTGTGCTAAAGCGGATTAGCACGTCCTCCCGGCATCTTTTCGCTGCGAATGTTTTTCGTCGAGTGCGTCAGGACATGCCGGCAATCCATTCCGCCCGGTAATCCAGACAAGTGCGGACTTTTGGCAAGCGGTGCCGCTTCTGCAGCATCACAGCAAAGATGGGGACGCGGCCACCGCCGAAATGCGTTTGCAGCAAGGGCACCAGTTCGCCAGAGCGTACCAAGGGTGCTGCCATCAGGTCATTCAGGCGGGCGATGCCTACCCCATAGCGCACTAGGTTGAGCACCGTCAGCGCCTCGGTGGTGGTGCCCTCGGCGCGATTCCAGCGGTTCAGGGAGGGGCTGGCGCTATTAGCAATCAGGTATTGCGGGCAGACCCAAGCCGCCCGCGCACTTGCCAAAACCTCTGCCGCTCAGGCCATCGCCATGTGACCCACGGGATAGAGCGCGCAGCGGATCACCTGCTCGTTCTGCACCGGCAGGCCTTGCAGCAGGGTGGCCAAGCTGTGGCCCTCGGCGCGCGACACAAAGCCGCTGCGGGTGTAAATGCCGTCGGGCTGCGACCAGACCCACTGGACTTCGCCGCCATCCACCACCTCGAACCCGTCCGCACTGGCCACATGCAAATCCAGACGGAATGATTTGCCGGTGAGGTAGGAGCCCGCTTGCGACAGGATTTGCACCCCTCCTTCGCTGATGTCCAATATCAGCGCGGCAATCGCGTCGGGCTTGTTCGCATCGCGGAATACAAAGTAAGACGCTGTCTGCGTCCCGGTACCTATCCGGAAATAGGTGGCGCGGGTGTGGACGCGTTGTTCAGACACTGCCATGGCAAAACCTCTTCGAAAAATGCAACAGCAAGCATCCTGCGCCAAGCGCGTTGCAGGAATATGACGACGTTTTGATGACGAAACTTTTGCAGCCTGTTGACAATGCTATGTCAGCAGCACCTTCATTCACTATGCTGGAGCCTGAGGGGCACAAGGCCCATAAGCGCCCAAACCCTTATTTATGCAAAGCGCTGAAATGCCAGTCTTCCCGCGGAAGCAGCTCCGCAGCTCGCCACACATCCCCATGCCATGTCCAGCATCGCCAGCCCTGCCGGCCACTCTTTGAGCGTGGCCAGGTTGGTCAGGTCATAAGTGGCATAGGCCACGAGTCCGAACAGCGCGCCGCGCAACAAAGTGGCGGGCCAGTCGTCAGTCACCCCCCGGGGGGCTACAACAAACACCAGCAAACCTATGGGATACAGCACATAAAACAATGCAGCCACGCCAAGCCGGGGTTGCTCCGCCATCAGGTGGCCGATGCCCTCTTGGTAGAGGGACTGGGCCAGCCCGCCGATCCACAACACATCGAGCATCAAAAGCACAAGGGCGGTGGCCGCATAGGCCGCGAGGTGTTTGTTCATGGGTACAGCTTACCCAAAGCCGTGGTCGACTTGCAGCACCGGGGCGGGCCCGCCCGGCTGACGCAAGACAGCGAGGTTTACAAAGTTTTACCTCCAGCGCCTAGACCTCTCAGGCGGCCTGTTGTGGAATGTGGCGTCCCCGGTTACAGGTGCCATGGCTGATGGCCAAATTTTCCAGGTGGCTGCTGCCGCCCTCGCTTTGGGGGCGGATGTGCTCCAGCGTGGCGTCTTCGGGGGTGACGTGTTGACCGCAAACCCAGCAGGGCACTTGCCCATGCAGCTGCCGGGCGACGGTGTTGTAGATCTTGGTCCGGGTGAGAGAGAGGCGGCTCATGCCCTGATTTTCGGGGCAATTCGGGCACGTCCGAGGCTCCGGCTTGCGTTCGATCGGCAAGCGGCGTGTAATTGCCGGACATGGTGGGCATGAGGGGTTCGCGGGCAGTGTTGTCGGCGAATCCACAGGATCGGTGGTGGACTGTCACCTGCTACCGGTCTTGAAGGAAACGGTCTCTTCCGCGAGGGGCCTTGGCCCCGCCGCAGCGGGAGAGCTTTGCGGGTTTTTGAAAGGGTTGGAATGTCTGAATGGTTATCGAAAATGGGGAGCTGGTTGCGCCGGGCACCACGAGCCCGGGGGCGCAATGTGATGCAGTTGCTGGGCAGCGAAGGCCTGGCACCGGTGTTTCAGCCCATGGTGGACTTGCGCACCGGTATCGTGCTCGGGCAAGAGGCCTTGGTGCGCCCCCCCGCACCCTGGCTGATACGAGTTTGGAAGATCTCTGGAAGACCGCTGAGAAAGAGAACTGTCTCCAAGAGTTGGAGCTCACCTGCCTGGAAGCGGTGATGGAGCAATGGTCCTCGCAGATCGGCAAAGGCAAGCTGTTTGTGAATTTCAGCGCCCAGTCTTTGGTGCAGCTTCAGCAGTCGCAGGGCACCGCGAGTTTGTTGCAGCTGATGCACAAACACCGGATCAACCCCAAGCATGTCGGTTTGGATGTGTCCGGCTACACCCGTGTGCACAAGCTTGACGCCTTGCTCGACGCCTTGTCCCCCTTGCGGACGGCCGGTGTCACGGTGGCGCTCGATAACTTCAGTGCCTCCGAAAAAAGCATGAACGCCTGGAGTGTTTTGCTCCCGAACATGGTGAAGATGGCGCCCCGGTGGACCCACAACATCGCCACCGAATCAGAACAAAGCCGGATGGTGCGCAGCCTGGTGCGGATTGCCCGCACGCAAAACGCCTTGCTGGTGGCCAAGTCGGTGGAAACTGGGGAGGAACTGCTGACGATGAAGGCCTTGGAGGTGGATATTGCACAGGGCTTTTTCTTGGGCAGCCCTTCGTTAGAGCCTGCCCGCAGTTTGAACCTGCGGGCGCGGGACGCGCTCGGGTCCGGAGAAAACCTCAGCCCGCCCACTACCTCGGCCATGCCGATGACATCGGCGGAGGATATTCCCCCGGAGCTAGCGCATCGTTACTCGCTGTTGAACTAGGGGGCGGGGCAGCACGGGCGCCCACTGGTCTTTCGCTGCCCCTTCATGACCCTTTAGGACCCCGGTGTGGCTACCGCTTTGAAATGGTCAAAGCTGGCCCACTTGCCAAGTGCCTGGCTGCCGTCCGGCCACAGTACCCGCACGCCAGGTGCTGAGGTCACTGTGCCAACACGGGTGACCCGGGTGTTGCTCTTCGTGCCTGCAGCGGCAATGGCCTCGCGCTCCGCCGGGGCTGCGGTAAACACGAGTTCGTAGTCGTCGCCGCCGCTCAGCACATATTCGAGCACTGCAGCAGTACGATTCGATTGAGGGTCAAATAGGCCGTTAGCGCTCGTGGAATATGCGCTGCTAGCTATTAAATTCATAGCGTCGGCGGCCATCAAATCAGCGCCAACCTTGCTGGCTTTGAGAATGTGGCCCAGGTCGCCCAACAAGCCGTCGCTGACATCGGCCGCGGCGTGGGCGACACCGCGCAAGGCTTGGCCCAGGGCGACCCGGGGGCTGGGTTGCTCCAGGCGCTGGCGGGCTCGTGCCAAGTCGGGCGCCGGCAGTGCATCGCGGCCCCAGAGGCAATGCAGCGCCAAGGCCGCGTCGCCCAGCGTGCCGCTGACCCAGATGTCGTCGCCCGCTTGCGCTCCGCTACGCAGCAGCGCTTGGCCGGGCGGTATTTCGCCAAACACGGTGATGCAGATGTTGAGCGGGCCTTGGGTAGTATCGCCACCTACCAAGGGGCAGCTATGGGCATCGGCCAACGCAAACAGCCCTTGCGAAAAGTCATGCAGCCATTGGGCATTGGCTTCCGGAAGGCTCAGCGCCAAGGTAAAGCCCACGGGCGTAGCGCCGCAGGCGGCCAGATCGCTCAGGTTCACGGCCAGTGCCTTGTGGCCCAAGGTGCGCGGATCCACATCGGCAAAAAAGTGGCGCCCGCTGACCAGCATGTCGCTGCTGATGGCCCATTGCATGCCGGGGGTGGGTTGTAGCAAGGCGCAGTCGTCGCCAATGCCCAGCACCACCTGGGTGGGCAGAGGCCGGTGGGCGCGCGCAAAGTACTGCGCGATCAGCTCAAACTCACCAAGGGAACTCATTCTTTGGCGGGCCACAAAAAGCTCATCGGGGCTACGCGCAGACGTTGCCAGATGGCCGACCGGATGCGGGAGCGGTCTACCCCCGAGATGTTGTGAGCCTGCAGAGCCACCCTGAATGCGAGGTAAAAGCTCACGCCCACGTTCAGCAGGCCGATCAGCGGGATGCTGGCTGCCGCCCACCACAGGGCCGGGCTGCGCACCACCTCCCAGCCCAGCGCCGCGCAGGCCGCGCCCAATTGACCGGCTGACAGCGTGACGTGGCGCACATCGAGGGCAGGGCCCAGGAATGCCAGGATGGCGGGGACCAAGCCGAGCATCATGCCCAGCGAGATGTTGGCCGCCAAGCCCGAGATGTTGTGCCGCATGAACTGGGCCCAGCGATCGGCCCGCAGCGCACCCAGCCACGCGGTGATGCGGGGGTTGTAGCGGATGGCGGAGTCCAGGCGGTGCAGCACAAACCAGTTTTCGACCCAGCCCGCCACAATGCTGCTCGAGAAAAGCAACACGCCGGTGAACGCTGCAAACAGCAACGAGGGCCCGAGCAGCGTAAGCGAGTGCAGCACGTAATCCGCTTTTTCGGGGGTGAGCATGGGCGCGCCGGTGGTCAACACCATGGCGGCGGACAGCAGCACCGTGACCGGAAACACCAAGACCACGTTGCCCAATATGGCCGCCATCTGCGAGCGCACCAGGTGGGTGACCTCGTCCACAAAGGCCTGCAGCGCTTGCGAGTCTGAAATGTCTTTCAATTTGGCGGCCATGGCAGGGGCCGTCATCGCAGGCTGCTTGGTGGCCAGCGTGAAGTGCAGCATCTGGATCAGCACAAAGCTGGCGGCATACATCACGCCCGACCAGAACCCGTACCAGAACGCAGACAGCCCCAGCGCCATGATGCCGAACTTCATGGCGGTGGTCAGGGCCGTCAAGGCCCCGCCGCCAGCCGCGTTGCCGAGCATGGCCCGGTATTCCGCGCGGTTGCGGGTGATGTAGTGTTCGCCGGTCTCAGAGCTGCGCTCTGCCACCTTGGCCGCCAGCAGCGAGGAGTTGGAGGCAATCAAGGCGCCCACGCTGCGTTGCTCTTGTCCGACGCTGGCCAGGTGCGAGAGCAGCCTGGCGGTGCTGGTGTGGTCGGTGTCGTCGAGCAGGCAGTCCAGCAAAGCGCGCACCCGCAAGACCCGCTCGCGGAGCTGGCGAAGGCGGAACACCAGATCTACCGAAATGCCATGCGCATCCAGGTGGGAGTACACCGTGGCAGCGGCCTGCCGGCAGGCATCCAGCTGGGTGCGGAAGTGCTGCGCGGCAGCCCCGGTGTTGGCGCCGCCCAGCCAGGTGTCGATGACCTTGTCGAGGTCGGCGGCAAGGGTGTGGAACGGGCTGCCATCCCGCACCGGGCTGCTCATGCGCAGCCGCATTTCCTGGGAGAAGCCTGTGGCCCGAATCTGGCTGACACAAAACGTCAATGCATTGAGCAAGGTGTGTTGCCAGACGCTGACTGGCCGCAAAGCACCCACAGGCCCGGGGGGCGGCACCGACAAAGAGAGCAGGGTTGCCAGCCGTGTCAGGGCTTCTGCCGGGAGTGCAGCGATCCAGCGCGCATCCCGCGGGTCGTTGAGCACCAGCGCAAACAATTCGGAGGCATCTTGGGTTTCCGGCGTGGCCGGTAAGAGCTTGCGGTTCAGGCGCTCCATGAGCTCGCTCATGAAGGCGTTGCGGGACCCGAAGCCGTAGTCCGAGAGCAAGGTGCTGCCGTCGACAGTACCCAGCAGTTCGGCCCACCAGCTGCGCAGCAGGCTGGTGGTGTGGGGGCGCGCGGCCAGCACATCCAGTAGCAGCGTCACGCGTGCAACGGGTGCTTCCGGCGCGTCTTCGGCTCCGCGCACCCAGGTGATCAAGCGGATCAGCCAAATATGGCGATCCACCCCGGTGGTGGGGTGTTCCAGTTGTTCCAGCAGGGTCGAGAGGTCGTCTTGGGCCATGGCGTTACTCAATGCAAGGTGCGCGAGCCGCCGGCGTCGCTCAGGGCGTCCAGAACGAACATCGGGATATCGGTATCAAACTTCTCACCATCCTCGGCCACACAGAAAAAGCTGCCGTGCATGGTGCCGGTGGGGGTGCGCAAACGGGTGCCGCTGGTGTACTCGAAGGCCTGGCCGGGCTTGAGCAGGGGTTGCTGCCCCACCACCCCCAGCCCTTTGACGCGCTCGGTATGGCCGGTCGCGTCGTTGACGTTCCAGGTGCGGGAGATCAATTGGGCTGTCACCTCGCCGACATTGGTGATCGTGACGGTATAGGCGAAGACGTAGAGGTCCTCGTTCGGTGCGGATTGGTCCGCCAAGTATTGGGGGCTGACTTCCACCATAAAAGCATATTTGGCCATCGGGCAATGCTACCTGCGAAAATAAGCAATCCGAAATACCCCTATAAACCCGCTCACCCCTACCCGGACGTCGTTGTTATGACCTTTCGCATTGCTCCCTCCATCCTCTCCGCCGACTTTGCCCGTTTGGGTCAAGAAGTGACTGACGTTATCGCGGCAGGTGCGGACTGGATTCACTTTGATGTGATGGACAACCACTATGTGCCGAACCTGACCTTCGGCCCCATGATTTGCAGTGCACTCAAGCCCCATGCCAAAACAGCGGCCGGCGTGGCAGTGCCGATTGATGTGCATTTGATGATTTCCCCGGTGGATGCGCTGGCGGCGAGCTTTGCCGAGGCCGGTGCGGACTACATCAGCTTTCACCCCGATGCCTCCGGCCATGTGCACCGCAGCGTGCAGGCGATCAAGAGCAAGGGCGTAAAAGCCGGTTTGGTGTTCAACCCCGCCGAGCCTTTGGATGTGCTGGACTGGGTGATCGACGACATCGACCTGATTCTCATCATGAGCGTGAACCCCGGCTTTGGTGGGCAGAGCTTTATTGACTCGGCCTTGCGCAAGATCGAGGCAGTGCGCAAGCGCATCGACGCAAGCGGTAAAGACATCCGCCTTGAGGTGGACGGTGGTATCAAGACCGACAACATCCGCCGCGTAGCCGATGCTGGTGCAGACACCTTTGTGGCTGGCAGTGCTATTTTCGGCAAGCCGGACTACAAGTCGGTCGTCGATGCCATGCGCCTGGCGCTGGCGGCTTGACGCGTCGCTCGCTGATCCAGCGCTGCATCACACTCCGCGATTTGTGGCTACCCCCCGCGTGCTGATGCAGCGACTCCGCGTGCCTCCTTCGGGCGGGCTGTACACCCATGTGCTGGTGCGCTGCGCCATGTACGGGGTGTTGCTGCTGCTGTTGGTGCTCGGGATTTACCGTGCCGTTTTGTCTTTGCAGTGGCAGGAAAACCGGCAATTGGACCTGCACATATTGCACAGCGTGTCCGAGCAGCGGGTGTTGCTGCAGCGGCTCAGCCTGTTGGTCCCCGACCCGGAGGCGCAAGCGCCGGACCCTGATCGTTGGCAGGCGCTGGCGTCTACCACGCTGCGACTGCGCAAAGAGGCGGATGTGCTGGATCAAATGCAGCGCCGCCAGTCGGAGAGTGCCCCGCTTTCTTCCCGGGAAACCATTGCTGCCTTGAAGGATTGGCTGGTAGTCCGCGAGGCCCTGTGGGCGTCACTCGACCGGGCTAATCTGTCCGGCGAGACGCCCCGGGCGCTGCAGGACACGGAGGTCCGCAGCACCATGCGGGTCATCGCGCGTGCGGAGATGACGCTGTACACCTTGGCGCAGCAGTTGGCCGCGGATACCTCGCAGCGCAGCCACCGCCTGATTAGAACGATATGGGCTATCGTCGGTGGGGTTGTGCTCCTGATCCTTGCGCTGGCGGTGTTTCTGGTGGAGCCCACTGCCCGGGCGGTGCGCCGCCAATATGAAGAGTTATCGCGCCAAGCCGAGCGGCTTAAGCGCATGGCGACTGTCGCCGAAATCAGCTCCAATGCGATTGCCATTACCGATGCCTCCCACCGGGTGACCTGGATCAATCAAGCATTCACCGAGCTCACCGGTTACACCAGCGAGGCGGCGCAAGGCCGCCGGATCGGCACGTTGTTGCGGGGGCGCAGTGCGGACCCGACGCATTTTTCAGAGTTCACCGAAGCCCTGGTCCAAGGCCGTGGCATCAAGCGTGAGGTCCGCATATTGACGAGGCAAGGCTTGCGGGGCTGGGTGCTGGTGGACATGCAGCCGATTGCAGACCCTGCAGGCGGCGACGCCGGTTGGGTGCTGGTGGCCACCGATTTGAGTGAAGTGCGCTCCCAGCAAGAGATTTTGTCGTTGGCCGTATCCGGGGCTGGCTTGGGGATTTGGCATTGGGATCTGTTGGATAACACCGTGGGCTGGAACCGCCGCATGCAGCAGTTCCTGGGCTATCCCGACGGAGTTTTGTCCCCCCACGCAGAGAGTTGGAAAGCATTGATTCACCCGGACGATTGGTTGCCCTGGAAGGAGTCGATTCGCCAACACCTGCTGGATGAAACCCACGAGCACCGGCTCTCGGTGCGCTTGCGGCATCAGTCCGGTCGCTGGATCTGGATTTTGTTTGCAGGCCGCGCGGCGGACCGCACGGTGCAAGGCCGGGTGCTGCGGATTGCCGGCGTGGCGATGGACGTCAATGCCCAAAAGGCCTTGGAGCAGCAGCTCCGCTCTGCAGCGCGCACTGACGACTTGACGGCCTTGCCCAACCGGACCGTGATGCTTGAGTTGATCCGCACGGCGATTGAGCGGCACCGGACCGAGCCGGGCTACCACTTTGCCGTCCTTTTCATGGATTTTGACCGCTTCAAGCAGGTCAACGACACCTTGGGCCATACGGTGGGCGACGGTCTGCTGCGCCAAATCGCGCGCCGCCTCGAAGACAGCCTTCGGCCGGGTGATGCCTTTACCCTGGGCGACGACTTCGAAAAAGTGGCGGCCCGTATCGGCGGAGACGAGTTCGTGGTGCTGCTGGATGACATTCGGGGCGATCTCGATGCAATCCATGTCGCGAGCCGTTTGCTGGACACTTTGGCCGTGCCCTACACCGTGGAGGGGCACCGGGTGATTTCTACGGTGAGCATCGGCATCGTGACCAGCGCCCACGCCGAGCCCGATGCTGACAGCGTGCTGCGCGACGCTGACATCGCCATGTATGAAGCCAAGCGCACGGGCCGTGCGCGCTATGTGGTGTTCGACCCTGCCATGCGTTCGCAGGTCAGCAATTCCGTGGCGCTCGAAAACGACCTGCGCGATGCGCTGGCCCAGCGTGAAATGTCAGTGGTGTACCAGCCGCTTGTGGATCTGCCCGGATACGGGCTGGCGGGAATGGAAGCCTTGGTGCGTTGGCACCATCCGGTGCGCGGCGCAGTGTCGCCGGTGGACTTTATTCCGCTGGCGGAGTCTTGCGGCTTGATAGCCGCCTTGGGCCAGTTCGTCTTGCAAGAGGCCTGCCAGGCTTTTGAAAAAATGCAGCGTGTGCTGGGTCCGGAGGCGCCACCCAGTGTGTCGGTCAACCTGTCCCGTGCGCAACTCCGGGAGCCGGGGCTGGTGGATGCGGTGCGGGACGCCCTGCGTCTGGCCAATATGGAGCCCTTCCAGCTGGTGCTGGAAGTCACCGAGAGCTTGGCCGCGCAAGATGCGCTGGTGCAAAGCACCTTGCAAGACCTGCGGGCGATGGGTATTGCGCTGTCGCTGGACGATTTCGGTACCGGCTACTCGTCGCTTGCGTGCTTGCACGAGCTGCCGGTTCACTCGGTGAAGATCGACCGGTCGTTTGTGAACTTGCTCGACAAGAGCGAATACCACCGGGTGCTGATCGAAGCGACCCTGCGGGTTGCTGCAACGCTCAAACTCGGCACTGTGGCCGAAGGCATTGAAACCGAGGCGCAAGCCTTGCAAATGGCGGCCATGGGTTGCCAGAAAGCCCAAGGGTATTGGATTGCCAAGCCTTTGCCCGTGAATGAACTCGTGTCCTGGATTCAGGCGCGCGCCATCAGGAGTGGAATTCGTGAGTGAGATGTTGGATTGGCCCCGGTCAAATGTAGATGCCGTGATCGTGGACCTGGACGGAACCATGGTGGACACGCTGGGTGATTTTGTACAGGCTCTGCAGCGCATGGTGGCAGATCTGCCGCTGCCGTACCGGGATTTTGTGGTGGAACAAGCCTTGGTCGAGCGGCTGGTGGGCAAAGGCTCGGAAAACTTGATAAAAGGCCTTCTGGCGCACATTGATCAAGGGGTTGCCGCTACTGATAACGTAGCACTTTTTGAACAGGCATGGGCGTCTTACCAGCATCACTATCGGGCGATCAACGGACGCTACTCTGAGGTTTACCCCGGAGTTCGTGATGCGCTGGCCGGCTGGCAGCAGGCGGGGCTACCCATGGTGTGCGTGACCAACAAGCCGGCTGCGTTTGCGCGCGACTTGCTGCAAGAGAAAGGCCTTGCGCCATTTTTTCCACTCGTAATTGGCGGCGACACGGTAGCCCGGAAGAAGCCGGACCCCATGCCTTTGTTGCACGCCTGCGAGCGACTCGGCACCGTGCCGGGGCGCACCCTCATGGTGGGAGATTCGAGCAACGATGCGCAAGCCGCACGGGCCGCAGGCTGCCCCGTGTTGCTGGTCAGTTACGGCTACAACCATGGGGAACCGGTGGATCAGGTCGACGCGGATGCAGTGGTCGACCGCCTGACGCAGCTGCGCTGGATCTAGAAAACGCCCGGCCGGAACAGGCCGGGCGGCGGTTCAGGTGGCGAGCCTGAAGACGGTGGCCACGCCCACCAATTCCTTGGCCTGCTCTTTCAGCCCCGACGCAGCGGCGGCCATTTGCTCGACCAAGGCAGCGTTTTGTTGGGTCGCCTCATCGATCAGGGTGACCGCGTGCCCCGCTTGGCTGACGCCAATGCGTTGCTCGTGACTGGCATTGCTGATGTCGCTCACCATGGTGCTGACCTCCCGGATGGCGTTCACCACCTCCGCCATGGTGTGGCCCGCTTGGGCGGCCTGGCTGCTCCCGAGGGCCACTTGCTCCACGCTGGCGTTGATCAGGCTTTTGATTTCTTTGGCGGCCTCGGCACTCCGGCCGGCCAAGCTGCGGACCTCTGCGGCCACCACCGCAAAACCGCGGCCTTGCTCCCCGGCCCGGGCTGCCTCGACTGCCGCATTCAGGGCCAGAATATTGGTCTGGAACGCGATGCCGTCGATGACCCCGATGATTTCTGAAATACGGCTCGATGCGGTGTGAATGCCTTTCATTGTCTCGACCACTTTGCCCACCGCGTCTCCACCGCGCGAAGCAACCTCCGAGGCGCTCACTGCGCGCTCATTCGCTTGCGCTGCACCCTCGGAGCTGCGGCTCACTGTCGCGCCTAATTCATCCATGGACGCTGCGGTTTCTTGTAAGGCGCTGGCCTGCTGTTCGGTGCGGAGCGACAGGTCGTGATTGCCATGGGCAATCTCCGCACTCGCGTGGGACACGTTTTCCGCGCCTTGCCGTACTTTGGTGACCAGTGTGGACAGGTTGGTCTGCATGGTTTGCAGGGAGCGCAGCAAATGGGCGATTTCGTCTTGCCCCTCGGGGTAAAGGGTTGCCGTCAAATCGCCGCGGGATACCTTGTCTGCGGCACTCACAGCCTCTCTCAAGGGGCGCACAATTTGCCGGCTCATCCAAATGCTGCCGGCAAAACCGATCAGGGTGACGAGGGTCATGACCCCATAGGCCAAAGCGCTTCCGCGCGAGGCTAGCGCGCTCGCGCTCTCGGAGGCCAGGGCTTCTTCTTCAGACAGGTGTTTGCGCAGGGTGATCAACAGACCGGCGGACTCCCGGTCTTTGCCGCGGGCGGCTTTGTCACCCACGGTGGCATCGAAACCACTTACCTTGAACGCCATGAAAGCACTCTCATAGGCCTTGGCGGTGCTGCCCATGGCGGCCGATAGCCGTGTGGTGAGGTCGCGGCTGGTGCTGTCGTCCATTTCGCGGCTCAGGGCGTCCACACCTTCAATGACCTTTGCCATTTCTTTTTGGTGCGCGGCCCAGTAGAGGTCGAGGTCTTTCGGGTTCTTTCCGCGCAGCAGCACGTTTTTCCACTCCTGGATAGCGACGGAAAACTGTCCTGCGATGTCGGCCGCCTTTTTATTGGCTTCGACGTGGCGCAACACGTCGATCCGGTAGGTGTCTACCGCATGGTTGAGTGTTCGTATGCCAAACACGCCCCCCATGAACAGCAATACCAAAGCCAGTACAAATGCCAGTGGCAGTTTCAAACTGAGTTTCACGTGTGTCTCCCAAGGCTGCAAGAGGGGATGGAGGTGGCGCACCCAATCTAACGCGCCGCCGTGACTTTGTCACCTTGATTTGCGGTGTTTGATGGGCGGCACAAGAAAAAAGGCCGGTACGTTTCCATACCGGCCTGTGAGGCTTGGAGTAAAGCGGAACTTATTTCTGGCCGAGCAGGGCCTCTTTCAGTTTGAAGTCGGCCGGTGAGGGGCCGAACCAGATGGACATGATGGCCTTGTAGAACTCAGGCTCCTTGAAGGGCTCGCCCTGGACTTTGCCTTTGGCGGTCACGACCATGCCGGTGCCCGGTATCCAGTCGAGATAGATCACATCCCCTGGGACAAGCACTTTGTTCACCGTAAAGATGTCGCCCATGCGGATCAGACCCGGCACCAGCTTGGACATTTCGTTTTTCGGTACGTTGTCTTCCACCCCGCGCGTCAGCAACTTGCCGAAGGGACCGGCTTCGATTTCGCGGACGAACGTCATGCTCAGGCGCTTGGGCCCGGGCGCTGCAATCAGTTCATCGAGGGAGCTGACCTTCTGGCTGGTGTAGAGCTCGCCGACATAGACCTTGAACACGGCTTTAAAGCGGGTGCCTGCGCCGTTGAGCTGCAGTTTGCTGCCGGCCAGTGTGATGCTGTCTTCGATTTTGACGCCATGGATTTCCGTTGCCGCAACAGCACTCGTTGCTGCACAAGCCGCTAGCAGCCACGTGGAAAAAAAATGTTTCAATGTCATGGAGGCCTTAAATAGAACGGTCGTTCTTTTTTCTAAATTCGATTGTGCATTTGTGGAACCGAACGCGCATCAGGGTTTTTGCGGGTAGCCCCGTTTCTTTGTGGTCCGGTTCCCTGGCGTGTTTGCTACACTGGGTGCCTATGTTTATCCACCACATCAGCAGAACAGGTTTGAGCGACCGGGGGGCCTGGCCCTGGCGTACCTTGTCTGTTGTGCCTGGGCTCTGATACCTGCCGGCCGCATATAGCGGCCACTGCGCACGGTTTTTGGGCTTTGCGCGATCAAGTGGCACGGATTCCCCTCCGATCTATTGCGCGCACCTTTTTCGAGTTGGCAGCTTCGCGTGCCAGCTCCCCGTGAATAGATTGTTTGAGAGGCACAGCCCCCGATGACTGAATCCGAATTTTTGGCCCTGCAGGCGCAAGGCTACAACCGCATCCCTTTGAGCATCCAGGCTTTTGCGGACCTGGAAACCCCACTTTCCGTATACCTCAAGCTCGCCCGTAATGCTGGGGAAGCCGAACCTGCTGCCAACAGCTTTTTGCTGGAGTCGGTGGTGGGCGGCGAGCGCTTTGGCCGCTACAGCTTTATCGGGTTGCCTGCGCGCACCCTGGTGCGAGCCAGTCATTTTGGCGCTGATGTCCGGACCGAAGTGGTCACCGATGGCGTGGTGGTGGAAACCTCGGCGCTCAACCCCCTCGACTTTATTGCGCAGTACCAGCAGCGCTTCAAGGTGGCGCTGCAGCCCGGCATGCCGCGTTTCTGCGGTGGTCTGGCAGGGTACTTTGGCTACGACGCCGTGCGCTATATCGAGAAAAAGTTGCAGCACAGCTGCCCGCCGGATGAGCTGGGCACGCCTGACATCCTGCTCTTGCAGTGCGAAGAGCTGGCGGTGATTGACAACTTGTCGGGCAAGCTGCACCTGATGGTGTACATGGATCCGGCTTTACCCGGCGCGTATGCCGCAGGCCAAGCGCGCTTGGCCGAGCTACGTGCCAAGCTGGCGCAGGCCGTGAGCGCGCCGGATATCAAGCCCGGTCAGTCCTTCGAGCCTCAGCGCGATTTTGCTAAGGCGGACTACATTGCCGCCGTGGAGCGCGCCAAAGAGCTGATTGCCGGTGGCGATTTCATGCAGGTGCAGGTGGGGCAGCGCATCAAGAAGCGCTACACCGCATCGCCCCTGAGTCTGTACCGTGCCCTTCGCACGCTGAACCCCAGCCCCTACATGTATTTCTACAACTTTGGGGACTTTCAAGTGGTGGGCGCTTCGCCGGAGATTTTGGTCCGCCAAGAGCAAATCACCGTGGGCGACAAGCCCGGTACCAAAGTGACCATCCGCCCCCTGGCCGGCACCCGCCCGCGCGGTGCCACCCCTGAGCTGGACAAGGCGGCCGAGGTGGAGTTGATCAACGACCCCAAAGAGCGCGCCGAGCATGTGATGCTGATCGACCTGGCCCGCAACGACATCGGCCGCATTGCCGAAATCGGCTCTGTGAAGGTGACCGATGCTTTCATCGTCGAGCGCTATAGCCATGTGATGCACATCGTGAGCAACGTCGAGGGCACCCTGAACGCCGGCATGACCAGCATGGACGTGCTCAAGGCCACTTTCCCGGCCGGCACACTCACCGGCGCACCCAAGGTGCACGCCATGGAGCTGATCGACCAGCTGGAGCCGATCAAGCGCGGCATTTATGGTGGCGCCTGCGGTTATCTGAGCTACGCGGGCGACATGGATGTGGCGATTGCCATCCGCACCGGCATCATCAAAGACCAGATGCTGTATGTGCAGGCCGCAGCCGGCGTGGTGGCCGACAGCGTTCCTGAGCTGGAGTGGAAAGAAACCGAGGCGAAGGCCCGTGCATTGCTGCGCGCCGCCGAACTGGTGGAGGAGGGACTGCAATGAGCCTGCTACACAAAGACCTGCCCCAGGCCCGGCACTGCGACACCATGGCCGAGGTGCGCAGCCATATCGACGCCCTCGATGAGCGGATCACCGCCTTGCTGGTCGAGCGGACCCACTACATGAGCCAAGCGGCCCGTATCAAGCAGGATGTGACCAAAGTGCATGACCAGGAGCGGATTGAATTCATCGCCGCCCGGGTGCGCCGTATGGCTACCGAGCTGGGTGGGCAGCCTGATGTGCTGGAAGCCGCCTACCGCGCCCTGATGGACGCTTCGATTGCATTTGAGCACCGGGAGTTTGCCCGTTTGCGCCAAGGAGAAACCGTATGAAACTCGTGATGATCGACAACTACGACTCGTTCACTTTCAACATCGTGCAGTACTTCGGTGAACTCGGTGCCGAGGTCGAGGTGTTCCGCAACGACGAAATCACCCTCGAAGGCATTGCCGCACGCGGCGCCGACCGGCTGGTGATTTCGCCCGGCCCCTGCTCACCCAACGAGGCAGGGATTTCGGTGCCCGCGATCCGCCATTTCATGGGCAAGTTGCCGATTCTGGGTGTGTGCCTCGGGCACCAGAGCATTGGCGCAGCCTTGGGTGGCAAGATCATCCGCGCGCAGGAGTTGATGCACGGCAAAACCAGTGTGATCACCACCACGCAAGAAGGCGTTTTCGCCGGTCTGCCCGAGAGGTTCACCGTCAACCGTTACCACTCGCTGGCGATTGAGCGCGCGAGCTGCCCGCAAGAGCTGGCGGTCACCGCGTGGACGGATGATGGCGAGATCATGGGGGTGCGCCACAAGAACCTGCCGCACGCGGTGCGCATGGAGGGGGTGCAGTTCCACCCCGAGAGCATCCTGACCGAGCATGGCCATGCCATGCTGAAGAACTTTCTGCAATAAACCGGTAGGCGGGCAGCTATTGTTTTAATAGCTACTCGCGCATATTCCATAAGCGCTAGAGGCTCAAATGACTCCTATTGTTGACTTGCGTAGCGACACCGTGACCCGCCCGACCGCCGCCATGCGCGAAGCCATGTGGGCCGCGCCGGTGGGCGACGATGTGTTTGGCGATGACCCCAGTGTCAATGCGCTGCAGGACAAGCTGGCTGCATTGCTTGGTTTCGAGGCGGCGCTGTTCATGCCCACCGGCACCCAAAGCAACCTGTGCGGCCTGATGGCGCATTGCGGCCGGGGTGACGAGTACATCGTCGGTCAAATGGCCCACACCTACCGCTATGAGGGCGGTGGTGCTGCGGTGCTCGGCAGCATTCAACCGCAGCCGCTCGCGCAAGATGCGGGCGGGCAAATGGCGCTGGCCGACATTGCGGCTGCCATCAAACCCGATGACTGCCACTTCGCCCGTACCCGCTTGCTGTGCCTGGAAAACACCTGGAACGGCAACCCCATGCCTGCGAGTTACCTGGAGCAGGCAACCGCACTGGCGCGGGAGCGTGGTCTCGCGGTGCACCTGGATGGCGCGCGCCTGTTCAATGCGGCGGTAGCTACCCGTCAAGCGGGTGAAACCGCCCTGGCGTCTGCCCGCCGGATAGCGGGTTACTTTGACAGCGTGTCGGTGTGCTTCAGCAAGGGCTTGGGTGCGCCTGTGGGATCGGCTTTGTGTGGCAGCCGCGAGCTGATCGCCCGTGCCCACCGCATCCGCAAGATGGCGGGTGGCGGCATGCGCCAAGCGGGTTTTCTGGCGGCGGCGGCCAGCTTTGCGCTGGGCCACCATGTGGAGCGCTTGGCGGACGATCATGCGCTGGCACAGCGATTGGCTGCGGGCCTGCATGGGATCGACGGCTTAAAGGTGCGCTCGGCCAACACCAACATTGTGTTTGTCGACGTGGAGCAGGGCCGTGGCCCGGCTCTGCTGGCCCACTTGAAAGAGCGCGGCGTGCTGGCCACCGGGCTGATTGGTTTGCGCTTTGTGACCCACCTGGACGTGGACGCTGCGGGTATTGACCGCGCCATCGAAGCGGTGCGCAGCTTCTTTGCCCAGGCCGTGCCGTCCGCACCGGCTGCTGCGCTGCCCGGCGCCGCGGTCTACTAAGCGGAGGCGCGCGGGATGCTCGCAGAGCTGGGAATCGAGCACCTTGGTTTGTTTGTGCTGTCGGGCTGGTTGCTGAACCTGACCCCGGGCCCCGATGTGCTCTACATCGTGAGTAGCGCCCTGCGCAGCGGGGTGCGGGCAGGTATCGTGGCCGCGTTGGGGATCACGGCCGGTTGCTTTGTGCACATTGTGGCGGCCGGCTTGGGGGTGAGCGCGCTGATGGCGACCTCGGCCATGGCGTTCAGTGTGCTCAAGTGGGTGGGGGCGGCCTACTTGCTGTACGTAGGTGTGCGGCTGCTCCTGTCCAGGACACCGGATGCTATCAAAATAGAAGCGGGAAGCGAAGATTCTGTGATGGCTGGAGGCCTAAAATCTTTGTTTTTCAGAGGCTTTTGGACGAACGCACTCAACCCCAAAGTGGCGCTGTTTTTTCTGGCCTTTGTGCCGCAGTTCATTACGCCGGGCGCAGCCCATCCCACGGTGGCTTTTCTGGTGCTGGGGGTGCTGTTCAATCTCAACGCCATCCCGATCAATATCGGTTATGCCGTCCTGGCGGCTTGGGCCGCGCAGCGAACCGCTGCGATCCAGAGGGGCATGCATTGGCTCGACCGGCTGGCCGGCGCCTTGTTTGTCGGTTTCGGAATCAAATTGGCGCTGAGTGCAGCGCCCAAAGTCTAAGGAGTCTGTCATGCCGCACACCGTCAAAATCACCCCTCAAGAGGCCTTGCAGCGCACCATCGAACACCGTGAAATCTTTCACGACGAGATGCTGCACCTGATGCGCCAGATCATGTCCGGCGAGATGTCTCCCGTGATGATGGCAGCCATCATTACCGGCCTGCGCGTTAAAAAGGAAACCATCGGCGAAATTACCGCCGCCGCGCAGGTGATGCGCGAGTTTTCTACCAAGGTGGAGGTCGCGGACAAAACCAATCTGGTGGACATCGTGGGCACGGGCGGCGACGGCAGCCACACTTTCAACATCTCCACTTGCAGCATGTTTGTGGCCGCTGCGGCAGGCGCCAAGGTCAGCAAGCATGGCGGGCGCAGCGTGAGCAGCAAAAGCGGCAGCGCCGATGTGTTGGAGGCATTGGGCCTGAACATCAACCTCAAACCCGAGCAGATCGCCCAGTGCGTGGCGGAGCAGGGTATCGGCTTCATGTTCGCGCCGAACCACCACCCTGCCATGAAGAATGTGGCTCCAGTGCGCAAGGAAATGGGTGTCCGCACCATCTTCAACATCTTGGGCCCGCTGACCAACCCGGCCGGCGCCCCCAACATCCTCATGGGCGTGTTCCACGCTGATTTGGTGGGTATCCAGGTGCGCGCTTTGCAGCGCTTGGGCGCGGAACACGCTATCGTGGTCTACGGCCGTGATGGCATGGACGAGGTGAGCTTGGGCGCCGGCACGCTGGTGGGTGAGCTCAAGAACGGCGAAATCCGCGAATACGAAATCCACCCCGAAGACTTCGGCATGGTCATGGCCAGCAACCGGGCCCTGAAGGTGGAAACCGCTGAGGACTCCAAAGCCATGTTGATGGGCGTGCTGAACAACCAAAGCGGGCCGGCCAAAGACATTGTGGTCTTGAATGCCGGTGTCGCACTTTATGCCGCCAATGTGGCGGAATCTATGGAAGCCGGCATCAAGCTGGCGCAAGCTGCTATCGAATCAGGAGCGGCGAAGGCCAAGCTGGATGCGCTGGTAGCCTTGAGTGCCCGGCTGGCGAACTAAATAACAGGAAATATCATGAGCGACATTCTCGACAAAATCGTAGCCGTTAAGCACCAGGAAGTGGCGGCCGCTATCCGCCGTAAATCATTGGAGATCGTGCGAGCCGACGCGGAATCGCGGGTGCTAACACGCGACTTCGTGGGTGCGCTGCGCAGCAAGATTTCAGCAGGCAAACCGGCGGTGATTGCCGAGGTGAAAAAGGCCAGTCCTTCCAAGGGCGTGATTCGGGAAGACTTCATTCCTGCGGATATTGCGCAGAGCTATGCAGAGCATGGCGCGGCGTGTTTGTCGGTACTGACCGATGTGCAGTTTTTTCAGGGCGAGGTGGACTACCTGAAGCAAGCGCGCGCCAGCTGCCAGTTGCCGGTATTGCGCAAAGATTTCATGGTCGATCCCTATCAAATTTATGAATCGCGCGCCATGGGCGCTGACGCCATCCTGCTGATTGCTGCGTGCCTGGACGATGCGCAAATGAAAGACTTGGAAGCAATTGCTCTCAGCCTCGATATGGCGGTGCTGGTGGAGGTCCATGACCAAGCCGAGTTGGAGCGTGCCTTGAAGCTCAAAACGCCGCTGCTGGGCATCAACAACCGCAATTTGAAAACGTTCGAAGTGACGCTGGACACCACGCTCGCCTTGCGGGCCATGGTGCCGGCGGACAAGCTCTTGGTAACCGAGAGCGGCATTCACACCCGGGACGATGTTTTGCGCATGGGCGCCGCCGGTGTGAACGCATTTCTGGTGGGCGAGGCGTTCATGCGGGCGCCAGAGCCCGGCGAGGCGCTGGAAGCGCTGTTCGGCTGACCCGCATGCAGTTTTCGCTGCTGCCGGATGACGGGGGCGGGCCCGCTTTTGCGAACTCGCAATTGCAGTCTGCTGATCCCGGGCGGTGGCCGGTTCATCCGAGTTGGCAGGCCGTCACCGATCCATTTTTCTCGGGCGCGGTTGGCCAAGGGCTGCTCGCATTCCTCAGGCAGCGTTTGGCGGCGGGCGCGGTCATTTTTCCTCCGCAGCCAATGCGTGCCTTGGAGCTCACGCCGTTGAAATCCGTCAGAGTGGTCATCCTCGGGCAAGACCCCTACCATGGCCGCGGCCAAGCGGAAGGTCTTGCTTTTTCGGTGGCGCCCGGAGTCGCTGTCCCACCTTCTTTGCGCAATATTTTCAAAGAACTGGCGCGCGAGCCTCTCGCGCTCGATAGCTGCTTTCTCATGACGCAGGGCAGCCTGTTGTCGTGGGCAAGTCGGGGTGTCTTGCTGCTCAACACCTGCTTGACGGTGGAGGAGGGGAAGCCCGCGAGCCATGCACGCCGCGGCTGGGAGACTCTGACGGATGCAGCCATCAGCGCGGTATCGGGTGCCCCAGGCCGTGTGATTTTCATGCTCTGGGGGGCGCATGCTCAAAGCAAGCGGACGCTGATAGACGAGACTCGCCATACCGTGTTGTGCGCGAATCATCCCTCGCCACTTTCTGCCTTGCGTCCACCTGTTCCCTTCATCGGGTGTGGACATTTTTCCGAGGCAAACCGGATCTTGTCCGAAGAGTGATTCGTCCCGGATGCTGGGCGCTCAAGAACTATTTCAGTGCAATTTGCAAAAAAAACAGCGCGAAGGTGACGCGTTGGAATAAAGCTGGCATAATCCGGGGTTCACCGAAGGAGAGGTGGCCGAGTGGTTAATGGCAGCAGACTGTAAATCTGCCCTCTTACGAGTACGCTGGTTCGAATCCAGCCCTCTCCACCAGTGACTTGAAAGACTGTTAGATTGGCGGGCCTGTGCGGGGTTCGTATAGTGGTAATACCTTAGCCTTCCAAGCTAAAGCGAGGAGTTCGATTCTCCTACCCCGCTCCAAAGTCGCAAGTTGCTGTGTTTGTTGTGTTGAAATATCAAGGTTTGCGCAAGCAAATCTTTGCCCTTTTGGCTCAGTGGTAGAGCACTCCCTTGGTAAGGGAGAGGTCGCGGGTCCGATTCCCGCAAAGGGCACCAATTTTGGCGTTGCCGCTGGCATGCTTGTGATGGCGGTAGTACGGCGATAGTTATTTGTTTGAACCTATTACTTTTCGGAGCTAAGCATGGGTAAAGAAAAATTCACACGTACCAAGCCACACGTCAACGTTGGCACCATTGGTCATGTGGACCACGGCAAGACCACACTGACAGCGGCTATCACCACTGTGTTGGCAGCCAAGTTTGGTGGATCCGCCAAAGCGTACGACCAGATCGACGCAGCACCTGAAGAAAAAGCACGCGGCATTACCATCAACACTGCACACGTTGAGTACGAAACCGCCAACCGCCACTATGCACACGTGGATTGCCCCGGGCACGCTGACTATGTGAAGAACATGATCACTGGCGCGGCACAAATGGACGGCGCTATTCTGGTTTGCTCCGCAGCTGACGGCCCAATGCCCCAGACACGTGAGCACATCTTGTTGGCTCGTCAAGTGGGCGTGCCTTACATCATCGTGTTCCTGAACAAGTGCGACATGGTTGACGACGCTGAGTTGTTGGAACTGGTCGAAATGGAAGTTCGCGAACTCCTGTCCAAGTACGACTTCCCAGGCGACGACACCCCCATCATCCACGGTTCCGCCAAGCTCGCCATGGAAGGCGACAAGGGTGACCTGGGCGAAGGCGCGATCATGAAGTTGGCTGACGCACTTGACTCCTACATCCCCCTGCCAGAGCGCGCAGTGGACGGCGCATTCCTGATGCCCGTGGAAGACGTGTTCTCGATCTCCGGTCGCGGCACCGTGGTGACAGGTCGCGTTGAGCGCGGTATCATCAAGGTTGGCGAAGAAATCGAAATCGTTGGTATCGCCGACACACAAAAGACCACCTGCACAGGCGTCGAAATGTTCCGCAAGCTGCTCGACCAAGGTCAAGCAGGCGATAACGTCGGTATCCTGTTGCGCGGCACCAAGCGCGAAGACGTGCAGCGCGGCCAAGTGCTGTGCAAGCCCGGTTCGATCAAGCCACACACCCACTTCACTGGCGAAATCTACGTTTTGTCCAAGGACGAAGGCGGACGTCACACTCCTTTCTTCAACAACTACCGTCCCCAGTTCTACTTCCGTACTACGGACGTGACCGGTGCGATCGAGTTGCCAGAAGGCAAAGAAATGGTGATGCCTGGTGACAACGTGTCCATCACTGTGAAGTTGATCAACCCCATCGCCATGGAAGAAGGCCTGCGTTTCGCTATTCGCGAAGGCGGTCGTACCGTGGGCGCCGGCGTGGTTGCCAAAATCATCGCGTAAAGGAAAGTCTGTAGGGGTATAGCTCAATTGGCAGAGCGTCGGTCTCCAAAACCGAAGGTTGTAGGTTCGATTCCTACTGCCCCTGCCACCGAAACAGAATTCGGTGGATAACCAAGAGCCCGCTACCGTGTAGCGGGCTTCAGCGTCTTAAGGTCGCTGAAACCGAATGCAAGCAAACGCGAAAAAATAACATGGCATCGACTCAAATTGAAACCGTCAACACGGGCGCAGACAAGTTCAAGCTTGCTGCGGCTGTGGTGTTGTTGTTGGCGGCATTGGCTGCCTTTTATCTATTGGGCAAGCAAGGTCAGGTTGCGCAATGGGGTGCTTTGTTGGTTGGACTTGCGTTGTCTGCTGCCGCCTTCTTTTCTTCGGAATCCGGGCGCCAGTTGATTGCATTCGGGCGCGACGCATGGCGTGAAGTAAAAAAAGTGGTCTGGCCTGAGCGCAAAGAAGCCATTCAGATCACGGCTTACGTTTTTGGATTTGTGTTGATCATGGCAGTGTTCTTGTGGCTGACTGACAAGACGCTGGAGTGGCTCTTTTACGACTTGATCCTGGGATGGAAGAAATGATGACTGACGATGTGCTAGTTCCCGCTGCGGAAGCGGCTGCGTCTGCTGCCAATCCAGATTTGCGTTGGTACGTGGTTCATGCGTACTCCGGCATGGAGAAGGCCGTGGAGCGCAATATTTTGGAGCGTATCCAGCGCGCTGGCATGCAATCCAAGTTCGGTCGCATCCTGGTTCCCATGGAAGAGGTCGTCGAAGTCAAAAACGGCCAAAAGAAAACCACTGAGCGCAAGTTCTTTCCGGGCTACGTCTTGGTTGAGATGGTCATGGATGACGATACATGGCATTTGGTCAAGCACACGAACAAAGTTACAGGGTTTGTGGGTGGTGCTAAAAACCGCCCAGCGCCTATTTCTGAGTCTGAAGTGATGAAAATCGTCAATCAGATGCAAGAAGGTACTGACAAGCCCCGACACAAGATTGAGTTTGTGGTCGGTGAGTTTGTTCGGGTGAAGGAAGGTCCTTTTACCGACTTCAATGGTTCAGTGGAAGATGTGAACTACGAAAAGAGCAAGGTGCGCGTTTCGGTCACTATCTTTGGTCGCTCTACTCCGGTCGAACTGGAGTTTTCTCAAATCGAGAAGACCTGACAATTTTTGGCGCATCGCGCCGCGACTTAAAGTGTTTTTCGACTCGGCACTTTAGGTAACTTTTGAGTCGCTAGCCCCGGGGAGCTGAGACCAGTTGCTGGTTTGAGGCGTTTGACCCGTCAGGAGAAATCATGGCAAAGAAGATTGTCGGCTTTATCAAGCTGCAAGTACCGGCCGGTAAGGCCAACCCATCCCCACCTATTGGCCCCGCATTGGGTCAACGTGGCCTGAACATCATGGAATTCTGCAAGGCATTCAATGCCCAGACCCAAGGTGTTGAGCCAGGTCTGCCACTGCCTGTGGTGATCACCGCATTTGCTGACAAGAGCTTCACTTTTGTTATCAAAACTCCACCTGCAACAGTCTTGATCAAAAAGGCTATCAAGTTGGACAAGGGTTCTGCCCGTCCCCACGTAGACAAGGTTGGCAAGATCACCCGCGCACAGCTGGAAGAAATCGCAAAGACCAAGATGAAGGACATGACTGCCGCCGACCTCGACGCTGCTGTTCGTACTATCGCTGGCTCTGCCCGTTCCATGGGCGTGAATGTGGAGGGCGTGTAAATGTCCAAGCTGACTAAAAAACAAAAGACCCAAGTGGGCAAAATCGACAGCCTCAAGCTGTACGCATTGACTGATGCTTTGGCTTTGGTCAAGGAATTTGCTAACGCAAAGTTCGATGAGTCCATCGACGTTGCAGTGCAACTGGGGATTGATGCTAAGAAGTCTGATCAAGTAGTTCGCGGTGCTGTTGTGTTGCCTAACGGCACCGGCAAGACAAAGCGCGTTGCTGTGTTTGCTCAAGGTGCTAAGGCTGAAGAAGCTAAAGCCGCCGGTGCAGATGTGGTTGGTATGGACGACCTCGCCGCCATGGTGAAGGCTGGTGACATGCCTTTCGATATCGTGATTGCTGCTCCTGATGCGATGCGTATCGTGGGTACATTGGGTCAGATCCTTGGACCACGCGGTTTGATGCCTAACCCCAAGGTTGGCACAGTGACTCCAGACGTTGCTACAGCAGTGAAGAATGCAAAGGCTGGTCAAGTGCAGTTCCGCGTTGACAAGGCCGGTATCGTGCACAGCACCATCGGTCGTCGTTCGTTCGAAGCTGGCCAGTTGCAAGGTAACTTGGCCGCTTTGGTCGATGCTTTGAATAAAGCTAAGCCCGCATCTAGCAAGGGTCTGTACCTGCGTAAAGTGGCGGTGTCTTCCACGATGGGCGTTGGCGTTCGCGTCGACATCCAGTCTATCGCGGCGTAATCGTGAATTTGGGTTGGTCCTCGGGCCAATCCGATGTGGTGGGCCGGGGGTGCTGTTAAGGTGCAACCGGGCCATCCAAGACCGTTGGTGTGCCATAGGCACTTAATTTTTGCCAACGCAGATGGCGATCCCGCTGCAGATGGAATGAGAGTTCTGTTAACAGTTGGTCGCTGCAATGTGGAGCATGAGCAGCGTAAGTTGCAAAGTGCATTTAAAGGAGTAGACCTTGAGTCTGAATCGCAGTGAGAAAGAAGCGGTCATCAGTGATGTGACCGGCCTCGCCGCTAAAGCTCAAACGCTCGTGATCGCGGAATACCGTGGCATCACGGTCGCTGACATGACCAAACTGCGTAACACAGCACGCAGCGCTGGTGTGAGTCTGAGTGTGTTGAAAAACACCTTGGCCCGCCGCGCCGTTGCTGGCAGCGCGTTTGAAATTGTGTCCGACCAGATGACCGGTCCTCTGATCTACGGCTTTTCCGAAGACGCAGTGGCTGCCGCTAAGGTGGTTGCCGAGTTCGCGAAAACCAACGACAAGTTGGTGATCCGTGCTGGTGCGTACGGCGGTAAGGCCCTGGACGTGAACGGCGTGAAGCAATTGGCAAGCATCCCTTCGAAGGAAGTGTTGTTGGCTCAGTTGTTGGGCTTGATGCAGTCCCCCATTTCCCGTACAGCACGTGTGTTGTCGGCATTGGCGGAACAGCGTGGCGCTGGCGCAGCAGAAGCTGCCCCCGCAGAGGCAGCTGCAGCGTAATCGCTGCCTGTCTGTAGTAACCAATATTGTTAGGAAATCAAAATGGCATTCGATAAAGACGCATTTTTGACCGCGCTGGACAGCATGACGGTCATGGAACTCAACGACCTGGTGAAAGCCATCGAAGAGAAATTTGGTGTGAGCGCTGCTGCTATGGCTGCTCCTGCTGCTGCTGGTGGCGGTGCCGCTGCTGCTGCAGAAGAGAAGACTGAATTCAACGTTGTCTTGACAGACGCTGGCGCGAACAAAGTGTCCGTCATCAAGGCAGTGCGCGAAATCACTGGTCTGGGCTTGAAAGAAGCCAAGGACCTGGTTGACGGCGCACCTAAGGCAGTCAAGGAAGGCGTGTCCAAGGCTGACGCTGACGCTGCTAAGAAGAAGCTGGAAGAAGCTGGCGCTAAGGTCGAACTCAAGTAATCGACCGATTCGCATGGGCTGGAGGTTCGAAAAGAGCCTCCAGCCTTTGCCGCTTGTAGGCTCCGTATTAGTGTGCACAGGAAAGTAGTGACGAACTCCTTTCCTGTGTCTTCTGATCCGACTGCAGAAGATGCCTTGGTACGGGTCGCGTGCAACGCGTGACCGTCCGCCAATGATTGGTAGTGGCCAATCGCCAAGTCTGTTGAGAATGCTCAACGCGACAGTCGCCTAGGACCCCCAGGATTCCTCAGCCTTTGCCCGGAGATCTAATGGCTTACACATACACAGAACGCAAGCGAATTCGCAAAAACTTCGGTAGTCGCGATAGCGTGCTAGAGATCCCTTACCTGCTGCAAATGCAAAAAGACGCCTACACAGCGTTCTTGCAAGCAGATATCACACCGAAAAAGCGTACCGCCGAGGGCTTGCAAGCTGCCTTCGAAGCTGCTTTCCCGATCGTTTCGCACAACGGTTTCGTGGAAATGAAGTACCTCGAGTACAACTTGGCCAAGCCAGCTTTTGACGTTCGTGAATGCCAGACCCGTGGCTTGACCTATGCATCTGCGGTTCGTGCCAAAGTGCAACTGATCATTTATGACCGCGAGTCTTCGACCGGTCAGAACAAGGTGGTCAAGGAAGTCAAAGAGCAAGAGGTCTACATGGGCGAAGTGCCCCTGATGACTGGCAAGGGCTCTTTCATCATCAACGGTACTGAGCGCGTGATCGTGTCCCAGTTACATCGTTCCCCTGGCGTGTTCTTCGAACATGACAAGGGCAAGACCCACAGCTCGGGCAAATTGCTGTTCTCTGCGCGCATCATCCCGTACCGTGGTTCTTGGCTAGACTTTGAATTTGACCCCAAAGACTTGCTGTATTTCCGTGTGGACCGTCGCCGCAAAATGCCGGTCACGATCTTGCTCAAGGCCATCGGTCTGAACAATGAGTCCATCCTCGCCAACTTCTTTGTGAACGACAACTTCCGCTTGATGGACAGTGGCGCGCAAATGGAATTCGTGGCTGAGCGCTTGCGTGGCGAAGTCGCACGCTTTGACATCACAGATAAGTCGGGCAAGGTCATTGTTGCCAAGGACAAGCGCGTCACAGCACGTCACACCCGTGAACTGGAACAGTCCGGCACTACACACATCAGCGTCCCTGAAGACTTTTTGATTGGCCGCGTCGTCGCGCGCAATGTGGTCGACGGCGATACCGGCGAAATCGTGGCCAAGGCCAACGAAGAGCTTACAGAAGCACTCCTGAAGAAACTGCGCACTGCAGGTATTCAGGACTTGGCTTGCATCTACACCAACGAGTTGGACCAGGGCGCCTACATTTCGCAAACCCTGCGCACCGATGAAACGGTAGACGAGTTCGCAGCACGCGTGGCTATCTACCGCATGATGCGTCCCGGCGAGCCGCCCACAGAGGACGCAGTTCAGGCGCTGTTCCAGCGTTTGTTCTACAACCCCGATACCTACGATTTGTCTCGCGTGGGTCGTATGAAGTTCAACGCCAAGATGGGCCGCACGGAATCTACCGGCCCGATGGTGCTGACCAACGAAGACATCCTGGCTGTCGTCAAGATCTTGGTGGATCTGCGCAATGGCCGTGGTGACGTCGATGACATCGACCACTTGGGTAACCGCCGCGTACGTTGTGTGGGCGAATTGGCCGAGAACCAATACCGAACTGGTTTGGCGCGCATCGAAAAAGCGGTGAAAGAACGTTTGGGTCAGGCAGAGCAAGAGCCACTGATGCCGCATGACCTGATCAACAGCAAGCCGATTTCGGCAGCCTTGAAGGAATTCTTTGGCGCTTCGCAGCTGTCCCAGTTCATGGACCAGACCAACCCGCTGGCAGAAATCACCCACAAGCGCCGTGTATCGGCCCTTGGCCCTGGTGGTTTGACCCGCGAGCGAGCTGGCTTCGAAGTGCGAGACGTGCACGTGACCCACTATGGTCGCGTGTGTCCTATCGAAACTCCCGAAGGTCCAAACATCGGCCTGATCAACTCTTTGGCGCTGTACGCACGCCTGAACGAGTACGGTTTCATTGAAACCCCTTATCGCCGTGTGGTGGACAGCAAAGTCACCAATGACATCGACTACCTGTCTGCGATTGAAGAAGGCAAGTACGTTATTGCCCAGGCCAACGCGGCACTGGACAAGGAAGGTACGCTGACCGGCGACCTAGTGTCTGCACGTGAAAAGGGTGAATCCATTCTGGTGAGCGCTGACCGCGTTCAGTACATGGACGTGTCGCCTGCCCAGATCGTGTCGGTGGCTGCTTCTCTGGTTCCATTCCTGGAACACGATGACGCCAACCGCGCTTTGATGGGTGCCAACATGTCACGTCAAGCCGTGCCCGTTTTGCGTCCTGAAAAACCGATGGTGGGTACCGGTATCGAGCGCGTCGCCGCGGTCGACTCCGGCACTGTGGTGACAGCGACCCGTGGCGGTATCGTCGATTACGTCGATGCGACTCGAGTCGTGATCCGCGTAAACGATGCAGAAGCGCAAGCCGGTGAAGTCGGTGTGGATATCTACAACCTGATCAAGTATCAGCGTTCCAACCAGAACACCAACATCCATCAGCGCCCCATCGTGAAGAAGGGCGACAAGCTCGCCAAGGGCGACGTGATTGCCGACGGCGCATCGACTGACCTGGGTGAAATCGCCATTGGTCAGAACATGTTGGTCGCGTTTATGCCGTGGAACGGCTACAACTTCGAAGATTCGATCTTGATCAGCGAGCGCGTAGTGGCGGAAGACCGCTACACCTCCATCCACATCGAAGAACTCGTGGTGATGGCGCGTGACACCAAGTTGGGTGCGGAAGAAATTACGCGCGATATCCCCAACTTGAGCGAACAGCAGCTCAACCGTCTGGACGAGTCCGGCATCATTTATGTGGGTGCAGAAGTTCTGCCGGGCGACACCTTGGTTGGCAAGGTCACGCCCAAGGGCGAAACCACGCTCACTCCTGAAGAAAAGCTCTTGCGTGCGATCTTCGGCGAGAAGGCCAGCGACGTGAAGGACACTTCTCTGCGCGTGGATCAGGGCAGCTCCGGCACCGTCATCGACGTCCAAGTGTTCACCCGCGAAGGCATTCAGCGTGACCGTCGTGCACAGCAGATCATTGACGACGAGCTCAAGCGGTTCCGCCTCGACCTGAACGATCAGCTGCGTATCGTGGAAGCGGACGCATTTGACCGTATCGAAAAGTTGTTGACTGGCAAAGTCGCCAATGGCGGCCCGCAAAAGCTGGCCAAGGGCACCAAGCTCGACAAGGCTTACCTGACTTCTGTGGAGAAGTTCCACTGGTTTGACATCCGTCCTGCGGACGAAGAGGTGGCAAGCCAGCTCGAAAGCATCAAGAACTCCCTGGAGCAAACTCGCCACAGCTTCGACCTCGCTTTTGAAGAAAAGCGCAAGAAGTTGACGCAAGGCGACGAGCTGCCTGCAGGCGTGTTGAAGATGGTCAAGGTCTACATCGCGGTCAAGCGTCGCTTGCAGCCCGGTGACAAGATGGCCGGCCGTCACGGTAACAAGGGTGTGGTCTCCAAGATCACTCCTGTTGAAGACATGCCTTACCTCGCGGACGGTACACCGGTGGACATCGTGCTGAATCCTCTGGGCGTTCCATCGCGTATGAACATTGGTCAGGTGTTGGAAGTGCACTTGGGCTGGGCCGGCAAGGGCTTGGGTCAGCGCATTGGCGACATGCTGCAACGCGAAGCGGCCTCTACCGAGATCCGTGGTTTCCTGGAGCAGGTGTACAACAGCACCGGTCGCAAGGAAGACCTCGCTCAGTTGACGGACAGCGAAGTCCAAGACATGGCCAAAGAGCTGATTACCGGTGTGCCGTTCGCGTCACCCGTGTTTGATGGCGCTACCGAAAAAGAAATCGGTGACATGCTGCAGTTGGCGTATCCGGATGACGTGGCCAAGGCCAAGGGTTTGACCGCTACCCGCACACAAGCCCAACTGTATGACGGACGAAGTGGTGATGCTTTCGAGCGCACCACCACCGTCGGCTACATGCACTACCTGAAGCTGCACCACTTGGTGGACGACAAGATGCACGCCCGCTCTACCGGCCCATACAGCTTGGTGACCCAACAGCCGCTGGGCGGTAAGGCCCAGTTCGGTGGCCAGCGCTTCGGTGAAATGGAAGTGTGGGCGCTGGAAGCCTACGGTGCTTCTTACGTGCTGCAGGAAATGCTGACGGTCAAGTCCGATGACGTGCAAGGTCGTACCAAGGTGTACGAAAACATCGTCAAGGGCGAACACTCTATTGAAGCCGGCATGCCGGAATCGTTCAATGTGCTGGTCAAGGAAATCCGTTCCTTGGGCATCGACATTGAGCTGGATCGTTCTTAAAGACAAGGGAAAGAGTCACATGAAATCTTTACTCGACCTGTTCAAGCAGTTCACGCCCGATGAGCATTTTGATGCCATCAAGATCGGCATGGCGTCGCCTGAAAAGATCCGTTCCTGGTCTTTCGGCGAAGTTAAAAAACCTGAAACCATCAACTACCGCACTTTCAAGCCTGAGCGTGACGGTCTGTTTTGCGCCAAGATTTTCGGACCCATCAAAGACTATGAATGCTTGTGCGGTAAATACAAGCGCCTGAAGCACCGCGGTGTGATCTGCGAAAAATGCGGCGTTGAAGTCACACAGACCAAAGTGCGTCGTGAACGCATGGGTCACATTGACTTGGCGGCTCCTTGCGCACACATCTGGTTCTTGAAGTCTTTGCCTAGCCGTTTGGGCTTGGTGCTGGACATGACTTTGCGTGACATCGAGCGCGTGTTGTACTTTGAAGCATACGTGGTGACCGACCCCGGCATGACCCCGCTGAAGAAATACAGCATCATGTCTGAGGACGATTACGACGCAAAATTCCAAGAGTATGGCGATGAATTCATTGCCAAAATGGGCGCCGAGGGCATCAAGGACTTGCTGGAAAGCATCGACATCGACGGTTCCATCGAGAAGCTGCGCAACGACCTGACCGGCTCTGAGCTGAAGATCAAGAAGAACGCCAAGCGCCTCAAAGTGCTGGAAGCCTTCAAGAAGTCCGGCATCAAGCCTGAGTGGATGGTGTTGGACGTGTTGCCAGTTCTGCCACCGGACTTGCGTCCCTTGGTTCCCTTGGACGGCGGCCGCTTTGCGACCTCCGACTTGAACGACCTGTATCGCCGCGTGATCAACCGCAACAGCCGTCTGCGCCGTTTGCTGGAGTTGAAGGCCCCTGAAATCATTGCCCGCAACGAAAAGCGGATGCTGCAAGAAGCCGTGGACAGCTTGCTGGACAACGGCCGTCGCGGCAAGGCTATGACTGGCGCCAACAAGCGCGCCTTGAAGTCCTTGGCCGACATGATCAAGGGCAAGAGCGGCCGTTTCCGCCAGAACTTGCTGGGCAAGCGCGTGGATTACTCCGGTCGTTCCGTGATTACCGTGGGCCCAACGCTCAAACTGCACCAGTGCGGTCTGCCTAAGCTGATGGCCTTGGAATTGTTCAAGCCATTCATCTTCGCGCGCCTGGAAGCCATGGGCATTGCGACCACCATCAAGGCTGCCAAGAAAGAAGTTGAATCCGGCACCCCCGTGGTGTGGGACATTCTGGAAGAGGTCATCAAAGAGCACCCCGTGATGCTGAACCGTGCGCCAACGCTGCACCGTTTGGGTATCCAAGCTTTTGAGCCTATTCTGATTGAAGGCAAGGCTATCCAGTTGCACCCTCTCGTTTGCGCGGCCTTCAACGCCGACTTCGACGGTGACCAAATGGCTGTGCACGTACCGCTGTCGGTGGAAGCGCAGATGGAAGCCCGCACCTTGATGCTGGCCTCCAACAACGTGCTGTTCCCTGCCAACGGCGAACCTTCCATCGTTCCTTCGCAAGACGTGGTGTTGGGCTTGTACTACACCACCCGTGACCGTATCAACGGCAAGGGTGAGGGTCTGGTGTTTGCGGATACCGGTGAAGTCCAGCGCGCTTTCGACGCGGGCCAAGTGGAACTGAACGCACGTATCAACGTTCGTTTGACCGAATGGACCAAGAACAAGGAAACTGGCGAATTCGTGCCTGAAACTAAGCTGTGGGAAACCACCGCAGGTCGCGCCTTGTTGTCTGAAATCCTGCCCAAGGGACTGCCTTTCGCCAACATCAACAAAGCGTTGAAGAAGAAGGAAATTTCCAAGCTCATCAACGTGTCCTTCCGCAAGTGCGGACTGAAGGAAACCGTGGTGTTTGCCGACAAGCTGCTGCAAAGCGGTTTCCGTTTGGCAACGAAGGCAGGTATTTCTATCTGTATCGACGACATGTTGGTGCCACAGGAAAAGCACGACATCATCGGTCGCGCCCAGAAGGAAGTAAAAGAGATCGAACAGCAGTATGTGTCCGGTCTGGTGACTTCCGGTGAGCGCTACAACAAGGTGGTGGATATCTGGGGCAAGTCGGGTGACGAAGTGTCCAAGGTGATGATGGCCAAGTTGTCCAAGGAATTGGTCACCGATCGCCATGGCAACCAGGTACAACAGGAATCCTTCAACTCCATCTACATGATGGCCGACTCCGGTGCCCGCGGCTCTGCTGCCCAGATCCGTCAGGTGGCCGGTATGCGGGGTCTGATGGCCAAGCCTGATGGCTCCATTATTGAAACGCCTATTACCGCGAACTTCCGCGAAGGTCTGAACGTGTTGGAGTACTTCATCTCCACCCACGGTGCCCGTAAGGGTCTGGCCGATACCGCGTTGAAGACAGCGAACTCCGGTTACCTGACACGTCGTTTGGTCGATGTGACCCAGGATCTGGTTGTGACCGAGCAAGACTGCGGCACACACGGTGGGTACCTGATGCGCGCCATTGTTGAAGGCGGTGAAGTGATTGAATCCCTGCGCGATCGTATTCTCGGTCGTACCGCTGCGGATGATGTCTTGCACCCTGAAACACGTGGCGTGCTGTTGCCCGCGGGCTCCATGCTGGACGAAGACGAAATCGAAATGCTGGAAGCTGCTGGCGTCGACGAAGTCAAGGTCCGCACCGCTCTTACATGTGAAACCCGCTTTGGTATCTGTGCCAAGTGCTATGGACGTGACTTGGGTCGCGGTGGTTTGATCAACGGTGGCGAAGCGGTCGGCGTGATTGCAGCGCAGTCCATTGGTGAACCCGGTACTCAGCTGACCATGCGTACCTTCCACATCGGTGGTGCGGCATCCCGTGCGGCGATCGCCTCTAGCGTCGAAGCCAAATCTAACGGCAACATCGGCTTCAATGCAACGATGCGCTATGTGACCAACAGCAAGGGCGAGTTGGTGGTGATTGCTCGTTCCGGCGAAATCATCATTCACGATGAGCATGGCCGCGAGCGCGAACGCCACAAGGTTCCTTATGGTGCCGTGTTGACTGTCAAGGTAGATCAATCCATCAAGGCTGGCGCAATTCTGGCGAACTGGGATCCTTTGACACGCCCCATCATTACCGAGTTCGCGGGTAAGGCTCATTTCGAAAACGTCGAAGAAGGCCTGACCGTTGCAAAGCAGGTGGATGAGGTAACAGGCTTGTCGACTTTGGTGGTTATCGACCCCAAGCGCCGGGGCGCTGCCAAGGTAGTGCGTCCACAAGTGAAGCTGATCGATGCATCGGGTCACGAAGTGAAGATTCCCGGAACCGACCACTCCGTGACTATCGGTTTCCCTGTGGGATCATTGGTTCAGGTGCGTGACGGTCAGGACGTGGGCCCCGGCGAAGTGCTGGCCCGTATTCCTATCGAAGGTCAAAAGACCCGCGACATTACCGGTGGTCTGCCACGCGTGGCCGAACTGTTTGAAGCTCGTTCACCGAAAGACAAGGGTGTCTTGGCTGAAGTGACCGGTACCGTGTCTTTCGGTAAAGAAACCAAAGGCAAGGTTCGTTTGCAAATCACTGATCCAGAAGGCAAGGTCTGGGAAGAGCTCGTGCCCAAGGAAAAGAACATCTTGGTGCACGAAGGCCAGGTGGTCAACAAGGGTGAGTCGGTGGTGGACGGCCCAGCCGATCCGCAAGACATTCTGCGCTTGTTGGGCTCGGAAGAGTTGGCGCGTTACATCGTGGACGAAGTGCAAGACGTTTACCGTTTGCAAGGCGTGAAGATCAACGACAAGCACATCGAAGTGATTGTTCGTCAGATGTTGCGTCGTGTCGTCGTGGAAAACGCTGGCGATTCCGGCTACATCAATGGTGAGCAGGTGGAACGCTCTGAAATGCTCAACACCAACGACGCTTTGCGTGGCGAGGGCAAAATCCCTGCGACCTTCACCAACTTGCTTTTGGGTATTACCAAGGCATCGTTGTCGACAGACAGTTTCATTTCTGCGGCTTCGTTCCAGGAAACTACCCGTGTGTTGACCGAAGCTGCCATCATGGGCAAGCGCGACGAGCTGCGCGGACTGAAGGAAAACGTGATCGTCGGTCGCTTGATTCCTGCTGGTACTGGCTTGGCTTATCACGAAGCACGTAAAGTCCGTGAGTCCATGGATGATGCTGAACGGCGTGCTATTGCCGAAGCTGAGGCCGCTGAACTGGCTGGTACCGCTGACTTGGCAGAGGACGTGGCTGGTGCGGACGATACCTCTGCTGAGTAATCTGCGCTTCTGAATAAAAACGCCCCAGGTTGCACGCAACTTGGGGCGTTTTTTTTGTTGAGTTGCAAATAGAGAACGAGGCTCGAAATGGGACAGACGCTTTATGTGTGGTTGCTATGTGCCTGCCTGTTGTTTTGGTTAATGGGCGTACACAATCGATTGATGCGGCTCCGTGCGCGGGCACTCGCGATACTGAGCGCTCTCGAGAAGCAAGTCTCGTCAGGGATAGTGCCCTTACAACATCGCTTGGTTGCAAGTCCTGCGGATACGTCAAACAACGCATCAGACGAATACCGTGCGGAATGGCTACAAGCGCTGCGACTCATGGAGGAGGTCTGGGCTGCTCCCCGAAGAGATCGTCTGGATATAGATGTCCAGCAGCAGCGAACAGAGAGCTGGGCGAAGTTGATGACAGCATGGAGCGCTTGGGTTTCTGCCCCTCCTGATTTGGCAGGGCCTTGTGTTCCCGATTCATTTCGCCTCGAGTGGGAGGCAAGTACAGCGAAAGTTATCGTAATTTCAGATGCCTTGAACGCGATATTGAAAGACTACAACGAGGGCGTCAGTGAGCCGCCTGCTTGTTGGGTTGCACATTTTTTCGGATTCAAGGTCAGTGCATTAATAGGGATCAAATGAGTGAGATACAAAGGTCGCCCGAGCTGTGGCGTCAATTGAAGGCGACTGTAGATGTCCTTTTGCAGGTATCTAACGGTCAATCCGGTAGTGCTGCCATGGACGTTGTGCCGCCTCACTTGCGTGGAGCGGTTCAAGCATTGGCTTTTCATGCGTGGCGGAATCAAGGCAGATCGACGGCGATTCGCTCGCTCCTCGCAAAAAAGCCACCAGCCCCACACGCTGACGCATTGTTGTGTCTCGCGTTGGGCCTCCTATCGAACGATGCAGATGCCAGTTACGACGCTTTCACTTTGGTGAATCAAACGGTAGAGGCTGCCAAGCAATGCCCACGTACCCGATCCCAGGCAAATTTCATCAACGCATGCTTGCGTCGGTATTTGAGAGAGGCTCCCCAGCTTCTTGCAGAGGCAGATAGGCGCTTGGAGGCCCGTTGGAATCATCCCCTTTGGTGGATCAAAAAAGTACAGCAGGATCATCCTGACCGTTGGGAAGCGGTGCTGACGGCAGCTAATCGCCATCCCCCAATGACGTTGCGCGTGAACCTCCGCAAGGTGACAAGCGCGCAATACGCACTATCACTGCAAACAGCCGGTATTGAGGTCAGCAACGCCTACGGCTCAGGCATAGAACTGGCGAAACCAGTCGCGGTAACCCAGCTCCCCGGTTTTCAAGAGGGGTGGGTCTCCGTGCAGGACGGTGCCGCCCAAGTTGCTGCGACACTTTTGCTTGAGGCGGCTACTCCTCAAGAACGGCCACGCATCTTGGACGCATGTGCTGCGCCAGGCGGAAAAACTGCTCACCTTTTAGAGCTCGTCGAGGCGGATGTCCTTGCGTTGGAAATTGACCCCACCCGGGCGCAACGAATCGAGCAAACTTTGAAACGCTTGGGCCTGACTGCGACGGTGCTCTGCGCCGATGCCGCTGAACCTGCCACCTGGTGGGATGGCCGTCCTTTTGATTACATTTTGCTGGATGCCCCCTGTACCGCTTCGGGTATTGTTCGGCGGCATCCCGACATACGTTGGCTGCGCCGCCCCACAGATGTGGTTCAGCTTGCCGCAGAGCAGCGGCGGATCCTCAAGGGTCTATGGCCCTTGGTGAAAGAGGGTGGGCGCTTGCTGTACTGCACCTGCTCCATTTTTCGGGCTGAGGGGGATGAACAGGTCAAAGCGTTTCTAGATAACAACAAGGACGCTCGCCTTCTTCAGTCTCCCGGCCATTTAATTCCCGCTGCAGTGCCCACTTCGTCCGTCATGGCCGACAATCAAATCGGTGACCATGACGGCTTCTTCTATGCACTGTTCGAAAAGACGAGGGTTTGAAAAGCTCCTGCACAGGCTGTGCGCGTTGCTGTTTGTCTCCGCGCTGTGGCCTTGCTTTGCACAAACGCAAGTGGAAGTCACCCAGTTCGAGGTGGAGCGCTATGCCGAAGAAGTTGTACTCAACGCACAAGTGCAATTCGAGCTTTCGTCCTCGGTAGAGGATGCCCTGCTGCGGGGCATCCCCGTGTATTTTCGGGCGGAAGCCGAAGTGCTTAGAGAACGCTGGTACTGGTATGACAAGTCGCTCTCCGCAGTCTCCAGGCACTACAAGCTCGCTTATCAGCCGCTGACCAGGCGGTGGCGTGTGAGCGTCAGTGCAGGTCCCTCCAGCGCAGCCGGTCAGGGTTTGGCACTGAGTCAGTCCTATGACACCTTGGCTGCTGCGATGTCGTCTGTGAAAAAAATCAGTCGCTGGCGAGTAGCCGGGCCCGGTGAGTTGGAGCCGACCGGGCGTTATCGCTTAGATTTCCGGTTCAACTTGGATGTAAGCCAATTGCCACGCCCCTTCCAAATCGGGCTATTGGGGCAAACGGACTGGGACATCAACATCCTCCGCTCGCAGCCCCTTTTGCCGGAGTTCAGCAAGTGAGCGACATGGCCCACGCTGAAAGGGCTGATCCGACGAAAGTCCAGCACACATCGCGCCCGATGCGCCGCGCAATTGCGATTGGCTCCACGGTCATGGTGCTGATCGGCCTTACTTTGCTGTATCTCCTGACGCAGGCCACTAACAATCGTGAACTCTACGAAAGCAGCTACCAAACGCTCTTCATGGTGAATGTGGTGGTTGCGAGCCTGTTGGTAGGCGCAATTGCATGGGTGAGTTACCGGCTTGTCACGCGACTTCGGCAAGGGCGATTCGGGAGCAAGCTGCTCCTGAAGTTAGCCACGATTTTCGCTCTGGTGGGTGTAGCCCCCGGGCTGTTGATCTATGTCGTCTCTTACCAATTTGTATCGCGTTCCATCGAAACCTGGTTTGACGTCAAAGTCGAAGGTGCGCTCGAAGCGGGTTTGAATTTGGGGCGGGTCACGTTAGATACGCTGACCGTCGACCTTGCCGGCAAATCCAAAGCGGCTGCCGGTCTACTGGCTGAAAGTCCGGAGGGGGCTTCTGGTCTGATCGCAGAGAAGTTGCTGGACCAACTGGGTGCGACCGACATCACGATCTGGAGTGGCTCAGGTGCGTTGATCGTGAGCACCGGTCAATCCAAGTTTCAACTGAGCCCGGATAAACCAACCAATAGCCAGTTTCGAAGTGCGAGACAGCAGAGATCATTGGCATGGGTAGAGGGCTTGGATGATGTGGCGATGGATGGTTTGACAACCGCCCGGATAAAAGCCTTGGTGCCCATATCAAACCCGAACCTCGGCTTGGCATCCGAAGCGCGCTACATGTTGGTCACAAAAGCACTCCCCACAAGCCTCGTCGGCAATGCTTTGGCTGTTGACCGTGCAAACCGCGAGTACCAAGAACGTGCGTTGGGCCGGGAAGGGTTGAAGCGCATGTACATCGGAACACTCACCTTGAGCTTGTTTTTGGCGGTATTCGCTGCAATTTTGCTGGCAGTTGTGCTGGGAAACCAAATCGCACGCCCCTTGTTGCTGCTGACAGAAGGCGTGAATCAGGTGGCGGCAGGCGACTTGACGCCCAAACTGGCTTTGCAGGGGCGCGACGAGCTGGGCGGGCTCACGCGCGCGTTTGCGTCCATGACGCAGCAGCTCTCTGATGCGCGGCAGGCTGTCGAAGTCAGTATGTCGCAGGTGAATTCGGCCCGTGCCCACCTGCAAACGATCCTCGATAACCTCACGTCAGGCGTGATTGTGTTGGACCCAACCGGCGCCATCGTGAGCTCCAACCCGGGCGCCTCGCGTATTCTGAAGAAAGACTTGGTGCAGTTTGAAGGGCAGCTGCTATCCGAAATCCAAGGTCTGGAACTGTTTGGCGCTGGGGCGAAAAAGCAGTTCGATATTTTGGTTGAAGGCAATCAGGACCAAGCCATAGACCATTGGCAGCAGCCGTTTGAGTTGTCGGGTTCGGTATCCACCGTCAATAGCCCCTTCGAGGGACCCGTAACCCTTGTAGCGCGGGGGGCGGAGCTTCCTTCGCATCATCAGTTATTGGTATTTGATGACATTACGGAAATCGTGTCGGCCCAGCGCGCGCAAGCGTGGGGCGAGGTCGCCCGTCGTTTGGCACATGAAATCAAAAACCCCTTAACGCCGATTCAACTCTCCGCCGAGCGTCTAGAAAAAAAACTGACCGGCAAGTTAGAGGCGGTTGAGAATGCAATTCTGATCAAGTCCGTCAAAACTATCGTGGATCAGGTCGACTCGATGAAGCGCTTGGTCAACGAGTTTCGTGACTACGCCCGCCTGCCTGCAGCCGAACTAAAGCCCCTGATGCTCAACAGCCTCGTGAAAAACGTGCTCCACCTGTATGACTTGGAAAACACCAAAGTACCCGTAGTCCTGGAGTTGGACCCCGAATGTCCTCCCGTTTTGGGCGACGCCGAACAGTTGCGACAGGTCATTCATAACCTGTTGCAAAACGCCCAGGACGCATGCCTGTCTGCAACCACTACGCATGACACCGTGCGCACCGTGACCATTCGCACCCAGTGGCAATCCGCCAACCGCAGGGTCCGGTTGTCAATCCGGGACCAGGGCGACGGATTCTCCGAGAACATTTTGAAAAGGGCGTTTGAGCCCTATGTCACCACCAAAACCCGAGGAACTGGCCTGGGACTTGCTGTGGTGAAGAAGATTTCTGATGAGCATGGCTCGCGGATTGACATAGGCAACATACAAAAAGATGGCGTCATCTTGGGTGCGCAAGTGTCGTTATCATTGGCTATTGCACCCGACGCAGCGGCCTGAACGCTAAACGGGTTTCACAAGGGACAGCGCAAGCAATATGGCGAATATTTTGGTGGTGGATGACGAGCACGGCATCCGTGAGCTTCTTTCCGAAATCCTTAATGATGAAGGACATACGGTAGAGCTCGCCGAAAACGCAGCGCAAGCCCGCGCAGCCCGCCTGCGGGAGCGCCCGGACCTTGTCTTGCTGGATATCTGGATGCCTGACACCGACGGCGTCACCCTGTTGAAGGAGTGGGCTTCCACTGGTGCCCTCACCATGCCGGTGATCATGATGAGCGGCCACGCGACCATCGACACTGCGGTCGAGGCCACAAAAATAGGAGCACTCGCGTTCCTCGAGAAGCCCGTCACACTTCAAAAGCTCTTGAAAGCGGTCGAGCAAGGGCTCACGCGTGGTGCGGTGCGCAAGGCGGCGCCATCACCCGTCGAATACAGCGCATTGCCAGAACCCATCGCTGTCGATTCCCTCGCGGTGGTGAGTCTTGTTGAAACAGGTCCACAAGCGCATCAAGATTTCGAATTAGACAAGCCATTGCGGGAAGCTCGCGATGAGTTTGAAAAGGCCTACTTTGAATACCATTTGGTCAAAGAAAATGGCTCCATGACGCGGGTCGCCGAGCGGACCGGGCTGGAAAGAACCCATCTCTACCGCAAGCTGAAACAACTCGGAGTTGATCTTTCTCGCGGCAAACGAAATAACGTCTAAATTTAATGCTAGAATTCAAGGCTTAGGCCCGGTAGCTCAGTCGGTAGAGCAGAGGATTGAAAATCCTTGTGTCGGTGGTTCGATTCCGCCCCAGGCCACCAGATATAAAGCGGCATTTCTTTCAAAGAGATGCCGCTTTTTCTTTGCCGGTACTTGTTACTTTTCTGGATTTGCCACTAGTCCCTATGGGCACTTGTCTTGAGGCAACGAAGGGTTTAACCTTTAGATGCTGTGTGAGTGGGTTCCAGCACGCGGCGGGAGTGGGGGAGCGATACAGGCAAAAAGCCGCGCTTCACAGATATAAAAAAACAATCTGGGGTATCACATGTTCAGCAAAATTTTCGGCAAAAGTGCGTCCGGAGGGGCCCAGCGATCTGAGGCCCAAGACTCCAGGGGGCTCGAAGTAGTTGAGGATGATCCTGAAACTTCCTGGAGTTTGTGGGACAACGCCTTGGCTGCGCAGGATTCCCAACACAGCATGCTGGATGCAGCCGGCAATACGCGTCCGAACGGTAGCGCGGCGCAACACCGCATGCCCGGGCTCTATCCGGCCCATCGTGCTTTGGATTTTGATGATGCCCCCACCCGCCCGATGGGGCTGGATGAGAAAGAGCCTGAAGTGCTGGCTGCAGAGGCCCTAGAGCGGGTTGAACTGCACCACCACCGGATTGCCCAAACGATCCGTACGCTGTGGGGCTACAAAGAGTGCAGTGCTTACATCAACCAACTCATCATGAGTGGTGGCGATGGCATGGGGAATGCACGCATCGGATTCAAGCCTGAAGCTGTCGAGGCCATGCTGCAACTGGCCGATTTGCACGATGTGCTGTTCGGCCCCGCAGAGCCCCCCTCTGATTCAGGGTTTGCGCCGTCGGTGCATTCCAGCTTGAGCGGGCTGCGCTGATAGCCCTTACCAATCCAGCAGGGTCAGCCCTACGCTCAGCACCGTGCGCTGGCGGTTGTAGTCCATCAAGGAGTCACCGTAGCCGGTAAACAGCTCGGTGTGCAAGCGAAGACTGCTCCGGTTGGAGTTCTCAGTCGCACTCCCGATTTTTTTGAACCAAGCGAAACGCAAAGATCCGCTATCGCTGGATTGCAGGGAATGGCGAACGGTCAGCGCCAAAGAGTTGTGTGGATCCACATTCCAGACGGCCGACACTTCCGCGCGACCAATGCGGTCCACGATATCGGGGTTGTCATCGCTGGCACTGTCCTCCGGAATGCGCTGCCATAGCGCGCCGGTGATCGAGATTTGGTTTCCGAACTCCAAGCCGGCCCGCCCGATGATCCGGTTCCAGCTCCGCGAAAGGGGCAAGCTTTGGCCATTGCTCTGGTGGTTCACTCCGATACCGCCGTAGCGCAAGCGCCAGCCGGAGGGCAGGGCGCTGGCGATCGGGAAAATGTAGATCAACTCGGGCTCATGGTCCGTTGCGCGGAAAGGGCGCGACAAATCCGCATTGAAAAGCTGCCAATACGACTGCTGGCTGTACGCAAACCACAACGAATCCAAGCGGTTGGGGTCGCCGCCCGTCAGCAGGCCCTGCGCCACTTTGGTCCGCACGGAGAGGTTGATACGCGTTTCGGTCTTGGTGTAGGCCTGAAAGGTACCCGTGTGTCCGCTCGCCGGCGAGCTGGGTGCCGTATTGACGCTGTCGGAGCCGATGACTGCAAGACTCACAGGCCGATACCCTCTCAAGCCGAAGGTACCGCAGTCGCTGGCAGGCTCCAGCTCCCAGAAGCGCGATAGCGGCGTTGCAGAGGGGTTTTTGCAGCTCACCACCTCTAGGGGCACCGGGGTCTCGACAGGCGCCACAGACTCCACCAGCAAAGCGTCGGCCGTGGCGGGTTCAGGCTTTTTTTGCGCATGGCTAGCCGCTGAGAGAGCAGAGAGTACGAGCAGACCAACAGCGAGGTGTTTGCGATTCTTCATGGTTTTTCGGCCGCACTGGCGGCTGTAGCAAGGGCTTTGGCGGCGAACTCTGCGCGCAGGGCGCGCAGTTTTTCGCGCGGGTCTTCTTTCGCGGTCGCAGAGTCCAGTGCCATCTCGGCAATAAACCGGCTGGGCAAGGCGGCGACCATCTCCCGGCCTTTCTTGCGGCGGCGGGTCCAGCTCACCGCCAAACTGCGCTGCGCGCGGGTAATGCCCACGTACATCAAGCGGCGCTCTTCCTGCAGGCGGGCGGCGATGTCTTCATTGGCAGACTCATGGTCCAGGCTAGAGCCACCCAAAGTGTCTGCGCCGTCCCCCAGCTTGAAGGGCAACATGCCTTCGGTCACACCGACCAGCATCACATGCGGCCACTCCAGGCCCTTGGAGGCATGCAGCGTGGAGAGCGTCACCACGTTCTGGTCTTTTTCCCGCTCGCTGATGGTCGAGAGCAGGGCGATGGTTTGCGAGACTTCGAGCAGATTTTTGATTTCCCGCGTGTTGGTCACGCCGGCCGCATCGTCAATCTGACCGCCGCAGCGCTGGGCCATCCATTCGCAGAACTCGATCACATTGCTCCACTTGGCAGACGCGGCGCCCTCACTGTCTTCCCCGTCGTAGAGGTGTTTCTCGTACCCGATTTCTTTGAGCCAATCCATGATGAACGCCAGTGCCGCCTCGGCGCCCTCGGTATGGCGCGCGCGGTATTCAAGGTCGTTGATATACCGGCCAAACTCATGCAGGCTGCCCAGTGCCTTGGCGCTCAGCACACTGGCGAGTGACGACGAAAACAGCGACTCAAACAGACTCAGCTTGTACTGGGTGGCAAACACCCCCAGGGTGCCCAAGGTGGTGTGGCCAATGCCGCGCTTGGGCGTAGTGACTGCCCGCAAAAACGCGGGGTCATCGTCGTTATTGCTCCATAGGCGGAACCAGGCGCACAGGTCGCGGATTTCGGCCCGGTCAAAAAAGCTCTGGCCGCCAGACACCTTGTACGGAATGCCCGCTTTGCGCAGCGCCTTTTCAAATGGCTTAGCCTGGTGGTTGGCCCGGTAGAGCACCGCAAAGTCGCGAAATTCTTTGTACTGCTTGCCCTGGGCGTCTGGGACGCCCCCACCAATCCCGTTCGCTCGGAGGCTCTGTATACGGGCAACGGCACGTTCGGCCTCGTGCTCTTCGTTGTCAGCGTCCACGACCCGCACCGGTTCGCCCTCGCCGAGTTCACTGAACAAGGTTTTCGGAAACAGCTTGGGGTTCGGGCCGATCACATTGTTGGCGGCCCGCAGGATGGCGCTGGTGGAGCGGTAGTTCTGCTCCAGCTTGATGACCTTGAGCGTGGGAAAGTCGACCGGCAACTTTTTCAGGTTGTCCAGCGTGGCGCCGCGCCAACCGTAGATGGACTGGTCGTCGTCGCCCACGGCGGTAAAGCGCGCTTTCTCCCCGACCAGGTACTTCAGCACCTCATATTGGGTGGCGTTGGTGTCCTGGTACTCATCCACCAGCACATGGCCCAACAGGTTTTGCCAGCGGGCACGTACTTCGGGGAAATCCCGCAGCAGCTTGAGCGGCAGACTGATCAAGTCGTCAAAGTCCACACTCTGGTAGGCCACCAAGCGTTCTTCATAGCGCGCCATGGCGGTGGCGATGATGCGCTCGTTGTCGTCCTCGGCGGCGGCAAGCGCCTGCTCGCTGTTCAGGCCTGCGCCTTTCCAGGCGCTGATGGTCCACTGCCACTGGCGGGCGGTAGCGGTGTCGATCGTGCCGCCCGCATCTTTGATGATGCTGGTCACATCGTCACTGTCCAGAATACTGAACTGGGGTTTCAGGCCCAGCACCGAGCCGTCTTCCCGCAGCATGCGCACGCCCAGCGCGTGAAAGGTGCACACCACCACATCCTTGGCTGCCTTGCCGATCAGGTGCTTGGCGCGCTCCCGCATTTCGGCGGCTGCTTTGTTGGTAAAGGTGATCGCCGCAATCCGGTTGGCTGGCATGCCCATTTGGATCAGACGGGCGATTTTGTGAGTGATCACCCGCGTTTTACCCGAGCCCGCACCTGCCAGCACCAGGCAGGGCCCGTGGAGGTAGTTCACCGCCTCTTGCTGGGCGGGGTTCATGCCGTGGTTGGCGGAAGGGGAGGACATGGATCGGGCAGGTGTAGCGTGCAAAGAGCGGGCCATCTTAACGGCTCGCCGCTACTCGCCCGCCCGGTGGCTGGGGTGCACCTGCATTTCCCCGACAATGGCCCCCATGCTGCAAATCCTGACAGTGACTTTCCCCTTTTTCGCTTTGGTGCTCTGCGGCTATCTGGCCGCCCGCCGGGGCATGCTGCCGCTGGCGGCCATCCCCGGGCTCAATGGCTTTGTGCTGTTTTTCGCGTTGCCGTGCATGCTCTACCGCTTCGGTGCGAGCACGCCCATCGGTGAACTGTTAGACGTGAGTCTCGCGCTCACGTATCTGCTGTGTGCGCTGGTGATGGTGGCCTTTGTGGTGGCGGTCACGCTGCACGGTCGCATCGGCTGGAATGACGCGGCCTTTGGCGCACTGGTGGGCGCCTTCCCCAACACCGGCTTCATGGGGGTGCCGCTGCTGGTTGCGCTCTTGGGGGCCAAGGCAGCGGGCCCTGCCATCGTCACGATTCTGGTGGACATGGTGATCACCTCGTCTTTGTGTATTGCGCTGTCGCGCCTTGGCGGTGACCCGGCGCAGGGCGGTGTGTCGGCGGGGCAGGCGGCCAAAAACGCGCTCAAGGGGGTCGCTGCCAATCCCATGCCTTGGTCCATCTTGCTCGGAGCCTTGTTTTCTGCGCTGCAGCTAGAGCTACCCAAGCCTGTTGCCGCTACTGTGGGTCTGCTGGCCGATGCGGCTTCGCCGGTCGCGCTGTTCACCATCGGCGCGGTGCTGGCCCGCTCGCAGATGCTGGCCAAGGACGACAAATCCCACGAAGTGCATTGGCAGGAATATGTGCCAGTGGCACTGATCAAGCTCTTTTTGCACCCCTTGCTGGTGCTGCTGGTCGGCGTGTCGGCAGTGAGCCTCGGGGTGCACATCGACAAATTTGCACTCACCGTGCTGGTGCTGCTGGCTGCACTCCCGAGTGCCAGCAATGTGTCGCTGCTGGCAGAGCGCTTCGGTGCGGACAATGGGCGCATTGCCCGCATCATTCTGGTTTCTACCGCAGCGGCTTTTTTCACTTTTTCGGGTGCTGTGGCGCTGATGGTAGGAATTTAGTTGCTATTGAATTGATAGCTGCTTGCGCATGTTCTATGGGCGCCAGAGGCTGAAAATATGCTGATCTGGAGCCGTCCGGGGCGAATCCTTGGAAATGCAGGTGGCTTTGCTCCGGCGCGCACAATAATCACATGGACACTCTGATGAATTTCGTATCCGCCATTTTCCGCACCGCACTCAAACTGGTGCTTATCGCTGCGGCCGCCGTCTTTGCCCTGAGCCTGATCGTGGTTGCGCTGCTGAGCGTCGTATGGGTGCTGCTCAAGGCCTTGCTGACCGGCCGCAAACCGGCGTTTGTGACCACCTTCCAGCGGTTCAATCAGGCGCGTCAGCAATTCAAGCGCGGTGGTTTTGGTGCTGCCGGCCCGTCAGCAGCGGGAGGCTTTGGATACGGTGCGCCTGCGGCGGATGTGGTCGATGTGCAAGCCCATGAGGTGCGCAACGACCAGGCCCTGTCTTATGGGCAGGATGCCGACAAGCGCTGAGTGTCTCGCGAGTCGGGCTAACTCCCGTCTTTGACAACAGCAGCGCGGATGACCTTCCCCTCTGGCCCTACGTCAACCCGCAAGTGGAAATGCTCCCACAGCATCCCACACTGACCTACGGGGTAAGTCCAACTGCCTGCTGAGGAGTTGCTGGGCACGCCGAGAAGTGAAATGAGTTCTGGGCCGGTTTTGCCGTTCAACAAGCGCTTGTCCACGAGTTCCATTGCCATTCTGCCCCGATAGCAGCCTGGATCGTTCTCTTGGTCGCTTGACGATGCTTCTAGCCAAAGTCGCTGGTTGAAAGACACCGCCTTGGCAGTTGGCAAGTTCAGATACCAGTACGAAAGTGCGGCTACCGATATTGACACGATCAGCGTGGCGGTGATTTTTTTCATGATCTCTATCCGAGTTTTCTTGCAAATAGCGAGTGCTAGGACCAGAAAATTCCCAGTAAACCGAGTGCATTGACTAGTCGGCTGGCTTGCCGCGATGACTTTGCGCTGTCACCGGTAATGGGCCAAAGCGCGGCTCGCTTCCATGCCCATCGGTAGCACGCCATGGCTATTGGCACACCGAGCCAACCCAAGAGCGTTACCTCGTTGATTGCACCGATCAAATAGAAGGTGCCCACAATAAACAGTGAAAACCAAAATATGCCCGAGCTGGAGCTTGCAATCACGTGGGATAGCTTGCCGCACAAGCTGCAGACCGCAGGGTGTTCACGGCTGGAGCGTCTCTTTGCTGACAAGGGCACGCCGGCGCCTTGGCAATGGGGGCAGGGTGTCATCGGGCGCGGAGCCTTTCAAGCAGAGCCAGGACTTGCTTCAAATCGCCAACGGATCCACATCAATCGCCCAGCGGATCAGCCCTTTGCACTCGGGCTGGCTGCGGGTGGCGTGGAGCACGCTTTGCCAGGCGGTCAGGAACTGCTGGAGCGTGGCGCGTGAGGGGCACTCGATAAGCATTTGGGCCCGCTCGATATTGGCCACCCGCTGGATGGCCATGGGCACGGCGGGGTAAAGGAAGACTTGTGCCAGCGCCTCGGCCCAGCCGTCCCACGCGGCCATTTCGGTTTGGGCGAAGGTGCGGGCGGCGTTCAAGAACGCCTGTGCAGCCTCCTGCGTCTTGGCCTCAGCGCGCACCAGCGCTTGGGCGCTGAAGGGCGGCATATTGGCTTGCTCGCGCTCTTTGAGCTGCTGCGCCGCGAAGGTGGGGTAGTCGTGCTTCTTGAGGGCGGCGTACAGGCCGTGTTCGGGCTGGAAGGTTTGCAGCCACACCTCGCTCTGCGCGCCCAGTGACGCATCGCGCCCCGCGCGACCTGCGGCCTGCATCAGCAAGCTGAACAAGCGCTCGGGCGCCCGGAAGTCGCTGCTGAACAAGGCGCCGTCCGGGTTCACCGCTGCGACCAGCGTGATGCGGCGGAAGTCGTGGCCCTTGGCAATCATTTGCGTGCCCACCAGCACATCCACGTCGCCCGCATGCACGGCGGCCAGTTGCTCTTCGAGCTGGCCTTTGAGTTTGGTGCTGTCGGCGTCGATGCGTGCAATACGCACATGTTCGCCGTCGGGGTTCTCGGGGGTGACGGAGCCATGGCGTCGCACATCCACCAGCAACTCGGCCAGGTGTTCCTCCAGCTGCTCGGTGCCGCGGCCGAAGGGGGCAATGTCCACATTGCCGCAGTCCGGGCAGGCGCGTGGCACCCGCTCGGTAAAGCCGCAGTGGTGGCAGCGCAGGGTGCGGTCGATTTTGTGGAACACGCGGAATGCGCTGCAGTGCGGGCATTCGCTCTTCCAGCCACAGTCTTCGCAGGTGAGCACCGGTGCGTAGCCGCGCCGGTTCAAAAACACCATGACTTGCTCGCCGCGCGCCACCCGCTCGGTGATGGCGGCAATCAGCGGTGTCGAGAAAATGGCGCGCCGGGGCTGGTGGTTCATGTCCACCCGGCGCACCAGCGGTAATCTGGAAGACTCTCCGATACGGCTTGGCATGTGCAGGCGCAGGTAGCGCCCGCCGTCAACGGCTGGGCGGCTGTGGTGCCAAGTCTCCAGCGAGGGCGTGGCCGAGCCGAGGACGACCTTGGCCCCCTCCAACTTGCCGCGGTACACCGCGAGGTCGCGCGCCGAGTAGCGGGCCCCTTCGCCGCTCTTGTAGCTGGGGTCGTGCTCTTCGTCGACCACGATGAGTCGCAGTTTGGGCAGACTGGCAAACACCGCCATCCGCGTACCCAGCACGATGCGGGCCGCCCCGCCATGGGCGCTGAGCCAGCTTTTGAGGCGCTGCGGGTTGGTCATGCCGCTGTGCAGGCTGACCACGGCCTGTTCGCCGTAGAGCGGGGCAAAGCGGGCCTTGAAGCGCTCTTCCAGCTGGGGGGTGAGGTTGATTTCCGGCACCATGACCAGCGCCTGGGCATCCGGGTCGGCTGCCAGCAACTTGTGCACGCAGTGCAAATACACCTCGGTTTTGCCGCTGCCGGTGGCGCCGAACAGCAAGAAGGGCCCGCTGTGGCTATCGATCTGGGCAATCGCCGCAGCTTGCTCGGGGCTGAGTGCCGGTGCTGCCAGCACCGCGCCGCCGGCACCCGCATCCACCTTTTTGCGCTTGAGGCGCCGCGCCACCTGCTCGGGGTTCAACTCGCGCAGCTGCGGGGGCAAGGCGGCCAGCGCCACTTCGCCGGCCGAGCGCTGGTAGTAGGCGGCGGTAAAGCTCAAGAGTTGCTGCCAGGCCCGACTCAAGGGCGGTATGCCCTCCAGCACACCGGCTATGTCACGCACCTTGGCGGGGTCGAACTCGCCGGTGGCCTCAGCAGTCGCTGCGTCCCACACCACACCCAGCGTCTCGCGCTTGCCCAAGGGCACCCGTACCAGGGTGCCGGCCGGCAACAGCTGTTCGCTGCGGTAGGTGAGCACGGGTCCGAGCGCCGCATGCGCCGGCGTGTGCACCAAAACGGGCAGCCAATGGCTCATGGGCAGGGTCCGGAGGTCGTCTGACTTCTCGTGATGCGGAATGTCACTTGGGGCGTCTTCTTGAGGTGAACTTGCGGAATGAGGGCTAAGTGCTTGATTTACAAGAGGTTTGCATTTGATTCAGGTTTTCTGTGGATAACTTTGTTGATATGTGCCTTGAGCCGCGCTTCAGGTCTTATAAATCAAGGGTTTTCTTACGCTGCCCAGAAAAAAAGCAAAAACAGAAATCTATATAAATCAAGCACTTAGGAGCGCTATCGGTTTTGTAGCGCTGCTCCTACCAAGGGGATTAAGGGTTAACCCTAAATCGCCATTTTTGTGCATAACTAAGTGTCGGAAACTTTGTTTTTTCAAAAAAAACGTGGTAGCCGATCAAGCGCGCAAGTTTTTGGAGTGGCTGTGTACCGCTGCCACCAGTGCCGCCACATGTTCCGGTGGGGTGTACTGGCTGATGCCGTGGCCCAGGTTGAAGATGTGCGTGGGGCCGGTGCCGCTGCCTTGATAGGGCGTGCCGAAACTGTTCAAGACTTTGGCCACTTCTGCCTCAATTGCAGCCGGTGGCGCAAACAAGACGTTGGGGTCGATGTTGCCCTGCAATGCCTTGCCGGGGCCGTTCTCACTGCCTCCCACCAAAGCACGGGCTTTGGCAAGGTTGACCGTCCAGTCGAGGCCCAGCACTTCGCAGTCCAGCGCCTGCATGTCTTGCAGCCACAAGCCGCCGCCTTTGGTAAACACAATGCGTGGCACCACTTTGCCGTCGGTGCCGAAGCGCTTGAGCTGCTTCAACACCCGTGCGGTGTAGGCCAGGCTGAACTCTTGGAAAGCGCCATCGGCCAGCACGCCGCCCCAGCTGTCAAACACCATGACCGCTTGGGCGCCGGCGTCGATCTGGGCATTCAGATAGGCGGCGACCGAGTCCGCGTTGATGGCCAGCATGCGGTGCATCAGGTCCGGGCGGCTGTACATCATGGTTTTGACCAGGCGGTAGTCGTCGCTGCCTTTGCCTTCGACCATGTAGCAGGCCAGTGTCCAAGGGCTGCCACTGAAGCCGATCAGGGGCACGCGGCCCTTGCCGTCTACGGTGAGCGCCTTGCGGATGCTGCTCACCGCATCAAACACGTATTGCAGCTTGGCCATGTCGGGCACTTCGAGCTTGGCCACATCGGCCTCGTTTTTGATGGGGCTGGCAAAGCGTGGGCCTTCGCCCTGGGCGAACGACAGGCCCAGGCCCATGGCGTCCGGCACTGTCAGGATGTCGCTGAACAAAATGGCCGCATCCAGCGGGTAGCGCTCCAGGGGTTGCAGGGTCACCTCGGTGGCGTATTCGCGGTTGGTGGCCAAGCCCATGAAGCTGCCGGCGGTAGCGCGGGTGGCCACGTATTCCGGCAGGTAGCGGCCGGCCTGGCGCATCAACCACACAGGGGTGTGAGGCGTAGCCTGGCGCATGCAGGCCTGCAGAAAAGTGGGGTTGTGCAGGCCGTCAAAGGTGGTGGCCTCGACTGCGAAAGGTGCGTTGGTGGGGTTGATGTCGGTCATGGACCGATTGTCGCAGTTCAAGCGCCTGCCGCTTTTGTCTTGCCTCAAGTCAAGACATCATTGCCCGTACCCCGACGGCTTGTCCTGTGGCCGCACGCAAGTGCCTCAATGGGCGGCGCGCGCGTGCTCTATCAGTAGGCACTTGTCCTGCACGGTCTGCATGCCGGCCGCCCGAGCGCGGGCCATGGCGTCGTCGTTGCGGATGCCGAGTTGCAGCCAGATCGCGGGGGCGCCGATGGCAATCGCCTCGTCCACCACCGGCGGCACATCCTCGCTGTTGCGGAATACGTTCACCATGGCAATCGTTTCATGCGCCGCGGCCTCGGTGAGGCTGGGGTAGGCCTTTTCGCCTAAGATCTCGGCGGCGTTCGGGTTGATCGGCACGATGCGCCAGCCATGCCGCTGCATGTAGGCCGCCACCTTGAAACTCTCGCGGTGCGGCTTGGGCGACAGGCCCACCACCGCCACGGTGCGGGGCGGGAACAGCAGCGAGTGAAGGATGTCGGTGTCGATGGAGGGCATGGTGGTCGGTCGGGCGAAGGTGTGTGGGCGCTTACAAGATGGCCAGGGTGCCGAGCACCTCGCCGGGCGTGAGCAACTCGGTCAGCACTTGGGGGCTGCGCCCCGGGGCGTACAGCACATAGACCGGCACGCCGCTGCGACCGAGTTGTTCTAGCGCGCGGGTGATGGCGGGGTCACGCCGGGTCCAGTCTGCCCGCAGCAGGGTGACTTGTTTGGCGGCAAAAGCGGCCTCCACCTCGGCTTGGCCCAAGGTGGTTTTCTTGTTCACCTGGCAGGTAATGCACCAGGCGGCCGTGAAATCCACAAACACCGGCTTGCCTTGCTGCAGCGCGGCTTGCACTGCGGCATCAGACCATGGCTGCCAGTTGGCACCTGCCGGTGCGGCACCGGTAGTGCGCGCGGTAGGCTCCTCCGCAGTTTTTAAGCCAAATTGCCATGTGGCGCTTATAGACAGTGCGCAAGCAGCTATAGAAATGATAGTAAATGCCACTTTGCCACGGCCGGTTTGCCGCCGCGCCCAGACCCCAAGGCCCACGCTCAAGAGCAGCAGCAGCAAGCTGGCAGCACCATCCACACCGGCCAGATGACCCAGCACCCACACCAGCCACACCACGGTAGCTGCCATGGGGAATGCCAGGAAATGCTTGAAAGTCTCCATCCAGGCACCGGGGCGCGGCAGCATCCGGCCTACCGCGGGCCACCAGCTCGCCAGCAGGTAAGGCAAGGCCATGCCGAAGCCCAGTGCCGCAAACAACACCAAAGACTGCGCCCCCGGCAAAGTAATGGCATAGCCCAGCGACGCGCCCATGAACGGCGCGGTGCACGGCGAGGCAATCGCCACCGCCAACACCCCCGACAAAAATGCCTCGGCCACCGGGGGCCGCAGTTGCAGTCCGGCCAAACGGTCGGGCACCACGCTGCCTATGTGCAGCCAACCGGCCAGGTTCATCGCCAGCAGGGTGAACAACAAGGCCAGCGCCACAATCACCGCGGGAGACTGCAGCTGAAAGCCCCAACCCAGCTGCTCGCCCCCGGCGCGCAGCGCCAGCAGCAAGCCACCCAGCGCCATGAAAGACAGCACCACACCGGCGGTGTAGGCCAAGCCCTGGGCGCGTTGCTGGCCACGGGGCTGGGCGCTTTGGCCGGCAAAGCCCAGCACCTTGAGCGCCAGCACCGGGAACACGCAGGGCATCAAATTCAAAATCAGCCCGCCCAGCAGGGCGCCCATCAGCATCCAGGCCCAGCCGCTTTGCGCGGCGGGCGGTGTAGCGTTGCCACGCGCATTGCTGTCCAGCGCGGCTTGCAGGGCTGGCGAGACGGTGGCCATCGCGGTCACCGGCGGCCAAGTGCCGTTCACAGGCACCTCGGCGCGCAGGCTCTCGGTGCCACCGGCGCTCAGCACCCACGCCAAGCGCGTGGGCGAGGTGTTGCGTTGGGCGGCGTAAGGCAGCCAGGCCCGCCAGGTGGTGCCATCCCAGCCTTGCTGGCGGAGCTGGAGTGCGCCTTGGTGCAAGCGGTCGGTGTTGGAGGGCAGGGCCGGGGTGTCGAGCAACTCGGCGGTTTCAGGCAGTGCCTGGAGGGCCCGGCCCACCCATGCAGCGGGCAGGCCGCTTGCCTGCAGGCGCAGGCCTTCGGGCTCAGCGGTCACTTCAAATTTGCCGGTGAAGGGCTGCGGCGCAGCGGCCCACGCCGCCTTGAAGAGCCCGGCGTGCAGCGCGGTGGAGCCTTGGGCCGGTATCCGCACACTGAAACGGCCCTCTTGGGGAATGCACTCTTCGCGGCACACCAGCCAGCTGGCCGCCAGCTGCACCTCGGCGCCCGGGGGTAGCCCGGTGGCCTTGAAGTCGCGGCTTACCTGCACGGGCACCGGCAGCAGCACCTCGCCCACGTAGCCCAGGTTGGCCAGGGTGCCGATGGCGATCTTTTGCGGGGCCGGCCAGGCAATCTCGCCGGCACTCAGGCCGGGCGGCAACGTCCACTGCAGCAGCGTGGGCAGGCCGGAGTCGCCAGGGTTTTTCCAATAGGTGTGCCAATGGGGCTGGTGTTGCAGCCGCAAGCCCAGCCACAGGGTGCTGCCAGGCGTGAGCCCGTCGGGCGCATGCACCAACAGCTCGGCGCTCACCTGTTCGGTGCGCACCGTGGCCCCCGCGGCTGCGCTCGCAGCGGGTCCGCCCAGAATGGGGCTGGTTGCAGGCCCCAATTGGGCATAAGCCCCCGAAAACAGTGCGCAAGCAGCTATAAAAAAGAGAGCGGCAGGCAGGCGGCGCACGCGGGCGCAAAAAGAGGAGTCGTTCATCTGCTGGTCAGAGCCACAAGGGCGGGCAATAGTTCCTCGCGCGGGGCGGGCCGTGGGGCTGGCTTGCGAGGGCTGGGGTACTTGCGCTGGGTTATAACAGGCAGGCCAAACAGGTACGGTTGTTGCAACTGCGCTTTGTGCGCTTGACCCGCACCGCTGCCCGCGGCCATACTGCGACAGCACTTTGGTACAACCTTCGGAAAGGCCCGTTCCGCGTGAAGTTCCCGAGTTTTTCGCTGCGCCAAACGCTGATGCTCGGGGTGGCTGCCGGCATTCTGTTGCCAGCCCTGTTTTTCGCCGGCTTTCAGGTCACCAGCAAGCTGGAGACTGAGGTCACACTGCGGGTCGAAGTCCCCCTCAAGCAATATGCCGACGTACTGTCGCGCGGCATGGCGGTGGCGGTGTGGAATCTGGACCGGGGTGTGGCGATCGAGCTGGTCGAAGCCGTGATGCGCAACCCCGACGTGGTGAGTGTGACCGTGACCGACGAGTTCGGCGAGCCCTTCGTCAAGCGTGGCGACGCCTCGGGCGATATCGACAACCAGCGGCAAGAAGAGCGCGAAATCACTTACAACGGCGCCCGGGTCGGTAACTTGAGCGTCACCATGTCCACCCTGCAGGTGCAGGCTGAGGCGCGTGATGAGTTGATGCGCTTCTCCGGCGCCTTGCTGCTGCAGGTCGCGCTGGCGTTTGCCTTTATTTGGCCCTTGTTCAGCAGCCGCATCGTGCAACCCATGCTGCGCTTGCGGGAAAGTGCCTTGCGCCTGGCCCGCGGGGATTTGTCCGAGTCGGTAGCCAGCCCCAAAAATGACGAAATGGGCCAGCTCTCCAACGCGCTCGACACTATGCGGATCGACCTTGGCGCATTGCTCGGCGAGCGCGAGCAGAAAACCTTGGCGCTGCAGCGCGAGCTCGAAGAGCGGGCCCGCACCGAACAGGCGCTGCGCGACAGCCAGGCCAAATTTGCCGCGATTTTTGATGCCTCGCCAGTGGCCATGTCAGTGTCGACCATGGGCGACGAGGTACAGACCCTCGATGTCAACTCCGCGTGGGGCCGCGTGTTCGGCATGGACCGCGCCAGCGTGATCGGAACCAACGGCAAGCGGGTCGGCATCTGGAAAGACCTGAGCGTGCGCGAAAAAGCGCTGGACACCTTGCAAAAAACTGGGGAGCTATCCAACTTTCAGGCGTGGATGAGCCGCGGCTTGCATGGGGCCGAGATCTATTGCGAACTGTCCGGCCGGGTGGTGTGGTTGGAGGGGCAAGAGGTGTTGATCATGGCGTTTGACGACATCACCGAGCAGCACCGCTACGACGAAAACATCCTCCAGCTCAACGCCACCCTGGAGCACCGTGTCCAAGAGCGCACCCAGGAGCTGACCGATGCTTTGGGGCAACTGCGCGCCGCCCAGTCCGAGCTGGTGCGCGCCGAAAAAATGTCGGCTTTGGGCTCTTTGGTGGCCGGCATTGCCCACGAGCTGAACACCCCGATCGGCAACAGCCTCACCGTGGCCAGCACCCTGCAAGACCATGCCGACAATTTTGCGCAGAGCATGAGCAAAGGCTTGACCCGCAGCCGGCTGGACGAGTTCGTGGCCAACACCCAGCAAGGCGCCGGCATCTTGATGCGCGGCCTGCAACATGCGGCAGAGCTGGTGGCCAGCTTCAAGCAAGTGGCGGTGGACCAGACCAGCTTAAACCGGCGCAATTTTGAGTTGCAGCACACGGTGGCCGAAATTCTGCTGACGCTGGGGCCCACCATCCGCAAGTCGCCGCACAAGGTGACCACCGATATCCCGCACGATGTCGAGCTCAACAGCTACCCCGGCCCCTTGGGGCAGGTGCTCACCAATTTGATGAACAACGCCCTGATCCACGCGTTCGACGACAACGGCCCGCCCGGCACCATCCAGATCACCGCCCGCCTCGACGGCGACAACCGGCTGGAACTGCTGGTCTCGGACAACGGACGCGGCATACCGGCAGCGCACCTAGCGCGGGTTTTTGACCCGTTTTTCACCACCCGTCTGGGGCAAGGCGGCAGTGGTCTGGGGCTCAATATCGTCTACAACCTGGTGACCAAAACACTGGGCGGCACCATCGATGTGAGCAACCTGCCTGACTCGGGTGCGTGCTTCCGCATCCGCATGCCGCTCGTGGCACCAATGATCGCGCCGGACAGTGCCGCTGGTTAAGATGGAGTGATGCACCCTCCCTCCCGTTTTTGGGCTGACTGGACCAGCCCGCAATTCGACGCCGCCCGCACCGCCGGCACGCTGGATCGCATGATTGCCGTGTTACCGGTAGCTGCCACCGAACAGCATGGCCCGCACCTGCCCTTGCAGGTGGATAGCGCGCTGGTCGATGGCGTGGTGGCGCATGCGCTACCCCATATCGCCCCCGATATTCCCGCCCTGTTTTTGCCCACCCAAGCCGTGGGGTACAGCCCTGAACACGCCGAGTTCGCCGGCACCCTGACCTTCAAGGCCGAAACCGTGATCCGCATCTGGACCGAGATCGGCGAATGCGTGGCCGCCACCGGGGTGAAACGCATGGTGCTGTTTAACAGCCACGGCGGCCAGGTGGGGCTGATGGATGTGGTGGCGCGTGACCTGCGCGCCCGGCTCGGCATGCTGGTCTACAGCGTCAACTGGTTTGGCTTGCCCCTCACCGCGCCCGATGGCAGCGATGTAAATGCGCTCTTCAGCGCCCATGAGCACCGGTTTGGCATCCATGCCGGTGACGTCGAAACCTCGATGATGCTCGCCCTGCGCCCTGACCTCGTAAACATGGCGCAGGCAGAAAACTTTGCCTCGACTTCTGAAGACCGTGCCAAGGCCTTTCCCATCCTCGGCAATGGCAAGAGCGCCAAGCTGGGCTGGCAAATGCAGGACTACAACCCTGCAGGCGCTGTCGGCAACGCGGCTGCCGCCACAGCTGCCAAGGGCGAGGCGGTCTTGTCTGCCGCAGGCCGCGCCCTTGCGGGCTTATTGGCCGAGATCCATGCACTGCCCGGCGACACCTTGAGGTCGCGGGCTTAGCTCAGTCGGTTGGGGTGCACAGGCGGGTACCCGCCTCGCCACGGCGCCAGCACGGTGTGGCGCGGGTCGGGTCCGGGGTGGGAATGCCCTGCAGGTCAATATTGACAGCCCGGGTCTCAAATGCCTGCACACCCTGTGCGCTCAGGCGCAACTTCAGCACCCACGCGCGGCGCTGGTCGTCGTTGTCGGTTTCCTTCATCACAAAGTTGCCCACGCTGTAAACGATGGGTTTGCCTTGGTGGTAGTCGATGTCCTGGGTGACATGCGGGTGGCCGCCGATCACCGCGTCTGCGCCGGCATCCACCATGCGGCGGGCCAAGCTGCGTTGGCGGTTGTTGGCCACCAGCTCGTTTTCCCACCCCCAATGCATCACGGGAATCACCAAATCCGCGCGGTGCAGGGCTCGGGCGGCACGTATGTCGGCCACCACCTGCTCATCTTCGCTCCAGGCGATGCCCGGCGCATCAAAGTCCGCCTCAAAACTGCGCGGCATGAACTCGTTGTAGCTCAGCAGCGCAATCCGCAGGCCCTTGCGCTCCATGATCAGCGGCGCGTGGGCCTCTTTCAGGTTGCGGCCACCGCCAAAGTACTGCAGCCCGGCGGCCGGTAGCAGGGTGAGCATTTCGGCAAATGCCTCGCGGCCATAGTCGCCCGAGTGGTTGTTGGCCAGGGCCAGCGCATCGAAGTGGCGCTTGAGCACCGGCAAGGTCCGCGGGTGGGCCCGGAAGGTGAAGTTTTTGTCGCCCGCCGAGCCGGTGGTGGCCACTACGCACTCGAGGTTGCCAATGCGGATATCCGCCTTCGCAAAAAAGTCCCGAAAGCCGCCAAACGGGTCTTCGCCCCGTTCGATCATGGCGCCCGCCACATCGTCGAGCACGATGTCCCCGGCAAACACCAGCGTTACCCAGCCCGACTCGTCCTTGGTTGGTGGCACCGGCTGCGCCACGGCTGCGCTGTGGCCCAGCAGGGCGATAGTGCCTGCGAGCAGCAGGCCGAGCACGTTGTTGAGGGTGGGGCGCTTCATGGTTGCACCCCGTGCAGTACACACTCGTATTGCAGCTCCCGCTCCACGGGGCCTGCGTACACAAACTGTTTACCCGTCAGCCGTTGGCCCCCCGGCGCAGTGGCGAAGGGCGGTAAATACGTGGCCTGCTGCACCAGCACCGGCTGGGTGCGGGTGTCGAGGTAGGCATAGGTTTTGATGTACTCCGGCTGTGCACCGCGCCCCACCACTACTGCCTTGAAGTAAAAACGCCCGCCCACATCCACCGATGCCACCGGGTACGGATCGTCCACGGGCGTGGCCTCTAGGGTTTGGGTACTCCCAGCGTAGGTGAGCTCACAGCGGAGCAAGGGGCTGGCGTGCAGGGTGGTGGCGCACACTAGTGCGGCACAGGCCAACAGGCGAAAGGTTAAACACAGCATGCACAGATTGTGCCGGTGATAGCCCCCGGTTGGGCCGCCGCTAGCGGATGCCGCGTATGTACCGGTGCCCGCCCGCATCGGCAGCGCCCAGCAGCGAGTCGGATGCGCCGGGCAGGGGCGCAGGGCGGGTGTTGCCCCCCAGCATGCCGAACAGCTTGTCGCGGCTGGTCGCGCGGTGGGGATGCTGCGGCTCCATGGCCAGCTCCAGTTTGGCGGCCCATTCGCCGAGGTCGGCATGGCCGTCGTCTTTGGCGGCGGCGCGCGCAAAGCGGATGATTTCAGCGGCGTACTCGGTGTTGCTGGCCATCCACTCGGTATCGGTCACCCGGCCGGTTTTGCGGCGCAGCAGCACGTGCAAATGGGCGGCAATCGCCAGTTTTTCGCTGTTCAACATGCAACACTCCTTGGCAGCCGCTGGCGGCCGCAACCTGTTTCAAATCACACTATCAACCCCCGATGTGCTCGCGGTGTTGCGACACATCCAGGCCCACCAGTTCCGCGTTGTCATCGACCCGGAGGCCCACAATCACCTTGGTCAGCCACAGCAGCGCAAAGCTCATGGCGCCGCTGTAGACCACCACCACCACCGCGCCCAGCGCTTGGGTGGCGACACTGCCGGTCACGCCCGAAATGCCCTTGCTGGCAAACACCCCGGTAAGCAAAGACCCGACGATGCCGCCTATGCCGTGCACCCCGAATACATCCAGCGAGTCGTCAGCATTGAGCATGCGCTTCAGGCCGGTCGCGCCCCAGTAGCAGGTCACCCCCGCCACCAAACCGATGATCACCGCCGCGCTGGGCGACACAAAACCTGCCGCCGGGGTGATGGCCACCAGCCCTGCCACCAAGCCCGAGCACAGCCCCAGCAAAGAGGGGCGCCCGCGCATGACCCATTCACCCAGCATCCAACTCATGGCACCGGCAGATGCCGCAAGGTGCGTAACCGCCATGGCCAAGCCCGCCCGCCCATCGGCCGCCACCGCCGATCCGGCATTGAAGCCGAACCAGCCCACCCACAGCAGGCCCGCGCCCACCATGGTCAGGCCCAGGTTGAAAGGCTCAAACGGCTCTTTGCCATAGCCCTTGCGGGCGCCCAGCATGTAGGCGCACACCAGGCCCGAACACCCGCATTGATGTGCACCACGGCACCGCCTGCAAAGTCGAGCACGCCCATTTGCACCAGCCAGCCGCCCGGCTCCCACACCCAGTGGGCAATCGGGGCGTACACCACCACCGACCACATGCCTATAAAGAGCAGCATGGCCGAGAAGCGCATCCGCTCGACCAGTGCACCCACGATCAGCGCCCCGGTGATGATGAAAAAGGTGAGCTGAAACATCGCATACACCGACTCCGGGATATTCGGCGCCACATGGCTCACCGCCACCAAGCCCGCCTCTTTAAGGTAGCCCAGCCCGCTGAACCACATCCGTTCGGTCCCGCCCAGCCAGGCCGTGCCCGGCGTAAAGGCCAGCGAGTAGCCCACCGCAAACCAAAGCAGGCTTAGCAGGGCCGCCAGCGCCACCACACTCGCCATGGTGTTGATGACACTCTTTTTGCGCACCATGCCGCCATAAAACAAGGCAATACCGGGCAGCGTCATCAGCAACACCAGTGCGGTGCTGGTCATCATCCAAGCCGTGTCTGCGGCGTTGATGCTGTCTTGCTTGGCCAGAAAGGGTTTAGTCGGCGCTGGCGACACCGATGCCGATACAGGCGCTGGAGTCGGTGTTGTTGTCGGTGCCGGTGTTGCGACCGCAGCCGGGGCCGGTGCAGATTCTGTTGCAACTACCGCTGCAACTGGCGCGGCCTCGGTAACAGTGCCGCTGGCGGGAGTTTGTGCCTGGGTAGTGAGCGACCAGCTCAGCGCGACGATGCCCATCCATAGCGCTAGGGAGGGCAGACCTTTTTGGTGCATTGTGTTCCTCTGTGTTTTCCAACACAGGTCACAAAGCACGAGCTATGCCAGAGCCGCCAAGGGCGTCGTCTTTAGCGACGCGAGCGCGACACCCTCAGGAGTAAGTCACCCAATCCGCATGGGCTGCGTCATCCAGGTGGGGCAGGGTGTTGTAGGTCACCAGCATGTGGCGTTTGGGGGTGTAGGCCAACTCGGTCACAGAGCTGTTGCGGATGCGCAGGTTCAGCTCAATCGTGGTTTCGGGCGTGGTGCCCAAAACATGCCCCACGGCAGTGGAGATAGGCCCGCCACTGCTCACGATCAGCACATTGCCGGTGTGCGACTTGCGGACATGCTCCAGCGCGCTGGTTACTCCGCGCACAAAATCGTCGTAGCTCGGCATGCCCTGCGGGCTGACCACCCCATTCATCCACTGGGTCAGGCCGTCGCGCAGCAGCCGGAAGTGGTGGCGGTACATCTCGGGCGTATCGGGTTTTTCGAGGGGCGTAGGGTGAATCGCCTTGATCACCGCCTCGCTGTCGTATTCATTCAGGCCCGGCCACTCAAGGGGCTGGTGCGTGAGCCCCGCGCCTTGGGCAATACCGGCCCAAGTCTGGGCGTGGCGCTTGAGTGTGCCGGTGATCACCGCGTCAAACTGCAAGCCCTTGCCCGCAAAGTACTCCCCCAGCCGCACGCTCTGCCGGTGGCCGAGCTCGCTCAGGTTGTCGTAATCAGCCGCCCCGAAAGAGGCCTGCCCGTGGCGCACCAGATAAAGATTTCCCATGGGTAGGATTTAAGCCCAATCGGCACTTGGCACTTGTTAAATGTGCGACAGCAGCTATGAAATTAGGAGCGCTGCAGGTGTCTCTGAATGTCGGGAAGGTTAAAGGGACACTTACTTCGCAAGGCTCAAGCCGCATTGCGCTGCTGGGCCAAGAGTTTGACCGCCAGCGCCCCCAACACCAAGCCCATGACGTAGCGTTGAACGGCGAGCCACAGACGGTGCTGGGCGAACCAGCTGGCCATGGCTGCCGCCGAGAGAGTGACCATCAAATTGACACTGGAGCCGATGAAGACCTGAGTGAAGCCCAGCATCATGCTTTGCGCCAGCACTGAGCCGGACTCGGGTGCAATGAACTGCGGCAAGACGGAAAGATAAAAGATGGCGACTTTCGGGTTCAGGACGCTGGTGAGCAAGCCCATGACGAACAGCTTGCGGGGCGGTTCGGGTGGCAGGTCCTTGGCCTCAAAAGGGGAGCGCGCGCCGGGGCGCACCGCTTGCCAGGCCAGCCAGATCAAATAAAGAGCCCCCGCGAACTTCAGCAATTCGTAGCCCATGGGCACCGCCATAAATAGCGCGGTGAGGCCAACGGAGGCACACAGCATGTGCACCGAAAAGCCAAGTACTACGCCAAACCACGACATGACACCGGCCTTGCGCCCCTGGCACAAGGAGCGCGAGATGAGGTAAATCATGTTGGGCCCCGGTGTCACCGCCATTAACAAGGCGGCCGCAGCAAAGATCAGGAACTGTTGTGTGGAGATCATGGTGCAACAAAAAGAGTGAAAGGAGGAGGTGTGGTGGGGCGCAGGGAAACTAAGCTCGCAGCACCCCGGCAAACACCGCCGAGTCCACATTACCCCCGCACAAGGTAATCCCCACCGTCTGCCCTTGCAGGCTAGTCCGTTCTTGCATGGCGGCGGCAAAGCTGGCAGCGCCGGCGCCTTCGGCTACGTTGTGGGTGCAGGCAAAGATGTCGCGCATGGCTTGGGCGACTTCGGCGTCGGTCACTTGCACCAGGTGATCGATGGCGCCCATCAATATCTCCAGCGCCTCGGGGTCTGCCACGCGGCAGGCCATGCCGTCGGCCAGTTGGGTGGTCACGGGGGCTTCGACCACTTTGCCGGCTGCGAATGAATCGGCATAGGTGGTGGCGTGTGCGCTCACCACGCCCACAATGCGGGCCCGGTGGCCCAGCGCGCGTTTGGCAGCCACGGCGCTGCAGGCGCCGGAGCCTTGGCCGATGGGCACATAAATCACATCCAACTCCGGCGCCGCCTTGAGCAGTTCCCACCAGTAGGTGGCCACGCCGCGCAGCAGGTCAGGGTGGAAGCTGGGCACCATGTGGGCGCCACGGTCTTGGGCGAGTTGAATGGCGAACTCGCGGCTCTCTTGAAAGTCGGTGCCGTGCTCGATGAGGGTGACGCCCAGTGCGCGCATGGCGGCGTTCTTTTCCACCGAGTTGCCGTGCGGGACCACGATGGTGCAAGGCACGCCGTGCGCCCGTGCGGCCCAGCCCACGCTTTGGCCGTGGTTGCCGCGCGTGGCGCCCACCACTTCGGCGGGCATGGCGCCGCGCTGGGCCAGCTGGTCAAAGTAGGTCAGGCCGCCGCGGATCTTGAAGGCGCCCACCGGCGTGTGGTTCTCATGCTTGACCCAGCAGGTGGCGCCCAGCAGGCTGGAGAGCTGGCCCCAGCGGTACTGCGGTGTGGGGCCGAATTCGCGGTACACCACCTGGGCCGCAGCTTCGATGTTTTGCAGGGTGGGGAGCAGGGCGTTGGCAGTCATGGTGGGTCCTGAAGCAGTGTGAAATTCAATGTGCGTGGGTGCTGGTGCGCAGCAGCTGCAGCCCGGCTATGCCGAACACTGCTGCCAGCAGGCCCTCCAGCCCGCGGCGGGCGCGGGCATAGACGCGGCGTGCGGCAGGGGTAGAAAACGCCAGCGCGTAGCCGCCGAAAATTGCCGCCCCCATGACCATGCAGCCGCCTACCACTACCCAAGCGAGGTGGGGCGAGGCGCCGGCAGGAATGCCCACCGTGACCGTGGCCAGCCAGCTCAAAACGGCTTTAGGGTTGGTGAGGTGCATGGCCAAACCACGCAAATACAGGCTGCGCGCATCCACCGCCTGCGGTGTGGCCGCTGCTGTAGCAGCGTGGGGCTGCATGGCTGCGCGGCCCGACTTGAAGGCCAGCCACAGCAGGTACAAACCGCACAGCACTTTCATGGCGATTAAGCCTGCTCCGAAGCTGGCCAGCAGCTGCGAAACACCCAGTGCCGCCAGTACGCCCCAGAACCACGAGCCGCTCAAAATGCCCAGCGTCAGCCACAGCGCGGGGCGGCGCCCGGCGTTCATGGCCATGCCCATGATGGCCATGTTGCTGGGGCCGGGGCTGGCGGTGCCAATCAAATAGGTAGTCCACGCCAGCGCCAGTTGCGCGGCCATGGGGGCGTGCAGCCAGGCGTCTAGCGGCGCCATCACAGGGTGACCTTTCCTTCAATGCAAGTGACCGAGTCGCCGCCCACCCATACCTGGCCCTGCGCGTCTTGCTCAATAAACACGCGGCCGGCACGGCCTATGCAGGTGCCCTGGGCGGCTACGTAGCGGGCAGGGGCGATGCCATCGGCAATCAGCCACTGGGCGAGACTGGCGTTGAAGCTGCCGGTGACGGGGTCTTCGGTCACGCCGATATCGTCCGCAAAGAAGCGGACCTCGATGGACGGGGGGTCGTCTAGTGTGGCGGCGCTTGAGCTGCTGCTGCCCCCGAAAGCGCGTGCTTCGCGGTTGCTGCGTACTATCAAATCAGGAGCTGCTGGCGCAACATCCATGCCGGCTACACCGATGCCGCGTGCCAAACCTTTGAGGGCAGAGTGATCCGGGCGCAAGTCCAGCACGGTGTCCATGCTGTCGAGCAGCAGGCCCAGCCAGACTGGCCCGTTGTCCAGCCACTGGGCTGCGCGAACTTGCTCTGCGCGCAGCCCCAAGCCTGAAGCCACCCGTGCGATCAGCGCTGAGTCGGGCGTGCTGCGCTGCAGGCTGGGCGCGGCAAAGGCGAGGCGGGTGTCGTCGCGCTTGAGTTTGACTAAACCTTTGGCGCACTCTTGCACGATGGTGCCAGCCACCTTGGACGCGCCACCCGCTTGCAGCCAGGCGTGGCAGCTGCCCAGCGTGGGGTGGCCGGCAAACGGCAGCTCATCGGCGGGGGTGAAGATGCGCACCCGGTAGTCCGCGCCCTGCGCCGCCGCTGCGGGGCTGGGGGGCAGCAAAAAAGTGGTCTCGCTCAGGTTGGTCCAGCGGGCGAAAGCCTGCATCTCTTCGTCGCTGAGGCCGCTGCCGTCCATCACCACGCCCAAGGCGTTGCCGAGGTAGGGGATGCGGGTGAAGACGTCGACTTGTTGGTAGGCGCGTGGGGTCATAAGCTGTCTCGTCGGGTTACAGAGTGGCGCTGCCGCGTATGCAGGTGACCGAGTCACCGCCCACCCAGACCTGGCCGCTGGCGTCCTCGCGGATGTGGATGCGGCCTTCGCGCTGGATGCAGGTGCCCTGGTGCACCACGTAGCTGGCGGGCATGTATTCGTCCGCAATCAGCCACTGGGCCAGGCTGGCGTTCAGGCTGCCGGTGACCGGGTCTTCGTTGATGCCGTTGAGTGCGGCAAAAGCGCGCACCTCCAGTTTGCTTGCTATGGAATCAGGAGCTGCTCGCGCACTATCCACGGCGGCTACACCCACTTTTACACCCAAATTCTTGAGTGCAGGGTGGTCAGGCTGCAGTTGCAGCACGGACTGCATGTCGTCCACCAGCACGCCCAGCCAATCGGTGCCGTTGCTCAGGTGCTGGGCCGAGATGATTTGCTTGGCTGTCAGGCCCAGCGCATGGGCCACCTGCGCCAGCAAGCCGGGGCTGGGGTTTTTGCGTTGGAACGAGGGGGCCGCAAAGGCCAGGCGGCTGCCGTCGCGGCAGATCTGCACCAGGCCTTTGGCGCACTCCTGCACGATGCGGTCTTTGGCTTGGGGCGCGCCACCGGCCTCCAGCCAAGCGTGGCAGCTGCCCAGCGTAGGGTGGCCGGCAAAGGGCAGTTCACCGCCGGGGGTGAAGATGCGCACCCGGTAGTCCGCGCCCTGCGCCGCTGCCTCGGGGGTGGGCGGCAGCAAAAAGGTGGTTTCGCTCAAGTTCGTCCATCGCGCAAAGCCCTGCATCTGCGCATCATTCAGGCCGCTGCCGTCGAGCACGACGGCGAGCGGGTTACCCAAATACGGCTGGGCAGTGAACACATCGACTTGGGCGAAGGGGCGAAGCTGGGGCACGAGGAGCCTTTCTAGGATTGAGCGTTATGAAATAGGGAGGTCGAGCACACCGCGGGTGGCCGGGCGCGCCAGGATGGCCGCAAACCAGCGCTCCAGGTGCGGCCAAGCAGGCCGCTGCTGCGGCAGGGCGAACCAGCGGTGCACATCACAGGCCACGGGAATGTCTGCCATGCTGAAGTGCTCGCCGCACATCCAGGTGCGGGTGGCCAAATGGTCGTTGAGTTGGGCCATGGCCGGCTCGGTGGCGGCGGTGGAGCGGGCAATGACGGCAGCGTCGCGCTTGTCTGCCGGCGTGCGGAACCATTGCAGGAACGCGCCACCGCTCTCGCGGTTCAGGGTGGTTTGCTGCCAGTCCATCCAGCGCTCGGCGTCAAAGCGTTGCGCCAGTTCTTGGGGGTAGAGCTGGTCATTGCCGTACTTGGCGCGGAGGTAACGCACGATGGCGTTGCTCTCCCAGAGCGTGAAGTCGCCATCCTGCAGCGTGGGCACCAGCGCATTGGGGTTCATGGCCAGGTACTCGGGGGTTTTGACCACCCCGAAGGCCATGCCCGCATCGCTGCGGGTAAAGGCGACGCCGGTTTCTTGCGCGGCCCACACCACTTTGCGTACGTTGAGCGAACTCAGGCGCCCCCAGATATGGACCGTCATGTTCAGCTCCTTTGGGCGTGGATGGCTTCGGCCAGCGCGGCCACACCGCGGTGGATTTCTTCCACGCTCGGGGTCACAAAGCTCAGGCGCATGGCGCGGGCGTCCGCATTGCCGGCGTAGAACGGCGCGCCGGGCACAAAGGCCACGCCCTTGTCCACGGCGTGGGGCAGCAGGTCCACGGCGTTCATGCCGGCAGGCAGGCGCGCCCACAAGAACATGCCACCGGCGGGGGTGTTCCAGGTGAAGGTGCTGTCGGCATTGGCAGAGTCCGGGCCTTTCGACTCGGGGAAGTGCTTGGCCAAGGCTTCCAGCATGGCGTCGCGCTGGGCTTTGTAGAGGCTGCGGATGGTGGGCACATGGCGGTCCAGGAAACCGTTTTGCATCACCTCAAAAATCAGGCGCTGGTTGAAGCCGGGGCTGTGCAGGTCGGCCGCTTGCTTGGCTTGCAAGAGCTTGGGGTACACCGCCTTGGGCGCCACGATAAAGCCCATGCGCAAGCCGGGCGCCAGCACTTTGGAGAACGAGCCGAGGTAAATGCCGCCCTCGGGGTTGCGCGCGGTCAGGGGCGCAGGAGGTGCCTGATCAAACCACAGGTCGCCATAGGGGTTGTCTTCCATGATGGGCAGGCCACTGCGGGCGGCTTCTGCGCTGAGCGCGGCGCGGCGCGCCTCGGTCATGCTGCGGCCGGTGGGGTTCTGGAAGTTGGGCAACACATACAAAAAGCGGGCGTCGGCAGACTTGGCAGCCAGGTCGGCAATATCGATGCCTTCAGCGTCGCTGGCCACGCTCACCACGTTGGGCTCCATCGGCGTGAAGGCCATCACCGCGCCCAAATAGGTGGGGGACTCGACCAGCACCTTGCTGTCTTTGTCGATCAAGATTTTGGCAACCAGGTCCAGGCCTTGCTGCGAGCCGGTGGTGATGAGCACCTGCGCGGGGTCCACGTTCCAGGTCACGCCGGCAGCGGCGCTTTGGGCTTTGAGCTGGGCGGCGACCAGTTCGCGCAGGGGGCCGTAGCCCTCGCTGGCGGCGTACTGCAGTGCACCAGCCGGGTCGTCTTTGAGCACCTTGGCGCAGGCGGCTTCAAACTCGGCCACGGGGAAGGTTTTGCTGCTGGGCAGGCCGCCGGCGAAGCTGATGATGCCGGGCTTCTCGGTCACTTTGAGGATCTCGCGGATCACCGAGGGGTTCATCTTGGCGGCACGTTCGGCCAGGGTCCAGTGCGTGGAGTTCGTCATGGTTATCGTCTCTTGAAAAAATACGGAGTCAGCCCTTGAGCATAGGGTAGAGCGAGGCCACCAGGGCCAGCGCCATGGTGATGTTGAAAATGCGCAGGCGCAGCGGGTCTTGCAGCAGGCCGCGCATGGCCAGCCCGAAGCCTACCCAAAACGCGGAGCACGGCGCACCCATCACCATAAACAGGCCCGCCAGCAGCGCCACTTGGGCCGCTCCGGCGTTGGGCGAGAGGTAGGTGCTCATGCAGGTCACCGCCATCACCCAGGCCTTGGGGTTGATCCATTGAAAGGCGGCGGCAGCCCAAAACCCCATGGGGCGCAAGATGGCCGGGTTGCCGGGCTCTGCTGCGGTGGCGCCGCTGGTGGGCGCCGGCCGTGCGCTGGCCAGCTTCCAGGCAATCCAGAGCATGTAGGCCGAGCCCAGGTAGCGCAGCACATCGTAAAACTGCGGAAACCGGTCCAGCACCGAGTGCAGCCCCAGGCCCACACACAGCAGCATGAAGGTAAAGCCCAGGTTCACACCCCACAGGTGGCGCTGCGAGCGCCGGAACCCGAAGTTCACGCCCGAGGCCATGAGCATGGTGTTGTTAGGCCCGGGTGTGACCGAGCTGACCACGGCAAACAGGCCGGCGGCGAAAAGGGTTTCGGTGTTCATGGCGTGGCCCTTGGCAGGTCGGTAGGGCTGGCCCGGGGCGCAGGTGGGGGCACGGGGCTGGAGGCAAACCGCTTGCCGATGAACACGGTAGCCACCACGGCCAGTGCAAAGCCCACCGTCATCAGGTCTAACGACTCGCCCAAGAGGGGGATGGCCGCCAGAATGCTCAAGAACGGTTGCAGCAGTTGCACCTGGCTCACCTTGAGCGTGCCGCCCAGCGCCAGCCCGCGGTACCAGGCAAAAAAGCCCGCCCACATCGAGAACACCCCCACATATCCTAGTGCCCACCAGGAGCTGGCGCGAACCGCCTGCTCCGGCCAGGTGAGCCAGGCACCCGGCAGGGTGACGGGCAGCGCCAGCACACACACCCAGCAGATAACCTGCTCGGCACCCAGCGTGGGGGTGACCTTGGCGCCATACACATAACCCAGCGCGGCAGACACCACGGCGCCCAGCATCAGCACATCGCCCCACTCAAGGGCCAGGCTCGGGCCATGCTGCGTGGCGCGGTAGAGCGAAAAGCCCACCACCAGCGCGGCACCAATGCAGGCACTCAGCCAAAAGCCCAGCCGTGCCCGTTGGTGCATGACGATGGCGGCCACCACCGCAGTCGCCAGCGGCAGCAGCGCAATGATGACGGCGGCGTGGCTCGCGCTGATGGTGAGGAGTGCGTAGCCGATCAGCAGCGGGAAGCCCAGCGCATTGCCTAGCGTGGCAATGCTTAAGGGGCGCCACTCGGCGGCGGTAGGCCAGCGCGAGCGGGTGGCCAGCAGAAACACAATCGACAAACCGCCGGCCAGCGCCGCGCGACCCAGCGTCACAAACCAGGGCGACAGCTGGGGCGCGTCGGCGGTGCCGGTGGCCAGGCGGGTCATGGGCAAGGTAATGGCAAAGATCGCCACGCCAAGCAGGCCCAGCCAGAGGCCGCGTGTTTCGTTTTTGGAGTTCATGCGATTCACTGTACTTTGAAAAACAACACAGTTGCAGTACAGTTTTGCTAAACAGCCTGCAATCTGTATTGCTGGCACGACCGTTACAGCGCCACCCCAAGGGACCGCCCCATGTTGATGAAAACCGCCGCCCAGACCCTGGCCGAGCAGCTCTGCGCTGTGTTCGCCCAGCGCATTCGCGACCGCTTGCTGGCGCCCGGCGCGCGCCTGCCCTCGGTGCGCCTGTGTGCCCAGCAGCAAAAGGTGAGCCCGTCCACCGTGGTGACCGCCTATGACCAGCTGCTGGCCCAAGGCCTGATCGAGGCGCGCCGCAACCGCGGGTTTTATGTGCGAGATGTGCCATTAGCCCAGGTGGATGGTGCGCGTGTAGCTATGATTTCAGGAGCAAATGAGGCTGGCGCGGAAGGCGGCAGTTTGGTGCTGACCATGCCCCGCCAGCGCGCGCCGCTCAACGCCACAGCGCTGATACGCGGCATGTTCCACGGCGTGAGCAACAAGCCGCAGCCCGGCATGGGCGTGCTGCCCAAGGAGTGGCTGGAGACCACCTTTCTGGCCACCGCGGTGCGCCGCAGTTGCAGTGTGGAAGCGCTGAACGCCTTTTCGCTGCAATACGGCGAGCCGGCTGGCGACATCGGGCTGCGCCGAGCGCTGTCTACCAAGCTGGCGGGGCTGGCGGTGCACGCTGCGCCGGAGCAGATCATCACCACCATGGGCGCCACCCATGCGCTGGACGTGGTGAGCCGCACCCTGCTGCGCGCGGGTGACTATGTGATGGTCGAAGAGCCCGGCTGGGCGGTGGAGTTTGCGCGGCTGGACGCCTTGGGCATGCGCATCCTGCCGGTGCCGCGCCGCGCCGAGGGGCCGGACCTGGAGGTGATGGCCAAGTACTGCGAAGTGCACAAGCCCAAGCTGTTTGTGAGCGTGAGCGTGTTCCATAACCCCACCGGTTTTTGCCTCTCGCCCAGCAGCGCTTACCGCATCCTGCAGTTGGCGAATCAGCACGATTTTCATATCGTCGAAGACGACACCTACAGCCACTTTGCCCCCGAGCACGCCACCCGCTTGTGCGCGCTGGACGGGCTGCAGCGCACGATTTATGTGGCGGGCTTTGCCAAGATCCTCGCGCCCAATTGGCGCGTGGGCTACATGGCTGCACCCAAAGACCTGGCCGAGCGCTTGCTCGACACCAAGCTGCTCTCCACCCTGACCACGCCGGCCTTGTTGGAAAAAGCCATTGCCTGGTGCATCGACCAAGGCCAGCTGCGCCGGCACGCCGAGCGCATCCGCACCCAGCTGGATGCTGCGCGCGCCCGCAGCGTGAAGCTGGCGCTGGCCCACGGCTGCACCTTTGCATCGGACCCGGTGGGCTTGTTTGGCTGGGTGGAGACCGGGGTGGACACCGACGCTCTGAGCCAGCGCATGTTGGACGAGGGCTACCTGCTCGCCCCCGGCGCCCTGTTTCATGCGCAGCGCACGCCCAGCAGCCTGATGCGCATCAATTTTGCGTGTACCCAAGAGGCACAGTTCTGGAAAACCTTTGCCCGGCTGCGCGATGAGTCACTGCGATTCAAGCAAAAGGCGAATTAGGCAAATTTAATTCAAAAACAAAAAATTTGACTAAAACGGTAATTTGGGCGTAAAGTAAAGACACCTGCTTTTACAAGGTGTTGCCATGTCTTCTCCACTCACGATCCGCGCCCAACTCAGTCTGGCCTTTGGACTGATGATCGGCTTTTTGATGCTGGTGTCTTGGATGGGCTACCGCTCAACCAACGCGATGCATGCCGACATGTCCAGTTTTGTGAAGGGGGTCAATGCCCGCTCCACCCTTGCCGAGGAGCTGCAAGCCGCGGTGTTCAAGCGCGCGGTGCACGCCAGAAACCTGGTCAATGCGGCCAACGAGTCTGACAAGCAACAAGAGTTCACCCTCGTGGTGGCCGCCAACAAGCAAGTGGGCGCCAAGCTGGCCGCCCTGACCACACGGATGCAGGATGCCGACGAGACAGCACGCGGGCGCGTCTTGGTCGCAGAGATTGCCAAAGTGGAGGCCCAGTACGAGCCAGTAGCCTTGGCCGTGGTCGACTTGGCGATGAAAGGGCAGCGCGATCAAGCCATTCAAAAAATCAATGTCGAGTGCCGCCCGTTGCTGGTGGCCTTGGTGAGCAAGGCGGAGGAATACGCCGCCTACGCGACCGAGCGCTCGCAAATGATGGTGACCGAAGCGGAGGCTTCTTTCCACCGCAACCTGCAGTTGCTGGCAGGTGTTGCCTTGGTGGCGCTGTTGGCTGCGGTGATCATGGCCACGGCCATGATCCGCTACTTGGGTCGGGCGCTGGGCGCTGAACCTTCTGATTTGCGGGCGACCGCCGAGAGCGTGGCCCATGGCGACTTGACTACGAAAGCCCAATTTGCCGGTGCGCCCGAAGGCAGTGTGCTGGCCTACATGGGAGCGATGCAAGGCAGTCTGGTGGAGATCGTGGGGCGGGTGCGATCCGCAAGTGACAACCTCGCCACCGGTGTGCAGCAAATTGCAACCGGCAGCATGGACCTGAGCCAGCGCACCGAAGAGCAGGCCAGCGCCCTCGAGGAAACCGCCGCCACCATGGAAGAGCTCAACGGCGCGGCACGCAAGAGCGCCGAAGGCGCCCAGGCCGCCAATGAACTCGCCAGCAACGCCAGCGCGGTGGCGCACCGGGGCGGTGCCCAGGTGGCGCAGGTGGTGGACACGATGCAAGGCATCAGCGCGAGCTCACGGCGTATTGGTGAAATCACCAGCGTGATCGATGGCATTGCTTTTCAGACCAATATCCTGGCGCTGAATGCCGCCGTCGAAGCCGCTCGCGCCGGTGAGCAGGGCCGCGGGTTTGCGGTGGTGGCAAGTGAGGTGCGCCACCTCGCCCAGCGCAGCGCCGAAGCGGCCAAAGAGATCAAGCAGCTGATCCAGGACAGTGTGGTGCAGGTGAACTCCGGAACCAACCTGGTCACCGAGGCCGGCGCCACCATGCGCGATGTGGTGGAGGTGGTGCAGCGGGTCGGCCATATGGTGGAAGAAATCAGCCACGCCAGCGCGGAGCAGGAGCGTGCGATTGCCCAGATCGGCGAGGCCGTCACCCAGCTGGACCAGACGACCCAGCAAAATGCAGCCTTGGTGGAAGAGAGCGCCGCAGCGTCCCAGAACCTGGAAACCCAAACCCGGGCGCTGGTCCAGACCGTGTCCATCTTCAAGTTGGATGGGCAGCTGGCGGTGTAGTTGCTATGAATTTAGTAGCTGATGACGCATGTAAAACGAGGGCTAGCGGCTGATGTGGCTCAAAAAATGAGCCGGCTCGTGGCTAGTGCTGCGCCAGTGCCCGCAAGAGTGCGCGGTTGACCTCGTCGGCCGGTATCTGGTGGGCGCGGCAGACCTCGCGGATGACCTTGGTGTTGCGGCCCTCTAGCGCAGCTGCGACTTCCAACCACGGCGCGTAAGGGCCAGTCTGGCCCACCACCGCAGATGCGACCCGCCCCGGCAGGGGCAAGCGGTGCAGTGCTGCGCCCAGGTTTTCGCCCAGCAGCACATCGACCTGCGAAAACACGCCGCACAAAAATACCTCCCGGCGCAGCTCGTCTTCGACACCGGCGTCTGCCAGGTGCTCCATGATGCGGGCGCGCAGCACCATGTTGTGGCGGATGGGGTCGATGTTGCTGTCGGCGCTGGCATGGGGCAGGTGCTCCATCAGCCACGCCCGTAAGCGGCTGTAGCCGAGGGTCATCAAGGCTTGGCGCAGGCTGCCGATTTCGTTGCGCAGGCCCAAGGCGGCCGAGTTGGCGAAGCGCATGAAGCGGTAGCAGAGCAAGGGCTCGCGGCCCATGGCGTGTTCCAGAGCGTCGAGGGATTCGTCCGCATCGATCGCCTTGACCAAGTCCAGCAGCGCCTGGCGGGCGGGCTGGATCTGGCGGTAGCGGTAGGCGTACAACACCTCTTCTGCCGGCCAGCCGGATACCGCGCGCACATGCTGCTGGTCGAGCGCATGCTCCACCAGGGCTTGGCTTGCCAAGGATTCATACAGTTGCCCGCTTTGCACCGGGCTCTCTGGCGGGCGCGACGCAGCGCTGCTGCCGTCCTGGCTGCGTTGCAGGGCTGCGCGCAGTGCACCCAGCGCTTGTGCTGGAGTGAGCGAAAGCACGGTGGAGTGAAACCACTGCGCCATGTCGGCCTGCGGGCGCTCGCCCGGCTCGCCGCACCACACCAGCTTGACGCCACGTTGCTGTGCCTTGCGCACACGGCCGGCCAACAGGGCGTCGTTGAGCCAGTGCTCGGGCACTTCGACCCAGATGTTGGGCGCGCTGCTGTGGTCCAGCAAGTCGGCCAGCAGGCTGGGGGTGCGCGCATGGAGCAGGCAAATCTCGCGGGATGCCGGCCAGAGCTCTTGGAGGGATTCGATCAGGTGGGTGGCATCGACCGCGCTGCTGCTGTCCGGGTCCAGCCAGAGCCGCACCCCCATGCGCTTGCGCCATTGGTCCCACAGGGCTTCGTACCCGATGGTGATGCTGCCAAGGACCGAGCTGCTCATGGCCTTAGCTGATGAAGTTGAATAGCGAGAGCTTTTGCACTTGCGCGTACGACTGCAAGGCGGCCTGGTAGCCGGTTTGCTGGTTCTGGAAGTCGGCAATGCCTTTGATCATGTCGAGGTCTTCCGCGCGTGAGCGGTCGGCTTCGAGTTGGATGCTCTTGCTCTCCTGGTTCGAGGTAATGCGATCAGCCCTGTTCAGCAAGTCGCCTGCCTGGCCCCGGATGGCGGACACCCGGTTCATGCCGATGTCGAGGTTGTAGATTGCCTGGCCGACGGCCTGGGTGGCGGCATTTGAGTTGGCGGCACCGCCGATGTCGCGGATGGCGTCGTCCATCACACTGAAGATGCTGGGGTTGGGGTCAACGGTGACCACATCGCCGTCGGCCGGCGTGCCGGTGATGGTGAGCGAGAGACCGGGCATGCCGGTAATAGCGGGCGGGCCGACTTGGTCGGCAATCAACACAGACACCGGTTTGCCGGTGGGGTAGTCCGGTACCGTGAAGGGGCCTACCTGGTAGGGCGGACCGGGGAAGGTTGGCAGGTCGCCGGTGGCCGGGATTTCTTCGATGATGTAGCTGGTAGAACTGGTGCCCGCGGTGGCCCCGGCTGTCACCGGGCCGAAGGTGATTTTGTAGGTCGCGCGGGTTACCAGGCTTGCATCCGTCACCGTCACGTTGCCTGTAGTCAGGCTGCGACCGCTGGCAATGGTGCTGGTGCTCACGTTGTAAACGCCGTCGCGCGCGGTCTGGGTCATGAAAGCGCTCTCGCCGTCGAGCGCACTCACGATGGCGTTGTTGCTGGTGGCGGCCTGGCCGGGCAGGCCGTTATAGGTGTAGTCGGGGGCGGTTGCCGTGGGGCCTACAAAAGGCTCGGCAGCGCTTGCCAAAGCGCCGAAGAGTGGCTGGCCGTTGGTGTCCTTGCGGTTGGCGTAGTTCAGGATCTGCTCGCGCAGGCCCTGCAATTGGTTGGCAATCGTTTTGCGCTCGGCCGGGCTTTGGCTGCCGTTGCCGGCGCTGACCACCAGTTCGCGGAATTGTTGGAGCGCATCGACCACATCACCCAAGGTGCTCTCTGCGTTGGCAATGGTGTTGCGCTGGGCCTCCAGGGCGCGCTGGTCGGTCGCAATGCGGGCCAGCCGGGTGAGTGCCCGCTCGGCCTGGGCGGCGCCGGTCGGGTCGTCGCTGGCGCGCACCACCTTTTTGCCGGAGGTGAGGTTTTCTTGCAGGTTCGACAAGGCGGTTTGCCGTTTGGCAAGGTTGCTGATGGCGTTGTCGTACGTGTTGGCCGATGCGAGGCGCGAGAGGTTCACAGCCATGAAAGTTCTCCTTCAGGCCTTAACGGCCCAAGCCCTGAATCAGGGTGTCGAATATGTTCTGGGCGATCTGGATCATCTTGGCAGAGGCCTGGTACGCCTGTTGGTATTGGATGAGCTTGGCGGCCTCTTCGTCAAGATTGACGCCTGACACGGCGCTGCGGTCCTGTTCGAGGTTGGCTGCAATCGAGCTTGATACGGTGGCCGAATAGCCTGCGCTTTGGGTCCGGATGCCGATTTGCGAAATCGCGCTGGCGTAGCCATCGGTCATGGCTGCACCGTCGAACATGGCTTTGTCGCGCAGGTTCATCATGGCCGTGGCATTGCCGCCGTTGAGCTTGAGGTCGAGTTTGTACGCCGGGTCTTTGATGTCGACCACCGTGAACGTGTCGCCCGCCTTGGGGGTGCCGGTGAGTTTCAGGCTCCAGTTGGCCAGTGGGTCTACCGCAGTGATGGGGGTACTGGGGTTGAACGTGTAGGTGGTTGCATTGGCCACGGGCAGTTCGTCGCTGCGTGTGTACGTGGTCGCATTCGTGAAGGTGAGGGTGACCGGCGCGTGGGGCGTTGCCCCTTGGTTATTGCTCAGCGCGGTGAGTGACACCAGCTGCAGGCTCCCCTTGTTGGTAGTGCCCATGGCCCCTGCGATCGGGCTGGCCACCGCCAGCTGGCGCGGGGTGGAAAAAACGCGATCCACGTTGGCAGCTGCGGTGTTGAAGGGCTGAATCAGAAAGCGGTCGCCGGCAGCGGGCACCTGGGGCGGCACCGCGCCGGAGCTGGGCATGTCAAAGGTGATGCCATCGACCGTGGCCAATGTGGTGGAGGGCAGCGTCTGGTTGAAATTGGTGACCTTGCCGTCTGAGAGGCGGATGATGCTTCCGCTCGTGGCGGAATTGAAATTGATGGTGTAGTCGGAAGCCGCGAGTTGGGTAGAGTCTGTTACCGAAATGCTGACCGCCACCAAGGGGTTGGAGTTGGGGTTGGCGGGCGGTGTGGGGGTGCGGATGTTGTCCGGCGCCTGCAGGGTGACGCTGGTAAACAGGGGGCCGCCGGCGTTGCCGTCGAGGTCCAGACCTAGCGCGTGTTGCTGGTTCATCTGGGTTGTAATGGCCAGCGACAAACGTCCCAGAAGATTGCGTCCCTCGGTGAGATCGGTGTTTTGAAAACGCAGCAGACCCGAGACTTCGCCGCCCCCCAGCGCGTTCTCGTCTAGCAGTATCTGCTGGCCGTCGCGGGTGATGGAGAGCTTGCTTTTGAGCGGGTCGCCAAAATCGTCACTCACCACCGTGAGGGGCGAAACCTTGGTGCCTAGAACCAGGGGCTGGCTGCCGGCGAGGAAGATGCCAACGCTGCCGTCGTCCGCCGCGATGGAGGTGGTCTGGACGTATTGGTTGAGTTCGCGGACCAGTTGGTCCCGGCGATCGAGCAAATCATTAGGCGGCTGGCCTTTGCCTTGCGCACGGGCAATCTCATCGTTCACATCAGCAATGCTTTGGGCCAGCATATTGATGTTGTTGACCTTTTGCTGAATCTCTTGGGTGACGCCGGCTTGCAAATCCTGAATTGCCTGCGAAGCAGCGCGAAAGCGCCCTGCGGTTTCGTCCACACGGGTGAGTGCCACGGTGCGGGCGGTGAGGTCGGTCGGGGCGCTGGCGACGTCAGAGAACGCGTTCATCATGTCGCTGACCGCGGCGCCCAGGCCGGTGCTACCCCCCGAGAAAATGTCTTGCAGCTGGTTGAGCTTGTTGGAGCGGGCGACATCTGCGCTCTGGGTGGCACTGGCCAATGTGGCTTGGCGGGTCAGGAAGGCGCTGAAGTTGCGTTGGATGGTTTGCACATCCACGCCTTTGCCGACGTAGCCACCGCCGCTGAACTGCCCCTCCACCGCGGTGAGCACCACGCTTTGGCGCGAATAGCCGGGCGTGTTGACGTTGGCGATGTTGTTGCCGGCAGTCTGCAGGGCGATCTGATTGGCCTGCAGAGCCCGGGTGCCGATATTGAGGACGCTCATAGTCTGTCGCTGGCTCGATTACGCCTGCACTTGCGCGCGGCGCAGATGCAAGGTGGTGTTGATGGCGCGGCTCAGTTTGGCTGCGTACTCGGGGTCGGTGGCGTAGCCGGCTTTTTGCAGGCCGGTGGCAAAGGCCGTGACGGACTGGGTTTGCTGGCGTGCCTTGGCGTAGCGCGGGCTGTCTGAAATCAAGCGGGCGTAGTCTTTGAACGAGTCTTCAAAAGAGTCGTAGGCGCGGAATTTGGCGACCTTCTTTTGCGCGACGCCATTCACATACTCGGTGGTCGTGATTTCGGCGACTTTGCCGGTCCAGCTAGATCCTGCCTTGATGCCGAACAGGTTGAACGAGTTGCTGCCGTCTTTGTTCTTGATCTGGTGTTTGCCCCAGCCTGTTTCGTGACCCGCCTGGCCGAGCATGAAGCTGGCAGGAATGCCGGTGGCCTTTTCGATTTTGTTGGCAGCATCAGTGTGCTTGGAAACGAAATCCGCCTGGGTGCTGGTGGGCGCCTTTTTGGGGGCGACCGGCGTCAGTGCCATATCGGATGCGGTGAGTTTGCCGACGCTGCTTTTCGGGGTCAGCGTGTCGGGTGCCTTGACAGGCTGCAGGCTGCTGCTGTTAGCCATGCCGACGGTGGAGCCGGGCATTTCTACACCCATCTGGCGGCTGAGCTGCTGGGCAATCAGGTCGGACAGGCCGCCGGGCTGGCCGGACATACTGACCGACATTTGCTGGTCGAACAGGTCGGTGCCAAGGTCACTGCCGGCGTTGTCCAGCATGCCGGATTTCATGGTCGCTTCGCGCATGCTTTTGAGGAGTTCGCGCATGAACAGCGATTCGAACTGTTTGGCGGTTTCCCGGATGGTGTCCGGCGTGGCTTTGTCGGCACCGGCTTTGAGGGCGCTCAGGGAGCGGGCATCAGCGACCAGGTCTTGGGCGCTGGATATCGGCGTGGAGCCGAGGGCAGAACCGTAGCTCATGTCAAATCACCTCCAACTCCGCGTTCAAGGCACCGGCCGATTTGATCGCTTGCAAAATGGCCAACAAGTCTTGGGGGGTCGCGCCCAGCGAATTCAGGGCCTTGACCACATCGGTCAGCTGGGCTGCTTGGGGCAATTGGATGAGTTTGCCGGCGTCTTGCTTGATCTCGATATTGGCCTTTTCACCCACCACGGTCTGCCCACCCGAGAGCGGGTTGGGCTGGCTGATGACGGGGCTGGACGACACGCTGACCGACAAGTTGCCGTGGGCGATCGCACAGGCACCCAGGGTGACCGCTTGGTTCATGACGATAGAGCCGGTGCGCGAGTTGATGATGATTTTGGCGGCAGCGACCGAGTTGTCGACCGGCAGCTCTTCCATATCGGCAATGAAGCTGACACGGTCGTTGGGGTTGGTGGGGGCTTTGACCTGCACCGTCCGCCCGTCCAGGGCTTGAGCCACGCCGGGGCCGAAACGGGTGTTGACGGCTTGGGCTACCTTGCGAGCGGTCTGGAAGTCCGACGCGCTCAGGCTGAGGTTGATGGTGGGGCCGTCTTGCAAGCTGGTGGGAACGGCGCGTTCGACTTGCGCACCATCCGGAATACGCCCGGCGCTCAGGTGGTTGACCTGCACTTTGCTGCCGCCCGCTGAGGCGCCGGCACCGGCCACGATCAAATTACCCTGTGCCATGGCATAGACCTCGCCATCGGCTCCTTTGAGGGGGGTGGCGATCAAGGTGCCACCTTTGAGGGACTTGGCGTTGCCCAGGGAGGAGACATTGATGTCGAGCAGTTGCCCTGGCCGGGCAAATGCGGGCAGCTGGGTGGTGACCAGCACGGCCGCCACGTTTTTCATTTGCAACTGGTTCTGGGAGGCAGGCGTCAGGGTGAGCCCGAGCTGCTCCATGTAGTTTTTGAGGCCTTGCGTGGTGTAAGGCATCTGGGTGGTTTGGTCACCGGTGCCATCGAGGCCGATGACGAGGCCAAAGCCCGTCAACTGGTTGCTGCGCACACCTTCGATGGCGGCGACTTCCTTGATGCGTTTGGCGCTATGGGCCGCAGGTGCTGCGGCCATGGCAATTGCCACCAACAAGCCGCCCCAGCGCTGTGAGCGGAAGGTGTTCGCTAAGTGGTTCCAGTGTGTCATGTGCCGAGTCGGTTAACGGGGCGATCCGACTGGATCTGTTACCCCTCGGCACTATTCTGGATTTCTTTAGAAGGGCTGAAAACTCAAAAAGAACCGTGATAACCAGCCAACTGTTTGCGCTTCGCCCTGTGCGCCGCGTCCGCGGGACTCGACGCGCACATTAGCCACCTGGGTGGAACTAATGACGCTGCCGGGTTGCAGCATCCGCGGGTCGATGGTGCCCGAGAAGCGGAGCACGTCCACATTCTGGTTGACGCCGATCTGCTTTTCACCGGTCACGATCAGGTGCCCGTTGGGCAGTGTTTCGATGACGGTGGCGGTGATCGACCCGGCAAAGGTGTTGGCACTCTCGGTGCCGCCCTTGCCTGAGAAGTTGTTGTTGGTCGCAGCGCCAATGTTGAGTTTGCCCAGGCCCGCCAGTGTTTGATCCGGTAGGGCCGTGATGGCGGAGTCAATCGATGTGTTGCGATTGACCGTGGAGGTGGACTTTTGGCTGGCAGTGACGTTTTCAACGATCTGGATCGTGACGTTGTCGCCGACCAGCCGTGCGCGCCGGTCTTCAAAGGCAGGGCGGTAGGCAGCGGTTTGGTAGATGCTGCCGTTGGCCGGTTTGGACGCCACTGAAACGATCGGCGCCGCAGGAACGCGCGGCTCCACAAAGTCGACGGCGACTTTTTGCGGCAATTGCTGGCATCCCGCAGCCAGCAAGCCGATGGCCACGGCGGCTGCGATGCGGTGTAGGCGTCGGTGTGTCATGTTGCGTCCTTACAGCTGGCCGAGCTTTTGCAGCATCTGGTCAGAGGTTTGAATGGCCTTGGAGTTCATTTCATAGGCCCGCTGGGTCTGGATCATGGTGACCAGTTCCTGGACCACGTTGACGTTGGAGGTCTCGACAAACCCTTGGGCCAAAGTGCCCAGACCGTTAGCGCCAGCAGTGCCGGCGTTGGGCTGGCCCGATGCAGCGCTTTCTGCGTAAATATTTTGCCCTTTGGGCTCCAGGCCTGCCGGGTTGATAAAGCTGGCCAGGGTGATGGTGCCGATCGGTTGGGGCGCCACGTTGCCGGGGATGGTGACGGTCACGTTGCCGTCTTGGGCAATCGCGAGGCTGGTAGCGTTGGCGGGAACGGTGATGCCGTTCAAGATCGGCAGTCCATTGGAGGTGACCATGCGACCTGTGTTGTCGACCTGGAAGGCGCCGTCGCGGGTGTAGCCGGTGGTGCCGTCGGGCATGGTGACTTGAAAGAAGCCGTTGCCTTGGATCGCCACGTCCAGATTGTTGCTGGACTGTTGCAGGTTGCCTTGCGCAAATGATCGGCTGGTCGCTACGGTGCGCACACCCAAGCCGAGCTGCAAGCCGGTGGGCAGGGTAGACTGCTCAGACGTATTGGAGCCGACCTGGCGCAAGTTCTGGTACATCAAGTCTTCAAAGACCGCATGCGATTTTTTGAAGCCATTGGTTGACACGTTGGCCAAGTTGTTGGAGATCACGTCCAACTGCATTTGTTGGGCTTCCATGCCCGTTTTGGAAATCCAGAGCGAGTTGATCATGGTGTTTATCCTTGCATGTTCAAGAGTTGCCCAGCAGAACGGTCATTTGACTCGGCCGTTTGCATGAGGCGGGTTTGGGCTTCGAACTGGCGCGCGGTTTGGATCATGCCGACCATGGCTTCGATCGCATTGACATTGGAGCCTTCCAGCATGCCGGCCTGCACGCGCGCGGTGTCTTCGTTGTTCAGCGGATCGCCGGACAAGGCGCGGAACAAACCATCGTCGCTGCGAACGAGTGGGTCTTCCGGGGTGGGAACTACCAGTTTGAGCCTGCCGATGGCGTTGGCCGGCTGGTTGCCGACTTTGGCGCTGACCGTGCCGTCCGGTTGAATGGTGAGTTCAGCCCCGGCGGGCGATGTGATGGGGGAGCCGTCGCTTGACAGGACCTGCAGCCCGTTGCCGGTGGTCAGTGTGCCGTCTGTGGCGACTTCCACATGCCCGTTGCGGGTGTAGGCCTCGGTGCCGTCCAGGCCTTGCACCGCGAAACAGGCACCGTCTTTGGCCATGACATCGAGGCTACGGTCAGTGCGCATGGCAGGGCCGGGGGTGTCGAGGTGTCCGGCTGTTGCTTCGAGGGCAAAAACCCGGGTGGTGGCGCCTTCGCCGCGCAGGGGTACCGCACGGTACGTTGCCAGCTGTGCGCGAAAGCCGTTGGTGGAAACGTTGGCGAGGTTGTTGGCAATGACCGACTGCCGGCTCGCCGCCGCATTGGCGCCGGTCATGGCGGTGTATATCAGGCGGTCCATGGTGCTTCAGTCCTGCTGTTGGTTAACGCAAATTAACCAAGGTCGACAGGATCTGGTCCTGGGTCTTGATGGTTTGTGCATTGGCTTGGTAGTTACGCTGGGCCGTCATCATGTTGACGAGCTCACCGGTAAGGTCGACGTTGGAGTCTTCGAGGGCCCCCGAGCGAAGGCCGCCGAACTTGCCCAGACCCGGGTTGCCAAGCACCGGCTGCCCGGAGGCAAACGACTCGGTCCAGTTTCCACCGCTAATGGGTGTCAAACCTTGCACGTTACGGAAGTCCGCAAGCAGGAGTTGTCCACGGGACTGGGTCTCACCGTTTGAGTAGCGGGTCGTAATCACGCCACTCGGGTCAATGGAGATGCCTGTCAGGTCGCCTGCGGTGTAGCCGTCCTGGGTGAGGTTGGAAACGGCAAAGGTGGTGCCGTACTGCGTGGTTTTGGTCAGATCCAGCGTGGTGCTGAAGGTACCGATCGCCGTGTTGGGAGAGGTCAAGGTCAGGGGCTGAGCGGCCAGCGGCGACGTCAGTTTGCCGTTCACGTCGTATTCCAACTGAAACAGCGCGCCGGTCGCTACCGTGGTGAGCGCAGGTGCGGCAAAGGCGCCGGTACCTGCGGCTGCGAAGGTGGGTTTCAGGTCTGTCGGTGGCGGGGTGGTGGTGTTGTAGGCCACGTTGGCCTGGTGCGTGGCATAGACCGCTGCATTGGTATTGAGTGCCGTGGTGCCTGCAGCCACGGTGCTGGCGTCATAGACGTCCCAAATATCCGTCGTAACAGCCGGGTTGGCGGTGGTATCCGGGCCGCGCTTGACGAAGTACAGGCTCACCGGAACTTCGTTGCCTTGCGAGTCAAATGCGGTGAGTGTGGTGCCGTAGGTAGAAATCGGTGTGGGCGGTGTGGTTTGGATTGCCGGCTTGGTCCGGGCATCCAAGTTGAATTCCGCCGTGATGGCAGTAGTTTGTTGTGCGGGAATCGGAGCGCTGGTCGGAATCACCATGGGCTGGGGCGTGATGCTAGTCCGGTTTCCGAGCAAGTCGGTGGGGAAGCCCATCACGTTGGCGCCACTGTTGGTGACGAGGTTGCCGGCGGAGTCCAGCTTGAATTGGCCGTCACGGGTGTAGGCGGTTGAGCCGTCAGGCTGGGTGAGTTGAAAAAAGCCACCGCCGTTGACCGCTACGTCAAGACTATTGCCAGTGATGCTGATGTTGCCCTGGGTGAACTGCTGTGCAATCGCACCCACAGACACTCCAATGCCCGGTGTGTTGCCGGTGCTTCCGCCTGCAGCGCCCAGCTGGCCTGCGACCAGTGCTGAAAACTCTGTGCGGGAGTATTTCATTCCCACGGTATTGGCGTTGGCGATGTTGTTGCCGATCACGTCCAGACTTTTGCTGGCGCCGTTGAGGCCGGAGAGTCCTGTTTGAAAGCTCATGGTGGTTACCTCTTGGGAAATGGGGGGTTAGAGAATGGATTTGATGGCGCTGTATGCGACTGCCGTGCGGCCTTTGAGCTGGAGCGACATGGCTCCGTTTTCTGTGCCGACGGCCGTTACGGTGTCGCGGGCAAGATCGGTGCTTTTGACGGTGTTTCCGCCTTGGGTCGCGTTTACCTTGAAGTTGACACTGCTCAGGCCGCTGTATTTGGAGGCGTCCCACTGGAAGTTGCTCTGGCCTGCCGGCAATGCGCCAAGGTTGATGGTTTCCAGCAATTGGCCGCCAGCGGTCTTGATGTCGATCGTGACTTTGTCTGCCTTGCTGGCCAGATTGATGGCACCCTTGGCTGTGCCGCCGTCGATCGACAGGGTGTTTGACTCCACGAGGACTCCATGCCCCACCATGCTGGCACCCTGCAAGACCTGCATAGAGGTGAACTGGGCCGCCATGCTTTGCATCGTGGCGTTGAGCTCCTGGATGCCGGAGACCGTGTTGATCTGTGCGATCTGGCTAGTCATCTGGGCGTTGTCCATCGGGTTCATGGGATCCTGGTTGTTGAGTTGTGCCACCAACAACTTCATGAATCGGTCTGTTTGCTCTTGGGCGCTGACGGTTCCACTCGATATGGCGCTGGTGCCGGAGAGTGCGGTGTTGTTACTGACTGCAGTAGCCATGGTGAGCGTCCTTGAATTTATTGACCCATCTGCAGCGTTTTGAGCAGCAGACTCTTGGCCGTGTTCATGACTTCCACGTTGTTCTGGTACGAGCGCGACGCAGAAATCATGTTGACCATTTCTTCGACGGGATTCACGTTGGATTGGGTGACGTAGCCTTCTGCATCTGCCGAGGGGTGCATCGGGTTGTGCACTTTGCGCAGGGGCTCGTTGCTTTCCTTGATGGCGTTTACTTTGACGCCTGCCGAAGCCTCCGAGCCCATGGGCACGGTTTCAAACACCACTTGGCGGCTCTTGTAACCCTGGCCGTCCGGGCCTGCTACGGCGTCCGCATTGGCCAGGTTGCTGGCCACGACGTTGAGGCGCTGGGACTGTGCGCTAACGGCACTGCCGCTGACGTTGAAGATGGAAAACATGGACATGGAGGGTCTCCTCTGGCTAATTCAGGGCTTACTGGCCTTGAATCGCGCTCAAGATTGTTCGGGAAGAGCCGTTAATAAAACGGAGCGTGGCTTCATAGCGGACGGAGTTGTCGACGAAGTTGGCACGCTCACGGTCCATATCCACACTGTTGCCGTCCATGGCGGGCTGTGTCTGGAGCGTGTAGGCAAGCCTGCTGTTGTCGCCCAACGTGGAGCTGTCAATGTTGCTGATCGGTATGTGGCGGGCATTGGTTGTGCCGTCACCGTTGGGGCCGCTAGAGGGAGTGGCCATGGGAAAAGCAGGGCCGGAAGTCGCTTCCGCCATGGCTTTTTTGAAGTCAAAGTCGCGGCCGGAATATCCGGGCGTGTCGGCGTTTGCGATGTTGCTGGCGATGACGCGTTGCCGCTCTGCGCGCAGCACCAACCCCTTTGATTGGAAATCTAAAGCATTGGTTAGTTTCGAAAACATAGATACCTCAACGGTTGATCGTCGGGTCCCAGCAAGCGGGCCGGCCGGTGACGTGGGGCAATTATGGGAAAAGCTTTAATTCTTGAGCTTTGGAATAAGGCGCTGAAAGCTGTGTATTTGCGGGCTTCTTCGTGGGCGCTGCTTCCTATAGTTGAAGCAACTTCTGGAGCCCCCTATGCCCGTAATTCGCACCTCTCTCCAACCCGCGCAGGCCCTGTGGATAGCGTTGGTTGCTTGCGCGGCTCCTGTATTTGCGCAAGAGCAGGTGGCACAGGGAGTGCAGGCTCTTGCGCAGCAATGGGCGGTTGAGGCGGTGCAGAAAAGCCAACGCGCTGAGCCGACGCCTTTGCGGATGGACGTCACCGTAGGTGCTCTCGATGCGCGTGTGCGCTTGGCGGCATGCGGCAACATGGAGGCTTATGTGCCACCGGGTGCGCGACTCTGGGGGCGCAGCCGCGTCGGGGTGCGTTGTGTGGACGGCATCAGCCGTTGGAACGTCACGCTGCCGGTCACTGTGCGGGCACTCGGTGAAGCGTGGGTCGTAAAAACTCAGCTCGCGGCGGGCACGGCAGTCACGGAGAGTGATGTCACACGCGGCGAGGTTGATTGGGCTGAAGAGCAGGGCGCGATCCTCACGGACCGGGCGGCCTGGTTGGGGCAGACAGCGTCCCGCGCGTTGACGACCGGACAAGCGCTGCGCCAAGGCATGTTGCGGCAGGCCCAGGTTTTTCAGGCGGGGGCTACCGTCAAAATTGTGGCGCAGGGCCCCGGCTTTCAGATTTCCAGTGAGGCCCAGGCGCTTTCCGCTGGGGTGGTGGGGCAGCAGGCCCGCGTCAAAATGGACAACGGTCGGGTGACATCGGGGACTGTGCTGGATGTGCGTACAGTCAAAATAGACCTTTAGAGGCGAAAATCGTGAAAATAGCCCTAAAGTTAGCCCGAACCCGACCGATAAACATCGTACGAGGCTACGCTTACCGTAGTTTTGGAGAACGCGATGAAAATTGGTCAACCCTCAGAATTACCCGCTTCCGTATCTACTACGGTGTCCGGTGCTGCCCAAAAGGCTGCGCAGAGCAGCAATGCGGCGGCCAATGCGAACACCAACGCCACTCAGAGCACCCGGTCCGCCGGCGTGGCTGTGACGGTGTCGACTGCGGCGCGCGCTTTGGAGAAGCCCGAGCGCAGCGAGGCTTCGGACGTCGATCTCGCCAAAGTGGAGTCGGTGCGGGCGTCTATCCAGGACGGCACGTTTTCCGTGAATGCGGAAGCGATCGCCGACAAGCTGTTATCCAACGCGCAGGAAATGCTGAACCGAACGACCCGGTAAGTGCGTGCCTCCTGCGTATCGCCATTGATACGAGGGGGACCCCATGAGCACCATCCAACCTGACTCTTACTTCGATGCGCTGGAGGTCCAGTTCAACGACCTTGCACTCGCTGTTGCAACCGGCGACGCAGAAACCTTGCCGGCTTTGTCGGAACAGATCCAGAAAACAGCCGTCAGTCTTGCCGGGGTTTGGCAGCAATGGCAGCGCCAAGGCTTGGTAGAGCCAGGCATTGCAGAACGTGTCAAAGCGTTGGCCGAGGGTTTGCAAATAGTGCGTTCTAGTTTGTTGCGTCGTGCCATGTTGGTGGAGCAAGCGTTGAACCTGGTGGTACCTGCTTCCGTGGATCCCACCTATGCGGGGGGCGGTTATTACGGCGCAGGCCCCAAATCTTCAGGACGATTGGCAGCGGTAAGTGCCTGAAGGCCTGCCGAGCTTAAAAAAAGGGCCTCACGGGCCCTTTTTTATACAGTTCATCCACCTTAGTGTGATCGCATTTTGGCGCGCAGCCTGGCAATCGATTGGCTGTGCAACTGGCATACCCGTGACTCGGTAACGTCCAGCACCGCTGCGATTTCTTTCAAATTCATGTCCTGTTCGTAATACATGCTCATGATGTATTGCTCTCTTTCGGGGAGCCCCTTGATGGCGTCGACCAACGATTGCCGCAGGCGCTGATCGCGCAGCATGTTGAGCGGATCTGCATCCTGATCAGCCACATGGCGGTCAAGGTAGGTGTCATCGTCTTCATTGCGACGGGACATGTCTTCCAGATATACCAACTGGGTGCCCCGCACTTTGCCCAGCAGGGACTGGTAATCCGCGAGAGACATCCCCAGTTCTGCGGCGATCTCGGACTCTGCAGGGCTGCGCCCGAGCCTGTGTTCCAGGCGGCGTAACGCAGTTTCAATTTCTTTTTGGCTTTTGCGGGAGCCGCGTGACATCCAATCGTTCTCGCGAAGCTCGTCGAGCATGGCGCCGCGTATGCGTTGGGTGGCAAAGGTTTCGAACTGAACACCTTGGGATGCCTCGTAGCGGGACAAGGCATCTGACAGGCCGATAAGGCCCACCTGAATCAGATCATCCACTTCAACACTTGCCGGTAGCTTGGCCATCATGTGATGGGCCAAACGTCGTACCAAGGGCTGGTACTGTTTGATCAATGCGGAGCGGTCGAGCTGCCCTTTGGCGGTGTACATCAATGTCTCCCTGAGGCTGCTAGGCTGCTAAAAGACTGACGATTCTGTTGGGGGGGCGCATAGGCCCAGCCCGTTTCGAGCGACATGGCGTTTTCCAGCAGGCCCAGAGCCAATCGCTCAATGGACGGCGACGGGCGCTCATCCCCCATGGGTGCTGTGATGTGAATCGGAAACACGTCGTAGTTCAAAAAGTACTTGGCGCAGTCGCTCAAGCTGGTGGGTGTGGTGGAGTGGGCCTGGGCGGGCTTTGAAGGATCCACCATATTCACAATAGTAGGCTCAACCTTGGCTTTGAGCAACAAGCGCTTGAGGGCGAGGTACGTGGTCAGCAATGAGGTTTTTGCTGCAGACATGGCCAACAGCGGGCGTATCTGGCTTCCCTTGATAAGCGGGGTCAGGCTGTGTGCGTTGGCATAAATGATCACTACGCTTTCAAGCGGAAAAAATGAACCGCAGTCACCAAGCCCCGGGCCGCCGTGTCGGTGGGCCGCTGCCAGGCTTTGGAGCCCCAGACCCGCAGGAAGAATGCTCCAGGATGGAGCTTCGGTTCCCGTGCTCTGGGTGAACGTGAAATTCAACAATTGCTCTAAGCCTGGGTTGTCGGTCGTTTCCAGTACCGACCCGTCCAGGACCGTCACGGTGTAGCCGAATCCGACCAGTGCGGCGCACACCCGCAGCAGCAGTGGGAGTTCTGCCTGTTCATCTCCATGGCTCACCATGGCCAACAGTTTCGGCGTTTGAGGGACGGCAAAGTCCATCAAGCCGGCGGCCTGATTCGGGGGGCTTTCAAGCATTCATACGCCCCTTGTGTGCAGTGGTGTTGGCTGGTTGGCTGAAGAAAAAGCCCAGATCGGTCGTTTTCGGGTCGTAGGCAGAAGCCCCCGTGCTCCGCATGGAGGTGCGGACCAACTTGCTGGCAACTGCAGCTTCCCAGTCTTCGGGGACGCGTTGACCAGTAGTGGTGCCCCGCAACATCAATTGGTGGCGAATGCAGGCATCGATGGAGGGTCCGAGTTTGACCGCTTCATCGGTCTTCGACAGGATGACTTGCTGTGTTTCTCCGGTTTTGAAGCAGGCCACAGCTTCGTCCATGGTGTCCCCATGGCCTCCGGCATTCAGAACCAACAGGCGTTTGATCTCCGGAAGGTCGAGCAACTCCAGCAGCTCGCGTTTGCGGGGGTCCCGCGGTGCGATGCCGGTGGTGTCAATCAACACCATTTTTTTGTTGGAGAGGAGGCCCAGCAAGTCTTGCAAGGCCGCTTTGTCATGGGCGAGGTGGGCCACTACGCCCAGCATCTTTCCATAAGCCCGCAGTTGTTCGTGGGCGCCTATGCGGTAAGTGTCCAAGGTGATCAGACCTACGCTGCCGGGGCCATGGGTCCGCGCGCACAAGCCCGCGAGTTTGGCCGCTGTGGTGGTTTTGCCCACCCCTGTGGCACCCATGAGTGCAAACACGCCACCCTCTTCATGGAGTGCCGGAATGGCGGCATCGGTATGCAGGTTACGTTCCAGCACGTCCATCACCCAACGTACGGATTCGGGTGCATCCATGTCATCTGGCAAGCGCTCCAAGATCGCCCGTGACAGCGTCGGCGAGTAGCCGGCCCGGATCATCTTGAGCATCATGTTGGACTGGATCGGATTTTGTTTCGCTTGACCCAACCAGGTGAGGGTGTTGAAACGGTCCTCGATCAGTTCCTTCATGGCGTGCAACTCGTCCATGACGATTTTGTTCACTGCCGGCGCTTGCGGCGCGGGCGCGGTTTGCCGCACGGGGGCCGCCCGCTTGGGCTGCGACTCGATGTCGATCGCAATGCGCTGTGTCAAAGTGGGTTGCGGGCGCTCGAGCGGCACGGGCGCCGGGGTGGGCATCGGCATGGAAGTCACTTCGGGCTGCAAGACAGGGATCTGCTGTGCCTCGGCCCGGCGGCGCAACATGCGCTCCCGCACGTAGTCTTGGAAGGAGAGGGTGCTCATTGCCAGCTGCTCCGCGTCCTCTTCCACTTTGCTTGCCACTTCGCGGTAGCTGGGGGGCTGCTGCCGTTGTTGAGGGCTTCCACCCGAGCGGGCGGCGGTGCGACTGACTGCCGCGTCGAGGGTGGCCAAGCTGTCTTCAGCGGTGGCAACGACTTCTACGCCATTCGCTGTTGGGCGGTTGGACAGGATAAGGGTGCCCTCACCAAAGGCCTGGCGGGCCTTGGCTAACGCTTCGCGTGAGGTGGCGGCTGTAAAGCGTTGGACGTTCATGATGTGGCGCCTCTCAAAATCGGACCGATACGGATAGTGTGGGTTTCTGGAATTTCACTGTGACCAAGCACTTGCAAGCGGGGTGCGACGCGGCGGACCAGGCGGGAAATCGCGCTGCGGATCTGGTCTGGCACCAGCAGGCAGGCTGGTACGCCCACCTCTTCTTGCTTCATCGCTGTTTCTGCGGCATTACGGCTGAGCATGTCGGCTACGCCCGGATCCAAAGCAGATCCGGATGCACTGCCCAAGGCTTGCACCAACAGCCGCTCAAGGCCGGGGTCGATGGCGATGACATTGAGTTCACGTGTCGGCCCGTAAATCTGTTGAACGATGGCGGGCGACAGTGCCACGCGAACACGCTTGGCCAGCTCAGCAGGGTCTGTAGTAGAGGGGGCATGCTCTGCAATCGACTCGATGATGGTGCGAATATCCCGGATGTGCACCGACTCATCCAAAAGCAGCTGCAGCACCTTTTGGAAGACGGCAATCGACACCATCTTGGGGACGACCTCTTCAATGAGTTTAGGAGCCAGTTTCGCCACGTGTTCCACCAGTTGTTGTGTTTCTGTCCGGCTCAAGAGCTTGGAGGCCTGGACTTGCATCAAGTGTGACAAATGGGTTGCCATGACGGTCTCAGAATCAACCACCGTAAATCCGGCCATTTGTGCGGCTTCCTTCTGGCGTTCATCGATCCAGTGTGCGGGGAGTCCAAACGCGGGGTCGGTGGTGGCAGTGCCGATTAGCGGGGTGGTAATACCACCGGGATTGATGGCCAGGTAGTTGCCGGGAAATGCTTCCCCCTCGCCGACGATGACGCCGCGCAGTGTGATCCGGTAAGCGCTGGGCTTGAGCTCCAGGTTGTCCCGGACGTGTACCGATGGCGGCAGGAAGCCCACCTCTTGTGCAAACTTACGGCGCACACCTTTGATCCGGTTCAGCAGGTCGCCCTGGCGTGTTTTGTCCACCAATGCAATCAGGCGGTAGCCCAGTTCCAGGCCCAGTTGATCCACCGGCTGCAGGTCATCCCAGGTGGCGTCGCCGTCGCCAGTGGGGGCCGCAGGGGCTGTATCAGCTTCAGTTGGAACCGGTTTGTTGCCAAGCACCCAAGCACCGTAGGCGAGCACCGCGCCAATGCTCAAAAACACAAAATGCGGCATGTTGGGGATCAAGCCCAAAATGATCATGATGGCCGCAGTGATACCAAGCACCTTGGGGGACACAAACATCTGGCCCACGATTTGTTTGCCGATGTCCTTGTCTTTGCCCACCCGTGACACCACCATGGCAGCGGCCACGGAAATCAGCAAGCCTGGAATCTGAGCAACGAGCGCGTCACCCACTGCCAGCAGGATGTAAGTGTTGGCTGCCTGGGATGCACTCAAATCGTGTTGCAAGATGCCGATGGCGAAGCCCCCGAAGATGTTGATCAGCAAAATCAAAATCCCGGCAATAGCGTCGCCCCGTACGAATTTGGATGCACCGTCCATCGAGCCAAAGAACTCGGCTTCCTCGCCGATTTCAGCACGGCGTCGTTTGGCTTCTTTTTCGTCAATCAGGCCGGCGTTCAGGTCGGCATCCACCGCCATTTGTTTACCGGGCATGGCGTCCAGCGTGAATCGTGCCGAAACTTCTGCAATCCGCTCAGAGCCCTTGGTAATCACGACAAAGTTGATGACCACCAGAATCGCAAAAACGATCAAACCGACCGCAAAGTTACCACCGATCAAAAAATGGCCGAAGGCTTCAATCACAGCGCCCGCAGCACCCGGCCCTGTGTGGCCCTCGAGCAGCACAACCCGGGTGGAAGCGACGTTCAAGGAAAGGCGCATCAGGGTGGTCAGCAACAACACCGAGGGGAAAGCGGCAAAGTCCAGCGGGCGGATCATGTAGGCAGCCACCATCATCACCATCAATGCCACTGCAATATTGATGGTGAAGAACATGTCCAGCAACAGCGGGGGCATGGGAAGCACCATCATGGCCAGAATAGCGACCACAAGCATAGGCGCTGCCGCGCCTTGCATCACCCCAGCATTGGAGGCGTACCACTGCTGGAAAGATTTGAGTTGGGCGTTCATAGGTTGGATGCCTTCACGGTCTTGGACAGGGGGTCGAGTTCAGGGGGCACGAAGGGCTGCGGCACTTCGGAGGGCATGACGCCTTCGCCCCGCAGAGCTGCGCGCAAGCGATAGACGTAGGCCAGAACCTGGGCTACGGCGGTGTACAGGGTTGCCGGAATGTCCTGGTCAAGCTCGGCGTTGGCATACAGTGCCCGCGCCAACATGGGCGACTGCAGTACCGGGATCGAGTGCTGCTTGGCGACATCGCGAATCCGCATAGCCAAAAGGTCTGCACCTTTGGAGATGACGCGGGGAGCCCGCATCGTGGCTTCGTCATAGCGGATCGCGACGGCAAAGTGGGTCGGGTTCATCACGATGAAGTCCGCTTTGGGCACGGCACCGACGCTGCTCTTTTGCGCCATTTCGCGTTGTTTCTGCCGGATCTTCCCTTTGAGCTGCGGGTTACCGTCGGTCTCTTTGCCTTCCTCTTTCACCTCTTGGTGCGACATCTTCATCTGGTCTTTGTGCAAGAAAAGTTGCAGCGGTACATCGACCATCGCGGCGAGAAGAATGACCAATAGCATCAGCCCGAGACCGCTGACCATCCACTTCATGAGTTGAGCAATGGCCGCCGGTGAGGGCTGCAACAACATGGCCGCCATTTCTTGCATGCCGGATTTGAGGAAGCCCACCGCGATGGCGAACAAGATGCCCGTCATCAACATCATCTTGGCCGTGTCGAGGAACTTCTTTTTAGAAAAGAGATTGGCAAAGCCTGAGAGCGGGTTGAGCCGCGAAAAATCGGGCATCAAGGGCTTCAGACTCTGAACCCAGCCTCCAGAGGCAACAGCCGACAAAATGGCAGCTGTCATGACAATCGCTGCGAATGCGACACATCCGGCCGTACCAATGATGCTGGCATCACCCAAGCGTTGCACCATGGTTCCCGTCCGGCGAACCGTGTCCGCATCAAAACTCAGCTGCTGGATCATGCTGAGTTTGAGCTGTTCAAACAAAATGGGGGAGAGGGAGAGAACGGCCAATGCGCCCGCGCCGAGCACCCCCAAGTGGGTCAGGTCCTGCGAGCGACTGACCTGGCCGTCGTCACGTGCTTTTTTCAGCTTCCTTTCGGAGGCCGGTAAATTGCGATCTTGACTGCCTTGTTCCATGGTGGTGAGACTCTTTCGTTCTCACCATTGTCGCGAGCACCCTCTGAAACTAAAGGGTGAAAAGAAGGGCTTTCTGCCCCTTCATCCGGTCTGTTTAGAAGCCGAGACTTGCCAGCAAATCGTCCACTTGCGACTGATCGGTCACGACTTCCTGGTTGGATTGACCATCGACCACAGGCCCGGCAAGTGCCGGCACATATTCTGACGGTGGTGCTGCTTTGGCCGCGGCTTCGGGCGGGGCAGTTTGTAGCAACAACAACACCAACTGCTCTTCAATCGTTGCTGCCAGATTGACGACTTTGGCAATCACCTGACCTGTGAGGTCGTGAAAATCTTGCGCCATCATGATCTCGGTGAGGTGTCCGTCCACCTTTTTGCTGGCTTGGTCTACATCGTTGATGAAGTTCATCACGTGGCCCTTGGCGACTGCCGCCACGGGATCTTTGACGATGAGCTCGCCGATGCGGCGTGTTTCTGCTGCAATAAAGTCGTGCTGTTCTTTGGCCTGGTCTACCTGGTTGAGCACTTTTTCAGCAGCCTGACCCGTTAATCTTGCGATGTAGGACAAACGGCTTTTGGCATCTGGCAATTCGCCTGCCCAGTCCTTCACTTTGTCAGCGAGCCCCAACCCGTTCAACGAGTCATGCAGCTGCCGCGTCAAAGCGCCTAATTGCTGGTGGACTTCTACCGTGCTGAGTGTCGGTGTGGAGGGAGTGGGTTCGGTCGACATGATTATTTCAATCCCATCTTGGTGAGAATATGGTTGACCTTGTCCTCCAGGGTGGCCTTCGTGAAAGGCTTGACGATGTACCCCGACGCGCCTTGCTGGGCCGCGAGCACGATGTCTTCTTTACGGGCTTCTGCCGTCACCATCAGAACCGGAATATGTTTGAGTTTCTCGTCTTTTTTGATTTCAGCGAGCAACTGGAACCCGTTCATATTGGGCATGTTGATATCGCTGACCACAAAATCAAAGGTCGCGTTGCGCAGTTTTTGTAGAGCCGCTACACCGTCTTCCGCCTCATCGGCGTCAGCGTAGCCGCTTTCTTTCAAGAGGTTACGCACGATACGTCGCATGGTGGAGAAATCGTCAACGATGAGAAAGCGCAATTCTTTAGACATAAATAACCTTTGACCGTACGATTTTTGATTTTAACGAGTATGACTGAATTTTAGAGATTTCATGGACTGGCTTTTTTGCTTTCCACCACGGGCTCGGCTGTTTCCACCTCATTTTCCAGTGGGATCGCCGCTCCGCTCAACAGCCGTTCCTCGGCCTCTTTGGTCATAACCAAGATACTAATGCGCCGGTTTGCGGCACTCAAGGGGTTTTGCGGGTCTGCCAACAAACTCGAGGCCATCCCGACCACTCGCGCCAACTTGTCTTCGGGCATCCCGGCCGCAATCAATTCGCGGCGACTGGCATTAGCCCGGTCCGCGGAAAGCTCCCAGTTACTGTATCCGCGTGCTGCATTCCCGTAAGGGGTTTGATCGGTATGGCCGTCCAAGCTGATTTTGTTGTCTATATCAGTTAAGGTTACCCCGATTTCCTTCAGGATCTCTCGCATATAGGGCTTTACCGCTGAACTGCCGATGTCGAACATGGGGCGGCGCTGGTCGTCCACAATTTGGATCAGGAGTCCGTCCGGTGTGATCTCAAGCTTGATCTGCGAGCTGAACTCCGCCATCTTCGGGTTGCTCGATATGCTGCTGGCGATTTTCGCGGCCACGGCGGCCAAGGTTTGGGCATCTTTTTTTGCCCGTTCAATTTTGCGCTGGTCGCCAGCGCTCTTCTTGGCTTTGGAGTCGGTGCCCTCACCCCGTTTGGATTGTCCGGCGGACTGGGTTAAGTCGTTGCCTCCGCCGGTAATGATGCTGTTGCTGGCACCCGCGCCGGCACCGCCTTGCAGTGCTACTTTGAGTGGCGATTGGAAATAGTCGGAAATGCCTTTCTTGTCGCCCTCTGTGGTGCTGCCAAGCAGCCACATCAACAAGAAAAAGGCCATCATGGCCGTCACAAAGTCGGCGTACGCAATCTTCCAGGCACCACCATGCGCGGCGTGGCCGCCCTTCTTCACCCGCTTGATGATGATGGGTTGGAGTTTCTTGGCGTCTCCGGCCATGCTCAGAAGCTCCTGCTTTTATTTCTTTTTGACATGCGCTTCCAGTTCGCCGAAGGTCGGGCGCTCAGTGGAGTACAGCACTTTGCGGCCGAATTCGATGGCGGTGGAAGGGTTGTAGCCTTGCATGCTCGCCAGCAACACGGTCTTGATGCACTGGAGTTCTTTGCCGGCCTCTTCGTTCTTTTGCTCCAAGAGCCCTGCGAGTGGCTCTGCGAAGGCGTAGGCCAGCAAAATACCCAAAAACGTTCCTACGAGCGCCGAGCCGATCATCCCGCCCAACACGGCAGGCGGTTGGCCCACGCTGCCCATGGTTTTAATCACCCCCAGCACCGCAGCCACGATGCCGAATGCAGGCAATCCACCCGCCACACGTTGAATGGCAGATACCGCAGCATGTTCTTCGTGGTGGTGTGTTTCGATCTCGCTGTCCATGATGGACTCGATTTCGTGGGCATTCAAGTTGCCCGAAACCATCATGCGCAGATAGTCCGTGATGAATTCCACCACATGGTGGTCGGAGCCCACGGTCGGATACTTCTTGAAAATTTCGGACTGTTCGGGCTCTTCGACGTCTTTTTCGATGGCCATCAGCCCTTCTTTACGGGCCTTTTGCAAAATGTCGAACAACAAAGCCAACAGTTCCATGTAGCGGGCTTTGGAGTACTTGCTCCCTTTGAAGCAAGCGCCTAGCCCCTTCATGGTGGCCTTGATGACCTTCATCTGGTTGTTCACCAGAAACGCGCCCACCGTCGCGCCTCCGATCATCCCCATTTCCCAAGGCAGTGCCTTAATGATGGGACCCACATTTCCGCCGTGAGCGATAAAGAGCCCAAACAGCAGACCGAGCGTAACAACCCAACCGATGATTACAAACATAGTTTCATTGTGACAGGGAGGTCGTGGGCCTCAAGGGTTGAACAGCGGGGCTTTTCGGGCCCAGTACGATCATATCGCCCGCAGTAGCCCATGGTTTGACTATGTCTTCAAATAGGCTTGGTGCTCAATAGATATATGCACTAAGTGCTATCAAATTAGTAGCTTAGTGGAGCAGTATGCCACCGGTGGAAGCACCTTTTCCGGCGCGGGCAGGGGGGCTGCAGAGGCCGCACTCAAAATGACGCGAGTTTTCATAGGCTTCAGAAACAAAGTGCCCACCGCACTTGGAGCACTTGGTCATGGACAACATATTGTTGTCAATGAACTTCACCAAGCGCCATGCGCGGGTGATGGACAACAAAGGCTCCACTCCGCAGGCGGAGATTTGCTCGGTATAGAGGCGGTAGGCCGCCATGATGGCGTCGATGTCCTCCATGGCGCTGACCTTGGTCAGGTACTCATAGGTGTTCTGGAAGAGAGACGCGTGGATGTTGGGCTGCCAGGTCAGGAACCATTCGGTCGAGAAAGGCAGTTGGCCTTTGCTCGGTGAGCGGCCTGCCACTTCTTTGTACAGGCGCAGCAGGCGTTCATACGACAACTCGGTTTCGCTCTCCAGCACTTGCAGGCGCGCGCCCAGCTGAATCAAAGACACTGCGCGTTCCACTTGCTTGGAATCGTTCAAAACACTTTTCTGGGTTGCCATGGTGCTGCTCCTGGACTAAATCGGTTCGGGCTTGGGTGGGGTCAGACGGCTTCTGCGAAGCGGCCGGCCATCAGGATGCTGGCGTGCAGCTTGGTGGTGGCGTCGTTGTCCACTTTGTTGACCGAGTGGTTGGTCAGTAGGTTCCAGACGATGTCGTCATCGACACGGAAGCGGCACAGCAGCATGTTGCCGGAGGCAATGCGCATGATCTGGGCGGGGGAGAGTGCGCCGATCATGTCGGCAGCTTCTTCCGACATGCCCAAGCGGAACAGGGCTTCGGCTTTGTCTTGACGGATGAGAGTTTGCGCCAGCATGAGGTAGGTCATGTTGGCTTCGCGGATCTCGGCGAGGATTTGTTCGTTACGCATGATTCAGCTCCTGAGTGGGGGCGATTCGTTTGAATCACCATGGAGCGAATTCTGTGCGGGGGGGCGCAGAACTTAAATCGGAATTCGTCTAATCCGCGTGTCAGTGCCGTCGGAACACTGTGTAGGAAAAATGCCTACATGGTCCGGATCACGACAAAGAGTGGCTCGCCACAACGGAGTGGCACTGCACCTTTATCGGCACGCGAGTTACAAACTAAAGCACGGAATGCAAGTGGAGCGTGTGCAGGCCCGCTCGCTGGAGCGCGCGTTTGCACGGCGTAATTCAATGAAGCGGCCTAAGCCGGGGAGGGCCCCCCCGCCTTAGCCCTTCAACAACTGCAGCACGCCCTGTGGCAACTGGTTCGCCTGGGCCACCATCGCGGTGCCTGCCTGTTGCAGGATCTGGGTGCGCGAGAGGTTGGCGGTTTCCATCGCAAAGTCCGCGTCTTGAATACGCGAACGTGAGGCGGACAGGTTTTCGCTGTTAGTTTGCAAGTTCTCGATCGTCGTCAGGAACCGGTTTTGCACCGCACCTAGCTGTGCGCGGTTGGCACTGATGGATGCCAAAGCGCCATCCACCACCAGCAAAGCTGCGTTGGCGCCCTCTTGGGTGCTGATGTCGATTTTTGCGACGGACGAGAGCGCACTACCCTGGCTTCCACCGGCGATCAGCGTGCCTGTGGCGTCGGTGCTGGTTACGGTGAAGCCTGTTGATGAGTTCAAGGCGACCTTTCCGCCCACAGCAACAGCCACATCGCTGGTGGGTGGGGCTGGAGTGCCGCCTGTTCCAGGCTGAAAGGTCACAGGGGTCAAGGTGTCTTCACCTACCACGGTTGCACCTGTCAAACCACCGGTAACCCCCATATTCAGAATTTTGATGTCATCGCCTTCTGCTTGGGTGAGCACTAGGTTGCCGATTTTGTCTGCTACTGCTGTGATGCCGGTAGAACCGCTCTGCGCGTTGATGGCTTGCGCCAACGGGGCAAGATCAGAGACGTTATTTATAGTGGCAGAAACAGTAATGGCGGGTTCTGGCGGCAAGTTGCTTCCTTGCAGCTGGAATTGCACGGAGCCGAGCGATACGTTAGAGATCGTGGCTTTCGTTGTCGCAACTGCGGTCACCCCACTGAGTGCGGTGAAGGCATTAATCGCAGTAGCGACGGCTTTGGCGCTAGTGCCGTCGGCCAGAGTGCCCGATGTAGGAATGGTGTTAACCGTGCCATTGCCGGCCAATGTCAGTGTTTGAGACAGAAATCCGTTGGCGGTGCCGGCCAAGCTGGGGCCAGCAGCGGCTGTGGCGATGCTGGGCGCTGCGGTCTTGGAGCTTACGGCGTTGTTTCCCATGTCTACCGCCCGCGCGCTGGTGACACTGACCCCAATGGTTTGATTGGCATTCGCTCCCACTTGGAACTGTTGGGTCGTGTAACTGCCGTCCAATAATTTCAAGCCGTTGAACTCAGTTTGGCTGCCCACGCGAGAAATTTCTGTGGTGAGCTGCATCACTTCTTGTTGCAACGCGAGGCGGTCGCTGGCGCTGTTAGTGCCGTTGGCGGACTGAACTGCCAACTCACGAATGCGTTGCAAGTTGTTTGATGTGCTGCTCAGCGCACCTTCAGCAACCTGCGCCAGAGAGATTCCGTCGTTGGCATTCCGAGCTGCCTGGTTCAGGCCGCGAATCTGCGAGGTCATGCGGTCGGTGATGGCCAAGCCAGCCGCGTCGTCTTTCGCGCTGTTAATGCGCAAACCGGACGACAGGCGTTGCATGGAAGTTGTCAACGATGCTTGCGTCATCGACAAGTTGCGCTGTGCTGTCAGCGACTGGATGTTGGTGTTGATGGTTGAGGCCATTGCGAAACTCCTAAAAAGAATGAACCGGCGTCGCCGCCGATTGCAAAGCCTGCGTACCTGCAGACAATCAGTAACGATGGGATGAATTCTGGAGATTCGCGTTTTGCGCAAAAACGCGATAAGCGGCCGGAAAAGCGCCCATATCCATTCGGATCTAGGAATCTTTATAGGGGTAAACCCTTGGTTCTGGAAATTAATGGGCAAAGGCCCGGCTAATCCATTTTTCCGGCCAAAACCAGCGTGTTATGCGCAGGCCGTTGCGGAATCACCTAAAGTTTTTTTGAGAACTCCCGAAAACAAAACCAACGGGTTCATAGCGGACTCGTCGTCCGGAAGGCATCTCCTGGGGTGCGCCGGTCATGGTGTCAGCAGCAATGCTGGCGTTGAGATCGGCATTCCGCCGGATTAAGTGAGTCTTTTTTAGGAGTTACCAAAATGGCTTCCACCATCAATACCAATGTCAACTCGTTGACCGCCCAGCGTAACCTCACCGGTTCGCAAATGTCTTTGTCCACTTCCATGCAGCGTTTGTCTTCGGGCCTGCGCATTAACAGCGCCAAAGACGACGCGGCTGGCTTGGCCATTTCCGAGCGCTTCAGCTCCCAGATCCGCGGCTTGAACCAAGCCTCCCGCAATGCCAACGACGGCATCTCCTTGGCGCAAACCGCTGAAGGCGCTTTGTCCTCCTCCAGCAACATCTTGCAGCGTGTGCGTGAGCTGTCTGTTCAATCTGCCAACGCGACTAACAGCGCCAGCGACCGCAAGGCGATTAACGCAGAAGCCAATCAGCTGATTGCTGAACTGGATCGCATTGCTACGACCACACAGTTCAACGGCAAAAACCTGTTGGACGGTACGGCCAGCACCTCGGTGTTCCAAGTGGGTGCCAATGCCAACCAGACAATCACAACGACCACAGGTAACTTCCGCACCAACACATACGGCGCACAAATCAGCCAGTCAACCAGTATTGCTGCGGCCGCGACTGCAACGTCAATTGCCGGTGCAGTGGTCATCAACGGTCAGAAGAGCGCCACTGTGACATTGACAGCCACTGACACCGCTGCAACTGCTGCTGCTGCGATCAATGGCCAGTCGGATCTCACAGGTGTATCGGCCACAGCACGCAACATCTCCGAACTGAAATTCACGACCACCACGGGCACAGTGGCCTTGGATGTCAAAGGTGCGAACACCGACACGGCAGTGAGCATTTCGTTCACAGTGGCTGCAAGTGACGCGAACGGCTTGGCCGGTGCTGTCAATGCGTTCAACGATGTGTCTGGTACCACCGGTATCACTGCAGAGTTGAATGCGGCCAAGGACGGCATTATTTTGCGCAGTTCCGCGGGTGACAACATTGACATCAAGAACAACTCGGTCACTGCCGTCGCTACCTTGGCAGCCCAAGACAATGCATTGACTACGCAGCCGGGCTTCGGTACTGCGGCATCCATGGCAGCGGCTGGCGGTACGGCTGTCACAGTCGGTTCTGTAGAGTTGAACTCTGAGAAAAGCTTCTCTATCGGCACCTCTGCCTCTGCGCTGTTTACTGCAAATGCTGCATCGTCATTGAGCGCCGTCAACAAGATTGACCTGACTACCGTTGAAGGCGCAACATTGGCTCTGAAAATTACGGATGCGGCACTCGCCACCGTGAACGGACAGCGTGCATCCTTCGGTGCGATTCAGTCCCGGTTTGAGTCCACATTGTCCAACTTGGCAGTCACCTCTGAAAACGCAAGCGCTTCGCGCTCCCGTATCCAGGATGCTGATTTCGCAGCAGAAACCGCGAACCTCTCCCGTGCGCAGATCCTGCAGCAGGCCGGTACCGCGATGGTGGCTCAGGCCAACCAGTTGCCCCAGGGCGTGCTGGCTCTCTTGCGTTAACTCTTATCCAAGCGGCCTGCGGGCCGCGGTGGGGAAGCCAAGGCGACAACCGTTCATCCGGTTGTCGCTTTTTTTATGGATGTCGCACTTGAGTTTGGCCGGTGATTGCCGATTACTTAAGCCTTTAGAGAATGATTTGCCTCACCATAATCGTGGTTGGCATCAGTCTGGAGGTCAGGTATGGCGATTTCATCAACGGGTTTGGGCAGTGGCTTAGATGTCAGCAGCATCATTTCCCAGCTTTCCGCTTTGGAAAAACAACCGCTGAAGGCCTTGCAATCCAAAGCGACCAACTTGCAGACCCAGCTCTCTGCGGTGGGGACGATTCAATCGCAGATATCGTCCGTGGTGAGCGCAGCCACCAAACTCGGCAGTGTGTTGAACTGGAAAGGTACAACCGCCACCTCGTCCAACACCGCCGCACTTGGCGTTACCGCCGCAACGGGTGCCGCAGCTGCCACGTACAGCGTTGAAGTTCAAAAACTGGCGAAGGCGCAATCGGTATCCCTGCCGACCGGCCCGACTGCGACCCCGCTCCCTACTGCAACAGAGCAAATCGGCGCAGGCACTCTGAGTATTCAGGTTGGCACCAAAGCGGCGGTGGACATCACGATCAACTCCGGTGAGGGAACACTGGCGCAAATCGCCAACAAAATCAACAGTACTTCGGGTCTGGGGGTCTCCGCCAGCGTTTTGACTGATGGCTCGGGCAAAGTGAACCTGATTTTGCGGGCGACTGACACAGGCATAGCTGGCGCCTTCAACGTAACCGTGACAGAGGGGGCTGGCGTTGGCAGCAATTTGTCGCGCCTGGCCACCGCCAACATGACGCAAAACCAAGCTGCACAAAACGCCGAGGCAACCATCAACGGCGTGGCGGTAACTTCACCTAAAAACACGTTGACCGAAGTTCTGGGTGGTTTGACGCTGAATCTCAATCAAGTCACTACTGCGCCGGTTGAGGTGGTCGTAGCCAAAGACACTGGATCGATCAAGAAAAACATTGAAGAGTTCATCACAGCCTATAACACCCTCAATGCAACTTTGTCCGATGCGACGGCCTACGATGCATCCAGCAAAACGGCCGGCCCCCTGCAAGGCGACTCTGTTACCAATGGATTGCAAAGGGCATTCCGCGGGTTGCTCAGCTCGGTCAACAACACGGGTTCGACGTTTTCGCGGTTGGCTGATGTCGGAATTACCGCGCAACTGGGCGGTGCCCTGAGTTTGAACTCCACCAAATTAACTGCCGCGTTTTCTGATGTTGAGAATGTTCAAAAGCTATTCACCAACTTCGGCGGCACTGATAGCACCAACGGTTTCGGGGTGCGGATCAAAGATTTTGCGAATGGCCTGCTATCTGCCTCCGGGGCGGTCACCAATAAGACCAATGCGGTGAAGAAAGCGATCGACAACAACGCCACCGAGCAAACCAAGATCAGTAACCGCGCTACCTTGGTCGAAGAGCGCCTGAAAAAGCAGTACACCGCACTGGACACCAAAATGGCGAGTCTGACCGCCTTGAACGCCTACGTGGCACAGCAAGTAACCACCTGGAACAAGTCAACGGGCTGAAGGCTGAGGTTGAAAATGAGGCTCTGCCAGCGCGCCTATTGTCGCAATAGCTATAAAAAGAATAGCAACGTGAAGCCGCCTTTATTTCCTGAGGATAAAAACTTGATTTGTCGAGGCAAGTGCCGATAACTAAAGCATCTCCTCAAGGAATTGCAGCATGTTTACCTCCGTCAGCTCCCGCTCCGCCTCTGCCTACAAGCGCGTTGGCATTGAGACCAGTGTTGACAATGCAGATCCCCACAAGCTGGTGGTGCTTCTGTTTGATGCACTGCAGCAAACTCTGGGCAGTGCCCGCGTAGCCATCCAAAATGGCGACATTCCAAACAAATGTAAACACATCAACCACGCCATTCGCATTCTTGAAGAGGGCTTGCTGGCACCGTTAAATCTGCAAGAGGGCGGCGAACTCGCACAAAACTTGCACGATCTGTATAGCTATTGTGTGAATCGGCTCACGATGGCCAATATTCGCAGCGATGCCGCGGTCATCGAAGAGGTGCAGCGCGTTATGGAGCCTGTGGCGAACGGCTGGAAGCAGATCAATGGCCAAGGTCCTGCATACTTGCAGCCCGTCTGATGCGCGGGGAATTCGCCATGACACAAATGCTGATCGACTTTTACAAAGCCATCGAGGACAGCAGCGCCAAAATGTTGGAAGCCGCCAAGGCTGAAGACTGGGATGGCGTGATGCGCTTCGAAGGTGCTTGCGCAGTGCTTATCGAGCAACTTCGCCAACGGGCCCGCAGCGAAGAGCTCGACGCCGCCGCCAAGGCAGAGAAAACGCGCATCATGCAGCGTATTCTTCACAACGATGCCCAGATCCGCTACTTGGCCGAGCCTTGGCTCGCGCACTTTGAGCAGCGTTTCGAAGGCCAGCGCCAGTTTCTGCACTAGAAAACCGCGGTTTTTCAGGCGCTGTTTCGCGCCTTGGCTCAGGGGTGCGTACGTAAGATGGTGGCCGAACCGGCTCTATCTGTACCCACCCCCTCATGGCTTCCACCCCTTCTGCACCCCCTGACGAGCTGAGGCACGCGCTGCGCCAGCTCCGCACGGCGTTTGTGACGGTGGCGGTGTTCAGCGGGTTCTTGAACCTGATGATGTTGGCGCCTTCGCTGTACATGATGCAGGTGTATGACCGGGTGCTGGGCAGCCGCAACGAAACCACCTTGCTCGTCCTCACCTTGTTGGTGGTGGGTGCCTTTCTGTTCATGGCAGCGCTGGAGACTATCCGCGCTTGGGTGCTGGTGCGGGTGAGTGCCCGGCTGGACCATTTGATGGGCCTGCGGGTTTTGGGCGCGACCTACGAGCGCATGCTCCGCCAGCCCGGCAACAGCAGCACCCAACCCCTGCATGACCTCACGACCCTGCGTCAAACACTGACCGGCCCGGGTTTGATCGCCATATTTGATGCGCCTTGGGCGCCGCTGTATCTCTTGATCATTGCGTCTTTCTCTACGGAGGCTGCGGCATTCACGTTGGCCGGGGCGCTGGTGCTGGTTGCCATCACCTGGCTGAACCAAAAGCTGGCCAAAGCCGCCTTGGACGAGGCGCAAAAGTACAACATGCAGTCCCAACGCGAACTCAGCAGCCACCTGCAAAACGTGGAGGTCATCGAAGCCATGGGCATGTTGGGCCCGATTCAGCGCCGCTGGCAAGGGCTGCACACCCAAGAAATCGGCTTGCAAGCCCGCGCGAGTGACCGCGCAGCTGTTATGGAGAGCTTGACCCGCTTTGTGCGCATGGCCATGCAGTCTTTGGCGCTAGGGTTGGCGGCGCTGTTGGTGCTGGACGGGCGGATGACCGGCGGCATGATGATTGCGGTCTCGCTGCTGACCAGCCGCGCGCTGGCGCCGGCCGAGGGGCTGGTGGGCAATTGGGCCTCGCTAGCCGCAGCGCGCAGTGCCTATCAGCGATTGCGGGAGATGCTGCAGGCCTTTCCATCACGGCCTCAGTCCATGTCGTTGCCCGCGCCTAGCGGGCAGGTTGCTTTTGAGAATGTAGTGACTGCCGCACCGGGTGGGCGTGCGGCCATCCTGAAGCAAATCAGTTTCCAAATCCAGGCGGGTGATGCCGTTGCCGTCATCGGTGCCAGTGGCGCGGGCAAATCGACTCTGGCCCGCTTGCTCGTGGGGATCTGGCCGGCACTGTCCGGTACGGTGCGGTTGGACGGTGCAGACTTGTTTCGTTGGAACAAGCAGGAGCTGGGCCCTTTTATTGGGTACCTTCCTCAGGATATTGAGCTGTTTGATGGCACGGTGGCCGAGAACATTGCCCGGTTTGGCGACATCGACCCCCAGCAGGTCGTTGTGGCTGCACAGCGGGTGGGTTTTCATGAGCAAATTCTGCGGCTGCCCCAGGGCTATGACACGCCGGTGGGCGCAGCAGGTGCGGCATTGTCCGGAGGGCAGCGTCAGCGTATTGCCCTTGCGAGAGCGCTCTACGGCGACCCGGTGCTGGTGGTCCTGGATGAGCCCAACTCCAACCTCGATGACGCCGGCGAAAAAGCACTGACAGACGCCATCAAAGACCTGTCCTCACGCGGTCGGACCTCGGTCATCATCACCCACCGGCCGTCGGCGCTGGGCGCTGCCAACAAATTATTGGTCTTGCGAGAAGGCACTGTGGCGGCTTATGGGCCGCGTGAAGAGGTCTTGGCTGCACTCAATGGCCGGCCGATGGAGCCGCCGCCGGCACCTCCGGCGGCCGCCAACTCCGCAGGCCCGCCGCGCGGAATGACTCCTCCAGTGCTGGTGAACCGCCAGCCGCCTGCAGTCACTGCGGCACCCGCTGAAGCAGCTCCGGCGAAGCCTGTACCTGCCGCTGCAACTGCTGCGCCTCCGGCTCCGGCTGCTCCTGCTCCCGCAGCCCCCGAGGGAGCAAGTGGCATGCCGCCATTCAATCTGAAGTTCGGTGATTGAGATGAGTAGCACGCTCCAAAACGCCCCCTTCGGCTCTACGGTATCGGTGGACCTGAATGATGCCCGCCCCATCCGCTGGGGCTGGCTGTTACTTTTATTCGGCTTTGGCGGCTTTATGGCCTGGGCCACCATGGCGCCCCTTGATGCGGCGGTGACCTCGTCGGGCACCGTAGTGGTCAGCGGCAGCCGCAAGTTGGTGCAGCCCCTGACAGGCGGCAAAGTAGCGGAGATTTTGGCGCGGGATGGCGCCCAGGTGCAGGCGGGGCAGGTATTGGTCCGGCTGGATGACACCAGCGCCCGCGCACAACTCAGCATCGTGCAAGGGCAGTGGCTCGTTGCCTTGGCCACCCAAGCACGCCTGGAGGCCGAGCAACAGGGGCGATCGACGATCGATTTTCCCCCCGCCTTGCTGGAGCTGGGAGAAGACACACGGGTGATGGAGGTCATGGCCTTGCAAAGCCGTTTGCTGGAGTCCCGCAGGCAGTTGCGGGCGAACGAACTCCAAAGCATGGAGGCCGCCTTGCGCGGTCTGGAGTTCCAGGTGCAAGGGCAAGAAGCCGCCAAGTACTCCAAGGAGTCGCAAAGCCGCATGTTGCGTGAAGAGCTGCGTAACCAGAAGTCTTTGGCGGACGATGGCTTTTTCCCGCGCAACCGGGTGTCTGAGCAAGAGCGCTTGTACGCCAGCATCCAAGGCGGCGTGGCGGAAGACCTTAACAGTGCGGGTAAAACCCGGCAGGCGATTGCCGAGGGGCGTGCCCGCGTAGCTGCACGGCAGCAAGAGCAGCGCAAGGATATCGAGTCCCAGTTGTCAGATGTTCAGCGCGAAGCGGCGACGCTGGAGGGCCGGCTGCGCGGACTGGAGTTCGAGGTGCGCAACGCCGAGGTGCGGGCCCCTGTGAGCGGAACAGTCATGAGCTTGAGCGTCCACACCGTAGGGGGCGTGGTCAGCAATGGCATGCCTTTGATGGAGATATTTCCAAAAGACGATGTCTTGCGCATCGAAACCCCTCTGGCTACCCACCTGATTGACAAAGTCAAGCCGGGCATGGAGGTGGGAATCTTGTTCAGTGCGTTGAATCAAGCTACCACGCCAAGGATCGAAGGCCGCATCGTGCAGGTCGCTGCCGATGCCGCCACCGATTCAAGGCAGAATGCCAGTTACTTCAAGCTGGTCATCGAAGTTACACCCGATGGCATGCAAAAACTGCAGCGTCAAGAAGTCAAGGCCGGCATGCCGGCGGATGTTTTCATCAAGACAGGGGAGCGCACCTTCATGAGCTATCTGCTCAAGCCACTGACGGACCGGATGCACCGGGCACTCATAGAGCCATGACACGTTCGCCCCTTACGCCCCATACCTTGCGTCGTGTTGCGCTGATCGGTCTGGCCCTCTGCGCGGTCTGGCCTGCGGTGCACGCCGGCGAGTTCGAAAAAGCCTACCGTGCCGCGCTGGAGAACGATGCCCGCTTTCAGTCCGCCAAAGCGACCCTGGCATCGGGCCAACAGGCCTTGCCATTGGCACGCAGCGGGGTGCTGCCCACGGTCAATGCGTCTATTACTGACACCGTAGTGCAAGGCACCCAGCAGTACGACGTCAGCCGGCAGCAGTGCCAAAACCAACAACCTGGATTACCGGGCCCCGGTGCAAAGCATCAACTTGCGTGCGCCCTTGCTCAACCTCGAAGGCACGGCACGGGTCCGCCAAGCCAATGCTCAGGTTGGCAATGCCGAGGCTACTTTTGTGGCCCGTAAGGCAGAGCTTGTGGACCGTTTGGCGGTGGCCTATTTGCAGAGGATGTTGGCAGAAGATGCATTCCTCTCGCTGCATGCCCAAGTGCACGCCACGGTGGCCCAGCGCAACCTGATGCGCCGTCGGTTTGAACAGGGCGAGGGTACCCGTACCGAAGTGGCCGAGGCCCGCGCGAACCTGAGCCTGACGCTGGTGCAGTGGGCAGACTCCAAAAACCAGATGATGAGTGCCCGGGACACCCTCGAGGCCATGACAGGCGTACCTCAGCCTTTGGTGGTGCGGCTCGAAGACGAATTTTCACCACCGCCGCTGGTGCCTGCGGGTCTGCAGGAATGGCAGGACAAGGCGGTGAGCGCCAACCCAGATGTGCAAGCCAAGCGCTACCTGGTGGAGGCTGCCGATGCCCTGGTGGCCCGCAGTAATGCCGGCCATATGCCGCGTCTGGATCTGGTTGCCAGCGTGTCGAACAGCCGGAATGAGTCGATCAGCAGCTTGAACCAGTCGGTCAATCAAAGTGCGATTGGCTTGCAGCTCAATATCCCGATCTACAGCGGCGGTGCCGTCAAGGCCGCGGTGACGCAGGCGCTGGCCGAAAAAACCAAGGCAGAAGCCGAGTGGCTCAACGAGAAGCGCAACCTCGAGGTTGAAGTAAGCCGCCTCTACCAGATCATTCAAACGGGCAGCTCCAAGTTGCTGGCCTACGAAGATGTGCTCGATGCCAGCCGTGTAGCGCTGGAGGGCACGCTCAAGGGTCAGGCTTCCGGCTTGCGCACCAATGCGGATGTGCTCGAGGCCGTGCGCAAGGTGTTCCAGGCACAGCGCGACTTGGCCCAAGCCCGCTATGACCATATCTTCCAGCGCTTGCGCTTGTTCAACAAGGCAGGCGTGCCGGCGGACTCGGTGGTGTCTTACATCGACGAACTGCTGAGCCCCAACCGCGGCACCCCCTGACCCGACTCCCATGTCTGCGCTGCAGCCGGCCCATGCCGCCACGGTAGACACGCTGCTGCAAACAGCAGTGCAGCACTTTGCGAAAGCAGACTATGTCGCGGCCGACGGGGCGCTGGAGCGCCTGATGGCGCGCTCCCCGGGCCATGTGGAGGCGCTCCACTTGCGCGGGCTTACTCAACACCGCATGGGGCAAAATGCCTTGGCGCTGGTCCTGCTGGAGAGCGCATTGCGCTTGCAACCGGATCATGCAGCCGTGCTGTCCAACACCGGCTTGGTGCTACGCGCCTTGGGGCGGCCCCAAGAGGCCTTGGCCTGTTACGACCGGGCAGTCGCTCTGCAACCTGATTTCGCCCAAGCCTGGGGCAACCGCGGAAACGCGCTGCGGGACACCGGTGAAAGCCTTCTGGCGGTGGACTCCTACCGCAAAGCCTTGGACCTTCAGCCCGGCTATGCCCACAGTTGGCATGGCCTGGGGCTGGCCTATCACGATTTGTTGCGCTGGCAAGACGCGGTAGCGGCCTTTGACCGGGCTTTGCAGTGCCAGCCGGATATGGCGGTCGCCTGTCTGGACCGTGGCAATGCATTGCGTGAGTTGGAGGCGTTTCCCGATGCACTGGCGGCCTATGAACGCGCCATTGCGCTGCGGCCCGCCTATGCGCAGGCATGGTCCAACCGCGGCGTCTTGCTCAAGCGCATGGGGCGTATGCAAGAGGCGCTGCAAAGCTACCAGCAAGCCATTGCGCTGCAACCTGATTTCTTGGATGCACTGGTCAACTGCTCCACGCTGCTCAAGGAGATGATGGATCTTGACGGCTCCATGGCCATGAACCAGCGCGCTTTGTCCCTCGATCCGGAATGCAGTGGGGCGCACCTGAACCTAGCCATTTGCCATTTGTTGCGAGGCGAGTTCGATAAGGGGTTTGCGCATTACGAATGGCGCTGGAAAACCGAGCAACTGCAATCAGCGGTGCGCCATTTCACCGCGCCACTCTGGACCGGGGCGCAGAGCCTGGCAGGTCAAACGATTCTTTTGCATGCGGAGCAGGGGCTGGGGGACACAGTGCAGTTTTGCCGCTACGCCGCTCAACTCAAGGCCATGGGGGCCCGGGTCTTGATGGAGGTGCAAGCCCCCTTGCTGCCTTTGCTGCATTCGCTTGCTGGTGTGGATGTGTGGCTCCGCCAGGGGGATGCCCTGCCGCCGTTTGACTACCACTGCCCGCTGCTCAGCTTTCCGCGAGCTCTGCAAACCGGCCCAGAGTCGGTGCCCGCCCAGGTGCCTTATCTGTTTGCCGACCCGGAGTTGGTCGCCGAATGGGGGCGCCGGCTGGGGCCACCCCGGCGACAACGGGTGGGGCTGGTGTGGTCCGGCAGGCCGGAGCACAAAAATGACCACAACCGCACCATGTCGCTTGTGCAGTTGGCCCCTTTGCTGGCGGGGCCGGCGGAGTTTCACTGCCTGCAGAAGGAGTTCCGTGCGGCCGACCTGGCGTGGGACCCCGCGGCTAAGGGGGTGCACCTCTGGGCGGACTCGCTGCACTCGTTTGCAGACACGGCCGCTTTGATCATGCACATGGACTGGGTCATTGCGGTGGATACCTCGGTGGCCCATGTGGCGGCTGCATTGGGTAAGCCTGTGTGGTTGATGTTGCCCTACAGCCCCGATTGGCGCTGGTTGCTGGGGCGTGACGACAGCCCTTGGTATCCGGGGATGCGCCTGTTCCGGCAAGACGCGAGTGGCGACTGGACCGGAGTGGTCGCTCGCCTGAGCGACGCACTCAGCCGGCAAGTTCCCGCAAGCGGGCCTTGAGCTGGGCCAGCTCACCTTGCGCTTGGGCGGCCACCTGTTGCGCGTGGTGAAGGCGGTGGTCGACAAAGTTGTCCCACACGCAGGGCGGGTAGCTGAAGTGTTGACGCAGGTCCAGGTGCTCTTGGGCCAGGTAAAAGCGGTTGACCGCATCGAAATACACAAACTCGTAGCCGGTAGAGAGCAGCAGGTGCTCCCATTCACCGTAGTTGGCCTGGGGCCGGTTGGGTAGCACGCTTTCCAGCACGATCAGCCATGGCCGGAAGCGGGTGCGGTCCAAGCCGTTTAATGCCGACTTTTCAGCGCCTTCCACATCAATGCTCAGCAGATGAACATCGCCTTGCGGGCGGTGCTGTTCGAGCAAGCTGTTGAGCGTGACTAAGGGCACGGTGTAGCTTTTGACCTCGCGCCCCTCGCGCTGGTGCATGGCCACAATCTCGGGTGCGATGGTGGCCGCCTGGTCGTTCCACGGGAATTCGTTGAAGGTCACTTCGCCATCGGCTTCGCCCACTGCCGCCCCGACCAGGATGTCTTCTGGCCGGTGTTTGGCCCATTGCGGGTGAAGGCGCGCCTGCGGCTCCACCACAATGCCGCGCCAGCCGCGTTGGTACAGGGCGCAGGTGTTGCTGTCCGAGATGGGCATGTAGCCACCCACGTCCACAAAAAAGCCTTTGTCGACCGCGCTCAGTGCACGGTTGATCATGACGTCTTCAAAGTTGCGGGTGAATGACAGGTAGGCCATGGCGCCGGCTCAGCTTTGTACCGATATTTGTTCGCGGGTGGGGTCGGTGCTGTGCACCGCCAACACATTGATGCCCATCGGGAAGGTTTGGTAACCATGCTCCTCGAGGAATTTCAACAGCGCTGCTTTGTCGGTTTTGATCGACTCGATCAGCATGACCGGTTTGTGCCGCTCGATGGTGGCGCGCCCGCCGGCGAGGGCCTCCAGCTCCATGCCTTCGACATCGATTTTGATGAAGTCCAGCCGCGTCAGGTTTAGCGAGTCGATGGTCAACATCCGCACCTTCTGGTTGCGCTCTGCATGGATGGTCTGGCCGATAAATTCGCTTTTGGCCGTCTGGCGCAACTCCAGGCTGCCAAAACTGGCCGGCTGCAGGTAGTCGGGCACGGGGATCTCAAGCTCACCGACTTCGGAGCCGATGGCGCCGTGGATCGCCTGGGCGTTGAAGCAGTTGTTGATGGCGATATTGCCCGCCAGCGCATAGTAGATGCGTTCTTGTGCCTCGATGGCGATCACGCTGCCCCTGCCATACAAAGCCTTGGCCCACTCGACGGTGTGCACGCCCAGATTGGCGCCGCAGTCCAAGCCCACGACCCCATCGCCAAAAAACTTGTGGCGGATATTGAGCAGCTTGATGGCGGCGCCCACTTCGTCCGGGTCGAAGCAGCCCTGGTTGAATAGCTGCCAGCCGACGCCGTAACCACGCGTGGCGTCAATCATGCGGTAGTCGTTTTTATTGGTGATCAAGGTGCCCTGGCTGGTGGACAGGATCACAAAGGGCGACGGGCGTTTGACGTAGTTCATGGGGTTTCAGGCCTGTGGGCCCGCGCAGCGTTGGCAACATCGGCCACTAGCGCCGCGACCGGCTCTGCCCAGGCTCCCCGGGCAGTTTGGCGGTACAGGCGCGCAGTGGGATACCACGGTGAGTCTGCCCGAGAGAGCAGCCACCGCCAATCCGGAATAAGGGGCAAAAGCACCCGCACTTGGCACCCTAGCCCGCCCGCGAGGTGGGCTACCGAGGTGTCCACGGTAACGAGTTCGTCCACTTCGACCAGGATGGCCGCTGTGTCTTCAAAACTCTGGATCTCGGGGCTCAAGTTGTGCAAGCGGCAGCCGGGTGTCAGGGCCTTGATTTGTTCTACCGCCTCGCCCTTTTGAACAGACAGTATTTCCACCCCCTCCAGCTGCAGCAAAGCGGCCAAGTGGTGCAGTGCCAACGACCGGTTGGCGTCATTGCCGTGGGTCGGCCTGCCGGCCCACACCAGCGCGACCCGGTAAGCGCGGGCCGGGCCCAACTTTTCGCGCCAGGTCGTGATGCGTTCAGGGGAGGCGCTGAGGTAAGGAATAGGGGCAGGGACCGTTTTAAGCACGGTGCCAAAGGCCATGGGCAGGCTCAGCAACGGGCACTGCCAGTCAAAGGGCGGCAATTCGCTGCCATTGGGCACCAGCTGTGCCAAGCCTTGGACGCGCTCTGCCAAGCTTTCCACATCGCTTTGCACCACCAGCAAGACCTTGGCGCCTCGGGCGGCGAGCAGCGGCAGGTAGCGCAAGAACTGGAAGGTGTCGCCAAATCCCTGTTCTGCGTGGACCAGAATGGTCTGGCCTGCAATGTCCTGCCCTGTCCACAAAGGCTGTGCGAAGTGGCGCACCTCTTTGGCGTCGGGCTGGGCCCAGCGGCTTTCGTAGTGGCGCCAGCCGGCCGCAAGGTCGCCGGTTAGCAGTTCCAACAAGGATTCGTGCAATGCCGCACGCACATGCCCGCCGGCCATTTGCTGTGCCTTGCGAAAGGCGCTTAAGGCATCTTCGAAGTGCCCGTTTTCTTTGAGTGCAATGCCCAGGTTGTAGACGTACTCGCTGGAGCCGGGCACCAAAGCCACTGCCTTGCGGGTGGCCTCAAGGGCTTCCGGCCAGCGATGCAAAGCGCCCAAGGTATTGCCCAGGTTGGCTTGGGCTTGCGGACTACCGGGTGCTCTTTGGACGGCAGTGAGCTGGCATTGCAAGGCGCGTTGTAAATCGCCCGCCGCTTTGAAAAAAGCACCGGTGTTCGACCAATTTTCGGGATCGTTGGGGCTTTGCCGGCAAGCGCGGGCACCGAGCATGAGTGCGGCATGTGTGTCGCCTGCACGGAAGGCCGCAATGGCCAGGGCACTGGCGGCCCGCGCGTGGGTCGGGCACTCGCGCAAGGCCTGCCAGAAGGCAGGGCGGGCCAGCGCCGGCTCATTGCGCTCCAGTAGCACACGCCCTTGCTCCACCAGCGCATGGGTGGCCTGCTGGCGGCGCTTGCCACCAGCCGACTGCGGATGGGCCAACTCCTTCAAATCCTTGCCCAGCGTGTGCAGCACCGAATCCCAATCCCGGTAGGCCGGCTGGCGCAAGATGCGCAGGCTGGGGTACCAGGGGGAGTCTTCACGGTGCAGCAACCAGCGCCAATCCGGCATCCACGGAATCAACAGCCACACGGGAATACCCAAAGCACCCGCCACATGGCAAATGCTGGTGTCCACACACACCAGCAGATCCACATGCACCAGTGCAGCAGCCGTATCGCCGAAGTTCTGCAGCAAAGGCGCCATGTCCGTGACCTTGGCGCGTTGCTCGGGCGTGAGCGAGTCGAGGTCGGCACTGCGCGCACCGACCTGGAACGAATAAAAGTGCACCCCCTCTAGACTCCAGAGTGGCGCAAGGGCTGCAAAGTCCACCGAGCGGTTGGCATCGTTTTTATGACTCGGGTTACCGGCCCACACCAGACCGACCCGCAAACCGCTGTGCGCAAAGTGAGACTCCCAGCCCGCGCTACGCACATGGTCCAGCGCGAGGTAAGGAATCGTCTGAGGAATGTTGAGCGCATCGGTGCCGGGCAACTGCGGGCCCAGCAGGTGCGGCAGGCTCAAGAGCGGGCAGACCACATCAAAGTGGGGTGTCGGAGCCCCCTCGTGGACCAGCTCCACATGGGCGGGGAGCACCGGAAGCGAGGTCAAAGACTCCTGAATTAATAGCAGTACCCGCTTGATAGGCTTGGGCAAGAGGGCGATATAGCGTAAAAACTGCAAGGTATCGCCCAAGCCCTGCTCGGCGTGGATGAGCAAGGTCTGGTCGGGCAAGGGCTGGCCTTGCCAGAGCGGCTTGGTTGTCTGCAGCCGTTTGGAGGGAAAGTCGGGCACGTCAAAGCGGCGCTCGTAGTCGGCAAAGCCGCCGGGCAGGTCGCCGGCCAGCAGCCTTGCCAGCCCGCGGTTGTAGATCAGGCCCGCGTAGTCCGGCCGCACCGCGATGCCGCGCTCAAAACAGGCCAGCGTAGCGGGCAGGTCTCCCACTGCCTTGAGGTAGGCGCCACAGTTCGACCAATTTTCGGGATCGTTGGGGCTTTGCCGGCAAGCGCGGGCACCGAGCATGAGTGCGGCATGTGTGTCGCCTGCACGGAAGGCCGCAATGGCCAGGGCACTGGCGGCCCGCGCGTGGGTCGGGCACTCGCGCAAGGCCTGCCAGAAGGCAGGGCGGGCCAGCGCCGGCTCATTGCGCTCCAGTAGCACACGCCCTTGCTCCACCAGCGCATGGGTGGCCTGCTGGCGGCGCTTGCCACCAGCCGACTGCGGATGGGCCAACTCCTTCAAATCCTTGCCCAGCGTGTGCAGCACCGAATCCCAATCCCGGTAGGCCGGCTGGCGCAAGATGCGCAGGCTGGGGTACCAGGGGGAGTCTTCACGGTGCAGCAACCAGCGCCAATCCGGCATCCACGGAATCAACAGCCACACGGGAATACCCAAAGCACCCGCCACATGGCAAATGCTGGTGTCCACACACACCAGCAGATCCACATGCACCAGTGCAGCAGCCGTATCGCCGAAGTTCTGCAGCAAAGGCGCCATGTCCGTGACCTTGGCGCGTTGCTCGGGCGTGAGCGAGTCGAGGTCGGCACTGCGCGCACCGACCTGGAACGAATAAAAGTGCACCCCCTCTAGACTCCAGAGTGGCGCAAGGGCTGCAAAGTCCACCGAGCGGTTGGCATCGTTTTTATGACTCGGGTTACCGGCCCACACCAGACCGACCCGCAAACCGCTGTGCGCAAAGTGAGACTCCCAGCCCGCGCTACGCACATGGTCCAGCGCGAGGTAAGGAATCGTCTGAGGAATGTTGAGCGCATCGGTGCCGGGCAACTGCGGGCCCAGCAGGTGCGGCAGGCTCAAGAGCGGGCAGACCACATCAAAGTGGGGTGTCGGAGCCCCCTCGTGGACCAGCTCCACATGGGCGGGGAGCACCGGAAGCGAGGTCAAAGACTCCTGAATTAATAGCAGTACCCGCTTGATAGGCTTGGGCAAGAGGGCGATATAGCGTAAAAACTGCAAGGTATCGCCCAAGCCCTGCTCGGCGTGGATGAGCAAGGTCTGGTCGGGCAAGGGCTGGCCTTGCCAGAGCGGCTTGGTTGTCTGCAGCCGTTTGGAGGGAAAGTCGGGCACGTCAAAGCGGCGCTCGTAGTCGGCAAAGCCGCCGGGCAGGTCGCCGGCCAGCAGCCTTGCCAGCCCGCGGTTGTAGATCAGGCCCGCGTAGTCCGGCCGCACCGCGATGCCGCGCTCAAAACAGGCCAGGGCTTCGGGCATGCAGTGCCGCTCGCCTTGCCAGCGGGCGAGTGTGCCCCAGGCGTCGGCATGGCCGGGCTCGGCGCGCAACACCTGCTCTAGCTCGGCCCGGGCGCGTGCCATCTGGCGCAGCTCCAGCAGGCACTTGGCCAGCATGAAGCGGTAGTCCGGGTTACGGGTTTGCTGGGCGCACGCTGCTTCAAAATGCGTGAGCGACTTTGCAAAGTCGCCTCGTGCGTAATGCAGATTGCCCAGGTTGTTGTGGGCAGAGTGAAAGGCGGGGTCCGCCTTCAAGGCCGCGTGGTAGGCCTGTTCTGCGGCTTCCCATTGCGACAGCGCTTTGAGCGCCACGCCGCGGTTGGCATGGGCGCGCGCATCGTGGGGGGTGGCTTGTACCAGGCGCTCAAAGAGGGCCAACGCTTCTTCGTGCTGGCCTGCACTGTTGTGCAGGATCCCGAGGTTGTTCAGGGCGTTGGCATGCTCCGGCTCCAGCGCCAGGACGGCGCTGTACGCCTCGCGGGCGGCATCACCACGCCCCGCACTTTGCAGTGACAGGGCTTGGGAAAACAGTGCATCGGTGTCCTGTTTCGATTGCCGTCCGGCCATTGAGCGTGTTCAAGTCCATTGGAAATCGGAAGCGCTGAGCGCCGCCGCGGAACCTCCAAGCAGGGTGAGTTTCATGTCCGCTGCACCGTTGCCATCAGAGTCGATCAACAGTGTACCGGTGCTCGTGCCGCCGTTATAGGCGTAAGTAGCCTGTGCATTGCCCGTATTACTGAAGCTACTCACGATGCTGAAGGTGCCGTTGCCCAGGCCTTCGAACACCAGCTTGTCTTGTCCCACCACAAAGTCGTTGATGGTGTCGGACACGGTCATGCTCGATTGCAGGGTGTCGCGGAAGATGAAGCGGTCAGCACCGTTGCCACCGATCAAGATATCCGCACCGTTGCTGCCGATCAAACTGTCATCGCCATTGCCGCCATCCAGGCGGGAGCCGACAGTGGCCAGTGCCAGAGTGATCGTGTCATCGGCCACGCCACCGATGATGCTTTCGATACCCGATGCGGTGACATTGTTGGCCCCGTTGCCGGACAAGCGCAAGATGTCAGAGCCGGCGCCGAGGTTGAAGGTCATGCCTGAGGCCACTTCACCCAGCGTGATGTCGTCGCTGGCGCCACCTGCAATCAGCGTTTCCACGCCCACAATCGTCACCTGATTGGTACCGCTGGTTGCCAAGGTCAAGGTATCGCTCGCACCGCCCAGGTCCACGGTGGCGTTGGTGATCGCCGTGGTGTAGGTGATGCGGTCGCTGCCGCTGTTGCCATTCAAGAACTCCACACCCGACACCGAGAAGCTGTTGACTCCGCTCGACAAGTTCAGGGTGTCTGTGCCGCTTGCCAAGTTGATCACGCCGCTGGAGAGGGTCGTGGTCAGGGTGACGGTATCTGCCCCCGAGTTGCCGGTGATGGTCTCAACGCCCGATGCGGTGATGTTGTTGGTGAAGTTGCCGAGGGTCAACGAGTCCAGGCCGGCTGCCAGGTTGTACGTGGTGCCGTTGACCGCAGCGGTCAGAGTGATGACATCTGCGGCGGAGTTACCGGTGATGGTTTCAATCGTGCCATCCGAGAGGGTGAACGCATTGGCGCCGTTGAAGAGCCGGAGCTCATCCACTCCGTCACCGCCCGTAAAGCTGGTCGCACCCGTGATCGCAGCACTGAAGGTCACGATATCGTTGCCGGTGCCGCCAAGGACGGTTTCGACGTTGGCAGCCGTGAAATCATTGCCATCGTTGCTCAAAACAAGTTTGTCGTTCAAGGTGCCAAGGTTGATCACAGTACCGGTCAAACCTGCGGTGAAGGTGAGGGTGTCGACACCGCCGGAGCCAAGCACACTCTCAACATTCGACAGGGTTAGCGTATTGCTTCCCGTGGCGGCAAGGGTCAGCTTATCCAGGCCATCCCCTAAATCGTAAACGCCCGCGGTTTGCGCAGCTGTCAGGGTAATGGTGTCTGCACCCGCGTTGCCGTTGAGTGTTTCCACGCCAGCCACACTGGCGGTGTTGGCAAAGTTCGCCAGATTCAGGGTGTCGGTGCCGGAGGCCAGGTTGATCAGCGCGTTGACCGCTTGTGTAGTCAGGGTGATCGTGTCTGCGCCCGAGTTGCCGGTCACGGTTTCCACCCCTGCCAAGGTTGCCACGTTGACAAAGTTACCAAAGGTGATGGAGTCAGCCCCGCCGCCCAGGCTATAGAGGTTACCCGTCGCGCCGTTGGTGCCAAGGGTGATCACGTCAGAGCCGGAGTTGCCGATGACGGTTTCCACCGAGTTGGTCAGCGTGATGTTGTTGACACCGTTGAACAAGCGCAAGACATCGTTGCCGGCCCCCAGGTTGAACGAGCCACCCGCTGCTGCATTGGCAAGGGTGATGTCGTCAACACCGGCGTTGCCCACGATGGTCTCGACACCCAGCGCTGTGAGCGTGTTGTCAAAGTTGGCCAGAGTGAGCGTGTCCTGGGTGCCTCCGCCCAAGTTGAAGTTACCCGCTGTGATTTGGGTGCCAAACGTGAGGCGGTCGTCAGCCGTTCCACCGGTCACACTCTCGGTATTCGATAGCGTGAGGATGTTGGCGGGAGCTGCAAGCGTTAATTTGTTGACGCCTCCACCCAAGTCAATCACCCCATTGGTGATGCCTGTGCTCAGGGTTAAGGTGTCATCGCTGGCATTGGCCGTGATAGTTTCTGCGTTCGACACCACCAGGGTATTGACGCCAGAGGTGGCGGCCAACACCAGGGTGTCCACGCCGGAGCCCATATTCACCAGGGCGGCTGTCAAGTTGGTGGCGATCGTGACGGTGTCGGCACCGCTGCTGCCGGTCACGGTTTCGACGTTGGAAAGTGTGACGGTGTTGCCGTTGCCGCTCAAGGTCAGTTGGTCCGTGCCTGCCCCCAGGTCGAAGCTGCGGGACGCGACTGCTGCGCTGAGCGTGATGACGTCATTCGCACCGCCTGCCACCAGGGTTTCAATGTCGGTGTTCAGCGTGAGTGTGTTGGTGCCGGTGGTAGCCAAGACCAGGGTGTCGGTACCCGCGCCCAGCGAGATGTTGGCACCACTCACGGCTGCGCTCAAGGTGACGGTGTCATCGCCGGCGAGGCCCACAATGGTTTCAATGTTGCTGGCCGTCAAGGTGTTGGCACCCGTGCCGGAAAGGGTGAGCTTGTCTATACCGGCTGCCAGGTCGAAGGTTTGGCCGGTGACGGTATTGCCCAGGGTAATGAAGTCAGCACCCGCATTGGCTACCAGTGTTTCCACGTTGGTAACCGTCAAGGTATTGGCACCATTGAGCAAGACCAGTTTGTCGCTGCCATCTCCCAGGTCAATGACTCCGTTAGATTTAGCCGCAGTCAGGGTGATGGTGTCCACCAAGTCGCCACCCAGCAAGGTTTCAATGCTGTTGCCCAGTGAGAGGGTGTTTGCAAAGTCTCCGAGTTGCAGAATGTCGGCGCCTGAACCCAAGTCGATGTTCAGGCCCGAGGCCGCGGTGGCAAGAGTGATGGTGTCAGCGCCTGTGCCGCCCACGATCGTCTCGATATTGGACAAGGTGGCGCTGTTGGCACCATTGGCCAGTGTCAGTTTGTCCAGACCGGCGCCAAGGTCAAACTCGCCGTTGGTAGCCAAAGTGCCGAGGGTGATGGTGTTGACGCCAGAGGTACCAATAATGCTTTCTGTGTTGCGCACCGTGAGGGTGTTCACCCCGGCAGCCAAGGTCAGCACGTCAACGCCAGAGCCCAGGTCGTAGGTGCCTGAGGATTGCGCGCTACTCAAGGTCACGAGGTCCGCACCCGAGCTGCCGGTCAAGGTCTCCACGCCGCTCAAGGTGACTGTATTGCCAGCCCCAGAGAGGGTCAGCGCGTCTGCACCGCCACCCAGGTTATAGACATTGCCATTAACCGCTGCGTTGAGCGTGATCACGTCGTTGGCGGAGTTGCCGGTGACGGTTTCAATGTCACTGCCCAGCGTGATGGTGTTGGCGGCGTTGGCAAGATTCAAGATGTCTGTGCCCGCGCCCAGCACCAGGCTGGTAACGCCCGACAGACCGGCGCCGAGGGTGACTGTGTCGTTGCCGTTGTCGCCAACAATGGTTTCGATACCGGTCGCCGTCAAGGTGTTGTCGAAGTTGCCCAAGGTCAGGGTGTCTGCACCGCTGCCCAGATTGAAGTTGCCTGTGGTGGTTTGGGTCGTCAGGGTGACGGCGTCAGCACCGGAACCACCCAGAACCGATTCGACGCCACTGAGTGCCAGGGAGTTGGCGCCGGAGCCTGTGGCCAGCAAGGTCAGTTTGTCGGTGCCGGCGCCAAGGTTGTACACGGCACCAGTGACGGTGGCGCTCAGGGTAATCGTATCGTTGGCATTGCCCCCCACCACCGTCTCGACCGAGCCGTTCAGGCTCAGTGTGTTGTTGAAGTCGGCCAAGGTCAGTATGTCGGTGCCACTGCCCAGATTGAAGGAGCCACCGCTGGTCGCAGCAGCCAGAGTGATGCTGTCATCACCGGTGCCGCCCGTGACGGTTTCGATGTTGGCGGCGGTGATCTGGTTGGTGCCATCAGCGAGTATCAGGCGGTCGCTGCCAGCACCCAGGTCATAGGTGCGACCTGTCACTGCGGTCGCCAGGCTGATGACATCAGCCCCGGCGTTGCCGATCAAGGTTTCGATATCTGCGCCCACGGTCAGGGTGTTGGCCGCGTTGGCGAGGGTCAAGGTATCGGTACCCGAGCCCAACAGAATGGATCCGCCGGTAACCGCGGCACCCAGGGTCACGTTGTCATCACCCGAATTGCCGGTGATGTTTTCGGCGCCAGACACGGTGAGGGTGTTGGTGCCATTCGCCAGCGTCAGGCTGTCTGTGCCGCTACCCAAGTCAAACACGGCACCGGTGACGGTGGTGGCCAAGGCGATGGTGTCTGCCCCTGAGCCGCCCTTGAGCGATTCAATATTCGACAAAGTAACCGAGTTGGCACCACTGCCAGTGGCAAGCAGCACCAAGGTGTCGGTGCCCGAGCCCAAGTCGTAGCTGTTGCCAGCCACGATCTGGGTCAGGGTGACGGAGTCATTCGCATCACCACCCACGAGGCTTTCGATAGCGGCATCAATCGACAGGCTGTTGTTGAAGTTGGCCAAGGTCAACACGTCAGCACCGGCGCCCAGGCTGACGGAGCCGCCCGATATCGCGGTGGTGAGCGTGATCAAGTCATCGCCAGCATTGCCCACAATGGTTTCGACATTGCCCAGCGATACGGTGTTGTTGGCGTTGAACAGCGTGATCTTGTCGGAGCCGCCACCCAGATCAATCGTGCCGCTGGTTTGGGCTGCGCTCAGGGTCAAGGTGTCGGTGCCGGTGCCACCAAGCACAGACTCAATACCGGCCAGGGTCAGGGTATTGGCCCCGTCGGCCAGCGTTAGCTGGTCATTGCCGGCGCCGAGGTCGTAGTTGTGGCCGCTGACGGCGGCCAACAAGGCAATCGTGTCGTCAGCAGAGCTGCCCACCAGCGATTCGATGGAAGCATTCAGTGTCAGGGTATTGGCGCCCAGACCCGAAAGCGTGAGGCGGTCCGCTCCTGCGCCCAAATCGTAGGTGTTGCCGGTCACGGCACCGTCCAGGGTCAGGGTGTCGGCACCGGAGTTCCCGAGCACGCTCTCCACGGTGCTGCTGACGGTAAAGCTGTTGGCGGCATTGGCCAGAACCAAGGTGTCGTTGCCTGCGCCAAGGTTGAAAGCGCCGGTGCTCACGCCACCGGTGAAGGTGACGGTGTCTGCCCCCGATCCACCGGTCATGGTTTCCACCGAGTTGCTGGCGGTGAGGCTGTTGGTGCCATCGGCCAAGCTCAGGCTGTCGCTGCCGGAGCCGAGGTCAAAGTTGCCCGCAGTCACCGTGGTTAGCAGGGCAATGACGTCATCGCCAGCGCCGCCGGAGACACTCTCCAGGTTGGAAGCGGTCACGGTGTTGCCGCCGGCTGCCAGGAAGAGCTTGTCGACACCAGCGCCCAGGTCGAGCTGTGCGCCTGCGACGGCCGTGCCGAAGGTGATGACGTCAGCACCCGCATTGCCCTCAACCGACTCCACATTGTTGAGGGTCATGGTGTTGCCACCGGCCGCCAGTGTGATCTGGTCGCCGCTGCCTGCGCCAAGGTCCACCACCGCGTTAAACGGGCTGGCGTTGGTCATGGTGATAACGTCGTTGCCGTTGCCGCCCGTGAGCGATTCCACGTTGTTGATGGTGGCGACGTTGCCGCCATCGGCCAGCTGCAAACGGTCGCTGTCGTTGGAGCCGGCCAGATTGACGGTGCCGCCGGACAGTACGGTGGTCAGGGTCACGTTGTCATTGCTGCCGCCACCGGAGACGGACTCGACGTTGGCCAGGGTGACGGTGTTATTGCCTGCGCTGGACAGTTGGACGGTATCGTTGCCACCCGCCAAGTCAATATTGGCACCACTGATGGCAGCGCCTAGCGTCACGTTGTCGTCGCCGGCATTGCCGGTTACCGACTCGACGTTGGAGGCTGTCAGCAAGTTGGTGCCGCTGGCTAGGGTCAGGCTATCGCTGCCACCTGCGAGGTCGTAAACTGCACCGGAGACAGCTTGGGTCAGCGTGAGCGCATCGCCTGCAGCGCCGCCGATGACTTGCTCCACGCTGGCATCCAGGCTCAAGATGTTGGCCGCTGCGCCGGAGAGGGTGAGGCGGTCGACGCCGGCCCCGAGGTTGAATACGCCACTGCTCTGGGCGGCGCCCAAGGTGATGGTGTCTGCGCCTGTACCTCCGGTAATGGTTTCAATGCCGGTGGCGGTCAGGTTGTTGCTGCCATTGGCCAAGACCAATTGGTCTGCACCCGCAGCAAGGTCAATGTTACCGTTGCTGATGACCGAGCCCAAGACCACGATATCGGCGCCGGCATTGCCCGCAATGGTTTCCACATTGCTCGCGGTAACAGTGTTCGCGCCGTTGGCCAGTGTGAGTTTGTCGGTGGTTCCGCCGCCCAGGTCCAGCACCAGATTGCTGGTCGCAGTGGTCAGGCTGACATCATCCGCGCCGGAGCCGCCCACAATGCTTTCCACATCGCTGGCGGTCACTATGTTAGTGCCACCCGCCAGGGTCAAGCGGTCGGTGCCTGCGCCCAGGTTGTACACCGTGCCTGAGGCGGCATTGGTCAGCGTGATGTTGTCTGCCAATGTGCCGCCGGTGACCGTTTCTACCGTGGCATTCAGGGACAAAGTGTTGATCGCATTGGCCAGCACCACCTGGTCGGTGCCTGCACCCAGGTCCACGGTAATGCCGCTGACTGCCGCGGTGAAGGTGACGGTGTCGTTGACCGAGCCTGTGCCGGAAATGGTTTCGATGTTGTTGACGGTGACTGCATTGGCACCTGCACCGGACAGGATCAGTTTGTCGCCGGAACCGGCGCCGAGGTCGTAACTCAGGCCGTTGACAGCGCCGTTCAAGGTCACGATGTCGTCGCCCGCGCCGCCAACCAGGCTCTCTACCGATGCACCCACGGTGAGTGCATTGCCGGAGGCGCCTAGGGTCAGGGTGTCAGTGCCAGAGCCCAAGTCCACAGAGCCACCAGAGACACTGGTGGCGAGGGTGATGCTGTCGTCGCCACTGCCGCTGGCAAGAATGGTCTCAACGTTGCTCACTGTCAGCGTGGTGCCGCCTGCAGCCAGCGTCAAACTGTCAGCGCCGGAGCCCAGGTCAATGCTGGCCCCGGTGATGGCTGCGCCCAACACAATCGTGTCAGCCGCGTTTCCGCCGGTGATGGTTTCGATCCCGGTGGCGGTCAGCGAGTTGGCCGCTGCGCCCGACAGTGTCAGGCTGTCCGAGCCGCTGCCCAGGTCGTAGACCGCGTTGGTCACCGCGCCGCCCAGGGTCAGTGCGTCTGCCAGTGTGCCCCCCACCACGCTCTCAATGCCCGAGACCGACAGGGTGTTGGCGATATTTGTCAGCGTGAGGGTGTCGGCTCCTGAGCCGCCCACGATGGATTCGATGTTGGCCGCAGTGACAGCATTGGTGCCGTTGGCCAACACCAAGCGGTCGGTGCCCGCTGCCAGATCGAGGTTGGCCGTCGTGGTGGCTGCGCTCAGGGTGACCGTGTCGGCGCCGGCATCACCGGTGATCGATTCCACGCCGCTGGCGGTGACGGTGTTGGTGCCGTTGGCCAATGTCAGGCTGTCAGTGCCGCTGCCCAGGTTGATGATGGCGCCTGAGACGGCGGCAGACTGGGTGATGGTGTCTGCACCCGTGCCACCCGTTAGCGTTTCTACGCCGGATACGGTGAATACGCCATCCGAATTGGAGAGGGTCAGTGCGTCGGCACCGCTGCCGAGGTCGATGGTGCCGGCGGAGCTGCCAGCGCCCAGGGTCAGGGTATCAGCGCCGGAGCCGCCGGTGATCGACTCTACGTTGCTGACATTGAGTGTGTTCACGCCATTGGCCAGAATCAGGGCGTCGCTGCCGGCTTTCAGGTCGATGGTCACGCCAGTGGCGGCTACCGCTAGCGTGAGGGTGTCGTCACCGGTGCCGCCCGACACCGACTCTACGTTTTGGGTGGTGACAGTGTTGGTGCCATCGGCCAGGGTCAGGCTGTCGGTGCCGGAGCCGGAGCCGAGGTTGACGACGGTGCCTGTCAAGGCACTCCCAAAAGTCACCGCATCGCTGCCGCTGCCGCCGTTGAGCGTTTCCACGTTGCTAATAGTGAGCGTGTTGGCGCCGTTGGCCAGGTTCAAGGTGTCTGTGCCGGCCCCGAAGTTGACGTTAACCGCTGCAGTGTCGGTGAGCGTGATCGTGTCCGATCCGGAGTCGCCCACGACTGTCTCAACGCCGGTCAGTGTGAGCACGTTGTCCTCATTGAAGAGGGTCAAGGAGTCACCGGTACCGCCTGCCAGGTTCACTACGCCGCCGGTAACGCCGGCGCCGAAGGTAATGACGTCATCACCCGCGTTGCCGGTGATGGTTTCCACATTGGTCGCGCTGATGGTGTTGCCACCAGTGGCCAATACCAAGGTGTCGTTGCCCGCACCTAGATTGGCATTCAGCGCTGCAACGCTGGCCGACAAGGTGACCGTGTCTGCGCCGGAGTCGCCAACTACGGTTTCGACGTTGGTGATCGTCAGGTTATTGGGTGCATCGAAGAGCGTCAGGACGTCGGCACCGGCACCGAGGTCGATTTGTGCGCCGGTGACGCTATTGCCCAAGGCGACCGTGTCTGCGTTGGCGTTACCCACCAGGGTTTCCACGTTTTTGACGGTCAGTGTGTTGGCAAAGTTGCCGAGGTTCAGCACGTCTGTGCCTGCACCCAGGTCGATCTGGCTCGCGGTTGCTGCATCTGCCAAGGTCAGGGTGTCAGTCCCGGTGCCGCCCAGGACGGTTTCAACACCGGTGGTGCTCAGGGTGTTGACACCGTTGGTCAGGGTGACCTTGTCGGCAGTGCCTGCGCCCAGATTGATTTGGCCGCTGCTCAGGGTCGTGAGGAATGTGACTTGGTCAACCCCTGCGTTTCCGGTGACCGACTCCACGTTGGACAGTGTCACGCTGTTGGAGGCATTGGCCAGAGTGAGGCTGTCTGTGCCGTCACCGAGGTCGAGGCGCATATTGGCCACACCGGCCGTGAGCACGATGGTGTCATCGCCTGCGCCGGCAGTCAGGCTCTCAATGCTATTGCCCAGTGTGAGCGTATTGTTGCCACCCGACAGGTTCAATCGGTCGCCTGCGCCTGCGCCTAGGTCGTAGCTGCCGCTGTTGACGGTAGCACTCAGGTTGATGGTGTCGTTACCGGCACTGCCCACGACGGTCTCTACCGTAGTGTCCAGGGTCAGTGTGGAGCCCACACCACCTGCCAGGGTCAAGGTGTCGTTGCCCGCTCCGAGGGAAATAGTGCCACCGCTCACTGCGGTGCCCAATGTCACGGAGTCGTCGCCGCCTGCACCGGTGATGGACTCAATGCCGGTTGCGGTCAGGCTGTTGGTGCCGTTGAACAGGGTCAGGCTGTCGTTGCCGGCGTTGAGGTTGATGACACCGCCAGTGATGGCGCTGCCCAACGCGATGGTGTCGTCACCGTTCGCTCCGGTGATGGTCTCTATGTCGCTGGCAGTTAACGAGTTGGCCGCGGTGCTGGTCAAGGTCAGGCTGTCGGCGCCGGAGCCGAGCTGGTAAACGCCCCCTGTCACTGCAGTGGTGAGGGTGATCGCATCAGTCAGCGTACCGCCCACCACGGTCTCCACTGTGGCGTTCAGTGAGAGGGTGTTGGCCGCGTCTGCCAAGTTGATGGTGTCGGAGCCGGTACCCAGGTCAATGCTGATACCGGAGGCTGCAGCAGTAAAGGTAATGTTGTCGTTGGATGCTCCACCCTGGATGGTCTCAATCCCTACCGCAGTGATGGTGTTATTGCCCGCGCTGGAGAGCGTGAGTCGGTCTGCAGTGCCACCGCCCAGGTCATAGGTCAGGCCTGTGACAGCGCTGCCGACGGTGATCAAATCATTGCCCGAGCCGCCGACAACGGTCTCAATGTTGCCGCTCACTGTCAAGGTGTTGCCACCGTTGGCGAGATTCAGGGTGTCGGTGCCGCTGCCCAGATCGAAGCTGCCACCACTGACAATGGTGCTGAGGGTCACCGCATCATTACCGGTGCTGCCCACAATGGTTTCGATGGCGGAGACGGTGACCGCAGAGCCATTGCCCGCCAGGGTTAGCGTGTCGGTTCCGCCGCCACCGACAACGCTCTCGACACCGGTGGCTGTGAGACTGTTGGTGCCGCTGGCCAACCGCAATGTGTCGATGCCGGTGTTGAGGTCAAAGACGGCTCCGGTGACCGATGTACCGAGAGTGATGCTGTCGTCCAGGGTGCCGCCGTTGATGCTTTCAATCGACGAAACGGTCAATGCGTTGGTGATGTCCGTCAGGGCGAGGGTGTCGGTCAAGGTGCCGCCGAGGATGGATTCCACCCCCGCAGTCGTGAGGGTGTTGGCCACATTGGTCAGTACCAGTGTGTCGGCGCCTGCGCCGCCGGTCACACTTTCGACATCGACCGCGGTCACCGTGTTGGTGCCGCTGGCGAGTGTCAGCGCGTCAGTGCCTGCGCCCAGTGTTACGGTCATGCCGCTTCCGGCGCTGCCCAATGTCACGAGGTCGGCGCCCACGCCACCGGTGGTGGTTTCTACGCCGGTGACGGTGTAGGTTCCGCCGTCGGCAGAGAGGGCTAAGGTGTCTGTACCGCTGCCCAGATCGATGGTGCCTAGCGTCGTGCCTGCACCCAGCGTGACAGCGTCTGCGCCGCTTCCACCGGTGATCGATTCCACCTGCGTGGCAGTGACCGCGTTGGTACCGTTCGCCAAGGTCAGTTGGTCGGAGCCGCCTTGCAAATGGATGGTCGCGCCGTTGATGGCTGCGGCCAGGGTGATGTTGTCAGCGCCTGCATCGCCGGTAATGCTTTCGGTGCCGGACACGGTGAGGGTGTTGCCGCCTGCGGCCAAGGTCAGGCTGTCGGCGCCTGCGCCAAGGTTGACGGTGCCACTGGCCACAGCCGCTCCGAAGGTTACGGTGTCTGCCGCGGAACTACCGGTGAAGCTTTCGACGTTGCTGACGGTGATGCCGTTGGCAGCCGTGCCGTTGCCCAGAATCACCTGGTCGTTGCCCACGCCAAGGTCGTAAACGCCGGCAGTGGTGGTCAAGGTGTTGAAGGTCACCACGTCGTCGCCGACGCCACCGGTGAGTGTTTCAATGTTGGAGACGGTGATGTTGTGGTTTTCGACCGAGAGGGTCAGTACGTCAGCGCCGGCACCCAAGTCGATGAGAGCATTGGAGATGCCCGCGCCTAGCGTAATGACGTCCGCTCCGCCGTTGCCCAGGAGGCTTTCCGCGCCCGCGACCGTGAGTGTGTTGCCGCCTGCTGCCAGGATCAGTTTGTCGGCAGCGCCAGCTCCTAGGTCAATGTCACCAGCACCTTGGGCTGCGCCCAGCGTGACCGTGTCGGCACCGGAGTTGCCCACAATGGTTTCCACGTTGCTGGCGGTTATGGCGTTGGTGCCATCGGCAAGGTTCAGTTGGTCGGTACCACCGGCCAGGTCAATCACGGTATTGGTGCTTGCAGCGCCCAGCGTCACGGTGTCATCGCCACCAACGCCTGTGATGCTTTCGATGTTCGAGGCGGTGAGGGTGTTGGCGCCAGTAGACAGCGTCAGGTTGTCAGTGCCGGCCCCCAAGTTGAAGACGCCTCCTGTGCTGGTGTCTGCCAAAACCAGCGTGTCGGCACCGGTACCGCCGGTGACTGTTTCGACCGCGGTGGTGGTGAGGCTGTTGTCGGCATCGGACAACACAATCCGGTCTGTCGTGCCCGCGGCCAGGTTGAACTGGCCGTTGGTGACACCGGTGCGCAAAGTGATCTGGTCTGCCCCGGCGTTGCCGGTGATGGACTCCAGGTTTGATACCTGCAAAATGTTGGCGCCGTTGGCCAGCACCAGCTGATCGGCTCCGCCTGCGCTGTCCACCTGCATGTTGATCACGCTTTGCGTCAAGGTGATCAGGTCTGCGCCGGCGCCGCCCACCAGCGTCTCTACCGATGCATTCAGGGTGATGGTGTTGCCGCCGTCGGCAAGGTTCAGCTTGTCTGAGCCAAGTCCCAAATCGATGGTGGTGCCGGTGGCAACCACCGCGCTCATGGTGATAGTGTCTGCGCCGGTACTACCGACCAGGGATTCGATGCTGCCGTCCAGCGTGAGGGTGGAGGCTCCGCCCAAGGTCAGTTTGTCTGCGCCTGCGCCCAGTGTGTAGGAACCGCCGGTCACGCCACCGGTCAAGGTGACATCGTCATCCCCGCCGCCGCCGGTCAGGGTCTCGACGCCGCTGGCAGTCAGGGTGTTGGCGCCGGTGCCGGCGTCCAGGGTCAGGGTGTCGGTACCGGCCTTCAAGTCATAGGTGGCGCCGGTCACGGTGCCGGTCAGCGCAACGGTGTCGTTACCCGCATTGCCGGCAATGCTTTCGATACCGGCAGCCGTAATGGTGTTGGTGCCGTTGGCCAGGGTCAGGCTGTCGGAGCCAGACCCTAGGTCGACAGTGCCACCGGCAATCGCCGCACCGAAGGTGACAGAATCGGCAGCGGTTCCCCCGGTGACCGACTCGACGCCGGTGGCGGTGATGACGTTGGCGCCGTTGGAGAGCGTCAGGCTGTCGGTTCCAGCGCCCAAGTTCACGATATCGCCGCTGTTGGCGGTGGTGCTCAGGGTGATGCTGTCACCGCCGGAGTTGCCGGTGACGGTTTCGGTATTGGCAACCGTCAGCGCATTGGTGCCGTTGGCCAGCGTCAAGGTGTCGGAGCCTGCTGCGAGGTCTATGGTCCCACTGGCCTGGCTGGCTCCCAGTGTGATGTTGTCAGCATTGACTGCGCCGGTAAGCGATTCCACGTTGGACACCGTGATGGTGTTACCGCCTGCTGCGAGAGTCAGTCGGTCAGCACCTGCGGCCAGATCGATCGTGCCGCCGGAGAGCGCGGCAGTCAGTGTCAATTCATCCGCATCGGCTCCGCCGGTGATGAGCTCAACGCCGCTGGCGGTGACGATGTTGCCGCCCGCTGCGAGTGTGAGGCTGTCACTGCCTGCGCCCAGATTGGCGATTGCGCCGGAAATGGCTGCGCCAAAAGTGACACTGTCAGCGCCGGTGCCGCCAGCGATGGTCTCCACATTGGTGGCGCTCAGGCTGTTGGTGCCGTTGGCCAGCGTGATGGTGTCCGTGCCGCTGCCTAGCTGGTAGACGCCATTGGTGACGGTGCCTCCCATGGTGATGGTGTCGTCACCGGTGCCGCCGGCAAGTGTTTCAATGCCCGTCGCTGCGAGGGTGTTGGTTCCATCGGCCAGCGTCAAGGTGTCCACCCCGGCGCCGCTGCCGAGGTTGAAGTTGCCTCCGGTCACCGCAGTTTGCAGCGCCACCGTGTCGTCGCCGGTGCCGCCCACTACGGATTCAACGTTGGATGCGGTGATCAGGTTGGTGCCCGCGGCGAGGGTCAGCGTGTCGCTGCCGCTGGCCAAGTCAAACACGCCGGTTTGTGCGGCACCCAATGTCAAGGTGTCGTTGCCGGTGCTGCCGGTCACCGACTCAATATTCGACAGGGTGAGGGTGTTGGCGCTGCCGGCCAGGGTGATCTGGTCGGCACCGTCGCCCAGGTTGATCGCGCCACTGGCTTGTGCTGCGCCCAAGGTAATGACGTCTGCACCAGCGCCTGCGGTGGAAATGCTCTCGACATTAGAGATGCTGGCCACGTTGCCGCCTGCCGCCAAGGTCAAGGTGTCAACGCCCCCGAGAAGGTCAATAACCCCTGCTGAAGCGATGGACGTGGTCAGGGTAATGGTGTCGGCCCCGGCGTTGCCAGTAACGGTTTCAGCCCCTGCCACCGTGACCGAGTTCACGCCGTTGGCGAAGGTGATGCTGTCGGAGTCGGCGCCCAAGTCGAAAGCGCCGGAGGTGACCGCCGTTGTGAGGGTCAGCGCATCGGCCCCTGCGCCGAGGCTGACGCTGGCTGCGCCGAAAGAGCCACCCATGGTGACCGTGTCATCGCCCGCGACGCCGACCACCGTTTCCACATTGCTCAGGGTGACGCTATTGGTGCCGGTGGAGAGTGTCACTCTGTCAGCGCCTGCGCCAAGGTCCATGGTGACACCGGTGCTGGAGGCCATCAGGGTGAGGGTGTCGGCCCCGGAGTTGCCGCTGACAGACTCGATATTCGCAATCGTGCCGGTGTTGTTGAAGTTGCCGAGCGTCAGGGAGTCGGTGCCACTGCCCAAGTCGATCAGGGTGTTGCTGACATCGGTGAGCTGGGAGCTGATGGTGATGGCATCCACCCCCGTCCCGCCCACGATCGTGTCGATGTTTCCGGGCAAAGTCAGGTTGCTGTCGCCGCCGGAGATGGTGATCGTGGTCATGGGGAGCCTCTCGGATTAGGTGTCTGCTGGCAATTTCTGGCCGCTAGGCAGGTGACCCGTGTCACCCACTTCAACAATACGGCCTCTCCACGGTATTACGGCAGGGCTGAAATATTCTTGAGTCCGTTGGGGCACAAACCGGAAAAATAGCGCTTTTTCGGAGTTAGGAGTGCTCCACAGGTTTAAAAGTTACAGACTTACTTAAGCCTCAAAAAGTGCTTTTGACGCTCGTGAATACTGCGTTATTAGCTATTAAAAATATAGCAAATTCATCAAACCTGCATGTTCATGATGTCGGTGTAGGCCTGCACCATGCGGTTGCGCACATGGAGGGTGGCCTGGAACCCGATCTGGGCCTTTTGTATGGCCACCATGGTTTCTTCCAGGCTGACCTTGGGGTTTTCCAGCTGCACTTCCCGTTGGAGGCGGCCGGATTCGTTCTGGGCAGCGCTGACTGCGCCAAGCGCGCTTTTGAGTTCGCCGGAGAAGCCGCCACCGACGCCTGAGGCGCTGCTGGCCCCGCCGGGTTTGATCCCGGTGGAGGGGCGGATAGAGGTGGGCATTGATACCGGGGTGAGCTTGAGATCCATGGTGGTCTCCCTGTAAGTTGGGTTGCCGCGAATCCTATGCCTGCACCTCATGGCGTATTTTTTTGAATTGGCCGGTAAAGCAGTGGCTTATTACCCTAATGTTTTGGAAGGTGGGTCGAATAATCGGCTCCATTCATGCGGAGAAGCCCGCCCTCAGCCCTGGAAACCACGACATGCCCGCAGTTGCCACCATTCCTGTGAACCCCACCTTGGGACAACGCCTCTCGGCGTTAGACCAGGGGCAGCGCATTCGCTTGGCGTTGGGCGTTGCGCTGTTTGTTGCTATTGCTGTGATCGGCATGGTCATGGGGCGTCAGGCAGAGTGGCGCGTGCTCTACTCGAACTTGGCAGACAAAGACGGTGGCGCGGTCATCGCCCAGCTGACCACTATGAATGTTCCCTATAAGTACACCGAAGGCGGCGGAGCCATCATGGTTCCGGCCGATCGTGTGCATGACGTCCGTTTGAAGCTGGCCTCGCAAGGTTTGCCCAAAGGCTCTGTCAGCGGGTTCGAGATGATGGAGGCCAATCGCTTCGGCATGACCCAGTTTCAGGAGCGCCTGACGTTCCAGCGCGGCTTGGAGGGTGAGTTGACCCGTTCTATCCAGGCCCTGGCTTCTGTCTCCAGTGCTCGGGTGCACTTGGCTCTGCCTAATCAGAACGGCTTTTTTCGGGAGCAGCAAAAGCCCTCGGCCTCTGTGCTGCTGAGCCTGCACCCCGGTCGCGCGCTGGACAAAGGCCAGCTTGCCGGTATCGTGCACTTGGTTGCGTCCAGTGTGCCGGAGATGAACCCCACTGCCGTCAGTGTGCTGGATGACACTGGCAAGCTGTTGTCCGCCAACCCGGATGGTGCTGCGGGTGTGGATGCTGAGCAGCTGCAATATGTGCAGCAGATTGAGCAGATCTATAGCCGGCGCATTCTGGACATGCTGGAGCCCCTGGTCGGCAAGCAAAACGTGAAGGCGCAAGTCACTGCGGAGCTGGATTTTTCGCAAACCGAAAGCACGACCGAGTCCCACAAGCCCAATCAAACGGTGGATAGCAGTGCGGTACGAAGCCAACAGCTTGTGGAAAGCACCAACGGCGCGCAGCCTACGCCGCCAGCCGGCATTCCCGGTGCGACAACCAATCAGCCACCCGCCCAGGCTGCTGCCCCGATCAATGGCCAGCCGCAAGTCTTGGCTGCCAATGGCCAGGCAGGCGCAGCGGGTGCCAATAGTTCTTCCAAGAAAGAGTCCATCATCAATTACGAAGTGGACAAGACGGTGCGCGTGACCAAGGGGGCGATTGGCGTGATCAAGCGTATCAATGCTGCCGTGGTCCTGAACAACCAGAGCACGACCGACGCGAAGGGCGTTACTACCAGTGTGCCGCTGACCGACGCTCAGCTGGAGAAGATGACCGCCTTGGTGCGCGAAACCGTTGGCTTCAATCAAAGCCGTGGCGATTCTGTCAATTTGATGAATGCGCCTTTCGCTCCTGAAAAGGTGGATTCCAACGAGGTTCCACTGTGGCGCCAGCCTGAATTGCAAGACCTGGCCCGCAGCTTGGCGTGGCCTTTGGGCACCCTGGGTATGGCGGCTCTCGTCTTCTTGGGTGTTATTCGCCCAGCCATGAAGGCCCTGACACAGCCGATTCCTGCGGCTGAAAATACGGCAGAAGAAGATTTTGCGCAGTTGGATGCGATCGAGAATGACCAGCCAGAACGCCCACAACTGACCGGCCCGGACGGAACCAGCAGTGATGCGGCGCAAGCCTCGCCAAGTGAACTTCGCCTGGAAGATGCCCGCAAGTTGACCCGTGATAACCCGGCTGCGGTGGCCAACATCGTCAAGGCATGGATGAATGGAGAAGCACCGGCTTAATCTCCGGCGCAAAATACCACCATGGCAAACGAAGACGGACTCCAAGACGCAGCGATCCTCATGATGTCTCTCGGCGAAGCCGAGGCATCGGAGGTGTTCAAACACCTGTCCCCCAAAGAGGTACAGCGACTGGGGGAGGCGATTGCCAAAACCACCCAGCTCACCCGCGAAAAGGTGGATGAGGTCGTCGATAAATTTACCGGGGTGGCTGCCTCGCAGAGCTTGCTGGTGTCTAACTCGGGCGACTATGTGCGCTCGGTGCTAAAGCTAGCGCTGGGCGACGACAAGGCGGCGCTCCTGATCGACCGTATTTTGCAGGGTGGCGATGTCTCCGGCATTGAAAGCCTGAAATGGATGGATCCGCTCTCTGTGGCGGAGTTGTTGCGCAATGAGCACCCGCAAATCGTGGCGGCGATTCTGGTGCACTTGGACTACGACCAAGCTGCTGATGTGCTCAAGAACCTGACTGAGCGGCAGCGCAACGAGGTGATGTTGCGTGTGGCCACGATGGAGGGTATCCAGCCCACCGCCCTGAAGGACCTGAATGAAGTGCTTTTCAAGGTACTGGCAGGGGGGGACAAGGTTCGCAAGTCTTCTTTGGGCGGTGTGAAGACTGCGGCTGAAATGATCAACTTGATGGGTACCGCGATCGAGGGTACCGTGATCGAGTCGATTCGCAGCCATGACTCAGACCTGGCCCAGAAGATCATGGACAAGATGTTTGTGTTCGACGATGTCAACAAACTCGACGACAAAGCGATTCAGATGGTGCTTAAAGAAGTGTCTGCGGATGTGCTGGTCGTGGCCCTCAAGGGTGCACAGCCCGAGCTCAAAGACAAGATTCTGGCGAATATGTCTTCTCGCGCTGCGGCGACCCTCAAGGAAGACTTGGAGTCCCGCGGGCCGATGCGCCTTTCCGAGGTGGAAGCGCAGCAGAAAGAAATTCTCAAGATTGTGCGGCGCCTGGCAGACGAAGGCCAGATCGTTATCGGTGGCGGAGGTGGCGACGACGCCATGGTCTGATGAGTCGCAATCAAGCACGTTTTATCCCCGGCGAAGAAATCGGTTCCGTTACGGACTGGGACTTTGTCGATGTAGACACCTCGAAATCCAAATTCGCGGCCAAGCTGGCAGCGCAGGCTTTGCTGGAAGAGCAGGCCAAAGAGGCGAGCGTCCGGCAGACCTCTTTTTCAGAGGGCCATGCTCAAGGCTACGCAGAAGGTTTTGCCCAGGGGCATGCGCAGGCCACGCTGGAGGGCCAGCGGCAACTCAAAGAGTACATCGCCAACGAAAGCCGGTCGACTGCTGAGAGCTTTGCCCAGATATTTGTTTCCGCGAACGCCCAACTTGCAGAAGCCGAGCAGGTGATGGCAAAAGGCGTGTTGGAGTTGGCCTGTGAACTGGCGCGCCAGGTGTTGCGCCACGAAATGTCCACCAACCCGAATGCCCTGCAGCCCGTCGTGCGCGAGGCGTTGAGTGTTCTGGCGATTGATAGCAAAGCGGCCTTGGTACGGCTGAATCCTCTGGACATGGAGGTGCTGTCGGAGGTCTTGCGCCAAGAGTTTTCGAATCTGTCTCTGACCTTGCTGCCTGATAGCTCCATCAGCCGTGGAGGCTGCATAGTGGAGTCCGCAGGCACGGTGGTCGATGGCACCGTGGAACAACGCTGGCGCAAAACAGTGGCCACCTTGGGGTTGGATGCGCCATGGGAGCCTGAAGATGTCCCTACCTGAGACCCAGCCATCCGCTTCCACTGAAAAGTGGACCACTTTCCTAGCCCAGGCGCGGGATGCGGTGCGCGAGGAGTCGTCGCTGGAAGTGCGCGGCACCCTGACGAAATTGACCGGCTTGGTGCTGGAAGCCAGCGGAATCCGCGTGCCCGTCGGGTCGCAATGTGTGGTGACGATGCGTGCGCGTGAGCCGGTGTTGGCCGAAGTGGTCGGGTTTTCGGGGGACCGGGCGTATTTGATGCCGGCGGGTGATGTGCATGGCCTCTCTAGCGGAGCCGGAGTGGCTGCAGCGCCTGCTTTTGTGCCGGTGCCCCGTTTGGGTGAAAAGCCAGCAACCGTGGATGCGGCCTCCGCCGGTATGTTGCGCCTGCCCTTGGGTGACGGGCTGTTAGGTCGTGTGGTTGACTCACAAGGCTACCCCATGGATCGCATGGGCCCTTTGGCCGATGTTGCGGCACGTGTTTTAGACCGCAAGCCCATCAATGCGATGGACCGTGCGCCAGTGCGCGAGGCGCTCGACACCGGAGTGCGCAGTATCAATGCGCTCTTGACTGTGGGGCGGGGCCAGCGACTGGGGCTGTTTGCAGGCTCCGGTGTGGGCAAGAGTGTGCTGTTAGGGATGATGGCCCGCTACACCCAAGCCGATGTGATTGTGGTGGGCTTGATCGGCGAGCGGGGCCGGGAAGTTAAAGAATTCATCGAAGACATTCTGGGCGTGGACGGGCGTGCCCGATCGGTCGTGGTTGCTGCGCCGGCAGATGCGCCGCCCTTGCTGCGTATGCAGGGGGCAACCTATGCCACTGCGATTGCAGAGTATTTCCGCGACCAAGGCCGGCATGTGTTACTGCTGATGGATTCGCTGACGCGTTACGCGATGGCACAGCGCGAAATTGCCCTAGCCATTGGGGAGCCACCTGCGACCAAGGGGTATCCGCCTTCATGCTTTGCCAAGCTGCCCCAACTGGTCGAGCGCAGCGGCAATGGTTTGAATGGTGTGGGTTCGATCACTGCGTTTTACACCGTGCTGTCAGAGGGGGATGACCAGCAGGATCCGATTGCGGATGCTGCGCGCGCCATTCTCGACGGCCATATTGTGCTGTCACGTGCCCTGGCAGAGTCGGGCCACTACCCGGCTATTGATGTGGAGCAATCGGCTTCCCGGGTGATGCACAACGTGGTGGATCGGGGGCATTTTGAACAGGCACGGCGTTTTCGCAGCCTCTATTCCCGGTACCAGAAGGGCCGGGATTTGGTTCAGATTGGTGCCTATGCGCCGGGCTCTGACCCGATGTTGGACGAAGCCATTGCATTGCAACCCGGTATGCATCAGTTTTTACAGCAGGATATGTTTGAGGCGGCACCCATGGAGCAAACGCTGGCAGAGCTGGCGATGAGCACCTCGGTAGAGGCCTTGCCATGAGTGACTCAACTGGCTTGCTGCTGGCGATTTCCTTGGCGGAGCGCAAGCGTGACGCGGTGGTGCAGCAGTTGGCCCAGAGTCAGCAAAATGTGCGCTCAGCGTTAGATCAACTGGAGCAACTGCGGTCGTATGCCGGCGATACCGACGGGCGTTGGGTCCGGAATGGCACGGTGGGTTTGTCCGTGGAGTTATTGAAGCATCACTACCAGTTCAGTGGGCGTCTCCAGCAGGCCATGGTGATGCAAGAGGGCGTGATCGCCAACCTGCGCCGTCAGGCAGAGCTCGTGCAAAAGCAATTGCAGGCCGCGGAGTCTCGATTGTCCGGGCTGAAAACGGTGTTATCCAAGCGGCGTGCTGAGGCGGAACGCTTGGCCCGGCGCCGTGAGCAGGCCGATATGGATGAAATGGCAGCGCAGCTTTTTGCGCGAACCCGCGCTCTTAACCTTCAGGGTGAAACGCTATGACGATTGAACTTGCCCCCAAAGCACAGCCCACCCCTGCGAAGGAATCTGCGCCTCAAGTGAACAAAAAGGCGTCGGCTGATAGCACCGCCAGTACTCCTGTGGGGCCCAGTTTCTTTACGATTCTGGAAGGTATAGACGAAGCGCCTGCTGGCAATATCATTTCCGGGGGCACGCTGGATGGCGGGTTGCCACTGGCGAGCGATGCTGTGCCGCTTCAAAGTGATGCGGCAGGTGTTGCCGTGGATGATGAAGCGGAAGGGCTACTTGGTGATGCCGCGTTCTTGGCATTGCTGGGCGTAACTCCGCCTGCAGTGGCCATCGCTACCCCAACGGAGGGTGTGGTGCCCAAGCCGGCCAAGCTGCAGAGCTCGGAGGGGGGCGCATCGCTGGTCGGTGTGCTGGATGCGGGAGCTAAGAAGGCGCCTGTCGCTCCGACAAAGTCGGGCCGTGATGCGCTGCTGGCAGCGGCGGAAGCGGCCAGTGAGTCAGTGCTGGGTAATGCTGGAGATCGCACTACGGCGGCCAGCCCGGGCTTGCTGATGCCGCCCAAAGATGTGATGCCGGAGCGCATTCAGCGCATGACACAGGACGCAATCGTTTCGATGTTCAAAGGTGTTGAGGCGATCCCTTTAGCCGGCGCTAATTCGCGGGACCGTGTGCAGGAGCCCGGTACGTCGACGCGGGGGGGCGGTTCTGATGCCCTCGCGCCGCTGAGTGGTTTGCAGCAGAGCGCCGGCGGCGCCATGGGCGTGGATGGCGTGTTTGCAGGCTCCGCTACCGAGGCCATGGGGGAGCAGTTTTCTGAAGACGTGAAGTATTGGGTCGGGCAGGACATGCAAAAGGCGGAACTCACGCTGGACGGGTTCGGGCAATCGGCTGTCGAGGTGAGTATTTCTTTGCAAGGAAATGAGGCGCATGTGGCCTTCCGTACGGATGAGGCGCAAACACGTGATGCGCTGTCTAGCGCCAGCACGCAGTTGCAAGATGCCTTGAACCGTCAGGGAATGAGCTTGGCAGGGGTGTCGGTGGGTACATCCAATGCGGGAGATTCACGCGATAAGGCGGGTCAAGGCCAGAGTTCTCCATGGCGTCGCGCTCGCGTAGAAGGAGCGGAAGAGGTGACGGTATCCAGCGGCATAAAGCCCCTCAATTCAGGGCGGAACATTGATTTGTTTGTTTGAGTGATTTGGTGACAATGCAGAGAAACACCAATTAACCCCCCTTATTCATCTTTTGACTGAAGGTCAGCGTTGAATAATCCAACCAACAATAAGCCATAGAGGTACCTACGTGTCAGCAAAACCAGAAGCAGCCGATGCAGCTCCCCCTCCCGCTAAAAGCAAAAAGATGCTCATCATCATTGTTGCTGCAGTCTTGGTCCTGGTACTTGGAGGTGGCGGCGCTTTTTTCTTTATCAGCAAGAAAAATGCAGCTGCGGAAGAGGGCGGAGAAGAGGCCGCACCTCCACCGCCAAAAGCAGCAGCAGTTCAAGTGGATCCGAAGGCGGCACCTGTCTATTTGCCAATGGATCCGATGGTGGTGAATTTGTCCGATCCCGGTGGCGAGCGTGTTGCCCAAATTGGAATTACTCTCGAGGTAATTGACGCGAAAGCGTCTGACACCGTGAAAGCCTATTTGCCGACTATTCGTAGTAGCGTGTTGATGCTGATATCGCAGCGAACTGCTGATGAGCTGCTGAAGGCCGAAGGCAAAGAGAAGCTGGTTGAGGATATTTTGAAGGCTACCTCGGTTCCTTTCGGGGGCAGCATGGATGACGAGGACGAGTCGACGACCAAGAAAAAGAAAAAGAGAGTCGTGCAGGTGCAGTACCCGGTGACGGGTGTTTTGTTTTCCAGCTTTATCGTGCAGTAAACGGAGTTCCAGCCGGCTATGAGCGAATCCTTTCTTTCCCAAGAAGAGGTCGATGCCTTACTTGAGGGGGTCACTGGTGAGAGCCAGAAAACCGTCGAGGAAGCCGCCGAGCATGGTGAGGTGCGCTCGTACAACATCTCCAGCCAAGAGCGTATTGTTCGCGGGCGTATGCCCACGATGGAGATCGTAAATGAGCGGTTTGCCCGTAATTTGCGGGTGGGGCTTTTTAACTTTATTCGCCGTAGCCCTGAGATCTCGGTGGGGCCGGTGGCTGTGCAGCGCTATAGCGCCTTCCTCCGTGAGTTGGCGGTCCCGACAAACTTCAATATTGTTGCCATTCGGCCCTTACGGGGGAGCGGGCTGATTGTTTGTCAGCCGGCTCTGGTGTTTGGTGTGATCGACACGCTGTACGGCGGGATCGGGAAATTTCAGACGCGGATTGAAGGGCGCGATTTTTCTGCCACCGAGCAGCGCGTCATCAACCGCTTGGTAGACGTCATTACGACCGAATACAAGAAGGCATGGAAAGGCATTTATCCCTTGGAGCTGGATTACCAGCGTTCAGAAATGCAGCCGCAGTTCGCGAATATTGCGACGCCGAGTGAGATCGTGATTGCGACATCGTTCCAACTAGAAATTGGAGATATCACCGGCGCGATTCATTTTTGCTTTCCCTATTCCACCCTGGAGCCAATTCGGGATGTGTTGTATTCGTCGACCCAAGGGGACTCGATCGAAGTCGACCGGCGGTGGGTGAATGTGCTGACGCGCGAGATCCAGGCCGCGGAGGTCACGCTGGTGGCAGAGCTTGCACGCGCGGATGCAACGGTGGAGCAACTTCTGGGAATGAAAAAAGGGGATTTCATCGAGTTGGATCGGGCTTCTCGTATTCAAGCTACTGTCGACGGGGTGCCGATCTTCGAGTGCCAGTACGGTACGCATAATTCAAAATACGCGCTGCGCATAGAAAAGGCGCTTCGCGGCAATGACCAAAATTGGTTGGGAGAACGAAATGCCATCTGAAGACAAACCCGAAGAGAGTCAACCCGCTGCCGACGACGGCATGGCGGATTGGGCGGAAGCGCTACTGGAGCAGAAGTCCACAGATGCCAGCGCTGGAGCACCCTCTGGCGGGCCTCTTTTCGGCGAGACCCCTAAGCCGTTCTCTGCCTCTACGGATGGGCAGGTGAATGACATCAACATGGTGTTGGATATTCCGGTTCAGCTGTCGGTAGAGCTGGGGCGCACCAAGGTACCCATCAAGCATATCCTGCAGCTTGGGCAAGGGTCGGTGGTCGAGCTGGATGCGCTTGCGGGCGAGCCCATGGATGTGTTGGTCAATGGCTACCTGATTGCGCAGGGCGAAGTGGTCGTGGTGAACGATAAGTTCGGTATACGATTGACGGATGTTGTCACTCCATCTGAGCGGCTTAAACGTGTCAGTCGAAATTAAACCGGCGAGTGCCGATGTCATTGCAATTTTTACCCGTCATATTGTTTTTGCTGGGTTTGGCTTGCCTGCCCTTTTTGATCCGCTGGCTAAAATCCCGAATTCCGCAGCCTTTGCATCTTGCGAGTGCCCAGAATAAGGTGATTTCTGCAGTTGCCGTGGGTCCGCATCAGCGTGTCGTCACTGTCGAAGTCGGCCCCTCGCATGATCGTGTTTGGCTGACCCTCGGAGTGACCACAAATGGCATCCAGTGTTTGCACACAAGCGCCGCTCCAGCTGCAGAATCGGCCGGTGAGGTGATATGAGAGTCTCTGGAATTTCCCGTCGTCTTCTGCTTGTTATTGCGGCGCTGGCCGCTTTTTTTTCTCATGGCGCGGCGTTTGCGCAAGCGGCAGGGCAGTTGCCTCTTCTCGTCGGTACAGGTGCAGGTGGGACCAATTTTTCGGTTCCTATTCAAACCTTGCTGTTTTTCACGGCACTTTCTTTCATTCCCGCGATCGTTTTGATGATGACGGGTTTTACCCGCATCGTTATTGTTCTGTCCCTGCTGCGCCAAGCCCTGGGTACCCAGTCTGCGCCACCGAATCAAGTCATTGTGGGTCTCTCTTTGTTCTTGACGTTTTTTGTCATGGGACCGACTTTTGACCGGATCTACGCCGAAGCCTATCAACCGTACTCACAAGGTACGTTGTCGTTTGAGCAAGCTCTGCAAAAGGGGGAGGTGCCGATTCGGAGCTTCATGGTCAAGCAAACGCGGCAGTCTGATTTCTCATTGTTTGCGAAACTTGCCAAGTTACCGGCCGATGTCACCGCAGAAACGGCGCCTATCCGGGTGTTGGTGCCTGCCTTCGTGATCAGTGAGTTGAAGTCCGCCTTTCAGATCGGCTTCATGATTTTTATTCCTTTTTTGGTCATCGATATTGTGGTGGCCAGCATCTTGATGTCACTCGGGATGATGATGTTGTCACCTGTTTTGGTCGCCTTGCCATTCAAATTGATGCTTTTTGTCTTGGCCGATGGCTGGAACTTGCTCATCGGCTCTTTGGCAGCCAGCTTCGTGACCTGAGGATTGTTCTGATGAATGCCCAAACCGTGTTGACCCTGGGTCAAGAGGCGCTGCTCATGTTGTTGATGGTGTCAGCGCCAGTGCTGGGAACGGCGCTCCTGGTGGGTTTGCTGGTCAGTTTGTTTCAAGCCGTGACGCAGATTCATGAAGCGACTCTGGCATTCGTTCCCAAGCTTTTGGCGGTTATCGCTGTATTCGCGGTTGCTGGGCCATGGATGTTGACCATGCTGGTGGAGTACATACGACGGATGTTGGAAGCGATACCAACGTCTGTGGTCTAGCCTTGGGCGAGCGGTGATTTCTTTTGACGAGGCACAGATCGCCCAATGGCTCTCGCCAATCTTCTGGCCCTTTTTGCGGATTTTGGCGGTTTTTACTTCCGCTCCGGTACTTTCGTCTCGCGCCTTTCCTATGCGCGCAAAGGTTGCGCTGTCCTTTTTAGTGGCATTGGCGGCGCAAGCGACCCTGCCTGAGGCTCCCGTTATCTCCGTTTCAGACCCCCGAGCGTTGGCAGTTGTGATGCAGCAGGTGGTGATCGGTTTGTCAATCGGCTTTGCTGTTCGGTTGGTTTTTGCATCTGTCGAGCTGGCTGGCGAGGTAGTCGGATTTCAAATGGGGCTGAACTTCGCGGCTTTTTTTGATCCGTCCATGAATACCCAATCGAGTGCAGTCGCTCGGTTTTTCGGTCAGATGGCGTCGTTGCTTTTTGTCGTCATGAACGGACATTTGATGGTGCTGATGGCCGTTACCCAAAGCTTTGTGGCTTTTCCGGTTTCGCCAAGTTTCTTGCAAGAGTTGGCCTCTATGCAGCTGCAAAAACTAGGCGCCGAAGTGTTTGCGAGTGCGCTCTGGATTGCCTTGCCAATGGTCGGGATCTTGTTGTTCACCAATATGGCGCTAGGGATCATTTCGCGGGTGTCGCCACAAATGAATATTTTTGCAATCGGTTTTCCGATCACGCTAGTCGTCGGCATTTTGGCGATCGCCATTACGTTGCCGATGCTCGATCAGCCCTTTATGGCGCTGATGATTCGGGTTGTTAGTCTGTTCGGAGTAGGTTGACGCTTAAACCAGAGCGTTGCGGATAGCGTAGACAGTGAGTTCCGCGTTGTTTGATAAAGCGAGTTTTTCCAAGAGGCGTGCCCTGTAGACGCTGACGGTCTTGGGACTCAGCATCAGGTCCTCCGCGATATCGGAGAGCTTTTTCCCGGACGCAATTTTTATCAGCGTTTGCATTTCTCGCTCGGATAGCTTCGCATGCAAGGTTTCATGCTCTGGTGTGTTCAAGCTTTCTACTAACAGCTCCGATACGGCAGCCGTTAAATATCGTTTCCCAGTATGGATTTGTTGGATCGCCTTCACCAGATCTGCTGGTTCCCCCGATTTATTGAAGTACCCGGACGCGCCTGCTTTGAGGCACCGAAGCGCGTATTGATCCTCGGGGTACATCGAAACGACTAGTGTCTTGATGTGCGGCTGCGACTCTTTCAGGGTAGGAATAATTTCTAGCCCGCCCCTTCCCGGTAGGTTCAGGTCGAGGACCAGGATTTCGCAGCGAGCCGAGCGGAGCACATTTTTCAGTTCTTCCTGACTGCCTGTGTCAAACGCAGTCTCGATTTGATACAACTGTGGAACGCAAACGCGGCGTGGATTTGATACACCGTTATGTGGGGTGATTGGTTGTTTTGTCTTTGCTTGGCGCCTCTAGGCTGCTTGCTCCTCCTGTGTATCAAGGTGACTGCGTTTTCGTTTGAGTAGGGCATTGCTGCTGGCGGCAATCACACCGGCACGCCGCTTATCTTTCAGGCGATAGGAGTCTCCTGAGATCGGGACCACATGGGCGTGGTGGAGCAGTCGGTCAAGTAGCGCCGCTGTCAGCGTTGCATCGTCTGCAAATGTCTGGTCCCATTGCCCAAACGGCAGATTGGAGGTCAGGATGAGACTTCCCACTTCATAGCGTTTGGCAATGACTTGGAACAGAAGATTCGCCTGTTCCCGATTCATGGGTAGGTACCCGACTTCGTCAATGATCAACAGCCGGTAGGGACGCACGATGCGTTTGATAGCCTCTTCCAGGGTGTTCTGCCGTAGTGCCGTGCTCAGTGTCATCAGCAGATCTGCCGCCGTGATGAAACGCGTCTTGATTCCAGCCTGGGTTGCCCTGTAGCCCAAGGCGATGGCCAAGTGGGTTTTGCCCACCCCACTGGCGCCCAGCAAGACCACGTTCTCGCTGCGCTCCACGAAGGCCAGACTGCCAAGCTCCTGCACCAGAGTTTTGGGCACACCGCTGGCAAACTGGAAGTCAAACTCATCGAGCGTCTTGATGGCGGGGAAGCCCGCTATGCGCGTGAGCATGGCGCGCGTTCTCTCCACCCTGGCCAGAGCCTCGCCACGCAAGGCTTGCTCCAGGAACTCCAGGTACCCCAGCTCTTTCTTGGCCGCCATTTGCCCCAAGTGGGCAAGCTGATCGGGTAAGTTGAGCAGGCGCAGCTGATCACACAGTTCACGCAGTCTTTCCATTTGCAGGCTCATGGTCGTCCTCCTGCTGAGGCTTGGTTGTGCACCAGCGTGTCATACATCGCCAGAGGATGCTGCAGGCCTCGCCATGCCGCGGCTGGAATTGGCCGGACTGCTGCGCCGCTACCGGTGACTTTTTGTAATTGACGCACTGTTCGCCCACTGTAGGCGCTGGGGATGGCCAGCAGATGTGCGCGCTCAGTTTGCAAAGCCAGTGCCGGCACACACCCAGTGGTTCCGTGGATCCGCACATTGGCAACGTCACGCAGCCAGGTGCGCATTTCCCGATTGGCTGTGTCCGCGTCCACCACCAAGCCTTGCTGCTTCATACTCGCCACCAATGGCACCCAGAAGCTGCGCCGGATGTAGCCATTCATGCGTTCGACTTTGCCCTTGGTCTTGGCCCGATAGGGCTTGCACACCCGCGGCACAAAGCCATGGTGGTGCGCAAAGTCAGCAAAGGCACCCTGGAACTGGTGCAGGTTCTTGCCGTAGGCGTCACGCTTGAGGATGACGGTCTTCATGTTGTCGTACAGCACTTCACGGGTGACTCCACCAAAGCTCTCGAACGCCCTGACATGGCACGCCAGTAGTGTCTCCAGCTTCATGTCTGTGACGAACTCCGCGAAGGTCGCCCGGCTGTGGCCCAGCGTTGCCACAAACGCCGCCAACATGCCGTCTTTATGCCCAGCCTTGCGGAACTCGATCCAGTCCATCTGCATTTGCTCACCGGGCTGGGTCTCGAACCGCACAACCGGATCCGGGCGCGCCTGTGGACGCAACTCCTTGAGGTACTCCTGCAGGATGCGCACGGAGCCCGTATACCCCTGTGCGGCAATCTCACGCTGCAGCACCGTTGCTGGAATCCAATCAGGCTTGGCCGCCTGAATACGTCCAGCCAGGTAGTCCTTGAATGGATCGAGCTTGCTCTTACATGCCGGCAGTTTCTTCATGGCCGGCGGACCACCCTCCAAATACTTACGCACCGTGTTGACTGCCATACCAGTTTGCACCGATATCTCGCGCAAGCTCAGCCTGTGTTTCCTTAATACCTTGAGTTCCATGTACTCCTCGTTCGTAATCATTGCCAGTCCCATCCATGGTTCGGATGGCTTGGCACGTTAGTCGAGGTGTATCAATTCCTCACCGCGTTCTCGTGTCATTTTCATACTGCGCGTGACACCTGCCTCGCCGGTGACGATGATTTGCCCAGAATCGCTGAGCGTGTCTTTGATGCCCCGGCGGATCATTGCATGGTCATCGCAAAGTAACCGGTCACTGTCCGGCGTTCTTGCGAACTGATTGCAGGTACCAAAGAATGCGCCCTGATCAACAAACAGGACGGGGTCGGATATGGAAGAGACGCAGAGCGTGCTCAGGCGTGCAGTGTTGAGTGAACAGACTTGGGCTGAGGTACTGGATCGTTTTGACCGCGCTGGATTGACGATAGATGAATTTTGCAGCCGCGAAGGCATCAGTCGCAGCAGCCTTGCTCGCCGACGCACGCTTAGGAATAAACAGAGGGGAATCGCGTCCCCGCTGCGAACGAACAAGGTAGCCCCCACCACCGTGCCGAAGGCGGCGTTCGTTGATCTGGGCGACCTTGCTGGAGTGCACGGCAGCGGCAATGGAGCCATGGAGTTACGCATCGAACTCGGCTCGGGCATGAGTTTGCATCTGGTACGCCGGTAATGTTCTTTCCCGAGGGCCGCATTCGCGTGTTCCTGTATGGCCAAGCTGCCGATATGCGCCAGTCCTACGACGGCTTGTACGCTCTGGCACGCCAGGGGTTTGAAGTGGATGTGCTGGCCGGACACATGTTTGTTTTCATCAACCGGCGGCAAACACAGATGAAGGTGCTGTACTTTGACCGCAGCGGCTGGTGCCTGTGGTGCAAGCGTTTGGAGAGCGGCAAGTTCTCCCGTAAAGGCGTTCAAGGCGGCAGTGGCGAGATCGACTGCACGGCGCTCAAACTGATGCTCGAAGGCATCGAAGTGCGCCGACGCCACAAACGCTACCAACACCCTGCGCGGAGGTGACGATGTGCCCATTTTCAATCCGGAGAAGCACTCTTTTGCTTTGTCCCTAAAGGCCGCAAGATAAGGCCCATGTCGATGCCCAATACCAGCACTCCCACATTTACCGTCGAAACGGTCATGGGGCTGTCGCCGCAGAGCATCGCGCAGACACTGCAAGCACAGGCCGCCAGCATCAGCGCGCTGGAGCAGCAGCTCGAATGGTTCAAACGCCAACTCTTTGGCAAGAAGAGCGAGCGCTTTGCACCCTTGCCCGATGCGCAGCAAATGCACCTGGGGCAACTCCTGGGCGACCTCCCTGCCACTGATGCGCCCGAAGCCGACTCCGACTCCAACACCATCCCTGCACACCAGCGACGCAAACCCCGCAGCAACTTTGCCGACGAGGGCACGCCCGCATCGTTCTTTGACGAAACCAAGGTGCCCGTGCACACCATCGAGCTGGCCAACCCCGAGACCAAAGACCTCTCGCCCGATCAGTACGAGGTTGTCAGCCAGAAGGTCAGCCACCGCTTGGCACAGCGCCCCGGTGCCTATGTGGTGCTGAAGTATGTGCGCTCTGTCATCAAGCGCCACGACACGCAAACCCTGCACTGTGCGGGCGCGCCAACAGGCATCATTGAGGGCAGCCGCGCTGACGTGAGCTTGCTCGCAGGCGTTGTTGTTGACAAGTTTGCCTGGCACATTCCGCTGTACCGGCAGCACCAGCGCCTGAGCCAAGCGGGCTTCAAACTCAGCCGGGCGTGGCTGACGCAACTGGCGCAAAAGACCATTTCCCTGCTGGAGCCGATTTACGACACGCAGCTCGAGTCGATCCGCAACAGCCGGGTCAAGGCAATGGACGAGACCCCCATCAAGGCCGGGCGCAGTGGGCCCGGCAAGATGAAGGCGGCCTACTTCTGGCCTGTGTACGGCGAACTCGATGAGGTGTGCTTTGCCTATTTCGAGTCGCGCCGCCACGAGCACGTACAGCAGGCATTGGGGCTGCCAGGGGCCACAGATGCCGTGTTGCTCACTGACGGCTATGAGGCCTATGCACGTTACGCTGCCAAGACCGGCATTACGCATGCCCAATGCTGGGCGCACTGCAGGCGTGGCTTCTTTGAAGCTCTAGGGGCCGAGCCACAGGCCGCTGGCCAGGCGCTGCAGCAAATTGGCGAGATTTACGCCCAGGAAGAAGCCATTCGTGAACGTGACCTCTACGGGGATGCCAAACGAGAGCACCGTCTAAGCCACAGCAAACCGCTGGTGCAGAACTTCTTTGAATGGGTGGATTTGCAGTTCGAGCGGCAAGGCTTCCTGCCCAGCAATCCGTTGACCAAGGCATTGGCCTATGCACGCGAGCGCCGCGCGCAACTGCAGGTGTTTCTGGGCGATGCGGATGTGGCCATGGATACGAACCATCTGGAACGCGCCTTGCGCGCGATACCAATGGGCAGGCGCAATTGGTTATTCTGCTGGACGGAGGTGGGCGCCAAGCGCGCGGGCATCATGCAGAGCCTGATCGTGACATGCCGTTTACATGACATTGACCCCTACACCTACCTGGTTGATGTCTTGCAACGCGTAGGCCACCACCCCGCCTCCAGAGTTTCAGAACTGACGCCTCGTCAATGGAAGCAGCACTTCGCCGAGAATCCATTGCGTTCACCATTACACGGTTTGGTAACGTAGGCAATAACGCCGGACAGTGACCGGTTACATCGCAAAGTACAACGTGAATCATTCCCTCGAATCTCCCTGTCGGTTGTCGGCTGCCCAAGAGAGCGGTGCGGTGAGGGTAATCGATGTCCCGCGCTTAGGAGTGCTGCTGATATCAAGCCATCCACCGATTGATTCTGCTCGCTCGCTGAGGCCTTTAAGCCCGAATCCTCGGCTGGACTGGAGTCTGCTCAATTCAAATCCGGGCCCGCTGTCGCGGATCTCGATCGTCAAAGTACCACCTGCATCAGACACCTCGACGCTGACGTCCGATTCGGGGGCGTACTTACCCGCATTGGTCAGCGCTTCCTGCACGATGCGGTACGCAGCAAGCCTGAATGCGTCTGGCAGTGCCTCCGAGGTGAGGTCGTTGATGAGGTTCACTGTCTTTCCGGTGCGCCTGCTGTGTCCTGCGACTAGCCATTCGACGCACGCGCTAAGCCCTTGATCGAGGATGGCAGGGCGCGTGTTTTGCATGATTCTCTGAGTAGCTGCGAGGGCAAGACTCAGCATTTCCTCTGCGGCTACCAGGCGTGTGAGCGTGGGCTGGTGATTTGAGTGCCTCTTGATCCAGGCTAGGTCAAGTTTGAGCGCAGTGAGTGAGCCACCAATATCGTCGTGAATCTCTCTCGAGATGGCTGCTCGCTCAGCCTCTAGGGAAGTCTGCAAGTGCCTGGCGAGTTCTCTAATTCGCTGTTCTGACAGCGAAAGGGCCTGCTGGGCTTTGATTCGCTCTTCTTCTATCTTATGGAGGTGCATCGCCCGCTGAATCACTCGGCCGATTTCAGCGATTCGGTCTTTGTGCAAATAGTCCGAAATTCCGGTTTGAATGGCACTGACAGCTGCTTGTTCACCAATTGCCCCTGAGACGATGACGCACGGCGGATGACTGGGCAGAGATTGGACCTGTGACCACGCCTCCAAGGCTGTAAAGCCCGGGAGCCGGAAGTCCATCAGAATGATGTCGAAGCTTTGCGTGTGCAAAGCATCCATAAAGGCGGCCTGCTCATCGAGTCTGAGAAACTGAGCCTGAAGGCCTGATTCGTGAACCGCGCGAACTAGCAAGCGGTGGTCGATTTCTGAATCCTCTAAGTGGAGTACTTTTACAGGGTTACCCATTGGTTCAGACTCATGGTTCGGGGCTATCATGCAATCGATTATGAGCCGCTCGATGAGCAAACAAAGGCTTTTATTCTGCCGAAGTAATTGATTTTTTCCTAAAATTTGTTAATCTTGCAACTTGTGCGATGAGGTGTAAGCGCTTAGCTTTCAAATCGGGCGTAGGATAGCGAACAAGACAGGCCTCAGAGGAAGAATGACAATGGAACCATCGTTGACGCCACCTGCTGCTCCGGCTGTACAGCTGCCTGTAATGTTGGTGGCGGAAGTGCAAGACTCCCTATTGGTAGTGGTGCATGACCTTACCCGTTTGGATGGCTTGCTCGCGCACACCATGGAAAATCTCATGGAGCGCTTTACATCTGCGAGCGCCCATTTGGCATCGCCTACCTTGGGGCAATCAGAGGAGCTGGATCAGGTTCGTAAGGCGCTGCATGCAGCGGTTACTGAATTGCAGTTCCAGGACATGGCGTCGCAGCTGATTGTTCACACATCCAAGATACTGCAAGGCTGCGCCTACCGTTTGGCTTCAGAATCGATGGGGAGTGAAGATGGTGAAGCGGTGCCCTTTGTTGATGAAGTGCCAGAGCGTCCCAATCCGGTGACTCAAGATGAGATGGACGCTGGATCCATTGAGCTTTTTTAAGATAAATAAATTACTGCGTTTTTTTCGGAGCTTCTCATGCCTTTAATTCTTGCTGTTGACGATTCTCCTTCCATGCGAAAGATGGTGTCTTTCACTTTAACAGGTGCGGGCTACCAAGTGGTGGAAGCAGTGGATGGTCAAGACGCCTACGAAAAAGCACAAACTCAGACTTTTGACTTGGTTCTGACGGACCAGAATATGCCGCGATTGGACGGATTGGGCTTGACACGCAAGCTCCGCGAGCATCCGAACTTTCAGTCGACGCCCATATTGATGCTGACCACAGAGTCCAGTGATTTGATGAAGCAGGCAGGGCGTGCCGCAGGCGCCACTGGCTGGCTGGTGAAGCCGTTCGATCCTGCGAAGTTGCTGGATGTCATTAAAAAAGTTATTCGATAAGTTGGCGGGGACGTCGTTGGTTCTCAATAACAGGAGTTAGTTATGGCTGAGACGCATCAAGACAGCGGTTCTGGCGGAGACTTCGATCTCAGTCAGTTCTATCAAATTTTCTTTGAGGAAGCTGGTGAGAATCTTGATCAGATGGAGCAAATGCTGCTCAATTTGAATCTGGAAACCGCGGATGATGAAGAGCTCAACGGTATCTTTCGATGCGCTCACTCTGTGAAGGGCGGAGCAGCTACTTTTGGGTTTGCTGATGTCGCTGAGTTGACCCATCAAATGGAGTCCTTGCTGGACCGTCTGCGTCGGCATGAGCTGCAGCCGACCGCAATAATGGTCGACGTGCTTTTGGAGTCTGCCGATGCGTCTCGCAGTTTGTTGGCACGTCATCAAGCGGGAGATGAGGGTGAGGCACTACCTACGGCGGATCTTGTTAGGCGCATCAGCATCTTGGCTGCTGGCGGCGATTTAGCCTCACAGAAGCCCGCAGCTTCAGCAGCAGCGCCAGCCAAGGCTACTCCAGCACCGGCTCAAGTTGCGACCCCCAAACCAGTTACCAAGATAAGCGGCGACCGAGAGTTAGTGATTACTATCGGCCCCTTGGATAGGCCCGATCAGGCCGACGCGATCCAAGAGTTGTTTCGAGATATCCCGGGTCTAGGTTCAATTCAGCCTGCTGAGTCTCCTAACGGCTCTCATCGAGTGTTCAAGGCTACGACGGCCTCCAGTGATGAAGATCTGTTGGACTTGTTTGCATTCCATGTGGCACGAGATAAAGTCCAGATCGAACATAAAGCTGACGAACCCGCAGTCGACGAAGGTTTCGGTTTTTTTGACGGTGCAGCCGGTTCCCCCGGGGCGGTAGCAGAGGAACCGAAAGCGCCGGCCGCGGAAAAAGGCTTCGGCTTCTTTGATGGTTCTCCTGGTGCTCCTAATCAAGCGGTTGAGCAGCCTTCTGTTGCGACTGTCTCTCAAGAAGTTGTTCCTGCATCCAAAGTTCCTCCAAAGGCGGGTCCGGCCGCTGCCGCACAGCCAGAGGCGGCCACGATCCGCGTTGCAATCAGTAAAGTGGATCAGTTGATCAACTTGGTAGGCGAGTTGGTGATTACGCAAGCGATGTTGGCCCAAAACAGCCGGGCGCTAGATCCCGCTGTTTATCAGCAATTACTGACCGGTCTTGCGGACTTGGATCGCAACACACGAGATCTGCAAGAGTCAGTGATGTCGATTCGAATGATCCCGATGTCCATCGTTTTCAGTCGTTTCCCGCGAATGCTCCGTGATCTTGCAAGTAAGCTGGGAAAAAAAGTAGAGTTTGTAACGCAGGGCGAAGCCACCGAGCTGGACAAGGGCCTGGTTGAAAAAATTACAGATCCTCTGACCCACTTGGTGCGCAACAGCTGTGATCATGGAATTGAAATGCCCGCGGAACGTATCGCCGCAGGCAAATCAGAATCTGGAACGATCACGCTATCCGCATCGCACCAAGGCGGATCAATTGTGATCGAGGTGCGTGATGATGGTCGAGGCTTGTCGCGCAGCAAAATACTTAACAAGGCGCGGGAGCGCGGCTTGGATGTGTCTGACCAGATGTCAGACGCCGAAGTGTGGCAATTGATCTTTGCTCCCGGGTTTTCTACAGCAGCGGTTGTGACAGACGTTTCTGGCCGTGGCGTAGGTATGGATGTTGTCAAGAAAAACATCGCAGCATTGAACGGCACCGTTGACATTGATTCTGCAGAAGGGTACGGAATGAAAGTTTCCGTGCGCTTGCCTCTGACGCTCGCAATCATGGACGGGATGTCTGTAGGGGTTGGGGAAGAGGTTTACATCCTTCCTTTGTCGTCGGTTATTGAGTCGTTCCAGGTTAAGGCGGAAGCGGTCAGTACGGTCGGGCAAGGTTCTCAGCTTGTGAAGGTTCGTGATGAGTACATGCCTGTCATCGAGTTGGAGAAAGTCTTCCAGATCCCGCGCTTTGATTTTGAAAAATCGAGTGACATCATGGTGGTGGTTGAGGCTGACGGTAGCCGCGTGGCGTTGCTCGTTGATGAGCTTTTGGGGCAGCAGCAAGTGGTAGTTAAGAACTTGGAGTCCAACTACCGAAAAGTTCCGAACGTATCGGGGGCCACGATCCTCGGTGATGGCAAAGTTGCGTTGATTTTGGATACCGGTGCCTTGGTGCGACGGTCCCGTCATTAGACACTCGCATTTAGGAGACTGATATGGGAATGATGGAAAAGCTCAGCGATCTCACAACTGGTGGCGCCCGAGAGTACCTAACCTTTCGGCTCGATCAAGAGGAATATGGAATAGATATCCTCAAGGTGCAAGAGATTCGGGGGTATGAGCCACCAACCAGAGTGGCGAATGCGCCGTCCTTTATCAAAGGCGTTGTTAATTTGCGTGGCACTATTGTCCCGATTGTGGACATGCGCTTGAAATTTAACTGTTCAAAGTCCGAGTACAACTCCTTCACTGTGGTGATCGTCCTTAATTTAAGGAACAGAATTGTTGGCATCGTGGTGGACTCCGTGAGCGACGTCATGGAGTTGCCTCCGGAGAGCTTGAAAGCGGCACCTGACATTGAGAGCGTGATTGATAGTGCTGCAGTTCTGGGGCTGGGTTCAATCGGAGAGCGGATGCTGATCTTGTTGGATATCGAGAAATTGATGTCAGCGCCTGAGATGGGGTTGGTATCGATGGATGACTAAGTGCGCTCGATAGCGCACTAGGTTCTGCGAACACAGTCAATCCTTGGAAGGTAGAGATGTCCCCGAATGCTCAAGATGAAATGCAAGGTCGAGAGTTCTTGTGGACAAGTGCTGATTTTGATCATGTCCAGAAGCTGATTTATCAGCGTGCGGGTATAAGTTTGCACGATGGAAAGCACGCCATGGTCTACAGCAGACTTTCGCGGCGCTTGCGAGAGACTGGGCACAACAGTTTTCGAGAGTATTTACGTTGGCTTGAAGCGACCGACGGCCCAGAGTGGCAGGAATTCGTTAATGCTTTGACGACCAATTTGACATCTTTTTTCCGTGAAGGCCATCATTTTCAGGTCTTGGCGGAGTACCTCCGGTCGATCCAGTCGGCGGGGGCCTGCAGAATGTGGTGTAGTGCAGCCTCAACAGGGGAGGAGCCTTATTCCATCGTGATGACTGCGACAGAGGCGTTGGGCTCCAATGGAAATTTTTCGTTGATCGCGAGTGATATTGACTCCAAAGTACTGCATACCGCTTCGCAAGGAATATACAAGTCTGATTCGTTGAAGGGACTCGACCAGGCAAGGCTACAGAGATTTTTCATGCGAGGAAAAGCCGGGAATGCGGGCATGGCGAAAGTGAAGCAAGAGTTGCGGTCAAAGATCGATTTTCTTATT